>NZ_JAOWHM010000028.1:0-5350 GCF_030332595.1 Citrobacter sp. Cpo100 | reverse complement strand
GGAGCGGATTTGAACGTTGCGCAGCAACGGCCCGGAGGGTGGCGGGCAGGACGCCCGCCATAAACTGCCAGGCATTAATTTAGTGAAGAAGCCCATCCTGACGGATGGGCTTTTTTGCGTCTGTGCGGGGTGAAAACCGCCGGATGCGGCGTGCCGCCTTATCCGGCCTACAGGGGCCGGGCTGAATGTATTTTGTAGGCCTGATAAGCGCAGCGCATCAGGCACATCACAACACCGCACCATCGGGTGCAAAGCAATATCCTGAGCCTCCATAACACAAGCCATCCTGCGGTATATGCGGTAAACTAGGCGCGATTTTGCATCAGGAAAGCGTCTATGAATCACTCCCTTAAAGCCTGGAACACCTTCGGTATCGATCAGCAAACGAATGAACTTGTCTGCGCCGATAATGAACAACAATTACTGAATGCCTGGCAATCAGCCAATGCATCGCATCATCCTGTACTGATCCTGGGCGAAGGGAGTAACGTCCTGTTTCTTGATACCTTCCAGGGTACGGTGATCGTCAATCGTATTAAGGGTATTGAGATTACAGAACAACCTGATGCGTGGCATTTGCACGTAGGTGCGGGTGAAAACTGGCATCATCTGGTCCAGCATACGTTGCAGCTTGGCATGCCTGGGCTGGAAAATCTGGCGCTTATCCCAGGCTGCGTGGGTTCATCGCCAATCCAGAATATTGGTGCCTATGGCGTAGAGCTACAGCGCGTCTGCGAATACGTAGACTGCGTTGAGCTGTCGACTGGCAAACATCTGCGCGTTGGTGCAGCAGAATGTCGTTTTGGTTATCGTGACAGCATCTTCAAACATGAATACCAGGATCGCTTCGCAATTATTGCTGTTGGTTTACGCTTGTCTAAACAGTGGCATCCGGTACTGACCTATGGCGATCTGACGCGCCTGGATCCTACAACGGTGACGCCTCAGCAGGTTTTTGATTCTGTCTGCCATATGCGCACGACAAAACTGCCCGATCCGAAAGTAAACGGTAATGCAGGAAGCTTCTTTAAAAACCCGGTTGTCAGCGCAGAGATTGCGCAGGAGCTCCTGGCAAAATTCCCAACAGCACCTCATTACCCGCAGGCTGATGGTTCTGTGAAACTGGCAGCCGGCTGGCTTATCGACCAGTGTCAGCTAAAAGGTAAGCGCATTGGTGGCGCAGCGGTACATCAACAGCAGGCACTGGTGCTGATCAATGCAGACAATGCGACGAGTCAGGATGTGGTGCAACTTGCACATCATGTACGTCAAAAAGTCGGTGAGAAATTTAATGTCTGGCTCGAACCAGAGGTCCGGTTTATTGGCCCGCAGGGTGAAATGAATGCTGTGGAGATCATTGCATGAAGGATAATACCGTCCCTCTGACGCTTATTTCATTACTCGCTGATGGCGAATTTCATTCCGGTGAGCAGCTCGGTGAAAAGTTGGGAATGAGCCGTGCTGCAATCAATAAGCATGTCCAGACGTTACGCGACTGGGGGGTTGATGTCTTTACTGTTCCAGGTAAAGGATACAGCTTACCGGAGCCTATCCAACTATTAGATGCCTCACTTATTCATTCTCAACTGGATGGTGGAAATATCACAGTCCTGCCGGTTATCGACTCAACCAATCAGTACCTGATGGACCGAATAGGTCAACTGGAGTCAGGGGATGCCTGTGTCGCTGAATATCAGCAAGCCGGGCGCGGCCGCCGTGGTCGCAAATGGTTTTCACCGTTTGGTGCCAACCTGTACCTTTCAATGTTCTGGCGGCTGGAACAAGGACCGGCTGCCGCGATTGGCCTGAGTCTGGTTATTGGTATCGTCATGGCTGAGGTTTTACGCGATCTGGGCGCAGAGAAGGTACGTGTAAAATGGCCCAACGACCTCTATTTGCTCGACCGTAAGCTGGCAGGGATCCTGGTTGAACTGACCGGTAAGACAGGGGATGCCGCGCAGATTGTTATCGGTGCGGGTATTAATATGTCCATGCGCCGGGTTGAAGAAAATGTGGTGAATCAAGGCTGGATTAACTTGCAGGAAGCGGGCATTAACATTGATCGCAATACCCTTGCCGCCCGACTGATACGTGAGTTGCGTGCTGCGTTAGTGCTCTTTGAGCACGAAGGTTTAGCACCGTATCTGTCTCGCTGGAAGAGACTGGATAACTTTATCGACCGCCCGGTCAAACTTATTATTGGCGATAAAGAAATATTTGGCATCTCTCGTGGAATAGACGCGCAAGGTGCATTATTGCTTGAACAAAATGGCGAGATCAAACCCTGGATGGGTGGAGAAATATCGCTAAGAAGCGCTGAGTAATAAGAAGGGGAGGTGTTGCTCCCCTTTTTTATTTATTTTCTCAACCTGACTTGCTCAACGGCATGATTGGCACTTTTCGTCATGATTAAGCTTGCTCGCTCACGCGTTGGTAATATATTTTGTTTTAAATTCAGCCAGTTAATCTCTTTCCATAACGATGTGGCGGTGTTGATAGCCTCATCTTCTGATAATTTTGCATAGTTATGGAAATAAGAGTCCGGGTTGGTAAACGCCCCTTCACGGAATTTCAGGAAACGGTTGATATACCACGTCTGGAGTAATTCTTCTGGCGCATCAACATAAATAGAAAAGTCGACAAAGTCAGAAACAAATACATGATGCGGATCGTGAGGATAGTCCATCCCGCTCTGTAATACATTTAGCCCTTCGAGTATTAATATGTCGGGCTGGGCAACGGTTTTGTCACCATCAGGGATCACATCATAGATGAGATGGGAATAGACCGGTGCCGTGACGTTAGGTACGCCTGATTTCAGATCGGAAACGAATTTAACCAAGCGATGCATATCATAGGACTGGGGGAAGCCTTTCTTCTTCATCAGTCCACGATCTTTCAATACCTGGTTAGGGTGGAGAAAGCCATCGGTAGTAATCAACTCAACCTTGCGATGCTCGGGCCAGCGACTGAGCAAAGCCTGCAAAACACGCGCAGTCGTACTTTTACCGACGGCGACGCTGCCAGCAATGCTAATAATATAAGGAATACGCTCGCCATTCGTGCCTAAAAATTGCTCCAGCACGGCCTGACGTCGCAGGTTCGAACTGATGTAAAAGTTTAGCAAACGCGAGAGAGGCAAATAAATCTCGGCAACTTCTTCCAGCGATAAGTCTTCGTTAATGCCTTTAAGACGAGCAATCTCTTCCTCGGTCAGGGTCATCGGCACGGAATCACGAAGCGCAGCCCACTGGTTGCGATCAAACTGTAGGTAAGGCGACGTTAACGCTTGCTCTTTTATACTCATACGCATGGTCTGGCTGTCATTGCTATATCAGGTCTGCGGTAAAAAACGAAATCATCCCGGTACGCAATGGCACGCACATTTCAGTTAATTTGGACAATGGGCAGGAGGGTAACACCAGATGGGGGGGAATAATAAGAAAAAATCATCCTCTGAAATGCAATGTGACGGGTATTCCAGATGTATAAAGATGTGCTTTCTCTCTATCAAAGCGTACCTGCCGGAGCAAAATTCCTCCCAGAGGAGGCACCTGACGTTGGAAATTTGTCCAATCCAAAGAGGAAATAGATTATTTATCGGTCGTATAGTGCAAAATGTGAGCGATAGAACATTTTATGCAATTTTTTAGTTGCATGAGTGCGCATGTCTCCATAAAATGCGCGCTACTTGATGCCGACTTAGCTCAGTAGGTAGAGCAACTGACTTGTAATCAGTAGGTCACCAGTTCGATTCCGGTAGTCGGCACCATCAAGTCCGGTGGGGTTCCCGAGCGGCCAAAGGGAGCAGACTGTAAATCTGCCGTCACAGACTTCGAAGGTTCGAATCCTTCCCCCACCACCACTTTCTGGCAGCGTTATCGCCGCCTGAGTTGATTAAAAAATTAATCAGCTCGAACAGAAAAGAGAGAAATCTCTTTTTTGTTGCAGAAAGAACTGGGTAGCCGAGTTTCAGGATGCGGGCATCGTATAATGGCTATTACCTCAGCCTTCCAAGCTGATGATGCGGGTTCGATTCCCGCTGCCCGCTCCAGACGTGCTGATATGGCTCAGTTGGTAGAGCGCACCCTTGGTAAGGGTGAGGTCCCCAGTTCGACTCTGGGTATCAGCACCACTTCACTTCTCCTTCCCGTTTCTCTCTGTTTACTTTTAAAAGCATTCAACAGCTCAGGTATATTGCCTGGTTGATGTGGTGATATCACCGATTTATCCGTGTCTTAGAGGGACAATCGATGTCTAAAGAAAAATTTGAACGTACTAAACCGCACGTTAACGTCGGTACTATCGGCCACGTTGACCATGGTAAAACAACGCTGACCGCTGCAATCACTACCGTTCTGGCTAAAACCTACGGCGGTGCTGCTCGCGCATTCGACCAGATCGATAACGCGCCGGAAGAAAAAGCTCGTGGTATCACCATCAACACTTCTCACGTTGAATATGACACCCCGACTCGCCACTACGCACACGTAGACTGCCCGGGCCACGCCGACTATGTTAAAAACATGATCACCGGTGCTGCGCAGATGGACGGCGCGATCCTGGTTGTTGCTGCGACTGACGGCCCGATGCCGCAGACTCGTGAGCACATCCTGCTGGGTCGTCAGGTAGGCGTTCCGTACATCATCGTGTTCCTGAACAAATGCGACATGGTTGATGACGAAGAGCTGCTGGAACTGGTAGAAATGGAAGTTCGTGAACTTCTGTCTCAGTACGATTTCCCGGGCGACGACACTCCGATCGTTCGTGGTTCTGCTCTGAAAGCGCTGGAAGGCGAAGCAGAGTGGGAAGCGAAAATCATCGAACTGGCTGGCTTCCTGGATTCTTACATCCCAGAACCAGAGCGTGCGATTGACAAGCCGTTCCTGCTGCCTATCGAAGACGTATTCTCCATCTCCGGTCGTGGTACCGTTGTTACCGGTCGTGTAGAACGCGGTATCATCAAAGTTGGTGAAGAAGTTGAAATCGTTGGTATCAAAGAGACTGCTAAGTCTACCTGTACTGGCGTTGAAATGTTCCGCAAACTGCTGGACGAAGGCCGTGCTGGTGAGAACGTTGGTGTTCTGCTGCGTGGTATCAAACGTGAAGAAATCGAACGTGGTCAGGTACTGGCTAAGCCGGGCTCTATCAAGCCGCACACCAAGTTCGAATCTGAAGTGTACATTCTGTCCAAAGACGAAGGCGGCCGTCATACTCCGTTCTTCAAAGGCTACCGTCCGCAGTTCTACTTCCGTACTACTGACGTGACTGGTACCATCGAACTGCCGGAAGGCGTAGAGATGGTAATGCCGGGCGACAACATCAAAATGGTTGTTACCCTGATCCACCC
>NZ_JAOWHM010000027.1:0-27500 GCF_030332595.1 Citrobacter sp. Cpo100 | reverse complement strand
GTTATCCCCCTCCATCGGGCAGTTTCCCAGACATTACTCACCCGTCCGCCACTCGTCACCCAAGGAGCAAGCTCCTCTGTGCTACCGTTCGACTTGCATGTGTTAGGCCTGCCGCCAGCGTTCAATCTGAGCCATGATCAAACTCTTCAATTTAAAAGTTTGATGCTCAATGAATTAAACTTCGTAATGAATTACGTGTTCACTCGTTGAGACTTGGTATTCATTTTTCGTCTTGCGACGTTAAGAATCCGTATCTTCGAGTGCCCACACAGATTGTCTGATAAATTGTTAAAGAGCAGTTGCGACGCGCTTTAGCGCTCTGTCGCGAGGTGGCGTATATTACGCTTTCCTCTTTCAGAGTCAACCCTCATTTTCAGGTTTTTCTCTTCAACCGAACCGGCTGTTTGCGTGAAGTGATTCACATCCGCCGTGTCGATGGAGGCGCATTATAGGGATCCCATTTTTTAGCACAAGTATTTTTTGGATCTTTTTTTCTGAATGCTTGTTTTTCACTCCTTTCGCTACATTCCTGCGCAATTTGGCTGATTTTTGATAGCTAAACCACTTGCACAGTCTCAATAATCCAACCAAAGTCTTCATTACTGCTCTATTTTCGTTGAGGTAAACATGTCTGATGTACTGCGTCCTTATAAGGATCTTTTCCCACAGATCGGAAATCGCGTGATGATCGACACCAGCAGTGTCGTCATTGGTGATGCTCGTTTGGCTGATGATGTCGGAATTTGGCCACTGGTTGCCATTCGTGGCGACGTTAACTATGTACAAATTGGTGCCCGTACAAACATTCAGGACGGCAGCGTTCTCCATGTCACACATAAATCCACGTCTAATCCGCAGGGTAATCCATTGATCGTGGGTGAGGATGTAACGGTCGGTCATAAGGTCATGCTACACGGCTGTATCATTGGCAACCGCGTATTAGTCGGCATGGGTTCGATTCTGCTGGATGGCGTGGTAGTAGAAGACGACGTTATGATTGGGGCTGGGAGCCTGGTTCCCCAAAACAAACGCCTGGAAAGCGGGTATCTGTACCTGGGAAGCCCGGTTAAACAAATCCGTCCATTAAGCGATGAAGAGAAGGCAGGCTTACAATATTCAGCTAACAACTATGTTAAGTGGAAAGATGAATATTTAAGTCAGAGTAACCACACCCAACCTTGAGCATCTTCCTGCTGGGCCTGGATCAATCCTTCAGCTTCTTCTTCCAGATCCCAGCGATGCTGTTGAAAGATTTCTAACCACTGTTCAGGCGTGTCGCCGCCAAAGCGGGACGCCAGCATCTCTCCAGATATGGCACATGTTAACTGCATACCATGAACCATCGCCGGAAACACAACGGCGTTGACATCCGTGCGCCATTCTTCTCGATCGGGAAACTGGATCGCCTGATTCATTCCGACAATTCCTGCTGCATGCTTTTAATGACGGGTTCAATCTGCGGCAAAACCCCATGCCAGAGTAAAACGGCGTGCGCTGCTTGCCCCACCAGCATACCCAGGCCATCAGCATATTGTTTCGCCCCATGTTCGGCACACCAGGAGAGGAACGGTGTATCTCCTTTCTGATAAAACATGTCATAACAATAGACAGATGGGTGAATAAGAGATGTCGGAATAGCCGGTATCTCACCGCTAATTCCGCTGGATGTCGCGTTAATAATCAGATCAAAACTGTAATTATCAAGCTCGTCCATTCCTACCGCCTGTACGCTGCCGGTATGGGAGAAGATTTGTGCCAACTCTTCAGCGCGCGAAGCGGTACGGTTAACAATAGTCACCGCACAATCCATAGAAAGAAGAGGTAATAAAACTCCACGGGATGCACCACCCGCACCAATCAGCAGAACTCGCGATCCGGGACGAATGAAAGATAAACGCTCAAGATCGCTCAACAAGCCGATACCATCCGTGTTGTCTCCCAGTAAACGCCCATCCTCCAGCCGTTTAAGGGTGTTGACCGCTCCAGCAAGCGATGCCCGCTCCGTTAGTTCATCGGCACGTGCAAATGCCTCTTCTTTAAAAGGCACGGTGACATTTGCCCCCTTCCCGCCCTCAGCAAAAAAAGCGTTCAGGGTATTCACAAAATCATTGATGGGTGCCAATACACGCCCGTAGGAGTGATCAATCTTCAGCTGCTCTGCAAATTGCTGATGAATAAAGGGCGATTTACTGTGCGCTATCGGATTACCAAAAACAGCATAGGCTTCTTTCATATTACCCCTGTCGAAACTGTTCACCTGTCAGAGCATCACGGATCTCCGAAGGATTCAAACGCCCCCCGGTCTCCCCTTCAACCACGGGAAAGTCTGTACCGAACTGTGCGCGAACTTCCTCTACCGTTCTGCAAGGCGGTAAGCCACTCAAATTAGCACTGGTAGAAACTAACGGTTTGCCATAAGCCTGGCACAACGCAACCACCAGTGGGTGATCGGTGACGCGAACAGCCAGAGAATCAAAGCGCCCGGTCAACCAGCGTGGCGTTGTCGCAAGCGCTGGGAAAACGAAGGTAACAGGACCAGGCCAACGGGCGAAAACAGCGTCACGTTGAGCATCGGTGAGCATGCTATCGTCGATATACGGTTTAAGTTGTTCAAAGTTTGACGCGATTAAAATTAACCCTTTATCGACCGGACGTTGTTTTAGCGCCAACAAACGGCTCACCGCCGTTTCGCTATCGGGGTCGCAGCCGACACCAAATACAGCTTCAGTTGGATAGGCGATGACTTTTTCTTGTTTCAGAACCGCTATCGCCGCAGCGATAGCGTCTGTGGGCAGGCTATTATTCACTTTTTTATTCCGCCGAAATCGGCTTTCCACATTGTTTACTGGCACAGAAATGCTTCACACCCTGCGCGGTTTTCTTTTCGATGAGAAGCGGATAATGACACTCAGGACATTCTCCGGCTAACGGTTTGAAGTTAATGACAAACTGGCACTCCGGATAGCGATCGCAGGAGTAAAAGGTTTTGCCATAACGGGAACGCCGCTGGACAAGATGACCAGTCTGGCATTGAGGACAGACTATTGCTGTATCATCAGGCTTGTCGATGAGTTCGGTGTGATCGCACGCAGGATAGTCACTGCATCCAATAAACATACCGAATCGTCCCTGTCTCAGCACCAGCTCGGCGCCACATGCAGGACAAAACTTACCCTCCAGAACTTTGACAATATGTCCGTCCGCGGAAGATTTCAGCGGACGAATGTAATCGCATTCTGGATAGTGTGAACAACCGAGAAACGGACCGTGTTTCCCGGAACGAATAACCAGTTCAGCCCCGCATTGTGGGCAGGGCTCGTTTTTACGCACCGTGAACAGTGCTGATTTAGCCATAACAACTCATACTGAATGAAGATTGATTAATGCAGCATACCTTCATTCACTTCAAAGAGTAATTCTTCCATTTGCTGATAGGCATTTTCACAACCTGGAATGTTGAATAGCACCATCAGAATCACCCACTTCAGGTCTTCCAGATCGAACTCTGCCGTATCCAGCGCGAGTACGCGCTCAATAACCATTTCTCGCGTTTCGAGGTTTAGCACCTGAATCTGCTCCAGGAATAGCAGGAATCCTCTACAGCTTGCATCCAGTCGATCGCACTCTTCCGCAGTATAAATACGTATAGAAAGAGGGTCCGATGCCAGCTGCATAGGTTCAGCAAGGCCATCCTGATAGTCAGCAAGTTTCTCCAGCCAAAGTAACGCGTTGTAAATGTCTTCACGATCAAAACCAGCGTCGGTAAGATCCCGTTCCAGTTTGTCCTGATCCACACGCAGCTCAGCTTCGTTATGGATATATGTCTCAAACAAATACATTAGTACGTCGAACATGGCATGCCCTCCTCAATCGGACATAGCCGCCGGGTACAGCTGCGATCCACCCTGCTAACTCCAGTTCGAGCAGTTGAGCCACTACCTCTGGCACAGGTTGGCCGGCACGTTCAGCGACGACGTCAACAGGTGTTACCTCATCTCCTACGTTAGCCAGGAGCTCAGGAAATGGCAATGCCACCTCTTCGTGATCTGGCGAATAAATTGATTTTTCAGGTTCATCTGGCAACCATTGCAGCCCATATTGCAAATTTTCAAGAATTTCCTCTGGTGTCGTCACAAGCATGGCTCCCTGCTGAATAAGCCAATGCGGGCCTTCACTTCCCGGGCTCCCAATCGGCCCAGGTAAAGCAAACACCTCCCGCCCTTGTTCCAGTGCACAGCGAGCAGTAACCAGCGACCCGCTACGCTGTGCAGCTTCGACAACCAGTACACCTTTACTTAGACCACTGATAATACGATTTCGTCGGGGAAAATTGCGCGGCAAAGGGAGCATATCTAATGGGAACTCAGACACCAGTGCGCCCCCAGCCTCAATAAGTCGCTCCGCAAGACGGATATGCTGTCGTGGATGAATGGTCTCAAGTCCATTTCCCAGCACCGCAATACTTGTGCCTTGTTGGTTTATCGCAGCATTGTGCGCCACGCCATCAATCCCCCGGGCCAGACCGCTGGTGATCGTCACCCCACATGCAGCAAGCTTTTCACAAAACAACCGTCCCCAGCGTTCGCCATACCATGAGTGTTGTCGACTACCGACAACGGCAACTTGAAATGAGTGGAGGCATGCGGGAGCTCCTGCAACAAAAAGCCCCCCAGGATAATCCTCAATAGCACGGAGCTGTGGCGGATAATGCTCGCTGTCGGCAACCACAAAGTGGTGGTTAGGCTGTTCAAGCCAGCGCAGCGTTTTTTCCAGCGTCAGATCTGAAAAGGTTAAAAAGCGTCTTGCCTGGCGTGGAGAGAATCCAGCCTGCAGGAGTACCGCATTGTTAATACACGGTTGAGTATTGAGCCAGTGAGCAACGCGCACTATCTCATCACCATACAGTTCATTCACTTGCGCTAAACGTAGCCAAATTTCGATTTGGGTCATCCCTGTTCCCCTGCCACAAGCAGTCCTGGCAATCTTTGCGATTGGTCACTGATGCTGTCAATCAGAGGGGGTTTTGTCTAGAATAGAGGTAATAATCTTTTCAACTCCTGAACACAACTCTGGATAACTATGTCAGTTTTGCAAGTGTTACATATTCCGGACGAGCGCCTTCGCAAAGTCGCAAAACCGGTTGAAGAAGTGAATGCAGAAATTCAGCGTATCGTTGATGATATGTTCGAAACGATGTACGCCGAAGAAGGTATCGGTCTGGCAGCAACACAGGTCGATATTCATCAGCGCATCATTGTTATTGATGTCTCTGAAAATCGCGATGAGCAGTTGGTACTCATTAACCCAGAACTGCTGGAAAAAGACGGCGAAACCGGCATTGAAGAAGGCTGTCTGTCTATTCCTGAACAGCGTGCGTTAGTACCGCGTGCAGAGAAAGTAAAAATTCGTGCGCTCGATCGCGACGGCAAATCTTTTGAACTGGAAGCCGATGGCCTGCTCGCTATCTGCATTCAACATGAAATGGATCACCTGGTCGGTAAACTATTTATCGATTATCTGTCTCCGTTGAAGCAACATCGCATTCGTCAGAAAGTTGAAAAACTCGACCGCCTGAACGCCCGAGCTTAAGGACAAGGATCAACGTGTCAGACTCACTACGTATTATTTTTGCGGGTACACCTGACTTTGCAGCGCGTCATCTCGACGCGCTGCTGTCTTCTGGACATAACGTCGTTGGCGTGTTTACCCAACCGGACCGCCCGGCGGGACGCGGTAAAAAGCTGATGCCCAGCCCGGTAAAAGTGCTGGCAGAAGAAAAAGGGATACCGGTCTTTCAACCCGTCTCTCTTCGCCCTCAGGAAAACCAGCAACTGGTTGCTGATTTACACGCAGACGTGATGGTGGTGGTGGCATATGGCCTGATCCTGCCAAAAGCCGTACTGGAAATGCCGCGCCTGGGTTGTATCAACGTTCACGGTTCCCTGCTTCCGCGCTGGCGGGGTGCAGCACCGATCCAGCGCTCACTGTGGGCAGGCGACGCCGAAACCGGTGTTACCATCATGCAGATGGATGTTGGCCTCGACACCGGTGATATGCTGCTGAAGCTGTCCAGCCCAATTACGGCAGAAGATACCAGCGGTTCGTTATATGACAAGCTGGCAGACCTGGGGCCTCAGGGGCTGATTGAAACGCTAAAACAGCTGGCTGCCGGTACAATAAAACCGGTGGTACAAGACGAATCACTGGTTACGCATGCAGAAAAACTCAGCAAAGAAGAGGCCCGTATCGACTGGTCGCTTTCGGCTGCTCAATTGGAACGCTGCATCCGCGCCTTTAACCCGTGGCCAATGAGCTGGCTTGAAATCGATGGTCAGCCAGTGAAAGTCTGGCAAGCTTCGGTTATTGCTGTAAACACCCAGGCCGAGCCAGGCACCATTCTAGAGGCGACAAAGCAGGGTATCCAGGTCGCAACAGGCGACGGCATTCTGAATCTTATCTCTTTGCAGCCTGCCGGTAAAAAAGCCATGAGCGCGCAGGATCTGCTTAATTCGCGCCGGGAGTGGTTCGTGCCCGGAAACCGTCTGGCCTGACGGTTCATCTCTTTAAGCCCGGTGTCTCCGGGCATTTTTATTTTTGCGCTTATGAAAAAACATCTTAATTTACGCAGTATGACGGCCCAGGCCGTCGAACAGGTTGTCGAGAAAGGACAATCACTAAGTAACGTGCTGCCCGCCATGCAGCAAAAAGTTGCCGATAAAGACAAAGCACTGTTACAGGAACTTTGCTTCGGCGTATTGCGTACACTCTCTCAACTGGAGTGGATGATCCAGCAACTGATGGAACGTCCAATGACGGGCAAACAGCGCACCGTTCACTACCTGATCATGGTGGGCTTCTACCAACTGTTGCATACTCGTATTCCAGCACACGCTGCGTTAGCTGAGACCGTAGAAGGCGCGGTCGTTATTAAGCGTCCACAGCTGAAAGGGCTGATCAACGGCGTACTGCGCCAGTTTCAACGTCGTCAGGATGAACTGCTGGCCGAGTTTGCGCAAAGCGATTTGCGCTTCTTACACCCTTCCTGGCTGGTGAAACGTATTAAGAGTGCGTATCCGCAGAAGTGGGAAGCCATTCTTGAAGCCAATAACCAGCGACCGCCGATGTGGCTACGAGTCAATCGTAATCACCATACTCGCGACGCCTGGCTAGACCTGCTTACCGAAGCGGGATTAACAGGTTTCCCGCATCCAGACTACCCGGATGCAGTGCGTCTGGAAACACCGGCTCCAGTTCACGCCCTCCCTGGTTTTGACGAAGGTTGGGTCACCGTTCAGGATGCCTCCGCTCAAGGATGCGTAAATTATCTGTTGCCGGAGGACGGTGAACAGATCCTCGACCTGTGCTGTGCACCGGGCGGTAAAACCACTCACATTCTGGAAGTTGCTCCGCTAGCTAACATCATGGCCGTCGATGTGGATGAAAAACGCTTATCGCGCGTTTACGACAATCTGAAACGTCTGGGCATGAAGGCAACCGTAAAACAAGGGGATGGCCGCTATCCACAGCAGTGGTGCGGTGAACAACAGTTTGACCGTATTTTGCTGGACGCCCCTTGTTCTGCTACCGGGGTGATCCGTCGCCATCCGGATATCAAATGGCTGCGCCGCGACCGGGATATTGCCGAACTTGCCCAATTGCAGGCTGAGATCCTGAATGCGACCTGGTCACATCTTAAATCTGGCGGCACGCTAGTGTATGCAACGTGTTCTATCCTGCCAGAAGAGAACCAGCAGCAAATTGCCGCCTTCCTGGCACGCACACCGGATGCGGTATTAAGCGAAACCGGTACGCCGGAAAAACCCGGACGTCAGAATTTACCGGGTGCGGAAGATGGCGATGGCTTCTTTTACGCTAAGCTAATCAAAAAGTGATGAGATAACGGGTCGCGACTGATGAAAATTATCATTCTGGGCGCAGGGCAAGTTGGCGGTACGCTGGCTGAAAACCTGGTCGGAGAGAACAACGATATCACGGTAGTCGATACCAATGGCGAACGCCTGCGCAGCCTGCAGGACAAGTTTGATCTCCGTGTCGTGCAAGGGCATGGTTCGCATCCCCGCGTATTGCGTGAAGCCGGTGCCGACGATGCCGATATGCTGGTTGCCGTAACCAGCTCAGATGAAACAAATATGGTTGCCTGCCAGGTAGCTTATTCACTGTTTAATACGCCTAATCGCATCGCCCGTATTCGTTCACCAGATTACGTTCGCGATGCCGACAAGCTGTTCCAATCCGATGCGGTGCCAATCGATCATCTGATTGCACCTGAGCAACTGGTTATCGATAGCATTTATCGCCTGATTGAATATCCGGGCGCATTGCAGGTGGTGAATTTTGCCGAAGGTAAAGTCAGTCTGGCAGTAGTAAAAGCCTATTACGGCGGGCCGCTTATCGGTAATGCGCTGTCAACAATGCGTGAGCATATGCCGCACATCGACACCCGCGTTGCGGCCATTTTCCGTCATGACCGACCGATCCGTCCGCAAGGTTCTACGATCGTTGAAGCGGGTGATGAAGTCTTCTTTATTGCGGCATCCCAGCATATACGCGCCGTAATGAGTGAACTGCAGCGTCTGGAAAAGCCGTACAAACGCATTATGTTAGTGGGTGGCGGTAATATCGGTGCGGGTCTGGCACGTCGTCTGGAAAAAGATTACAGCGTCAAACTGATCGAACGTAATCAACAACGCGCATCCGAACTTGCAGAGAAACTACAAAATACGATCGTCTTTTTTGGTGATGCTTCGGATCAAGAGTTACTGGCCGAAGAACATATCGATCAGGTCGATCTGTTCATCGCAGTGACCAACGATGATGAAGCAAATATCATGTCGGCGATGCTTGCCAAACGGATGGGTGCCAAGAAAGTAATGGTGTTGATCCAGCGCAGAGCATACGTCGATCTGGTGCAAGGCAGCGTGATCGATATTGCGATTTCACCGCAGCAGGCGACCATCTCCGCGCTGCTGAGCCACGTGCGTAAAGCTGATATTGTTGGCGTTTCTTCACTTCGCCGTGGCGTCGCAGAAGCCATTGAAGCCGTCGCACACGGGGATGAAACGACGTCGAGAGTTGTAGGGCGTTCAATTGATGAAATTAAACTTCCGCCCGGAACCATTATTGGCGCCGTTGTACGTGGTAACGATGTCATGATTGCCAACGATAACCTGCGCATTGAGCAGGGCGATCACGTAATTATGTTCCTGACAGATAAAAAGTTTATTACCGACGTCGAGCGACTATTCCAGCCAAGTCCTTTCTTCCTGTAATAATTTGGGCGCTAATACAGCGCCCTTTTTATTTCCCTTTATTTTTCATGGTCTAATAAATTTTCCTTTCGGCAATACATAAATGGAAATTGCCTAAACATTTGTTAAACTTATAAACGTCAGCTGCATAGGGAGAATAAAATGAGCATTATTAAAGAGTTTCGCGAATTCGCGATGCGCGGGAATGTTGTCGATTTGGCAGTGGGTGTCATTATTGGTGCGGCATTCGGTAAGATTGTTTCATCACTGGTTGCCGATATCATTATGCCGCCGCTGGGGCTGTTAATTGGTGGAATTGATTTTAAACAGTTTGCTTTAACGCTACGTGATGCACAGGGAGACATCCCTGCCGTGGTCATGCATTACGGTGTATTTATTCAGAATGTATTCGATTTCATTATTGTTGCGTTTGCTATCTTTATGGCAATCAAACTGATCAACAAACTGAACCGTAAAAAAGCGGAAGAGCCGGCAGCACCGCCAGCTCCATCGAAAGAAGAAGTATTGCTAAGTGAAATTCGTGACCTGCTGAAAGAACAGAATAACCGCTCTTAAGCACTCACTGAAACAAGAAGGCCAGTGGTAAAAAAGTTAATTACTTTCTTGCCACTGGCCTCCCAGTTACCCCGATTGCCATGTTTGCCTTTTCGCAGATAACTTCCTTTCCCTTTCTTATTTTTCTCAACGCGCTGTCTGAACAGTGGGTCATGCAGAAGCGCCTCAATGGCGTTGTCCTTTATCTGCCCTTTGGTGTGCTGATAACGACTCATAATATCTCCAGTTTGTAGTAATTTACGCCGCGAGTGTAGACCTGGCAGTTCAAGAAATCAACAGCCTGATGCTGTTCCACTGGCGCCTTGCTCAAGAGCTTCAAGAATAGAGCAGTACACGCTGCTGTGTGCCTTGCCGCAGCATGCATCATTCAATCGTTGCAGAGACCGCTGCATCGTCTGAAGTTCAGCAATGCGGGCTTCGACTTCTTGCAGTCTTTCCTGGACGATCCCTTTTGATTCCTGACAGGTATGGTGTTCGGGATCAACCCGGATCGAAAGCAATTCACGGATCGACTCCAGAGTGAAACCAAGCTGCCGGGCATAACGAATAAACTTCAAGCGCTGAAGATCGCTTTCTGTATAGAGGCGAAATCCGCCTTCAGTACGCACTTCATGCTCCATCATCTGCTGCTTTTCATAGTAGCGGATAGTATCCGGCGTCACGTCAGCCAGTTTCGCTATTTCACCAATTCGGTACATGCTCTCTCCGCTATTCATCGTTGATCTTTTTTAGCAGCTTATCTGCGTAGTCACCGCGCAAAAACTCGGTGCTGAGTCCAGCCTGCCGAAGTTTAAGTTCCAATAGCGACAATCTTCGGCTCATCTCCGGATAACTGGGATCATCTTTGCGGATCCCCGCGAGTATTTCAAGCAGCTGTATTGCCTCTCTGCGTTGCTCGAGCTCAGGAGGAAGGCAACCTGCATTTTTTAATAAACGGTATCCAGCTCGGAGTTCAGGCGGGACATGGGAGTCATCGTCAAGAGTCAGCGGTTCGCCCGTTCCCGGTAAATCATCAAACTCGCCTTTAGACTGTGCATCAATAATATGGCGCTCTGCCCACTGGTCAAGTAACCACATACAACACTCCAGGGGATGAACAAAAAGAGTACAGATATTGTAGATAAGTGGGGATATGACGGATATAAAAAAACCCGCCGAGGCGGGTTTTTTTACGTTACTACAGATTACTCTGCAGCAGCTTCTGTTTTCTCTGAACGATCAACCAGCTCGATGTATGCCATCGGCGCGTTGTCGCCTGCACGGAAACCACACTTCAGAATGCGAGTGTAACCACCGGCGCGGCTCGCAAAACGCGGGCCCAGTTCGTTAAACAGTTTTGCCACGATCTCGTTATCACGAGTACGGGCGAATGCCAGACGACGATTAGCTACGCTATCAGTCTTGGCAAGAGTAATCAGCGGCTCAACTACGCGACGCAGCTCTTTCGCTTTCGGCAGAGTCGTCTTGATGATTTCATGACGAACCAGTGAACCTGCCATATTGCGGAACATAGCCTGGCGATGGCTGCTGTTGCGGTTCAGTTGACGACCACTCTTACGATGGCGCATGACCTTATCCTTCTCAGTAAAACCTTAACCTGTGATCCGGTTACTCGTCAGCGATGCTTGCCGGTGGCCAGTTTTCCAGGCGCATGCCCAGAGACAGTCCACGGGAAGCCAGCACGTCTTTAATCTCGGTAAGAGATTTTTTACCAAGGTTAGGCGTCTTAAGAAGCTCAACCTCAGTACGCTGTACCAGATCACCGATATAGTGGATAGCTTCTGCTTTGAGGCAGTTAGCAGAGCGGACAGTCAATTCCAGATCGTCAACAGGGCGCAGCAGGATCGGATCGAATTCTGGTTTCTCTTCTTTAACTTCCGGCTGACGTACATCACGTAAATCAACGAAAGCTTCCAGTTGTTCAGCCAGAATGGTTGCCGCACGACGAATCGCCTCTTCAGGATCGATTGTGCCGTTGGTTTCCATTTCGATGACCAGCTTGTCCAGGTCGGTACGCTGTTCTACACGCGCTGCTTCAACATTGTAGGCAATACGCTCTACAGGGCTGTAGCATGCGTCGACCAGCAGACGGCCGATTGGGCGCTCATCTTCTTCCGAATGAATTCGGGTAGAAGCCGGCACATAACCACGACCGCGCTGAACTTTGATACGCATGCTAATAGATGCATTCTCATCGGTCAGGTGGCAGATCACGTGCTGTGGCTTGACGATTTCGACATCACCATCATGGGTAATGTCGGCTGCAGTCACAGGGCCAATGCCAGATTTATTCAAGGTAAGAATAACGTCATCTTTACCCTGAACTCTCACCGCCAGCCCTTTCAGGTTGAGCAGGATTTCCAGGATATCTTCCTGAACGCCTTCTTTGGTGCTGTACTCATGTAGTACACCATCAATCTCAACCTCGGTCACCGCGCAACCCGGCATCGATGAGAGCAGAATACGGCGCAGTGCGTTACCCAAAGTATGGCCAAAGCCACGCTCTAAAGGCTCAAGGGTCACCTTGGCGTGCGTCGAACTCACTTGCTCGATATCTACCAGGCGCGGTTTTAGAAACTCTGTCACAGAACCCTGCATTGTGTCCTCTCTTTGGTACTAAGCTTTACTTGGAGTAAAGCTCGACGATCAGGTGTTCGTTAATGTCCGCAGACAGATCAGAACGCTCCGGCTTACGCTTGAACGTACCTTCCATCTTGCCAGCATCAACTTCCAGCCAGGTTGGCTTTTCACGCTGCTCAGCCAGCTCCAGAGCGGCTTTCACGCGAGACTGCTTCTTCGCTTTCTCACGAATGCTAACAACGTCATTCGGACTAACCTGATAAGAAGCGATGTTAACAACACGACCGTTTACCATAATTGCTTTATGGCTGACCAGCTGACGTGCTTCTGCACGAGTGGCACCGAAGCCCATACGGTATACAACGTTGTCCAGACGACCTTCCAGCAGACCCAACAGGTTTTCACCGGTGTTGCCTTTCAGACGCGCTGCTTCTTTGTAGTAGTTACGGAACTGACGCTCCAGCACACCGTAGATACGGCGAACTTTTTGCTTTTCACGCAACTGCACACCATAGTCAGACAGACGCGGTTTACGCGCACCGTGCTGGCCAGGAGCTTGTTCAATTTTACACTTGGTATCGATCGCGCGAACGCCAGACTTAAGGAATAAGTCAGTGCCCTCACGACGGCTCAGCTTGAGCTTAGGACCCAAATATCTTGCCATTTTCTTTCTCCAACAATCCTAGAAACGACAGCGTTATACGCGACGTTTTTTCGGCGGACGACAACCGTTATGAGGGATCGGAGTCACATCAGTAATATTAGTGATGCGGAAACCAGCGGCGTTCAGAGCACGAACAGTAGATTCGCGACCTGGACCCGGTCCTTTGACCATAACTTCCAGATTCTTGATACCGTATTCTTTTACGGCTTCAGCGCAACGCTCTGCTGCAACCTGAGCTGCAAACGGAGTGGATTTGCGAGAACCACGGAAACCGGAACCACCGGCTGTTGCCCAACCCAGTGCGTTACCCTGACGATCAGTAATGGTAACGATGGTGTTGTTAAAAGAAGCATGGATATGAGCCACGCCGTCAGAGACTTGTTTTCTTACACGTTTACGTGCACGAATTGGTGCCTTTGCCATTATTCAATCACCCCGATTATTTCTTGATCGGTTTGCGCGGACCCTTACGGGTACGTGCGTTGGTCTTGGTACGCTGACCGCGAACCGGGAGACCACGACGATGACGCAAACCGCGATAGCAACCAAGGTCCATAAGGCGCTTGATGCTCATGCTAACTTCACGGCGCAGATCACCTTCAACGACAAATTTGGCAACTTCGTCACGCAGCGTGTCGATTTGTTCTTCAGACAGCTCACTGATCTTAACATCTTCAGCGATACCCGCTGCAGCCAGAATGGCTTTAGAACGGGTCTTGCCGACGCCGTAGATCGAAGTTAATGCGATCACAGCATGTTTCTGATCAGGAATGTTAATGCCTGCTATACGGGCCACTATGCACTCCTACTATTTAATATGTACGCACCATGCTGAAAAGCCCGTTTTCAGGATACTCAAATGGAAACGCACAGACATACAAAAGATTGGCTGGCTAATCTAGCCAGCTCAACCCAACTTTGCAAGAAAAATATGCGAATAAATCAGCCTTGGCGCTGTTTATGCTTCGGCTCGGCACTGCAAATCACACGGATGACACCATCACGCTTAACGATTTTGCAGTTACGGCATAATTTCTTGACGGAAGCACGAACTTTCATTTTTACTCTCCGTAACTTCTCGGGCGACTGTTAACGGCCGTAGCCTTTCAGATTCGCCTTCTTCAATGCAGACTCGTACTGACTTGACATCATCAGAGTTTGCACTTGAGCCATAAAGTCCATAATCACGACAACAACGATAAGCAGTGAGGTCCCACCGAAGTAGAACGGTACTTTCATTGCATCACGCATGAACTCCGGGATCAGGCAGATAAAGGTAATGTAGAGCGCACCAACCAAAGTCAGGCGGGTCATTACTTTATCGATATACTTCGCCGTTTGCTCTCCCGGACGAATTCCTGGTACAAATGCACCGGACTTCTTCAGGTTATCTGCTGTTTCACGCGGGTTGAAAACCAACGCCGTGTAGAAGAAACAGAAGAATATGATTGCAGACGCATAGAGTAACACATAAAGCGGTTGCCCAGGCTGCAAATACAGCGAAATTGTTGTCAGCCAGTTCCAACCAGTCCCGCCCCCGAACCATGACGCGATGGTCGCCGGGAACAGAATAATACTGGAAGCGAAGATTGCCGGGATTACCCCCGCCATATTCACTTTCAGCGGTAAATGTGTGCTCTGTGCAGCATAGACACGACGACCTTGCTGACGTTTCGCGTAGTTTACCACAATACGGCGTTGACCACGCTCAACAAATACAACAAAGAACGTCACTGCGAATACTAATACTGCAACCAACAGCAACACGAGGAAGTGCAGGTCGCCTTGACGCGCTTGCTCGATAGTATGGGCAATGGCTGGCGGGAGTCCCGCGACAATACCGGCGAAGATAATGATTGAGATACCGTTGCCGATACCACGTTCAGTAATCTGTTCGCCCAACCACATCAGGAACATCGTCCCTGTAACCAGACTTACAACAGCGGTGAAATAGAATGCAAAGCCTGGGTTCATCACCAGGCCCTGCATACCAGGCATATTCGGCAGACCGGTAGCAATACCGATCGACTGGAATATTGCCAGCACCAGAGTACCGTAGCGGGTGTACTGGCTGATCTTACGACGACCAGACTCCCCTTCTTTCTTAATTTCTGCCAGCGTTGGATGAACCACCGTCAGCAGCTGGATAATGATCGACGCCGAAATATACGGCATGATCCCCAGAGCAAAGATAGAAGCACGGCTGAGAGCACCACCAGAGAACATGTTAAACATTTCAATGATGGTGCCTCGCTGTTGCTCAAGCAGTTTGGCAAGTACAGCGGCATCAATACCAGGGATCGGAATGAAAGAGCCAATACGGAACACAATCAGCGCGCCGATTACAAACAGCAGTCTGCGTTTCAGCTCGCCTAAGCCACCTTTGGCACTTTGAAAATCTAATCCCGGTTGTTTAGCCATCTGCTACTTATTCCTCGATTTTACCGCCAGCAGCTTCGATAGCAGCACGAGCGCCTTTAGTAACACGCAGGCCACGAACAGTTACCGGAGTAGTGACTTCACCAGCCAGGATCACTTTCGCGAACTCGATCTGGATACCGATAATGTTAGCTGCTTTCAGCGTGTTCAGGTCTACAACACCGCCTTCAACTTTAGCCAGGTCAGACAGACGAACTTCGGCTGTAATCGCTGCTTTACGTGAAGTGAAGCCGAATTTCGGCAGACGACGGTACAGAGGCATCTGACCACCCTCGAAACCGCGACGTACGCCACCGCCAGAACGAGACTTCTGACCTTTGTGACCACGACCACCGGTTTTACCGAGGCCAGAACCGATACCACGACCCAGGCGGCGAGCCGCTTTTTTAGAGCCTTCGGCCGGAGACAGAGTATTTAAACGCATCTCTTACTCCTCAACTTTAACCATGAAGGAAACCGCGTTGACCATACCACGAACAGCAGGAGTATCCTCGCGCTCTACGGTGTGACCAATACGACGCAGACCCAGGCCAAGCAGCGTTGCCTTGTGTTTCGGCAGACGACCGATTGCACTGCGGGTTTGAGTAATTTTAATAGTCTTTGCCATGGTTTATTTCCCCAGAATTTCTTCAACGGATTTACCACGCTTGGCAGCGACCATTTCCGGAGATTTCATATTTTCCAGGCCATCGATAGTTGCACGCACCACGTTAATCGGGTTAGTGGAACCATACGCTTTAGCCAGAACGTTACGAACTCCAGCGACTTCCAGAACGGCGCGCATTGCACCACCGGCGATGATACCGGTACCTTCGGAAGCCGGCTGCATGAATACACGAGAACCCGTGTGAGTACCCTTAACCGGGTGCTGCAGGGTGCCGTGGTTCAGCGCGACGTTAATCATATTGCGACGGGCTTTTTCCATCGCTTTCTGGATCGCTGCTGGAACTTCACGCGCTTTACCGTAACCAAAACCAACGCGACCGTTACCATCACCAACTACAGTCAGAGCTGTGAAGGAGAAAATACGACCACCTTTAACGGTTTTAGATACGCGGTTAACCGCGATCAGCTTTTCCTGCAGTTCGCCAGCTTGTTTTTCGATGTGAGCCATCTTACACCTCTACCTTAGAACTGAAGGCCAGCTTCACGGGCAGCATCTGCCAGTGCCTGGACACGACCATGATATTGGAACCCGGAACGGTCAAAAGAAACATCTTTGATGCCTTTTTCCAGAGCGCGTTCAGCAACAGCTTTACCTACAGCTGCAGCAGCGTCTTTGTTACCGGTGTACTTCAATTGTTCAGCGATAGCTTTTTCTACAGTAGAAGCAGCTACCAGAACTTCAGAACCGTTCGGTGCAATTACCTGTGCGTAAATATGACGCGGGGTACGATGTACCACCAGGCGAGTTGCACCCAGCTCCTGGAGCTTGCGGCGTGCGCGGGTCGCACGACGGATACGAGCAGATTTCTTATCCATAGTGTTACCTTACTTCTTCTTAGCCTCTTTGGTACGCACGACTTCGTCGGCGTAACGAACACCCTTGCCTTTATAAGGCTCAGGACGACGGTAGGCGCGCAGATCTGCTGCAACCTGACCGATCAGCTGTTTATCAGCGCCTTTCAGCACGATTTCAGTCTGAGACGGACATTCTGCAGTGATTCCCGCAGGCAGCTGATGGTCAACTGGGTGAGAGAAACCTAAAGCCAGGTTTACTACATTCCCTTTAACCGCTGCACGATAACCTACACCAACCAGCTGAAGCTTCTTAGTGAAGCCTTCGGTAACACCGACAACCATTGCATTCAGCAGGGCACGCGCGGTACCAGCCTGAGCCCATCCATCTGCGTAACCATCACGCGGACCGAAGGTCAGTGCATTATCTGCATGATTTACTGCAACAGCATCGTTGAGAGTACGAGTCAGCTCGCCGTTTTTACCTTTGATCGTAATAACCTGACCGTTGATTTTTACATCAACGCCGGCAGGAATAACGACCGGTGCTTTAGCAACACGAGACATTTTTTCCTCCGATTAGGCTACGTAGCAGATAATTTCGCCACCAAGACCAGCCTGGCGCGCTGCACGATCAGTCATAACACCTTTAGAGGTAGAAACAACTGCGATACCCATGCCAGCCATAACTTTCGGCAGCTCGTCTTTACGCTTATAAATGCGCAGACCTGGGCGACTGACACGCTGAATGCTTTCTACAACAGCTTTACCCTGGAAATACTTGAGAGTAAGTTCCAGTTCCGGCTTGGTGTCGCCTTCAACTTTAAAATCTTCAATAAAACCTTCTTCCTTCAGCACGTTGGCAATTGCCACTTTCAGCTTGGAGGAAGGCATGGTGACCGCAGCTTTATTCGCGGCCTGACCGTTACGGATACGGGTCAGCATATCCGCGATCGGATCTTGCATGCTCATCTGTCTTTACTCCCGTGATTCAATTGGTAATTACCAGCTAGCCTTTTTCAAGCCTGGTACTTCACCGCGCATGGCGGCTTCACGCAGTTTGATACGGCTCAACCCGAACTTGCCCACATAGCCATGCGGACGACCTGTTTGACGGCAGCGGTTACGCTGACGGGACGGGCTGGAATCACGCGGCAGAGACTGCAGCTTGAGAACTGCGTTCCAACGATCTTCGTCGGTCGCGTTCACATCAGAGATAATAGCTTTCAGTTCAGCGCGTTTTGCGAAGTACTTATCAGCTAAAGCTACGCGCTTTACTTCGCGTGCTTTCATTGATTGCTTAGCCATTCAGTAACCCTACCTTACTTGCGGAACGGGAAGTCAAAGGCAGCCAGCAGAGCACGGCCTTCTTCATCAGATTTCGCAGTAGTGGTAATGGTAATATCCAAACCACGCACGCGGTCGACTTTATCGTAGTCGATTTCTGGGAAGATGATCTGCTCACGGACACCCATGCTGTAGTTACCACGACCGTCGAAAGACTTAGCGGACAAGCCACGGAAGTCACGGATACGTGGAACAGCAATAGTGATCAGGCGCTCAAAGAACTCCCACATGCGTTCGCCACGCAGAGTTACTTTACAGCCGATCGGATAGCCCTGACGGATTTTGAAGCCTGCAACTGATTTGCGTGCTTTGGTGATCAGCGGTTTTTGACCGGAGATTGCTGTCAGGTCAGCTGCTGCGTTATCCAGCAGTTTCTTGTCAGCGATCGCTTCACCAACACCCATGTTCAGGGTGATCTTCTCGACCCGAGGGACTTGCATGACAGAATTGTAGTTAAACTCAGTCATGAGTTTAGCGACTACTTCGTCTTTGTAGTAATCATGCAGTTTCGCCATCGTACTACTCCAAATTACTTGATAGTTTCGCTGTTAGATTTGAAGAAACGGACTTTTTTGCCGTCTTCGAATCTAAAGCCTACACGGTCAGCCTTGCCGGTTGCCGCGTTGAAGATAGCAAGGTTAGAGATCTGAATAGCTGCTTCTTTCTCTACGATGCCGCCTGGTTGGTTCAGGGCCGGAACCGGCTTCTGATGTTTCTTAACCAGGTTGATACCTTCAACAATGACCTTGCCGGAAGACAGGACATTCTTAACTTTACCGCGTTTACCTTTATCTTTACCGGTTAACACGATAACTTCGTCATCACGACGGATCTTCGCTGCCATGATTCGCTCCTTAGAGTACTTCTGGTGCCAGAGAGATAATTTTCATGAACTTCTCGTTACGAAGTTCACGAGTTACCGGCCCAAAAATACGCGTACCGATAGGTTGCTCGCTGTTATTGTTTAAAATAACGCATGCATTACCATCGAAGCGAATGACAGAACCGTCCGGGCGACGAACACCCTTCTTGGTGCGCACCACTACCGCCTTCAGCACATCACCTTTTTTGACCTTACCACGCGGAATTGCTTCCTTGATGGTGATCTTGATGATATCGCCGACGCCTGCGTAGCGACGGTGCGAGCCACCCAGAACCTTGATACACATTACGCGACGTGCACCGGAGTTGTCGGCGACGTTCAGCATAGTCTGTTCTTGGATCATTTTAGTGCTCCGCTAATGTCAACTACTACTGAGACCCGAAAATCAGGTCGTTAAAAAAGCCCCATATCGGGGGCGCGGCATTATAACACCGCTTCAACGATATGGGTAGAAAAAATAAACGGCTCATCGCTGAGCCGTTTATTCGTTGAGAATGCCTACTGTATTACAGAACGGCTTTCTCTACAACGCGAACCAGCGTCCAGGACTTAGTCTTGGACAGCGGACGGCATTCGCGGATTTCAACCACGTCACCAGTACCGCATTCGTTGTTCTCGTCATGTACGTGCAGTTTGGTCGTACGCTTAATGAATTTACCGTAGATCGGGTGTTTCACAAAACGTTCGATAGCAACAACGATGGATTTCTCCATTTTATCGCTAACAACGCGACCTTGCAGAGTACGGATTTTATCGGTCATTACGCACCCGCCTTCTCAGTCAGTAAAGTCTTAACGCGTGCGACGTCACGACGCACTTGCTTCAACAGGTGAGACTGTTGCAGCTGGCCACTTGCAGCCTGCATACGCAGGTTGAACTGCTCACGCAGCAGATTCAGCAGCTCGGTGTTCAGCTCTTCAACACTCTTCTCACGCAGCTCTTTTGCTTTCATTACATCACCGTCTTAGTTACAAAGGTGGTTTTAATCGGCAGTTTCGCTGCTGCCAGCTTGAATGCTTCACGGGCCAGCTCTTCCGGTACGCCGTCCATTTCATACAGGACTTTACCCGGCTGAATCAAGGCAACCCAATACTCCACGTTACCTTTACCTTTACCCATACGCACTGCCAGCGGCTTTTCAGTGATCGGTTTGTCCGGGAATACACGGATCCAGATCTTACCTTGACGCTTAACTGCACGGGTCATAGCACGACGTGCTGCTTCGATCTGACGGGCAGTCAGACGACCACGGCCAACAGCTTTCAGACCGAAGCTGCCGAAGCTAACATCCGCGCCAGCAGCCAGACCGCGGTTACGGCCTTTGTGCATTTTACGGAATTTTGTACGCTTTGGTTGTAACATCAGCGACGCTCCTTATTTACGGCCTTTACGCTGCTGCTTTTTAGGTTGCGCAGCCGGTTTTTCCGGTTGTTCAACAGCAGCCATACCACCCAGGATCTCGCCTTTGAAGATCCACACTTTAACGCCGATTACACCGTAAGTGGTGTGCGCTTCAGAGGTGTTGTAGTCGATGTCAGCACGCAGAGTGTGCAGAGGTACGCGACCTTCGCGGTACCATTCGGTACGTGCGATTTCCGCGCCGCCCAGACGGCCGCTAACTTCAACTTTGATACCTTTAGCGCCCAGACGCATTGCGTTCTGTACAGCACGCTTCATAGCACGACGGAACATAACACGACGTTCCAGCTGAGAAGTTATGCTGTCAGCAACCAATTTTGCGTCCAGTTCAGGCTTACGCACTTCGGCGATATTGATCTGAGCAGGAACGCCAGCAATATCCGCTACGACTTTGCGCAGTTTTTCTACGTCTTCGCCTTTCTTACCGATAACGATACCCGGGCGAGCGGTGTGAATGGTCACACGGATGCTCTTAGCCGGACGCTCGATAACGATACGAGATACAGACGCTTTCGCCAGTTCCTTAGTCAGGTACTGACGTACTTTAAAATCGCTGTCCAGGTTGTCAGCGAATTCTTTGGTGTTCGCAAACCAGGTTGAGTTCCATGGTTTTACAATACCCAGGCGAATACCATTAGGATGTACTTTCTGACCCATTGCTAGTCTCCAGAGTCTCAGCGATCGGACACAACCACAGTAATGTGGCTGGTGCGCTTCAGGATGCGATCTGCACGACCTTTTGCACGCGGCATAATGCGCTTCATGCTCGGGCCTTCGTCTACGAAAATTTTCGTAACTTTCAGATCGTCAATGTCAGCGCCATCGTTGTGTTCAGCGTTAGCAATGGCAGATTCCAGGACTTTCTTAACCAGTACAGCCGCTTTCTTATTGGTGTAGGTCAGAATATCCAGAGCCTGCGACACTTTCTTACCGCGAATCAGGTCTGCAACAAGGCGAACCTTCTGAGCAGAAGAACGAGCATGGCGATGTTGAGCTAAAGTTTCCATCTCTTCCTCCTACCTTATTTCTTCTTCGCTTTTTTATCAGCAGCGTGGCCGCGATAAGTACGAGTCGGTGCGAATTCACCCAGTTTGTGACCGACCATTTCGTCGGAAACAAATACCGGAACGTGCTGACGACCATTATGGACAGCGATGGTCAAACCGATCATGTTAGGAAAGATCGTTGAACGACGGGACCAAGTGCGCAGGGGCTTCTTGTCTCCGCTTTCCACCGCTTTCTCTACCTTCTTCAGCAAGTGCAGGTCAATAAAAGGACCTTTCTTGAGAGAACGTGGCATGGCTTATCCTCTAAAATTATTTGCTACGGCGACGTACGATGAATTTATCAGTACGCTTGTTGCTGCGGGTCTTCTTACCTTTGGTCTGAACGCCCCACGGAGTTACCGGGTGCTTACCAAAGTTACGACCTTCACCACCACCATGTGGGTGGTCGACTGGGTTCATCGCAGTACCGCGAACGGTAGGACGAACACCACGCCAGCGTGCAGCACCTGCTTTACCCAGAACGCGCAGCATATGCTCAGCATTGCCAACTTCGCCCAGAGTTGCACGGCAGTCTGCTTCGACTTTACGCATTTCACCAGAACGCAGACGCAGGGTGACATAAGCACCATCACGAGCAACGATCTGAACGTAAGTACCAGCGGAACGTGCCAGCTGACCGCCTTTACCTGGTTTCATTTCTACGTTATGAACGGTAGAACCAACCGGGATATTGCGCATCGGCAGGGTGTTACCTGCTTTGATTGCAGCATCAACGCCAGACTGAATCTGGTCGCCAGCTTTCAGGCCTTTAGGGGCCAGGATGTAACGGCGTTCACCGTCTTTGTACAGAACCAGCGCGATGTTCGCGGAGCGGTTCGGATCGTACTCAAGACGTTCAACAACTGCCGGGATACCGTCTTTGTTGCGTTTGAAGTCAACAATACGATAAGCCTGCTTGTGACCACCACCGATGTGACGAGTGGTGATGCGGCCATTGTTGTTACGACCACCGGATTTGCTGTTTTTTTCAACCAGCGGAGCAAAAGGTTTGCCCTTGTGCAGCTCTGGGTTGACCACTTTAACAACGTGGCGACGACCCGGAGATGTCGGTTTACATTTAACAACTGCCATTGTATTACTCCTCCGACTTACTCAGCGCCGCCGACGAAGTCCAGATTCTGGCCTTCCTTCAGGGTGACGTAAGCTTTTTTCCAGTCGCTACGACGACCGATACGCTGTCCGTGACGTTTAACTTTCCCTTTAACTACCAGGGTGTTAACGACTTCGACTTCGACTTCAAACAGTTTCTGCACAGCAGCTTTGATTTCTGCTTTGGTCGCGTCTTTAGCAACTTTGAGAACGATGGTGTTAGTTTTTTCCATCGCAGTAGACGCTTTTTCAGAAACGTGCGGTGCGCGCAGCACTTTCAGCAGACGTTCTTCACGAATCATGCCAGCATCTCCTCAACTTGCTTAACAGCATCAGCAGTCATTACGACTTTGTCGAAGGCGATCAGGCTAACCGGGTCGATACCAGTTGCATCGCGTACGTCAACCTTGTGCAGGTTGCGCGCAGCCAGGAACAGGTTTTCGTCCAGCTCACCGGTGATGATCAGCACATCTTCCAGAGCCATGTCTTTCAGTTTCTGTGCCAGCAGCTTAGTTTTAGGCGCTTCTACAGAGAATGATTCGACAACGATCAGACGATCCTGACGTACCAGTTCGGACAGAATGCTTTTCAGCGCGCCGCGGTACATCTTTTTGTTAACTTTTTGACTGTGGTCCTGTGGACGAGCAGCGAAGGTCACGCCACCTGAACGCCAGATCGGGCTCTTGATAGAACCTGAACGCGCACGGCCGGTACCTTTCTGGCGCCACGGCTTTTTGCCTGAACCAGTTACTTCAGCACGAGTCTTCTGAGCACGAGTACCCTGACGAGCACCAGCTGCATAAGCAACAACAACCTGGTGAACCAGCGCTTCGTTGAAATCACGACCGAAGGTAGTTTCGGAAACAGTCAGCGCGCTCTGCGCGTCTTTCAATACTAATTCCATTGCTATCCCCTTACGCCTTCACAGCTGGTTTAACGATCAGGTCGCAACCGGTCGCACCCGGAACACCACCTTTAACCAGCAGCAGGTTGCGCTCAGCGTCAACACGTACTACGTCCAGGCTCTGAACGGTTACACGTTCGTTGCCCAGCTGACCTGCCATTTTCTTGCCTTTGAACACTTTGCCCGGAGTCTGGTTCTGACCGATAGAACCCGGAACGCGGTGAGACAAGGAGTTACCGTGAGTAGCGTCCTGGGTACGGAAGTTCCAGCGCTTAACGGTACCAGCGAAACCTTTACCTTTAGAGGTACCGGTTACGTCAACTTTTTTAACGTCAGCAAACAGTTCAACGCTAATGTTCTGACCAACGGTGTATTCTTCACCATCTGCCAGACGGAATTCCCACAGGCCGCGGCCAGCTTCTACGCCAGCTTTAGCAAAGTGGCCAGCTTCCGGCTTAGTTACACGGTTAGCTTTTTTAGCACCGGTGGTAACCTGAACAGCGCGATAGCCATCGTTAGCCAGATCTTTAACCTGAGTAACGCGGTTTGCTTCAACTTCGATAACGGTTACTGGGATAGATACGCCATCTTCAGTGAAGATGCGGGTCATACCCACTTTTTTACCGACTAAACCAATCATTGTATCAACCTCTCAATCGCTCGATGACCTGATTAACCCAGGCTGATCTGCACGTCTACACCGGCAGCCAGGTCCAGACGCATCAGAGCATCAACGGTTTTTTCAGTTGGCTCAACGATGTCAACCAGACGCTTGTGAGTACGGATCTCGTACTGATCACGCGCGTCTTTGTTGACGTGCGGGGAGATCAGAACGGTGAAACGCTCTTTGCGGGTCGGCAGCGGGATCGGACCACGAACCTGCGCACCAGTGCGCTTGGCAGTCTCGACGATTTCCGCGGTTGATTGATCGATCAGACGATGATCAAACGCTTTCAAACGGATACGGATTCTTTGGTTCTGCATGAGACCAGAGCTCCAATTATTTTATAGACGAAATAGTTACTCCTCAAACCCATTACGATTGATGGGAGAGTGTAACCGTTCTTACAGAGTTCCCCGATTGGGAACATTGTCTGGTATTGCTTTCGCAGTACCGGTGGCTCATATCGAACCGCTGTCAATATTAGACAAGCCCGCGCATTATACGTAAATCTCAGTCTTAAGCAAGTGCCGCGTAGAAATTAATCACTCGTACACAAATGCGGCGCTCCTTCCACTCTGATTGTATGTCCTGTGGTGCAACGCGTTTTCCGTGGAAGAGAGCATCCATAACCCACATCCCGGGCTTGTAGGGCCGCCGGGTTTACCTGAAGGTAAACTCTTTACCAGATAAGGCTTGCCCATGTACATCGACCTCCCCTTTCTGTTGATTTATGTTTCGCTATCAGGGTTGCTCTTAGTCCATGACCTACGTACCGGGTTACTGCCCGACAAATTTACCTGCCCTCTTTTGTGGGGCGGTCTTATTTATCATCAATGCTGTAGACCTGCACAGTTATCCGACGCGCTTTGGGGTGCTGTAGCGGGCTATGGGGTATTTGCTTTGTTCTACTGGGGGTATCGTTTGATATGCCGACAGGAAGGGTTAGGCTTTGGTGATGTCAAATTTCTTGCCGCGCTAGGCGCATGGCATTGCTGGGAATCATTACCACTTTTGGTTTTACTTGCCGCGGGTATGGCATGTTGCCTCACCGGGATTTCCTGCGTCCGTTACGGGAAACAGGTACTAAAAAACCCGCTGCCATTTGGGCCATATCTGGCGGCTGCGGGTTTTGTTATTGGCCTGGTAAGTATGATACAGGGCGGTTAGTCACTGACTTTAATTTGCGATTGCAGATAATTTTGTAAGCCAAGTTTTGCAATCAGGTCCAGCTCGGTTTCGAGCCAGTCAATATGCCCTTCTTCTTCAGTCAGGATCTCAATCATCATATCCCGGCTGACATAATCATGAACGCTATCGGCATAGGCAATGGCTTCACGTAAGTCTTTAGCACCATCGAGCTCGAGTCGAAGATCGGATTGCAGCATCTCTTCAACGTCTTCGCCAATACCCAACTTGCCAAGATCCTGCAAGTTCGGGATCCCTTCTAAGAATAAAATACGCTCGATATATTTATCAGCGTGTTTCATCTCATCGATAGATTCATGGTACTCAACATCATTGAGGCGAGTCAGTCCCCAGTTTTTAAACATACGAGCATGGAGAAAATACTGGTTGATCGCGACAAGCTCATTTCCCAATAGTTTATTGAGATAATTTATGATTTTAACATCACCTTTCATTTTATAGTCCCTCCGCTTCCACTCTTAGAGCGTAGATGGGGCTACAGGGATGTCAAAAAAAAGAGTGTGACTTAGGCGATCTCTTTAAATTCTGGCATTTGCGTTAATTCATCCTGCATGACTTCGCGGGCAGCACGAATGCACTTACCGCATTGATTTCCAACAGGAATAAATTTACGTAATTGCTGAAAAGACTGAGGATGAAACTGGCGAACAGCCTGACGTATTTTTTTATCACTTATCGCATTACACAAACAAACGTACATGATCGCTCCCGTTCAATTTCTGCGCAAAGTGTAAATGAGAATAGTTATGATTACAATAGCACAACGCGATTTACGCGGCGGGAGAATGAATAAAAAATGCGAATAAATATGACTACGACTAAATTGCAGGTAGCAAAAAGGGCGCCGAAGCGCCCTTTTTAAGCTCAAAGCTAATTAATCAATAATTAGCTCATTACTTTAGCAACAACGCCCGCACCAACAGTACGGCCGCCTTCACGGATTGCGAAACGCAGACCGTCGTCCATCGCGATCGGGTGGATCAGGGTAACAACCATTTTGATGTTGTCGCCCGGCATTACCATCTCTACGCCTTCCGGCAGTTCGATGGTACCAGTCACGTCAGTAGTACGGAAGTAGAACTGCGGACGGTAGCCTTTGAAGAACGGAGTATGACGGCCGCCTTCGTCTTTGGACAGAATGTACACTTCAGATTCGAACTTGGTGTGCGGCTTGATAGAGCCCGGCTTAGCCAGTACCTGACCACGTTCGATTTCTTCACGTTTGATACCACGCAGCAGAACACCAACGTTCTCACCAGCACGGCCTTCGTCCAGCAGTTTGCGGAACATTTCAACGCCAGTACAGGTAGACTTAGCAGTCTCTTTGATACCAACGATTTCAACTTCTTCACCAACTTTGATGATACCGCGTTCTACACGACCGGTAACAACGGTACCACGACCGGAGATGGAGAATACGTCTTCGATAGGCAGCAGGAACGGCTTGTCAATCGCACGCTCTGGTTCTGGGATGTAAGAATCCAGGAAGCCAGCCAGTTCGATGATTTTCGCTTCCCACTCTGCTTCGCCTTCCAGCGCTTTCAGAGCAGAACCACGAACGATCGGAGTGTCGTCGCCCGGGAAATCGTACTGAGACAGAAGTTCACGAACTTCCATTTCTACCAGTTCCAGCAGCTCTTCGTCATCAACCATGTCGCATTTGTTCAGGAACACGATGATGTACGGAACGCCTACCTGACGACCCAGCAGGATGTGCTCACGAGTCTGCGGCATCGGGCCGTCAGTCGCAGCAACAACCAGGATCGCGCCGTCCATCTGCGCAGCACCGGTGATCATGTTTTTAACATAGTCGGCGTGGCCCGGGCAGTCTACGTGTGCGTAGTGGCGAGTCGGGGTGTCATATTCAACGTGAGAAGTGTTGATGGTGATACCACGAGCTTTTTCTTCCGGCGCGTTATCGATCTGGTCGAATGC
>NZ_JAOWHM010000026.1:0-337573 GCF_030332595.1 Citrobacter sp. Cpo100 | reverse complement strand
CCGGGCCGTTCAGCGGCCATATCACCGGGGTGACGGACGGCGCAGGCCGTCGCTTCCGGCTGGTGCTGAAGCAGATGAACACACTGCCCGTCACCCGCTACGGCCAGGATGACGGGGTCCGCCTCGGTGCCGTCTGGCTGACGCACGACCCGGAATACCCGGACAATCTGCCGGCATCCCCGCTGGTGCGCTATGACTATTCCCCGCGCGGGGAGCTGGCGGCGGTGTATGACCGGGGCGGAGTGCAGGTGCGCCGCTTTGATTATGCCGCGGACACCCCGGGCAGGATGGTGGCACACCAGTACCCCGGACGCCCGCAGACCACCTACCGCTACGATGCAGCAGGCCGGGTGGTGGAGCAGCATAATCCGGCAGGCTTAAGCTACCGCTATGAATACGGGAAAAACGCCGTCACCATCACCGACAGCCTGCACCGCCGGGAAGTGCTGCACACCGCCGGTGAAGGTGGCCTGAAGCGGGTGGTGAAAAAGGAATACGCCGACGGCAGCGTGACCTGCAGTGAATACAACCCCGTGGGCTGGCTCACCGCACAGACCGATGCGGCAGGCCGGAAAACCGAATACCGGTACAGTATCGCGTCCGGTAACGTCACTGAAATTATCTCCCCTGACGGCCGGAAGACGGCGTTTTATTACAATGGCGGGCGTCAGCTGACCGGTATCATCCACCCGGACGGCTTACGGGAGAAGCGCGAATATGATGAGCATGGCCGCCTGACGGCGCAGACTTCCCGCCAGGGAAACACCACCCGCTATGTGTATGCTGACCCGCACAGTGAATCCCCCTGCACCAGTGAAGATGCCACCGGCAGCAAAAAGCAGATGACATGGAGCCGCCACGGGCAACTGCTGAGCGTCTCCGACTGCTCCGGGTATGAGACCCGCTATGACTATGACCGTTTCGGGCAGGTCACGGCCATTCATCAGGAAGACGGTCTCAGCCAGTATCGCGCTTACGATACCCGGGGCCGGCTTGTCAGCCAGAGAGATGCGGCAGGCCGCGAGACCCGCTATGAATACAGTGACGCAGGAGACCTGACGACAGTGATTGCCCCGGACAGCAGCCGCACGGAAACGCAGTATGACACGTCTGGCAGACCGGTCGGTATAACCGAAGGCGGCCTGACGCGGCAGATAACATACGATGCCGCCGGACGCGTGACACAGCTGACCAATGAGAACGGCAGCCACACCAGCTTCACGTATGACCTTCTCGACCGTCTGACGCAGCAGACCGGCTTTGACGGCCGTACGCAGCGCTATGGCTACAACACCGGCGGACAGCTTATCCGCAGCGAGGACGAAAGCCTGGTCACGCGGTGGCATTACGATGAATCTGACCGCCTGACACACCGCACGGTGAACGGCGAACCGGCGGAACAGTGGCAGTACAACGAACGCGGCTGGCTGGCGGAAATCAGCCACCTCAGTGAAGGCCACCGGGTCGCCGTGCACTACGGCTATGATGAGAAAGGCCGCCTCATTCGCGAACAACAGGTGGTGCATCACCCGGAAACGAACGAACCGCTCTGGCATCATGAGACACAGCACGGCTACAGCGACGCAGGCCTGGCACACCGCATGACATCAGACAAACTGCCTGCTGTGGAGTGGCTGACTTACGGCTCCGGTTATCTGGCTGGAATGAAACTCGGCAGCACCCCACTCATCGACTTCACCCGCGACCGCCTGCACCGGGAGACGCTGCGCCGTTTCGGCGAATATACGCTCACCACCGGCTACAGCGCGGCCGGACAGCTGCTGAGCCGGCACCTGAACAGTCCGCTTCTGAACCGCGACTACGGGTATAACGGGACCGGGCATCTGACCCGCATCAGCACCCCGCGCCAGACCCGGGAATACGACTACAGCCAGACCGGCAGGCTCACCGGCGTGCGCATGACTGCGGACGGTCTGGATATCCGCCTCCCTTACGCCACCGACCCGGCGGGCAATCGTCTGCCGGACCCGGAATTTTATCCGGACAGCAGCAGAAAAGTATGGGCGGATAACCGCATCACGGAGGATGCACAGTACCTGTACCGCTATGACCGTTACGGCAGGCTGACGGAGAAGACGGACCGTATCCCGGACGGGGCCATCCGCATGTACGATGAACGCACGCACCGCTACAGCTACGATAACCAGCACCGGCTGGTGCACTACCTCCGCACACAGTACGGCAAAAAACAGGCGGAAGGACGGTATCTCTACGACCCGCTGGGCCGGCGTATCGGAAAGCAGGTGTGGCAACGGGAGCGTGAGCATCCGGACCATGACCAGATGGCGCTGTCGCACAGGCCGTACACCACCTGGTACGGCTGGGACGGCGACCGGCTGACCACCACGCAGACGGCGCAGACCCGCGTCCAGACGATTTACGAACCCGGCAGCTTCACGCCGCTCATCCGGGTGGAGACCGCCACGGAGGCGCTGGATGTCCTGCGCCGTCACCGGACGCTGGCGGAGAAACTCCGGCAGGAAGGCAGCGAGGATGGCGCTGGCGTGATGTTCCCGCCGGCGCTGGTACAGATGCTGGACCGCCTGGAAGGAGAGCTGCGTGCCGGGGTTATCAGCGACGAAAACCGGCAGTGGCTGGCCGGGTGCGGCCTGACGCCGGAACAGATGGCGGCGCAGATGGAGCCGCTGCCGGTCCCGGAAAGGACGCTTCATCTGTACCACTGCGACCACCGGGGCCTGCCACTGGCGCTGATAAGCCAGGACGGTGCCATCAGTTGGCGCGCGGAATATGACGAATGGGGCAACGTGCTGCGGGAGGATAATCCACATAATCTGCAACAGCTTATCCGCCTGCCGGGCCAGCAGTATGACGACGAATCCGGACTGCACTACAACCGCCACCGGTACTACAATCCGGGACAGGGAAGGTATATCACGCAGGACCCGATTGGGCTGGAGGGGGGATGGAATCTTTATACATATCCATTAAATCCGATCGCAGTTACGGATCCTATGGGATTGTCTCCAACAAGTTTTGGCACTTTGTTTGGCCCTGCAATGGAAGGAACATTCCACGGAGTTGACTCAGTGGCTTCTTTACCCGAAAGCGAACGACAATCAACACTAAATGATTTTTCTAAAATGCGAGGAATGTACAATCCTTTATCAGAATATGTATTTGGGTGGGTGACTGGTGCGCCACTTGTTTCACTTTCAGCCATTTTTGGACCTGCAGCATCAGCAGGTAAAATTCTCTCTAATAGTTCTGTTTCATGTCTGGCTAATTTGACATATCAATATATGGAAAGTGGGAAAATTAATTACAAAGATATGTTTTGGGCTAGTCTGTCAGGTGCTTTATCACCAGGTCGATCGATTATAGAGAACAGCCTAATAGCCATGGGTACAACTTATCTTAACAAGGGAGATACTCCTGGAGCTGTTACGGGTGCGGGGCTGGGCACAACAGTAAGTGGGTTGTTGGGGAAAGTTCCTTTTTTATCCAACATATTTGGTGATTATGTTTCCGGACTTGTTTCGGAAGGTGTCGGCGATAACGTCGAGAAAGTTAATAACAAGGATAGTAAAAAGTGAATATAGTGTCATTATTTAAAAACGAACATAAGATTAATATTACCTTTCTTATTACGTCGTATACAATAACCGTATTATCTTTATCTTTGATCACTGTTGCGATAGTAGCCATTGTAAATTACACCAGTCACCACTCTTTAGTTTTTGATATAGGTTTTGCAATTAAAAGTTTGAAAATGTTATCTATTGCTGGTTTGTTTGCTTTTATATGGAGTACTATTTGTATTTACAATGATAAAAAAAAATGTATTAAGATAGCTTTGGATTTAAAGGGGCATTATAATAATTTTAGTACTAATTCTAACTCTCAAAAAAAATCATCTGAAAGAGTAGAACATATAATAAAAAAAATGGACATGAGTCGACATTTCTACGGTTCAATGACCACGTTTATTGTTAATGATGTTGATACATGGGTTAAAGGTATCAACATCAAAGATATGAATTATTATCTATCCTGTGAAGTAGAATATAAGTCGGGCGAAAAAGATAAATTTAAACTCAAATTTTCTGCCATCAATGGCGGTGATCCTGTGTTGAAAAGTATAAGTTTTTGACACTTGGTTGTATTGTCCGGATTTGTAAAGATGGTCGCAGCGCCGGAGGAACTTAAAATCCGCAGCGAGGATGACGCGCAGGTCACCTTTTGGCATTACTTTGAGTCTGACTGACTCATCGCGCCGTAAATGGCGGGGAAGTTGAACGCTGCAGTACATGGCGGCACGACAGTCCGGGTACAAAGCCAGAAGTAATCTAGTTCTACCGGGATGGGAACCGACTAGAGGGCAATCTATGGGTAATGGCACACCGTAACGAAAGCTGCACCTGGCTGGGCGGGTGCGGGCTGACGGCGGCGCATCTAGATCCGTTACCGAAGTCGGAGAAGACCATCTACCTGTACTACTATAACCCGGCGAATTCGCCGGGCCAAAAGATCTTAATAATCACTGCGTATTGGTTACTGTCTCGTGCTGTTGCTGCCCCGCCGTCGGCTCAATCTGGAAGACCACATCAACCTGATCGTCAAACTGAATAACCGGCTGTTCGTAGGTTTCCTGAGCGGATGTCGCAGGCGCTGCATCTGCTTTCATCATCCGTACCATCGGGCTCGGTTGATAATTGGAAACGTGGTAACGCACGCTGTAAACGGGCCCCAGTTTGCTGTTAAAGCCCGCAGCTAACTGCTCAGCCTGATGAATAGCATCATCAATTGCTGCTTTACGCGCTTTATCTTTGTAAGTATCCGGCTGGGCAACGCCAAGCGATACCGAACGGATCTCATTCAGACCGGCCTTCAGTGCACCATCGAGCAGCGCGTTGAGTTTGTCCAACTGACGCAGCGTGACCTCAACGGTACGTACCGCACGATAGCCTTTAAGGACGCTTTTACCATTCTGGTAGTCGTAGTCCGGCTGGGTGCGCAGGTTTGCCGCGCTAATATCTTTCTTCGCTATCTGGTTCTGTTCAAGGAAGGACAGATATTGCGCCACGCGCTCATCAGCCTGCTTCTTCGCTGAAGCCGCATCCTTTGCAGCTACGTTCACTTCAATCGCCAGAGTAGCGATGTCTGGTGTCGCATCCACGCTTGCCGTTCCGGAAGTCACGATGTGCGGTCCATTTGGCAACTCATTTGCCTGTACCGATAGTGCGCTGAATCCGACTAATGCCGCCAGGGCCATTATTTTGAACTTCACGGTCGTTCCTCCATGTTTCATTAATTACCCCGAAACTCAGGGCACATGCAGGCAAGCTTAGCCGATCTCGCTGCGTTGTCCATCAGACAACACTTAGTTGAACAACGCATGAACGTGCGCAACACCTTCTTTTGCCAACTGAAAAGCGATAAACCACATCACCAATCCTACCAGGGTATTGATGATCCGCTGTGCTTTAGCAGTGCGCAAACGCGGAGCGAGCCAGGCCGCCAGCAATGCCAGGCCGAAGAACCACAGGAACGAAGCGCTGACGGTACCCAGCGCAAACCAACGCTTAGGCTCAACGTCCAGTTGGCCTCCCAGACTCCCCAGCACCACAAAGGTATCCAGGTAAACATGGGGGTTTAGCCATGTCACCGCCAGCATAGTAGCGATAATTTTCCAGCGGCCCTGCTTCATCACCTCGGCGCTGGCCAGTTCCAGGTTACTGCTCATCGCCGTTTTTAACGCCCCGAAACCGTACCAGAGTAAAAATGCCACCCCACCCCAGGTGACAAGCGCCATCAGCCATGGTGACTGCATCAGCAAGGCGCTACCGCCAAAGATCCCCGCGCAAATCAGCACTAAGTCGCTGATAGCGCAGAGTAAAGCAATCATGATGTGATACTGGCGACGGATCCCCTGATTCATCACGAAGGCGTTTTGCGGACCGAGCGGAAGTATCATAGCCGCACCAAGTGCAATCCCTTGAAAATAATACGATAACACGTTAATCATCCCGAACTGTTTCTCTTAGGAGCAGACTATAGCGCGGGGAAAACATTAGCGGAAATGGATAATTTTAATCAGGGATAAGAAGAATTAATACCACGGGGGGGGGAAATGCCGGATGACGGCTGACGCCTTATCCGGCCTACAAAACCTGCGGGCCCGGTAAGCGATAGCGCCACCGGGCACGCGATTACTCTGCCGCGCTCTCTTTCACACGCTTGAAGTTCACATCCATCTGCGGGTACGGGAAGCTGATACCGTTGGCGTCAAACTCGCGTTTAATACGCTCCAGTACGTCCCAGTAGACGCTTTGCAGATCGCTACTGTTGCTCCAGACGCGTACCACAAAATTGATCGAGGAAGCGCCCAGCTCATTCAGGCGCACCGTCATTTCACGATCTTTAAGGATACGCTCGTCAGACTGAATGATATCGGTGAGGATTTTTTTCACCTGATCGATATCGGAGTCGTAAGCCACGCCGATGATAAATTCGTTACGACGAACCGGCTCACGAGAGAAGTTAATGATGTTCCCGGCAATGATTTTACCGTTTGGGATCACAACAATCTTACCGTCTACGGTACGCATAGTCGTGGAGAAAATCTGCACGTTGAGTACGGTTCCCGCTACGCCGCCGAGGTCTACATACTCACCTGCGCGGAACGGACGGAACATCACCAGCAGCACGCCAGCGGCGAGGTTAGACAGCGAACCTTGCAGCGCCAGACCAACGGCTAAACCTGCGGCACCGAGAACGGCAATCACAGAAGCGGTTTGTACCCCAACGCGACCCAGAGCGGCAATCAGCGTGAACGCGATAATCCCGTAGCGCACCAGTGCGGAGAGGAAGTCAGCAACGGTTGCATCAATTTTACGTGCCACCATCAGGCGGTTAACGGTGTTTGATACGATGCGCGCCACAATCATACCGATAATGACAATGGCGATGGCCGCAACGATGTTGACGGCATAGCTTAACAGCAGCTCCTGATTGCGGACCAGCCAGGTGCCCGCACCATTTATGCTGTCGACAACATTCAAATCTTCCATTCAATATTCCTTTTTTGCTTACCCAAATGGGAAAAATAAAGCCGTCCCAACGGGACTGGCAATCTGACAAGGGTAAACAATAAACCTGGATTTTGCCAAACAGATCACAGAATTCTCTGCCAGCAGCATATTGAAATGGCAATAAAAAAGGCCCGCATTTGCGGGCCTCATGTCACGTAGAACGGCGTAAATTACAGAACGTCAACCGCGTTCAGTTCTTTGAAAGCCTGTTCCAGACGGGTGATCATGGTTGCCTGACCAGCACGCAGCCATACGCGCGGATCGTAGTATTTCTTGTTCGGCTGATCTTCGCCTTTCGGGTTGCCCAGCTGGCCCTGCAGGTAAGCTTCGTTCGCTTTGTAGTAGTTCAGAACACCTTCCCAGGTAGCCCATTGGGTATCGGTGTCGATGTTCATTTTCACTACGCCATAGCTTACGGAGTCTTTGATTTCCTGAGCAGTAGAACCGGAACCGCCGTGGAAGACGAAGTTCAGGCTGTTGTGCGGCAGGTTATGTTTCTTAGAAACATAGTCCTGAGAGTCGCGCAGGATGGTCGGGGTCAGAACAACGTTACCCGGCTTATAAACGCCGTGTACGTTACCGAAGGAAGCTGCGATGGTGAAACGCGGGCTGATTTTGCTCAGCTCGGTGTATGCGTAATCAACGTCTTCCGGCTGGGTGTACAGTGCAGAAGCGTCCATGTGGCTGTTGTCCACGCCGTCTTCTTCGCCACCGGTGCAACCCAGTTCGATTTCCAGGGTCATGCCCATTTTGGACATGCGCGCCAGGTATTTGGAGCAGATTTCGATGTTCTCTTCCAGAGACTCTTCAGACAGGTCGATCATGTGAGAAGAGAACAGCGGTTTGCCGGTTGCTGCGAAGTGTTTTTCACCCGCGTCCAGCAGACCGTCGATCCACGGCAGCAGTTTCTTCGCGCAGTGGTCAGTGTGCAGGATAACCGGAACACCGTAGTGTTCAGCCATCTGGTGAACGTGATGCGCGCCAGAGATAGCACCCAGGATTGCAGCGCCCTGAGGAACGTCAGACTTCACGCCTTTACCCGCGATGAAAGAAGCACCACCGTTGGAGAACTGTACGATTACCGGCGCTTTAACTTTTGCAGCGGTTTCCAGAACGGCGTTGATGGAGTCGGTACCAACGCAGTTAACAGCTGGCAGGGCAAAGTTGTTTTCTTTTGCTACCTGGAAAACTTTCTGTACGTCATCACCAGTGATTACGCCTGGTTTTACGAAATCAAAAATTTTAGACATATTACGAATCCTGTATCTTCGGCCTTGGAAAGGGCGCGCGCTCTAAAGCGCGCTAATAATTGGGCAGGTTTCCCTGCCCATTAAATGCTTACTTTTTAGCGCGCTCTTCGAGCATCGCTACTGCTGGCAATACTTTACCTTCCACGAATTCGAGGAAAGCGCCGCCGCCAGTGGAGATGTAGGAGATTTTGTCAGCAATGCCGAACAGGTCGATTGCTGCCAGGGTGTCACCGCCGCCTGCGATAGAGAACGCTTCGCTGTCTGCGATAGCGTTAGCAACGATTTCAGTACCTTTGCGGAAGTTCGGGAATTCGAACACGCCAACCGGGCCATTCCACAGAATGGTTTTCGCATTTTTCAGGATGTCAGCCAGCTGCTGTGCAGAAGCGTCGCCGATGTCCAGGATCTGCTCGTCTTCTTTCACATCGCTAACGGACTTCAGAGTAGCCGGTGCAGTTTCAGAGAATTCAGTCGCTACGCGAACGTCAGTCGGGACCGGGATGTCGCAAGTGGTCAGCAGACGCTTAGCTTCGTCAACCAGGTCAGCTTCGTACAGGGATTTACCCACGTTGTGGCCTTGAGCGGCAACGAAGGTGTTCGCGATACCACCGCCAACGATCAGCTGGTCAGCGATTTTTGACAGAGAATCCAGAACGGTCAGTTTGGTGGAAACTTTAGAACCGCCAACGATAGCAACCATCGGACGAGCAGGTTCTTTCAGTGCTTTACCCAGCGCATCCAGCTCAGCAGCCAGCAGCGGACCTGCGCAAGCTACATCAGCGAATTTACCGATACCGTGAGTAGAAGCCTGTGCACGGTGAGCTGTACCGAAAGCGTCCATTACGAATACGTCGCACAGCGCAGCATATTTTTTGGACAGTGCTTCGTCGTCTTTCTTCTCGCCTTTGTTGAAGCGAACGTTTTCCAGAACCACCAGTTCACCGGCAGCGACTTCAACGCCGTCCAGGTAATCTTTTACCAGGCGAACCGGAGCAGACAGTTTGTCTTTCAGGTAGTTAACAACCGGCAGCAGAGAGAATTCTTCGTTGTACTCGCCTTCGGTAGGACGACCCAGGTGGGAAGTTACCATCACTTTCGCACCCTGTTTCAGGGCCAGTTCGATGGTCGGCAGAGAAGCACGGATACGCGCATCGCTGGTTACTTTCCCTTCTTTAACTGGTACGTTCAGGTCCGCACGGATAAAAACGCGTTTACCAGCCAGATCCAGATCGGTCATCTTAATTACAGACATGGTGAATCCTCTCGTTGATTCATAAAGTTTTGTCGACGCTCAAGCGTCGAGCCTGAAACCAATAGCAGCCATCGCTAACGTAGTGTCGAGCATACGGTTAGCAAAGCCCCATTCATTATCACACCAGACCAGCGTTTTGATCAGGTGAGCGCCACTCACACGCGTTTGCGTACCATCTACGATGGCGCTGTGCGGGTCGTGGTTAAAATCTACAGAGACCAACGGTAATTCCGTATAGTCAACTATACCATGAAATGCACCTTGTGCTGCTTTTTGCAGCAACTGGTTGACTTCACTGGCTTTTACTGGTTTTTTCACCGTCACGCTTAAGTCGATCGCCGTCACATTTATGGTCGGTACACGCACCGCTATCGCTTCAAAACGATCGTTAAACTGCGGGAAAATTCGCGTGATGCCCGCCGCCAGTTTGGTATCAACCGGAATAATCGACTGGCTGGCCGCTCGCGTGCGACGCAGGTCAGGATGATAAGCATCAATAACCTGCTGATCGTGCATCGCGGAGTGGATCGTGGTGACGGTACCAGACTCAATGCCGTAAGCATCATCCAGCAATTTAATGACGGGTATTATGCAATTCGTGGTGCAGGAAGCGTTGGAAACGATCCGGTGCTCAGCGCGCAGCTGATCCTGATTAACGCCATACACAACGGTTGCGTCGATGTCGTGACTACCAGGATGTGAAAAGAGCACTTTTTTTGCACCAGCGGCAATATGCGCCTCGCCGTGTTCGCGATTGCCGAAGACCCCCGTACAATCCAGCACGATGTCGACACCCAGTTCGCGCCATGGAAGTGCATCGAGTGTTCGCTCATGCAGAATGCGGATAGCGTCATCGCCAACGATGAGCTGGTCACGTTCCTGACGAACATCCCAGGCAAAACGTCCATGGCTGGTGTCATATTTCAACAAATGCGCCATGCCTGCAGCATCCGCAAGTTCGTTGATTGCCACCACGGTGATTTCCGCCCGACGCCCGGATTCATACAAAGCACGAACCACGTTGCGTCCGATGCGACCGAAACCATTAATCGCTACGCGTACGGTCATAGGTCTCCTGCAAGGATTTCTCAGAAACGATGTGGCAGACAGAGTAATGCAGCAAATCGCTCAGGGAAACCTTACCTGTCGCAAACTGCGACTAATTGGTTAATTGTCGAACATTTAATCGACTGAAACGCTTCAGCTAGAATAAGCGAAACGCGGAATAAAAGGAATGATTGTCCAGCAACAGAACACAGTTATCTGACTTACGTCACATTTTAACGCCCTTCAACGCTAAATTTATTCCATATTCCAGAATGACGAATAACCGTAGCAAAATTATTTCATTGTCGTGTTACACACCCTGATTTAAATCAGAAAGCCCCCTAACCTACATCTAATCACCAGCGTGAGGTCCGAGTCCCAGAGCCCTTCAACGATGCCGCAGACGCTCTGGATAGCAGACTGAGCCGTGCGATTGCGCAACGCGCGGCGCGTTGCGGAAAAGCAAAAAAAAACGGGCCGCCTGAGCGCCCCGTTTTCACCTGTAATCGAAATTACAGCAGTTCTTTAGCTTTCGCGACAACGTTATCTACGGTGAAGCCGAACTCTTCAAACAGCAGCTCTGCCGGAGCAGACTCACCAAAGGTGGTCATACCGACGATTGCGCCGTTCAGGCCCACATATTTGAACCAGTAGTCAGCGATACCTGCTTCCACTGCAACGCGAGCGGAAACCGCTTTCGGCAGCACAGACTCACGGTAAGCGGCATCCTGTTTGTCGAACGCGTCGGTAGACGGCATGGAAACCACGCGAGCCTTCACGCCTTCGGCAGTCAGTTTGTCCCACGCAGCCACAGCCAGCTCAACTTCAGAACCGGTAGCGATGAAGATCAGTTCCGGCTGACCGTCGCAGTCTTTCAGCACGTAACCACCGCGAGCGATGTTTGCCAGCTGCTCTTCGGTACGCTCCTGCTGAGCCAGGTTCTGGCGGGAGAGGATCAGCGCGGTCGGGCCGTCCTGACGCTCAACACCGTATTTCCACGCAACGGCGGATTCAACCTGGTCACACGGACGCCATGTGCTCATGTTCGGGGTCACACGCAGAGAAGCAACCTGCTCTACCGGCTGGTGAGTCGGGCCGTCTTCGCCCAGACCGATGGAGTCGTGGGTGTAGACCATGACCTGACGCTGTTTCATCAGCGCAGCCATACGCACCGCGTTACGGGCATATTCCACAAACATCAGGAAGGTGGAGGTGTACGGCAGGAAACCACCGTGCAGGGAGATACCGTTCGCGATAGCGGTCATACCGAATTCACGCACACCGTAATGGATGTAGTTACCGGCAGTATCTTCGTTAATCGCTTTCGAACCAGACCACAGCGTCAGGTTAGACGGTGCCAAGTCAGCGGAGCCGCCGAGGAATTCAGGCAGCAGAGGACCGAAGGCTTCAATCGCGTTCTGAGAAGCTTTACGGCTGGCGATTTTCGCCGGATTAGCCTGCAGCTTAGCAATGAACTCGTTCGCTTTGGCGTCGAAGTCAGACGGCATTTCACCTTTCATACGACGGGTGAATTCAGCCGCTTCCTGCGGGTAGGCTTTCGCATAAGCAGCGAACTTCTCGTTCCATGCAGCTTCTTTTGCCTGACCGGCTTCTTTCGCATCCCACTGCGCGTAGATTTCAGACGGGATTTCGAACGGCGCGTATTTCCAGCCCAGTTGTTCACGGGTCAGTGCGATTTCTGCATCGCCCAGCGGTGCACCGTGAGAGTCGTGAGTACCCGCTTTGTTCGGAGAACCGAAACCGATGATGGTTTTGCACATCAGCAGGGACGGTTTGTCGGTTACTGCGCGTGCTTCTTCAACTGCGCGCTTAATCGCGTCAGCATCGTGGCCATCAACACCACGAACCACATGCCAGCCGTAAGCTTCAAAACGCTTCGCGGTGTCATCGGTGAACCAGCCTTCAACGTGGCCATCGATAGAGATGCCGTTGTCATCGTAGAACGCAACCAGTTTGCCCAGCTTCAGCGTACCAGCCAGGGAACATACCTCGTGAGAGATACCTTCCATCATGCAGCCGTCGCCCATGAAAGCATAGGTGAAGTGGTCAACGATGTCGTGACCTGGACGGTTAAACTGCGCCGCCAGCGTTTTTTCAGCGATAGCCATACCCACTGCATTCGCAATGCCCTGACCCAGAGGACCTGTAGTGGTTTCAACACCCGCGGTGTAACCCACTTCCGGGTGACCCGGAGTTTTGGAGTGCAGCTGACGGAAGTTCTGCAGCTCGGACATCGGCAGATCGTAGCCGGTGAGGTGCAGCAGGCTATAAATCAGCATGGAGCCGTGGCCGTTGGACAGCACGAAGCGGTCACGGTCAGCCCAGGACGGGTTAGTCGGGTTGTGGTTCAGGAAATCACGCCACAGGACTTCGGCAATGTCAGCCATACCCATCGGGGCACCCGGGTGACCGGATTTGGCTTTCTGTACTGCGTCCATGCTCAGCGCACGAATAGCATTGGCAAGCTCTTTACGTGAGGACATTTTGACTCCAGATCGGATAATGAAGGCTGAGCCCTTAACGACTTGACGACAGCGCGTTTTGGGCTACGCCGGAAAAAAGTGCCAACAATGTAACCCAAGCCGCGTGTCATGTACATGGAGCATCCTTTTGCCGCTTCAGAAATCTCTGGATCATGCGCGCAAGTTGCGCAATCTTCTCGCCCGCGTATTGTTCTTTTCTTTATACTTAGGCCGAGCGTCGGTTCACCTGCAAACGACGTAATTTTTAGAATAATCCTGACTTTGTGCGGAAGAGAAAAAATGAAAATTCGCGCTTTACTGCTTGCTACGAGCATGGCTGCGGCATTGACCGGCTGCCAGAACATGGACTCCAACGGACTGCTTTCTTCTGGCGCGGAGGCTTTTCAGGCCTACAGTCTGAGCGATGCTCAGGTAAAAGCGCTAAGCGATCAGGCCTGTAAAGATATGGACAGCAAGGCTACTATCGCCCCGGCCAGCAGCGAGTACGCAACGCGTCTTGGCAAAATATCCGCCGCGCTTGGCGATAACATTAACGGTCAGCCGGTGAACTATAAAGTCTATATGGCGAAAGATGTGAATGCCTTTGCCATGGCAAACGGCTGTATCCGCGTGTACAGCGGCCTGATGGATATGATGACCGACAACGAAGTCGAAGCGGTGATCGGCCATGAAATGGGCCACGTCGCGCTGGGTCACGTGAAAAAAGGTATGCAGGTTGCGCTGGGTACCAACGCCGTACGTGCAGCGGCGGCATCCGCTGGCGGCATTGTCGGCAGCCTGTCGCAGTCGCAATTGGGCGATCTTGGCGAGAAACTGGTGAACTCGCAGTTCTCCCAGCGTCAGGAATCCGAGGCGGATGATTACTCGTATGATTTGTTGCGCAAACGCGGGATCAATCCGGCAGGTTTAGCCACCAGCTTTGAGAAACTGGCCAAACTGGAAGCTGGACGTCAAAGCTCAATGTTTGACGATCACCCGGCATCCGCAGAACGTGCGCAACATATTCGCGATCGCATGAGCGCAGACGGGATCAAATAACCGTTAATCGTGCCGGATGCGGCGTGAACGCCTTATCCGGCCTACAAACATCAACCAGCTGTAGGCCGGATAAGCGTTAGCGCCATCCGGCAAAACAACTTACTCGCCTTTTTTCGCTGCCTGGATGTACAGCATTTCCAGAGCCAGCGTAGCCGCCGCCAGCGCGGTGATCTCTGACTGATCGTAGGCCGGAGCCACTTCAACAACATCCATCCCGACGATGTTCAGATCTTTCAGACCACGAACCAGCTTGATCGCGCGGTCAGAAGTCAGACCGCCGATCACTGGCGTACCGGTACCCGGCGCAAATGCTGGATCCAGGCAGTCGATATCAAAGGTCAGATACACCGGCATATCACCGACAATCTGCTTAACCTGGGCGATGATGTCATCTACGCTGCGATCGTTCACCTGGCAAGCATCCAGCACGGTAAAGCCGTTGTCTTTGTCGAATTCGGTACGAATACCAATCTGCACAGAGTGATTCGGATCGATCAGCCCTTCGTTCGGCGCAGTGTAGAACATGGTGCCGTGGTCGAATTCGCAGCCGTTCGCGTAGGTATCGGTGTGGGCATCAAAATGCACCAGCGCCATTTTACCAAAATGCTTAGCGTGCGCGCGCAACAGCGGCAGCGTGACGAAGTGGTCGCCGCCGAAGGAGAGCATGCGCTTACCGGCAGAAAGCAGCTTCTCAGCATGCGCCTGCAGTTTTTCACTCATTTCACGCGCATCACCGAAGGCATAGACCAGATCGCCGCAGTCCACCACGTTCAGGCGCTCGCGCATATCGAAGTTCCACGGGAAGCGGTTATGCTCCCACGCCAGGTTAGTGGAAACCTGACGGATCGCCGCCGGACCATGACGTCCGCCCGCGCGGCCAGACGTTGCCATATCAAACGGTACGCCGGTGATCACCCAATCGGCGTCGCTGTCGTACGGCATGAAGTTCATCGGCAGACGTAAAAAACCAAAGGCGTTAGAAACCAGGGAGTTGTCGTATTGATGACCTAAGGTGCTCATGTACTGACCTCTTTAAAAATCGAAGAAAAAAAATCCCCTCCGCGTCGTTAAGCCCGACGAGGAAGGGATTGATTTGGTAACTGCATATTTACGGCAAATTATCGCCGTTATTTTGTACGGATTCAAGTAAGTGCCACAAATGCGGCTTCGCCTTATCCGGCCTACTTCCGTAGGCCCGGTAAGCGTAGCGCCAGCAGGCATTTATCGTTACTCATCTTCCAGATAAGTATAACCGTACAGACCGGCCTCAAACTCTTCGAGGAACTGTTGCTGCAGCTCGGTATCCAGATCGGTGTTTTTCACCTGGTCACGGAACTGCGTCAGCAAGGTGTTCGGATCCAACTGCACATACTGCAACATATCCGCCACGGTATCCCCTTCGTCGGACAGCTCAACTTCTACGCTGCCGTCAGGGAAGACGAACACGTCAACCGCTTCGGTATCACCAAACAGGTTGTGCATGTTGCCGAGGATCTCCTGGTACGCCCCCACCATAAAGAAGCCCAGCATCGGCGGGTTCTCCGGGTCATATTCCGGCATCGGCATGGTGGTCGCAATGCCATCACCGTCAACGTAGTGGTCGATAGCGCCATCAGAGTCACAGGTGATATCCAACAGCACCGCGCGGCGCTCAGGTACCTGATTCAGTCCTTCCAGCGGCATTACCGGGAACAACTGATCGATCCCCCACGCATCCGGCATCGACTGGAACAGCGAGAAGTTGACGTAAATCTTATCCGCCATACGCTCCTGCAGCTCGTCGATAATCGGGCGATGCGCGCGGTTGCTCGGGTCGAGTTGTTTCTGCACTTCATGGCACATGTTCAGATAAAGCTGCTCAGCCCACGCACGCTCTTGCAGGCTAAAGGTACCTGAAGAGTAACCAACGTGAATATCGTGCAGATCCATCTGGCTGTCGTGCAGCCATTCACGCAGCGAACGGCGCGTGCCCGGCTCGTGCATCTCTTGCCAGGTTTCCCACATGCTTTGCAGGGAACGCGGCGCGTTGTCTGCCGGAGGCGTCGCTTCGGTAATTTCGCTACGCTCAACGCCGATAATGTTAGATACCAGCACGGTATGGTGCGCGGTAACCGCGCGGCCAGACTCGGTGATTACCGTCGGATGCGGCAGACCGTGTTCTTCACAGGCGTCGCCAATTGCCCAGATGATGTTGTTGGCGTATTCGTTCAGGCCGTAGTTTACGGAACAGTCAGACTGCGAACGGGTACCTTCGTAATCCACGCCCAGACCACCGCCCACGTCGAAGCACTGGATATTTACTCCAAGCTTGTGCAGCTCAACGTAGAAACGCGCCGATTCACGTACGCCGGTGGCGATATCACGAATGTTCGCCATCTGCGAGCCAAGGTGGAAGTGCAGCAACTGAATGCTGTCCAGACGACCGCGCTCACGCAGAATTTCGACCAGTTGCAGCACCTGGTTTGCCGCCAGGCCGAATTTTGATTTTTCCCCGCCGGAGGACTGCCACTTGCCAGAGCCCTGCGACGCCAGACGCGCACGCACGCCCAGACGCGGAACGACATTCAGGCGTTCAGCTTCATCCAGCACGATAGCGATTTCAGACATCTTCTCGATGACCAGATAGACCTTATGGCCCATCTTCTCGCCAATCAGCGCCAGACGGATATATTCGCGGTCTTTATAACCGTTACACACGATCACGCTACGGGTCATTCCGGCATGAGCCAGAACGGCCATCAGTTCAGCTTTGGAACCCGCTTCCAGCCCCAGCGGTTCGCCAGAGTGGATCAGCGATTCAATCACGCGGCGGTGCTGGTTGACCTTGATCGGGTAAACGAGGAAATAGTCACCGTTGTAACCGTAAGATTCACGGGCACGTTTAAAGGCGGCGTTAATCGAACGCAGACGGTGTTGCAGGATCTGCGGGAAGCAGAACAATGCAGGCAAACGCTGGCCCTGCGCTTCTCGGGCTTTCACCAACTCAGCAAGGTCAACGCGCGCTTCGGGTACGTCCGGATCCGGGCACACGCTAATGTGACCCAGTTCATTGACGTCATAGTAGTTATTACCCCACCAGGCAATATTGTAAGTACGCAGCATCTTGCTGGCTTCCTGGGAACTCATTGCAACCTCCTGCATGGAGCGTAGTACACCGTGTTCGCCTGCTGACGAAGGCGAACCCAAAGAAATGTCGTCAGACATAGCGAACCTCAAATTTTATTAACAAGTGTAAAACAGTTGACTACTATCGCAATCCGAAGACGCGATAACAACCCAAATACAGGCAGAATTTGCAGCAGATAGTGCTGACGCTCCGACTGTGCGACCGGTTTCTTTTTCATATCAATGTAAACACGTAACCGAACTTAATGCTGACGGTTCGGCGAAACCACGAGAAAACTCTTGTTTACCAAGAGCGCCCTTGTTCAGTTCTTAGTGACCGTTACCGGCTCTTGAGTCCTGAGATACGCCGAGATGGGTATACACTTCATCCTTCATGCAGCCACTTTGTTGGCTACGCTCATTCGCCCCAGTCACGTACTACTCGTACGTTCAGGGGACTCATTCACTTGCCGCCTCGACGCAGCATAAATGATTTTGTGTATATAACATCGACAGGTATGCAAAGCAGAGATGCAGATTGCGGGGGACATATGTACACCAGAACGGTGCGACAGATTCTGCAGAATACAACGGTTCATTATCTCGTATCACCTCCACGGTTGCTCCTTACGGAACGAACCCACAAGCCAAAGCTAAAGTTTTAACCCGGCTGGAAGTGGCAACACGATGAAAACGTCGTGTGCTTTTGTCTATCCTAAATAATTCGAGTTGCGGGAAGGCGGCAACGCAGAGAGTCCCCGGGAGCTTACATGAGTAAGTGACTGGGGCGAGCGAGGAAGCCAACGCACATGCAACTTGAAGTATGACGGATATGAGCCGCGCGCCGCGTTTTATACCGATAAGAAAGTCAAAAAGCAAAAGATAAATATGCACATTGCCAGCACCGTCAGGAAAAATTTCCAGTTACATTTTCAGTACAATGCGACCTCAATCAAAAAAAGCTGGAAATCAGGCGAAGAACTGTCCTAAAATAGCCGTCCAGATGTTAATCCATCTATACCGATTAACACTCAGACTGCCAGTGTCCGTCATCTGCAGACTCATGGTAGAATCTTCTACACATGGCTATTCCACTCGACAGTTTGAGCTAACCAAATTCTCCTTAGGTGAAATTAAATATGGCAAAACACCTTTTTACGTCCGAGTCCGTATCAGAAGGGCATCCTGACAAAATCGCTGACCAAATCTCTGATGCTGTGCTGGATGCAATCCTGGAACAGGATCCAAAAGCACGCGTTGCCTGCGAAACCTACGTCAAAACCGGTATGGTTTTAGTTGGCGGTGAGATCACCACTAGCGCATGGGTTGATATCGAAGAGATCACCCGTAACACGGTTCGCGAAATTGGCTATGTGCATTCCGACATGGGCTTTGACGCCAACTCTTGCGCGGTACTGAGCGCGATTGGTAAACAGTCTCCGGACATCAACCAGGGTGTTGACCGTGCCGATCCGCTGGAACAGGGCGCAGGCGACCAGGGCCTGATGTTTGGTTATGCAACCAACGAAACCGACGTGCTGATGCCAGCACCTATTACCTATGCTCACCGTCTGGTGCAGCGTCAGGCTGAAGTGCGTAAAAACGGCACCTTATCCTGGCTGCGTCCGGATGCCAAAAGCCAGGTAACCTTCCAGTATGACGACGGCAAAATCGTCGGTATTGATGCGGTTGTTCTGTCTACTCAGCACTCTGAAGATATCGACCAGAAATCGCTGCAAGAAGCCGTTATGGAAGAGATCATCAAGCCGGTACTGCCGACTGAATGGCTGACCGCTTCGACCAAATTCTTCATCAACCCAACTGGTCGTTTCGTTATCGGCGGCCCGATGGGCGACTGCGGTCTGACCGGTCGTAAAATCATCGTTGATACCTACGGCGGCATGGCGCGTCACGGCGGCGGTGCATTCTCTGGTAAAGATCCGTCTAAAGTTGACCGTTCCGCAGCCTATGCAGCCCGTTACGTAGCGAAAAACATCGTTGCCGCAGGCCTGGCTGACCGTTGTGAGATTCAGGTTTCCTACGCAATCGGCGTGGCAGAACCGACATCTATCATGGTGGAAACGTTCGGTACTGAAAAAGTGCCTTCAGAGCAGCTGACCCTTCTGGTGCGTGAGTTTTTCGACCTGCGCCCGTATGGCCTGATTCAGATGCTGGATCTGCTGCACCCGATTTACAAAGAAACCGCTGCTTACGGTCACTTTGGTCGCGAACATTTCCCATGGGAAAAAACCGACAAAGCACAGTTGCTGCGCGACGCTGCCGGTCTGAAGTAATTTAAACCAGACTTAACGCTTATGAAGACCAGCCTCGCGCTGGTCTTTTTTTATACCTATTTCCTCTCCCACATCCATCACCAAACCGCGCTGATTACTATTGCTTTAAATGAAAATGAAAGCGATTACATCACACCATATTTCCCTCTACCTTGAATTAACATCTCTTATCCAGCACACTTGCATCACTGTTACATTATATTTCATCATTGTCTTAAATTCAGACGACCAACATTATTTAATCCCAATAAATAATGTTAACTTTCAATGAATTAACCAATAATCCGCATGAATGACAGTGTAAGCGATTACACTAATGTGATGTGATTCGCATTTTTTTACCCCGTACTCACCTACCCTTAACATCAACAAAACTAGCTACCCAACCGGAGGGCATCATGCCTGACAATAAAAAAACGGGGCGTTCCAACAAAGCCATGACATTTTTTGTCTGCTTTCTGGCAGCCCTGGCTGGATTACTTTTTGGCCTGGATATCGGTGTTATTGCCGGTGCTTTACCGTTCATCACCGACGAGTTTCAAATTACCCCGCACACTCAGGAATGGGTGGTGAGTTCCATGATGTTTGGTGCGGCGGTAGGTGCTGTCGGCAGCGGTTGGCTCTCCTTCAAACTGGGACGCAAAAAAAGCCTGATGATCGGTGCGATCTTGTTTGTTGCGGGTTCACTGTTCTCCGCCGCTGCGCCAAACGTTGAAGTCCTGCTGGTTTCCCGCGTGCTGCTCGGCCTGGCTGTAGGCGTTGCGTCTTATACCGCGCCGCTATACCTGTCTGAAATTGCCCCGGAAAAGATTCGTGGCAGCATGATCTCTATGTATCAGTTGATGATCACCATCGGTATTTTGGGCGCGTATCTTTCCGATACAGCCTTTAGCTACAGCGGCGCATGGCGCTGGATGCTGGGTGTAATCATCATCCCTGCCCTGCTGCTTCTGGTTGGCGTTATCTTCCTGCCGGACAGCCCACGTTGGTTTGCAGCTAAACGTCGTTTTGTTGATGCTGAACGCGTCCTGTTGCGTCTGCGTGACACCAGCGCAGAAGCCAAACGCGAGCTGGATGAAATCCGTGAAAGTCTGCAGGTAAAGCAGAGTGGCTGGGCGCTGTTTAAAGAAAACAGCAACTTCCGTCGTGCGGTATTCCTTGGCGTTCTGTTGCAGGTGATGCAGCAGTTCACCGGGATGAACGTCATCATGTATTACGCACCGAAAATCTTTGAGCTGGCGGGCTACACCAACACCACCGAGCAGATGTGGGGGACTGTTATCGTCGGTCTGACCAACGTGCTGGCAACCTTTATCGCCATTGGCCTGGTTGACCGTTGGGGCCGCAAGCCTACGCTGATCCTTGGCTTTATCGTGATGGCCGTTGGTATGGGCGTGCTGGGTACAATGATGCACGTGGGTATTCACTCGGCATCCGCACAATACTTCGCAGTACTGATGCTGCTGATGTTTATCGTTGGCTTTGCCATGAGCGCCGGTCCGCTGATTTGGGTACTGTGCTCTGAAATCCAGCCGCTGAAAGGCCGCGATTTCGGCATCACCTGCTCTACTGCAACCAACTGGATTGCCAACATGATCGTCGGCGCAACCTTCCTGACGATGCTGAACTCGCTGGGCAGCGCCAACACCTTCTGGGTCTACGGCGGCCTGAACGTACTGTTCATCTTCCTGACTCTGTGGCTGATCCCTGAAACTAAAAACGTCTCTCTGGAACACATTGAGCGTAACCTGATGAAGGGTCGTAAACTGCGCGAAATTGGCGCACACGACTAATCACCAAAGGCTTCCTCCCCAGCGGAGGAAGCCTTCCTCTTGCAGTCCCTTCCCTGTCGCACTATCCTCTGGCGTTATGAAAACCTCCCGTCTCCCTATCGCCATCCAACAAGCCGTTATGCGTAGCCTGCGGGAAAAACTCGCCCAGGCCAATCTCAAGCTCGAGCGCCAATATCCGGAGCCAAAGCTGGTTTACCAACAGCGCGGCACCGCCGCCGGCACTGCGTGGCTACAAACCTATGAAATTCGCCTTAATCCCGTCCTGCTGATGGAAAACGTCGACGCATTCATTAACGAAGTTGTGCCCCATGAACTGGCGCATTTACTGGTGTGGAAACACTTTGGGCGCGTGCCGCCACACGGGAAAGAGTGGAAATGGATGATGGAAAGCGTTCTGGGCGTACCGGCCCGGCGCACGCATCAGTTTGAACTGCAATCGGTGCAGCGCAAGACCTTTACTTACCGCTGTAAGTGTCAGGAGCACCAACTGACCGTCCGCCGCCATAACCGCGTTGTACGCGGTGAGGCCACCTACCGCTGTGTTCACTGCGGCGAACCGCTGGTTGCAGAATAATCTTCAGAATTATCAGGAACTTTTCTGACCTAACTGATTGCATACTGGAATAACTTTCGCTACGTTGCGGGCTCGTTTTGACACGGAGTTTGTGATGTACCGTCATTTTTCTTTTGCTGCGGCCCTGTTAGCCGCTGCGTTTTCAGGCCCGGTTTTAGCCGAAGGCATCAACAGTTTTTCTCAGGCAAAAGCAGCAGGCGTCAAGGTTAACGCCGATGCGCCGGGCGATTTCTACTGCGGTTGTAAAATTAACTGGCAAGGCAAAAAAGGGGTCGTTGACCTCGAATCCTGCGGCTATAAAGTGCGAAAAAATGAAAACCGCGCCAGTCGAATTGAATGGGAGCACGTTGTCCCCGCCTGGCAATTTGGTCATCAGCGTCAGTGCTGGCAGGACGGAGGGCGTAAAAACTGCGCCAAAGATCCGGTCTACCGTAAGATGGAAAGCGACATGCATAACCTGCAACCTGCGGTGGGTGAGGTAAATGGCGATCGCGCTAACTTCATGTACAGCCAGTGGAACGGTGGCGAGGGTCAGTATGGGCAATGCGCCATGAAGGTCGACTTCAAAGAGAAAGTTGCCGAGCCGCCGGCCCGCGCCCGCGGTGCCATTGCTCGTACCTATTTTTACATGCGCGACCAGTACGATCTAACGCTCTCCCGCCAGCAAACTCAGCTTTTTAACGCCTGGAATAAGCAATATCCGGTCACCGACTGGGAGTGTGAGCGCGACGAACGCATTGCAAAGGTACAGGGGAACCATAACCCATATGTGCAACGCGCTTGCCAGGCGCAAAAGAGCTAACCTACACTAGCGTCAATATTTTTAACCATGCCCTGGCATTTCGTAGCCCAGGGCCATGACGCGGATGTTTAACTATGCGCATTCCTCGCATTTATCACCCTGAGCCAATCACTTCCGGCAGCCAAATTTCACTGTGTGAAGATGCAGCCAACCATATCGGCCGCGTGCTGCGTATGGGACCGGGCCAGGCGCTACAGCTGTTTGATGGCAGCAATCAGGTATTCGATGCTGAAATCACCCACGCCAGTAAAAAAAGCGTGGACGTGAAGGTACTTAACGCTGAACTCGACGATCGTGAGTCGCCCTTGCACATCCACCTGGGTCAGGTGATGTCGCGCGGTGAAAAAATGGAATTCACTATCCAGAAATCGATCGAACTGGGTGTAAGCCTCATTACGCCACTTTTTTCTGAGCGCTGCGGCGTTAAACTGGACAGTGAACGCCTGAACAAGAAGCTCCAGCAGTGGCAGAAAATCGCCATTGCCGCCTGCGAACAGTGCGGTCGAAACCGGGTTCCCGAAATTCGCCCGGCAATGGATTTGGAAGCATGGTGCGCGGAACAGGACGAAGGTCTGAAACTGAACCTGCATCCGCGCGCCAGCGCCAGCATCAATACGCTGCCGCTGCCGGTGGAGCGCATCCGCTTGCTGATTGGCCCGGAAGGCGGGTTGTCGGCAGATGAAATTGCCATGACCGCACGTTATCAGTTTACTGATATTCTGTTAGGACCTCGCGTTCTGCGTACTGAGACAACCGCGCTCACCGCCATTACTGCGCTACAGGTGCGTTTTGGCGATCTGGGCTAAGGCATAAACGGAGAAGAAAATGATCAAGCTCGGCATCGTGATGGATCCCATCGCAAGCATCAACATCAAGAAAGATTCCAGCTTCGCTATGCTGCTGGAAGCGCAACGTCGCGGTTACGAAATTCATTATATGGAGATGGCCGATCTTTATCTGATCAACGGTGAAGCCCGCGCCCATACGCGTACCCTGAGCGTAGAGCAGAACTACGACAAATGGTATGAGTTCAAGAGCGAGCAGGATCTCCCGCTGGCAGACCTGGACGTTATTCTGATGCGTAAGGATCCGCCGTTTGATACCGAGTTCATCTACGCTACCTATATTCTGGAACGTGCAGAAGAAAAAGGGACGCTGATCGTCAACAAACCGCAGAGCCTGCGCGACTGCAACGAAAAGCTGTTCACCGCATGGTTTGCCGACCTGACGCCGGAAACGCTGGTCACGCGTAACAAAGCGCAGCTGAAAGCCTTCTGGCAAAAACACAGCGACATCATTCTCAAACCGCTGGATGGTATGGGCGGCGCATCTATTTTCCGTGTGAAGGAAGGCGACCCGAACCTTGGCGTCATTGCTGAAACGCTGACCGAGCACGGTACCCGCTACTGCATGGCGCAGAACTATCTGCCAGCAATTAAAGATGGCGATAAACGCGTCCTGGTGGTCGATGGCGAACCCGTTCCTTATTGCCTGGCGCGTATTCCGCAGGGCGGCGAAACCCGTGGCAACCTGGCCGCTGGCGGTCGTGGCGAGCCGCGTCCTTTGACCGACAGCGACTGGGAAATTGCACGTCGCATTGGGCCAACGCTGAAAGCGAAAGGTTTGATTTTTGTCGGTCTGGATATCATTGGCGATCGTCTGACGGAAATTAACGTTACCAGCCCAACCTGTATTCGTGAAATCGAAGCGGAGTTCCCGGTTTCGATTACCGGTATGCTGATGGATGCCATTGAGGCGCGTTTGCAGAAGTAAATACGTTGCCGGATAGCGACGCCATCGCGTCTTATCCGGCCTGAAATTGCACCCCGCAGACCGGATTAGGCGAAGCCGTCATCCGGCAATGCTATCTTCAGAGGGTGACATCTTCGAGCTTTGCCCACATACTGGGCTCTGTTGCTTTTTTGAACCAGGAAACAGAACCTCTGACAATGAATTTACAGCATCACTTTCTGATTGCCATGCCTGCTCTCCAGGATCCGATTTTCCGCCGTTCCGTGGTGTACATCTGTGAACATAATGAGAACGGAGCAATGGGGATTATCGTTAATAAGCCTCTGGAAAACTTACAAATTGAAGGGATTCTGGAAAAGCTGAAGATTACCCCAGAAGAACGCGATCCGGCCATTCGTCTGGATAAACCAGTGATGCTCGGCGGCCCGCTGGCAGAAGACCGTGGATTTATTCTGCATACCCCGCCGTCACGTTTTGCATCCAGTATCCGCATTTCAGATAACACCATCATCACCACCTCCCGCGATGTACTAGAAACCCTGGGCACACAAGAACAACCGTCCGAAGTGCTGGTTGCGCTGGGTTATTCATCATGGGAAAAAGGTCAACTGGAACAAGAGTTACTGGATAACGCCTGGCTCACGGCGCCCGCAGACCTCAACATCTTATTCAAAACGCCGATTGCCGACCGCTGGCGCGATGCGGCGAAGCTTATCGGGATAGATATTCAGACCATGCCTGGCGTGGCGGGACATGCCTGATGAGCGGAACATTACTCTCTTTTGATTTTGGTACGAAAAGTATTGGTGTTGCTGTTGGTCAGCGCATTACCGGTACGGCCAGACCGTTGCCCGCCATTAAGGCGCAGGACGGTACGCCAGACTGGAGTTTGATTGAACGCCTGCTGAAAGAATGGCAGCCGGATGAAATCATTGTCGGCCTACCACTCAACATGGATGGCACAGAACAGCCCCTTACCGCGCGCGCACGTAAGTTCGCTAACCGTATTCACGGTCGCTTTGGCGTAACCGTAACGCTGCACGATGAACGCTTGAGCACCGTCGAGGCCCGCTCCGGCCTGTTCGAACAAGGCGGATACCGGGCGTTGAATAAAGGCAAAGTAGATTCCGCTTCTGCCGTGGTCATCCTCGAAAGCTATTTCGAGCAGGGTTACTAAATCCGTCCCTGCGCCTGACGCTGCTGCTGACTTTGTGCAAATGTCTGCATACCTGTCTGTTGCCCGGTTTGAATTACGCCGGGCAGCTGATGCGTTTTCCCTTCACGAATCAAATTGCCCACGGCTGGCGTGTTGACGAGCAGCTCAAATAGCGCCACGCGTCCTCCCAGTTTATCTTCCTCCAGCTTTTGCGAAAGTACCGCCCGTAGGCTGTCTGCCAGCTGATTACGCACCGGATCTTTCTCCTGTGCGGGAAAGGTATCCACCAGCCGCGCGATGGCCTGCGCCGCCCCTCGCGTATGTAACGTTGCCAGCACCAGATGCCCGGTTTCCGCTGCCGTTAGTGCCAGACGAATGGTTTCCGCGTCGCGCAGTTCGCCCAGCAAAATGACGTCGGGATCTTCACGCAGCGCGCCGCGTAAACCGGCGGCAAAAGAAGCGCAGTGTACGCCCACCTCCCGTTGTTGAATAAGACAACGCTGGCTGGTGTAGCGATATTCAATCGGGTCTTCCAGCGTCAGAATATGCCCCGCAACTTGCTGATTAAGGTACTCAACCATCGCCGCCAGGGTCGTTGATTTACCGCTACCGGTAGCGCCTGTCACCAGAATTAACCCATTTTCACTGCGCAGCAGTTCAGGTATGACGTCAGGGGTCTGGAGATCGTCTAAACGTGGGCAATCAAGCGGGAGCAATCTTAGCGCCAGCGAGGTTCCCTGTTGATGAGCAAAAGCACTGGCGCGCAGCCGCCGGGAACCTGCCAGCGCAATAGCAAAATCTACCTGCCCCTGTTCCCGCCACTGTACCTGTTGTTGCTCACTGAGCCAGCACATCAGCAGATTCTCCACGTCAGGCGTAGTAAAGGGTGCGATTTCGACTTTTCCACGTATGCGCCAGCGCGCAGGCCATGCATTGCACAGGTGTAGATCCGACACGTTATGCTTTACACTAAGGGCCACTATTTCTTCCATATTCATATGAACATCCTCGGAAAATGAACGATATCGCGCATAACCTGGCACATGTCCGGGACAAAATCTCAGCCGCCGCGACGCGTTGCGGGCGGTCTTCAGAAGAAGTTACGTTGCTTGCAGTCAGTAAAACCAAACCTGCGAGCGCCATCGAAGAAGCCATTACCGCAGGGCAGCGTGCCTTCGGTGAAAACTATGTGCAGGAAGGGGTGGATAAGATCCGCTACTTCCAGGAAAAAGGCGTCAACGATCTGCAGTGGCACTTTATCGGCCCGCTGCAGTCCAACAAAAGTCGTCTGGTCGCTGAGCACTTTGACTGGTGCCATACGATCGACCGTCTGCGTATCGCTGCCCGTCTGAGCGAACAGCGCCCGGCGGAACTGCCGCCGCTCAATGTACTGATTCAAATTAATATCAGCGATGAGAACAGTAAGTCAGGAATTCCGCTGGCAGAGCTTGATGCACTGGCCGCTGAAGTCGCTGCACTGCCGCGCATTACCCTGCGTGGTCTGATGGCGATTCCGGCTCCAGAGTCAGATTATGTAAGGCAGTTTGAAGTTGCACAGCAAATGGCGGTAGCATTTGCCGGGTTGAAAACACGCTACCCAGGCATCGACACTCTCTCACTGGGAATGTCTGATGATATGGATGCCGCCATCGCGGCGGGTAGCACGATGGTGCGCATTGGCACTGCCATTTTTGGTGCTCGTGATTACACTAAAAAATAAGGAAAACTAAGGAACACCATGAATACGTTGACCTTCCTGCTCTCAACGGTAATTGAGCTGTATACCATGGCGCTGCTGCTGCGCGTGTGGATGCAATGGTCTCGCTGCGATTTTTACAACCCGTTCTCGCAGTTTATAGTGAAAATCACTCAGCCCATCATTGGGCCGTTACGCCGCATTATTCCCCCGATGGGGCCGATCGACAGCGCATCGGCATTAGTTGCGCTCGTTCTCAGCTTTATCAAAGCAATCGTGCTGTTTAAGGTGGTCACGTTCCAGCCGATCATCTGGATCGCCGCCGTACTGATTGTCCTGAAGACTATCGGGCTGTTGATTTTCTGGGTGCTGCTGGTGATGGCGATTATGAGCTGGGTCAGCCAGGGCCGCAGTCCTGTAGAGTACGTGCTGATTCAACTGGCAGATCCGCTGCTGCGTCCTATTCGTCGCATACTTCCAGGCATGGGCGGGATCGATTTCTCCCCAATGATTCTGGTTCTGCTGCTCTACGTTATTAACATGGGCATCGCGGAAGTGTTACAGGCGACAGGCAACATGCTGCTGCCGGGGCTGTGGATGGCGCTATGAGTGCCGTTACACCCTGCGACGACGGTCTGGTTTTACGGCTCTACATTCAGCCTAAAGCCAGCCGTGACAGTATTGTGGGTTTACATGGCGACGAAGTTAAAGTCGCCATTACCGCCCCACCGGTTGATGGCCAGGCCAATAGCCATCTGGTGAAGTTTCTCGGTAAACAGTTCCGTGTGGCAAAAAGCCAGGTCGTCATTGAGAAGGGCGAGCTTGGACGTCACAAACAGGTTAAAATCATTCATCCGCAACAGATCCCGCCCGAAATTGCGGCGTTAACTGATTAGGTATCCCATGCAAAAAGTTGTCCTCGCGACCGGCAATGCCGGTAAAGTGCGTGAACTCGCCTCTCTTCTGAGTGATTTCGGTCTTGATGTTGTTGCCCAAACGGAACTGGGTGTTGATTCTGCAGACGAGACCGGGCTGACGTTTATTGAGAACGCCATTCTGAAGGCGCGTCATGCCGCGCAAATTACCGGCTTACCGGCCATTGCTGATGACTCAGGTCTGGCAGTAAATGCCCTTGGCGGCGCGCCGGGTATCTATTCAGCCCGCTATTCCGGCGAAGATGCGACCGATCAGCAGAACCTGGAAAAACTGCTTCACACCCTGCAGGATATACCTGATGACAAACGCCAGGCGCAGTTCCACTGCGTGCTGGTGTATATGCGCCATGCAGACGATCCAACGCCTGTTGTGTGCCACGGAAGCTGGCCGGGCGTGATTACCCGTGAACCTGCCGGAAACGGTGGTTTTGGCTACGACCCGATCTTCTTTGTGCCGTCTGAAGGGAAAACCGCAGCCGAACTGACCCGTGAAGAAAAGAGTGCAATTTCTCACCGCGGCCAGGCGCTGAAGCTGCTGCTGGATGCCCTGCGTAATGGTTAAGCTTCCGCCGCTAAGTCTTTATATTCACATCCCGTGGTGCGTGCAGAAATGCCCGTACTGCGACTTCAACTCGCATGCGCTAAAGGGCGAAGTCCCTCATGACGACTATGTGCAGCATCTACTGAGCGATCTGGATACTGAGGTGGCCCATGCCCAGGGCCGTGAAGTAAAGACGATTTTTATCGGTGGTGGCACGCCGAGCCTGCTTTCTGGCCCGGCGATGCAAACGCTGCTCGACGGCGTGCGAGCACGGCTGAATCTGGCCGAAGATGCAGAAATCACGATGGAGGCGAATCCCGGGACGGTGGAAGCCGATCGCTTTGTGGATTATCAACGCGCTGGCGTCAACCGTATCTCGATTGGCGTACAGAGCTTTAGCTCCGCCAAACTCGAACGTCTGGGACGTATTCACGGGCCGGAAGAAGCCAAACGAGCAGCACACCTGGCGAGCGGTCTGGGGCTACGCAGTTTTAACCTCGACCTGATGCATGGTTTACCGGATCAGACGCTGGAAGAGGCGCTGGGCGATTTACAGCAGGCCATCGCGCTCAACCCACCGCATCTTTCCTGGTATCAGTTGACCATCGAACCCAACACGCTGTTCGGTTCCCGACCGCCGGTTTTACCGGACGATGACGCGCTGTGGGATATTTTTGAGCAAGGCCACCAGCTACTTACCGCCGCGGGATATCAGCAGTACGAAACCTCAGCCTACGCCAGACCGGGTTATCAGTGTCAGCACAACCTTAACTACTGGCGTTTTGGCGACTATCTTGGCATTGGCTGCGGCGCACACGGTAAGATCACATTCCCTGACGGACGCATCCTGCGCACCACCAAAACACGGCATCCGCGTGGGTATATGCAAGGGCGTTATCTCGAAAGCCAGCGCGATGTCGCCGAAGCCGATAAGCCGTTCGAGTTCTTCATGAACCGTTTCCGGCTGCTGGAAGCCGCGCCTCGCGCGGAGTTCACGCAATATACCGGTCTTACCGAAGACGTTATTCGTCGACAGATCGATGAGGCTATTTCCCAGGGCTACCTGAGTGAATGCGATGAGTACTGGCAGATTACCCAACACGGTAAGCTGTTCTTGAATTCGCTGCTGGAGCTGTTTCTGGCGGAGTGATGGCTGGTGAACGTAGGCCTGATAAGCGTAGCGCCATCAGGAAAATTGCCGGATGGCGGCTGCGTCTAATCCGGCCTACAGGGTTAGGGCGGTAAGCGCAGCCACCTTCATCGATTAATACTGATTAAACATTTCCTGGATCTGCTTAGGATCCTTGGTTTGAGTCAGCGCAAGCTGCAGCAGAACACGTGCTTTTTGCGGGTTCAGGGAACCTGAAGCCACAAATCCGTATTTTGCATCATCAACTTCTGCATCCTGTGTAGTGGCGCCCGTTGGTACACGGGATGAACGCACTACAACGGTACCTTTATGCGCGGCGGTTGCCAGCGTATCGAAAATGGTTTTATACAGGTTACCGTTACCTACACCCGCACTGACGATCCCAGCGTAACCCGCATCCACCAGCGCTTTTGCCGGCAGATCGGAGGCGTTAGCGTAGTTATAAACAATCCCAACCTTCGGCAGCTCGGTCAGCTTAGACACATCGAACGGAGTAGACGTGGTGTGCTTACGCGCAGGCGTACGCTGGTAGTCGATTTTACCGTTATGGATGTAACCCAGCGGGCCGTAGTTAACGGATTTGAAGGTAGCGACGTCGGTAGTGTTGGTTTTAGTCACGTCACGACCATCCATAACGGTGTCGTTCATCACCACCAGCACTCCGCGGTTGGCAGAGGCTTTGTCTGCGGCAGTTACTACCGCGTTATACAAGTTGAACGGGCCATCAGCGCTCATACCCGTAGACGGACGCATTGCACCGACCAGCACCACCGGCTTGTTGCACTTGACGGTCAGGTCGAGGAAATAGGCGGTTTCTTCCATGGTATCCGTACCATGTGTTACCACGAAGCCGTCGGTTTTATCACACTCGGTATTAATCTTTTTCGCCAGCGTTAACCAGACTTCGTCATTCATATCCTGGGAGCCGATATTCACCACCTGCTCGCCTTTAACGACAGCGATATCTTTCAATTGAGGTACGGCCTCAACCAGATTTTCTACGCCAACCTTGCCTGCCGTGTAGTTAGATTTTGTCGCGGAATCACCACCGCCGGCAATCGTTCCGCCGGTCGCTAAAATGGTGATGTTTGGCAGTGCAAGCGCCGCGCCGCTGAAACCCATAACCAGTGCGGCAAGTGCCGTTTTCTTGAAAAACTCCATGTTATTTCTCCAGTTACTTGAATTTGCAGCATTATGTCTATCCTACAGATGAATAATGTGACGAGTTCCAATTAACCAGATTTATATCTCCACCAAATTGCCGTTCTTAGAGATGGATATCAAAAAAACAGAAATATACAAAATAAAACGGCACAGAATGTTTCTGTGCCGTTAATAAGAGGTGAAGATTATTTCAGAGTGCTAACCAGCGTTTTACGATCGTTTTCCAGCGTCACAACGCGGGAACAAACATCTTTGCCAAACTGCTGGAAGTCTTGTTCCTGACTCTTCCATTCGTTCTGAATTGAGGTCTGCAAACCACCGAGGCTTCCGAGTACGCCCTGCAGTGGATTACCACCGCCTTTGAGCACGGCTTTCGCTCCCATCTCGTTGATGCTGTCCTGCAAAATGCCGCCCATCGCCTGATTCACCAGCTGTTGTCCGTCCGCGCGGACCTGATCAATCGCCTTATAATGGAAAGTCAGGCCATCAGTTCGATGCTCGATGATGCGGTTCATCTGCTCTTTCAATTGCGCATCCAGCTTGGTTAAGCGGTCACGCATGTTGCTGCTTTCACCGACCTCTTTGGCGATTATTTTGTCCAGCGCCACGCGACCTTTCTCTACGCGCGCTCTGGCACCTTCGTCGATCCACGGCAGGCTGCTACGCAACGCCGCCTGATAATCTTTGGCCTGCTCACGCTGTGCGGCGTTCAGGTTGTACTGTTTACCGTTGAAGGTGACATCACCAGCCTGGGTAATAACCAGGTCGCCATTCTCGCCCTTCACCTGCACCGTTTGTGGGCTCAAAATCACATCGTCACGCGGGGTGACGCTGCACTGGTAATCTGCATGTGCGGCCATCGCCGTGAACGTTAGGACTGCCGCCAGCAGCGTTTTGCGCATCATATCTTTCCCTCAATACAAATCGGGCCGGCATTTGCCGACCCTGTGCTACTTAGTCCCACCAAATATCGAAAAGTTCGCTGGTACGCACTTCTTCGAGTTTGTGCTCTTCCAGCCACTTACGCACGATTGCCTGGTGTTCTTCGGTGCATTTGCCGATTTCCTGCAGACAGATCAGACCTTCCCAGGCCAGATAGCCGCTGCCGTCAAAAGCCAGCTTGTTCGGTTCGATGACTTCATTGATAAAGTCATCAACGATTTGATCGACCTGCTCTCCAGATGTACCTTCCGGGAAACGCCATGCAACCGAAAATCCTACTTCCTGGAATTCTTCGATGTGCATCTTTTTACGCAGACGACGGCTACGGTTCTTTGCCATTATTTCACCCTCTCGAACATTAAGTCCCATACGCCGTGGCCAAGACGATGACCACGTTGTTCAAATTTGGTTACCGGGCGCGATTCCGGGCGCGGTACATAATCGTTACTCTCTGACTGGTTTTTATACCCGTCAATCGAGGACATCACTTCAAGCATGTGCTCCGCATACGCTTCCCAGTCGGTCGCCATATGGAACACACCGCCCAGCTTCAGCTTACTTAAGATATGCTCAGCAAACGGTACCTGAACGATACGGCGTTTATTATGACGTGCTTTATGCCACGGGTCAGGGAAAAACAGCTGAACCATAGATAAAGAATTGTCAGGAATCATTTTATGCAGGACTTCAACGGCATCATGGCACATGACGCGCAGGTTCTCGACACCCTCTTCATGGGCTGAAGCCAGACACGCACCAACGCCAGGTGAGTGAACCTCAATGCCGAGGAAATTCTGTTCCGGACGCGCTTTCGCCATTGCAACCAGCGACGCTCCCATACCAAAACCGATTTCCAGCGTGACTGGCGCGTCACGGCCAAACAGTTCTGCGAAATCTACAGGCTCTTCGCTGAACTCAACGCCCATCACCGGCCAGTAGTTTTCCAGCGCGTGTTCCTGCCCTTTCGTCAGTCGCCCCTGGCGACGAACAAAACTACGAATCCGGCGCAGAGGGCGGCCGTTTTCATCAAATTCCGGTGAAATGACGTCGTTCTTCATAAAAGTTTAGTCTGCTGTGTTTGAGTTCTGAAAACGGGCATTATCCAAAGTTAGTTGCCGGATGCAAGTAAAGGAAGAAAGTGAGCAGCGGAAAGTTCCGGTTTACACCCCGTTGCCGCTGTGCTGCAATCTTGCCCCCGGCAATAATGAAACGGTAATCATGCAAGCGTCTCAATTTTCGGCTCAGGTTTTGAGCTGGTACGACAAATACGGGCGGAAAACGCTGCCCTGGCAAATTGACAAGACGCCTTACAAAGTATGGCTCTCTGAGGTAATGCTGCAACAAACTCAGGTTGCGACCGTTATCCCTTATTTTGAGCGCTTTATGTCGCGCTTCCCAACGGTAACGGATTTAGCCCATGCGCCGCTGGATGAAGTTCTGCATTTGTGGACCGGGCTGGGTTATTACGCCCGTGCGCGAAATCTGCATAAAGCCGCGCAGCAGGTTGTGACGCTGCATAGCGGTATATTTCCGCAAACCTTTGATGAAGTAGCCGCCCTACCTGGCGTCGGACGTTCAACCGCAGGCGCGATCCTTTCTCTCTCTCTGGGTCAGCATTTTCCGATTCTCGACGGTAACGTCAAACGCGTGCTGGCTCGCTGTTATGCTGTAAGCGGCTGGCCGGGTAAAAAAGAGGTCGAAAAGAAGCTGTGGGAGCTGAGCGAGCAAGTTACGCCGGCCCAGGGTGTTGAGCGTTTTAATCAGGCGATGATGGATTTAGGCGCGATGGTCTGTACGCGCTCAAAACCTAAATGTTCCCTGTGTCCGTTGGAAAATGGCTGTGTGGCGAGCGCCAATGCAAGTTGGGCGCTGTATCCCGGTAAAAAGCCCAAACAGACGCTACCGGAACGAACGGGCTATTTTTTACTGATGCAGCATGATGATGAAGTGCTGCTCGCACAGCGACCGCCCAGCGGCTTATGGGGTGGTTTATACTGTTTTCCGCAGTTTGACGATGAAGATGGACTGCGCAACTGGCTGGCGCAACGACAAATTAACGCAGATAATCTGACCCAACTTAATGCGTTTCGCCATACCTTTAGCCATTTCCACTTAGATATTGTGCCTATGTGGCTTCCCGTGTCTTCATTCACCTCATGCATGGATGAAGGCAACGCGCTCTGGTATAACTTAGCGCAACCGCCGTCGGTCGGACTGGCGGCTCCCGTGGAGCGTTTGTTACAGCAATTACGTGCCGGTACACACGTTTAACGTACCGGACGATAAAGAGGACTTTTTATGAGCAGAACGATTTTTTGCACTTTCCTGCAACGCGAAGCAGAAGGCCAGGATTTTCAGCTGTACCCGGGCGATCTGGGAAAACGCATTTATAACGAGATTTCTAAAGAAGCATGGGCGCAATGGCAGCATAAACAGACCATGCTGATTAACGAGAAAAAACTCAATATGATGAACGTCGAACACCGTAAGTTACTGGAACAGGAGATGATTAACTTCCTGTTTGAAGGTAAGGATGTGCATATTGAAGGCTATACGCCAGAATCATAAGAACCGTTGCCGGATGGCGCTGCGCTTATCCGGCCTACGTTTTAATCTGGTCCTTGCAAACAACAAACACAACACGCACTCCCGGAATGATGAAAAAATTTCTCGCGCTTGCCGTTATTGCGCCGTTGCTCATCTCCTGTTCCAGTTCGACCAAAAAAGGCGATTCCTATAACGAAGCCTGGGTCAAGGATACCAACGGTTTTGATATTCTGATGGGGCAATTTGCCCATAATATTGAGAATTTGTGGGGATTTAAGGAAGTGCTGATTGCGGGTCCGAAGGACTACGTCAAGTATACCGATCAGTATCAAACCCGCAGCCATATCAACTTTGATGACGGTACGATAACCGTCGAGACCATTGCCGGGACAGATCCCACCGGACACCTGCGTCGGGCGATTATCAAGACATTGCTGATGGGCGATGATCCGGGTTCTATCGACCTCTATTCCGATGTCGACGACATTAAGATTTCCAAAGAGCCATTCCTGTACGGACAGGTGGTTGATAATACCGGCCAGCCCATTCGTTGGGAGGGGCGTGCCACCAACTTTGCCAACTACCTGCTGCAAACACGACTTAAAAGCCGCAGCAATGGCCTGCGTATCATCTATAGCGTGACGATCAATCTGGTGCCGAACCACCTTGATAAGCGCGCGCATAAATACGTCGGTATGGTGCGTCAGGCTTCACGTAAGTATGGCGTCGACGAGTCGCTGATTCTGGCTATCATGCAAACCGAATCCTCGTTTAACCCGTATGCGGTGAGCCATGCCGATGCGCTGGGACTGATGCAGGTGGTACAGCACAGCGCCGGGAAAGATGTGTTCCGCTCGCAAGGTCGCTCAGGCACACCAAGCCGTAGCTTCTTGTTTGATCCGGCCAGCAACATTGATACCGGCACGGCCTATCTGGCAATGCTCAACAATGTCTATTTAGGTGGTATCGATAATCCGACCTCACGCCGCTATGCGGTAATCACCGCGTATAACGGCGGTGCGGGCAGCGTGCTACGCGTGTTTTCGAACGATAAAATTCAGGCCGCGAATATCATTAACAGCATGTCTCCTGGTGACGTTTATCAAACGCTGACCACCCGACATCCCTCTGCTGAATCACGCCGATACCTTTACAAGGTCAATTCCGCACAAAAATCCTATCGACGCCGCTAATGTATTCCTCTTCAGCCCCCTAAAACGGGGGCCTGAAGCACAAAAAATGTTAACTCCATCACTCTTTTGCTTTGCAATCAGAAATTGTTTGCAAATATTTGTCACAGGTAACAAAAAAAGAGTGCATCTCATTGATAGAATCACATCATATAGCCACGGCAAATGTGCCTTTTAAAACATTCATCCGCATTACGGTGTGAGGAAATTAACATGAATCTTAAGCTGCAGCTGAAAGTTCTCTCGTTTCTGCAGTTCTGCTTATGGGGTAGTTGGCTCACTACCCTCGGCTCCTATATGTTTGTCACCCTTAAATTCGATGGTGCATCCATTGGCGCGGTGTATAGCTCGCTGGGGATCGCCGCCGTGCTTATGCCAACGCTGTTAGGGATCGTGGCCGATAAATGGATCAGTGCGAAGTGGGTTTACGCCCTTTGCCACCTGGTCGGTGCAGGAACGCTGTTTGCCGCAGCCGAAGTCACCACGCCAGGGGCCATGTTCTTTGTGATCTTGCTTAACTCCCTGGCCTATATGCCAACACTGGGGCTAATCAACACCATCTCCTACTATCGCCTGCAATCTGCCGGGATGGATATCGTTACCGACTTCCCGCCAATTCGTATCTGGGGCACCATCGGCTTTATTCTGGCGATGTGGGCCGTGAGCTTCTCCGGCTTTGAACTGAGCCATATGCAGCTGTACATCGGTGCGACATTGTCCCTGGTACTGGTACTGTTCACCCTGACGCTGCCGCATATTCCGGTTGCCAATCAGCAGAAAAACCAGAGCTGGACATCAATGCTCGGTCTGGATGCTTTCGCGCTGTTTAAAAACAAGCGTATGGCGATTTTCTTCATCTTCTCAATGATGCTGGGCGCAGAGCTGCAGATTACCAATATGTTTGGTAACACCTTCCTGCACAGCTTCGATAACAACCCACTGTTCTCCGGTAGCTTTATCGTGGAACACGCATCGGTGATGATGTCGATTTCACAGATTTCCGAGACGCTGTTTATCCTGACCATCCCGTTCTTCTTAAGCCGTTACGGTATTAAGAACGTGATGCTTATCAGTATTGTGGCGTGGATGCTGCGCTTCGGCCTGTTTGCCTACGGCGATCCAACGCCGTTCGGTACCGTGCTGCTGGTTCTGTCGATGATTGTTTACGGCTGCGCCTTCGACTTCTTCAACATCTCTGGTTCTGTGTTCGTGGAGAAAGAAGTACGCCCTGAAATCCGCGCCAGCGCACAGGGTATGTTCCTGATGATGACCAACGGCTTCGGTTGTATTCTGGGCGGACTGGTGAGCGGTAAAGTCGTTGAACACTATACGCTGAACGGTATTACCGACTGGCAGACCGTGTGGTTGATCTTCGCAGGTTACTCGCTGGTTCTGGCTTTTGCCTTCGTTGCGCTGTTTAAATACAAACACGTACGCGTTCCAGCAGGCACACAGACTATCGCGCACTAACGTTTACGCAGAGAAAAGCGGGTTACCAAAAGGTAACCCGCTTTTTTTGCGCTTACTTCACCACATATCCATACAGACGCTTAATACCGTCTGCATCCGTTTCACTGTAAACACCTTGCAGCTCCGGCGAGAAGCCTGGCAGCAGGTTTACGCCCTCTTCCAGCGCCAGAAAATATTGCTGTACCGCCCCACCCCATACTTCGCCCGGTACCACGCACAGCACGCCCGGAGGATAAGGCAGCGCACCTTCCGCCGCAATGCGGCCAGCTGCTTCACTAATCCGCACCAGTTCAACATCACCACGGATAAAAGCGCTGTTCGCATCCTGTGGGTTCATCGCCACGGCAGGTAAACTTTCCTGACGGAACATCGCTTTTTGCAGATCTTTCACATCAAAGCTGACGTACAGTGAGTGCATCTCCTGGCACAGTTCACGCAGGGTGTAATCCCGATAGCGTACCGGATACTTATTGAAGATGGTGGGCAGCACATCTGCCAGCGGCGTATCGTCTTCAATATGCTGCTCAAACTGCGCCAGCATCGCCACCAGTTGCGCCAGTTTCTCTGCGCTTTCTGCCGGGGTCAGCAGGAACAGAATCGAGTTAAGGTCGCATTTCTCCGGCACGATGCCGTTTTCACGCAGGTAATGCGCCAGAATCGTCGCCGGAATACCAAACTCGGTATATTGCCCGGTTTGTGAGTCAATGCCCGGAGTGGTTAACAGCAGTTTGCAAGGGTCAACGAAATACTGGTCGCGCGCGTAGCCGGAAAAACCATGCCATTTAGCACCTGGTTCGAAGCTAAAGAAGCGACGCTCGCTGGCAATCACCTGTGTCGGATAGCTTTCCCACGGTTTGCCATCAACTACCGGGGGAACAAACGGCTGAATCATCTTACAGCGGGTAAGTATTGCTTTACGGGCCTCAATGCCCAGCGTCACACACTCCGCCCACAGCCGACGGCCGCTCTCGCCTTCATGGATTTTGGCGTTAACATCCAGCGCCGCAAACAGCGGGTAAAACGGACTGGTAGAAGCATGCAGCATAAATGCATTATTCAGACGCTTATGCGGGCAGAACCGCGCCTGACCGCGAATATGGTTATCCTTTTTGTGGATCTGCGAAGTTTGCGAGAATCCGGCCTGCTGTTTGTGTACCGACTGGGTGACAAAGATCCCCGGATCGTTAGCATCGAGATCCAACAGCAGCGGTGACCCATCGGCCATCATCGGAATAAATTGTTCGTAGCCGACCCATGCGGAGTCAAACAGGATGTAATCACACAGATGACCGATCTTGTCGATCACCTGCCGGGCATTGTAGATCGTACCGTCATAGGTGCCGAGCTGAATGATCGCCAGACGGAACGGGCGCGGTTGATCGGCCTTTTGCGGCGCAACCTCGCGAAGTTGCTGGCGCAGATACTCCTCATCAAAGCAGTGCTCGTCAATACCACCAATAAAGCCAAACGGATTACGCGCCGCTTCCAGATACACCGGCGTCGCACCCGCCTGGATCAGCGCACCGTGGTGGTTCGACTTATGGTTATTACGGTCAAACAGCACCAGATCGCCGCGCGTCAGCAGCGCATTGGTTACTACTTTATTGGCCGCAGAGGTCCCGTTCAGCACAAAGTAGGTTTTATCCGCGTGGAAAACTTTCGCGGCAAATTTCTGCGCATGTTTCGCCGAGCCTTCATGAATCAGCAGATCGCCAAGCTTAACGTCGGCGTTGCACATATCCGCGCGAAACAGATTCTCGCCAAAGAACTCGTAGAAATGGCGCCCCGCGGGATGCTTTTTAAAGAACTCACCGTGTTGATGTCCTGGGCAGGCAAATGTGCTGTTCCCCATCTCGACATACTGAGTCAACGTGTCATAGAACGGCGGCAGCAAATCTTCTTCATACTGACAGGCAGCAGACTCCAGCTCCAGCCAGTCCTGCGCCTGACCGCGAATGACCGCATTCACGCCCGCCGGCAGATCAACATCCGACTCTGCGAACAGAAACACGGGTATATGAAAACCGGTGCGTTTCAGCAAAGCAAGGATCCCGCTGCGGCTATCCGCAACGGTAATGACGACTGCCGCAACGTCAGTAAAATCAGTACTGTCCAGCGACACCACCTGACGATGGCTGGACAGACGAGAAACCAGTTCTCCACTGGCGGCAATTTTCATTGATTTCATAAGCGCAATAACCCGTTTCGGGAAAATCAAAAGTCCCGGACAAAGCCATATTGCTTTGCCCACGAAATGACAGGTCAAACTGGTTACCAGCCCCGACCGCCAGACATCAGTAAAAGCAGATAGCCTCTGATTTTACTGTTATCCTGCAGTGAGCGTGCGCTGCCCTCACCGCATGGTGGGAGCGTAAAGATAAGTCGCAGGAAGGGGCAAACGTCGCGCAAAAAGGCGATGTTGAAGGCGATGTAGGGGGAGTAATATCATCCCAGGCAGCCCCATTCAGACAGGAGAAAATTCGCGCAATCATGGCACCTTTCACTTTCAGGCGCAAGATAAAATCCGGAGCCTGAACCTCACAGATAAACAAGCATTTCGTCTGCCAATCGCGGCATAATAATGCAATCTGAAAACATATTTTACCCAGAGAATTGCCTTTAGCATCAAGACGATAATGGGTATGCAGGAGCAAACGTGGTAATTGGACCCTTTATTAATGCTGGCGCCATTTTATTTGGTGGTGTTCTCGGCGCACTACTCAGCCAGCATTTACCGGAACGCATTCGTGCCTCCATGACCTCCATATTCGGACTGTGCTCTTTGGGGATTGGTATTTTGCTGGTTATCAAGTGCGCTAACCTACCGGTGATGGTCCTGGCTACGTTGGTCGGTGCATTAATTGGCGAGTTCTGTTATCTGGAAAAAGGGATCAATACCGCGGTTGCCAAAGCGCAGCAGCTTTTCACCCGGTCGGATGCCAACACCACGCACGAATCCTTCATCCAGAGCTATGTGGCCATCATCGTGCTATTTTGCGCCAGTGGTACCGGGATCTTCGGGGCTATACATGAAGGGATGACCGGCGACCCGAATATTTTAATCGCCAAATCGTTTCTTGATTTCTTCACGGCCATCATCTTCGCCTGTTCATTAGGTATCGCGGTATCGGCAATTTGTGTACCAATGCTGGCAATCCAGTTAACGCTTGCCACCTGCGCGGCAATGATTTTGCCCCTAACGACGCCAGCCATGATGGCCGATTTCAGCGCCGTAGGTGGGCTACTGTTGTTGGCAACCGGTTTACGTATTTGTGGAATCAAAATGTTTGCGGTTGTGAATATGCTTCCTGCCCTTCTGCTGGCAATGCCGCTTTCCGCCGCGTGGACGGCATTTTTTGCCTGAGAATGCGTGCAATAGCAACAATGTGGTGATAGATTGTGCAGTCTGCGTTGATTTGAAGAAATTTCGTTGACGAAACGAAGCGAATCGGTTTTAATGCGCCTCGTTGCCCGGATAGCTCAGTCGGTAGAGCAGGGGATTGAAAATCCCCGTGTCCTTGGTTCGATTCCGAGTCCGGGCACCACTATTTAGAAGAACCCGCCTATGGCGGGTTTTTTGCTTTTGGCGAAGCGGACTCTCAATCGATCTCAGTTCGATTATTCGCCGCCAGCGGCTCTCCTCCAAATCATCATGCCTTCGCTCCCCCATACATAGAGATCTTCGATTCATCGGCATGGATAAAAATTAGCGAAGGTCATAAGATTCGAGCAGGTTTAAGAATCAGCCTAGAAAGCCTTTTAAAATAAGATTAGAAACCATCAAATAACCCCGTGATGGCAACATCACCATCACAGGGGTTGAGCGGTTATTCCTTCACCACAATCAGCGGTTCAATATCGCTCTCTTTTTTAATCACCAGCGACTCGTCACCGCGCAGGCAGGTACCGCCGTAGTTACCACCTACGGTAAAGGTACAAACCTGGATATATTTACCGGCAACTTTTGGCAGACACCAAAGCTGCTGATAAATGTTCTTCTGCTCGGCAAACTTACCGCTGGTTTTATCCAGTAGCTCTTCCTGATGACTCACCAGATCGATGTTGCTGCCACAACGTCCTGCAATAGGTTTCACCGCATAACCGGTTTGCGCCAGCTCTTCATTAACAGTGAAATCCGTATCTAGCAGATAACGGTGGTGCGGGAACAGTTGCCAGAGGATCGGCAGAATCGCTTTGTTGCCAGGGATAACCGTCCACAGAGGTTCGAAGACCAACACTTCCGGGCGCAGCAGCACGTCGATTAAACGCACTTCCTGATTCGTATGCCCGGTACGAATTGGCACCGCGGCGTACTCCGTTTCGCTGACCTCGCGCACCTGCTCAATTGCGGTTTCCCACGCCCAGGTCTTCCAGACGCAGTTCACCAGACGGCCGTCTCCGTCAGTCAATTGACCGGCGTCATCCCAGCGCAGTTCATCCAAACCTCGCAGAATTTTGCTGTCAAACCCGGCCTGACGCAGCGCCTGCTGCATAAACTGCGCGTGATAGTTTTCCTCGATATCCTTATCCTGCATGATGTGGACAAACGGACGTGCGCGGCTGTGCTTCCAGGCACCCGCCAGTTCGTTGATCAACCCTTCAGCCGGGTTGTGTCCCTGCCCTGTGTAACCACGCTCGGCCCATCTTTCGAGGATCAAACCGGCTTCGGTATGACACGATGCGGAATCGGCGTTGTACTCATACACCTTCAGTCCACGTTCATCCATACAGAAATCCATACGCCCCGTAATCATATGATGCCGACGACGCTGCCAGGAAAGGCGCAGGCGCGGCCAGAGGATTTTCGGGATATCAAACAGCGCCAGCAGGTTGTCGTCTTTCAGCACCTTGTCAGTCGCGTGCAGATACATCAGGTGCAGCTCGTTGGTGGCTTTAATCAGCTCCTGCTCGGCGCTCTCGGTAATGGTGAAGTACTGATGCGGGTCCTGATTAATCACATGGCCGTTCGCCAGCACGTAGGCTTTTTGCAGCGGATCCTGCTCATTCAGCCATTTACCGTCAAATTGCCCGTTATCTTCCAGTCGCGCGCCGCCAATTTTCAGCGAGTCATTGGCGATCTCCGGCTGCGGTAGGCTGAATCGGGTATCATTGGTCTGGATCATCCAACCAAGAATGGTCGTGTCGTCAAAGGTATCACGCAGGGTGTAACAACCGTTCTCAACCACCATCTCCAGTTCGCGGGTCCACTGCTGTCCGGGAGGCAGCGGCGTATGGAGCACGTTCTGTTCGGCAATACGGATTTTGTTTTCCAGCAACTGGGTGACGACCGCCACATGCCCGGTATCTTTAAATTCGCCGCCTTTTTGCCAGATAAGCAGAGCGCCTGCTACCGGCGCGCGGGGCGAACCATTCGGAAATGCCTGTAACGGTAGGATGTTGTCATTCACTACTTCGCGCAGAAAGCGTAAGGAGAAGATCTCCCAGGCCATACCCACATCGGTGAAGACCATGCCATAGTTAAGGAAGAGAAAGCGGCGTGCGAACTCTACGCACTGCCATTTGTGGCCCATGTATTCATCGTCGATATAGCTGCGAAATGCTGCATCATCGTCGTAGTCCCGTGGGTCGAGGGAGCTGTAATCTGAAGAGTAGATTGCTACGCCACCTGGGGCATAGCCCAATAATGTCCCGAATGGGGCATCCTGACTGGTCGTTCCTTTGCTCATGAACCTTACCTCAAAACAATACAGCCTGAGCAGGTTGGCGTGAATTTTTCGCTCTGATTGCCTGCTCTGCGACACTAACCGGACAGAGGTCGACATCATCATACACCTCAACGCAGCGGCTGGCGCTCAGAGGCGAAAAATTCACAGCAGGAATTACGCTTTGGTCAGGGTGACCGGTACGCTTTTATACGCTGGAGTCAAACTTTGTGTATCTACTGCATCCAGCGAAAGCAGGACATTCGCTTCAGGCAGATAAGCGCCAATTGAGCCAGCCGCCATGTTGTAAATCACCACCGTTAAGCCGTACATGATGCGATCCGCGCAGGGCTGACCGTTGTCGTCCAGCGCCTGAACGTTGACCACATCACCCTGGCTCAGACCGCGGCTCGTCACTTCTTCGGCGCTTAAAAACACCACATCCCGACGGCCAGTAATGCCACGATAGCGATCGTTCATACCATATATCGTGGTGTTGTACTGATCGTGGCTACGCAGCGTTGCCAGAACCAGTGCATCAGCAGGCTGATGTTCCCGCTCTACCGCCCGCTGATGGCTGACGATAAAGTTGGCTTTGCCATTCTCCGTTCGCCATTCACGGCGCGAAGCAGGTGTATCCATACGAAATCCGCCCGGCTCGGCAATACGTGCGTTGTAATCGTGGAACGCCGGGATCACGGCTTCAATGGCGTCACGGATCAACGCGTAGTCCCCGGTAAATGCTTCCCAGTTGATCGGAGAATGCGGCAGCGTGGCACGCGCCATGCCCGCCACAATCGCGGGCTCCGATTTTAGCCAGCGGGAAGCCGGCTTCAGCGCGCCACAGGAAGCGTGAACCATCGACATAGAATCTTCAACGGTCACTGACTGGATCCCCGTCGCCTGCATGTCGCGCTCCGTTCGGCCTAATGCAGGTAGCAGGTAGTTATGCTTTGCCATCAGCAGATGCGATCTGTTCAGTTTGGTCGCCACATGGACCTGCAGATCCAGATTTTTCATCGCCGCAAATGTACGCTGCGGCTGGGGCATCGCTACCGCCAGATTGCCGCCCATGCAGATGAGCGCTTTTGCGTCTCCCCGCTCGATGGCCCGAATGCTTTCCACGCTGGAGCGTCCATGTTTGCGCGGAACACGGATAGAAAAATGCTTCTCAAGTCGTTGCAGGAAGTCTTCGGACGCCGCTTCGTTGATCCCTACAGAACGATCGCCCTGCACATTAGAATGGCCGCGTAACGGGCAGATCCCCGCCCCCGGCTTACCCATATTGCCTTTCAGCAGCAACAGATTTACCAGTTGCTGAACGTTCTCGGTGCCGTTTTTATGCTGGGTGATACCCAGACCATAACAAACAATCGTGGCGCTGGATTTACTGTAGCTGTGCGCCAGATCTTCCATCTGACTGCGCGTCAGACCCGAGTCCTGTTCCAGCTCCGCCCAGTTATGCTGACGTAAGTCGTCATACAGCGCTGCATATCCCGCGGTATGTTGGTCGATAAACGCATGATCGAGCGTCGGCTGTTGATCCAGTAGGATCCGCGCTTCGTCCATTTCGATCAGCGCCTTCATTATGCCTTTGAGCAACGAGGCGTCTCCGCCCATTTTTACCTGGTAGTAGTCGTTGCTCAGCTCCGTCGCCTGACCGGTGAACATCTCTTTCGCGCTCTGCGGGAAGCTAAAGCGCTCAAGCCCCCTTTCGTTCAGCGGGTTGATGGAGATAATTTTGGCTCCACGTTTGGCAACGTCGCGTAAGGTGGTCAGCATGCGTGGATGGTTAGTACCAGGGTTATGCCCGATACAAATAACCAGATCGCAGTGGTCAAAATCATCAAGTTCAACGGTCCCTTTCCCAAGGCCAATGGCCGGCGTTAGCCCTGCGCTGGTCGGTCCGTGGCACATGTTTGAGCAATCAGGAAAGTTGCTGCTACCATATTCACGGGCAAACAGCTGATACAGGAACGCCGCCTCATTTGACGTTCTGCCGGAGGTATAAAACTCAACCTGTTGTGCTGAGTCATAGCTGCGCAGACGCTCGCCGATCTCCCGAAAGGCGATATCCCAATCCACCGCCTGCCAGGTGTCAGACACTGCATCGTATTTCATTGGATGCGTCAAACGACCAATGTTTTCCAGTTCATAATCGCTGTAGTGCCAGAGTGTGGAAACTGGGTGACGGCTGAAAAATTCCGGTGACGCTTTCTTACTGGTTGTCTCCCAGGAAACCGCCTTAACGCCATTTTCGCACAGCTCCATTGGTGCACGATGCCCGGGGTCCGGCCACGCACAGCCCGGACAATCGAACCCTTTCACCTGGTTCATTTTGAACATCGCGATAATGTCGCGCGCGACAGCCTTTTGCGAAAACACCGAAGCAGTGACGGCTTTTACCGCACCCCACCCACCCGCAGGGCCCTGATAACCGCTTACTCCTGGAACACCATTTTTCATTATTACTGCTTATTCACCGCCAATTTTTGATGGTGAATACGGTAGCAATTTCCGTCCAACATTGATTTCCTCTTCATGGAGTACGGGCCAGGTACAATGAACGGGTTAGATTTATCTTCCCCTTTCAGCACAAAGCGACATAAAGTCCCAATCTGTTAAATTGAGTTCTACCTAACTGCTACACTGCATCAACACAACCACTCAGAAGGCAGGTCAATATGTCAGACAATACCTATCAGCCCGCGAAAGTCTGGACGTGGGAAAAATCGAACGGCGGCGCATTCGCCAATATCAACCGCCCGATTTCCGGCGCCACCCACGAGAAGACGCTGCCGGTTGGCAAGCATCCGCTACAGCTCTATTCGTTGGGGACGCCAAACGGGCAGAAAGTGACGATTATGCTGGAGGAGTTACTGGCGCAGGGTGTGAAGGGCGCAGAATACGATGCCTGGATTATCCGCATTGGCGATGGCGATCAGTTTTCCAGCGGCTTTGTTGAGGTGAATCCGAACTCGAAGATCCCGGCGCTGCGCGACCACTCGCAAAACCCACCGGTTCGCGTATTCGAATCTGGCGCAATCCTGCTCTATCTGGCGGAAAAATACGGTTATTTCCTGCCGCAGGATTTGGCAAAACGTACTGAAACGCTGAACTGGTTGTTCTGGTTACAGGGTGCGGCGCCGTTCCTCGGCGGTGGTTTTGGTCACTTCTATAACTATGCGCCGGTAAAAATTGAGTACGCTATTAACCGCTTCACGATGGAAGCCAAACGCTTACTCGACGTACTGGATAAGCAGTTAGCACAAAATCAGTTTGTGGCAGGAGATGAATACACCATTGCCGATATGGCGGTTTGGCCGTGGTTTGGCAATGTGGTGCTGGGTAACGTGTACGACGCGGCAGAGTTCCTCGATGCAGGAAGTTACAAGCACGTGCAACGCTGGGCAAAAGAGGTTGCCGCGCGTCCGGCAGTTAAGCGAGGTCGTATTGTAAACCGCACTAACGGGCCGCTAAACGAGCAGCTTCATGAACGTCATGACGCCAGCGACTTCGACACCAATACCGAAGATAAGCGCCAGGGTTAACGCAAGATGCCGGATGGCGGCATAAATGCCTTATCCGGCCTACATAGAAGGCGTAGGCCTGATAAGCGTAACGCCATCAGGCACTAACCGATTGTCACGCGCTGGTGACGTCGTACTCCATGCGGCGAAGTGCGTCTAACGTGGCTTTAGCTTCATCTTCATCAATGATGCTCATGGCGAACCCTACGTGCACCAGCACCCATTGCCCGACCAGCTCAGCGGTATCACCTTCACAAATCAGGGCAATATTGACATCACGTTTGATGCCGCACACTTCAACCTGCGCAAGCTGGTGAATATCTTCACCAACGGCCAGAACCTGACCAGGGACTCCAATACACATATCTGACTCCGCCCCATAGCAACCTATGGGTTATTCGACTTCAATACTTTTCACTTTCAGTGAATCGCCTGCATCAACCCGCAGACGATCGCCCTGACATAGTGGACACTGCGCATCATGCTGGGTGATTTCCACAACCTGACTGCAATCCCAGCACCATGCCTGGGCTGGTTTGTAATCAATATGCAACTCACACCCTTGCGCCAGCGTGCCCTGACAGACGATGTCGAAACTGAAACGGACGGCGCTCTCTTCAACGCACGAGAGCGCTCCGATTTCCAGCCAAACGCCGGTTACACGTTTGACACCGTGCTGCTCTGCCTGCTGTTGAACAATCTCAACCGCGCTCTGACAAAGGGACAGCTCATGCATTTTCGCAGTTCCGACGACCCAGCAGCAGCGCGCGGCGATTTAGCTGCGGCGCATTCGGATCGCTCACCGGCAGCGATAACAGCATGCGCGCGCAATCGTCAGTCAGACGCACACCTTCTTGCGCCGACATACTGTGCGAAAGCGGCGACATCAGTGAACAGGAAAGGTATTGCGATACGCCCTCCAGTTCACCAACGGTAAAGGTCATCTCGCCATACGGCAGACGCAACCCGATTTTTTCGCTGACTTTACGCACCGGCCAGATCTGGTCCGGTCCGGGGAAAATCAGTGCGCTGAGCATCCAGGGTGTGATAACACACCCCGTCCACTGTCCTTCAAACAGCGTAAAATCAGAGACATATACCGGCATGTTCGGATGCAAGAAAGAGAGATCGTGCATCGAACGCCGGGCAACCTCTTCAAACGCTGCCTGAATCTGCGTCTTCGGGGCCGTCTGAAAACCGACAAACTCCTCAGACATGAGCCGCCTCCCGAGGGATCGCTTCAACGCCTGATTCTCGAAGTGCGGCAAGAACCTGCTCCAGCGCAGGTTCAATCATCGCTTCAACCGTTGGCGTTAGCCCGATATGCGGTTCCAGCGATTCCGGAATAACGCCGACTAAGGTCAGCTTTTTCGGAAACTCGCCGGTAAAACGCAGGGCCGACAATACGTCGGCCAGGCCAAGCTGGTGCGGTGAGATTTTGTTGGTAAACAGCGCTGGGATCTCTTCATCCCGCAGGACCATCATCGTTCCTGGCGTGTTTTTCTTCGACACAATGGCGTCAGCAATGATCAGATGATCTCTGTTCGCCATATCGCCGAGAAGCTCCATCCCAGCCGTACCACCGTCCAGAACATCAACAAAGTCTGGCAGGATGTACCGTTGCTCTAATGCCTCAACGATACGTACCCCGATGGCTTCGTCGGTCAGCAAAATATTGCCGACCCCTAAGACTAATATCCGCATTACAGAACCTTAACTGAGACCACTTCGTTCCCGTCAACGTCCACCACATGCACCGCACATGACATACAAGGGTCGAAGGAGTGAATGGTACGAACCACTTCCAGCGGTTTGTTTGGATCGGCAATCGGCGTACCTACCAGCGAGCGCTCATACGGTCCCACTTCATCATTAAAGTTACGTGGGCCAGAGTTCCAGGTTGACGGTACAACCGCCTGGTAGTTGCTGATAATGCCGTCTTTAATCACCATCCAGTGAGACAGCATACCGCGTGGCGCTTCGAGGAAACCAACACCTTTGAATTCGCCTGTTGCCGGAATATCCGGTTTCACGAAGGTGGTGTGGTCGCCTTTACCGATGTTCACAATCAGCGCGTTGTACTGATCCTGCAGAACATTCTGCAGTTCACAGCAGTGAACGGTACGGCCAATAATACGGCCCAGCGTAGAGTGCAACTGCGACACTTCGATAGTTTTACCGGTCAGCTTGGTGTAAATCGCGATGATTTCATTCAGCTTGGCATGGGTAGACTCGCGTTTGGCCGCCAGTTTACACAGCATATTGGCCAGCGGACCCACTTCAACCGTTTTACCGTAGAAAGTAGGCGCTTTAACCCAGGAGTATTTGCCGTCGTCTGACCAACCGGTGTAGTCAGGAACCGTTGTGCCTTCCCACGGAGCCTGCGGCGCTTCATCTTTGTACCACGCGTGTTTCGCACTCTCCTGAATCCCTTTGATCAGGTACTCATCGGAGTGAGAGGTGATCGGACGATAGGTCGACAGATCAGCATCGGTGATGTAACCACCCGGGAACAGGAAGCTGCCGTTTTTACCATCTGTCGGGAATTCCGGCGCACTCAGGTAGTTAACCGCACCCTGACCACGTTCCAGCCACTCAGGATAGAACGCAGCAATAACCGCGGTATCAACCTTGTACACCTGCTCAACGAAGTCGCTCAGCTTATCGATGAAGGACTTGATGTACATCAGGCGTTCAAGGTTCAGCACGCCGAGACCGTCAAGGTTAATTGGGTTAGCAACCCCACCTACCGCCAGGTTCTGGATGTGCGGCGTTTTACCGCCCAACAGTGCCACAACGCGGTTGGCATCACGCTGGCATTCCAGCGCTTGCAGGTAGTGTGCGACCGCAATCAGGTTCACTTCCGGCGGCAGCTGCATTGCCGGGTGACCCCAGCAACCGTTAGCAAAAATGCCTAACTGACCGCTGGCAACAAGATCTTTGATCTTGTTCTGAACCTTGGTGAACTCTTCTGCGCTGTTCAGGTGCCAGGAGGACACGCCGTTCAGCATGGCAGACGCTTTCGCTGGGTCAGCTTTCAGGGCAGAGGTGATATCCACCCAGTCCAGCGCAGACAGCTGATAGAAGTGAACAATGTGGTCATGCGTGGTGTGCGCGGCCAGAATGATGTTACGGATATACTGTGCGTTCACCGGAACATCAATATTCAGCGCACTTTCTGCTGCACGAACGGAAGAGATAGCGTGAGTGGTCGTACAAACGCCACAGATACGCTGCACAATCATCCAGGCATCGCGCGGATCGCGGTTTTTCACGATCTCTTCCATGCCGCGCCACATGGTACCGGAAGCCCATGCTTTAGATACCACGCCATTTTCGATTTCGCAGTCGATGCGTAAATGACCCTCAATACGGGTTACCGGATCAATAGTAATTCTCTGGCTCATGCTTTGCTCGCCTCATGACGATTTTGATCGTTTTGTTTTAAAGGAGGAAGTATCGGCAGTAGACGAATGAGTACGATGTATGCACAAATCTCAATAGCCACAAAACCAATAGAAATCAACAGCTCTTCCCAGGTCGGGAAGTAGTGGTAGCCACCACCAGGATTGAACGCCACCAGCGAATAGGACAGACGCCATGTTGCACAACCCAGCAATGCGCTCAGCGCAGACAGATACAGCATGCGCGAGTCATTACGCAGCTTAGTGACGCGCAGCACCACCAGCGGGAAGACCATCAGCACGACTTCAAGCCAGAACATCAGGGAGTAAAGATCGCCCGAGAACGCATAGGACAGCTTGTCGCGATAGATCAGTTCGCCAAAGCGCAGGACGACGAAAATCGCCAGCAGCACGCTGATGGTATTCGTCAGCTTGATGAACAAACTTTTTTCGTCCGGACCGTTACCTTTCAGACCGGCTTGTACCAACGAGCCTTCAAAGATGACGATCGAGAAGCCCATAATAAAGGCGGTTAATACCGAGAAAAGCGGCAGCATTTCATAAGCTTGCCATAGCGGATGCACCTTATAACCCGCAGAAATCATCAATGAACCCATTGAAGACTGGTGCATGGTTGGCAGCAGCGCGCCGAGGGCAATAATAAAGAACATCACTTTATTCAAACGTTTGAGGGAAACTTTCCACCCCAGACGTTCAAACAGAGCCGGAGCAAATTCCAGCGCCATGATGCCGATATAGATGGTCATACAGACCGCCGTTTCGAACAGTACCGAGTTCACGTTGAAGTGGCCCGGAATGTAGAAATACGGCAGGTTCCAGTAACGACCGACGTCAATGGTGATCGACAGACCACCCAGCGAGTAGCCAAACAGGCTCGCCAGCAGCGCCGGACGAACCAACGGATGGTATTGGCCTCTGTTGAAAACGTACACCGCCCACGCCAGCGCCCAACCACCGCACGCGAAGCCAGTACCAATCAACAGGTCAAACGCGATCCATACACCCCATGGGAAACCGCCGTTCAGATCGGAGACTGAGCCCAGTCCGAAGACCAGACGTTTCACGATCAGGAGCATACACAGGACGATAAGCGGCCCAAAAATAATGACCGGTTTGCTGATTATTTTTCCGCCCAGCGGTTTAGGATCATGACTCATGATCGTCTCCTCCATCGTGATGGTCGTTTTTCGTGTTACGACGAACCAGCACGGTTAAGCCCGCCAGCGCAGCCAGGGGTAATATCATGCCCTTGTACAGGGAATGTTGAACATGTTCGGAACGCGCACCAGTTGAAAGATCATCCAGCTTCGGCAGATCCAAATCCTCGTAAGGAACACCCGTCAGTACCATAACCTGCGTACCACCACCTTCTTTCTCACCGTACAGGTGCGGGTAGTACTTCGGTACCGTATGCAGATAGGTATCGCCTGCTTTCACCGTCTGACGCGGATAGTGGTATTCGCTACCAGGCTTCAGCGCGAGACGTTTTTTCGCCTCAGCCATCAGCTCTTCACGCGTACCAAAAATCACCGCACCGGCTGGGCACACTTCAACACAACCCGGTAAACCACCTTTGTCCAGACGCTCAACGCCTTTCTGGTTACACAGTTCACATTTGTGAAGTGCACCAAACGGGTTGTTGTAGTCGTACTTAGGCACGTTGTACGGGCAGGCGACCATGCAGTAACGACAGCCCGTGCAGACATCTTTGTCATAATGGACGATGCCGGTTTTCGGATCTTTTTTCAGCGCGGAGACCGGGCAAACGGAAACGCAGTTCGGATCAACACAGTGCATGCACTGTTTCTTGATGTATGCGTAGCCATTTTCTTCCTGGTCTTTGTTAACGCCTGTTCCGCTACGCCACACCTGAATGATGTTATTGGTATACGGCGACAGTTTGTCGTTGTTCGACCAGGTTTGCTCGCCTTCCGGGTTACGCGCCGGGAAGTTGATATCCTGACACTTGGTGACACAGGCCTGGCAGCCTACGCACAGCGTCGAGTCATAGAGCATCCCAAGAGAACCAGGGATCGGCGGACGGTTTTCTGCAGCCGCATGGCTGATGGACGGCGCTGCGCCCAACAGCAATGCCCCGCTGGAGGCTGCTTTAATAAAGTTACGTCTGTTCACGGTTATTCTCCCCGTGAGTCAGCGTTATCTTTCTTCTGCTGACGCCCCAGTTCACGAACCGCCATCACGCTGACGCCGGCAACCAGTCCTACTACGCCACCCAGCAGTCCAATCGCTCCGGCAGAAACATTGCCGCCTTCTTTCATGTTGACGTCAGGTTTCTCGGAACGCGGAGTTTGGTTTTCCACATGAGCAAGCTGGTGAATACCTTTATGGAAGCCGACACCTTCTTCGTTACAGCCGTAGCAAGGGTGACCGATAGCCACCGGCCACACGCCGCCCACATCGCAGAATTGCAGCGTTGAGCAGTTGCCGTAGGTTTCTGGTCCTTTACAGCCCAGATGGTAGAGGCACCAACCTTCACGGTGGCCTTCATCACCAAACTCTTTAGCAAAACGACCAGCATCGAAGTGCGGGCGACGTTCGCAGTGTTCGTGAATCAAACGGCCATAGGCGAATGTCGGACGGTTTTTGGTATCCAGCTTCGGCGGCTTACCATAAGTGATGATATGCGCGACCGTTGCGAGGAAGTTATGCGGGTTCGGCGGACAGCCGGGGATGTTGATGATGGTTTTGCCTGGCAGAACTTCTTGCAGGCCGACGGCACCCGTTGGGTTAACGCCAGCGGCAGCAACACCACCCCACGCGGCGCAAGAGCCGATGGCAATGATAGCGGCTGCGCCTTCTGCGGCCCGGCGGATGTGATCCACGATCGGCTCGCCGGCAACCATGCAGTAAATACCATTATCTTTCAGTGGGATAGAACCATCTACTACCAGAACATATTGCCCTTTGTACTTCTCCAGAGCGTTATGTTTGTTCTCTTCGACCTGATGGCCGAAGGCGGCAGAGAGCACCTCATGGTATTCCAGAGAGATTGTCTCCAGAACGAGGTTTTCCACTGTAGGGTGTGTCGCGCGAAGCAGCGATTCAGTACAACCCGTACACTCCTGAGCACCAATCCAGATAACCGGTGGGCGCTGAGGACGAGAAACTGATTCGGCCATTTCTGCGGCGGCTTTGCTACTGAGCCCCATGGTAGCGGCCAGTGCTGCACAAAGCTTCATGAAATCACGGCGATTAATGCCGCTCGAATTGATGAGAGAGTTATCTCCAGTCATTTTATAGTTATTCCGTTGCGAAGACCTGGCTTTTATTTTGCACCATTCGCATGTTGCATATTGCGATCGGCGCGCCATTACCACACTTTTTATATGGTTATGTGCATTATAATACTTCGGCGGAGCAACAAAACGAAGGCGTAGGTCAATAGTGTAATTAATTAAAGCAAGATAATACCCCTTTCGGATCAAGCTTCGAGTCGATAGCCAGCCATGAAAAACCGAATTGTTGTACTGGACTGGTTCTCTTTAAAGAAATCCATCACCATCTCTTTATCCAGCCCATAACGGCGCGTCAGGATCCCCGCTTCCCACGCGCTGAGCTGTCGATCGCCCGTTTTTTCAAACATTCGATGTGAAAATCCCAGCACAAAACCACGCTTATAATCCGCACAAAAATTCGCCACCGAGCGTGCACTGTCCGCACTTGAGGCGTTTAATCCGGCCATCAGGCCTTTACCAAAATGGTTGTCCATGCATAACCTCCAATCGCTATATAATAAATTATATAGCGATTTTTTAAGCAAAGACCAGAGGTATCACGAACTTTTTATAACGGCTTAAAAGGACACCCACTCATCCGTTTTAGCGGCCGCAGACGTTTTGCTGTCTGCTGAAGAGGAAGTGGTTTGGCTGGCTGCGTATTGCACATCATTAGCGGAAAGGCGGAACTGTTGCACCGAGCGTTGCAGCTCCTCTGTTTGTCGTTCCAGCGCCACTGCCGCGGCGGAAACTTGTTCTACCAATGCAGCGTTCTGTTGCGTTACGCTGTCCATCTGCGTGATCGCCACGCTCACCTGCGAGATACCCTTATTCTGTTCTTCCGAGGCAGAGGCAATTTGCTTCATGATGACAGTCACTTCGGTGGCGCCGCGCAGAATCGCCTCCATGGTTAATCCTGTTTCTTTAACCAGACGAGCACCCTGATCAACACGACGCGATGACTCGCCAATCAGCGTCTCAATCTCTTTCGCCGCCCCGGCGCTGCGACTGGCAAGGTTACGTACTTCACCGGCGACGACGGCAAAACCGCGCCCCTGCTCGCCTGCCCTGGCTGCTTCAACCGCCGCGTTCAGCGCCAGAATGTTGGTCTGGAAAGCAATACTATTAATAACTGACGTGATTTCCGCGATCTGTTTAGAGCTGGCGGCAATGCCGTCCATCGTCTCTACCACTTCTGAAACCAGCGTGCTCCCTTTGCCTGCCGTTTCTGTGGCCGTATCGGCAAGCTGGCTGGCTTCACGCGCATTTTCTGCGTTCAGTTTTACCGTTGCGGTCAGTTGCTCCATGCTGGCAGCGGTCTCTTCCAGAGCCGCAGCCTGCTCTTCAGTACGTGAGGAGAGATCGTTATTGCCGGTCGAAATTTCCGTCGCCCCTCGCCAGATGTTGTCACTACCTGAACGGATGGTACTGACGGCTTCACGTAGGCTATCCTGCATCGCGCACAATAACGGCACCAGTTGACCCACACAGTTACGACCAAAATCTTCGATGGGATGGCTGAGATCGCCCTGCGCAATCTGCTGGAACTGTTGGCGAATACGTCCCAGCGGTTTCACCATCATGGAAACAAGGTAGCGGTCGGTAAAGAAAAGGAGGGCAATCCCAAGGATCACGGCGGTGATAATTAGCGTCCGGATGATAGAGGTTTTGCCATCGACCATCACGCGGGTGGTATCGAGTCGCTCGCCTGCCGTGGCGTTAAAACGCTCGGCACTGGCGCCAAATTCACGGCTCAACGCGGGTGTAATAGTGCTGGCATGCTCAGCAAAGGCCGTAAGCGTTCCCTGCTGCGCCAGCTGCATTTGCGGGATCACGCCGTTGTCCAGCAGCGCCTGCCACTTCGTCAGTACTGCGTTAGCGACGTCAGGGTCCATAGGGCCCGGAGATAATGTTTTCATCTCCTGGAGTTTTTTGCTCATATTCTCCAGGGACTGTTGCGCTGGCGCAAAATCAGGCGTTCCGCCACTCATTTTGACATCCATGGCGCGACTTAAGCGCGTTACGAAGCGAAAGTACTGATCGTTGCCCTGACTGAGAACCGTCATCTGATGGACAAGATGACGGTCAATATCATTGCCTTCAGATATTTTTGATAACGAATGAAGACTGAATAAACCCACGCCCGACCAGAGCAGGCAAAAAAGTCCCAGTATTGCCAACATGACAATACGAATAGTGAAGTTTTTCAGCAAACGCATAATAATTTCCTTGCCGTTGATGAGGAATTCGCCATCAGGCGATACTTATCCTTGTTATCGGCAGGCAGTAGAGAAGATATAATGCGTTCTTTATTTTTTTACTTTCTTAAGTACATCCACTCTCTCTCCACACTATATCAATATGAATGCTAATGAAATTAGGTAGCATTATTATTCAGGTAATTAGTTATAAGCATTAAATAATCTATTGTTTTCTATCGCAAATATTTGTTAAACCACGCAAGAGTACGTTCCCAGGCTAAATCAGCGGCAGCTTTATCATAACGGGGGGTCGAATCGTTGTGAAAGCCATGATTAACGCCGGGATAGATATAGGCTTCATAGACTTTCTTATTGGCCTTAAGCGCCGCTTCATAGGCAGGCCATCCCTCATTAATACGTGTGTCTAATTGCGCATAGTGCAGTAATAAAGGCGCGTTTATTTTGGGGACATCTGATGCAGGAACCTGCCGCCCATAAAAAGGCACCGCGCAGGCCAGTTTAGGGAAAGCTACAGCAGCGGCATTCGACACACCACCACCGTAGCAAAATCCGGTGATACCTACCTTTCCCGTCGTCCCTGAATAAGATTGCATAAATTCAATGGCGGCAAAAAAATCATTCATCAACTTTACGGGGTCAACCTGCTGCTGCAATTCCCGACCTTTATCATCATTGCCCGGATATCCCCCTACCGAACTTAATCCATCCGGCGCAAGTGCCATAAAGCCCGCCTTCGCCACCCGTCTCGCCACATCTTCAATATACGGATTCAGCCCACGATTCTCATGCACTACCACCACCGCCGGAACTTTCCCTGTCACCTTCGCAGGTTTAACTAAATACCCCCGCACATCACCATGCCCTTCAGGCGAAGGATAGGTAATATATTCCGCCAAAATATCGGGATCGGTAAATTCTACCTGCGTTGCGAGGGCATAGTTGGGTTTCAATAAATTGAATAAAGCCAACGCCGTCATGCCACCCACTGCATATTTCGCTGCCAGATTGAGAAACTCGCGTTTCGTTATTTTGCCATGCGCGTAATAGTCATAGTAGTCGAGCAGTTCTTGCGGAAAATCTTTGGCAGTCAAACGCGGCATCGTCGCACTCCTGATTGGTGTTTTTTTAAGCAAAGCACAGTGACCTGTTTTTGCCCAGTTTTTCATCTCAATGTGACCTGGTGAACGGGATATTCACCGTGAACCCGCTAGAATAGAAACGTTGTTTCGAAATTCACCTGCACTAAGGAGATCTCATGGCCTGGTTTGCCAATCCTGAACGTTACGAGCAGATGCTCTATCGCTACTGTGGGCGCAGCGGTTTGCGTTTACCCGCGCTATCGCTGGGTTTATGGCACAGTTTTGGGCACGTTCAGGCGCTGGATTCACAGCGCGCCCTGTTGCGTAAAGCATTTGATTTAGGCATCACGCATTTTGATTTAGCCAATAACTATGGGCCGCCACCAGGCAGCGCAGAAGAGAATTTTGGCCGATTACTGCGCGAGGATTTTGCACACTATCGCGATGAACTGATTATCTCCACCAAGGCAGGCTATGACATGTGGCCTGGGCCATACGGTTCTGGCGGTTCGCGCAAATACCTGCTCGCCAGCCTCGACCAGAGTCTGAAACGCATGGGTCTCGACTATGTCGATATCTTCTACTCTCACCGCGTTGACGAAAATACGCCAATGGAAGAGACCGCCTCGGCGCTGGCCCACGCCGTGCAAAGCGGTAAAGCGCTGTATGTCGGCATCTCATCCTATTCTCCGGAACGTACGCAGAAAATGGCCGAGTTGATGCGGGAATGGAAAATTCCATTGCTGATCCATCAGCCGTCTTACAACCTGCTTAACCGCTGGGTAGACAGCAGCGGCCTGCTGGATACGCTGGAATCCAACGGCATGGGCTGCATCGCATTTACGCCGCTGGCTCAGGGACTGCTGACGGGGAAATACCTTAACGGTATTCCGGAAGGTTCACGCATGCAGCGTGAAGGGAAAAAGGTTCGTGGATTAACGGAAAACATGCTGACGGAAGAAAACCTTACCAGCCTGCGTTTGCTTAATGAGATGGCGCAACAGCGTGGACAGTCGATGGCACAAATGGCCTTAAGCTGGCTGCTAAAAGACAACAGGGTAACGTCGGTATTGATTGGCGCCAGTCGACCGGAGCAACTGGAAGAGAACGTTCAGGCGCTGGCGAATCTGACGTTCAGCGCCGAAGAACTGGCGCAGATCGATAAGCACGTCGCGGACGGTAAGCTGAACCTGTGGCAGGCCTCATCTGACAAATAGCCGTAGGTAATCCCGTGCCGGGTAGCAACGTTGTTCTTCCCGGCACGTAATACGGGCCAGCCAGCTCCTCACACCTCTTCTGCTTTGATTTCTGGGCGCTGATATTCCGGCCACACCAGCGCGACAAGTGCAGGATATGCTTCCAGGCTGAACTCCCTGAAGCACTGACGTAAGTTAAGCACGTCCAAATCGGCATGCGGGACTTTCTCGCCACTCAGACAGCGTTTTTTAATATTGTCGTAATATTTATACACCGCAGAGTTGAGATCGCTGCAACGCCGCTGTGCATCAAATAGCCCTGGCGTCTCATTCAGCTCCACCATTGTCATCCGTTTGATCGTCGAGTGGATAAAATCGATATATTCGTGATTGACACGCCAATACCAAACCGGAGTAATCGAATTCATCAGTACCGAGAAATGATCTTCACCCTCTTCTTTACTCAGTATTTCCGGCTGGTTTTCAGCGTATCCATTTTCTGCATTACGGTTTTTATTTGCACTGCGCATCAACAAAAGTACCCCGCAGGTCAGCAATAGCAGGGTAATAACAGAATAAAATATACTGTTCATATACTGGCTCCATTTTTTTTGATTTTAAAATTACGCCATGCTATTGTCAACGCGGCATGGTTTATTTAAAACAACATATCATTGGCATCAAAGGATATTTCAACATGCTTCCCGAGCATCTTGTTCCCTCGCGTTTTCACTTATCCAGCTCACCTGACAATACCACCTCCACAGATAATAGTGAAAATTTGACTCAGGGGAAGATAACATTAAGCGATTACGAATCCGATATTTTGATTAGCTCTGCTGCTACCGGCCAGTCACGAAATATGCTATTTGAAGAGTGCGACCGTCATTTAAAAGAGCGTCTATTTCGTGCAGCAAAAATTGAGTCATTCTCTCGCCTGCTCAATTCACTACAGGCAGAAGGCGACATTAATGCACAAGAATTAAGTAAAATTTTGACTCAAAAAACAGCCATCATAAATGAACAGGGCAACAAAATTTGGCTTAATTTAATTACCCGTGAAACCAGCGACCCTATTTTTTATTCTCTGGAAGAGAAATAAAATGAAAGATGTTGAGGATAATAATGTTTATTTGGCTTTAGATAACCATAAAAGCGATGAGTTTGTCTTAAAGCAAAATTTAGCCGTGTTGATTGCCAATAAAAACGCGACACTGGAAAGCGTTGCTCAGGAGATAGTCTCTATTCCCGCTGCACTGGTGCGGATGAAATGGCAAAATCGCCGTGAAATTTACTCGCTACAGGCTAAAGAAGAGATCTACGGTGCCGCGATCGAAGCCATTATGGAGCAGCAACCAGAACTGCGGGACAAAATCATGGCCCGACTGGAAAGCACCTACCAGCATATACTCGCGCGGGAAACGGCCACCTTACGCCTGACGCGAAAGCTGTCTGAAGGGAACTACGAACCCACCAGGATAACCACGGTCGCGTTAGATGAGAACAGATAAGAACAAGTGTGCGAGGGAGTTGAATCAGGAGAGACACGCCGGGTAAGGCGGTAACCATTACCCGGCAATGAGGAAGATTACTTCGCTTTCACTGTCTCTTCGCCAACCAGACCAATCTTCAGGAAGCCCGCCTGATGCAGCGTATCCATCACCTTCATCATGGTCTCATAATCAACGGTTTTATCTGCCCGGAAGAAAATCGTGGTGTCTTTCTTCCCTTCAGTTAGCGCATTTAGCTCGTTAATCATGGTTTCATCCGTCACCTGATTGTTGCCAATGAACATACTCTTATCGGCTTTAACTGACAGGTAAACCGGTTTTTCCGGACGCGGCTGCGGCGTGCTGGTGGAGGCAGGGAGATTCACCTTCACATCTACGGTTGCCAACGGCGCGGCAACCATAAAGATGATCAATAAAACCAACATAACGTCGATAAACGGCGTCACGTTGATTTCATGCATTTCACCGTTATCGTCCAGGTTTTCATTAAAGCTCATTGCCATGGAACATTATCCTACACGTAATTTCTGCGCTGCACGTACCGGATGCGCGGATGCGCTTGCATTCAGGTCCAGATCGCGACTTTGCAGCAACAGCACCTGTGCCGCGACGTCGCCCAGCATCGCTTTATAGCTGCCAATCTGACGTGCGAAAATGTTGTAGATAACAACAGCTGGAATTGCTGCGACCAGACCGATTGCGGTCGCTAACAGCGCTTCTGCGATACCCGGCGCAACAACGGCGAGGTTGGTCGTTTGGGTTTGTGCAATCCCGATGAAGCTATTCATGATGCCCCATACGGTACCGAACAGACCGACGAATGGAGAGATAGCCCCGATGGTGGCCAGGTATCCGTTACCGCGGCCCATATGACGACCTACCGCCGCCACACGACGCTCCAGACGGAAGCCGGTACGCTCTTTAATGCCTTCGTTATCGTCGCTGCCTTCTGACAGTTCCAGCTCGTTCTGCGCTTCGTTAATCAACTGTGCGCCCAGGCTTTTGCCATCGAATCCTGCGGCAATTTCACTTGCCTGATCTAAAGAGCGGGCTTCCGCCAGCAGTTGCTGTTCACGCTTAAGGCGGCGTTTCTGAGTAAAGAACTCAAGGCTCTTACTAAAGAAGATAGCCCAGGTGACCACTGACGCCAAAATCAGCCCAATCATCACGCACTTAACCACGATATCGGCGTGCTGATACATACCCCAGACGGAAAGATCCGTCTGCATCAAATTATTACCCACTCTGTATCTCCAGGACGCAAATCACAAAATCTGAGCGTAATCATATCAAAACGACGTCGAATTGATAGTCGTTCTCATTACTATTTACATATTGCCGCACCTTTGGTTTCTTTTCCTTGCGCTTACGCAGTAAAAAAGTCACCAGAAGCATTTTGAGATTATTTTCTACTGTATGACCGTTCTGCAGGATGCGTCATCTTTGATTCATGGTAGTTTAGACATCCAGACGTATAAAAACAGGTAAGACAACATGGCAGATAAGCAACTTGAAACCAAACTCGTTCACGCAGGACGCAGTAAAAAGTACACGCTGGGCTCGGTAAATAGCGTGATCCAGCGCGCTTCTTCGCTGGTTTTTGACACCGTAGAGGCCAAAAAACAGGCCACGCACAACCGGGCGAACGGTGCGCTTTTCTATGGGCGTCGCGGAACCCTGACGCATTTCTCTCTTCAGGAAGCGATGTGCGAACTGGAAGGTGGTGCGGGTTGCGCGCTGTTCCCCTGCGGTGCGGCGGCCGTTGCCAACACCATCCTTGCCTTTGTGGAGCAAGGGGATCATGTGCTGATGACCAACACAGCCTATGAACCCAGTCAGGATTTCTGTACCAAAATTCTCGGCAAGCTCGGCGTGTCCACCGGCTGGTTCGATCCGCTGGTTGGCGCCGATATCGTTAAGCACATACAGCCGAACACGAAAGTCGTATTTCTGGAATCTCCCGGCTCTGTCACTATGGAAGTGCATGATGTTCCAGCTATTGTTGCCGCCGTCAGAAGCGTCGCGCCGGATGCAATCATCATGATTGATAACACCTGGGCTGCCGGGGTGCTGTTCAAAGCGTTGGATTTTGGCATTGATATCTCTATTCAGGCAGGCACCAAATATCTGATTGGTCATTCTGACGGCATGGTCGGCACGGCGGTATCTAATGCCCGCTGCTGGGATCAACTGCGCGAAAATGCCTATCTGATGGGGCAAATGCTGGACGCCGATACCGCCTATATGACCAGCCGTGGACTGCGTACGCTGAGCGTTCGCCTGCGTCAGCACCATGAAAGCAGCTTAAAGGTCGCCGAGTGGCTGGTCAGCCATCCGCAGGTCGCCCGCGTGAACCACCCGGCACTGCCCGGCAGCAAAGGGCATGAATTCTGGAAGCGTGATTTTACCGGCAGCAGCGGCCTGTTCTCCTTTGTATTGAATAAGAAGCTCAATAATGAGGAGCTTGCTGCGTATCTGGATCACTTCAGCCTGTTCAGTATGGCCTACTCCTGGGGCGGTTTTGAGTCGCTGATTCTCGCCAACCAGCCGGAACACATTGCGGCAATCCGTCCGCAAGGCGAGGTGGATTTCAGCGGAACGCTCATCCGTTTACATATCGGTTTAGAGAATGTTGACGATCTGATTGCCGATTTGGCCGCAGGATTTGCCCGAATCGAGTAAAATTGCCACAGATGGACATATATGCAGACACTTCTGGTGGAAAAGTCTGCAATTGTTGCGTCCGGGATCAAGGCATCCCGGGCAATTCAGGAGTACAATCCACACATAAACGCTGTTCCACAGGAAAGTCCATGGTAGTCATTCAAGATATTGTCTCCGCGCTCTGGCAACACGATTTTGCCGCACTGGCGGATCCGCACGTGGTGAGCGTGGTGTACTTCGTCATGTTCGCCACGCTGTTTTTAGAAAATGGCCTGCTGCCCGCCTCCTTTTTACCCGGAGACAGCCTGTTATTACTGGCAGGAGCGCTGATCGCTCAGGACGTGATGAGTTTTTTACCTACCATAGCTATTCTGACGGCCGCAGCCAGTCTGGGCTGCTGGCTGAGTTATATTCAGGGACGCTGGCTAGGCAACACGCGCACGGTGAAAGGCTGGCTGGCGCAATTACCGGAAAAATACCATCAGCGCGCCACCTGCATGTTTGATCAACACGGCCTGATGGCGCTGCTGGCAGGGCGTTTCCTGGCGTTCGTTCGCACCTTGCTGCCAACGATGGCGGGCATTTCAGGGCTTCCTAACCGTCGGTTCCAGTTTTTTAACTGGCTGAGTGGCCTGCTGTGGGTCACCGTCGTCACCAGTTTCGGCTATGCGCTGAGCATGATCCCGTTCGTTAAACGCCATGAAGATCAGGTGATGACCTTTCTAATGATCCTGCCGATTGCCCTGTTAACCGCAGGATTGTTGGGAACATTGTTCGTGGTGATTAAAAAAAAATACTGTAGCGCCTGAGTATTATCCGTAGCCGGGGTAATTCCCGGCATTATGCCTGATGGCGCGCGGTTTTAAGGCCTACAAGAAATCAACTCCCCTGCATCATACGAATTCTTGCCGCATCTTCCCCCGGCGTTACGCCAAAGAAACGTTTGAACTCCCGACTGAATTGCGATGCGCTCTCATAGCCGACGCGCATGGCAGCCGCACTGGCCTTCATCCCATCGTGAACCATCATCATCCGTGCTTTATGCAGGCGATAGCTCTTAAGATATTGCAGCGGCGACGTGCTGGTCACCGCTTTAAAATTATGATGAAACGCCGACACGCTCATGTTCGCCTCTGCCGCCAGCTGTTCTACATTGAGGTTTTCGGTGTACTTGGTTTCAATCCGCTTCAGCACCCGGCTTATCAAACTGAAATGCGTCTGGCGACTGACCAGAGCAAGTAACGCGCCGCCGCGCGGTCCGGTCAGCACATGGTAGAGGATCTCGCGAATAATCTGTTTCCCCAGGATGCGCGCATCCAGCGGTCGCTCCATCACATCCAGCAGGCGCTCAGCAGCGCAGAGAATTTCGTCAGAGAGCGTTGCAGAGTTAATCCCGCTGGCCGCCATGGCGGGCTGGAACAGTTCGTCTTCCCCAATGTCCATCAGCAGCTCTTGCAATTGCAGGATATCGACATTCAGATAAATACCGGCCAGAGGAACCTCTGGCGTCGCATAGGTTTCACATTCAAAGGGTAAAGGTACGGTTAGCAGCAGGTATTCGTTGGCGTCATAGCGAAATACGCGCTCATTGATGTAACCAATTTTATGTCCCGAAAAGAGAAATATGATGCCTGGCTGATACATGACCGGTGTACGAGCCGCCGGCTCCGTACCGTGTAGCAGGCGGACATCTGGCAGCAATTCGTTAAGTTTATTTTCATTGTTTTTCAGCTGCTTAATTTTATTTGTCAGCAGAAGACAGATCTCATCACGGTTCATGGGGCACCATTTCATCATCGGTTTTCGACCCTGACATAATGCGCAGATTTATCCGTTTTCTCCAGCAGTCTGTAGAAATGGGCAAGACATCGGCAGAAATGAGCATTGAGAGCAACGCGGCGGGCGACCACAATGTTCATCATCCGGCAGACACTCACCTGCCCTCTTTTATTACCCACCAAAGGGAACGAGCAATGAACAACTTTAATCTCCATACCCCAACACGTATTTTGTTTGGTAAAGGCGCGATTGCTGAGCTGCGCGATCAAATTCCTCAGGACGCTCGCGTACTGGTTACCTACGGCGGCGGCAGCGTGAAAAAAACTGGCGTCCTGGCACAGGTTCAGGACGCGCTGAAAGGCCTGGATGTGCTGGAGTTTGGCGGTATCGAGCCAAACCCGTCTTACGAAACGCTGATGAACGCAGTAAAAATCGTGCGTGATGAGAAAGTGACGTTTCTGCTGGCGGTAGGTGGCGGTTCAGTGCTGGACGGCACCAAATTCATCGCGGCAGCTGCACAGTACGCTGACGGCATCGATCCATGGCGCATTCTGGAAACCCACGGCAACGACGTAACAAGCGCCATCCCGATGGGCTCCGTATTAACCCTGCCTGCAACCGGCTCTGAATCTAACTCCGGCGCGGTAATTTCGCGTAAAACCACCGGCGATAAACTGGCCTTTATGACCCCGTTCGTGCAGCCAGTGTTTGCCGTACTGGATCCGGTTTACACCTACACCCTGCCGCCGCGTCAGGTTGCAAACGGCGTTGTGGATGCTTTTGTTCATACCGTGGAACAGTATGTGACTTATCCGGTAGACGGGAAAATTCAGGATCGCTTTGCCGAAGGCATTCTGCTCACGCTGGTAGAAGAAGGTCCGAAAGCCTTGCAGGAGCCGGAAAACTACAACGTGCGTGCGAACGTTATGTGGGCGGCAACCCAGGCGCTGAACGGCCTGATTGGCGCAGGCGTACCGCAGGACTGGGCAACGCATATGCTGGGCCATGAACTGACCGCAATGCACGGTCTGGATCATGCTCAAACGCTGGCCATCGTTCTGCCAGCGCTGTGGAATGAAAAACGTGATACCAAGCGTGCCAAACTGCTGCAATACGCAGAGCGTATCTGGAATATCACCGAAGGTTCCGACGACCAGCGCATCGACACCGCCATTGCCGCTACCCGCGCTTTCTTCGAACAAATGGGCGTACCCACTCGCCTGTCTGACTATGGCCTGGACGGTAGCTCCATCCCGGCATTGCTGGAAAAACTGGAAGCACACGGTGGTACGCAACTGGGCGAACATCAGGACATTACGCTTGAAGTCAGCCGTCGGATTTACGAAGCTGCCCGCTAAGGTTTTTTAACCTCCGCCTTTCGTTTTTGGGTATTTATACCAGGCTTAAGTCACACCTAACTCACCGGGGGCTGCCCCGGTGAACTCAATTTACACCCAATCATTCATGAGGCATCGAGGCGGCAATTAAGTGAATCCCCGGGAGCGTACATAAGTACGTGACCGGGGTAAACGCAAGCAGCCAACAAAGAGGCAGCCTGAAGGATTAAGTGTGGGGGGAATTATGACCGGTCCAACCATTATCAAGCTACAGGATGGTAACGTCATGCCACAACTGGGCCTGGGGGTCTGGAAGGCAAGCAACGAAGAAGTCATCACCGCCATTCATAAAGCGCTGGAAGTGGGGTATCGCTCAATTGATACCGCTACGGCGTACAAAAACGAAGAAGGTGTCGGCAAAGCAATACGCGATGCTGGCGTACCACGGGACGAGTTATTCATCACCACCAAGCTGTGGAATGATGACCAAAAACGCCCCCGGGAAGCCTTGCTCGAAAGCATTGAAAAACTCCAGCTTGATTACCTCGATCTATACCTGATGCACTGGCCGGTTCCGGCGATCGACCACTACGTTGAAGCGTGGGAAAACATGATCGACCTGCAAAAAGAAGGGCTGATTAAGAGCATTGGCGTGTGCAACTTTCAGATCAATCATCTCCAGCGGTTGATGGATGAAACCGGCGTACCTCCGGTGATTAACCAGATCGAACTTCATCCGCTTATGCAACAGCGCCAACTGCATGCCTGGAACGCAACGCATAAAATCCAGACCGAATCCTGGAGCCCGCTGGCGCAGGGCGGCAAAGACGTCTTTGATCAAAAGATCATCCGTGACCTCGCTGAGAAATATGGCAAATCACCGGCGCAGATTGTCATCCGCTGGCATCTGGATAGCGGGCTGGTGGTGATTCCAAAATCTGTCACCCCTGCGCGTATCGCAGAAAACTTTAACGTCTGGGACTTCCGCCTGGATAAAGACGAATTAGGCGAAATCGCGAAACTCGATCAGGGCAAACGTCTGGGGCCAGACCCGGATCAGTTCGGCGGTTAACCCCTTCCTCCAGCCCGACACTCTCGTCGGGCCTTTACTGATTTGAAATATCAGGAAACAATTCACACATATATATTGATGTATTTCTTGCAGTCGCTGGAGCAGCATTACGCAACATAACCTGTTAATTATTAAATAAATATATTTATTTGATGAATATATTCACCATATCTATAGGTGCGTAAACGTGACTGAGAAAAAAAGTAGCGGAGTCAAATGGCTCCCATTAATTCTTATAATATTCATTTCTGCCGGACTGTGGCAGCTTACTCCACCTTCCGGGCTAAGTGCGCCAGCCTGGCATTCGGCAATCATTTTCGTCGCGACTATTGCCTCTATCGTGGCAAAAGTTTTACCCATCGGCGCGGTCGGCATTATTGGGATTACGGTTTTTGCACTCGCCTATGCTGCCGGGGATAAAACCGCCAGCGGCGCTATCACCACAGCACTGAGTGAGCTGAACAGTTCACTTATCTGGCTTATCGTCGTGGCTTTTATGATTGCCCGCGGGTTTATCAAAACCGGCCTCGGACGACGCATTGCGCTGCAGATGATCCGTCTGCTCGGCAAGCGCACTCTGGGACTCGCCTATGGTCTGGCCTTTGCCGATCTGATCCTCTCCCCGGCAATGCCGAGTAATACAGCACGCTGCGGCGGCGTCATCTATCCGATTGCTGACTCTCTGGCACGCAGTTTCCATTCGAACCCGGAAGATGAGTCCCGCAGTAAAATCGGTACCTTTCTTATCACCTGTATTGGCAACGTCAACGACGTCACCGCCGCGCTCTTTATGACCGGCTATACCGGCAACCTGTTGGCGGTGAAGCTGGCGGCCAATGCGGGCGTCACGCTGACCTGGGGCGGCTGGTTTATGGCGGCGCTGCTGCCATGCCTGGTGTCCTTACTGCTGGTTCCACTGCTGGTCTACTGGATCGTGCGCCCGGAAATTAAACACACGCCGGATGCCCCTAACCTGGCGCGCAAAGAGCTGGCGGAAATGGGCAGTATGTCTCGCGGCGAATGGCTGATGCTGGCTACCGTCGGCGTACTGCTGGTGCTGTGGATTTTTGGCGATACGTTAGGCGTCGACGCCACCACTGCCTCGTTCGTGGGACTGTCCATTTTATTGCTAAGCGGCGTTCTGAGCTGGGAAGATGTGAAGAGCGAGAAAGGCGCATGGGACACACTGATTTGGTTTGCCGCGCTGTTGATGATGGCGAACCAGCTGAAAAAACTGGGCTTCACCACCTGGTTTGGCAATCTGATCGGCGATAGCCTGAGCAGTACTATGCACGGTACCAGTTGGGTGATCGTCCTGCTGCTGTTGAACGCCGCCTACTTCTATACCCACTACTTTTTTGCCAGCGGTAATGCACAGATTGCCGCTCTGTACGCCGTTTTCCTTGGTGTCGGTCTGCATCTGAATATTCCCGCAGCCCCCACGGCATTAATGCTGGCCTTCACCAGCAGTTTGTACTGCTCGCTCACCCAGTACACCCACGCTCGCGGTCCAATCCTGTTTGGTGCCGGGTACGTTCCAACGGGCGTCTGGTGGCGTACAGGATTTATCATCAGCTTGTTTAACCAGGCGGTGTTTATCACCGTGGGTCTGATGTGGTGGAAGGTGTTGGGTCTGTACTAAACTGACTGCGTCCTGACGAATCACCTTACCTGCGGAGAAAAGGAATGACCTGTATTTTCTGTCAAATAGTTGAAGGTAAAGCACCCTGCCATAAGGTCTGGGAAGACGAGCATCATATGGCTTTTCTGTCGATTTTCCCGAACACCGACGGTTTTACCGTGGTGATCCCGAAAAAGCATTATCCCAGCTATGCCTTCGATATGCCGCCGCAGGCACTGGCTGATCTGATGCTGGCGACCCAAAAAGTGGCTAAGAAACTGGATAAGGCTTTCCCGGATGTCAGTCGTACGGGTATGTTCTTCGAAGGTTTCGGCGTAGACCATGTGCACAGCAAATTAAGCCCCATGCACGGTACTGGCGATCTAACCCACTGGAAACCGATTGAAGCGCGGCAGAACAAATTTTTCGAGCAGTATGAAGGATATCTTTCGTCACACGATCATGAACGAGCGGATGATGCAAAACTGGCCGCATTAGCGGACAGAATTCGTGAAGCATAAATACTGAGTCTCTCTGCCGGATGGCGGTTCAAGCACCTTATCCGGCCTACAAAATCGTGCTATTTGTAGGCCTGATAAGCGTTTCACCACCGGGCAAGGCAGATTAACGCCCTGCCACTTTCCCGCGTTTTTTGTTTGCGGCAGGCGTCTGGCGCTGATGCGCCACCGGTGTGTGCTTGGTCAATGCCGGGCGAGTATGACGGTTTTGGCGACGCGCTTCGCGCATCTCTTCCAGCGTAGGCGCCGGGACCAGACATTCGCGACGACCGCCGATCAGATGCTTTTTACCCATATCTTCCAGCGCCTGGCGGATTAACGGCCAGTTGGCTGGATCGTGGTAACGCAGCAGGGCTTTATGCAAACGACGCTGCTTATCACCTTTCGGCACCACCACGTCTTCACTCTTATAACCAATTTTACCCAGCGGGTTTTTCCCGGTGTAATACATGGTTGTGGAGTTCGCCAACGGCGATGGATAGAAGTTCTGCACCTGATCCAGACGGAAACGACGTTGCTTCAACCACAACGCCAGATTCACCATATCTTCGTCACGCGTACCCGGGTGCGCGGAAATAAAGTACGGGATCAGGTATTGCTCTTTACCCGCTTGCTTAGAGTAGGTATCGAACAATTCCTTAAAGCGATCGTAGCTGCCCATCCCCGGCTTCATCATCTTCGACAGCGGGCCTTCTTCGGTATGCTCTGGCGCAATCTTCAGGTAGCCGCCAACGTGGTGGGTCGCCAGCTCTTTGATATAACGCGGGTCTTCAACCGCGATGTCGTAACGCACGCCCGAAGCGATGAGGATCTTTTTAATGCCTTTCAAATCACGCGCACGACGATAAAGGTTAATCGTCGGTTCATGGTTGGTATCCATATGCGGACAGATATCCGGGTAGACGCATGACAGACGACGGCAAGTTTGCTCCGCGCGCGGTGACTTACAGCGCAGCATATACATGTTCGCCGTTGGGCCGCCGAGGTCGGAAATCACGCCGGTAAAGCCTGGAACGGTGTCGCGAATGGCTTCGATTTCATTGATGATCGAGTCTTCAGAGCGGCTCTGGATGATGCGGCCTTCGTGCTCGGTGATCGAACAGAACGAACAGCCGCCAAAGCAGCCACGCATAATGTTGATCGAGAAACGGATCATCTCATAGGCCGGAATGCGGCTGTCGCCATACGCCGGATGCGGCACGCGTTTGTACGGCAGCGCAAAAACGCTATCCATCTCTTCGGTAGAGAGCGGAATGGCTGGCGGGTTGATCCAGATGTAGCGATCGCCATGCTTTTGCATCAGCGCACGCGCGCAGCCTGGGTTGGTTTCGTGGTGCAGGATACGCGACGCATGCGCATACAGCACTTTATCGCCCTTCACTTTTTCGAAGGACGGCAGCAGCACGTAGGTTTTTTCCCACGGTTTCGGGCGCGGCGGCTGTACGGTTACCGCTTTCGCTTCCTGCTTTTTCGGTGCGACAGGCTTGTTGTCAGCACACGGCAGATCTTCACCATACGGATGCGGGATCGGGTCAATCTTGCCCGGCGTGTCGAGGCGCGTGGAATCCACCCCACTCCAGCCCGGCAGCGCTTCTTTAACCATAATCGCAGTGTTACGCACGTCGCGGATCTGATCGATGGTTTCGCCCATCGCCAGACGATGCGCCACTTCCACCAGCGGACGTTCGCCGTTGCCGAACATCAGCATGTCGGCTTTGGAATCCACCAGAACAGAGCGGCGAACGGTATCAGACCAATAGTCATAGTGCGCCGTACGGCGCAGGCTGGCCTCAATACCGCCGAGAATAACCGGCACATCTTTCCATGCTTCTTTACAGCGCTGGGTATAGACCAGCGTGGCGCGGTCCGGACGTTTGCCCGCAACGTTGTCCGGCGTGTAGGCATCGTCATGGCGCAGTCGACGATCGGCGGTGTAACGGTTGATCATCGAGTCCATGTTGCCTGCGGTCACACCAAAGAACAGGTTCGGTTTACCCAAACGCATAAAATCGTCTTTGTTGTTCCACTCCGGCTGGGCGATAATCCCTACGCGAAAGCCCTGCGCTTCCAGCATTCGTCCGCAAATTGCCATGCCAAAGCTGGGATGATCGACGTATGCATCGCCGGTAACCAGAATGATGTCGCAGCTATCCCAGCCAAGTTGGTCCATTTCGTCGCGTGACATCGGCAAAAACGGTGCTGGGCCAAAACAGGCAGCCCAGTACTGCGGCCAGGAGAAAAGGTCTCTGTCCGGCTGGATCAGGGATATTGCGCTCATAATGCTTCCAAAAATGGTAAAAAAATAATCAAAGGCCGAGGATTATACGCTGTATGTCGGCAAGAAATGAAGTGGAGTCTGAACCAGACCAGTAGAAAGTTATATAAATTGTTAAATTTTACGACGATCATTTTTATCGATCATAATTAAGACCATGCCGGCCAGCTGAGATAACTCTTTTTCGGCGGGGGATTTTTCATTGCGACTCAACGATTCACTGCATATTTCCCAGTTACGGGTTGTTGTTCACCTGTGCGGATTTCTGGTTCTTCTCTACAGCTTTTCTATGCTGCCACCGATGCTCATCGCTTTGTTAAACAAAGAGCGGAGCTTGTTCGCTTTTTTCAGCACGTTTATGACTTTCTTCACCCTCGGCGGCGGGGCGTGGTTGGCAACCAAACATGCGGGGATTCAACTGCGCACCCGGGATGGTTTCGTCATTATCGTCCTGTTCTGGCTGTTGTTTTCGTTTATCAGCGCGATGCCGATGTGGATGGACGATGGCTTAAACCTCTCTTTTGCGGATGCCCTGTTTGAAGGAGTTTCTGGGATTACCACTACAGGCGCAACGGTGATTGATGACGTCAGCGCCTTGCCGAAGTCGTATCTGTACTATCGGGCTCAGCTCAATTTTATTGGCGGTCTGGGTGTTATCGTCCTCGCCGTGGCGGTATTGCCGCTGCTGGGTATTGGTGGCATGAAGCTGTATCAGTCTGAAATGCCGGGCCCTTTTAAAGAAGAACGCCTCACGCCAAGACTTGCTGATACTGCACGCACGCTGTGGATGACCTATGTCATTCTGGGTCTGATCTGTACTCTGGCCTACTGGGCTGCCGGGATGTCGTTTTTCGACGCCTTATGCCACGGGCTGTCGACGGTCTCTCTCGGCGGATTTTCCACTCGCAGCGAGAGCATCGGCTTTTATAACAGCCATACCATTGAGCTTGTCGCCGGGATATTTTCACTGCTGTCTGCGTTTAACTTCACCCTCTGGTACGTTGCTATCGTGAAACGTACCTTCAAACCCTTTCGTCGTAATGCCGAATTGCGTTTCTTTTTGCTTATTGCGTTGGTGGTCACTCTGATCGCCACCTGGCAAGTTTGGCGGGCAGGCATGTACGGATTAACGGACAGCCTGGTGCATGCTTTTTTTCTGGCCAGTTCGATGCTGACAGATAATGGCCTGTCGACGGCGGATTACGCGCAGTGGCCTTCGCACACGATCTTCATGCTGCTCAGCGCCAGTTTCTTCGGCGGTTGTGTGGGTTCGACCTGCGGGGGGATTAAGGTGCTGCGCTTTTTGATTATGTTCAAGCAGTGCCGTCAGGAGTTACATCAGCTCGCGCACCCTCGCGCCCTGCTGAATATCAAAGTGGGCAATAGCGTGGTAAGCGACCGGGTGGTGCGTTCGGTATGGAGCTTTTTCTTTCTCTACGTTTTGTTCACCAGCTTTTTTATCTGGGCGCTCAATCTGATGGGCTACGATCTCTTCTCCTCTTTCGCTACCGTCGCCGCCTGCATCAACAATATGGGGCTAGGATTTGGCGTCACCGCCACGACATTTGGTACCTTAAACGAGGAAGCAAAGCTACTGATGTGTGCAGCCATGATCATGGGGCGTCTGGAGATTTACCCCATTCTGATCCTGTTCTCGCGCATGTTCTGGCGGGCGTAACGAAAACCCCGGCGCATTATGGCGCCGGGTTCACCAACATCTGTCCGATTGAGCCACGATCCGCCATTTCCAGCGTCTGGCTATTAAAGTAGAACGGGAAATGGGCCCAGGAAGGCTGTCCGTAATAAACCAGTAATTCAACCTGGCCATCAACCCAGACAGTATCCTTCCAGCCTCTGTCTTCCGGGAACGGCATCGCGCCATTCACATTACGGATCAGGAACGAAACACCTTCAATATGGAAGGACTGGGGCATATCCGCCCGCACCGTCCAGCGCTCCCAGGAGCCCTGCTGGGCAGTAATATCCATACGATTGACGTCCCACAGCTGACCGTTGATACCAGGATCGTCGTCCAGGCTGATATCACGGCTGCGAATCGGCGAACCGCTGAGGATTTCCGTTGGCAGCAGGCGCATTGGCAGGCTGTCAGTCACCAGCGGCAGAAGACCTGTCGGGCGCAACGTCAATACCAGCGTGGAGATGAGAATACTGGAGGGCTCAAAGAACCCGCGGATCCTGTCGACAATACTGGCCGCCTCACCACAGGTGATAGAGACCTCATTACCGTTAGTCATATCCACCAGGATCTCACGACGCTCGCCCGGAGCCAACGAGAGCTGCTTCACCGAAACAGGCGCAGGTAAAAAACCCTGATCGCCGGAAATCACATGCAGAGCACGGCCATCACTCATTTGCAGCTGGTAACGACGCGAGTTTGAAGCGTTCAGCAAACGCAAGCGCACCCAGCCGCGGGAGACTTCGACATACGGGCTCTGCGCCCCATTGACCAGCAGCGTATCACCGACAAAGCCACCGCTGCCGGGCTCGCTGTATTCCGGCGTGCCAAAGTTGTCCAGCCGCTTGTCCTGGATTATGACCGGAAAATCATCCACGCCATAGTGGTTGGGAATAGACAGTGATTTACTCACTTCATCTTCAACCAGCCACATCCCGGCAAGACCGTTATAGACCTGCTGAGCAGTACGATTTGGCGTATTAGCGTGATACCACAACGTGGCGGCATTCTGGCGAATCGGTAGCACCGGCGCCCAGTCAGCATTCGGGGACATCATGCGCGCCGGGCCGCCCATCAGCGGGCCTGGTACCTGCAACCCGGCGACGGTCATCGAGACATTTTCAGTCAGACGGTTGCTGTAGATAAGCTTGACGTCATCCCCTTTCCAGACACGGATTGTCGGTCCCAGATAGCGGCCGTTAATTCCCCATACAGGTGCGCGCGTGCCTTGTGTAAAGGACCAGTGCGCACGTTGCAGCGTCATAAATAGCGGCTGCCCCCGGCGGGATTCCAGCAGCGGAGGCACGGGTAACGGTTGTTGCTGACCGGCAGCATTAGCCTTCAGCGGAACAGCACCTGCACACAGTGCGATCCCCGATGCCTGAATGAACTGACGCCGACTGAATGACATATAAACTCCATAAAAAACTGGCTATTAACACGCAGGAAGTCATTTCCTGTAAAAAACCCGAATTGCGCGGATTAAACCTTACCGGCGGCTTCCCGCTCAGCAACTTCTTTATCGAGTTCTGCGATTTTTTGTTCCATCAGCGTGCGGCAATGCGCTGCCAGTTCACGAACCTGATCTTTCCCAAAGTGGCTAATATCCACCGGTGGCAACATCTCGACAATTGCCAGACCATTATTGAGTCGATTGAGTTTTATCTTGTTCGAGGTTGTGGAAACGCACACCGGAATGACCGGGACACCAGCAGCAATCGCTGCATGGAACGCGCCGGTTTTAAACGGCAGCAGACCGCGACCGCGGCTACGCGTCCCTTCAGGGAACATCCAGATAGAAATGCGGCGTTTTTTGAAATGATTCACCACGGCAGCAATGGTGCTGTGCGCTTTAGCGCGATTGTTTCTGTCAATCAACAGGTTACCGGTTAACCAGTACAGCTGTCCGAAAAAAGGGATCCACAGCAGGCTTTTTTTACCTACCGTCACCGTCGGCGGCTGAACGATATTCGCAGCGGTAACCATGTCATAGTTGTTCTGATGGTTACAAATATAGATAGCATTACCATAGTTCTGCGCGTCTGCCGGCATGCGGCACTCGACCTTCAGGCCATAAAGGGGAGCCAGGCGGCCAAACATATGGCCGAACGTTGCAACGTGTTTTGGATTTCGTGGGCTGAACAGACAGTATATGCAACCGAAAATACAGACCAGAACGCAGTAAATAACAGTAATAATTAAACGAAAAATATATAGCATAACAACCTCTAAGGCCTAAGAGCCTGGCATTTTACGTCACCTGATTCATCACGCGGTATCAGGTTAGGGCTTTGTTAAGGGCGGCTCTCTGGAAAAGCGTATTGTTAATCGCAACGCACGAATAAACAACGGTTTCACGGGAATTTTTAACGTTGGCTCTCCCTGGGCTTTAACAGGGAGAGCCGGACGGTAGCGTTATTCTTCGCTGTCGCCGTGACTGGCGCGTCGAGGCGAGTCAATCTCAATGCTGTCGATACGCTGCAGACCACGCATTAGCGTGCCGCGACGGCCGCGCTCACCGGTCACTTTCTGCAACTCTTCAGGACGTAGTTTGATTTTGCGCTTACCGACGTGGATGGTCAGCGTGCTCTGCGGCGGCAGCACGTAAAGTTGCGCCAGACCATCCTCGCCTTTCGCCGCTTCCGCTGAAGGGATATTAATGATCTTGTTCCCTTTGCCTTTCGACAGCTGCGGTAAATCGCTCACCGGGAACATCAACATGCGACCAGCCTGAGTAATAGCCAGTAGCATATCGGTTTCATCCTCAATCACCACCGGCTGCATCACGCGCGCATTTTCTGGCAGTGTAATCAATGCCTTACCAGCACGGTTACGTGCGACCAGGTCATTGAAAGTACAGACAAAACCGTAGCCCGCATCGGAGGCCATCAGCAGTTTCTGATCGTCGCCTTCCATCAGCATGTGCTCAACCGTCGCGCCTGGCGGCAGCGTGAGCTTCCCGGTCAGCGGTTCACCCTGACCGCGCGCCGACGGCAGCGTAATCGGGTCGATGGCATAGCTGCGTCCGGTCGAGTCGACGAACACCACCGGCTGGTTGCTCTTACCCTTCACTGCCGACTTAAAGCTGTCGCCCGCTTTATAGCTTAATCCCGGTGCATCGATGTCATGGCCTTTGGCGCTACGCACCCAGCCACTCTGGGACAACACAATGGTAACCGGCTCAGATGGCAGCATGTCGTGCTCGCTCATCGCCTTCGCTTCTTCGCGTTCCTGCAACGGAGAGCGACGATCGTCGCCATAGGCGTCCGCATCGGCCTGCAGCTCTTTCTTCAGCAGGTTACTCATTTTACGTTCGGAAGCCAGAATGGCCTGCAACTGATCGCGCTCTTTCGCCAGCTCATCCTGCTCACCGCGGATTTTCATCTCTTCGAGTTTGGCAAGGTGGCGCAATTTCAGCTCAAGGATGGCTTCAGCCTGGGTTTCAGAAATGCCAAACCGCGACATCAGCTCAGGCTTAGGTTCATCTTCATGACGAATAATTTCGATGACTTCGTCAATGTTGAGGAACGCCACCAGCAAACCTTCAAGGATGTGCAGGCGCTTGAGCACTTTTTCCAGACGATAATTCAGGCGGCGACGTACGGTATCGCGGCGGAACGCCAGCCATTCGGTGAGGATCTCCAGCAGGTTTTTCACCGCCGGACGACCATCAAGACCGATCATGTTCAGGTTGATACGGTAGCTCTTTTCCAGATCGGTAGTGGCAAACAGGTGGTTCATCACCTGCTCCATATCCACACGATTAGAGCGCGGGACAATCACCAGACGGGTCGGGTTTTCGTGATCCGATTCGTCGCGCAGGTCGTCTACCATCGGCAGCTTTTTATTGCGCATTTGAGCAGCGATCTGCTCCAGCACTTTTGCCCCGGAAACCTGATGCGGCAGCGCGGAAATCACCACCGCGCCGTCTTCTTTCGTCCATACCGCACGCATACGTACGGAGCCTCGTCCGTTCTCGTAAATCTTACGAATTTCCGCGCGCGAAGTAATGATCTCCGCTTCGGTCGGGTAATCCGGCCCTTGCACGATATCCAGCAACTGATCCAGCGTCGTTTTCGGCTGCTCAATCAGAGTAATCGCTGCTTTTGCCACTTCACGCAGGTTATGTGGCGGAATGTCCGTTGCCATACCAACGGCAATACCGGTCGTGCCGTTCAGCAGAATATTTGGCAGACGCGCAGGCAGCATCTTCGGCTCCTGCATGGTGCCGTCGAAGTTTGGCACCCAGTCCGACGTTCCCTGACCGAGTTCGCCCAGCAGGACTTCCGCATATTTAGACAGACGGGATTCGGTATAACGCATCGCCGCGAAGGATTTCGGATCGTCCGGTGCCCCCCAGTTCCCCTGCCCGTCAACCAGCGGGTAACGGTAAGAGAACGGCTGCGCCATCAGCACCATCGCTTCATAGCAGGCGCTGTCGCCATGCGGATGGTATTTACCCAGCACGTCACCGACGGTACGGGCGGATTTTTTAAATTTGGCGCTGGCATTCAGCCCCAGTTCGGACATCGCGTATACGATGCGACGCTGAACGGGTTTCAAACCATCGCCAATAAACGGCAACGCCCTGTCCATGATGACGTACATGGAATAGTTCAGATAGGCGTTTTCCGTGAATTCATGCAGCGCCAGGCGCTCTGCCATATCGCTCATTAATCGTGGTTCCTCAACTTTGTACCCCTCTATTGAAGGGCAATATTGCCGCAGATACTACCCTATCTGGCGTGTTGAGTCACAAAGAAAAGGGCCGCGAATGCGGCCCTGATGGGGATTACTTAGCAACTTTGGTAATCTGTTTTACGTCGATTTCAACGGAGTTCCAGTCTTTATCCACTTCACCCTGGATTTCAACCACATCCTGCGGTGTGACGGTTACGCCGTTCCAGCGCTTGTGATCGATATCCACATTCACCGTGCCGGTCGCATCTTTAAACACGTACAGGTCGTCGGAAATACGCTCAACGATGTTCCCGCGCAGGGTAACCCAGGTGTCATCACGCAGTGATTTGGCGCTTTCTACCGTCGTGCTGCTACCGTTCGGGCCGACAAATCCGCCGTTTTGGCTCTGCGTGGTGGTTGTCGTTGGCCCAGAGAAGCCACCCTGCTGAGCTGCCAGAACAGGTGCGGAACACAGTGCCATTACGGCAACCATTGCAGCTAATTTTTTCATCGTCATGTCTCCCTTTCATGTTGGTTTACGACTATTAAATAAGTTAATCCTTAACAAGTTCTTAAGGCAAAAAAAGATACTTTTTTTGCTGTACAGAGGCTGTAGCCACAGGTTTACTAACTGCAAATGAGTTCGCAGGGATGAACATATGCGTATTTTACTGATCGAAGATGACACGTTGATTGGCGATGGCCTGAAAACAGGTCTGAGTAAAATGGGTTTCAGCATCGACTGGTTTACCGAAGGTCGCCAAGGGAAAGAAGCACTCTACAGCGCACCTTATGATGCGGTAATCCTCGACCTGACACTGCCAGGCATAGACGGACGGGACATTTTGCGCGAATGGCGAGCCAACGGAAAGCAGGAGCCTGTGCTGATTCTGACCGCTCGCGACGCGCTGGCAGAACGCGTTGAAGGCCTGCGCCTGGGCGCAGATGACTATCTGTGCAAACCCTTTGCGCTGATCGAAGTTGCCGCCAGACTGGAGGCACTGGTACGTCGTGCCAGCGGCCAGGCCAGCAACACATTGTGCCATGGCCAGGTAACGCTCGATCCCGGCGCGCTGGTCGCCACGGCGGCGGGTGAACCTTTGTCACTCAAACCTAAAGAGTTCGCGCTGCTGGAACTGCTGATGCGCAACAAAGGTCGCGTCCTGCCCCGCAAACTGATTGAAGAAAAACTGTATACCTGGGACGAAAATGTCTCCAGCAATGCGGTTGAGGTCCACGTCCATCACTTACGCCGTAAGCTCGGCAGCGACTTTATCCGTACCGTGCATGGCATTGGCTATACCCTGGGTGACGCATGAAGCTCACACAACGCCTCAGCCTGCGAGTCAGGCTAACGCTTATTTTTCTGATTCTGGCCTCAGCAACCTGGGCCGTATCCAGTTTTGTGGCCTGGAGGCAGACTACCGATAATGTCGATGAGCTGTTTGATACGCAGCTGATGCTGTTCGCCAAGCGGCTTAGCACGCTGGATATCAGCGATGTCACCACCTCAAGCAATATGGCCCGCACGCCAAAAAAACTGAAACATGGCCATATTGATGACGACGCACTGGCGTTTGCCATCTACTCCACCGACGGCAAAATGGTGCTACACGATGGCGACAATGGCCAGGATATTCCCTACAGCTACAGCCGGGAGGGGTTTAGCGACGGCCAACTCAGGGGCGACAACGATTCCTGGCGCTTCCTGTGGCTGAATTCCGCTGATGGAAAATATCGCATTGTGGTGGGCCAGGAGTGGGAATACCGGGAGGATATGGCGCTGTCGATCCTTACCGCACAGTTAACCCCGTGGCTGGTTGCGCTGCCGCTGATGTTGCTGATCCTGGTGGTCATGCTGAGTCGCGAACTCAGGCCGCTAAAAAAACTGGCGCAAGCTCTGCGCTGGCGCGCCCCGGAATCAGAAGAACCGCTCGACCCGAAAGGTGTGCCAAGCGAAGTGCGCCCGCTGGTTGAATCGCTTAATCAGCTGTTTACCCGTATCCACTCTATGATGGTCCGCGAACGGCGCTTTACCTCTGACGCCGCTCACGAGCTGCGCAGTCCGTTGACCGCGCTGAAGGTGCAAACCGAAGTGGTGCAACTGTCAGACGACGACCCGCAAACGCGGGAAAAAGCGCTGGTGCAGCTGCATGCGGGAATTGAACGCGCCACCCGACTGGTCGATCAGCTCCTGACGCTTTCGCGCCTCGACTCCCTCGATAATCTTCAGGATGTGGCAGAAATCTCGCTGGAGGAGCTACTGCAATCCGCGGTGATGGATATCTACCACCCGGCCCAGCAGGCGCACATTGACGTACGTTTGCAGATTAACGCGCACAATATCACGCGTACAGGACAGCCGCTGTTACTCAGCCTGATGGTACGAAATCTGCTGGATAATGCCATTCGCTACAGTCCGCAGGGGAGCATTGTGGAAGTGACGCTCAACGCCCGTAACTTCAGCGTCAAAGATAACGGTCCTGGCGTTGCGCCAGAGGTACTTACACACATCGGTGAACGCTTTTATCGTCCACCGGGACAAAGCGTGACCGGCAGCGGTCTCGGTCTGTCGATTGTCCGTCGTATCGCAACACTGCATGGAATGTCAGCCTCGTTCGGCAACGCTCCGGAAGGTGGCTTTGAAGCAAAAGTCAGTTGGTAATTGCGTTATTGTTGCTCATATAGCAAAAGACTTTGCACATTTTGCTAATTTCACCGCACCGCTGGTGGGAGTAAAATCGTCCTCAAACGTATTTCCTTGAGGACACAAAATGAGCAACATTCTGATTATCAACGGGGCGAAAAAATTCGGCCATTCTAATGGTCAACTGAATGACACCCTGACCGAGGTCGCGGACGGTATCCTGCGCGACCTCGGGCATGATGTTAAAGTCGTACGCGCAGACAGCGATTATGACGTAAAAGCAGAAGTGCAGAATTTCGTCTGGGCCGATGCGGTTATCTGGCAGATGCCTGGCTGGTGGATGGGCGCACCGTGGACCGTGAAAAAATACATCGATGACGTGTTTACCGAAGGTCACGGTACGCTGTACGCCAGCGACGGCCGCACACGTTCAGATGCCTCTAAAAAATACGGCTCCGGCGGGCTGATTCAGGGCAAAAAATACATGCTGTCCCTGACCTGGAACGCACCGATGGAAGCCTTCACTGAAAAAGACCAGTTCTTCCATGGCGTTGGCGTTGATGGCGTCTATCTCCCTTTCCATAAAGCAAACCAGTTCCTGGGAATGGAAGCGCTGCCGACCTTTATCACCAATGACGTGATTAAAATGCCGGACGTCCCGCGTTATATCGCAGAATATCGCAAGCATCTGACCGAAATTTTTGGTTAACTGGTAACCTGGAATTAGAAGGAGTTAACCATGCTTACCGTTATTGCAGAAATCCGTACACGTCCAGGTCAACATCACCGCCAGGCGGTACTGGATCAGTTTGCCAAAATCGTTCCGACCGTACTGAAAGAAGAAGGCTGCCACGGCTATGCGCCGATGGTGGATCATGCCGCAGGTGTGAGTTTTCAGACTACAGCACCAGATTCAATCGTGATGGTTGAGCAGTGGGAAAGCATCGCGCATCTTGAAGCGCATTTGCAGACCCCGCATATGAAAGCCTACAGCGAAGCCGTGAAAGGTGACGTGCTGGACATGAATATTCGTATTCTGGAGTCGGGCATTTAAGATTGTCGATTTGCCGGGTGACGCTTAGCTATCCGGCATAAATCGCTTCGTCAGATGAGAGCCGGATAAGGCATTTTACGCCCGTCTCCGGCTTTTCTACATGCAATTACCCTTCGAGATCCGCCAGGTCGCCTTTCTCCTGCAACCAGTTACGACGATCTTCAGAACGCTTCTTGGCCAGCAGCATATCCATCATTGCGTTGGTACGCTGATCGTCTTCATCATCGATAATGAGCTGCACCAGGCGACGGGTGTTCGGATCCAGCGTAGTTTCACGAAGCTGCATCGGGTTCATTTCACCCAGACCTTTAAAGCGCTGCACGTTCGGCTTGCCTTTCTTGCGCTTTAACTGCTCCAGTACGCCCGCTTTCTCTTCTTCCGTCAGCGCGTAATAGACCTCTTTGCCGAGGTCGATACGGTATAACGGCGGCAGCGCCACGTAGACGTGACCGTGTTTCACCAGCGTGCGGAAGTGCTTCACAAACAGCGCGCACAGCAGCGTGGCGATGTGCAGGCCATCGGAGTCCGCATCCGCCAGGATACAGATCTTGCCATAGCGCAATTGGCTCAGATCGTCGCTGTCCGGATCGATACCGATCGCCACGGAAATATCGTGAACCTCCTGCGAAGCCAGCACTTCATCGGAAGAGACTTCCCAGGTATTGAGGATCTTACCTTTCAGCGGCATGATCGCCTGATATTCACGATCGCGCGCCTGCTTGGCCGATCCGCCCGCCGAGTCACCTTCGACAAGGAACAGTTCGGTGCGATTAAGATCCTGTGCGGTACAGTCCGCCAGTTTACCCGGCAGCGCCGGACCGCTGGTCAGCTTTTTACGCACTACTTTTTTCGCCGCACGCAGACGACGCTGCGCGCTGGAAATCGCCATCTCAGCCAGCAGTTCGGCTGACTGCACGTTCTGGTTCAGCCACAGGCTGAATGCATCTTTCACCACGCCAGAGACGAATGCCGCACACTGACGCGAAGAGAGGCGCTCTTTGGTTTGTCCGGCAAACTGCGGATCCTGCATTTTTACCGACAACACATAAGCACAGCGATCCCAGATATCTTCCGCCGACAGCTTCACGCCACGCGGCAGGATGTTACGGTATTCGCAGAACTCGCGCATCGCATCCAGCAGTCCCTGACGCAGACCGTTAACGTGCGTACCACCTTGCATGGTTGGGATCAGGTTCACATAGCTTTCGGTCAGCAGCTCGCCGCCTTCCGGCAGCCAGAGCAGCGCCCAGTCCACCGTCTCCGTCTCACCGCTGAAATTACCGATAAACGGTTTTTCCGGCAGCGTCGGTAGGCCATTCACCGCTTCGCTCAGATAGTCATTCAGACCGTCCTGGTAGCACCAGCGCTGCTCGCTGTTGTTGACCTCATCCTTAAAAGTGATCTCAACGCCAGGGCACAGTACCGCTTTTGCTTTCAGTACGTGCGTTAAGCGCGAAACAGAAAAACGCGGGCTGTCAAAGAAGCTTTCATCGGGCCAGAAGTGCACGCTGGTCCCGGTATTGCGTTTGCCGCAGGTACCGACAACCTGTAAATCCTGCACTTTATCGCCATTCTCAAACGCGATGTTGTATACCTGCCCGTCGCGGCGCACGTTCACTTCCACACGTTTGGACAGGGCGTTAACAACGGAGATACCCACACCGTGCAGACCACCGGAGAACTGGTAGTTCTTGTTAGAGAACTTGCCGCCCGCGTGCAGACGACAGAGGATCAGCTCAACCGCCGGAACGCCTTCTTCAGGGTGAATATCTACCGGCATGCCGCGTCCGTCATCAATGACTTCCAGAGACTGGTCGGCATGTAAGATCACGTCCACGCGTTTCGCGTGGCCCGCCAGTGCTTCATCCACACTGTTATCAATCACTTCCTGCCCAAGATGGTTCGGACGGGTCGTATCGGTGTACATCCCAGGGCGACGGCGTACCGGCTCAAGCCCAGTGAGTACCTCAATGGCATCAGCGTTATAAGTTTGCGTCATGGTTTAAATAAGCAATTCGAATTGATCGTCAGAAACTGTGCAGTCCAAGGAAATCGACAATCGGGTTGAAATAATCTTCGAAGCCCGTGAATGCGTGGTTTCCGCCCTCAATAACTGTCTGACGGCAGGAGGCGTAATACGCCACCGCCTGGCGGTAGTCCAACACTTCATCGCCCGTTTGTTGGAGCAGCCAGATCAAATCCGGCGCTTCCAGCGGGTCAATCTGCATGACTTTAAGATCGTAAATATGGCGTGACTCTAGCACATATTGCTGCCCCGTGTAGGGGTTCTCGTTTTGACCGAGATAGTCGACCAGCAGTTCATAAGGCCGTACGGCAGGGTTCACCACCACTGCCGGCAGCATAAAACATTGCGACAGCCAGGTGGCGTAATAGCCGCCTAAAGAGGAACCGACAATCCCCAGCGACTCTCCGCCGTGTTCAAGAATGATCGATTCCAGCATCTCTGCGGCCTGCGCCGGATACGGAGGTAGCTGCGGCACGATCATCTCAACGTGCGGGTGGTGTTCCGCCAGCCAGTTTTTCAGTAAACACGCCTTCGCCGAACGAGGAGAGCTATTAAATCCGTGAAGATAGAGAAGCGTAGACATCAGTAGCCTTCTGAAGCGGTATCAGGGTGGAACCGATTACCCTGCAGACGACGTACCTGAGTCTGCAACGTCCCGTCGGCAAAAAGCTCCAGCGTCCGCCAGCCTGGGCTGATGGTATCCAATGTGAAGTTGGAACAGTGCGGTTTAAACTGCACGCAGGTCGACGGCGTCGCCAGCAGACGGCGTCCGTTCCAGTCCAGATCCAGTTCCTGATGAATATGCCCGCACAATAGATACTTGGCGCGAGGATAATTCACCAGCACGTTATCCAGTTCAGCGGCATTACGCAGACTGTGCTGATCGAGCCAGCTGCAGCCCGCAGGCAGGGGATGATGATGCAGTAGTAGCAAGGTATTACGCTCTGGCGCATCAGCAAGTTTACGCTCCAGCCATTCGAGCTGGAATTCACTTAACTCACCGTGGGGAACGCCGAACACCTGGCTGTCGAGCAGCAATATTTGCCACTGTTCGCCAATGAAAACGCGTTTGGCCGGGGAAATGCCCGCATCCTGCAGCGCGCTGTACATTGCCGGCTGAAAATCGTGATTGCCCGGTAGCCAAACGCAGGGCGCACGAAAACTTGCGATGCCCTCAGCAAAATGCTGATAAGCCGCAGCGGATTGATCCTGCGCCAAATCACCCGTCGCGACGATCAGATCGTACTCAGGCGACTCTGCATGTATTGCATCCAGTACGGATTGATAGCTGTCCCAGGTGTTCACACCCAGCAGCGTTTCATGCTTTTCGGCAAACAGGTGAGTGTCTGTAATTTGTAAGATCCTGACTCTGGCCTCACCAGCCAAAGGAAGGGTTAACAGGCTTTCCAAATGGTGTCCTTAGGTTTCACGACGCTAATAAACCGGAATCGCCATCGCTCCATGTGCTAAACAGTACCGTAACCAGTCGGCCAAAAACTGATTAATTTGATGCTTTTCGTCGCGTTGATGCAACTTTTTATTTGGATAATCATACCGCGCTTTGAAGCGAAAGATCTGCTGACTTGAACACACTTCAGCCACCCTTGCGTCATGATACAGGCGCACGGTCAATGACGGCAGGCTCCAGTATGTGACGGCCGGTGCCGTTTGTTCGATCGCAACAAGCGTAGTGTATCGGGTCGATTCAACGATCGTTAACCGATATTGTGCGTTTGCTACCTGATAGCTCACTGTTTCACCGGCTGCATCATTACGTGGCAGCAGGCGGCGCAATTGCGAATAGTTGGTTTCGCACAGACGCATCATTTCAGGGAAGTCAGGTGTGTAACGCTTCATTTTTTCCACTCAGTTTTTAACTCTTGATAGTGCAGCTGTAACCATTGCAAGGCGATGACAGACGCTGCGTTGTCGATTTTCCCCTCTTCAACCCATTGATAAGCCTGTTCCCGGCTCACCACATGAACACGAATATCTTCGTTTTCATCAGCCAGACCATGGATCCCGCTCGCGGTCGTGGCGTCCACTTCGCCGACTAAAATAGACAGGCGCTCACTGGTGCCACCCGGGCTTGCCAGATAGCTCAGAACGGGCTTCGTCCGTTTAACTTCCAGCCCGGCCTCTTCCATTGCTTCACGACGGGCTACATCTTCAACGGTTTCGCCCTCTTCGATCATCCCGGCCACCATTTCCAGTAACCACGGGCTTTCGCTGGTATCAAATGCCGCGATACGGATCTGCTCGACCAGCACAACTTCATCTCGCTCAGGGTCAAAGGGTAGCAAGACTGCCGCGTGTCCGCGCTCAAAAATTTCGCGCGTTACCTCGCCGCTCATCCCCCCGTTAAACAGGCGATGGCGAAACCGATAAAGATCCAGTGAAAAAAAACCGCGGTATAGCTTTTCTCGTGCAATAATTTCTACATCATTTTTAGTGAAAGTCATTGGCAAGTTGTCTGGTTTACTCATTGTGCGGTCCTGAAACCAATAGTGATTAAAATGTGAATTTCAAGGTCGTTTGACTGATGTTTGAACGCCCTTGTGTTAAATTGATGCAAATTAACGCCGTATGGCACGTAACGCCAACTTTTTGAAGTGGCGGATTCTGCTAGAATCAGCAAATATTTTTACAATTTGATCAGCGCTAAATACTGCTTCACAACAAGGAATGCAAATGAAGAAATTGCTCCCCATCCTTATCGGCCTGAGCCTGTCGGGGTTCAGTACTTTGAGCCAGGCAGAAAACCTGATGCAGGTTTATCAGCAAGCACGCCTGAGCAACCCGGAATTGCGTAAATCCGCCGCCGATCGCGATGCTGCATTCGAAAAAATTAACGAAGCGCGTAGTCCATTGCTGCCGCAACTGGGTTTAGGTGCCGATTACACCTACAGCAATGGTTACCGTGATGCAAATGGCGTCAACTCCAATGCAACCAGCGCGTCATTACAATTGACTCAGACGCTGTTCGACATGTCTAAATGGCGTGCCCTGACGCTGCAAGAAAAATCAGCGGGCATCCAGGACGTGACCTATCAGACCGATCAGCAAACGCTGATCCTGAACACCGCCACGGCCTATTTTAACGTACTGAACGCAATTGACGTGCTTTCTTACACTCAGGCACAGAAAGATGCGGTCTATCGTCAGTTAGATCAGACCACTCAGCGTTTTAACGTTGGCCTGGTTGCCATCACTGACGTACAAAACGCCCGTTCACAATACGATACTGTACTGGCGAATGAAGTTACCGCGCGTAACAATCTGGATAACGCAGTAGAACAGTTGCGCCAGGTAACCGGTAACTACTACCCGGAACTGGCTTCACTGAACGTTGATGGTTTTAAAACCAACAAGCCGCAGGCGGTGAATGCGCTGCTGAAAGAAGCAGAAAACCGTAACCTGTCGTTATTGCAGGCCCGTTTGAGCCAGGATCTGGCACGTGAGCAGATTCGTCTGGCGCAGGATGGTCATTTACCGACTCTGGACCTGACCGCCTCTACCGGGGTATCTGACACCTCGTACAGCGGGTCCAAAACCAACAGCTCCCAGTATGACGACAGCAACATGGGCCAGAATAAAATCGGTCTGAGCTTCTCACTGCCGCTGTACCAGGGCGGAATGGTTAACTCGCAGGTGAAACAAGCGCAGTACAACTTTGTTGGCGCGAGTGAACAACTGGAAAGCGCACACCGCAGCGTGGTGCAGACCGTTCGTTCTTCGTTCAACAACATTAATGCGTCTATCAGTAGCATTAACGCTTACAAACAAGCGGTTGTCTCTGCACAAAGTTCTTTGGATGCGATGGAAGCCGGCTATTCCGTAGGTACACGTACCATTGTGGATGTGTTGGATGCCACCACCACGCTGTACAACGCCAAGCAGCAACTGGCGAATGCGCGTTATACCTATCTTATTAACCAGTTAAACGTCAAATCTGCGCTCGGTACGCTGAACGAGCAGGATCTGGTGGCACTGAACAATACGCTGGGTAAACCAGTATCCACGACTCCGGATACGATCGCGCCGGAAAATGCGCAGCAAGACGCCGCAGCGGACGGTTATACGTCCAACAGCGCGACGCCTGCGGCACAGCCGACAGCAGCACGTTCAACCAGCAGCACCGGCAACAACCCGTTCCGTAACTGATGCTGATGACGGGGCTTCGGCCCCGTCTGAACGTAAGACAACGTAAAGATCCGCCCCTTCTTCCGCATTCTCGCCTCTTACCGCTTCAATTTCGACCAGTCATCCTCTATTCTGAGCAGAGTTACCACTGGGTACTGGAAGACATAAATGAAACGGACAAAATCTATACATCACGCCTCGTTCCGCAAAAGCTGGAGCGCGCGCCATCTGACTCCTGTCGCCCTGGCAGTTACCGCTGTGTTTATGCTCGCGGGCTGTGAAAAGAGCGACGAAACGGTTTCGCTTTATCAGAACGCTGACGACTGCTCTGCGGCGAATCCGGGTAAAAACGCCGAATGTACTACCGCGTTTAACAATGCGCTGAAAGAAGCTGAACGTACCGCGCCAAAATACGCCACTCGTGAAGACTGTATCGCTGAATTCGGCGAAGGCCAGTGCCAGCAGGCTCCTGCGCAAGCGGGTATGGCGCCGACCGGTGAAGGCCAGGCTCAGGCACAGAATCAAAGCAGCGGCAGCTTCTGGATGCCGCTGATGGCAGGCTACATGATGGGTCGACTGATGGGCGGCGGAATGGGCGCTCAGCAACCGCTGTTCAGCTCGAAAAACCCAGCCAGCCCTGCTTACGGCAAATACACGGATGCCAGCGGTAAAAACTACGGCGCAGCAACGCCGGGTCGCACCATGACCGTACCGAAAACCGCTATGGCACCGAAACCTGCCACCACCTCTACCGTAACCCGCGGCGGATTTGGTGAGTCAGTGGCCAAACAGAGCACCATGCAGCGTAGCGCAAGCGGCACCACCACACGTTCAATGGGTGGCTGATCGTCATGGAAAGAGTCAGTATTGTTGAGCGCCCGGACTGGCGCGACAAAGCCACCGAATACGGTTTCAATTTTCACACTATGTACGGCGAGCCGTACTGGTGTGAAGACGCGTACTATAAGCTCACCCTTGCTCAGGTTGAAAAGCTGGAAGAGGTCACCGCAGAGCTGCATCAAATGTGCCTCAAAGTGGTGGAAAAGGTCATCGCCAGCGATGAGTTGATGACCAAGTTTCGCATTCCGAAGCATACCTGGGGCTTTGTCCGCCAGTCCTGGCAGACACAGCAACCGTCGCTCTATTCACGTCTCGATCTGGCATGGGACGGCACGGGTGAACCCAAGCTTTTAGAAAACAACGCCGATACGCCAACCTCGCTGTACGAAGCCGCGTTTTTCCAGTGGATCTGGCTGGAAGATCAGCTCAATGCAGGCAACCTGCCGGAAGGCAGCGATCAGTTCAACAGTCTGCAGGAAAAACTGATCGAGCGTTTCACCGAGCTGCGTGAGCAGTATGGTTTTCAACTGCTTCATCTGACCTGCTGTCGTGATACGATAGAAGATCGCGGTACGATCCAGTATCTGCAGGATTGCGCTGCCGAAGCTGAGATCGCTACAGAATTCCTCTATGTAGAAGATATTGGTCTTGGTGAAAAAGGTCAGTTCACCGACATGCAGGATCAGGTAATCGCTAACCTGTTCAAGCTCTATCCGTGGGAATTCATGCTGCGTGAAATGTTCTCCACCAAGCTGGAAGACGCTGGCGTTCGCTGGCTGGAACCGGCCTGGAAGAGCATTATCTCCAACAAAGCACTGTTGCCGCTGTTATGGGAAATGTTCCCGGACCATCCGAACCTGCTGCCAGCGTACTTCGCCGAAGACGACCATCCGCAGATGGATAAATTCGTCGTAAAACCGATCTTCTCGCGCGAGGGGGCTAACGTCTCCATCGTTGAGAACGGTAAAACGATCGAATCCGTGGAAGGACCGTACGGTGAAGAAGGCATGATCGTGCAGCAGTTCCATCAGCTACCGAAGTTTGGCGACAGCTATATGCTGATTGGCAGCTGGCTGATCAACGATCAACCAGCCGGGATCGGCATTCGTGAAGACCGCGCGTTGATCACGCAGGATCTGTCACGTTTCTATCCGCATATTTTTGTCGAATAATTGAGAGTGCCGGGTGGCGGCTTCGCCTTACCCGGCCTACGACGCGAACTTAATGCCCGATAAGCGCAGTGCCATCGGGCATTCATCATCCAACCTGCACCGACAACATACTTAAACTTCCCATCTCAATACCATCTACCGGGATCGTGACAGACTCTTTACCATCCCAAGCCCCAAGTACATACAGCAGCGGCAGATAGTGATCCGGCGTCGGGTTCGACAACGATCCACCTTCATGATCGAGATAGTTCACCAATGGGTGCTGCTCAACCGGTCCCTGCCATGTCAGGTTTGCCTTAACATAGTCATTGAATGAAGTCGCCCACGGATAAGGCGTGTTCTCACCGTGCCAACGCGCAGTGCGCAGGTTATGCACCACGTTACCACTGGCCACCAGCATAATGCCCTCATCACGCAGCGCCGCCAGCTTACGGCCCATCTCAAAATGCCATGCCGCAGGTTTGGTGCTGTCGATACTCAACTGCACCATCGGAATGTCCGCATTCGGATACATCTTGATCAGCACGCCCCAGGAACCGTGGTCAAAACCCCAGGCTTCTTTGTCCAGGGTCACAGGCACTGGAGCAAGTAAGTCAACCAGATGCTGCGCCAGTTCAGGCGAGCCGGGAGCCGGGTAATGGGTGTCATATAATGCTTGCGGAAAACCGCCAAAATCGTGGATCGTTTTGGGGGCTTCCATCGCAGTCACACCCGTTCCACGGGTGAACCAGTGCGCCGAGACCACCACAATGGCTTTCGGACGCGGCAACGTTTCCCCCAGTTGCTGCCAGGCACGGGTATAAACGTTATCTTCCAGAACATTCATCGGGCTACCGTGACCCAAAAACAATGCTGGCATACGAGTTGAAGACATGATGATATCCTTACTGAGGGAGTCATTTTGATACCACCACAATACGCTTATTCGGTTGATGAAGAACTCAGATAACGATGATGAAGATCATCAGTTATTTTGACGATCCAACCCGGATAGCAGATTGATAAGGAGTTTTATTTGTCGATGTCAGTACCTTTACTTCTGACTTTACTGGCAGGTGCCGCCACGTTTATCGGCGCATTTCTCGGCGTGTTAGGGCAAAAACCGTCTAACCGCGTTCTCGCCTTTTCTTTAGGCTTCGCCGCCGGCATTATGTTACTGATCTCCCTTATGGAGATGCTACCTGCTGCGCTGGCCGCTGAAGGTATGTCGCCGGTATTAGGCTACGGAATGTTCATCGTTGGCTTACTGGGCTACTTTGGCCTGGATCGTCTATTGCCGCACGCGCACCCTCAGGATCTGGTACAAAAAACAACGCAGCCTCTACCCGGCTCTATTAAACGCACCGCGATTTTATTAACGCTCGGCATCAGCCTGCACAACTTTCCTGAAGGGATTGCGACGTTTGTTACCGCCAGTAGCAACCTTGAGCTGGGCTTTGGTATTGCCCTCGCCGTTGCATTGCACAATATTCCTGAAGGATTAGCGGTGGCGGGTCCCGTCTATGCCGCCACAGGCTCCAAACGTACGGCGATATTCTGGGCAGGGATTTCAGGTATGGCAGAAATACTGGGCGGCGTACTGGCGTGGTTAATTCTCGGTAGCCTGATATCACCGGTGGTGATGGCGGCAATAATGGCGGCAGTCGCAGGTATTATGGTGGCGCTGTCCGTCGATGAATTGATGCCGTTGGCAAAAGAGATCGATCCCAATAATAATCCCAGCTATGGGGTGTTATGTGGAATGTCGGTGATGGGATTAAGCCTCGTCATCCTCCAGTCAATGGGAATCGGATAATCCAGAGGGCGGATGCCACCCTGCAAATTTACAGCATCCGCTCATCCATAGCAGAATATGAAGGACTAATCCTGTTCCTTAACCGCGCTGTTATCTTCACCAGAGCGACGAAAGAGTTTGTTTCGCGCTTCAAGTAAGGCATCTCTGTCCTGGCGGAATGCCCGACAATAACGTTTCATATGGCAATAATAACCCACCGCAACGAGTGCAATTAATACAATCCAATACCAGGCAATAAACATTCTTCTACCCTTAAAATTTAACATCATTAAACATTTAACGTTAAAATTTTACACAACCTTATTCTGACATACTCATATAGTGGCATATTTCAGAAACAAATATATGATTTCGATCATATAAATCAGCGGCTAAGCTATTAGCCAAACTCGTTATAAACAATTAAAACAATGTCGACAAGATCACACTACGCAATAATAAATATTGTTCTTAAAATATCTCACTCATACTATCAAAAAAATAATAAAAATTAGCTCCTGAAGAATAATACATTTCATCAAAATTAATTAATGCATTACAAAAGTAGTATTAGCAATACCATTTTATTTTATCAAAACCGTAAAAACATAATATATTCAGCAAGATTATATTTATAGGTAATATAAGGAGATATATCCATGTTTACACAATACCGAAAAACACTTCTGGCAGGGACTCTGGCACTGACATTTGGATTAGCAGCAGGAAACTCTCTTGCCGCTGGTTTTCAACCGGCCCAACCTGCAGGAAAATTGGGCGCAATAGTAGTTGACCCTTATGGAAATGCCCCGCTTACTGCGCTGGTTGAATTAGATAGCCACGTTATTTCAGATGTTAAAGTTACCGTCCATGGTAAAGGTGAAAAAGGCGTTCCGGTGACTTATACCGTCGGCAAAGAGTCACTCGCCACGTACGATGGCATTCCTATTTTTGGCCTTTATCAAAAGTTCGCAAATAAGGTAACCGTTGAATATAAAGAAAACGGTAAGGCCATGAAAGATGATTATGTGGTGCAAACTTCCGCCATCGTAAATCACTACATGGATAACCGCTCAATATCTGATTTGCAGCAAACAAAAGTGATTAAAGTAGCACCGGGTTTTGAAGATCGTCTTTATCTGGTGAATACCCACACCTTTACCCCGCAGGGTGCAGAATTCCACTGGCATGGTGAAAAAGATAAAAATGCCGGCATCCTGGATGCGGGTCCTGCTGGCGGAGCACTCCCCTTTGATATCGCACCCTTTACCTTTGTCGTCGATACGGAAGGTGAATATCGGTGGTGGCTGGATCAGGACACCTTCTATGACGGCCATGACATGGATATCAACAAGCGCGGCTACCTGATGGGTATTCGTGAAACACCGCGAGGCACCTTCACCGCCGTCCAGGGCCAGCACTGGTATGAATTCGATATGCTGGGGCAAGTTCTGGCCGACCATAAGCTGCCACGCGGATTCCTGGATGCTTCACATGAGTCGGTCGAAACAGTGAACGGCACCGTACTGCTACGCGTAGGTAAACGCGATTATCGCAAAGAAGATGGCCTTCACGTACATACCATCCGCGACCAGATTATTGAAGTCGATAAATCTGGACGTGTTGTTGACGTATGGGATCTGACACAAATTCTCGACCCGATGCGTGACGCGCTACTGGGTGCGCTGGACGCAGGCGCGGTATGCGTCAACGTGGATCTCGCTCACGCAGGCCAACAGGCGAAACTGGAGCCAGATACCCCCTATGGTGACGCCCTCGGCGTTGGTGCGGGCCGTAACTGGGCTCACGTCAACTCCATTGCCTATGACGCTAAAGATGACTCCATCATTCTTTCTTCCCGCCATCAGGGTGTCGTCAAAATCGGTCGCGATAAACAGGTGAAATGGATCCTGGCACCGTCTAAAGGCTGGAATAAGGCGCTGGCAAGCAAACTGTTAAAACCGGTTGATGATAAGGGCAACGCGCTGAAGTGTGATGAAAACGGTAAGTGCGAGAATACTGATTTCGATTTTACCTACACCCAACACACCGCCTGGCTCTCCAGCAAAGGAACGCTAACCATCTTTGACAATGGCGATGGCCGTGGACTCGAACAACCGGCTCTACCAACAATGAAATACTCCCGGTTCGTCGAATATAAAATTGACGAGAAAAAAGGAACCGTTCAGCAAGTTTGGGAATACGGGAAAGAGCGCGGTTATGATTTCTACAGTCCTATCACGTCGGTAATTGAATATCAAAAAGACCGCGACACGATGTTTGGATTTGGTGGTTCTATTAATTTATTTGACGTTGGACAGCCAACCATCGGCAAAATCAACGAAATTGACTACAAAACAAAAGAAGTCAAAGTCGAAATTGATGTCCTTTCCGATAAACCAAACCAAACGCACTACCGCGCATTACTGGTTCGCCCACAACAAATGTTTAAATAATTTCGTTAGATTAAGGATTAATTATGTCATCTAAATGGATTACTTCATTATTTAAAAGCGTGGTATTAACGGCAGCGCTGGTTTCACCATTTGCAGCATCGGCTTTTACTGAAGGTACTGACTATATGGTGCTGGAGAAACCGATTCCCAATGCTGATAAAACGTTGATCAAAGTATTCAGCTACGCCTGCCCATTCTGCTACAAATATGATAAAGCCGTGACCGGCCCGGTGTCAGATAAAGTTGCCGATCTCGTCGCCTTCACACCGTTTCATCTCGAGACCAAAGGAGAATACGGCAAACAGGCCAGTGAAGTATTTGCAGTAATGATAGCTAAGGATCAGGCCGCAGGAATTTCATTGTTTGATGCCAAATCACAGTTCAAAAAAGCTAAGTTTGCTTACTACACTGCCTACCACGATAAGAAAGAACGCTGGTCTGACGGTAAAGATCCCGCTTCATTCATCAAAACAGGACTGGACGCTGCAGGTATGAGTCAAGCAGACTTCGAGAGCGCCTTAAAAGAACCCGTAGTCCAGGAGACACTGGAAAAATGGAAAGCGGCTTATGATGTTGCCAAAATCCAGGGGGTTCCGGCTTACGTCGTCAATGGTAAGTACCTGATCTACACCAAAAGCATCAAATCGATTGATTCCATGGCTGAGCTTGTCAGAGAACTGGCGACAAAATAAACAGGGAACCGGCTATGGATTTTATCAAAGGATTGTGGCGAGACTTATGTACCGCACCGGTTAATACCCTGGTGAGATGGCAGGAGCGACGCTTTTTGTGGTTGCTAATGGCTTGTGCCATGGGTGGGTTAATTATTCTGGCGCACTCGTTCTTCCAAATCTATCTCTACATGGCCCCTTGCGAACAATGTGTATACATCCGCTTTGCCATGTTTGTGATGGTTTTCGGTGGACTGATCGCGGCAATAAACCCTAAAAACCTCATTCTAAAACTGGTCGGCTGCATTGCGGCATTTTATGGCAGCATTATGGGCATTAAGTTCTCTATCAAACTTAATGGCATTCATTATGCGGTACATAACCCGGACCCGGATTCGCTCTTTGGCGTACAGGGATGTTCCACCGATCCGACATTCCCTTTCAATTTGCCGCTGGCAAACTGGGCTCCAGAATGGTTTAAGCCCACTGGAGATTGCGGCTATGACGCACCTGTCGTTCCTGATGGCGTGGCGCTTAGCAGTATGCAAAAGTGGTTTGTCGATCTGTACCAGCAGTCCGAAGGCTGGTATCTGCTCCCGCCATGGCATTTTATGAATATGGCGCAGGCCTGCCTGCTCGCTTTTGGTTTGTGTTTAGTGCTGTTGCTGGTAATGAGCGGAGCCTGGGCACTTAAACTGGCCAGAAAAAAATAGCCAGGTTGCAATAACAAAAAACCGAAGTCAGAAAACTGACTTCGGTTTTTTTATCCCTACCACGGTTGTCGCGGTAGTCAGCAATTAGCTGGCTTTGCGCTCATGCGCCTGACGGTAGGCCACCAGGTCTTCGATAGTCACTACAGCCATATTATGCTTACCGGCAAATTCGATGCACTCTGGCGCACGGGCCATGGTGCCGTCATCATTGGTCAGTTCGCACAGCACACCGGCTGGTTTAAACCCTGCCAGCGTCATCAGGTCGATAGTTGCTTCAGTATGACCACCGCGGGTCAACACGCCGCCTGCCTGAGCACGCAGCGGGAAAACGTGCCCCGGACGGTTAAGATCGGAAGGTTTTGCGCCATCCTTAATTGCCGCACGCACCGTTGTAACACGGTCTGCTGCGGAAACGCCGGTGGTTACGCCTTCTGCGGCTTCAATAGTCACGGTAAAACCGGTACCGTAAGCGCTGGTGTTATTTTCCACCATCATTGGCAGATCGAGCTGTTTGCGTCGGTCTTCAGTGATGCACAGGCAAACAATACCGCTACCGTGACGGATGGTCAGCGCCATCTGTTCTACGGTCATGGTTTCTGCCGGGAAAATCATATCGCCTTCGTTTTCACGGTCTTCGTCGTCAAGCACCATTACACCGCGTCCTTCACGCAGCGCAGACAGCGCATGTTCAACACGTTCGAAAGGCGTACCAAAAGAGGAAAGTAGCGTCTGATTCATGGTAAAAAAACCTCACTAAAATTATGGTTACCAGAATCAGGGCAGTCTTAGGAGTACCGTCTAAGCGGCAAAAAAATAACGTGAGCGGGTCCATGCCCGACTGGATCGTTACTCTCTCCCATCCGGACTCTAACCGTCGGCCCCGGAATTACACCGGATCTGCTGACCTTTTTGCCGTAACAAAAAGCGCTCGCGGGCTTTCAACATCAGTTGATTTACCGCCGGTGGGGAATTTCGCCCCGCCCTGAGAATAAGCGGGTTAACTATAACGCTATTGATTACCTTCATCAACGCCTTTACTCGTCTTAGCTTCACACAATTCTGGTTTATGCCTGTGCCAGTTCGCACTACAATAGGCAGCAACACGTACCAGTTCAGGGAAACCACAATGATTGACCCGAAAAAAATTGAGCAGATTGCTCGTCAGGTTCACGAGTCGATGCCGAAAGGGATCCGCGAGTTTGGCGAAGACGTAGAGAAGAAAATTCGTCAAACGCTGCAGTCACAGCTGACCCGTCTGGATCTGGTAAGCCGCGAAGAATTCGATGTACAGACTCAGGTTTTATTGCGCACGCGTGAAAAGCTGGCGCTGCTTGAGCAACGTCTGACTGAGCTTGAATCACGTGATAAAACGGCAGACGTTAAGCCTGCCCCCGCGATCCCGTCAGTTGATCCGCAAGAGTAAAAACGACAACGGGCCGCAAGGCCCGTTTTTCTGTTAGTGTTCCAGTTCTAGCTTCCTGGCTTCCGTCGCCTGCTGGCAGTACAGCGCATAGCGTTTGCAAAACCAGCTACGATGTTCTTCATCCATATTCCCGGTTATCGCCTGGATATCAATGGGATGGCCCTCAGCCTGCATCCTGGCAAAACTACGGGCCAGGAAATCGAAATTGTTTAGTGAATACATATTGCTGTTCATGAGCATACCCTCCAGTTATTGAATATCTGCTAAGGCCATATGCTTTTTCTAATTTCAGTATTTCCCCGGATACGAAGTTATTCTGTACATATTGTGCGCAAAACTACTGCGCGGGTTCACAGTTTCCTATGAAATCTAAGAGGGCATGAAATATGGCGGGTATATCAGGGAAAGAGGCACTGCGGCTGAAGAATAAAGCGAAAAAAAGCCGGATGGCGACGCGAAAGCGTCTTATCCGGCCTACAAACGTTACGTCACGTAGGCCGGATAAGGTGTTCACACCGCCATCCGGCAAACTTTTCAGGTGTTATTTATCGCTGTCTTTCTGGATCTTCTTAATGATATTTGTCGTGGAGCAGCCATCTTCGAAGTTCAGCACCAGCACTTCACCGCCGTTCGCCCACACCTCTTCACTACCCGCAATCTGCTCCGGCTTATAGTCGCCGCCTTTGACCAGCAGATCCGGCAGAATGCCAGCAATCAGACGCTGCGGCGTATCTTCTTCAAAAGAGACCACCCAGTCGACGGATTCCAGCGCGCCCAGCACGATCATACGCTGTTCCAGCGGGTTGACTGGACGCGTTTCGCCTTTCAGACGTTTGGTCGAAGCATCGCTGTTTACCGCCACGATCAGGCGATCGCCCAGCTTGCGCGCATTCGCCAGATAGGAAACGTGGCCCGCATGCAGGATGTCGAACACGCCGTTGGTCATTACCACTTTCTCGCCGCGCTTGCGGGCGCTGGCAACGGCCTGTTTCAGCTCAGATTCGCTCATCACGCCAAAGCCAGTATCGGCCCGACCGCGCACGGCGTTTTCCAGTTCAATCGGAGAAACGGTAGAGGTCCCCAGCTTACCGACGACAACACCGGCTGCGGCGTTAGCAAAATAGCACGCCTCTTCCAGTGAGTTACCCGCCGCCAGCGTCGCCGCCAGCACGCCGATAACGGTATCGCCCGCACCGGTCACGTCATACACTTCCTGCGCCTGGGTCGGCATATGCAGCGGCGATTTTCCCGGCTGCAGCAGCGTCATCCCCTGTTCGGAGCGCGTGATCAGCAGTGCGGAAAGGTCGAAATCAGCAATCACTTTCATGCCGCGTTCAACCAGTTCATCTTCGCTTTTGCACTTGCCCGCCACCGCTTCAAACTCAGACAGGTTCGGCGTCAGCAGCGTTGCGCCACGGTAGCGTTCAAAATCGGTTCCTTTCGGATCGATAAGCACCGGCACCCCAGCCTTACGCGCCAGAGCAATCATCTGCTGCACGCTTGCCAATGCACCTTTGGCGTAGTCGGAGAGCACCAGAGCGCCGATAGAACCCAGCGCCTGATTAATACGCTCGTGCAGAGGCTGCGGATCCACGCCTTCAAAACCTTCTTCGAAATCCAGGCGAATCAGCTGCTGGTTGCGGGAAAGCACGCGCAGTTTGGTGATCGTCGGATGGGTCGGCACGGAAACGAAATCGCATTTTACGTTCACATCCGCCAGCGTTTTGCTCAGCGCACGCGCCGCGTCGTCAATACCGGTCAGGCCCACCAGACGCGAATTCGCTCCCAGAGAGGCAATGTTCATCGCCACGTTTGCTGCGCCACCGGGACGTTCTTCGATGGTATCGACCTTCACCACCGGAACCGGCGCTTCAGGTGAAATACGGCTGGTAGGACCGTACCAGTAGCGATCCAGCATCACATCACCGACAACCATGACTCCTGCACGTTCAAACTCTGGCAGCGTTACTTTCATTCCTGTCTCCTGAGAGATTCTCTGAGGGTCTTAAAATTTGCGCGCGATAATAGCACACTTCACTCGGCAACCAGCCACTTCTGCCAGCTGTCACGCACCAGCGTACGTTCAGCGTCAAAGTGCTCCAGCGCCACATGGCCCGGAAGTTCCTGCAACGCAAGATGATGAAGTTCATCACGCAACGTCGTATAAGCACGGGTAAGCGCCAGCGCTTCCTGCTCGTCCATAATGTCGTTTTGCGCCAGTAATTCCAGAATGCGCACGTTATCCGACCAGCGCGTCAGCTTCGGTTTTTCATGCGCATAGCGCAGCACCAGATACTGCGTAATAAACTCAATGTCTGTGATGCCGCCTTCATCCGCTTTGATATCAAAACGATCGCGATGCTTATTGCCCAAATGGGCACGCATTTTCTCACGCATTTCGCGCACCTCGGTCTGCAAGGTTTTCCCATCGCGGACGAGGGTCATGATATCGCGACGAATCGCATCAAACTGAGAGGTTAACTGCGGGTCGCCGTACACTACGCGAGCACGCACCAGCGCCTGATGCTCCCATGTCCAGGCTTCGTTACGCTGATAATCGGCGAAAGCATCAGCTGATGTCACCAGCATCCCCGCCGCCCCTGACGGACGCAAACGCGCATCCACTTCGTACAAAATACCGGACGAAGTACGGGTACTGAAGAGGTGCATAATGCGCTGCGCCAGACGCAGATAGAACTGTCGCCCGTCAATCTCACGCTCACCGTCCGTCATCACGTCCATCGGACAGTCATGCAGGAAGATCAAATCGAGATCCGAGCTGTAACCCAACTCCCAACCGCCCAGTTTGCCATAGCCGACGACGGCAAAACCACGCCCCTCGCGTTCGCTAAGATGAGTGGGTTGACCGTAGCGCGCGACCATCTGCGTCCACGCCTGCTGGACTACCGCATCAATAATAGCTTCCGCCAGCCAGGTTAAATGATCGCTCACCTTCATCACCGGCAGCGTACCGGCGATATCAGCCGCAGCAATACGCAGTAGCTGCGTTTGCTTAAACTGGCGCAGAGCCTCAAGTTGCTGCTCTTCGTCATCTTCCGGCACGCGCAGCAAATACTGGCGCAGCTCATCACGGTAGGCGTCCGTCGCGGTGGGTTGATACAGGGTGTTCGGATCCAGCAGTTCATCGAGCAACAGCGGATACCGCGCCAGCTGGCTGGCGACCATCGGCGAGGCCGCACAGAGCGAAATCAGATGCTTCAGCGCCCCGGGGAATTCGCTCAGCAGTTCCAGATAGGTCGTACGGGTAACAATCCCCACCAGCAGAGGGGTAATGCGCGATAGCGGGACTGAGGCGTCGTCACGCGTACAGACATCGCTCAGCAGATGCGGCATTAAATGATCCAGCACCTGGCGTCCGCGTGGGCCAATGGTGCGTTTATCCAGCTCTTTGCGGAAATCAGCAATCAGAGACAGCACGCGTCGGCGATCGTCATCCGCCAGATGCGTCAGCACCGGCGTGGTGTCATCTTCCTGTAAGGCGTCCTGCCACAGTTCGCGCCACTGTTCTGAAAGCGACTCTTCCTGGGTTTCAGCTTCGTCATCGCCAATCAGCTCGTTAAATACCCGGCGTACGTTGTCCATATGATTGGCCAGCACATCAGTTAATTGCTGCCAGTCATCAACGTTCATCCCCCACGCCAGCCGCGCGCGATTCAGTTCATCGCCTGGCAGCGTTTGGGTCTGTTCATCATTGATGCTTTGCAGCAGGTTTTCCAGGCGGCGTAAGTAGAGATAGGCTGCTCGCAGTTGTTCCGTATCGGTATCAGACAGCAGGTGCAGCGCATTGATGGCACTCAGCGTCGGTAACAGCGAGCGGGATTGCAGCGATGGTTCACGCCCACCGCGAATCAGCTGGAATACCTGTACGATAAATTCGATTTCACGAATACCGCCCGCCCCCAGCTTGATGTTGTCTTTCAGGCCACGGCGGCGCACTTCTCGGGCAATCATCCCTTTCATGTTACGCAGCGACTGGATCACGCTGAAATCAATATAGCGACGGAAAACAAAAGGCCGCAGCATGGCACGAAGCTCGCTGACGTAAGTGCCGTCGGCATCGCCCATAATGCGGGCTTTGACCATCGCATAGCGTTCCCAGTCGCGCCCTTGCTCCTGGTAATAATCCTCCAGCGCAGAGAAGCTCAGTACCAACGGACCGCTGTCTCCAAACGGGCGTAAACGCATATCCACCCGATAGACAAACCCATCCATTGTGGGCTGATCTAATACCTTGATGAGCCGCTGGCCCATACGGGTAAAGAACTGGGCGTTATCCAGCTCGCGGCGCCCGCCCTGTGTGCTGCCGTGCTCTGGCCAGGCAAAAATCAGGTCGATATCGGAGGAAAAATTCAGCTCGCCGCCGCCCAGTTTCCCCATGCCTAAAATCAGCAGCGGCTGCGCCACACCTTCAGGATTACAGGGCGTACCCCATTCGCGACAGCAGGCAGCGTATAACCAGTCGCGCGCGGCGACGATCAACGTTTCAGCCAGATGGCTTAGCTGCTGCAAAATACTCTCTTCAGTCACCAGCGACAGCGTCTGTGCCCAGGCGATACGCACCATGATACGTCGGCGAAACAGGCGTAACTCACGCATCAGCGTGTTTTCATCACTAACGTCAGCCAATGTTTGCTGTAACCAGTCGGCATAGTGTTGCCATTCATCTGCTAGGGGTGGAGCGCTTTCCAGCTCAGCCAGCCATTCGGGATGGGCAATAATGCTGTCACGGACAAAATCGCTGAATGTAAGTACTGACTTCGCCTGAACGCTAAGCGAGGACTCAGATATTGCTGCTGGCAGCCGCTCAACAACGGTCGGCCAGTACTGCTGTAACGGTGAAGAGAGCTGCTTCATTTACGGGTTATCCTTTGAATGGTGCCGGATGCGTCTTTTCGCCTTATCCGGCCTACATGACAGTTACACACATCGCGTAGGCCTGATAAGCGCAGCGCCATCAGGCATCCCGGCCTCGGCCCTGATTATCGTTTTCCGCTGTGCAGCCAGAACGGTTCCAGTGCAATTGCCTCGTTACGGAAGTGTTCAATTTCAATATATTGGTTGGCCGCAATGGCGTGGCGCAAACCCTGCCAGTTGGCGATCCATTCTGATGCGACATTTTCATCGTAGTATCCCGCCAGCATCAGCATGCTATCAATGTTGCGCGTCAAACGTGGAAGCTGATCGGCGTACTGATCGCCCAGCGGCTGCGCAAAAGCGGTTTTCAGCTCAGCGGCATGGCGTGAAAGATGGGTATCCGAGAAACGCTTAAAGGAGTCGGCAATTTTTCCCTGCGCCTTCGCATCAAGGAACGGCTGCCATCCTTTGGTCACCAGCCATTCGGTCAGCGCCAGCTTGGCCATTGCCGTTTGCGTGCTGTAAACCGCCGATACAGCAGAAACGTCCGACGAAATGATCGCTTCCGACTGGGTCAACAAATCACGTAAGTGAGCGCTCGCTTTTCGCGGCACATTACCGCCAAACAGCATCAGAATGTGACGCACCAGGCCCATAGCCGCCAGCACCTCGGCTTTCGCCCCTTTAACGCCGCGCACCCACAGCTCTTCATGGTACTGCCACTGTGATAATGCCAGCTCCAGCGCCGCTTCCAGCCCCTGCTCAATACTCGCTTTCGCCGGAACTTTCAAAATGCGTGTCGGTTTGAGTTCGCGCGGCGCATTCCCCTGAGCAAGGTGATAACCGCGCGCTGCTTTGCTCAAGCTACCCTGGCGTAAACCGGTTTGCGAAACCAGCTGGTTTGCCAGCTTCAGTACCGCACGGGTATCGCCGCTTAGCAGTTCAAGTTCAAGCTCACAGATAGGTTCTGCAAACTCGCCCGCTTTCACCTCCCCCAGATCGAGGGCCATTTCAATCCGGCTGCCATCAACATCAACCAACCATTTCTCACGGTAAAAATCGGTGCTGAACAACGGCTGCACTTGAGAAGCAAGTTCAGCGGGCAGCTCGCCATCAGGCCAGACTTCCGTTGGGAACAAGGTGAGGTCCAGCTCAGGCGCGTTTAGCGCAACGTTATATTCTGGCCGCTGGTGCAGTCCGCCCGTCACGCGTCCGGCAATTTTCATGGTCATTTCGTAATGACCATTTTCACCGCGAATACGCAGCCCCATATCGTGACCACGCAACCACGCATCCGGTGTTTCGTAGTAGATATTCAGCAACTGGCTGGGCGCATGATGTTCTCCCCCCAGCGTATTCAGACGTTCACGTAGCGCATCTACAGCGTCATTATTGACGATAAATTTTAATTCGATTTCCTGGGCCATGGTCTTGTACTTATGGGTTATGTCACAGTTGAGAAAACTGACTGCGAACTAAGTTCGTTCTTTATGGTCAGTAGATAGTATTTTGCGCCAAATTGCCATGCAACGAGCAATTTGACGGGCGTAAAAGTTTCGAGTGGTGGCAAAAAGGACACAGATGATTCCGATTGATGTCGAATGCTTTGCGTAGAGACACTGATGCCACTACTATCGTTCCACTTTCTATGACAATAACGACAGCCTGATGCCAAAATTACGCCTGATTGGATTAACTTTACTCGCACTTAGCGCCACTGCAGTCTCTCATGCCGAAGAAAAGCGCTATGTCTCTGACGAACTGAACACCTGGGTCCGCAGCGGTCCGGGAGATAATTATCGCCTCGTGGGTACGGTTAACGCCGGCGAGGAAGTCACGCTATTACAGACCGATGCCAACACTAACTACGGCCAGGTGAAAGACAGCACCGGACGTACCGCCTGGATCCCACTGAAAGAGCTGAACAGTACGCCGAGCCTGCGTACCCGCGTTCCCGACCTGGAAAACCAGGTTAAGACCTTGACCGATAAGCTCAATAATATCGATACCACGTGGAATCAGCGCACCGCTGATATGCAGCAAAAGGTAGCGCAAAGCGACAGCGTGATCGACGGGCTGAAACAAGAAAACCAGAAGCTGAAAAACGAGCTTATCGTGGCGCAAAAGAAGGTCAGCGCAGCCAACCTTCAGCTTGATGACAAACAGCGCACCATCATCATGCAGTGGTTTATGTACGGTGGCGGCGTGTTGGGTCTTGGTCTGCTGCTCGGCCTGGTTCTGCCACACATGATCCCAAGCCGTAAACGCAAAGATCGCTGGATGAACTGAATCGCCTTCTCCGCCACACTGACATATGATTAAGGGATCATAGTTTTCAAAAGGAAAGTGGCGTGAAGATTTATCTGGTCGGTGGTGCTGTTCGGGATGCGTTATTAGGGCTACCGATTAAAGATAAAGATTGGGTTGTTGTTGGCGCCACGCCGCAAGAGATGCTCGACGCGGGCTACCAGCAGGTAGGCCGCGATTTTCCCGTGTTTCTGCATCCGCAAACCCGCGAAGAGTATGCGCTGGCGCGTACCGAACGTAAGTCAGGCTCGGGGTATACCGGGTTCACCTGCTATGCCGCCGCAGATGTCACGCTGGAGGCCGATCTTCAGCGTCGTGACCTGACCATCAACGCAATCGCCCGCGATGACGACGGGGAGATTATCGACCCGTATAACGGACGCGACGATCTGGAAAACCGTCTGCTGCGCCATGTTTCATCTGCCTTTAGCGAAGATCCGCTGCGCGTGCTGCGCGTGGCGCGCTTTGCTGCCCGCTATGCGCACCTCGGTTTTCGTATTGCTGACGAAACCATGACGCTGATGCGTGACATGACCACCGCTGGTGAACTGGAGCATCTGACACCAGAGCGGGTGTGGAAAGAAACCGAAGGCGCATTAACCACCCGTAACCCACAGGTATTTTTCCAGGTCCTGCGCGACTGCGACGCACTGCGCGTCCTGTTTCCGGAAGTGGATGCTTTGTTTGGCGTTCCAGCCCCCGCACAGTGGCATCCGGAAATCGACACCGGCATTCACACGCTGATGACGCTGTCGATGGCAGCCATGTTAAGTCCGGAAGTCGACGTGCGTTTTGCTACGCTGTGCCACGATCTTGGCAAGGCATTGACGCCTAAAGCGCTGTGGCCGCGCCATCATGGCCACGGTCCGGCAGGTGTTAAGCTTGTCGAACAACTGTGCCAGCGCCTGCGCGTGCCGAATGACATCCGTGATTTAGCCAAACTGGTTTCCGAGTTCCACGACCTCATTCATACCTTCCCGATCCTGCAGCCGAAAACTATCGTTAAGCTGTTTGATTCCATCGATGCCTGGCGCAAACCGCAGCGCGTGGAGCAAATCGCCCTCACCAGCGAGGCTGATGTGCGTGGGCGAACCGGTTTTGAAGCGGCAGATTATCCGCAAGGCAGACTGTTGCGCGAAGCCTGGCAGGTTGCGCAGGCGGTGCCAACGAAAGACGTGGTTGAAGCTGGATTCAAAGGTCAGGCAATTCGTGAAGAACTGACCCGACGTCGCATCGCGGCGGTAGCCAGTTGGAAGGAGCAGCGTTGCCCGAAAGCGTAGACACTGCGTTGCCGGATGCGCTGTACTTATCCGATCTACAGGTTCGAAACGGATATAACCCGTAGGCCGGATAAGGCAGAACGCCGCCATCCGGCACCACGGTAAGACATCAGAAGAACACGACGTAAACGGCAGCCGCCACAATAAAGCGGTAAATCGCAAACGGAATGAACGAGATGCGTTTAATCAGTTGCAGGAAGGTTTTGATCGCCACCAGCGCCACGATAAACGCCGTCACAAATCCGACTGCAAACATCGGGATATCTGATGCGCTGAGGAAAGACCAGCTCTTGTAGAGATCCAGCGCCGTCGCGCCCATCATCATCGGTACGGCCAGCAGGAAGGAGAATTCAGAGGCCGCGTAACGACTCACACCCACCAGCATGCCGCCAGAAATCGTCGCCCCGGAGCGAGAAAAACCCGGCCACAGCGCCAGACACTGGAAACAGCCAATCATAAACGCCTGGCGATAGGTCATATCATCCAGCCCCGGCGCACGCGGCTCCTTCGGCTTCAGGCATTCTGCGGCAATCAGCAGTACCCCCCCCACCACCAGCGCATACATCACGTTGATCGGGTTAAACAGCGATTTGATGGTGTCGTGGAAGATTAGCCCCAGTACCACGGCTGGAATCATCCCCAACAGGATATGTCCCAGCGTCAGTCGACCTTTGCCAGTGCCTTCATGCGGAGCCTTGCCGAAGTGAATGCCGATCAGGCCAAACAGACGTCGCCAGAACATCACCACAACGGCCAGGATAGAACCTAACTGGATAACCACTTCGAATGTTTTTGCAGTGTCACCCTCAAAACCCAACAGGTGGCCAACAATAATCATATGGCCAGTACTGGAAACGGGTAAAAATTCCGTCAATCCTTCGACCACACCCAAAATTGCCGCCACCAGCAGCGAGTGCATATCACTCATTAATAAACCCCTAGATAGAGAAACCACGGCAAAAAAGAGCCGACGAAAGGACCCTTTTATACCCGTTTGTTTTAGAAATTATTAAATTAATTATTTTCTTTCAGATTATTGCCACGCTCAATGATAACCCCGACGTTCGCCGCACGGGCTACCGCGCCAGGTTTACTGAGTTTGATCCGTACCCAGGGAGAATTAAAGCGGCTAAGCAGGAGATCTGCCACCTCTTCCGCAACCCGTTCTACCAGCGCAAAGCGCCCACCTTCCACATGATTAACAACCGTTTGAGCAATATCAGCATAGCTCAGGCAATCAGCCACATCATCGCTTTTAGCCGATTTGCGGTTATCCCATGCCATTTCGATATCGAACACCAACCGTTGTTCGATCGTTTGTTCCCAGTCGTAAACACCAATAGTGGTGATTACAGAAAGTTGCTCTATAAATACAATATCCATCACGACCTGCCTGCTTTTTGGCTAACCCGGATACCACTTCCGGCGAAATATGCGTATTATCCACAGAAGTAGCGTTTTACACGACATTTTCAAAACGGAACAGCTTATGAGTGCAATCGCGCCTGGAATGATTATCTTCGCGTACCTCTGTGGCTCAATTTCCAGTGCTATTCTGGTATGCCGCCTTGCTGGATTGCCGGACCCGCGCGACAGCGGCTCTGGGAATCCGGGCGCGACAAACGTGCTGCGCATCGGTGGCAAGGGAGCCGCCGTCGCGGTACTGATTTTCGACGTCCTGAAAGGTATGTTACCCGTCTGGGGTGCCTATGCGCTAGGCGTCAGCCCCTTCTGGCTGGGATTGATCGCAATCGCTGCCTGTCTGGGACACATCTGGCCGGTATTCTTCGGCTTTAAAGGTGGGAAAGGCGTTGCTACCGCCTTTGGCGCGATTGCGCCAATTGGTTGGGACTTAACGGGTGTAATGGCGGGAACCTGGCTGCTGACTGTCTTACTCAGCGGCTATTCGTCGTTGGGCGCTATCGTCAGCGCGTTGATCGCCCCTTTTTACGTCTGGTGGTTCAATCCCCAGTTCACTTTTCCGGTGTCCATGCTGTCGTGCTTAATTCTGCTACGTCACCATGACAACATTCAGCGTCTGTGGCGTCGTCAGGAGCCGAAGATCTGGACCAAACTGAAGAAAAAACGCGAACGAGACCCCGAGTGAATTTATTGTCGGATAGCGACGCAAAGGCGTCTTATCCGGCGTGGGGGATGTGATACCCCTCCACCGGTTTGCCTAATCGGTTCTGACACCACGTCGCCAGAAATTCCACGCACACGCGCAGCTTCACGCTGCGATACAGCGGCTCCTGATAAACCGCCCAGATATTAGCGCTCTGCGCATAGTCCGGCAGCACACGCACCAGTTCACCGCTGGCCAGAAACGGCTGCACATCCCATTCAGAACGCAGCATGATCCCTTTTCCCTGTAGCGCCCACTGCAACACAATCTCACCGCTGTTAGAGGAAAGATGTCCCGCCACCTTGACCGACTTTTTCTCCTGACCATTGTCCAGTTCCCACACCCCGTGAGTCATATCGCGTTCTTTGGTGACCAGACAATCATGACGACTTAATTCCTGTAACGTCATCGGTTCACCGTATTTTTGTAAATACGGTGGGGCCGCACACAATATTCTTTTGTTTTTCGTTAACAAATGCGCAATATAATAATCCGGTATCTCGTCATTAATACGAATATCTAAATCGATATTATCCTGTGCCAAATCAATTTGCCGATCGTAAAGCTCAAAATGCACCTGTAATTCAGGGTAGCTATGCATCAATTCGGTAATTGCCGGTGCAATATAACTGCGCCCAAAGCCAAAACTACAGCCGATACGAATCATCCCTGCCGGGCGCGTTTTGAGTTGCGTGACGTCATCGACCAGATGCTGATAGCCCGCGAGGATCGCCTGCGCATGTTCATAGCAACGTTGACCACTCTCCGTGAGCGCTACACCACGCGCAGAGCGGCTTAGCAGCGTCGTCCCCAGCGCGGACTCTAGGATCTGAATGCGTTTCGTCACAAACGCCGGCGTTTGCCCCAGCGTCGCGGCGGCGGCGCTGAAGCTACCACTATGCACAATTTCAACCAACACCTGCAGGTCTTTCGCCAGGGGATACGTGTTCAGCATGATCGGTCTATCCGTAATGTTGTTCACCACAGTGTAATTCTCTCATGCGTCTTAAACCCTGCCTTTGCGCAATTTTTATTGCCTTATCCGGACATCATTCACGAACTGTTAATTAGATATTCACAGTGGCAAATAATATTAACCCACATTTTTAGTGGTAGTTTGTGGCGGAGAATTTATTTCCAGATAAATAAAAGAACTGGAGTTAACAAGATGAGCAATCAAAATAACCAAAATGCGATAAATACGCTGACGAACATTGTCGCTGATTTTACCGCCATGATTTCTACCCGCATGCCCGATGACGTCGTGGATAAATTAAAACAGCTGCGTGAAGGCGAAACCTCGCCGATGGGTAAAATCATCTACCACACCATGTTTGACAACATGCAGAAAGCTATCGACCTGAACCGCCCAGCCTGTCAGGACACCGGCGAGATTATGTTCTTCGTGAAGGTCGGTTCCCGTTTTCCGCTCCTCGGCGAACTGCAAAGCATTCTGAAGCAGGCCGTTGAAGACGCCACGGTAAAAGCGCCGCTGCGCCATAACGCGGTCGAGATTTTTGACGAAGTGAATACCGGCAAAAATACAGGTACCGGTGTGCCGTGGGTCACCTGGGACATCATCCCCGATAACGATGACGCGGAAATCGAAGTCTACATGGCAGGCGGCGGCTGTACGCTACCGGGACGCTCGAAAGTGTTAATGCCTTCTGAGGGCTACGAAGGCGTGGTGAAATTTGTTTTTGAAAATATCTCCACGCTGGCAGTCAACGCCTGTCCGCCAGTGCTGGTGGGCGTAGGTATTGCCACCTCCGTAGAAACCGCAGCCGTTCTTTCTCGTAAAGCGGTGCTGCGCCCTATCGGCTCACGTCATCCGAATCCGAAAGCGGCCGAACTGGAACTGCGTCTGGAAGAAGGACTTAACCGTCTGGGCATTGGTCCGCAAGGATTGACCGGTAATAGCTCGGTGATGGGCGTGCATATCGAATCCGCCGCGCGCCACCCGTCGACTATCGGCGTTGCCGTCTCTACCGGCTGCTGGGCCCACCGTCGCGGCACGCTATTGGTTCATGCTGACCTCTCCTTCGAAAACCTGTCTCACACCCGGAGCGCGTTATGAAAAAGATCCTCACAACCCCGATCAAAGCCGAAGATCTGGCAGACATTCGCGTTGGCGATGTCATTTACCTGACCGGTACGCTGGTGACCTGCCGTGACGTTTGCCACCGCCGCCTGATCGAACTGAAGCGCCCGATTCCTTATGACCTGAACGGCAAAGCCATTTTCCACGCGGGCCCGATCGTACGTAAGAACGGTGAAAAATGGGAAATGGTTTCTGTCGGCCCAACCACCAGCATGCGTATGGAAGCGTTTGAGAAAGACTTTATCGAACAGACTGGCGTCAAACTGGTGGTCGGCAAGGGCGGCATGGGACCGCTGACGGAAGAAGGCTGCAAGCAGTTTAAAGCGCTGCACGTCATCTTCCCGGCAGGCTGCGCAGTCGTGGCGGCAACCCAGGTTGAGGAGATCGAAGAGGTGCACTGGACGGAACTCGGCATGCCGGAGTCCCTGTGGGTGTGTCGGGTAAAAGAGTTCGGCCCGCTGATCGTTTCCATCGATACCCACGGCAATAACCTGATCGCTGAAAACAAAAAGCTGTTCGCTGAACGTCGCGACCCTATCGTCGATGAAATCTGCGAGCACGTGCATTACATCAAATAACCCTCCCGGAGAGGCGCTACGCCTCTCCCCTTTCGTAGGGATACAACAATGGCACCTTTAGCTGGTTGGTGGCGATACCTGGCTCCGCTGGTGGTCATCGCCATTATTGCTGTTCTACCCGTCCCCACCGGTCTTGAGAGCCACACCTGGCTCTATTTTGCCGTCTTTACCGGTGTGATTGTCGGGCTTATTCTGGAACCTGTACCGGGCGCGGTAGTGGCGATGATTGGCATTTCGATCATCGCCGTCCTTTCACCGTGGCTGCTGTTCAGCCCGGAGCAACTCGCGCAGGACGGTTTTAAATTTACCGCCAAATCGCTGTCGTGGGCGGTATCTGGCTTTTCAAACTCGGTCATCTGGCTGATCTTCGCGGCCTTTATGTTTGGTACTGGCTATGAGAAAACCGGACTCGGTCGGCGAATCGCGCTGATGCTGGTGAAAAAGATGGGGCATAGGACGCTGTTTCTCGGCTATGCGGTGATGTTCTCCGAACTTATCCTCGCTCCCGTCACACCTTCCAACTCCGCCCGTGGGGCCGGAATAATCTACCCGATTATCCGCAACCTGCCGCCGCTGTATAACTCACAGCCCAATAGCGCCAGTTCACGCTCTATTGGCTCGTACATCATGTGGATGGGCATTGTCGCTGACTGCGTTACCAGCGCCATTTTCTTAACGGCAATGGCGCCGAACCTGCTGTTGATCGGTCTGATGAAAGGCGCATCCCACACCGCGCTGAGCTGGGGTGACTGGTTCTTAGGCATGCTGCCGCTGAGCATTTTACTGGTGCTGATCGTGCCGTGGCTGGCGTACGTGTTATATCCGCCGGAGCTGAAATCCGGCGATCAGGTTCCACGCTGGGCGGATACTGAACTAAAAGCGATGGGACCGCTCTGCGCTCGCGAGAAAAAGATGCTGGTGCTGATGGTCGGCGCGCTGGTGCTGTGGATCTTCGGCGGCGATTATATTGACGCCGCGATGGTTGGATACAGCGTGGTGGCGTTGATGCTGGTACTGCGCATCATTAGCTGGGATGACATCGTCAGCAATAAAGCCGCATGGAACGTCTTTTTCTGGCTGGCCTCGCTGATCACGCTGGCCACCGGGCTCAATAACACCGGTTTTATTACCTGGTTCGGCAAGCTGCTGGCAAACGGGCTGAGTGGCTATTCGCCGATGATGGTGATGGTAGCGCTGATCGTGGTGTTCTATCTGCTGCGTTACTTCTTTGCCAGCGCCACAGCCTATACCTCCGCCCTCGCACCGATGATGATTGCCGCCGCGCTGGCAATGCCGGAAATCCCGCTACCGGTCTTCTGCCTGATGGTCGGCGCCGCCATTGGTCTGGGCAGCATTCTAACCCCGTACGCCACCGGCCCTAGCCCTATCTACTACGGCAGCGGCTATTTACCAACGGTGGATTACTGGCGACTCGGTGCTATTTTTGGCCTGATTTTCCTCGTGCTACTGGTGATTACCGGTCTGGTCTGGATGCCCCTCGTTTTACTGTAAAACCCTGGTGGGGCGGCGTATTGTCGCCCCTTTATCCATAAGCTTCTCATATGATCGATTTCCCGACGCGCTGAGGCATACTTTTTTGTATGCAAACACCCTCATGCTGATAGGGGAAACGCTCTGGACACGGTTGCGCACGAGACACTCACACGGGGCTGGCAGGCCGAACTGGATCTGCATTTTACCTGCACCGGGCACAAAACGGTGCTCGCCTCGGCGCGTCATCATGGTCCATTGACGGTTCAACGCCCGTTTTACCCGGAAGAGGACGTTTGCCATCTCTATTTGCTTCATCCACCGGCGGGGATCGTCGGCGGGGATGAGCTCCATATCGCCGTAACGCTCGACGAAAACAGCCACGCGTTAATCACCCAGCCTGGCGCGGGAAAGTTTTACCGCAGCCGTGGACCGCAGGCATTACTGCGCCAGCATTTTACCCTCACTCCTCACGCGACGCTGGAGTGGCTGCCGCAGGATACGATTATCTTTCCCGGCGCCAACGCCGCTATTCAGACCGTCTTTCATCTGACATCCGCAAGCCGCCTGCTGGCCTGGGATCTGCTGTGTCTTGGCCGACCGGTTATGCAGGAGACCTTCAGTTACGGCACGCTGCAAAACCGCCAGGAAGTATGGCGAGATGGGCAGCCACTGCTGATAGAACGCTTGCAGTTGCAGGAGGGGAATCTGAGCGGCGTCGCACATCATCCCTGGGTCGGCACGTTGCTGTGTTATCCGGCCAGCGAACATATGCTCGAGGGCACGCGGGAGCGGCTTACGGCGCTTGGCGATTACGCCGGGGCAACGCTTAACGATTCGCTGCTGACAATCCGTTTTCTTGCTAGCGACAACCTGGTTGTCCAGCGCGTTATGCGCGACATCTGGCAATTTCTGCGCCCGCTGCTGACACACAAAGCGCCCGTACTCCCGCGAATCTGGCAAACCTAAGAGAACCCTAATGGAACTGACTCCCAGAGAAAAAGACAAGCTGTTGCTATTTACCGCCGCGCTGGTGGCGGAACGTCGCCTGGCCCGCGGGCTGAAGCTGAACTACCCGGAATCGGTGGCGCTGATTAGCGCTTTCATCATGGAAGGGGCGCGCGACGGGCAAACCGTGGCCGCGCTGATGGAAGACGGGCGTCACGTCCTGCGCCGAGATCAGGTGATGGAAGGCGTACCGGAGATGATCCCGGATATTCAGGTTGAAGCCACATTTCCGGACGGATCGAAGCTGGTCACCGTCCACAATCCGATCGTCTAAGGAGCAGCAATGATCCCAGGTGAATATCAGATCGCAAAAGGCAATATTGCGCTTAATCAAGGGCGGGAGATCTGCACGATCGTGGTGGAAAATCATGGCGACAGACCCATCCAGGTGGGATCGCACTATCACTTTTACGAAGTGAACCCGGCGCTGCGCTTTGACAGGCTGGCTGCACGCGGTTTTCGTCTGAACATTGCTGCGGGCACAGCGGTGCGTTTTGAGCCGGGACAAAAACGCGAAGTCGAACTGGTGCGCGTTGCTGGTGCACAAAGGATCGTGGGTTTTCGCAGCGAAGTGATGGGCGCACTGGAGGCAGATAATGAGTGACATTTCCCGGCAGGCGTACGCCGACATGTTTGGCCCAACCACCGGCGATAAAGTGCGCCTGGCGGATACCGACCTGTGGATCGAGGTGGAACAAGACTTCACCACCTACGGCGAAGAGGTCAAATTCGGCGGCGGAAAAGTGATCCGCGACGGCATGGGCCAGGGACAAATGCGCGCCGATGCATGCGTGGATCTGGTGATAACCAACGCGCTGATCGTCGATCACTGGGGGATCGTGAAAGCGGATATCGGCATCAAAAACGGCAGGATCTTCGCCATCGGCAAAGCAGGTAATCCCGATATTCAACCCAACGTCACGATCCCGATAGGCGTAGGAACTGAAGTCATCGCTGGAGAAGGTAAGATCGTCACCGCGGGCGGCGTGGATACGCATATTCACTGGATCTGCCCACAGCAGGCGCAGGAGGCGCTGGTTTCCGGCGTGACGACGATGATCGGCGGCGGCACCGGTCCGGCCGCAGGCACTCACGCCACCACCTGCACACCGGGCCCGTGGTATATCGCGCGCATGCTGCAGGCGGCAGATGCGTTGCCGGTTAACATTGGTTTGCTGGGCAAAGGCAATGGCTCAAATCCAGACGCCCTACGCGAGCAAATCAGCGCGGGCGCAATTGGCCTGAAAATCCATGAAGACTGGGGCGCCACGCCTGCCGCTATCGACTGCGCGCTGACCGTAGCCGACGAGATGGACATCCAGGTCGCGCTGCATAGCGATACGCTCAACGAGTCCGGTTTCGTTGAAGATACGCTGGCGGCGATTGGCGATCGCACCATTCATACTTTTCACACTGAAGGCGCGGGCGGCGGCCATGCGCCGGATATCATCACCGCCTGCGCGCATCCGAATATTCTGCCCTCCTCCACTAACCCGACGCTGCCCTATACCGTCAACACTATCGACGAGCATCTCGACATGCTGATGGTTTGCCACCACCTCGATCCGGATATCGCCGAAGACGTGGCCTTTGCCGAATCCCGCATTCGCCGGGAAACAATCGCAGCAGAAGATGTTCTGCATGACATTGGCGCGTTTTCCCTGACCTCGTCCGACTCACAGGCGATGGGGCGCGTGGGCGAAGTGATCCTGCGTACCTGGCAGGTGGCGCACCGCATGAAGGTTCAGCGTGGCCCGTTGGCAGAAGAAACCAGTGACAACGACAACCTGCGCGTTAAACGCTACGTCGCCAAATACACCATCAACCCGGCATTAACCCACGGTATCGCCCATGAAGTCGGTTCCGTTGAGCCAGGCAAACTGGCCGATCTGGTGCTGTGGTCGCCCGCCTTTTTTGGCGTAAAACCGGCGACGATCGTCAAGGGCGGGATGATTGCCTGCGCGCCAATGGGCGATATCAACGCCTCGATCCCCACCCCGCAGCCGGTGCATTACCGCATGATGTTCGGCGCGCTTGGCGCGGCGCGACACCACACCCGGCTGACCTTTATTTCGCAGGCCGCTGACGCGCAAAACATCCCGCAGCAGCTCAATCTGCAAAGCGCTATCGCCGTCGTCAAAGGCTGTCGGACGGTGAAAAAGGTCGACATGATCCACAACGGCCTGCAACCCAATATCACCGTCGATGCTCAGACTTACGAGGTGCGTATTGATGGCGAACTTATCACCAGCGAACCGGCAGATATTTTGCCGATGGCGCAACGCTATTTTCTGTTTTGAGGAGTGACGATGATCTATCTGACCCAACGCCTTGACCACGCTCACCGCGTTACTGCAAGCGTCACGCTGCCCATTGATGTCCGGGTAAAAAGTCGCGCCAGAGTAGCACTGAACGACGGTCGCGAAGCCGGGCTAATGCTACCGCGTGGTTTGCTGCTGCGCGGTGGCGATCTGCTAAGTACCGAAGATGGCAGCGAAGTGATCGAAGTGATCGCCGCACCGGAGTCGGTTTCCGTGGTGCGCTGCGCCGATCCTTTCCTGCTCGCCAAAGCCTGTTATCACCTCGGCAATCGTCACGTTCCACTGCAAATCCTGCCGGACGAACTGCGCTACCACCACGATCATGTGCTGGACGACATGCTGCGCCAGTTCAACCTTGAGGTGACGTTCGCCCAGTTGCCGTTTGAACCTGAAGCAGGCGCTTATGCCAGTGAATCACACGGGCATCACCACGGCCATGCGCACTGATGCATAACAGCCAACAGCTACGTCTGATGCAGCTCGCCAGCAGCGCGCTCCCGGTAGGGTCATTTACCTGGTCCCAGGGTCTGGAGTGGGCGGTGGAAATCGGCTGGGTGAAAAGCGTCGATGACTTCTCTGCCTGGCAAATCCAGCAGATGGAGCAGAACTTTTTTACCGTTGACCTACCGCTGCTGGCGAGACTGTATCGCGCCTGCGAGCAGGACGATCTCGACGCAGCACGCCGCTGGAGCGCTTACCTGCTGGCCTGTCGCGAAACCCGCGAACTGCGGGATGAAGAACGCAGTCGGGGTGCGGCGTTTACGCGGCTGGTCACCGACTGGGAGTCGGATTGCTCGCGAGAATGGCGCACCCTCTTTGTCGACAGCCAACTCTGCGGCATGGCCTGGCTGGGCGTGCGCTGGAAAATTCCGCTGACGGAGCTGGCGTTAAGCCTCGGCTACAGCTGGATTGAGAGCGCTGTCATGGCTGGCGTCAAGCTGGTTCCTTTTGGACAACAGGCGGCCCAGCGTTTGATTATTGCGCTCTGCGATCGCTATGCGCAGGGCCTGGCACAGGCGCTGGCGACGCCTGACATCAGCCTCGGCTCCGCAACGCCATTGGCCGCTATCGCCTCTGCCCGGCATGAAACCCAATATTCCCGATTATTCCGCTCCTGAGGAGAAAAAATGAGTAACTACAAACATCCCTTGCGTGTGGGCGTTGGTGGCCCGGTTGGCTCGGGCAAAACGGCGCTGCTGGAAGCGTTATGCAAAGCCATGCGCAGCAGCTATCAATTGGCGGTAGTGACCAATGATATCTACACCAAAGAAGATCAGCGCATTCTCACCGAGGCGGGCGCACTGGAGCCAGAGAGGATCGTCGGCGTGGAAACCGGTGGCTGCCCACATACCGCCATCCGCGAAGATGCGTCGATGAATCTGGCCGCCGTAGAAGCGCTGAGCGAGAAATTCGGCAATCTGGATCTGATTTTTGTGGAAAGCGGCGGCGATAACCTGAGCGCCACCTTCAGCCCGGAACTCGCGGATCTGACGATCTATGTGATCGATGTTGCCGAAGGCGAGAAGATCCCGCGTAAAGGCGGTCCGGGGATCACCAAATCCGATTTTCTGGTGATCAATAAAACCGATCTTGCCCCTTACGTCGGCGCATCGCTGGAGGTGATGGAGCGCGATACCTTGCGCATGCGCGGCGAGCGTCCATGGACGTTTAGTAATTTAAAATCTGGAGAAGGCCTGGAAAAAATTATCGCGTTTCTGGAAGAGAAAGGAATGTTGCGGATGTAGCGTATTGCCCGGTGGCGCTACGCTTACCGGGCCTACGATATTGTGAGCTTATGCTGCCGGTAATTCCGCCAGCGGCCAGCGTGGACGCACGGTCACGCCAAGATCCGCCGTTGCACCCGCTTTAAAGCGCACCATGCCCGCGTAGGCGATCATCGCCCCGTTATCGGTACAAAATTCCGGACGCGCGTAAAACACTTCGCCACGACGTTTTTGCATCATCTCAGCCAGCTTTGCGCGCAGCGTACGGTTCGCACTCACGCCTCCCGCCATCACCAGACGTTTAAAACCGGTTTGATCCAGCGCGCGTTTGCACTTGATCATCAGCGTATCAACCACCGCATCTTCAAACGCTCGGGCGATATCAGCGCGGGTCTGATCGTCATTTTCGTTATTACGAATGGTATTCGCAGCGAAGGTTTTCAAACCTGAGAAGCTGAAATCCAGCCCCGGACGGTCAGTCATCGGACGCGGGAAGACAAAACGTTTTTCAACGCCTTGTGATGCCAGCTTTGACAGCATTGGGCCACCAGGATAATCCAATCCCAGCAGCTTGGCGGTTTTGTCGAACGCTTCACCGGCAGCATCATCAATCGATTCGCCCAGCAATTCATACTGACCGATACCGGTGACGCTGATCAGCTGCGTGTGGCCGCCGGAAACCAGCAGCGCGACGAACGGGAATGCAGGGGGATTATCTTCCAGCATTGGCGCCAGCAGATGCCCTTCCATGTGGTGCACAGGAATTGCCGGTACGCCCCAGGCGAACGCCAGCGAACGTCCTACGGTTGCGCCAACCAGCAGCGCACCAACCAGACCAGGACCTGCGGTATACGCCACCGCATCGATCTCTTTTGCCGTCAGTCCCGCTTCTTTCAGCGCGGCCTGGATCAACGGTACGGTTTTACGTACGTGATCGCGCGAGGCCAGTTCAGGCACTACGCCGCCGTAGTCAGCATGTAATTTCACCTGACTATACAATTGGTTGGCTAAAAGACCTTTTTCATCGTCGTAAATGGCGATGCCGGTTTCATCGCAGGATGTTTCAATACCCAGTACACGCATGACTTGTTTTACCTCGCTCTATTACCGCGCAGTGTAGGACCAATGCGGGTTGATGTAAAACTTTGTTCGCCCCAGGAGTTTCGCTCGTGTATACTCCTTGTCCTTATAAAAGTCCCTTTCAAAATCGCGTCGGTGCTTTACAAAGCAGCAGCAATTGCAGTAAAATTCCGCACCATTTTGAAATAAGCTGGCGTTGATGCCAGCGGCAAACCGAATTTATTAAAGGTGAGAGTTACATGCCGGTAATTAAAGTACGTGAAAACGAGCCGTTCGACGTAGCACTGCGTCGCTTCAAGCGTTCATGCGAAAAAGCAGGTGTTCTGGCGGAAGTTCGTCGTCGTGAGTTCTATGAAAAACCGACTACCGAACGTAAGCGCGCTAAAGCTTCTGCTGTGAAACGTCACGCGAAGAAACTGGCTCGCGAAAACGCACGCCGTACTCGTCTGTACTAATCCATTGAGAGCCAAAGCTCTCAATTCAGACTGAGTTGTAGTTGTAAGGCCGTGCTTCCGGAAGGAATGCGCGGCTTATTTTCGTTTATACACGTCATCATTCAAGCTGCCTCAGTGTTGGCTGCAGTCGCTCACCCCAGTCACGTACTGCTGTACGCTCCTGAGGATTCGCTTCCTTGCCGCCTTGATGCATCCTGAATGATTTTGTGTATATGAGTCATCAAAAAACAGGGGCTTATGGCTGGACGAATTCCTCGCGTTTTTATCAATGACCTGCTGGCAAGAACCGACATCGTCGATCTCATCGACGCGCGGGTAAAGCTGAAAAAGCAGGGCAAAAATTATCACGCGTGCTGTCCGTTCCATAACGAAAAAACCCCCTCTTTCACCGTAAACGGTGAAAAACAGTTTTATCACTGCTTTGGGTGTGGCGCGCATGGCAACGCCGTCGACTTTCTCATGAACTACGACAAGCTCGAGTTTGTGGAAACCGTCGAAGAACTGGCCGCAATGCACAACCTTGAAGTGCCCTATGAAGCAGGCAGTGGCCCCAGTCAGATAGAGCGCCATCAACGGCAAAGCCTTTATCAATTGATGGACGGCCTGAACACTTTTTATCAACAGTCTTTGATGCAGCCCGCCGCTACCCCTGCGCGCCAGTACCTGGAAAAGCGAGGATTAAGTAGCGACGTTATCACCCGTTTTGCTATTGGTTTTGCGCCCCCCGGCTGGGACAACGTCCTGAAACGGTTTGGCGGCAATGCTGAGAATCGCAAATCGCTGGTCGATGCGGGGATGTTGGTCACCAACGATCAGGGACGCAGTTACGATCGCTTCCGCGAACGGGTGATGTTCCCCATTCGCGACAAACGTGGTCGAGTCATTGGTTTTGGTGGACGCGTGCTGGGCGATGCCCTGCCGAAATATCTGAACTCCCCGGAAACCGATATTTTCCATAAAGGCCGCCAGCTGTATGGCCTTTATGAAGCCCAGCAGGATAACGCCGATCCACAGCGCCTGTTAGTGGTAGAAGGCTATATGGATGTGGTGGCGCTGGCGCAATACGGCATTAACTACGCCGTGGCATCCCTAGGGACGTCAACTACTGCCGATCACATCCAACTGTTGTTCCGCGCGACGAACAACGTAATTTGCTGTTACGACGGCGACCGTGCCGGACGCGACGCAGCATGGCGCGCACTGGAAACCGCACTGCCCTATATGACAGACGGACGCCAGCTACGCTTCATGTTTTTACCTGACGGCGAAGACCCCGATACGCTGGTGCGTAAAGAAGGGAAAGAGGCCTTTGAAGCCCGGATGGAGCAGGCGCTGCCGCTCTCCGCGTTTTTATTTAACAGCCTGCTGCCGCAGGTGGATTTGAGTACCCCGGACGGACGCGCACAGCTCAGTACGCTGGCATTACCTCTGATTACTCAGGTACCAGGCGAAACGTTGCGCATTTACTTGCGACAGGAGTTGGGGAACAAGCTCGGCATTCTGGATGACAGCCAGCTTGAACGTTTAATGCCTAAACTGGCAGAAAATGGGGCTTCCCGCCCTGTTCCACAGCTAAAACGTACGACCATGCGTATACTTATAGGGTTGCTGGTACAGAACCCGGGCCTCGCCCCGCTGGTTCCACCGTTAGGCGCACTGGATAGTAATAAGCTGCCTGGACTTGGCTTATTCAGAGAACTGGTCAACACTTGTCTGGCTCAGCCAGGTCTGACCACCGGGCAACTTTTAGAACACTACCGTGGCACAAATGATGCTGTGACCCTTGAAAAACTGTCGATGTGGGACGATATAGCAGATAAAGATATCGCGGAAAAAACCTTCACCGACTCACTCAACCATATGTTTGATTCGATGCTTGAACTGCGCCAGGAAGAGTTGATAGCTCGTGAGCGCACACACGGTTTAAGCAGTGAAGAACGCCGGGAACTCTGGACACTGAACCAGGAACTGGCCAAGAAATAAGAGAAAGACAAACAAAGACAAAATCATTCGCGTTGTATCAAGGCAGCAAGTGAACGAACGCCTGGGAGTGTACATAAGTACATGACCAGGATGACAAATCCGCCGGGAGCGGATTTGAACGCTGCTTGCGGCGGCCCCGTAAGGGGCGAAGCTCAGGATGAGCCGAGTAACGAACACAGCTAACGCAGAGACAACGTGAAAGATGAAGTATTTAACGGCTTAACTGCCGAATATCGATCGGGAAGCCCCCGACAGCCGCACGGAGAGGCAGCGGCAAAATATAAGTATGCCCTCGTTTTGCCGTTGGCGGTTTTACCGCCCAACACCAATCAAACGAATTAAGTGTGGATACCGTCTTATGGAGCAAAACCCGCAGTCACAGCTGAAGCTTCTTGTCCAACGTGGTAAGGAGCAAGGCTATCTGACCTATGCCGAGGTCAATGACCATCTGCCGGAAGATATCGTCGATTCAGATCAAATCGAAGACATCATCCAAATGATCAATGACATGGGTATTCAGGTGATGGAAGAAGCACCTGATGCCGATGATCTGCTGCTTGCTGAAACCTCCAACAGCACCGATGAAGACGCGGAAGAAGCGGCTGCCCAGGTTCTGTCCAGCGTTGAGTCCGAAATCGGTCGTACGACTGACCCGGTCCGCATGTACATGCGTGAAATGGGTACCGTTGAACTGTTAACCCGCGAAGGCGAAATCGACATCGCTAAACGCATCGAAGACGGGATTAACCAGGTTCAATGCTCCGTTGCCGAATACCCGGAAGCTATCACCTACCTGCTTGAGCAGTACGATCGCGTAGAAGCTGAAGAAGCACGTCTTTCCGATCTGATCACTGGCTTTGTCGATCCAAATGCGGAAGAAGACATGGCGCCAACGGCGACCCACGTCGGTTCTGAACTCTCTCAGGAAGAGATGGATGACGATGAAGATGAAGATGAAGAAGATGGCGACGACGACAGCAGCGATGATGACAACAGCATCGACCCTGAGTTAGCGCGTGAAAAATTCGGTGAACTGCGTACTCAGTACGAAATCACTCGCGACACCATCAAAGCGAAAGGCCGCAGCCATGCTGCCGCGCAGGAAGAAATTCAGAAGCTGTCCGAAGTGTTCAAACAGTTCCGCCTGGTGCCGAAGCAGTTCGACTACCTGGTAAACAGCATGCGCGTCATGATGGACCGCGTGCGTACTCAGGAACGTCTGATCATGAAGCTCTGCGTTGAGCAGTGCAAAATGCCGAAGAAAAACTTCATCACCCTGTTTACTGGCAATGAAACCAGTGAAACCTGGTTCAACGCGGCAATCGCGATGAACAAACCGTGGTCTGAAAAACTGCACGACGTGGCAGATGACGTTCACCGTGGCCTGCAGAAACTGCAGCAGATTGAAGAAGAAACCGGCCTGACCATCGAGCAGGTTAAAGATATCAACCGTCGCATGTCCATCGGTGAAGCGAAAGCACGCCGTGCGAAAAAAGAGATGGTTGAAGCGAACTTACGTCTGGTTATCTCTATCGCTAAAAAATACACCAACCGTGGCCTGCAGTTCCTGGATCTGATTCAGGAAGGTAACATCGGTCTGATGAAAGCGGTTGATAAGTTTGAATACCGTCGTGGTTACAAGTTCTCCACCTATGCAACCTGGTGGATCCGTCAGGCGATCACCCGTTCGATCGCGGATCAGGCGCGTACCATCCGTATCCCGGTACATATGATTGAGACTATCAACAAGCTCAACCGTATCTCCCGTCAGATGCTGCAAGAGATGGGCCGCGAGCCGACGCCAGAAGAACTGGCTGAGCGCATGCTGATGCCGGAAGACAAGATCCGTAAAGTGCTGAAGATCGCTAAAGAGCCTATCTCCATGGAAACGCCGATCGGCGACGATGAAGATTCGCATCTGGGTGATTTCATCGAGGATACCACCCTCGAGCTGCCGCTGGACTCTGCGACCACCGAGAGCCTGCGTGCCGCAACGCACGACGTTCTGGCTGGCCTGACTGCCCGTGAAGCGAAAGTTCTGCGTATGCGTTTCGGTATCGATATGAACACCGACCACACGCTGGAAGAAGTAGGTAAACAGTTCGACGTTACCCGCGAACGTATCCGTCAGATCGAAGCGAAGGCGCTGCGTAAACTGCGCCACCCAAGCCGCTCTGAAGTACTGCGTAGCTTCCTCGACGATTAATCTCGCCGTATAAGTTCAAACGCCACCGCAAGGTGGCGTTTTTCTTTACATCCCGCGCATGACCAGCGCATCATCCAACTCGCGATACGCCTCCACCAGCTTATCCAGTGTAATCCGGCTCAATCCGCTGGGATTCGGCAATACCCAAATCTGCGTCGCGCCAATGGTCAGCGTCTGTTTTCCCCACTGCGCCCCACGCTGGCTAAGCCCCTGCTCAAATGCCTGCTTCCCAAGGATAGCGAGTGCGGCTGGCTGATACTCTTCTATTTTCTCAATAAGCAGACGACCGCCGCTACGCATCTCTTGTAGCTTCACTTCATTGGCTTGTACCGTTGGTCTGTCGACAAACTTAGTCACGCCGCAGCGGAAGTCCAGCAGGTGCAGTGCCTCTTCAGGTTTAAGCTGGCGATCGGTAAATCCCGCCTGATGGATAACCTTCCAGAAGCGATTAGCGGGGTGCGCAAAGGGGAATCCTGTACCTGCGGAAGAAAGCCCCGGATTGATGCCGCAAAACACCACCCGCAGCTCCGGTGCCAGTATGTCCTTAACCATAATTACTCCGAACAATACATCAGAGGAACCAGTATAACGGACTGAAAATACATTGCTTATAAAAACAGCATCCGTACGCTTATGTCTGGATTGCAACGCGGAGTTACTTTATAATCCACCGCCACGGCCCCTTAGCTCAGTGGTTAGAGCAGGCGACTCATAATCGCTTGGTCGCTGGTTCAAGTCCAGCAGGGGCCACCAAATCTCAAGGACTTGCGAGAAATCGCAGGTCCTTTTTTTATGGGTATTCCGTAGAAATTGGCATGTAGCAAAAAAGAGTTTGCCCTGGAACAAATCAATACTTGCTTGCATCAATATGTTGAATGAGTACACAGAAGAACATGGCTGGCGGGGGCTAAAGCTATTTACGCGATACACCTGTTCAGAAAACAGCATGTTAATGGCAACCCCATTTGGACGCCGCCATCCTGGGATGGAAACGTCCGTTAGAGTTTAATTCGATAGTCAGCTCACACTAGCTCTTTGAGCTGCTCCTGCATATAGGTTGAAAAATACTCTGGGTTCTTGATAAGGATGCGGTTACCGGAGGCGACTTTTTCTGCCCATCCGGCCACTTTTTTCGTGAACTCGGGATTCCATCCCTCTTGCTCACCCCGTGCCATTACAACTTCCGGACTCGCTGGCACACCTAAGTCATGCAAATACTTTAAGATTCCCTTAGCGGTACTTTCATCCATTGAATGTGGTACTGACGCCGAAGTGTTCATACCACCAATAAAATCCAATGCTTTCTCAATTGCTGTTGGCATGCTCTTATCCTTAAAATTAACCACGTGAGAGACACATTTATACTATGTACCCAACTCCGCCGGGATATCAAAGAGAACATCGCCTTTATTTGACTTACCCCGCAGCTAAACGCTTGCGCGGCTGTTTTCTGCGCTATTTTTTTGCTTCTCCGGCTAAAACCAGCCCAGTTGCCACCGCATTACGCGGCCCTTCGGTACCTCGAATATTGCCCTGCCCGGCGACAACGCCGTAATGCGCCAGCGCATCGGTGATCATCTGCGGGATTTCGAAATCCAGCGAAGAACCGCCTACCAGCACCACAAAAGTCATATCGCGAATAGAGCCACCGGGTGACACCTGGCGTAACGCGCGCAGGCAGTTGGTCACAAAAACCTTCTCTTTAGCCTGTCGGCGCACCAGACGGATTTTTTCCAGCGAGGTCTGGTTATCTACCGGGATCAGCTCACCCTCTTTCAAGTACACCACTTTGGCGAATACTGACGGACTGAGCGGTTCGCGGAAAAACTCCACCGCGCCGTTCTCATGGCGAATGCTGAACAGGCTCTCCACTTTTGCCAGCGGGTATTTTTTTATTTCCTCCGACAGAAATGCATCGCTTAAGCCCAGCTCAGTTTGAATCAACAGGCTGACCATATTCCCCGCGCCGGCCAGATGTACCGCTTTCACTACGCCGTCGCTATTGATGACGGCGGCATCGGTAGATCCTGCGCCTAAGTCGAGGATCGCCAGCGGTGCGGCGCATCCGGGCGTTGTTAACGCCCCTGCTACGGCCATGTTGGCCTCCACACCACCGACTTCAACTGGGGTATTTAACCGGGCGCTCAGCTCACTGGCGATGGCCTGCATCTGTAAGCGATCGGCTTTCACCATCGCCGCAATGCCCACGGCGTTCTCCATTGAACACTCTCCGGCAATGCCGCCCTGCACCTTGCGCGGAATAAATGTATCGACCGCCAACAGATCCTGAATATGCACCGTGTTCATGTCATGACCGGTCAGCGAGGCCATCACCTTTCGCACCCGCTCCAGCATGCCGCCTGCGTGCGTGCCTGCTTCACCACGAATATCACACACGGGCGCGCAGGCGCTCATCGCCTGCATAATGGCCTGCGCGCCTTGCGCTACGTCGGCTTCACCGCCACGCTTTTCACCACGGATAAAGATCTTACCCGCCGGGATCACTCTTGATCGCACATCTCCCTGCGGGGTTTTCAGCACCACGGCGGAACGGTTGCCAATCAGCGCTCTGGCGATGGGGACAATAGTTTGCGTTTCCTCAGGGGTCAGGGCAAAGAAGGTCGCGATACCGTAAGGATTCGACAGCACCCGCACCACCTGTCCCGGGGCCGCCACTTCCACCGCCGCCAGCACGCCTTCCGGCACCTTCTCCAGCAGAGTGACTTCATCAACCACCGGTATTGGCCGATGCAGGCGATTATTCACCAGCACGCCATCATCTTTTTTCAGGATGGCCGCCACCACGTTGACGCCACGATCCAGCGCTTCATTGATAAACCAAACCGCCTCAAGGAAATCCATCTCCTCACCCACCAACGGTATCCAACCCTGGGCAAATCGATCCTCGCTCAACGCCGCCAACTTCTCCACGGCGATGGTAGTTCCCATGCCCACGCCAACGCCGCCGGGCGTTTGCGGGTTATGGCCAATCATCGTTGATTCGGTAATGATGGTTTCAGTGATGGTTTCCATCGCCACATCGCCAATCACCGGTGCGGCCTCGTTGATGCAGATTTTTGCCACGTCCTGCAGCGACCACGGCGTTTTATCCAGCGCCTGCTGCAGGGACGCGACCACCCCGGCGATATTCTCCCGCGTGCCTTTCATCCCGGTCGTGGCGACAATCCCGCTGCCGATAAACCGGCCATCCTGCGCCAACGCCACTTCAGTGGTGGCGTTGCCGATATCGATCCCTGCAATTAACGGCATGCTGCCTCCGTCACTAACTGCCTTTACGCAGCTTATTTCTCTGCTGGTATACCTCTGCCGATTCGCGGACAAACCCGGCGTTCACCGTGGCGTGCCAGGTGTGTTCCAGTTCATCGGCAATGGCCTGCAACTCGGCGAACGAAGAACGAAACGGCCTCAGTGCGTTGTAGATCTCCAGAATGCGGGCATCCGGGATCGCAATCAGTTCTGCCGCACGACGAAAATTGCGCGCCACGGCATGACGCTGCATCTGCTCGGCAATCTGCGCCTGGTACTCCAGCGTTTGCTGAGAAATACGCACATCCTGCGGCCCTACGCGGCCCGCCAGCACATTCTCAAGGGTAATGTCGGTTAGCGGCTTGCCGGTAGGCGTCTGGATTTTCTCCGGGCAGCGGGTGGCTAATGGGTAATCCTGCGCGGTCATGATGTTGTCGTTCATGGTCATTCCCTTACCAGTGCAATATGCAACGTGACAGGCGCAGCATCCTGCACCACGTGTTTGGTTTCTTTGATATGAAACAGCGCGGCCTTGGCCATAAATTTAGGGCGCACCATCTGGTCATTGACCACTGGCACCGGCGAAGGCGACTCTTTGCGTGCATATCGCGCGGCGTTTTTACCAATCTGACGATAGGTTTCCAGCGTCAGCAGCGGAGCCTGAGAAAACAGTTCCAGGTTACTTAGCGGCAGCAGATCGCGCTGATGAATCACCGTGGTTCCTTTCGACTGGATACCAATCCCAATGCCTGAGCCGCTGAGATTTGCCGCATCCCATGCCATAAAAGAAACATCCGAGGTGCGCAAGATCCTCACTACTCGCGCATGCAGTCCCTCTTCTTCGATGCCAGCAACCAGCTCTTTCAAAATCGCGTTGTGCGGCATATCAATCAAGGTTTTATGCTGATACTTATCAAAGGCCGGGCCGACGCCAATCACCACCTCATCCACGCGCTCATCCGCGTTAGCCGCCTCGCCTTCGCTCACCTGTAAGGTGAAAACCGGCTTACGTTCAGTTGTGCATTCCACTGTGTACCGCCTTATTCGATCGAGCCGGGCTGAACCACGCCCGCAATATTTTTAATTTCCGCCCAGCGTTCGGCACTGATGCGATAGCCGGTACCAGGTCCCTGATAATCATTGATGTCGTTGACGGCGCTGACGACGTCGAACTGGCGATCCAGAATGGCCGACGTTTGCAGGTAATCACCGGTAACACGCTGTCTCAGCATGTTGAGGATATTGCTGGCGATATCTTCGAAGCCGCTGCAACTCAACGCGCCGACGATATCCAGCCCGGTGATATTGCGCTTCATCATCCCTTCCACGGCAGCCAAATCCTCAACTACATTACGCGCAGGCATATCTTTGCTGCCGTGAGCATAAGTAGCAGCTTCGACTTCTTCATCGCTAATCAGCGGCAGGCCCAGTTCGCGGAACACTGCCTGAATGGCGCGTGCGGCCTTATTGCGAATGGCGATGGTTTCCTCTTCCGTGACCGGACGCAGACCGCCGTCAACCATCAGATCGCGTTGCAGAATGTTGTAATCATCGAAATCTTCAGCGTCGAAGTTCGACCCGGCAAACATGTTGTCGTAGTTGGGTACCGCGCTGTAACCGGAGAAAATAAAGTCGGTACCCGGCAGCATCTGCATCAGGGTGCGGGCAGTACGGCGAATATCGGAGTGGGAAAAGGTCTGGTCATTGGCGGAGGCCACTTCAAGGTCGAGCATTGAGGCAATCAGGTTTTCCGCCAGCACCGCGCGGATCCCTGACGGCACTGCGCCGGTCATGCCGATACAGCTGACCGCACCATTTTGCAGCCCCTGTACGCCCGCGCCTTTGGTGATAAAAATGCAGCGCGACTCCAGATAAAGCATCGATTTACTTTCGGAATAGCCCATCAGCGCTTCCGAGCCGGTGCCGGAAGTGTAGCGCATCTTCAGACCACGCGACGCATAAGCCGAGGCGAGAAACGCTTTGGACCACGGCGTGTCATCGCCGTCGGTAAACACCGATTCTGTGCCATACACCGACACCGTTTCGGCATAACTGGTTAGCCCTCGCATCCCCAGCTCCAGCTCCGTGGCCTCTTCAACGGAACATTGCGTCAGCACACCGGGGCGACCGCACTGGGAACCCACCAGCAGTGCCAGGGCGTTAAACGGCGCGTAGCGGGCGATCCCGACCGTCGTTTCCTGCTCGGAAAAGCCGCGGATCCCCGCTTCAGCAGCGTCGGCGGCAATCTGTACCGGGTTATCTTTCAGGTTAGTCACGTGGCACTGGTTGGAGGGAGTGCGTCTGGCGCGCATTTTTTGTAGCGCCATCATCATCTCCACCACGTTCATTTGCGCCATCACTTCCACCGCTTTCGCCGGGGTGATGGCGGTGGTAATGGCAATAATCTCTTCCCGACTGACGTGGATATCCACCAGCATTCTGGCGATTTCCAGCGCGTCGAGCTGCATGGCGCGCTCAGCTTCGGCCACGTTAATGGCATAATCGGCAATGAAACGGTCGATCATGTCGAACTCGGCGCGGCTCTTACCGTCCAGCTCAACAATACGACCATTTTCGACCTTCACCGACGACGCCGGATCGTAAGGGCTTTCCATGGCGATCAGCCCCTCTTCAGGCCATTCGCCAATCAGCCCATCCTGATTTACAGGCCGCTTCGCAAGCACTTCGAATCGTTTTGATCTTCTCATGATTTATTGACTCAAAAGGTAAAAAATAGGGACGCCGGGCCGCATTACCGGGGACACCACACCCGGCATTCGCCTTTCATCAGCAATGGCCGAACTCTAAATGAGCCAAGCAATAAAAAAATAAAATTAATTTCGTTCCAATTTGGCACCTAATAAAAACGCATCGTTTCATATTGAAACGCAACTCAGGAATATCCATCGTGAATTGTGACGAGGTTAAATGATCATTATCAATAAACGCAAAATCAGGGAAATGAATTTAATTTTTATGAAAACCCCACCCTATTGACTTAATAATGCGCGGCGAGAAAATAAGGTAAAGCCAATGATAAAAATAGCTGTTGCGCGATATGTTTCGTGACCTCAGCCCTACAACATTTTCAGGAGAGACTGTGAATAAGAGCCAACAAATTGCCACCATTACGCTGGCGGCTGCAAAAAAAATGGCGCAGGCCGTTGAGGCTAAAGCGCTTGAGATCAATGTTCCGGTGGTCTTTTCCGTGGTGGATCACGGCGGGAATACGCTACTAATGCAACGCATGGACGATGCGTTTGTCACCAGCTGTGATATCTCTCTTAATAAAGCGTATACCGCCTGCTGCCTGCGTCAGGGTACCCATGAAATTACCGACGCGGTACAACCTGGCGCTTCGCTATATGGTTTGCAGCTTACTAACCAACAGCGCATTGTTATTTTCGGCGGCGGCTTACCTGTCATATTAAACGGTAAATTAATTGGTGCCGTTGGCGTTAGCGGCGGCACTGTCGAACAAGACATATTATTAGCAGAAACCGCACTGAATTGTTTCTCTGAATTATAATTTAAATCTAAGAAGGTATATTATGAGCTATCGTATGTTTGATTACCTGGTGCCAAATGTGAACTTCTTTGGCCCCAATGCTATTTCCGTTGTCGGCGAACGCTGCAAACTGTTAGGCGGTAAAAAAGCGCTGCTGGTTACTGATAAAGGTCTGCGGGCTATTAAAGACGGTGCGGTAGATAAAACCCTCGCCCATTTACGTGAAGCGGGCATTGACGTGGTGGTTTTTGACGGCGTTGAGCCAAATCCCAAAGACACCAACGTGCGCGATGGTCTGGAGGTCTTTCGCAAAGAGCATTGCGATATCATCGTTACCGTTGGAGGCGGTAGCCCGCATGACTGCGGTAAAGGCATCGGTATCGCGGCAACTCACGAAGGCGATCTCTACAGCTATGCTGGGATTGAAACCCTGACCAACCCGCTGCCGCCTATCGTTGCGGTGAATACCACTGCCGGTACCGCCAGCGAAGTCACCCGCCACTGCGTACTGACCAATACCAAAACCAAAGTGAAGTTTGTGATTGTCAGCTGGCGCAACCTGCCGTCGGTCTCCATTAACGATCCGCTGCTAATGCTCGGCAAACCCGCTCCGCTGACCGCCGCGACCGGTATGGACGCCCTGACCCACGCCGTAGAAGCCTATATTTCCAAAGATGCCAACCCGGTCACCGACGCCGCCGCTATTCAGGCTATTCGCCTGATCGCACGCAACTTGCGTCAGGCCGTAGCGCTGGGCAGCAACCTGAAAGCTCGCGAGAACATGGCCTACGCCTCTCTGCTGGCGGGCATGGCCTTCAACAACGCCAACCTCGGCTACGTTCACGCAATGGCGCATCAGCTTGGCGGTCTGTACGACATGCCACACGGCGTGGCGAATGCCGTTCTGCTCCCGCACGTGGCGCGCTATAACCTGATCGCTAACCCGGAGAAATTTGCCGATATCGCAGAATTTATGGGCGAAAACACTGACGGACTTTCCACCATGGATGCCGCCGAACTGGCCATTCACGCCATTGCCCGTCTCTCCGCTGACATCGGCATTCCGCAGCATCTGCGCGATCTGGGCGTCAAAGAAGCCGATTTCCCGTACATGGCGGAAATGGCGCTGAAGGACGGCAACGCCTTCTCTAACCCACGCAAAGGGAACGAGAAAGAAATTGCCGAGATCTTCCGTCAGGCATTCTGATAACGCAGGGGGCGCAATGTCACTTTCATCACCGGGCGTACATCTGTTTTATCACTCACGCTGGCAGGATACTCGCGTGCTTGATGAGCTGTGCTGGGGACTGGAAGAGCAAGGCGTCCCTTGCCGGGCAATCTGTTGCGACGAGCATGACTGCGCGCTGGCATTGAGCAAACTTGCGGCCAAAAGCTCAACGCTACGTGTCGGTCTGGGTCTTAATGCCACGGGTGATATTGCTTTAACCCACGCCCAGTTGCCCGAGGATCGGGCGCTGATCCGTGGGCATATCCGCGCCGGAGCAGCCCAGCTTCGCGTCCTCGGCGCCAATGCCGGTCAACTGGTCAAAGTACTTCCCTTCAGCGAGATAAAATAAATGTATCGCATCTACACCCGAACCGGCGATAAAGGCACGACCGCGCTGTTTGGTGGCAGCCGTATCGACAAAGACGACATCCGCGTTGAGGCCTATGGCACGGTGGATGAACTGATTTCCCAGCTTGGCCTCTGCTATGCCAGCACGCACCAGGCTGAACTACGCCAGGATCTGCACGCCATGCAGAAGATGCTGTTTGTACTGGGTGCGGAACTCGCCAGCGATGAGAAAGGACTCGCTCGCTTACAACAGCTTATTGGCGATGAGGATATTCAGGCGCTGGAGCAGCTTATTGACCGCAATATGGCGCAAAGCGGCCCGCTCAAAGAGTTTGTTATTCCGGGGAAAAATCTGCCATCGGCACAGCTACACGTTGCGCGAACCCTAACCCGCCGACTGGAGCGGATCCTTATCGCGATGAGCAGAACGCTGACGTTACGCGATGAACCCAGGCGTTACATCAACCGACTGTCGGACGCGCTGTTCTCGATGGCGAGAATTGAAGAAACTAGTCCAGATGCTTGCGCTTAAACTGGCTGGCATCAATGTCGTATTGCTTCATCTTGCGCCACAAGGTAGTGCGACCGATATTCAACAGTTGCGACATCTCCTGTACGCGCCCGCTGGTGACGCGAGCAGCATGGATAATCGCCTCTTTTTCGATAGCGGTAAAGGTCAGACTGGCTGGCAGCAGTGAAGACGCCGTCTCCAGACCAGGACGTTCGGCAAACAGATAATCCGGTAGATTGCTCAGCCGAATATGGCCGTTATCACTGCTGATGGCGATGTTTTCGATAATGCTGTTCAGCTCAAAGTCATTGCCCGGCCACGAATAGGCCACCAGTTGTGCCAGCGCGTCGTCGTCGATCTTCAAACTGGATGAAAAGCGTTTTTTCAGGCTATTCAGCCGCGTATAAATCAGCGAGGGAATACTGTTACGCCGCGCCCGCAGCGGGGGGATCACTATCTCAAAAGAGTGCAGCGCGTAATATAGCTGACGGCTAAAGCGGTTTTGCTCCACCAGATTGGCGAGATCAACCGTGGTGGTGGCGATCACTTTGACATCCACCGGAATCAACCGACGGGCATCCAGGCGGGTTAGTACCCCCTGCTTGATCACCTGTAACAGCGCGGATTGCAGCTCCGGCGCCAGATATTCAATTTTTTCCAGAAACAGCGTGCCGCCGTTCGCCAGTTCAAGACGGCTCAACCGGCCATTTTCATCGTCGGTAGGCGCACTGCCCATAAAATCCTGCCCCAGCACGCTGTTGGCATACAGCTGACAGTTCACGGCGATATACGGCCCGCTAGCGCGCTCACTTTCATTGTGAATGGCCTGACTCAGCAGCTCCTTACCAACACCCTCTTCCCCGCACAGCAGGATCGGGAAACTTCCCCTCGCCGCCTGGCGTCCAAAATGGATCAAGCGGCGGGTTTCCGGATCGTCAGTCGACATCTGCTCAAAAGTGTGGCTCACCTTGCCGAGCTGGCTGGTCATCAGCTGGCGCATTTGCTCCACCGGATGTAGCAGCAGGATAAAGCTGTTGCCCTGCTCCTCAACAATCGGTTTCAGGGTGATGACGGCATCAACAAACTGATGCTGGCTTTCAAAGGTAACTTCGACGTGATTCAGACCGCGGGCATGTTTGATCGCCCGGCGCAGCAGCATGGGGAGATTGAGCAGATCGTGAATGTTTTTCCCCTGACTGGCCTGCGCGTCGAGATGCAAAAGCAGCGCCGCACGCGCATTGAGGAACTGCAATACGCCCTGTTCGTTCCAGGCCATCACACCATCATCCATACTCTCCAGCAGCCCGTACATCTGGTTCAGATGGCGGTTGGATTCAGCCAGCAGGCTGTCGGTCAGCAAAGAGTTGCCGACTTCTCTGGCAATCGCCAGCGTCAGGGATAAATCAGAAACGCACTCATGTTCCACCAGACAGCACAGCGAGATGGAGCCAAACAGTCGACCATGGTTATCGAAGACCGGCGTCGAGCAGAACGACCACGGATGCAGCGCCTGCTTAAAATGCTGATCGCCAGAGGTTTTTGTCGGCTGGCCCGGCATCGTCGCCAGCGACAGGGCACAACTGCCAATGATGCTTTCTGCACAGTAGCTGCCGTCACGAAACCCAAGCTCCGCCAACTGTTCCACCGTCTGCGGATCGCCGCAACGGCTGAGAATACAGGCTGATTCATCCAGAATCAGCAGCGCGCACGGGCGGCCGTCCATAAACTCCCAGGCATCTTCCAGCGCAGCCTGAGCAATCGTCAGCAACGCCGTCTTGCGACGACAAATCGACTCAAAGGTCAGCCCTTGCGCCTGATGCGGCGCCTGCCAGGTTTCCCGCTGCATAAACTTGCTGCAACGATGCCATGACTGGGCAATGACTGAAGAGACTTCCTTCCCGATGCTATGCGTGTGCGCCGTCATATCCCTTTCCGCTGTTTAACCATAGACAACCCCTCCGGCAGAGACTGTCAGAGGGGGAGAAGATGCCGGATAAAAACCTACCGACGACTGATTAACGCGCCAGCCACTGCTGTCCCAGCAGATCTGCCGTCAGAATAGCGGCATGTACGCTTTCAGGCGTTACCGGGAACGGCATATTGTGGATGGTTTCACCTTCTGCGCAGGTCGCTTTTGCCACCGCCATGATCTTGCCGTCAACGTCTTCTTTCACGCCCATTTCCGCTAACGTTACCGGCAGGCCTACTTTCTGACAGAAATTCAGCACGGTTTCGATCTCTTCCATCGGGCTGTTTTGCAGCACCAGTTGCGCCAGCGTACCAAAGGCGACTTTTTCACCGTGGTACAAATGGTGGCACTCTTCCAGAATCGTAAAGCCGTTGTGGATCGCATGCGCCCCTGCCAGACCGCTGCTTTCAAAGCCGATGCCGCTGAGGTAAGTGTTAGCTTCGACAATACGCTCCAGCGCATCGGTCACCACGCCGGCCTGCGCGGCAAAGCGTGCCTTCTCGCCTTCCGCCAGCAGGGTATCATAGCACAAGCGCGCCAGGCTCAGCGCCGCCACGGTGGACTGTCCGCCCGCCATGCTGGTCGCTCTGGCGTCATAACAGGCTTTCGCTTCAAACCAGGTCGAGAGCGCATCGCCCATCCCGGCCACCAGCAGACGTACCGGCGCTTTGGCAATGATTGCAGTGTCCATCACTACCATATCCGGGTTTTTCGGGTAGATCAGATACTCTTCAAACTCACCGGCTTCGGTATAGATAACGGACAGCGCGCTGGTTGGCGCATCGGTAGACGCGATAGTCGGGATCACCACCACCGGCAACTTCTGGTAGTAGCCAATCGCTTTGGCGGTATCCAGCGTTTTCCCACCACCAATCCCAACCACGCCGCGGCAACCGTGCTGTTTCAAAATGGCAATCAGGCGATTAATTTCAACATGGCTACATTCACCGTTAAAGCGTTCCGCATGGCAGCTAATGTCATGACTGTGCAGGCCGTTTAGTACCTTCTCTCCCGCCAGCTTCATCACGAAGTCATCAGCAATCACGAAAAAGCTGTCCGCCAGATTTTTAGCGTATTGACCAAACAAGGTGGAAGCGTCAGGACCCTGGAGATATTTGGCTGGAGATTGAATAACTTTTAGCATTCCTTTCATCCTCAAATAAGTACATGTTTTTACATGGTGAGCCCTGGCGTTAACCTGTTTGGCCTGATGCTGACGGCGAAAACGGGAGGTACCGGAGCGATGCAATAACTGTAGGGCGAGGCGTGCACAAAAAAATCTTTCGTCTTTTTGTTCTGATATGAAACAGATAAAAACAACACATGTTTCATATTGGAACGCTTAACCATAAAAAATATAAGGTTTGCGATCCCGATCCGTTCATTTGCCACCAAATCTCCGGCACAGACGAATCTCACTTTCTCTTTTACCCACTCACTTGCCAAAATACCGGTAAAAAAAAAGCTGACAGTACCGTGTGACCTGCATTCATCGCGAGAGGAAAAAGTCGAGCGAGCTCGCATTGTGGTCGTTCACCGTTCTTTTAGGTTTCATTTCGGAACAAAAAACAATAACAACGTTCCGTAATGAAACTCATTTTAACGTTGTTTTTTTCCACGCTGACTTCGCCAGAATCTCTCTATCGCCTCCGCACCATGACCATGCTTCCGGGGGTTTGTCTTACACTCAACCTCAAGGAGCCGTTATGTCTCAATTCTTTTTTAATCAACGCACCCATCTCGTGAGCGACGTCATCGACGGTACGATTATCGCCAGCCCGTGGAATAACCTGGCGCGTCTGGAAAGCGATCCGGCCATTCGCATCGTGGTCCGTCGTGACCTCAACAAAAATAACGTAGCGGTCATTTCCGGCGGCGGTTCAGGGCACGAACCCGCGCACGTTGGGTTTATCGGTAAAGGTATGCTAACCGCCGCAGTCTGTGGCGACGTGTTCGCTTCCCCGAGCGTAGATGCGGTACTGACCGCCATTCAGGCGGTAACCGGTGAGGCGGGCTGTTTGTTGATCGTGAAAAATTACACCGGTGACCGTCTTAATTTCGGTCTTGCCGCCGAGAAAGCCCGTCGCCTTGGTTACAACGTTGAAATGCTGATTGTCGGCGATGACATCTCCCTGCCGGATAACAAACACCCGCGCGGCATTGCGGGAACCATCCTGGTGCATAAAATCGCGGGCTATTTTGCCGAACGCGGCTACAACCTCGCCACCGTCCTGCGTGAAGCGCAATACGCGGCCAATAACACCTTCAGTCTGGGTGTTGCGCTTTCCAGCTGTCATCTGCCGCAAGAAACCGACGCCGCCCCGCGTCATCATCCGGGCCACGCGGAGCTGGGTATGGGCATTCACGGCGAACCAGGCGCCTCGGTCATCGACACCCAGAACAGTGCGCAGGTGGTGAACCTGATGGTGGATAAACTGCTGGCTGCCCTGCCTGAAACCGGCCGTCTGGCGGTGATGATTAACAATCTTGGCGGCGTTTCTGTTGCCGAAATGGCCATCATTACCCGCGAACTGGCCAGCAGCCCGCTGCATCCGCGTATCGACTGGCTGATTGGCCCGGCCTCGCTGGTTACCGCGCTGGATATGAAAGGCTTTTCACTGACGGCTATCGTGCTGGAAGAGAGCATCGAAAAAGCGCTGCTCACAGAGGTGGAAACCAGTAACTGGCCGACGCCGGTCCCACCGCGTGAAATCAGCTGTGTACCGTCATCTCAGCGTAGCGCACGCGTGGAATTCCAGCCTTCGGCGAACGCCCTGGTGGCCGGGATTGTGGAGCTTGTCACCACAACCCTTTCCGATCTGGAGACCCATCTTAATGCGCTTGATGCCAAAGTCGGCGATGGCGATACCGGTTCAACCTTTGCCGCAGGCGCACGGGAAATTGCCAGCCTGTTGCATCGTCAGCAGTTGCCGCTGGATAACCTTGCCACGCTGTTTGCGCTGATTGGCGAACGTCTGACCGTGGTGATGGGCGGTTCCAGCGGTGTGCTGATGTCTATTTTCTTTACCGCTGCGGGGCAGAAACTGGAACAGGGAGCTAACGTTGCCGAAGCCCTGAATACGGGACTGGCGCAGATGAAGTTCTACGGCGGCGCAGACGAAGGCGATCGCACCATGATTGATGCACTGCAACCGGCCCTGACTTCGCTGCTCACGCAGCCGCAAAATCTGCAGGCCGCCTTCGACGCCGCGCAAGCGGGAGCCGAACGAACCTGTTTGTCGAGCAAAGCCAATGCGGGTCGCGCATCGTATCTGAGCAGTGAAAGCCTGCTCGGAAATATGGACCCCGGCGCGCACGCCGTCGCGATGGTATTTAAAGCGCTGGCAGAGAGTGAATTGAGCTAAGCCATAAGTGCCTGATAAGGCACTTGCGCCGCCATCTGGCGAAGATACGCCTGATGCGCTGCGCTTATCAGGCCTACGAGTACAAACCTTTGTAGGCCAGATAAGGCTTTTGCGCAGCCTGATGCACTACGCTTATCTGGCCTGCGAGTGCAAACCTATGTAGGCCGGATAAGGCGCTTGCGCCGCCATCCGGCAGAACGTTAACGATAAACGCGGATCCCGCCCTCTACGCCGCGGCTAAACAGCACCTGCCAAAGCTCAATATCTCTGGCGCGGAAAGCCCCTGCGCAGGCACATAAATAATAATTAAACATTCTTCTGAATGTGGCGGAATAACGTGACGACAGCTCCGGCCAGGCCTGATTAAAGCGTTCATGCCAGGCCATCAGCGTTTTATCATAATCGCTGCCGAAGTTATGCCAGTCCTCCATCACAAACCGTGATTCGCTGGCCTCGGCAATATGGGAAATTGCCGGCAAGCAACCGTTCGGGAAAATGTATTTATTGATCCACGGATCGACGCTCATCCCTTTTTTATTGCTACCAATGGTATGCAGCAGGAACAGTCCATCCGGTTTTAAACAACGGTCAGCGATGCTGAAATAGGTGTCGTAGTTTTTCGGCCCGACGTGTTCAAACATCCCCACGGACACAATGCGATCGTAGTGTTTATCAAGATCGCGATAATCCTGCAGCAGAATGTTAACGTCCAGCCCTTCACAGCGCTGCTGCGCCATTTTCTGCTGCTCTTTGGAAATGGTAACGCCTTCTACCGCCACGCCATAATGACGCGCCGCATATTCTGCCAACCCGCCCCATCCACAACCGATATCGAGTAAACGCATACCCGGCTTAAGCTGCAGCTTCTCGCAGATCATTTTTAATTTGGCATTTTGCGCTTCGTCTAATGTGGTCGCGTCTTTCCAGTAACCGCAGGAATATTGCATATGCGGATCAAGCATCAGCGCAAAGAGATCGTTACCAATATCATAATGTTCTTTACCGACGATCCATGCACGGCTACGTGACTGCAAATTAAACAGGCGTGCGCTGGCAATGCGTAAAATATCTTTCAGATTACCTGGCATCTGCTGGTCGAGTTTTGCTTTCAGGATTTTGCAGAACAGAATATCGAGCCGTTCGCAGTCCCACCAGCCTTCCATATAGCTTTCGCCAAGCCCTAACGAGCCTTGTTGCAATACCCGTTTAAAGAAACCGGTATGATGAAGTTGAATGTCCCAGGCGCGCGAGCCATTAATTCTGATATCCGCTTGCGAAAGCAGCTCTTTTCCCATTCGGGTCCAGTTATCATTTGTTTCATTGACGATGACAGCATCTGAACAAAGCGAGTTCATGGTATTTACCAAAAGTGGACTAAAAATTATTACGCAAGATTATTATGGAAAAAAGAGTGTATGTATTATGATCCGCGGACAAGATCTATCGAACAGCGGACACACCATCGGGAGCATTGACGATTCATTTATGGAAACTCTCGCGCAAAAACAGTGGAACTCCTTCCCGGATAACTCCATGACCGAACTGCCGCAGGACGTATTCTTTCGCTCTTATGTCCTGGAAGCCAACCACCATGTACCGCAGCATTCACACTCTTTTATGCAGTTTCATTTCGCCCGCAAAGGCAGCATGCGCATTGATGTTGCCGGTAAGTGCTGGATAATCCCGGCGCATTATGGCATCTGGATCCCAAATAATACGGAGCATGCGGTTTGGGCATTAGATGATGTATATTTAGAAAATCTGGATATTAAACCGGGTTTTCTTGAAGAGAGCATCAATGAATGCAAAGTAGTGGCTATCAGTGATTTCGCCAGAGAGTTTATTCATTACGCCACGAATTCAATTTCAGGCCATTATGATAGTCAGTCAAAAGAGGGCAAGCTGGTTAGTGTGCTGGTCGATATTATTCTGCAACTCCCGGAAGTCGCTTTTGTATTACCCTGGCCGCAGGATCGCGAATTAACCAAAGTCTGCCGAACAATACAAGAATCCCCCGCACTGGAGCATTCGGTTGAATACTGGGCGCAGCATTTGGGTATGTCTGCCCGTACCTTTTCACGTCATTTCAAAAAAGAAACCGGATTGCCCTTCAGCGTCTGGAAGCAAAAAATGCGAATACTTGAATCGGTATTAATGCTGAAGAAAAATAAAAGCGTAACCGCCGTGGCACTCGACGTTGGGTATTCAAGTACCGCGGCATTTAGCTACGCATTCCGCCAGGCGTTTGGCGTTCCGCCCTCTAATTACTGATTAACGGCGTTGATGCCAGTAAGCCGCTGCACGAACCCGTTGCTGATCGAACGCCTCGGTTTCAAAACGAGCACTCAGGTTTTTGACCACCTTGCCTTCGCCAGTGATCCAGATGAAATAATCGTCTGTGAGCATGCTTAGCCGCGATAAGTGTTCATTCACCGCCTGCTCGTTATGGCCGATAAACCACTGAAGAGTAAATCCGTCGAGATGGGCAAAATAGTCCTGGTAGGCTGCATCCTGCACGCTAACCAGCGCCGTGACGTGCGGACGTACCACCAAACGGCTGAGCGACTCCAGGCGTCGGCGCAACGCGGGCATTCCCGACTCATCACACACGTAAACCTGATACGCATAGTCCTCTGGTACCACCAAAGAACCGCGCGGCCCGCCGATCGTCAGCTTGTCACCCTCACGGGCATTCATCGCCCACGTACTTGCCACGCCGCCGTCATGAATATAGAAATCCAGTGCCAACTCATGGCGCGCTTCGTCATACAACGGCGTGTAGTCACGGGATAACGGACGTACACCGTCAGCCCAGACAATGCCTTCATCGGTGACGACAGGTGGTACAAAGTTGCTGCCCGGTTCAGGGAAAAAGACCTTGGTATGGTCGTCAAAGCCGTGTGAGCTAAAACCGTCCAGAGCGTCACCGCCCAATACAATACGCTGAAAGCCCGCGCTAATACGCTCTACGCGCAGGACAGTAAGTTCTCGAAAACGCAGTTCATTGCGAACGCGCTGTGGGTAGCGTGAGATGTTTTTTGTCATTTTTTCGCCTTGTGAAGATAATACGATATATCTAAATTGATTTTTTAAATGATAATGATTGCTAATCAAAAATATTGCAAGCACTTTTTGATATAGTTAACTTATGATTACCCAGTTATCACAGACACATAAAAATAGATAATAATCATAATGTTATACAACATTTTATTTGTAGACTTGCAAACTGATAATTTTTAGATATAAATTAGATATATCTAAACAACATCAGGAGACGATGATGCAAAACCATCATGAAGGTTGCTGTAAGCACTCAGAGCACCAACACGAAGGCTGCTGCAAGGGTGAAGGACATCACCATGAAGGCCGCCACAACGAGCACCATGCAGGTTGCTGCAAAGGTGAAGAATATCGCCATGAAGGCTGTAACAAAGAACATCACCACGAGCAGGGTTGCGGACATCGCCACGGTCGTGGTGGCGGCGGAGGGGGGCGTCGTCAGCGGTTCTTCGGCCACGGCGAATTACGCCTGGTGATTCTGGATATCTTGACCCGCGACGCCAGCCACGGCTATGAGCTGATTAAAGCGATTGAAACCCTGACCCAGGGTAATTACACCCCAAGCCCGGGCGTTATCTATCCAACGCTGGATTTCTTGCAGGATCAGGCACTGATCACCGTCAGCGACGAGGAAGGTGGGCGTAAACAGATTGCGATCACGACTCAGGGCCAGCAGTGGCTGGATGAGAACCGTGAACATCTGGAACATATCCACGAACGGATTAAAGCCCGCTGCGTGGGTTTTGAATTACGCAAAAATCCACAGATGAAACGCGCGCTGGAAAACTTCAAAGCCGTGCTGGATCTACGCGTCAATCATGGTGATACCAGCGATGCGCAGATCAAAAAAATCATCGGTATTATCGATCGCGCTGCGCTGGATATTACTCAGTTGGATTAATCTGCACAGCAGGCGGAACCCGTATGCCCAACGTTCCGCCTGTATTTTTAGTATTAATGCAGCACCGTAACCGCATCTTCCAGACGACCCGCGCGATGTTTTACCATCGCGGAAATCTGCGCACTCTCTTCAACCAGTTCGGCGTTTTTCTGTGTAATGTTGCTTAATTCATTCACCGCGCGGGTCAGGCTGGAAAGACCATCTGACTGTTCCAGCGTGGAGTGGCTGATTTGGGCGATCAGCTGAGTGACGTTTTGCACCTGCGCCACAATATCGTCCATCGTGCGTCCTGCGGCGTGAACCTGGTCAGATCCGGACTGCACCTTGTCAGCGCTGGCATCAATCAACTTGCGGATATCATTGGCTGCACTGGCGCTACGGCTAGCAAGATGACGTACTTCTCCCGCCACCACGGCGAACCCTTTCCCCTGCTCGCCCGCCCGCGCGGCTTCAACAGCAGCATTCAAAGCCAGAATGTTGGTCTGGAAGGCAATATCGTTAATCAGCGTCGTAATGGTGCCGATCCGCTGGGTGCTGTTGGCGATATCGTCCATGGTTTTGATGACGGTATCCATCGCCTCACCGCCGTGCGTTGCCGCGCTACTGGCGGCAATAGAGAGCTTATCGGCCGCGGCGGCGGTCTCTGAGTTTTGTTTCACCGATGCCGCCATCTGATTCATGGTGGTCACCGTTTCCTGCACATTCTCTACGGTCTGCTGCGTATGCTTGTTTAAATCGTCGCTGCCTTTCGCCAGCGTTTCGCTGTCGCTGCGCACGCAACTCACCTGGCTGGAGACGTCGTGAATGAGCCAGCGACACATTAACCCAAGCTGGCCCACTGCTCGTAGCATCAGGCCTAGTTCATCACTACGGTTAAGATGCGACACGCTGTTCCGCTCACCGGTCGCCACTTTCAGCGCCTGACGGGTGACATTCTCAATAGGACGCACAATTTGCCATTCGAAAATAGCCGTTCCCAGCACCATCACCAACGCGCTCATCAGCAGTAACGGCCATTCGGCGCCCATTTGCTGCAATGCGACCGCTAGCAGGACAAACATGAATGCCATCACGCTGCGCACCCGCCAGCGAATCGGCATCGCCGGCAGTTTACCCAGCCAGCCTTTGCGTACCACCAGCCCTTTATGAATACGCCGGTTGCAACGTCCTTCGTTCAGCGCTTTATATAAAGGCTCGACCGCCGCAATTTCCTCGTCAGTTGCCCGGGTACGAATCGACATATACCCGGTCACGCGTCCTTCCCGCACCATCGGCACCGCATTGGCCCTCACCCAGTAGTGATCGCCATTCTTACGCCGGTTTTTCACAATCCCGCTCCATGGCTCGCCCTGCTTCAGGGTGTACCACATATCCGCAAACGCCGCTTTTGGCATGTCCGGGTGACGAACCTGATTGTGCGGCTTATCGAGCAATTCATTCAGCTGATAGCCACTGACCTGGACAAATGTATCGTTCGCATGGGTGATATAGCTTTGTAAATCGGTGGTAGACATGAGGGTGATATCATCATCCAGCGGTGTATTTTGCTGACTAACGTAGGGATGAGAAGACATGATTGCGTCCTGTGCAGGTTATCTGGTTGTTAACTCTTTCGGCTTATGTTATTTCGGCGATAATTTTTTTATCTTTAGTTGTTAAATTTGATTTAGATCGCAATTTGCGATTAAACCTCAAAATCTGTACGCATTCTAATCCATTGATTTAAAATACTTTCACCTAGTAACTATTCAACGTCACTTCTACCAGCGCACCGTCACAGTGCAAATATTGCCCATTTTTAGCGCAAATTTGCGTTTATTCGATCTGTTTTCAGGCTCCTTACTTGGGCAAAATGCCAGCAAATGTTAAATCGCGGCATTAAATGTTGCGTAAATGAGATGTTTCCTGGTGTTTATCCCGATTTTTGCTAAGCGCGCCGGAATGGCGCAATCCCTGCAATACTTAATTCAGTATCATGTGATACGCGAGCTCCGGGAGCATATTTTGAACAGGTTACCTTCCAGCGCATCGGCCCTGGCCTGCAGCGCACACGCACTGAATCTCATCGAAAAGCGCACGCTTGATCATGAGGAAATGAAATCGTTAAACCGAGAGGTGATTGAGTACTTCAAGGAGCATGTCAATCCGGGGTTCTTAGAGTATCGAAAATCTGTAACTGCAGGCGGGGATTACGGAGCCGTAGAATGGCAAGCAGGAAGCCTTAATACGCTTGTCGACACCCAGGGGCAAGAGTTCGTCGATTGCCTGGGCGGTTTTGGAATTTTCAACGTGGGGCACCGTAATCCAGTCGTGGTTTCCGCCGTACAGAATCAACTCGCGAAACAACCTCTACACAGCCAGGAGTTACTTGACCCTCTGCGGGCCATGCTGGCAAAAACCCTCGCCGCACTGGCGCCCGGTAAACTGAAATACAGTTTTTTCTGTAACAGCGGGACCGAGTCGGTTGAAGCCGCGCTGAAGCTGGCGAAAGCATATCAATCGCCGCGCGGTAAATTTACGTTTATTGCCACCAGCGGCGCATTCCACGGTAAATCACTGGGCGCGCTGTCCGCTACGGCTAAATCCACCTTCCGTAAACCTTTTATGCCGCTGCTGCCGGGCTTCCGTCATGTGCCGTTTGGCGATATTAACGCAATGCGCACCATGCTCAGCGAGTGTAAAAAGACCGGTGACGATGTCGCAGCTGTGATCCTCGAGCCGATCCAGGGTGAAGGAGGGGTGATCCTGCCGCCGCAAGGTTATTTGACCGCCGTTCGTAAACTTTGCGATGAGTTTGGCGCGCTGATGATCCTTGACGAAGTGCAAACCGGCATGGGGCGTACCGGCAAGATGTTCGCCTGCGAACACGAAAACGTGCAACCCGACATTATGTGCCTGGCCAAAGCGTTGGGCGGCGGTGTGATGCCAATTGGCGCGACCATTGCCACCGAAGAGGTGTTCTCCGTCCTGTTCGACAATCCTTTCCTGCATACCACCACGTTTGGCGGCAACCCGCTCGCTTGTGCGGCTGCGCTGGCCACCATTAACGTCCTGCTGGAGCAAAATTTACCGGCTCAGGCGGAGCAGAAAGGCGATATGTTGCTGGATGGTTTCCGCCAGCTTGCGCGGGAGTACCCGGACCTGGTGCATGATGTACGCGGTAAGGGAATGCTGATGGCGATTGAGTTTGTCGATAATGAAATCGGCTACAACTTTGCCAGTGAGATGTTCCGCCAGCGGGTGCTGGTCGCCGGCACGCTTAACAATGCAAAGACGATCCGCATCGAACCGCCGTTGACGTTAACGATCGAGCAATGCGATCTGGTATTGCGATCGACACGCAAAGCCCTGGCAGCATTACGGGTGAGCGTGGAGCAAATGTAACAACCTTACCCGGCCTATAAAAGACACTCTTTTGTAGGCCGGATAAGGCGTAGCCGCCATCCGGCAATTAGCCTAACTTAAACAATCCGCACACCAGCAGGCATAAGGCGTTCTGGCGTCAACAGTACGCTTTCACTACCGTCGTCGGTTTCCGCACACAGCAGCATGCACTCTGATGTCTCACCGCGCATTTTGGCCTTTTGCAGATTACACAGCACCACCACCGTTTTGCCCATCAACTCCTCTTCACTGTAGTAAGGCACCAGGCTGGTTACGGTTTGCAGCGTACGCTCTCCCACATCTACCTGTACGATATACAGCTTATCGGCATTGTCATGGCGCTTTACCTGTGCGATTTTTCCAACACGTATTTCCATTCGGGCAAAATCAGCAAATGCGACGGTATCCATTGTTTTCTCCTTTGGTAAAATTTTACTAAATACTAGCAAAATATTTTCCGGGCATTGTTCTCAAAAGCGGGAAAATGACGTACTCATCACACTCTGAAAGCCCAGTTTTACCCCGAGCATGTCAATTAATCATGCTTTTTTTACTGAAAACAGATGAATAGATAAGCGCTTCATTTACAATGCGCAGGTAACTCAGGGAAAAGGCAAACATGGCAACACTTAAAGACATCGCAATCGAAGCTGGCGTGTCCCTGGCGACAGTGTCCCGGGTTTTAAACGATGACCCCACGCTGAATGTAAAAGAAGAGACTAAGCATCGCATTCTGGAGATCGCGGAAAAGCTGGAGTACAAAACCAGCAGCGCCCGAAAGAACCAGACCAGCGCGCTCGGCCCCCAGCATATTCTGGCTCTCTACAGCTATCAGCAAGATTTGGAAATCAACGATCCTTACTACCTCGCGATCCGCCATGGGATTGAAACCCAGTGTGAGAAACTCGGGATCGAACTGACCAACTGCTATGAGCACAGTGGTCTGCCGGAGAGCAAACACATTACCGGCATTCTTATTGTCGGCAAACCTTCTCCCGCTCTGCGCGAGGCGGCAACAGCGCTTACCGACAACATCTGCTTTATCGATTTCCATGAATCCGGCAGCGAATATGATGCCGTCGATATCGATCTGGCACGCATCAGCAAAGAGAGCATCGACTTCTTCATTGCCCAGGGCGTCACCCGCATTGGTTTCATCGGTGGCGAAGACCAGCCAGGCAAGGCCGATATCCGCGAAGCCGCGTTTGTCGAATACGGTCGTCTGCAGCAGGTCGTTTCTGAACAGGATATCTATCGCGGCGGTTTCTCCAGTTCATCAGGCTATGAACTGGCTAAAGAAATGCTGGCGAAACCCGACTATCCCAGCGCCCTGTTTGTGGCTTCAGACTCGATTGCCATTGGCGTTCTGCGCGCCATCCACGAGCGTGGTCTGAATATTCCGCAGGATATTTCGCTGATTAGCGTTAATGATATCCCAACGGCGCGTTTCACCTTTCCTCCGCTTTCCACCGTTCGCATTCATTCGGAAATGATGGGCAGTCAGGGCGTCAACCTGCTGTTCGAAAAAGCCCGTGACGGGCGTGCGCTCCCCCTGCTGGTTTTTGTTCCCAGCAAGCTGAAACTGCGCGGCACCACCCGCTAAAATCCCCCGCTAACCCGCCCGGTTTCTTCTGATGCCGGGCGCGCATTGTCATGCATTCTTTTCCGCGTCCGAATTATTTTCGTGATCCAGTTAAAGTAAATCACCTCACTCGCTATATTTTAGTAAAACTTTTACTAAAATCACCATCAATCACACTTACTCACCATTAAAATGAATGGTTCCGATTTTTCTCCACCGGGAGGCCTTATGAATCGCTGGGAAAACATTCAGCTCACCCACGAAAATCGACTGGCGCCACGCGCATATTTTTTCTCTTATGACTCCGTTGCGCAGGCTCGCTCGTTTGCCCGCGAAACCAGCAGCCTCTTTCAGCTGCTAAGCGGTCAGTGGAATTTTCAGTTCTTTGAGCATCCGCTACAGGTGCCGGAAGCCTTTACGTCGCAATTTATGAACGACTGGGGCAGCATCACCGTCCCCGGCATGTGGCAGATGGAAGGACACGGTAAGCTGCAGTATACCGACGAAGGTTTTCCTTTCCCGATTGATGTCCCCTACGTTCCGACCAATAACCCCACCGGGGCCTATCAGCGCATTTTCACCCTCAGCGAAGGCTGGCAGGGCAAACAGACGCTGATTAAGTTTGATGGCGTAGAAACCTACTTCGAAGTTTACGTGAATGGTCAGTACGTTGGCTTCAGTAAAGGCAGCCGCCTGACGGCCGAATTTGATATCAGCGCGGTGGTGAAGACCGGTGATAACCTGCTGTGCGTTCGCGTAATGCAATGGGCTGATTCCACCTACGTTGAAGACCAGGATATGTGGTGGTCGGCGGGAATTTTCCGCGACGTCTATCTGGTCGGCAAACAGGCGACCCACATTCAGGATTTTACCGTTCGCACCGAGTTCGATGATGACTATCGCGACGCCACCCTCTCCTGCGACATTGCGCTGGAAAACCTGGCCTCTACGCCAGCGATAGCGTCGCTCGAATACACCTTGTTTGACGGTGAGAAGGCGCTGCATAGCGATGTGATTAACACCCTGAAGGTGGATAAACAAACGCAGACCGCTTTTCATTTCAAGGTTAGCGCGCCGCAGCAGTGGTCTGCGGAATCGCCGTATCTCTACCATCTGGTGATGACGCTGAAAGATGCCAGCGGCAACATCCTTGAGGTCGTGCCACAGCGCGTTGGATTCCGCGATATTAAAGTTCGCGACGGTCTGTTTTACATCAATAACCGCTACGTGATGCTGCATGGCGTTAACCGCCACGATAACGATCATCTTAAGGGCCGCGCGGTCGGTATGGATCGCGTTGAAAAAGATCTGCTGTTAATGAAGCAGCACAACATCAACTCCGTACGCACCGCCCATTACCCGAACGATCCGCGTTTCTATGAATTGTGCGATATCTACGGCCTGTTCGTGATGGCCGAAACAGACGTTGAATCTCACGGCTTCGCCAATATCGGCGATATCAGTCGGATCACCGACGATCCACTGTGGGAAAATGTCTACGTTGAGCGCATCGTGCGCCACGTCCATGCGCAGAAAAATCACCCTTCGATCATCATCTGGTCGCTCGGTAACGAATCCGGATACGGCTGTAACATCCGCGCCATGTATCACGCTGCGAAAGCGCTGGATGACACGCGTCTGATCCATTACGAAGAAGATCGTGACGCTGAAGTGGTGGATATCATCTCCACCATGTACACCCGCGTGCCGCTGATGAATGAGTTTGGTGAATATCCGCATCCTAAACCGCGCATCATCTGTGAATATGCTCACGCCATGGGCAACGGTCCCGGCGGGCTAACGGAATATCAGAACGTCTTCTATCAGCATGATTGCATTCAGGGGCACTATGTCTGGGAGTGGTGCGATCACGGGATTCAGGCTAAAGATGACGACGGCAACGTCTGGTACAACTATGGCGGCGACTACGGCGACTATCCGAACAACTACAACTTCTGCCTTGATGGCCTGATTTATTCCGATCAAACCCCAGGACCGGGACTGAAAGAGTACAAGCAGGTAATTGCGCCGGTGAAAGTGCGCGCACAGGATCTGGCCCGCGGCGAGCTACGGGTAGAAAACAAACTCTGGTTCACCACGCTTGACGACTACACCTTGCATATTGAGGTTCGCGCCGAAGGAGATACGCTCTCTGTTCAGCAGATAAAACTGCGCGACGTTCCTCCCAACAGCGACGCGCTGCTGCAATGCGCACTGCCGGAGCTGGATGCGCGCGAAGCGTTCCTTAACGTCACCGTGACGAAAGATTCCCGCACGTCATACAGCGAAGCCGGGCATCACATCGCGACTTATCAGTTCCCGCTGAAGGCCAGAACGGCGGCTGCCGTACCGTTTAGCCTGCAAAACGCCAACCCTCTGACGCTGGAAGACAGCCGCCAGAGCTGCACCGTTCGCGGTTATAACTTCCATCTGACCTTCTCAAAGCTGACCGGTAAACCGATCGCCTGGAACGTCAATGGCGAAGAGCTGATTACCCGCGAGCCGAAGATTAATTTCTTCAAACCGACCATTGATAACCACAAGCAAGAGTTCGAAGGCCTCTGGCAGCCGAATCATTTACAGATTATGCAGGAGCATCTGCGCGAGTTTACCCTTGAGCAAACCGATGATGCGCTGCTGATAACCAGCCAGACCATTATCGCCCCGCCGGTATTCGATTTCGGTATGCGCTGCACCTATCGCTGGCGCATTGCCGCGGACGGTCAGCTGAATGTGGAACTTTCTGGCCAGCCTTACGGCGAGTACCGGGACATTATTCCGTGCATCGGTTTCACGATGGGCATCAACGGTGATTTGGGCCAGGTGGCGTATTACGGACGTGGTCCCGGTGAAAACTATGCCGATAGCCAGCAGGCCAACATCATCGACATCTGGCGCAGCAGCGTGGATGAGATGTTCGAAAATTATCCTTTCCCGCAAAACAACGGCAATCGTCAGGACGTGCGCTGGGCAACGCTAACCAACCGCCACGGCAACGGTCTGCTGGTGGTTCCACAGCGCCCTGTCAACCTGAGCGCCTGGCGCTATACGCCTGAAAATATCTTTGCCGCACAACACTGCAACGCGCTACAGCGTAGCGATGACATCACCCTGAATCTGGACCACCAGTTGCTGGGCTTAGGTTCCAACTCGTGGGGAAGTGAAGTGCTCGATTCCTGGCGCGTCTGGTTTACGTCATTCAGCTACGGCTTCACGTTGTTGCCGGTTTCCGGCAGCGAATCTGGCGCTCAAACCACCGCCAACCGCGCCTTTGGCACCGGGTTCTTTTCCACGAATATGCACAGCGAGAATACAAAATGAGGATCATCGACAACTTAGAGCAGTTCCAGCAACGCTATGCTTCAGGTCGGAAATGGCAACGCTGCGTCGAGGCTATTGAAAATATTGACAATATTCAGCCAGGCGTCGCCCACTCTATCGGTGATTCCCTGAGCTACCGCGTGGAGACAGACTCCGCGACCGATGCGCTGTTTACCGGTCATCGTCGTTATTTTGAGATCCATTACTACCTGCAAGGGCAGCAAAAAATAGAGTATGCCGCCAAAGAGGATCTCCAGGTGGTTGAATATTATCGCGATGAAACCGATCGCGAATATCTGAAAGGTTGTGGAAAAACCATCGAAGTGCACGAAGGACAAATGGTTATTTGTGACAACCATGAAGCCTATCGTTTTATTTGTAATAACGCAGTGAAAAAAGTCGTACTCAAAGTCACCATCGAAGATGGTTATTTTCATAATAAATAAAAACACAGGCGGCGCCGACGTTGCGCCGCCAGTACCCTATAATAATCAGGAATCGGAGATGTGCTATGTCTGATACCAAACGTAATACCATCGGCAAGTTCGGCTTACTTTCACTCACCTTTGCCGCGGTTTATAGTTTTAATAACGTAATCAACAATAATATTGAGCTTGGTCTGGCATCCGCACCGATGTTTTTCCTCGCGACGATTTTCTACTTTATTCCGTTTTGCTTAATCATCGCCGAATTTGTTTCGCTGAATAAAAACTCCGAAGCCGGTGTCTACGCATGGGTAAAAAGTTCGCTGGGTGGACGTTGGGCATTTATTACTGCCTACACCTACTGGTTCGTTAACCTGTTCTTTTTTACCTCGCTTTTGCCCCGCGTTATTGCCTACGCCTCATATGCTTTTTTAGGCTACGAATACATTCTGACGCCGTTCGCAACCACCGTGTTAAGTATGGTGCTGTTTGCCTTCTCCACCTGGGTTTCGACCAATGGTGCAAAAATGTTAGGGCCGATTACCTCGGTCACCTCCACGTTGATGCTGCTGCTGACGCTGTCCTATATCTTACTGGCAGGTACGGCGCTGGTTGGCGGCGTACAGCCTGCTGACCCTATCACCGTAGACGCAATGATCCCGAATTTTAACTGGGCCTTCCTCGGTATCACCACCTGGATTTTTATGGCGGCAGGCGGCGCGGAGTCGGTGGCGGTTTACGTCAACGACGTCAAGGGCGGCTCCAAATCATTCGTGAAGGTCATTATCATTGCCGGGATTTTTATCGGCGTGCTCTATTCCATCTCCTCGGTGCTAATCAACGTCTTCGTCAGCAGCAAAGAGCTGAAGTTTACCGGTGGTTCGGTGCAGGTATTCCACGGCCTGGCGGCATATTTCGGCCTGCCGGAACTGGTCGTGAACCGCTTTGTCGGCCTGGTCTCCTTTACCGCGATGTTCGGCTCTCTGCTGATGTGGACCGCCACGCCGGTGAAGATCTTCTTCTCTGAAATTCCGGCGGGTATTTTCGGTAAAAAAACCGTCGAACTGAATGAAAATGGCGTTCCGGCCCGCGCAGCGTGGATCCAGTTCCTGATCGTTATCCCGCTGATGATTATCCCGACGCTCGGTTCCAATACCGTGCAGGATTTAATGAACACTATCATCAACATGACCGCCGCCGCCTCGATGCTGCCGCCGCTGTTTATTATGCTGGCTTACCTGAATCTGCGTGCAAAACTGGACCACTTACCGCGCGACTTCCGTATGGGTTCGCAAAAAACCGGCATTGTTGTGGTGTCGATGCTGATCGTTCTTTTCACCATCGGATTTATTGCCTCTACCTTCCCAACCGGCGGCAATATCATGACCATTATTTTCTATAACGTCGGTGGGATTGTTATTTTCCTCGGTTTTGCCTGGTGGAAATACAGTAAATATATCAAAGGGCTAACCAAAGAAGAAAAAGCTATTGAGGCAGCCCCTGCTTCAGATATCAATTAATGACTAAAACATAATAACAATAAACAATATTCTCCAAGGCTATAACCAAAATAATTCGAGTTGCATGAAGGCGGCAAGTGAGTGAATTCCCAGGAGCATAGATAACTATGTGACTGGGGTGAACGAACGTAGCTAACGCACATGCAGCTTGAAGTATGACGGGTATATAACAATAAAAATTATATTTTATTTGCTTAGGATCGAAGCATGAAAAACATTAGCCATTGTTGCAGGGCAATTATTGCCCTGCCCTTTTTCTGCGTCTCCTCTCTGGGTGCAGAAGAAGTTCGCCCTGCAGAACACGACGACACGAAAACGCCAGAAATATCTTCCCCCTCATTTCGCTTTTATGGCGAATTGGGCATGGGAGGATATATGGATTTAGAAGGACAAGACAAACATAAATACAGTGATGGTACCTATATAGAAGGTGGCCTGGAGATAAAACACGGCTCTTGGTTTGGTCTGATCTACGGCGAGGGCTGGACCGTGCAGGCCGACCATCAGGGCAATGCCTGGGTTCCTGACCATAGCTGGGGCGGATTCGAGGGCGGGATCAACCGCTTTTACGGCGGTTATCGTACCAATGACGGAACGGAGCTGATGCTCAGTCTGCGCCAGGACTCTTCGCTGGATGACCTGCAATGGTGGGGGGATTTCACTCCAGACCTGGGCTACGTTATTCCCAACACCCGTGACATCATGACCGCCATTAAGGTACAAAACCTGACCGGTCCTTTGCGCTACAGCGTGACAGCAACGCCCGCCGGACACCACGACGAGAGCAAAGCCTGGCTGCACTTTGGTAAATACGATCGCTACGACGATAAATATACCTATCCGGCCATGATGAACGGCTATATCCAGTACGACCTGACTGAAGGCGTAACCTGGATGAACGGCCTGGAGATCACAGATGGTACCGGACAGCTGTTCCTGACCGGCATCCTTTCGCCCAACTTCGCCGCCCGCGCCTGGCACCACACGGGCCGCGCCGACGGGCTGGATGTGTCCGGCACCGAAACCGGCTACATGGTCAGCGCGATGTATGAAGCGCTAAAAGGCGTTTACCTCTCCACTGCTTATAGCTACGCCAAACACCGACCGGATCGCGCCGAGGACGAAACCACTTCCTTTATGCAGTTCGGTATCTGGTATGAATACGGCGGCGGCCGTTTCGCTACCGCCTTCGACAGTCGGTTCTATATGCAGAATGCATCCGGCGACCCGAGCGACCAAATCTTCCTGATGCAATATTTCTATTGGTAACAAGGACCGGAATACCATGAACATGAAACCTATTCTTACGCCGCTGGCCTGTATCCTGCTGATGAACTTCTCCGCATATGCCACCAGTGCTAACGACTTTAAAAACATCATTAATCGCACCGGTGCGCCGGGCTACATGCATGACTACGATCACGACGACCACCAGCGCTTTAATCCATTTTTCGATCTTGGCGCCTGGCACGGTCATTTGCTCCCGGACGGCCCTGCAACGATGGGCGGCTTTCCAGGCGTGGCGTTGCTGACCGAAGAATACATCAATTTTATGGCCAATAATTTTGACCGTCTGACGGTGTACCAGCACGGTAAAAAGGTCGATTTTGCGCTTGAGGCCTACAGCATTCCCGGCGCGCTGGTGCAAAAGCTGTCATCTAAGCATGTGCAAATAGAGATGACGCTGCGTTTTGCCAGCCCGCGCACCTCGCTGCTGGAAACCAAAATCACCAGCAACACGCCGCTGGATCTGGTGTGGGACGGCGAGCTGCTGGAGAAACTGGAAGCCAAAGAGGGAAAAGCGCTGTCGGATAAAACCATTGATAGCGAATTCCCTGGCTATCAGCGCAAAATCACCGCCACGCACGACGGTCTGAAAGTCACCTTCGGCAAAGTGCGCTCAACCTGGGATCTGCTCACCTCCGGTGAGTCGGAGTATCAGGTGCACAAATCTGTCGCTATGAAAACCACGGTTAACGGTCATCGCTTTACGGGGAAGGCCCATATCAGCGGTTCGACAACTATTTACACCACCTGGTCTCATCTGCTTACCGCCGAGGATGTAGCGAAAGAGCAGCCGCAGATCCGCGATATTCTGGCGCGCCCGGCCTGGTATCTTGCTGCATCACAAAAGCGCTGGGCAGATTATCTGCAAAAAGGCTTAACCAACCCGGATGCCACAACGGAACAAACCCGGGTCGCGGTAAAAGCTATTGAAACGCTAAACGGCAACTGGCGCTCGCCAGGCGGTGCGGTAAAACACAATACCGTGACGCCATCGGTCACCGGCCGCTGGTTCTCCGGCAACCAAACCTGGCCGTGGGACACCTGGAAGCAGGCCTTCGCTATGGCGCACTTTAACCCGGAGATCGCCAAAGAGAATATTCGCGCCGTCTTTTCATGGCAGGTTAAACCCGGTGATCCGGTTCGCCCGCAGGATGCCGGATTCATTCCCGACCTGATTGCCTGGAATCTCAGCCCGGAACGCGGCGGCGACGGCGGTAACTGGAACGAGCGCAACACCAAACCCAGCCTGGCAGCCTGGTCGGTGATGGAGGTCTACAACGTCACCAAAGACAAGGCCTGGCTCGAAGAGATGTATCCAAAGCTGGTTGCGTATCACGACTGGTGGCTGCGTAACCGCGATCATAACGGCAACGGCGTGCCGGAATACGGCGCTACCCGCGATAAAGCCCACAATACTGACCGCGGCGAAATGTTGTTTACGGTGAAAAAAGGCGACAAGGAAGAAACGCTCTCCGGGCTTAACAACTACGCCACCGTGATCGATAAGGGTCAGTATGACAGCCTGGAGATCCCAGCGCAGGTTGCCGCCTCGTGGGAGTCCGGTCGTGACGATGCGGCTGTATTCGGTTTTATCGATAAAGATCAACTGGATAAATACGTCGCGGGTGGTGGAAAACGCAGCGACTGGGTGGTGAAATTTGCCGAAAATCGCAGTAAAGACGGTAATTTGCTGGGTTACTCGCTGTTGCAGGAGTCAGTCGATCAGGCCAGCTACATGTACAGCGACAACCATTATCTGGCGCAGATGGCAACCCTGCTCGGCAAACACCAAGAGGCGCAGCGCTATCGCCAACTGGCGCAAAACCTCGCAGATTACATCAACACCTGCATGTTCGACCCGGCAACAAAATTCTTTTATGACGTTCGTATTGAGGACCAACCGCTGGCAAACGGCTGCGCGGGTGAACCGATCGTCGAACGTGGCAAAGGGCCGGAAGGCTGGTCGCCGCTGTTTAACGGCGCAGCAACACAGCCCCATGCGGACGCAGTGGTTAAGGTGATGCTCGACCCCAAAGAGTTCAACACCTTTGTCCCACTTGGCACAGCGGCGCTGACCAACCCGGCTTTTGGTGCGGATATATACTGGCGCGGGCGCGTCTGGGTGGATCAGTTCTGGTTCGGGCTAAAAGGGATGGAGCGTTACGGCTATCGCGATGACGCGTTAAAACTGGCGGATACCTTCTTCAGCCACGCCAAAGGCCTCACCGCTGACGGTCCGATTCAGGAAAACTATAACCCGCTGACCGGCGCACAGCAGGGCGCACCGAATTTCTCCTGGAGCGCGGCGCATCTCTATATGCTGTATAACGATTTTCTTAAAAAACAGTAATCTGTGACATAACGCCGGATGGCGCTTCGCTTATCCGGCCTACAAAGACACATTTTCACAGGCCGGATTAGGTGCTTGCACCGATATCCGGCATATTCGTCCTCTGGCTCCACTCCTTTTTTGAATCCCATCACAATCACGGCATTCCCCTTTTCCCTTTTACGCGGCGACGGCTAAATTATTAACTCATCCGACCACATAACAATAATTTTACATACTGGACACCTTTATGAGCTATCCGTCGCTGTTCGCCCCGCTCGATTTAGGCTTCACCACGCTTAAAAACCGCGTGCTGATGGGTTCAATGCATACCGGGCTGGAAGAGTATCCTGATGGTGCAGAACGGCTGGCCGCGTTCTACGCCGAGCGCGCTCGTCACGGCGTAGCGTTAATTGTGAGCGGAGGTATTGCGCCTGCGCTTTCCGGCGTGGGGATGGAAGGCGGTGCGATGCTGAACGACACCAGCCAGCTTGCTCACCATCGCGTGATTACCGATGCCGTGCATGACGAAGGCGGCAAAATCGCCCTGCAAATCCTGCATACCGGACGTTACAGCTACCAGCCGCATCTGGTGGCGCCTTCTGCTATTCAGGCACCCATTAACCGCTTTACGCCACATGAATTAACGCACGATGAAGTGCTGCAGTTGATTGAAGATTTTGCCCACTGCGCACAGCTGGCGCGGGAAGCGGGCTACGATGGCGTGGAAGTGATGGGGTCGGAAGGGTATCTCATCAACGAATTCCTGACCCTGCGTACCAACCAGCGCGATGACCAATGGGGTGGTGAGTATGCCAACCGCATGCGGTTTGCCGTTGAGGTGGTGCGAGCGGTACGTCAGCGTGCCGGGAATGACTTTATTATTATCTTCCGCCTGTCGATGCTCGATCTGGTGGAAAACGGCGGAACCTTCGACGAAACCGTTCAACTGGCGCAGGCTATAGAAGCCGCGGGGGCCACCATTATTAACACCGGTATTGGCTGGCATGAGGCGCGTATTCCCACTATCGCTACCCCGGTACCGCGCGGCGCGTTTAGTTGGGTGACGCGTAAGCTAAAAGGGCATGTGACAATCCCACTGGTCACCACCAACCGCATTAACGATCCCCAGGTCGCCGATGACATTCTGGCCCGTGGCGATGCCGATATGGTGTCGATGGCCCGTCCGTTCCTCGCCGATGCCGAACTGCTGTCAAAAGCGCAAACCGGACGAGCGGATGAGATCAACACCTGTATCGGCTGTAACCAGGCCTGTCTGGATCAGATCTTCGTCGGCAAAGTCACCTCTTGCCTGGTCAATCCGCGCGCCTGCCATGAAACCAAAATGCCGATCGTTGCGGCAGCTGTGCCAAAGAACCTGGCGGTTGTCGGTGCGGGTCCTGCGGGCCTCGCCTTCGCCATTAATGCCGCAGCGCGCGGGCATCACGTGACGCTGTTTGACGCACATGGCGAGATTGGCGGGCAGTTTAATATCGCCAAACAGATCCCCGGCAAAGAAGAATTTTATGAAACCCTGCGCTACTACCGCCGGATGATCGACGTGACTGGCGTGACCCTGAAGCTGAATCACTTTGTCAGCGCACACGATCTGCACTCCTTCGACGAAGTGATCCTTGCCAGTGGGATCGAGCCACGCATGCCGCCGATCGAGGGGATCGATCATCCTAAAGTGCTGAGCTATCTCGACGTTCTGCGCGATAAGACGCCAGTGGGTAAACGCGTGGCGATCGTGGGCTGCGGCGGGATCGGTTTTGATACCGCAATGTATCTGAGTCAGCCCGGTGAACCCACCAGCCAGAACATTGCGGAGTTCTGCGTGGAATGGGGGATCGACACCAGCCTGCAACAGCCTGGCGGCTTACGCCCGGAAGGCCCGCACTTATCCCGCAGCCCGCGCCAGATAGTGATGTTACAGCGAAAAGCCAGCAAACCGGGGCAAGGTTTAGGTAAAACGACGGGCTGGATCCATCGCGCCACCCTGCTCTCACGCGGCGTGAAAATGATCCCGGCAGTCAGCTATCAGAAGATTGATGATGATGGGTTACACGTTGTGTTGAACGGTGAACAGGTGATCTTTAACGTGGATAACGTGGTGATTTGTGCCGGACAAGAGCCGCGCCGTGAGCTGGTCGATCCGCTGCACGCGGCAGGTAAAACGGTGCATCTGATCGGCGGCTGCGATGTGGCGATGGAACTGGATGCCCGACGCGCTATTGCGCAAGGCACCAGGCTGGCACTGGAAATTTAACAGGATGTATTTCGTAGGCCGGATAAGGCGTTAGCCGCATCCGGCACCCGCTATTACCGACGGCGACCGGTTTTGACCGCTTTCAGCACCACGAATTTATTATTGGTGGCGATGGTTACGCAGTTGCCGAAAATCTTCTTCAGCTTGTGGAAGTAGTCGAGGTGACGGTTAGCCACAATATACAGCTCACCGTTGATTTTCAGGCAGCGACGGGCGTGGTGGAACATTTCCCAGGCAATGTTATCCGTCAGCGCGTGCTTCTGGTGGAACGGTGGGTTGCACAGCACAGCGTTAAAGCGGAACGGTTCGACGCCAGACAGCGCGTTGTTAATCATAAACTCGCAGCGATCCAGCGCTTCAGGCATGTTACTTTCCACGTTCAGGCGGCTTGAAGCCACCGCCATTGGCGATTCATCAACAAATACCACACTGGCTTCTGGGTTTTTCGCCAGCAGCGTCACACCGATGACGCCGTTGCCGCAGCCGAGATCAACAATCTCCCCTTCAAGGTTTTCCGGCAGATGCTCGATAAAAAAGCGCGCGCCGATATCCAGCCCGGTACGGGAGAAGACGTTGGCGTGGTTATGGATAGTCCAGTCGGTGCCTTCCAGCTTCCAGCTTAGCGTCTGTGAGGCAGCGGCCAGCTCCGGTTTGCTGAACGTACAGTTGATCAATCGGGCTTTTTTCCACGCCAGCGTAGTGGTGGTTGGACCCAGCACTTTTTCAAACAGTTCCAGCGTCGAGGTATGTACATCACGCGCTTTTGCCCCGGCGATGATGCGCGTTTCTGGCGTTACCACTTCGCGCAGCGCACGCAGTTGCTGCTCCAGCAGCGCCATGGTTTTTGGCAGCTTAATCAGCACCACGCCCGGCGCCTGCGGATAGTCAGCGGTACTGTCGAGGAACTTGACGCTCGACTCGGCAATATCGTTGTGACGCAGGTTCTCGCGCGTGGCAAGCTCGCTAAGATAGGAATCGCCGATGCTGTACGGCGTATGTTCCGCCAGCGCACAGCCCAGCGCGCCGAAGGTATCATTCAGGATCAGCACCGGGCCGCTAATCTCGGTATCGTCCAGCTGTTGCAGCAGATATTCATCTGCAGCTTCCCACGCCAGCAGCGGGTTAACGTCATCCGTTTCCGGGAAACGTTTAAGTGACAGCGAACGGAAACCGTTGTCTATGTGGCTCATCGGCCCTCCTGAATGGTAAAATTTCGGCGTATCCCTGAAAAGGGTGCGTGAGTATACACTTTTATGATTTGCGTGGACATGAATGAACCAACTAACTTACCTCCAGGGCTACCCGGAACATTTGCTTTCTCAAGTGAGAACGCTGATTGCTGAGCAGCGCCTGGGCGCAGTGCTGGAGAAGCGCTATCCGGGTACGCATGACTTCGCGACTGACAAAGCGCTCTGGCAATATACCCAGGATCTGAAAAATCAGTTTCTGCGTAACGCCCCTCCGCTGAATAAAGTCATGTATGACAGCAAGATCCACGTTCTGAAGAATGCGTTGGGGCTGCATACCGCCGTCTCTCGCGTGCAGGGCGGTAAGCTCAAAGCCAAAGCGGAGATCCGCGTCGCCACCGTGTTTCGCAGCGCCCCAGAACCCTTTTTACGCATGATCGTCGTTCATGAACTGGCGCATCTGAAGGAAAAAGAGCACGACAAAGCGTTTTACCAGCTTTGCTGTCATATGGAGCCTCAGTATCATCAACTGGAGTTCGATACCCGCCTGTGGTTAACGCAACAATCGTTAAAGCAAACTGCGTAGTCGCGCACTGGCTTTGTCTTCAGGGCATGCTAAATTGACGAAAGAATCCCTTTTCGCAGCCTGAAGGCCTTTATGATACGTTTCGCAGTAATTGGCACAAACTGGATCACCCGCCAGTTTGTCGATGCCGCCCATGAAACCGGCAAATATAAGTTAACCGCAGTCTATTCTCGTAGCCTTGAGCAGGCGCAGACCTTCGCCAACGATTACCCTGTCGAACATCTGTTTACCTCGCTGGAAGCGATGGCGCAAAGCGAGGCGATCGACGCCGTCTACATAGCCAGTCCAAACTCTTTGCATTTCCCTCAGACCGAGCTGTTTTTGCGGCACAAAAAGCATGTTATTTGCGAAAAGCCGCTGGCCTCCAATCTGGCGCAAGCCGAAGCCGCTATCGCCTGCGCGCGTGAGAATCAGGTCGTGCTGTTTGAAGCGTTTAAAACCGCCTACCTGCCTAATTTCCTGCAGTTACAGCAATCACTACCCAGAGTAGGAAAAATCAGGAAAGCGTTTATCAATTACTGCCAGTACTCCTCGCGTTACCAGCGCTATCTGGACGGTGAAAATCCGAACACGTTTAATCCGGCATTCTCCAATGGCTCGATTATGGATATCGGTTTTTACTGCCTGGCCTCAGCGGTTGCGCTGTGGGGCGAACCGCTGAGCGTTCAGGCCAGCGCCAGCCTGCTGGAAAGCGGCGTGGATGCCCACGGCGTGGTGGTGCTGAATTACGGTGATTTCAGCGTTACTCTCCAGCACTCAAAAGTAAGCGACTCGGTATTAGCCAGTGAAATTCAGGGCGAGTCGGGATCGCTGGTCATCGAGCATATCTCCGAATGCCAAAAGGTGTGCTTCGTGCCACGCGGGGGGAAAACGCAGGATCTGACGACGCCTCAGCACATCAATACTATGCTGTATGAGGCAGAGGCTTTTGCCCATTTGGTTGAATCCGGCGAAGTGGATCACCCGGCACTGGCCGTCAGCCGTATTACCGCCAAACTGCAAACGGAGATTCGCCGCCAGACCGGCGTGGTTTTCCCGGCAGACGAAGCGGAAACATCGCTGACTGCGTAAAGGTGTGTAAAACGAATGTTGCAGGCCATTGACTGAAAGCATGGCCTGTAATATTTTGTAACCCGCAAAGGGGAGTAACTTCGTTGTCGGTTGATCGTCATTACGATGTGTGAAAAACCACATCCGGTCACCGGGCGATAACAAAGGAATACGCCACCGTATTCCTTTGTTGTTGTAAGTGAGACCTTGCCGAATGGCAAGGTCTATGCATAAAAAGCAGCGGCTAACGTCATTCGGCGTTGGCCGTTTTTTTTATGCATGGGGAAATACAATGAATACTGTCGGCACACCGTTGTTATGGGGTGGCTTCGCTGTCGTAGTGGTAATTATGCTGGCCATCGACCTGCTGTTGCAGGGGCGTCGTGGCGCGCATACGATGTCAATGAAGCAGGCTGCGGCCTGGTCAATCGTCTGGGTAACGCTGTCGTTACTGTTTAACGCTGCCTTCTGGTGGTACCTGGCGGAAACCCAGGGGCGAGCCGTTGCCGACCCACAGGCGCTGGCGTTCCTTACCGGCTATTTGATCGAAAAATCGCTGGCTGTAGATAACGTCTTTGTCTGGTTGATGCTCTTCAGCTACTTCTCCGTGCCGCCTGCGTTGCAGCGTCGGGTACTGGTGTATGGCGTGCTGGGTGCGATTGTGCTGCGTACGATCATGATCTTCGCGGGCAGCTGGCTTATCACCCAGTTTGAGTGGCTGTTATACGTGTTCGGCGCGTTCCTGTTGTTTACCGGCGTGAAGATGGCGCTGGCGAAAGAAGATGCCTCCGGTATTGGCGACAGACCGTTAGTACGCTGGCTGCGCGGTCATTTGCGCATGACCGATACCATCGAAGATGAAAAATTCTTCGTGCGTAAAAACGGCCTGCTGTTTGTTACGCCGCTGATGCTGGTGTTGATTCTGGTTGAGCTGAGCGATGTGATTTTTGCCGTCGACAGTATTCCGGCTATCTTTGCCGTGACCACCGACCCGTTCATCGTGCTGACCTCGAACCTGTTTGCTATTTTGGGTCTGCGTGCGATGTACTTCCTGCTGGCGGGCGTGGCGGAGCGTTTCTCCATGCTGAAGTACGGCTTGTCGGTCATTTTGGTGTTTATCGGTATTAAGATGCTGATCGTCGATTTCTACCATATCCCGATCGCTATCTCGTTAGGCGTGGTATTTGGCATTCTGTTTGTGACGCTGATTGTGAACGCGTGGGTCAACCACCAGCACGATAAAAAGCAGCAAATACAGTAAGTTTCATCTGCTAGCTGAAAAGCCCGACAGCACACTGCGTGCGTCGGGCTTTTTGTTTATCATGTCAAAATAATGTTAAGTCAAAGTTATAAAATATGATCTCAACGCGGAATCCAGGATATTTCGCTTCCAGAACCCTGTTCTTTCCTTATACTCAGCCATGCAAACATTTGCCCGATCCTGAAAGATGCGTCAACAGAACGCACAAAGGTAAGGCAACAACACAATGAAAGGATTACTACATGACTACGCAACGTTCATCGGGGCTACTCTCGCGTTTGGCGCAAGGGAGCCTGGTTAAACAAATTTTGATCGGTTTGGTACTGGGGATTTTACTGGCACTGGTGTCAAAACCTGCGGCTGAAGCCGTTGGTTTGCTGGGTACGCTGTTCGTCGGCGCATTAAAAGCCGTCGCGCCAATTCTGGTTCTGATGCTGGTGATGGCTTCTATCGCCAACCACCAGCACGGGCAAAAAACCAATATCCGCCCCATTCTGTTCCTCTACCTGCTCGGAACATTTTCAGCGGCATTAACCGCCGTTGTCTTCAGCTTTGCTTTCCCATCAACACTGCATCTTTCCAGCAGCGCGGGGGATATCGTACCGCCGTCCGGGATTGTTGAAGTGATGCGCGGCCTGCTGATGAGCATGGTTTCTAACCCAGTTGATGCCCTGCTTAACGCTAACTATATCGGTATTCTGGTATGGGCCGTTGGTCTGGGCTTTGCACTGCGCCACGGTAATGAAACGACCAAAAATCTGGTCAATGATATGTCCAACGCCGTCACCTTTATGGTGAAACTGGTGATTCGTTTCGCGCCAATCGGTATCTTTGGTCTGGTCTCCTCCACGCTGGCAACCACCGGTTTCGCAACGCTTTGGGGCTACGCCCAACTGCTGACCGTACTGGTAGGCTGTATGCTGCTGGTGGCGTTTGTGGTCAACCCGCTGCTGGTCTTCTGGAAAATTCGCCGTAACCCGTACCCGCTGGTGCTGGCCTGTCTGCGTGAAAGTGGCGTGTATGCCTTCTTTACCCGCAGTTCGGCGGCAAATATTCCGGTGAACATGGCACTGTGTGAGAAGCTGAATCTGGATCGTGATACCTATTCGGTGTCTATTCCGCTTGGAGCCACCATCAATATGGCGGGCGCGGCGATCACCATTACCGTACTAACGCTGGCGGCGGTGAATACGCTGGGTGTTCCGGTTGATTTACCGACTGCGCTGTTACTGAGCGTGGTGGCTTCGCTGTGTGCCTGTGGTGCATCGGGCGTGGCCGGCGGTTCTCTGCTGCTGATCCCGCTGGCGTGCAACATGTTCGGTATCCCGAATGACATCGCCATGCAGGTTGTTGCCGTTGGCTTTATCATCGGCGTATTGCAGGACTCATGTGAAACGGCGTTGAACTCTTCTACAGACGTCCTGTTTACCGCTGCAGCCTGCCAGGCAGAAGACGAGCGTCTGGCAAATAACGCCCTGCGCGGCTAATCCCTACGCCCCTCCGTCATCGGGCGGAGGGGTTCTCTTCTTGTACGCTTTTTTCAATTTTGAACGGATCAATTCCGCGTTTTTGCATCCGCCTGAAGCGAATAATGTTCAGGCCGTTCATCACCAGAAAACTCCCTTCGATCATCGTCCCACCAATCGATCCCAGCCAGAAATTATGGATAACCCAACAGGCAGTTGCGCACCACATGACGCAGCGCACGGTTAACCCTTTGCAGCGAAACAGCGCCCAGGTGCTGGCCAGCGTGCCAATTATCGGCAACAGCTCCATCGCATGCTGTAATTTCGCCAGCCCGAGAACCAGGGTGAGGACAATAAAAACGGTCATTACCCACAGTTTGCGGGTATGCATTGAGACAAGTGTGCGGATGGTGTTGAGTTCTGCGCTCATTCCCGCAGGCCAGGCACCCATCAGGAAAAAATGCACGCCGATGGTGGCGCTATAGACAGCGAGTTGCAGCCGGAACCGGCGCTCATCGCGATTGAAAAAGGTGGTAATGCCGATCAGAAAGGCGATGACACCTACGCCCTGGGCCAGCCAATACGCGGTCATGCAAGCAACCCCAATTCTATCTCGTAGGCCGGATAAGGCGAGTTCGCCGCCATCCGGCAACGGTTTGTGCCTGATGGCGCTGCGCTTATCAGGCCTACGGTTTGCGCAGACCTGTATGCAGGTACCATCAGGTATTTACTACAACGTTACGCCGCTTTTAAATATCGCTAACTCTCTAAAATCATTCCGCTCGTTGCAGGTTTGCTTGCCGTTGGCAAAATCGACGATGGTATCGACAAATTCTTCCAGTAACTGCGGCATCGCTTTACCATGGATCAACTGTCCAGCGTCAAAATCGATCCAGTGCTTTTTCTTCGCCGCCAGCTCGCTGTTGGTGGCAATTTTCACCGTCGGCACAAAACCACCGTAAGGTGTACCGCGACCGGTACTGAACAGCACCATATGACAGCCCGCGCCCGCCAGGGCACTGGTCGCCACCGCATCGTTACCCGGTGCGCTCAGTAGATTCAGACCATGCGTCTTCAGACGTTCGCCGTAGCGCAGTACGTCCACCACCTGGCTGGAGCCTGCTTTTTGCGTGCAGCCGAGAGATTTATCTTCAAGCGTGGTGATACCGCCAGCTTTGTTACCCGGCGATGGGTTCTCGTAGATCGGCTGGTCGTGAGCAATGAAGTACTGCTTGAAGTCATTGACCATGGTGACCAGCTTGCCAAAGGTTTCTTCATCGCGGCAGTGGTCCATCAGCAGTTGCTCGGCGCCGAACATTTCCGGTACTTCGGTCAGTACGGTGGTGCCGCCGTTGGCAATCACGTAGTCAGAAAAACGCCCCAGCATCGGGTTGGCGGTAATACCAGACAGGCCGTCAGAGCCGCCGCATTCCAGACCAAACTTCAGCTCGCCCAGCTTACCCGGCTCACGCTTATCGTTACGCATCACGTTGTACAACTGGTGAAGATGTTCAATCCCCGCTTCCACTTCGTCTTCCTGATGTTGGCAGACCATGAAGTGAACGCGCTCAGGATCGTACTCGCCTAAGGTTTCGCGGAAGGCATCAACCTGGTTGTTTTCACAACCAAGGCCAACCACCAGCACCGCACCCGCATTCGGGTGACGAACCATGTTTTGCAGCATGGTGCGGGTGTTAATGTGGTCGTCGCCGAGCTGTGAACAGCCGTAGGTGTGGCTGAAGAGATGCACGCCGTCGATTCCTTCGGCGTCGTTAGTCTCTTTCAGAAAACGGTTCTGCATCTGGCGCGCCATGGCGTTAACACAGCCTACCGTCGGTAGGATCCACAGTTCGTTGCGCACGCCAACATCCCCGTTGGCACGACGGTAGATCTGCACATCACGATCCGCCGGTTGTGCAACTTCCGCCTGAAAATCAGGGTGGTAGCTATACGTGTCCAGGTCGCTCAGATTGGTGCGCGTGTTGTGAGCATGAATATGCTCACCCGCCGCAACGTCCACCAGCGTATGGCCAATTGGCAAACCGTATTTAATGACGTTTTCGCCTTTCGCAATATCGCGTAAAGCGAATTTATGGCCACGAGAGACCGCCTGACGCAGGGTTACCGCCTGCCCATCAACGGTGACTTCGGTTCCTTCAGCCAAATCAGCGAGCGCTACCGCGACGTTATCCAGCGCATGGATCTTGATGTATTGCATACCTTCACCCGGGCCTTAGTTCAGTTCAATGGCGAAGTAATCACGCGCATTGTTAAAGCAAATATTTCTGACCATCTCACCCAACAACTGGATATCTGCCGGTGCTTCACCTGCAGCAACCCAACGGCCAATCATCTGGCACAGAATGCGACGGAAGTATTCATGGCGCGTGTATGACAGGAAGCTACGGCTATCGGTCAGCATGCCGACGAAACGGCTCAGCAGGCCGAGCTGGGCCAGCTGCGTCATCTGACGTTCCATCCCGTCTTTCTGATCGTTGAACCACCAACCGGAACCGAACTGCATCTTGCCCGGCATACCTTCGCCCTGGAAGTTGCCGATCATGGTGCCCAGCACTTCGTTATCACGCGGGTTCAGGCAGTAGAGAATGGTTTTCGGCAGCAGGTTCTGTTCGTTCTGCTTGCTCAGCAGTTTGGACAGTTCTTCAGCCATCGGACGGTCATTGATGGAGTCGAAGCCAACATCCGCGCCCAACAGTTTGAACTGGCGCAGGTTGTTATTACGCAGCGCGCCGATGTGGTACTGCTGTACCCATTCGCGACGAGCATATTCCGCACCAAGGAACACCAGCACGGCGGTTTTAAACTGGGCAACTTCATGCTCACTCAGGGTTTCACCCGCCAGGCGACGCGCCAGAATGCTATCCAGTTCAGATTCGTTAGATTCGGCAAACAGCACCACGTCCAGCGCGTGGTCAGAAACTTTACAGCCGTGAGCCGCGAAGTGATCCAGACGTTTGGTCAGTGCAGCTTGCAGATCGCTGAAGCGGCGGATATCCGTGTCAGACACTTCACCGAGCTTCGCCATGTAGTCATTAAAGGTCGCCAGCTCAATGTTAAAGGCTTTATCCGGACGCCAGCTCGGCAGCACTTTCACATCAAAGCTTCCGTCTTTAGCAACGGCCGCATGGTGCTCCAGAGAGTCGATCGGGTCATCGGTAGTGCCGACCATTTTCACATTCATCTGCTGCATGATGCCGCGCGCGGAGAATTGATCCTGCGCCAGCAGCTCGTTGCACTGGTTCCAGATTTCATCAGCAGTCGCAGGAGAAAGCAGCTTACCTGTAATACCAAACGGGCGACGTAATTCGAGGTGGGTCCAGTGGTACAGCGGGTTACCGATAGTGTGCGGAACCGTGGCGGCCCATGCGTCAAACTTCTCGCGATCGGACGCATCGCCGGTACACAAGCGCTCAGCGACGCCATTGGTACGCATCGCACGCCATTTGTAGTGATCACCCTTCAGCCAGATGTCATACAGGTTATTAAAACGGTAGTTTTCAGCGATTTGTTGCGGTGGTAAATGGCAGTGGTAATCGAAGATCGGCTGGTCTTTGGCGTAATCATGGTACAGACGGCGGGCAAATTCGGTGTCCAGCAGGAAATCTTCAGTCATAAACGGGGTCATTATCGTCTTCCTCTCAACGAGTGCGTCAGATTGCTTATGTTTTGATGTTGACAAAGTTATCACACCAATTTCCATACACAGAAGATATTTTCGTGAGTTAGATCAACAAATGGTGACAAAAAAATTACTCTCAAAGAGGTAAATCACGCGTCAAGCCGCGCCAGTGCTGGCTTTGCTGAATCGAAATAATGACCACACGAAGATTCACACTTTTGTGATGGCACTCACCTTTTAAAGCTGTATGACAAGTTATCTTTTGGCCGTCGCGATACATAAGCCGACGGAATGCAAATTACCGATGTATCACCATCGGATTGACCGGTACGGAAACCGAATTAGCACAATTATTGACATGGCAAAGTTCGGGGAGTACCGGCTTTTTTTCGGTCCCCCCTCGTAAAAGAACATCCTCCGCCCTGAACTGGAAGATGACCGCTCGTTCGCGGACATAACAAAACGATGAGGTTTTACATGCGTAAAATTAAAGGGTTACGTTGGTACATGATTGCACTGGTGACGCTTGGCACCGTGCTGGGTTACCTGACACGTAACACTGTGGCGGCAGCTGCGCCAACTCTGATGGAAGAGTTACACATCTCCACTCAACAGTATTCCTATATCATCGCAGCGTATTCTGCTGCTTACACCGTAATGCAACCCGTTGCCGGCTACGTGCTCGATGTGCTCGGCACAAAAGTTGGTTACGCGATGTTCGCCGTTCTGTGGGCCGTCTTCTGTGGCGCGACCGCACTGGCTGGCAGTTGGGGTGGACTGGCGCTGGCGCGTGGCGCGGTAGGTGCCGCTGAAGCCGCAATGATCCCTGCGGGTTTGAAAGCCAGTTCTGAGTGGTTCCCGGCAAAAGAACGTTCAATTGCCGTTGGGTACTTTAACGTCGGCTCTTCTATCGGTGCGATGATTGCTCCGCCGCTGGTCGTCTGGGCAATCGTCATGCACAGCTGGCAGATGGCATTCATTATTTCCGGTGCGCTGAGCTTCATCTGGGCGATGTGCTGGCTTGTGTTCTACAAACACCCGCGCGACCAGAAAAAACTGTCTGATGAAGAACGTGATTACATTCTGAATGGTCAGGAATCACAGCATAAAAACGCGACCTCGAAAAAAATGTCGCTCGGTCAGATCCTGCGTAACCGCCAGTTCTGGGGCATCGCGCTGCCGCGTTTCCTGGCAGAGCCGGCCTGGGGTACCTTCAACGCCTGGATCCCGCTGTTCATGTTTAAAGTCTACGGCTTTAACCTGAAAGAGATTGCGATGTTTGCCTGGATGCCGATGCTGTTTGCTGACCTGGGCTGTATCGTTGGGGGCTACTTACCGCCGCTGTTCCAGCGCTGGTTCGGCGTTAACCTGATCGTTTCACGTAAAATGGTCGTCACCATGGGCGCATTGCTGATGATTGGCCCAGGGATGATTGGTCTGTTCACCAGCCCGTACATTGCTATCGCCCTGCTGTGCGTCGGAGGCTTTGCTCACCAGGCGCTGTCCGGTGCGCTGATTACGCTTTCTTCTGACGTATTTGGTCGTAATGAAGTGGCAACGGCAAACGGCCTGACCGGTATGTCCGCCTGGCTTGCCAGTACGCTGTTTGCACTGGTTGTTGGCGCATTGGCTGACACTATCGGCTTTAGCCCGCTGTTCGCCGTACTGGCGGTATTCGACCTGCTCGGCGCACTCGTTATCTGGACGGTCTTGCAAAACAAATCGGCCAGCGAGGTCGACTCGGGATCACAGACTGGCGATCCCGCTCCGCAAAATTAACCCGCTGCTTTTCATCAAGGGTATATAATGCAAAGCCGCCAGTCATCTGGCGGCTTTTTTATCGCCGCGAGTGGAGCAGTAATCGCAAAAGTGGTATAACAAATATAGTCTGCCGTATCATGCCTGGAGCGCATATGGAAATCACCGAACCACGACGTTTGTACCAACAACTTGCAGCTGATCTGAAAGAACGCATTGAGCAAGGCGTCTATCTGGTGGGTGACAAACTCCCTGCCGAGCGCTTTATCGCCGATGAAAAAAATGTCAGCCGTACCGTGGTTCGTGAAGCAATTATCATGCTCGAGGTAGAGGGTTACGTTGAGGTGCGCAAAGGATCGGGGATCCACGTCATTTCCAACCAACCCAGACATTATGTTGCGCCAGATGAAAACCTGGAATTTGCCAGCTACGGTCCTTTCGAGCTGCTCCAGGCGCGTCAGCTCATTGAGAGTAACATTGCCGAGTTTGCCGCCACCCAGGTGACCAAACAGGACATCATGAAGCTGATGGAGATTCAGGAGAAATCACGTAACGAAAAAAGCTTTCGTGACTCCGAGTGGGATCTCCAGTTCCATGTGCAGGTTGCCCTGGCAACGCAGAACTCGGCTCTGGCCGCGATTGTTGAAAAAATGTGGACTCAGCGCATTCATAACCCCTACTGGAAGAAACTGCACGACCACATCGACCTGCGCACGGTTGATAACTGGTGTGATGACCATGACCAGATCCTTCGGGCGCTGATTCGCAAAGATCCTCATGCCGCCAAACTGGCGATGTGGCAGCATCTTGAGAACACGAAGCAGATGCTGTTTAACGAAACCAGCGATGATTTTGAGTTCAATGCGGACCGTTATCTATTTACCGAAAATCCGGTCGTTCATCTTGATACAGCGGCTAACAGCGCAAAATAAACAATCTTATCAATGCAGGCGCGACCACGCGCCTGTTTCTGACACTTGGTAAGCATTAGGTATAAAATGTCAGCCTGTGTAAATCCTCTCGCCACCCTCCATTGCGATAAGCAAAATCACAGTTCAACAACCGTAATTTCTATAACGGACTACGTTGACCTTTGTTACAATTAGATGCTGTTTGAATTTTTGTGTTTAAGAGCTTGCTAACTTCACAACTTTACAGGGAATAGTTCAGGCCGTGAATTTGTATCAAACCGCGAGTCATGTAAAAAATATTAATAAAATCGTGGTGTTACAAAAACCAGAAAACCGGCATGACGACAACCGATTCTCCAGGAATATTGAATGGAACTACTGACTCAATTACTAAATGCTTTATGGGCTCAGGATTTTGAAACGCTGGCCAATCCTTCCATGATTGGCATGCTCTATTTTGTACTCTTTACCATTTTGTTTCTGGAAAACGGACTGCTGCCAGCAGCCTTTTTACCTGGCGACAGTTTGCTGGTACTGGTCGGCGTACTTATTGCCAAAGGCGCAATGGGTTTTCCGCAAACGGTGCTACTACTCACCACCGCAGCCAGCCTCGGTTGCTGGCTCAGCTATATACAAGGTCGATGGTTGGGCAATACCCGCACAGTGCAAAACTGGTTATCTCATCTTCCTGCACATTACCATCAGCGTGCGCATCATCTGTTCCATAAGCATGGCTTGTCTGCGCTGCTGGTCGGTCGCTTTATCGCGTTTGTCAGAACATTACTGCCGACCATCGCAGGATTGTCCGGCCTGAACAATGCGCGCTTTCAGTTCTTCAACTGGATGAGCGGACTGCTTTGGGTCCTTATTCTCACATCGCTGGGCTATCTGCTTGGCAAAACACCGGTGTTTCTCAAATATGAAGATCAACTGATGTCTTGCCTGATGCTGCTTCCTGTGGTGTTACTGGTGTTTGGTCTGGCAGGTTCACTGGTTGTTCTTTGGAAAAAGAAATACGGGAACCGAGGGTAAATTATGCTGAAATCATGCATAACGCTCCGACGACTTGCCTGGTCCACCACTTTTATGTTGTTCATCGGCGCGTTGCTCCTGACCTGGTCGGTCATTCGCCAGCAGGAGTCAACGCTTGCCATTCGTGCCGTAAACCAGGGAGTCAGCATGCCTGATGGCTTCTCTATCTGGCATCACCTGGATGCCAACGGCATTCGTTTTAAAAGCATCACTCCGCAAAATGACGCCCTGCTGATTACCTTTGATTCCAGTGCACAGAGCGCAGCGGCGAAGGTCGTACTGGATCGAACGTTACCGCACGGTTTCGTTATCGCTCAGCAGGATGATAATAATCAGGCGGTTCAGTGGTTATCCCGCTTACGTGAGACCCCACACCGTTTTGGTTAATTTCCAGGAATCTGAATTAGATCACTCACTTTGGTGATTTCACCGTTTAGCGCCTATGATTAATAAACTGGGTTTATGACCCAACGCTTTATTATTCTGGAGCATCGACCCTAAACGACGAGGTCGAATCACAATGGAAGGTTCAAGAATGAAATACCGCATCGCTTTGGCAATTAGCCTTTTCGCTCTCAGTGCCGGCAGCTACGCCACCACCCTCTGTCAGGAAAAAGAACAAGACATTCAGCGGGAGATTAGCTATGCCGAAAAACACAACAATCAGAGCCGTATCAATGGGCTGAACAAAGCGCTGAGCGAAGTCAGAGCAAACTGTACTGACAGCAAACTGCGCGCTAACCATCAGAAAAAAATCGCCGAGCAGAAAAATGAGATTGCCGAGCGTCAACGTGACTTAGCCGAAGCTAAGCAAAAAGGCGATGCGGAAAAAATCGCAAAGCGCGAACACAAGCTTGCTGAAGCTCAGCAAGAGCTAAAAGAACTCGAGACCCGCGATTACTAAGTACGGTAACTAGCCACTCAACTGGAGAAAACTATGTCGAAAGATAATGCTACGGAAAACCTGCGCGCTGAGCTGAAATCTCTTGCGGATACGCTTGAAGAAGTACTTAGCTCCTCTGGCGATAAGTCGAAGGAAGAGATGAGTAAAATTCGCAGCAAAGCCGAACATGCGCTGCGCGAGAGCCGCCATCGTCTGAGTGAAACCAGCGATGTAATTGCCAAACAGACCCGTGAGGCCGCGGCTAAAGCCGATAACTACGTGCGCGAAAACCCATGGACAGGCGTCGGCATTGGCGCTGCAGTCGGTGTGGTGCTTGGTGTACTGCTGTCGCGCCGTTAACAATGGCTGATTCTCAACACGCACAAGGTCCAGGCAAAGGCGTACTGGGTATTGGACAGCGGATCCTGACGATTCTCGTTGAGATCGTAGAAACACGGCTGCGGCTGGCCGTCGTTGAGCTGGAAGAGGAAAAAGCCAATCTCATCCAGATCCTGCTGATGCTTGGGCTGACTATGCTGTTCGCGGCGTTTGGCCTGATGAGCCTGATGGTGCTTATCATCTGGGCCATTGACCCTCAATACCGCCTGAACGCCATGATTGCTACCACCGTTGTGCTGTTGCTGTTAGCGCTGATTGGCGGGATATGGACGCTGCGTAAAGCACGTAAAACAACGCTGCTACGCCATACACGCCAGGAACTCGCTAATGACAGGCAAGCCCTGGAGGATGATGCATAATGAGCAGCAAAGTCGAACGTCAAAAGCGTAAGGCGCAACTGCTTGGACAGATCCAGCAGCAACGGCTGGATTTGTCTGCTACTCGCCGCGACTGGCTGGAAGCCACCGAGGTCTACGATCGTGGCTGGAAGACGCTACTGAACCTGCGTGGCTGGGTGTTGGTCGGGAGCAGTATTATGGCGGTTCGCACCATCCGCAACCCGAATCTGCTGGTACGCTGGGCTAAGCGCGGCTTTAGCGTCTGGAGTATCTGGCGTCTGGTGAAATCGACCATCAGACAGCAGCAACTGCGCGGCTAATCCTTTCCTTACCCCCAACCTCAAAAATTTTGAAAAATACTGACAGTTTTCCTTGCTAACAATTCTCATTAAGCACGTTTATGATTCTCTCCATCGACAGCAACGACGCGCTCTGCAGCGTCGATGCACAAAAAAACACAATAAGCCGCCTGAGTGGTTTCCTGGAGAGTATGATGAAGAAATTAGAAGATGTTGGTGTACTGGTAGCGCGCATTCTGATGCCAATCCTGTTTATTACCGCAGGTTGGGGAAAAATCACCGGATATGCGGGTACCCAACAATACATGGAAGCCATGGGCGTCCCAGGATTTATGCTGCCGCTGGTGATTCTGCTTGAGTTTGGCGGCGGTCTGGCAATTCTGTTCGGTTTCCTGACCCGTACAACCGCGCTGTTCACCGCAGGCTTCACATTGCTGACGGCGTTCCTCTTCCACAGCAACTTTGCGGAAGGTGTGAACTCTCTGATGTTCATGAAAAACCTGACCATCGCAGGCGGTTTCCTGCTGCTGGCTATCACCGGTCCAGGCGCATTTAGTATTGACCGCGTGCTGAATAAAAAGTGGTAAGCAAACTATACTGAACACATCAAAAAGCGAGGAGATATCTCCTCGCTTTTGCTATCTGAGGAGGCGAAAATCATGGGACAACTGATTGACGGCGTCTGGCATGACACCTGGTACGACACCAAATCAACCGGTGGAAAATTTCAACGTTCTGCATCGGCTTTCCGTAACTGGCTCACCGCGGATGGCGCGCCTGGCCCGACCGGTGAAGGTGGCTTTGCTGCCGAAAAAGACCGCTATCATCTGTACGTTTCTCTGGCCTGTCCGTGGGCGCATCGCACGCTGATTTTGCGCAAACTCAAAGGGCTGGAACCGTTTATTTCCGTTTCTGTTGTGCATCCGCTGATGCTGGAAAACGGCTGGACCTTTGACGATAACTTCCCGGCGGCAACCGGCGATACCCTGTATCAACACGAATTTCTTTATCAGCTCTATTTACACGCCGATCCGCACTACAGTGGTCGGGTCACCGTTCCGGTGCTGTGGGATAAAAAGAACCACACCATTGTCAGCAACGAATCTGCAGAAATCATCCGCATGTTTAACACCGCGTTTGATGCGCTGGGCGCCAAAGCCGGAGATTACTATCCCCCAGCCCTGCAAAGCAAAATCGACGAGCTGAACGGCTGGATTTATGACAACGTTAATAACGGCGTGTATAAAGCCGGATTTGCCACCAGTCAGGAAGCCTACGACGACGCCGTGGATAACGTCTTTCAATCTCTGGCACGACTGGAGCAGATCCTTGGGCAACATCGCTACCTGACCGGCGACCAGTTAACCGAGGCCGACATTCGCCTGTGGACCACGCTGGTACGCTTTGATCCCGTGTATGTCACCCACTTCAAGTGCGACAAACACCGGATTAGCGACTATCTGAACCTGTACGGTTTCCTGCGTGATATCTACCAGATGCCGGGTATTGCGGAAACCGTCAATTTCGATCATATCCGCAATCACTACTTCCGTAGCCACAAAACCATTAACCCGACCGGCATTATTTCTGTTGGGCCGTGGCAGGACCTCAACGAACCTCATGGGCGTGACGAGCGTTTCGCATGATTTACACGGGTCCACTTTGGGGTTAGGCCGATTAGTTAAGCATGTATGGCGAACATGTGATTTTTGCTCAGGGTTCCGTTCACCTCAGCTGTGTCATTTCTCTGAAACGCCGTTACCCGTGAACGTGCAAGGGAGGCTCACCGCCGCCTCCCTTGCAACCCAGGCTCCCGGCGGGAAAATCGTCGCTACGCGATTCATTCGTCTTATGCCGTCTGCCTGTCGGGTCGGGGCCGAGCCTGCATCCTTGCAGGACGTCCCCTCTGCCCGCATCCCTGCGGGCAGACCCGGTCAGCCGTCAACGACTCATCGATTTTCAGCCGGACATGGGTCATCGCTTCAACTCTCTGACTTTCAGTTAAATCTCTTATGCTGTTCAGACATATTCATATAAAAATACCGGTGGTTAGGCGTGGCTGGTCCGGCTGAAAATTGCCGACGTGTTTCCGTAAGGCCGGGAGAACCCGCAGGGATGCGGGTTCAGGGCGCGCTTTACAGGGACGTTACATCGCGCCCGGCCCGAAAGCCTGAAGGAAAAAGCGGAGGGAACCACGAAGTGGCAATTTTCCCGCCGGGAGCCGGGATTGTAAAGGGCGTGGCGGAGAACGCCCTTTACACGTTCACATGAACCAATGCTTAAGAGAAGCGATGAACATAAGGTGAACGGAACCCTTTCTCTGAGAGCGCATATTCATTACTCCCGCCAACACAGGTTGATACTTTCTGAAACTGAGGCGTTCACTGATAAGTATTACCCATCAGAGGACCAAATAATTAACACCACAAATATTTACCATCATTTCATTCACAGCTATTCTTAATTTGATTACTTTAAAAACAAGTAATTGAATGCAGAACGAGGCAAAAATGGATTGGTATTTAAACGTATTAAAGAATTACTTTGGTTTTGGTGGCCGCGCACGTCGTAAAGAATACTGGATGTTTGTGCTGGTCAACATCATCTTCACATTCGTGCTGGGTATTCTGGACAGAATGTTTGGCTGGGAGCGCGCCGGTGGAGAAGGCATATTAACGACGATTTACGGGGTTCTGGTCTTTATTCCGTGGTGGGCGGTACAGTTCCGGCGTTTACATGACACCGATCGTTCAGCCTGGTGGCTACTGGTGCTGCTGATCCCGATCGTAGGCTGGCTGGTGATCATCATTTTCAACTGTCAAAACGGTACTCAGGGGAGTAACCGCTTCGGGCCCGATCCCAAACAGTTATCCTGACGTAGCATATGTAGATGCCTGATGGCGCTGCGCTTATCAGGCCTACAACATACTCCGTCTTCCAGGCCGGATAAGGTGCTTCGCACCGCATCCGGCGTAACAGTCAGGCTATTTACCCGCAAACAGCTTGGGGATTTCCCGCAGACACCAGGATTTCGCCTCGCCCATGCTGTCACGACGCCAGGCCATAATAATATCTATCTCGCTTGTCGATTCCGGACTAACGACCCGCAGCCGACCAGCCGCAATATCCTCTTCCACCAGTGGGTACGGCATCGTCGCCACGCCAAGTCCTGCCAACAGCGCCTGACGTTTATCTTCTATCGTACTCACCGTCAGACGCGGCTGCTTATCCAACAGTTGAACCGTCAGCACCGGACGTTCACGGGCGGTATCCGCCACCGCGATCCCACGGTATTTAACGCGGGTGACTTCCGATAACGGTTCCGGCTCCTGATGAATGGGATGATCCGGGGCCGCTACATAGACGTTCATCAGCGAGTACAGCTTGCGCGAGTTGATTTCTGAGGATGAGCGAAAATGCATATCCGGCGCAATCACGATATCCGCCCGCCCCTGCTCAAGACGCTCCCACGCCCCGGCCAGAACTTCGGTAATAACGGAAAGCTGGGTATTGGCCTTCCCGGCAAGCCTGTCGATCAGCGGGAAAAACGCCGCCGTCGGCACCAGCGCTTCGGTAACGATAGTCAGATGCGTTTCCCAACCGCGAGCCAATGCTTCGGCATCGGTAGTCAGTTTATCCGCAGCTTCCAGCAGTACGCGCCCGCGCTCCAGCAACATACGCCCAACGTTAGTGAATTTTGTGCGGTGCCCTGAGCGGTCAAACAGCACCACGTCCAGCTCTTCCTCCAGCTTCTGCATGGTATAGCTAAGTGCGGAAGGAACACGTCCCAGTTCGTCTGCCGCAGCAGCAAAACTACCGCGTCTGTCTATTGCGTCCATGACGCGTAACGCTTCAAGCGTTAAAGCCCTTTCTTTGGCCATCTCGTTCTCATTCAGGAAATTTGAACATACCGGGCAGAATATCTGGCTAACAATGCAGCGTCTAGCCATTTAACATAAAAGGAAGTAAAGAGAGGTCAAGAACTATGATTACTACCCGTACAGCCAAACAATGCGGGCAAGCAGACTACGGCTGGCTGCAGGCCCGTTATACCTTCTCCTTTGGACACTATTTTGATCCTAAACTGCTGGGTTATGCCTCGCTGCGTGTTCTGAACCAGGAAGTTCTGGCACCGGGGGCCTCTTTCCAGCCACGGACCTATCCGAAGGTGGATATCGTCAATCTGATCCTCGAAGGGGAAGCGGAGTACCGAGACAGCGAAGGCAACCATATCAAGGCCAAAGCAGGTGAAGTTTTGCTGCTCGCGACACAGCCCGGGATTAGCTATAGCGAACACAATATCAGCAAAGACAAACCGTTAACCCGGATGCAGCTCTGGCTGGACGCCTGCCCGCAGCGTGAAAACGCCTGTGTACAGAAAGCCATGCTGAGCACCGGTAAGCATCAGTTGCTGGCCTCACCGGACGGTGAACAAGGCAGCCTGCATCTGCGCCAACAGGTATGGGTACACCACGTTGAGCTACAGCAAGGTGAATCGTTGAGTTTTCAGTTACATGGGCCACGTGCTTATTTACAGTCGATTCACGGCAGATTCCATGCGGTGACGTCTGGCGCCGAAAAAGAAGCGCTCACCTGTGGCGATGGGGCATTTATTCGTGACGAAACTAACATAACGTTAGTCGCCGATACCCCGCTGCGCGCTTTGCTGATAGATTTGCCCGTATAGTCAGGGAAAACAATGGAGTACGACTATTGAGCAAGAAATCATCAAAAAAACGCCAGCCTCAGGTTGAGCCGAAAAAACAGGAAACAGTTACCTTCGGCTATGAAGAAATGCTGACAGAGCTGGAAGCGATTGTGGCCGATGCCGAACTACGGCTGGAAGACGAAGAAGCCGCCTGAACAGGCGGCTTAGACTTATGCCGGGTGGCGGCAACGCCTTACCCGGCCTACAGATTAATGTGCCTTACTGGCCATGATCTCAATAATCTGCTTGTCGGTTTCCTGCATTGAACGACACGCCAGCGCACACAGGTTAGCGATAGATTGCTCCACGTTATGTGCCACAATCCCTTCATTGCCGGTTACAGCAGTATCATCCAGCGCCATCAGTACCGCTTTCCACGCCGCGGAAGCACTGGTTGAGACTTTCATCGCGCAGCTGTTTGAAGCGCCATCGCAAATCATTCCGCTCACGTCGCCAATCATGCTGCTGATCGCCATCGCGATGGTGTTGTAGCGACCATCTACGATCCATGCCATCCCCGCAGCTGCCCCCATCGCCGCAGTGGTTGCCGCACACAGTGCAGACAAACGCGGAAGCTGATGATGGATGTAGATAGCGCTCAGATGAGACAACATTAGCGCACGTGCCAGTTTCTCCTCATCCGCGCCAAAGTGCTCAGCCACCACCATCACCGGAACAGTCGCGGTAATGCCCTGATTACCGGAGCCGGAGTTGCTCATGGCCGGCAGCGTCGCCCCGCCCATTCGCGCATCCGATGCCGCACTGGTGCGGATCAGAATAGAGGTGGAGAGATCATTCGCCAGCAGGCCACGCGCACACTGCTTCTCAAGCGTGGTTCCGATGTGCAAACCCCAGTTACCGCGCAGCCCTTCCTGAGACAGCGCACCGTTCAGTTTTGCCGCATCGAGAATGAAGCGGATTGACTCAAACGGTACCGCATTCACGAACGCCAGAATCTCTTCCAGCGAGGTGTGAGACAGTACCGCCAGCGGCGACTCCTGTTCCTCTTCCTGAGCATTCTGTTCTGTGGTGAACACTACGCCCTTATTGGTCTCGATGTGCACAATGTTGGTATGACCGCCCACAATCGTCACGCACGCCCATCCTTCAGCGCTGTAAACCTTCGCGCGGGAAAAGAGGATGTCCTCGCAAGGCTCCTGCAGCATCACCGCAACCTTGCCAGCGCTCAGCATCGCTTTCGCATCGGCGATCGCTTGTGGTGACGCATCTTTCAGTACCTCTAAACCGGCACGGGCATTTCCCCCCAGCGCACCCAGCGCCGCCGCGACAGGTAACCCGACCATTCCGGTACCCGGCACGGTAACGCCCATGCCGTTTTTCATCAGGTTCGGTGAGACCCACGCGTCAATGCGTTCAACCGCGCCGTCCAGCTCAGAGGATGCAACCGCCGCCGCCAGAGCCAGAGAGATAGGTTCTGTACAGCCCAACGCAGGCTTAACTTCTTCCTGCACCGCGCGGATAAAACTATCCCATAATGGATTCAATGTAGTCTCAAACATAACAACAACCTTTGCTCAAATATCTCAGGAAAATGCCAGGAACGGAGAAACGCACAACAGCAGGCCCGTGAAAATAATCAGATACAGGGAAGCGCCTTTGTATTTGTGCAGTGCAGGAACTTTGTAGACCAGCCAGGCCGGGATCAGACAACCCACCATGCCGAAGATAGGGCTACAAATAGAGGTGAAGCTCAGCACCGGCGCGTTGAGCACAATTGCGCTCCAGGCCAGCAGGATGGCAAAAATCATAATGCCGCGCTGAACAAAGGTTTCGTTGATTTTCTCAGCCGGCATATAGCGGCGCAGAATGTTCATCACGATCCCTTGAGTCGCTTCACGGAAACCTAAGTAGACACCGAAGAAAGCGGTCATAACGGCGAAAATGTTCAGAATAACGCTGACGATTTTCACCCAGCCAGCACCCGCACCATTGATAAATTGCGCGGCAATCGCCAGAGCGGAAATGTTCTGCTCATAAGCTTTAACCGCTTCGTCGTGGCCCATCGCCAACGTGAAGGAAACGGCGTAGAAAAAGACGGTAACAAACAGAATACCGAACGCGATGTTCATGGCACGCAGGGCTTTATGGCGCGCCACTTCGATGGATTTGTTGCGTGAACGGTATGAGATAACCATCGGGCTTAAGGTCTGAATAAACAGAATCGAGGTCAGCGTAAACGGCAGAGTGATGATCGCATTTTTGATCAGCAGCGCCATCGGCGGCAGTGAACCCGCGTTATGCAGATGCCACATCCCTACCATCGACACGCCAAGCGCTGCCACAACCAGCAGCTTGGTCATTACCATGCCGGTGGAGATTTTAAACAGCATTTGTTCCCCGCGTGACGAGATAGCCACCAGGATGCAAATCAGTACCAGGCCATAGAACGGGCTGTCGGACAGTAAACCTTCCGTCACACCAAACGTGTGCAGATAGGAGGCGCTGTCATTGGTGATGGCGGTGGAATAAACGAACATCCAGATAACCAGCATCACAAAATACAACGCACCTAACAGGATGCCCCAGTTCTTACCCAGATAGCCGCTGATCACGCTCGGGTAGTCTTTACACTCTGGGGACTCAGCCAGCGTGTTGATAAACAGGCGCTGGAACAGGTACATGGCAGGGTAGCCGATGATAGAGGAGAGCAAGAACACCCACAGCCCCATCAATCCAACCTGGACAGGAAGAAAAACAATCCCCGCGCCAATTGCCATACCGATACTCATAATGACCCAGCCGGTGTCCGTGCTGTCGAACTTAATGGCTTCACGCCATTCGCTTTCGGTCATTCCCGCCCGACGTGCCGGAGCAGATGCGTCGAGTATTACGCTACTATTCGTTGCCGTTTCCATAATTTCCCGCTTAATGTGTAGGTAGAGGTTTTTATATTTTTTTCGTACTGCATCAATGCGATACGCAGTACTTAGGTGCAGGTGAGCTATTGGAGTAATGAAGAAATCATACGCGCAGGATCAGAGAAAAACTTCACAAACAAACCCCTGTAATTTCTAAAAGTTAAGAAATATTTTCTCTTTTATATGCATATATAGGATTTAAATTCTATTTTTGAAGCAGATCACAACAAAAAATGCACACCAAAGTGCTAATGCTGATCAGTTAACACCTCACCTTCTGCGTTTTTTGTTAAAACAGCAAAACAGATTTAACTGGAAGTCAGAGGGTTGAAGCGATGACCCCGGTCCGGCTGAAAATCGATGAGGCGTTGACGGCTGACCGGGACTGCCCGCAGGGATGCGGGCAGAGGGGACGGCCTGCATGGATGCAGGCTCGGCCCCGACCCGACAGGCAGACGGAATAAGACGAATAGCTCGCGCAGCGACGATTTTCCCGCCGGGAGCCTGGGATGCAAGGGAGGCGGCGGTGCTTACGCCTTATCCGGCCTACAAACGCACCCTTTCATCTCAGGTACAGACCACTTTAATCGCCAGACCACCGCGTGACGTTTCGCGGTATTTGTCGTTCATATCTTTGCCCGTTTCATACATGGTCTCGATCACTTTATCGAGCGAAACGCGTGGCTCAGATGTGCGACGTAGCGCCATACGCGCGGCGTTGACGGCTTTTACCGCGTTGATCGCATTACGTTCAATACACGGTATTTGCACCTGTCCAGCAACCGGATCGCAGGTCAGCCCCAGGTTATGCTCCATGGCAATTTCCGCCGCAATACAAACCTGCGACGGACTACCGCCGAGCAACTCGGTCAGCCCGGCTGCCGCCATTGAACAGGCTACGCCAATTTCACCCTGACAGCCGACTTCGGCACCAGAAATAGAGGCGTTCATCTTATACAGCGCCCCTATCGCCCCCGCGGCCAGCAAGTAACGGGCAATGGAGTTTGCATTCACCGGACGGCGGAACTTGTCGTAATAGGCCAATACGGCAGGGATAATTCCACATGCGCCGTTGGTCGGTGCCGTCACAACCCGGCATCCGGCGGCGTTTTCTTCGCTCACGGCCAGCGCAAACATGTTGATCCAGTCAATAACGTTCATCGGGTCGCTGGACAGGTTATCGCTGGAAACCAGCAACCGGCGTAATGCCACAGCGCGGCGCGGGACGTTAAGCGGGCCAGGCAGGACGCCTTCGGTGTTCATGCCGCGCTCAATTCCGGCATGCATGACGTCCCAGATGGCGGCAAAACCAGCATCGATTTCTTCTTTGCTACGCATCGCCAGTTCGTTCTGCATCATCAGACCGGAAACGGATAGCCCGTTGCGCTCGCACAGTTTCAGCAGTTCGCTGGCGGAATGAAAATTGTAGGGCACGTGTGCTTCAACATCATGCGCCTGACCAAATTGTTCCTCTTCAACGATAAAACCACCGCCGACGGAGTAATAGGTTTTGCTTAATAGCGTCTCGGTACCGTTCCATGCGGTGATACGCATGCCATTTTCATGGCGCGGCAGCGTTTCGGCGTGAAAGAGGATATTTTTGTCTGGGGAGAAATCGACAATATGCGTGCCCTCTGCAACCGGTAAACGTCCGGTACGGGCCACTTCCTGAGTAAAACCAGCGATAGAATCTATATTAACGTTTTGCGGACTGTTACCGGCCAGTCCCATCATGATGGCGACATCTGTCGCATGACCTTTTCCGGTCAGGGAAAGTGATCCATAAAGATCGACCACAATATGCGTAGCCTTGGGGAGTTCCCCGCTGCTGACCAACAGATCGATAAAGCTTTTACCTGCGTTCATTGGCCCCACGGTATGGGAGCTGGAAGGTCCAATGCCAATCTTAAAAATATCGAATGCGCTAATCATATCCACACCCTCGGATTGCCGTTCAGTGAAGACCAGGTTTCACACTCATTAAGGATCGGGGCGATCCTGAGATCGCCCCGCAAGGGATTACAGCGTGTCGCCACGTACGGCGATGGCTTCAATCTCCAGTTTCACATCCTTTGGTAAGCGGGCGACCTGCACGCAGCTGCGCGTGGGGTAGATTGCCTTATGCTCATCAAAGAACTGCTGGTACACCTGATTAATGGTGGCGAAGTCGTTCAGGTCAGAAACGAAAACGGTCGTCTTCACGATATCGCTCACTTTCAAACCTGCGGACTCGACGATCGCTTTCACGTTTTCCAGGCTTTGACGCGCCTGATCGGCCACGTTTTCAGCCACTTCACCGGTCTGTGGACACACCGGGATTTGACCTGACGTCAACACCATGCTGCCCAGATCCACACCCTGTACGTAAGGCCCAATCGCCCCTGGCGCACATTCGGTTGCAATTACTTTTCTCATAGTCCCTCCGGCGTCAGAGCGCCTGGGTGAAAGTACGTGAAATAACATCCTGCTGCTGTTCGCGGGTCAGCGCGTTGAAGCGCACCGCATAGCCAGACACGCGGATCGTCAGGTTCGGATAGTTTTCCGGGTGCTCAATGGCATCCATCAACATTTCACGGTTCATAACGTTAACGTTCAGATGCTGCCCGCCTTCCACATGCGCTTCATGGTGGAAGTAACCGTCCAGCAGACCGACCAGGTTGGTTTTACGCACCCCATCCTCTTTGCCCAGCGCTGCCGGAACAATGGAGAAGGTGTACGAGATACCGTCTTTGGCATAGGTGAACGGCAGTTTGGCAACCGAGGTTAACGACGCCACCGCACCTTTACGATCGCGGCCGTGCATCGGGTTCGCCCCTGGCGCAAACGGCGTACCTGCGCGACGTCCGTCCGGCGTGTTACCGGTTTTCTGTCCGTACACCACGTTGGAGGTAATGGTCAGAATGGACTGCGTCGGCACCGCGTTACGGTAGGTTGGCAACACCTTAATTTTCTTCATAAAGCGTTCGACCAGGTCGCAGGCAATGCTGTCTACGCGCTCATCGTTGTTACCGTATTGCGGATAGTCGCCTTCGATTTCGAAATCAACTGCCAGACCATTTTCATCACGAATCGGTTTCACGCGAGCGTATTTGATAGCCGACAGAGAATCCGCCGCCACGGACAGACCCGCCATACCACAGGCCATCGTGCGATAGACATCACGATCGTGCAGCGCCATCAGCGAAGCTTCGTAGCTGTACTTGTCGTGCATGTAGTGGATGATGTTCAGCGCACTGATGTACTGCACGGCCAGCCAGTCCATAAAGTGGTCCAGGCTCTCCATCACCGTGTCGTAGTCCAACACGTCATCCATCAGCGGTGCCGTTTTCGGCCCGACCTGGATTTTCAGCTTCTCATCCACGCCGCCGTTGATTGCATACAGCAACGTTTTGGCGAGGTTGGCACGCGCCCCGAAGAACTGCATTTGCTTGCCGATAACCATCGGGCTGACGCAGCAGGCAATGGCATAGTCATCGCTGTCAAAGTCGGCACGCATCAGATCGTCGTTTTCATACTGCAAAGACGAGGTGATGATAGACACCTGGGCGGCGTACTTTTTGAAGGCTATCGGTAGCTGCTCAGACCACAGCACCGTCAGGTTCGGCTCAGGTGCCGGGCCCATGGTGTGCAGCGTATGCAGATAGCGGAACGAGTTTTTGGTCACCAGCGTGCGGCCATCCAGTCCCATACCGCCGATAACTTCGGTCGCCCAGATTGGGTCGCCTGAGAACAGGGTGTCGAATTCCGGCGTACGCAGGAAGCGCACCATACGGATCTTCATAATGAAGTGGTCGATCAGCTCCTGCGCCTGCTGCTCGTTTAAAATTCCCGCTTTGAAATCGCGCTCAATGTAGATGTCGAGGAACGATGCGGTACGGCCCAGCGACATAGCGCCACCGTTCTGAGATTTCACCGCAGCCAGGTAAGCAAAGTACACCCACTGCACCGCTTCCTGCGCATTACGCGCCGGACGGGAGATATCGCAGCCGTATTTCGCCGCCATTTCCTGCATTTGCAGCAGGGCGCGACGGTGTTCAGACAGCTCTTCGCGCAGACGAATCGTGGCTTCAAGATTCTGGCCCCACTCCAGGTTCGACTGGAGATCGGCAAACTGCAGTTCACGCTCACGCACCAGATAGCGGATACCGTACAGCGCGACGCGGCGGTAGTCACCGATGATACGGCCACGACCGTAACCATCCGGCAGACCGGTCAGCACGCCGGATTTACGGCAGCGCAGCATATCCGGAGAGTAGGCATCGAATACGCCCTGGTTATGGGTTTTACGCAGTTCAGTAAACTGGTATTCAAAATCAGCATCCATCTCACGACCATAAGCATCAAAAGAGCTTTTGATCATGTTGATGCCGCCAAACGGATGCAGAGCACGCTTGAGCGGCTTATCCGTTTGCAGACCGACGATTTTTTCCAGTTCTTGTTCAATATAACCCGCATCATGCGCGGTTATCGTGGTAGCAATATTGGTATCGAAATCAACCGGCGCGTGCGTCGAGTTTTCAATACGGATGCCCGCCATGACTTTTTCCCACAATGCAGTGGTCGCAGGCGTTGCTTCGGCGAGGAAAGATTCATCCCCTTCATAAGGCGTATAGTTGTGCTGAATAAAATCACGGACATTAATTTCTTCTTTCCAGTCCGTACCTTTAAAGCCATTCCAGGCTTCGGCATACAGCATATCGCTGGTATCGATATTTACCTTCATGAAAAATAATCTCTCTGCTGAAATTTAATTATGCAAATTCTACTGGTGTATTAATTTTGCCTAAGGCAATGGCATCACGCGCAATCATTTTCTCTTCATTTGTGGGAATAACCGCACAAATAACACGAGCATCTTTATTAGAGATAATTCTTTCGCCATGGGAATTTGGCAGGCTATTCATTTCGCTGTCGATATTCACCCCTAAAACGGCGAGATGTTCAATAACCAGACGACGAACTAATACCGAGTTTTCACCAATTCCGCCGGTGAAAATAATCCCATCAAGACGATGCAGCGATGCGGCATGTCCGGCGATATGGCGTGCAATACGATGCACAAACGTTTTAATCGCCAGCTGCGCACGCTCATGTCCTTCGTGCCAGGCTTTTTCTAACGTACGTAAGTCAGAGGACAGACCGGAAATACCCAGTAAACCGGACTCTTTATTCACTACGCGCTCAAGGTCGCTCAGCGTCTGGTTGGTTTCGCTGGCAATCCACGCCATCGCGCCGAAATCGACGTCGCCGCTGCGTGTGCCCATCATCAGCCCTTCCAGCGGCGTCATGCCCATTGAGGTATCAACGCTCTGTCCATTACGTACCGCACAGATTGACGCGCCGTTCCCAAGGTGCGCCACAACCAGACCGGAGTCATCACTCTGCAGCTCAAGAAGCTCATGCGCCCGTTGAGAAACATAGCGGTGCGACGTGCCGTGGAAGCCATAACGACGAACGCCCAACTCCTCAAAATATTTCCACGGTAAACCGTACAGATAGGCTTCAGGAGCCATCGTCTGGTGGAAGCTGGTATCAAATACCGCCACCTGCTGCACGCCTGGGAAAAGGTGCTGAGCAGATTCGATCCCACTCAGGTTCGCATAATTATGTAACGGAGCTAGCGGCGATACCCGACGAATATTATCGATAACTTCGTCAGTAATAATTGCTGATTCGGTAAAGATATTTCCGCCGTGGGCAATGCGGTGGCCAATTAAGGCCACACTGTCCATTAAATTACGTTTCTCTAGTTCAACGGCAATTGCTTTTAATGCGTCTTCGTAGCTGTGGTGAGCCAGCTTAGCTGGCTCTCCCCCATTAATTGCTATGAACGCATTTTCAGAGTTAATACCGTCTGCGATCCCCGCCATTAAAACTTCACAGTTTGCTGCATCCAGCACTGAGAATTTAATGGAAGACGAACCACAGTTAATAACCAGTACTACCGGAAACTCATTCATTTCACTACTCCGCTCATCCTGAGCTTAAGGATTAAAACAGTTTGTAGACGATGTTCAGGATGGTCAGCAGACCAATCACGGTAACAAACACGTTATCCAGACGGCCACGGTATTTCGCCAGTGATGGCGCTTTACGGATGGCATACATCGGCAGCAGGCAGAGCAGAGAGGCAATAATCGGCGCGCCCATTGCTTCAATCAGGTCCAGGATGTTCGGGTTGGCGTAAGCCACAACCCAGGTGGATCCCATGATGAAGATCATGCTGATGGTATTAAGTTTGCCGGCAGAAACTTTCGTTTTATCGCCTTTGTAACCAAACTTCAGCACCAGACCGTTCAGACCTTCCAGCGTCCCCAGATAGTGGCCGAAGAAAGATTTGAAGATAGCAACCAGGGCGATGATTGAAGCACCGTACTCCAGAACAGTTGCGAAGGTGGACTTCGTACCGGACAGTGAAGCGAAGTGGTTTGCCAGGTAAGACAGCACAGGAATGTTTTGCGCTTTCGCATCCGCCATGTTTGCCGGAGAGAGCGTGAACAGGCAGCTAAAGGCGAAGAACATTACCACCGCAACCATCAGCATACTGGCGCGGGAGATGATTTTAGAACATTTCTGCTCGGTGAATTCGCGACCGTAATCTTTTTCATACTCTTCGCGTTTAGAGACGACGAAGGAAGAAACGATTGGCGAGAAGTTGAAAGAGAACACCATGATGGAAATACCCAGCCATACGGTAACCAGGATGCCGTCATGGCCAGTCAGGGCGATATTGCTGATATCAACCTGATCGATAACCGCAGAGTTCCAGTAAGGAATCAGTGACAGAGAGATAAGCACCAGGCTGGCAATGAACGGCCATACCAGGTAGCTCATCACTTTAACCATCAGATCTTTACCAAACCAGATGACGAATGCCATCAGCAGCAGCAGGAACAGCGCCACGAAGCCACGGTTCAGCGCGGGCATCTGCAGCTGGTTTTCCCAGAAGGTCATAAAGGTGTTGGTAATGGTGACGCCATAAATCCACAGCAGCGGACAAATCGCAAAGAAGTAGAGGAACGTGATAACCACGCCGCCCGTTTTACCAAAGTGCTCTTCAACCGTTTCTGTGATGTTACCGGAAGGGTTAGAACCGGAAAGACACAGGCGTGCCAGCGCACGGTGGCAATAGAAGGCGATGGGGTATGCTAACACCAGCATGATCAGAATGGGGATCAGTCCGCCAAAACCTGCGCGGATAGGGAAGAACAGCACCCCAGCGCCGATGGCTGTACCAAATAAACCCAGTGTCCAGGTGGTGTCCGATTTGCGCCAGGACGACTGTTTTGTCTGGCTGGATACAATGCTATCAGTAGTACTCATATCCTATCCTCAACGAAGTATATTAAGCGTCAACTAAACCAGTAATTTGAGATACACGAGAAAGGTCGATATTACCGCCAGAAATAATGCTGACTGTTTTTCTGTTCTGGATATAGCTATCTAATTTCCCGCTTAATAATGCTGCGCATGCCAGCGCGCCGGCACCTTCAGTCACAACTTTATTTCGCTGAATTAATGCCACCATGCTGTTGCGAATTTCATCTTCGCTGACCAGGACAATGTCATCCACCAACTCACGAACAATTTCATACGTTAAAGTACCCGGGCGGGAAACGTCACAACCATCCGCCAGGGTGCCGGTCGTTCGGTGCGTGGTTATTTCTCCAGCGTGGAAAGAAGCCGCCATGCCGTGAACGTTTTCAGATTGTACGCCAATAATTTTAATGGTCGGGTTAATAGATTTAATTGCCACCGCAATACCAGCAATCAATCCACCACCGCCAATTGGCACAATCACGTTATCGACATCGTACAGATCTTCCAGAATTTCCAGACCAATAGTGCCCTGACCAGCAATAACTTTCGGGTCATCATAGGGTGGAATAAAGATGCGGCCTTCAGTTTCCACAATCTCGCTAACCTTAGCGATGGTGTCGTTGAAGTTGTCGCCGTGCAGTACAACTTCTGCGGAATAATCGCAGGTTGCCGCTACTTTAGACTTCGGTGCGCCTTTCGGCATCACCACTTTGCCGTCGATTCCGAGCATAGCGCAGGAGAGAGAAACACCTTGCGCATGGTTACCTGCAGAGCAAGCCACCACGCCCTTACATCTTTCAGCTTCGGTTAATGAACTGAGCTTGTTAAAAGCACCACGGATTTTAAATGAACCGGTACGCTGCATGTTTTCAAACTTGAGGAAAATTTCCCCTTTGCAACGTTCACTAAAATAGTTAGAGCGAGGCATTCCCGTTTTATAAATTTTCCCCGCAAGTCTTTTTTTCGCTTCGAGGATATCTTCAATTGCAACTGGGAGATCGTATGTAATGTGCATTAGAACCTCTTACCTGGGTATTAAAGTAAATAGATAGCCGTGACCATTGTCAGATATAGACAAATGGCGTTTATTTCGTGTTAAAACAAATTCAATCTTTAATCAATTTCAATTAATTGCCTTCGTCTCCGACAATTATATGATGAATATTCTTTGGCTAATTCCACCAAAATAGATGCTGCTTTTTTAATTCGATAATTTTTCGACCACACGGCGGCATAGCGCGCGACGGGTAAGGTTTCTTCTACCGGGATAGTAATAAACTGGTTTGAGCCAAACGGTGTGGTCATATCGCAGGGAATTACTGTTAAGAAATCAGCATTGAGAACAAGATTATAAATCGTAACGACAGAGTCTGTTTTAACGATGTTTTCACTGCTGATGCCATTATTCTGTAACGTGGTAAGAAGTTCGCTGTAGTACCCCATATTCGTTTGTGGCAACACCCACTGTTCGTTTTTCAACGCGCTCAGCGAGGTGATGCCGGTGCATGTTCGGGACTTGCTGGCAACCAGGATAAAGTCTGACTCAAAGAGCGGCTCAACATGCAGATCGTGCAGTTTCATCTCATCACTCAGCGTACCGATGGCGAAATCCAGACGTCCGTCACGGATTGCCGGTAAGAAGGAGGAGAGCTGAGCTTCATACATAGAAACCTGCGCCTTCGGGAACACTTCTTTGAATTTTTTAATCATGCCGGACATGATGGTGAAGGCAATCAGTGAAGGAAAGCCAAACGACACATCAACGACCGCGTTGCTCGTCATGCTGTTCATCTCATCAACCATGTTTTTCATTTCACGGGTAATAGATTCAGACCATGAGAGCATCACCTGCCCTGCCTGAGTCAATGTCACACCAGTATTTTTACGTACAACTAACTCAATACCGAAATAAGCCTCTACATCATTAATGATTTTGCTGACAGCCGGTTGAGTTAAACCTAATTCTTTTGCAGCTGAGCCGATAGAACCGCTTCTAATGACTTCCTGAAAGACCACTAAGTGCTGTGTTTTAGGGAGTGTAATAGTATTCATATCGACCTGCGTTAATTACTTTGTTGACGGCAGGAAGTGTACCAAATTAAGCGAACAAGGATATGTGCTACCCCTCACAAATCCCCTTGACTTACATTTTGTAAGACTATCGTTGAAATTTAAATCACTTAATAATCATATAGATATGAATTATCGATCTCACTTTATCCTGATTTTAGTCAAAAAAAGATGGGGGGATAACGATTTTTTATGGCTATAACCCCCCCATTTTTTCCACTATTTTTTAAAACCATGAAAGGCTATATTTCAATCAATTACAGAACAATTATCAGGCAAGATGGCGCTTAAATTTAATAAACAACTTATCAAATTTAATTATATTTTAATGATTATGGCTATTAAATAACGTTATGCATCACATTTTTTCGCCATATTTGTTTGTAAAGAAACATTGCATTTATTAAAATTCAATCTAAAAAACACAAACAATTATCATATGCAACATTATATTAACACTGATTTTGTGCAATTTATTAGCAAGTAATTTTGTGATGGCGATCGATTGCGTTCGATTATTCTCGATAAAAACGTATCGCACAGTGTTTTGTGTTGGTCGTCACAAAATTAGAAATATCCACCGACACATTCCCCTCAGATAAAAGAAATTCGGTGCATAAATAATAGGGATATAAAAATTAGATAAGAAGGAAATAAGCGCCTGCATCCTCGAAAACCAATCTCAATGCTCGCTGTAAAACCTCTGCCGGATGGCGGTGTAAACACCTTATCCGGCCTACAAAACCAGTCTCTCCCCCAGTAGGCCTGATAAGCGCAGCGCCATCAGGCATGGCAACCTGCCCAGAAAGCAAAAACCCCGCCGAAGCGGAGTTTTATTAAAAAGTGAAGCTGACCGATAAGGCGCGTTCTTTTGAGCATAACGTCGTGGACAGTCATTCATCTGGCTTACCCAGAAAGCAAAAACCCCGCCGAAGCGGGGTTTTATAAAGAGTGAAGCTGACCGATAAGCCGGGTTCTGTCGTGGACAGTCATTCATCTAGGCCAGCAATCGCTCACTGGCTCAAGCAGCCTACCCGGGTTCAGTACGGGCCGTACCTTGTGAACCCCTATTTGGCCTTGCTCCGGGTGGAGTTTACCGTGCCACGGACTGTTACCAGCCGCGCGGTGCGCTCTTACCGCACCCTTTCACCCTTACCTGATCCCACTTGCGTGGGCCATCGGCGGTTTGCTCTCTGTTGCACTGGTCGTGGGTTTCCCCCCCAGGCGTTACCTGGCACCCTGCCCTATGGAGCCCGGACTTTCCTCCCCTCCGCCCGTCTCCCCCGAAGAGGACGACGACGAAGCGGCGACTGTCTGGTCAGCTTCGGCGCGCAGTATAGAGGGTTTGCGGGGCAATGTCACCCCGCACTGCGCATTCCTATCGCTAACGTGGCAGCGATGTTTCTTGAGGCGCGATAAATATTATCAAATGCCCCACGGAAGGCCTCTTCCAGCGTGCTGATGCTGGTCAATACGCTAAACACCGCATCGATACCATATTGATGCACTATCTCCACATCGCGCGTCAGGCTGCCGCCAATACCAATAACCGGCTTGTGGTACTTCTTCGCGACATTCGCCACGCCTACCGGCACTTTGCCGTGAATGCTCTGGCTGTCGATCCGCCCTTCGCCGGTCACCACCAGCGTACAGTCGTGAATATGCTCTTCCAGATTGAGCGCCTGGGTCACAATCTCGATACCGCTGCGTAGCTCGGCGCCTAAAAAAGCCATTAATGCCGCGCCCATTCCGCCTGCCGCACCGGAGCCTGGCACATCTTTCACATCGACCCGCAGCGATTTTTTAATGATGTCGGCATAGTGAGACAGATTACGGTCCAGTTCGAGAATGCGTTCTTCCGTCGCCCCTTTCTGCGGGCCAAAAATGCGCGAAGCGCCAGAATCGCCGATGAGTGGATTAGTCACATCGCAGGCCACGCGAATAGAACAGGTTTTTAAGCGCGGATCCAGACCCGAGATATCGATGGAGTTCAGACTCATCAGGCTTCCCCCACCGTAGCCAATTTCTGTCCCGTTGGCGTCACAAAGTTTTGCCCCCAGCGCCTGCACCATACCCGCGCCACCGTCGTTGGTCGCACTGCCGCCGATGCCAATAATGATGCTCTGCGCACCGCTATCCAGCGCCTGCAAAATCAGCTCTCCGGTACCGCGTGACGTAGTGACTAAAGGGTTGCGCTTTTCAGGAGGCACCAACGCCAGACCGCTGGCTGCCGCCATTTCGATAAACGCAGTTTTACCATCTCCAGACATGCCCCAGCAGGCATTCACTTTTTCGCCCAGCGGCCCCGTTACTTGCGCTGAATGTTCACTCCCTTGCGTCGCGGCAATCATGGCTTCAACCGTTCCTTCGCCGCCATCGGCAACCGGAACAGAAACATATTGCGCATCGGGGAAAATTTCCCGAAATCCTTTTTCTATTGCCTGAGCTACCTCGGTGGCAGAAAGGCTTTCTTTATAAGAGTCTGGGGCAATTACGATTTTCATAGTTATGTAGCCTGACTGTGCCGCGCAAGGCAAGAAATACAGGGCGCACATCCGCGCCCTTCTTGTTAGCGAGTGACTTCCACTTTCGCCAGTTTTTCGTAGTAGCATGCGAGCGCACTGTGATCGGCAGTACCCAATCCATCTGCGCGTAGCGCCTGCATCATCTCCATGACTGCTGCAGTCAGCGGCAACTGAGCGCCAACGCCATGAGAGGTATCCAGCGCGTTCGCCAGGTCTTTGATATGCAGGTCAATACGGAAACCTGGTTTAAAGTTGCGATCCATCACCATCGGCGCTTTCGCATCCAGCACGGTGCTGCCTGCCAGCCCGCCACGGATCGCCTGATACACCAGATCCGGATTCACACCCGCTTTGGTCGCCAGCGTCAGCGCTTCAGACATCGCGGCAATGTTCAGCGCCACAATCACCTGATTCGCCAGCTTGGTGACGTTACCCGCGCCAATTTCACCGGTATGTACCACGGAGCCTGCCATCGCTTTCAGCAGATCGTAGTACTTGTCGAAAATCGCTTTATCGCCGCCGACCATCACCGACAACGTGCCGTCAATCGCTTTTGGCTCGCCGCCGCTGACCGGCGCATCCAGCATATCCACGCCTTTCGCTTTCAGCGCATCGCTAATTTCACGGCTGGCTAACGGCGCGATGGAGCTCATGTCGATAAGCACTGTGCCCGGTTTCGCCCCTTCAATAATGCCGCCTTCACCCAGTGCTACTTCCTTAACATGCGGAGAGTTCGGCAGCATGGTGATGATCACATCACACTGCTCAGCGATATCTTTCGCCGTGGCGGCAGTTTCAGCGCCTGCGGCAATCACTTCCGCAATAGATTCCGGGTTACGGTCAGCAACCACCAGCGAGTAACCTGCCTTGAGGAGGTTTTTACTCATTGGTTTACCCATAATACCGAGGCCAATAAAACCAACTTTCATTGTCATGTCTTTATCTCTCTCTACTGTCGATGGTGGTTATTTCTTAAAAGAATCAGCCAGTTTCTGCGTGGCTGAACGGAACACGCCAAGGTCGCTGCCAACGGCAACAAACGTCGCGCCCCACTCCAGATAACGACGCGCATCCGCCTCTACCGGGGCCAGAATGCCGCTTGGTTTGCCGTGTGCTTTCGCGCGGGCAAAAATGTGCTGGATAGCTTTCTGCACATCAGGATGTGACGCATTGCCGAGGTGACCTAGCGCCGCGGCCAGATCGCTTGGTCCGACGAAGACACCGTCAACACCTTCTGTCGCCGCGATTGCGTCAACGTTATCAACGCCCTGCTGACTTTCGATCTGCACGATGATGGTGATGTTCTTATTCGACTGCGCAAAGTAGTCCGGTACGGTGCCAAACATATTGGCGCGATGGGATACGGACACGCCGCGAATACCTTCCGGCGGATAGCGGGTCGACGCCACAGCGTTAACCGCTTCTTCTTCCGTCTCAACGAACGGGATCAGGAAGTTGTAAAACCCGATATCCAGCAGACGCTTGATAATTACCGGCTCGTTGGTTGGTACACGCACTACCGCCGCGCTGTCGCTGCCTTTCAGCGCCATCAATTGCGGAATAAACGTCGAGATATCATTCGGCGCATGTTCGCCATCCAGTACCAGCCAGTCAAAACCTGCCAGGCCTAAAACTTCGGTACTGATTGGGCTGGCCAATGCAGACCAGCAGCCAATCTGAATTTGTTGCGCCGCGAGGGCCGCTTTAAACTTATTCGGGAAAATCGTGTTATTCATCGCCTATACCTTTGTTTATTTCTGCAATTCCATACGTTTAATGTCACCGACAATAAACAGGTAGCAAACCATTGCCATCAGCGCCGAGCACCCTACAAACATCAGCGCAGCATTAAATGAGTGCAGCTCGCTCACCAGATACCCAATCACCAGCGGGGTGACGATGGAAGCCACGTTGCCAAATACGTTAAATACCCCACCGCACAGACCGACAATCTCTTTCGGCGCGGTATCGGAAATCACCGGCCAACCCAGCGCGCCGAAACCTTTACCGAAGAACGCCAGCGCCATCAGCGCCACCACAAGAGCGGTATTATCGGTGTAGTTACACAGAATAATGGTCGATGCGAGCAACATGCCGAGCACTATCGGCAGCTTACGCGCCAGGGTAATGCTGAAACCACGTTTAATCAGATAATCAGAGAACACGCCGCCGAGCACGCCACCGAAAAACCCACACAGTGCCGGAATCGAAGCCACCAGGCCCACTTTCAGAATCGACATACCTTTTTCCTGAACCAGGTAAATCGGGAACCAGGTGAGAAAAAACCAGGTAATTGTGTTGATAAAATACTGGCCAAAGAACACACCAAGCATCATACGATTTGTCAGCAACTGCTTGATATAATGCAGTTTAGGACCACCTGACTTCACATCGCCCGGTTTTTTATGGTCCATATCCACGACCGCGCCGTTTTCAGAGATAAACTTCAACTCTTCTTGCGACATGCGCGGGTGATCGGTTGGGTTATGAATAAACTTTACCCACAGTCCGGTAAGCACAAAACCAATCACACCCATCACGGTAAAGACGTGCTCCCAGCCCCAGGCGAAGGTCAGCCAGCCGAGCAGCGGGGAAAACAGCGCCAGGGAGAAATACTGTGCGGAGTTAAAAATCGCGGATGCCGTGCCGCGCTCTTTCGTTGGGAACCAGGCTGCCACGATACGGGCATTAGCCGGGAAGGATGGCGCTTCCGAGAAGCCCAGCATAAAGCGCATGATGAACATTGAAATACCCGCCCAGGCCAGCGGGAACATGTCCACAAAGCCCTGCAGGAAGGTAAACAGTGACCAGAAGAACAAACTGTAGGTGTAGACTTTCTTCGAGCCGAATTTATCCAGCAGCCAGCCGCCGGGGATTTGCATCAACAGGTAAGCCCAGCCGAAGGCGGAGAAAATGTAACCCATTGAGATGGCGCTGAGATGTAACTCTTTCGCCACTTCAGTTCCGGCAATAGACAGCGTCGCACGGTCCGCATAGTTAACGGCTGTAACAATAAATATTATCAGCAATATTAAATAACGGGTGTGCGTACCTTTCTTTTTCTCGACAACTGTATCCAATATCATTCTATTTACCTCGGGCACATAAAAGGTTTTTATTATTATTTTGTGGGTATTTCTCGTGATAAATTACCGATAATAAAAATAGATAATAATTTATCAGACGTTATGAAACCGTGATTTAGTATAATCATCAGCACAACGTTAATCATTGTGCAAGCGCTCATTAAATACACGTTATTAAATTAATGTTTTGGGCATATGCACACAAGCATGGGCGCTAATGCACACATTTACGTATTGCTACCACTGGTGACGCGGCCTTGCTGAGTTTAAGTGATCATCGTCACATTCTTCACGTTAAACTCCTGACATTCTTATTTCACGATACCGAATCTTTATTACTTACAATTAGATTCAAAATATAAATATCCACACTATTATCACCACCTTGTTGGAGAATACTGGACAATGGCCGACATCGAAATCAGACAAGAATCGCCAACGGCGTTTTATATTAAAGTTCACGAAACAGATAATGTGGCGATAATTGTCAATGACAATGGTCTGAAAGCCGGAACGCGTTTTCCGGACGGACTGGAACTCATTGAACATATTCCCCAGGGTCATAAAGTGGCGCTATTGGATATTCCTGTTCATGGCGAAATCGTGCGTTATGGCGAAGTGATAGGCTATGCCGTTCGCGATATCCCACGCGGCAGCTGGATTGATGAATCAATGGTTGAGCTGCCCAAAGCCCCGCCGCTGGAGACGCTGCCGCTGGCAACTAAAGTGCCAGAGCCGCTGCCGCCTCTTGAGGGTTATACCTTTGAAGGTTACCGCAATGCTGACGGTAGCGTTGGTACCAAAAATCTACTCGGTATCTCCACCAGCGTGCACTGCGTAGCGGGCGTGGTGGATTATGTGGTGAAAATCATTGAGCGCGATCTGCTGCCTAAATACCCGAACGTCGACGGTGTGGTGGGGCTCAATCATCTCTACGGCTGCGGCGTGGCGATCAATGCTCCAGCCGCCATCATGCCGATTCGCACCATTCACAATATTGCGCTTAACCCAAATTTTGGCGGTGAAGTGATGGTCATCGGCCTCGGTTGCGAAAAACTGCAGCCAGAGCGGCTGCTGGAAGGCACGCACGACGTGAAAAGTATTCCGGTCGACAGCGCCAGTATCGTCAGCCTGCAGGATGAAAAGCACGTCGGCTTTCAATCGATGGTCACCGATATTCTGCAGGTGGCCGAACGTCACCTGGCAAAACTCAATCAGCGCCAACGTGAAACCTGCCCGGCTTCAGAACTGGTGGTCGGCATGCAGTGCGGCGGTAGCGATGCGTTCTCCGGCGTGACGGCCAACCCGGCGGTGGGTTATGCCTCCGACCTGTTAGTACGCTGCGGCGCGACCGTAATGTTCTCTGAAGTAACCGAAGTGCGCGATGCCATCCACCTTCTGACCCCACGTGCGATTAACGAAGAAGTAGGTAAACGCCTGCTCGAAGAGATGGCCTGGTACGATAACTACCTTGATATGGGCAAAACGGATCGCAGCGCCAACCCTTCTCCGGGCAACAAGAAAGGCGGTCTGGCAAACGTGGTGGAAAAGGCGCTGGGTTCGATTGCCAAGTCTGGCAAGAGCGCGATTGTCGAAGTATTGTCGCCGGGTCAGCGTCCAACCAAACGTGGCCTGATTTACGCTGCAACCCCCGCCAGTGATTTTGTTTGCGGTACACAACAGGTCGCTTCCGGGATCACCGTGCAGGTGTTCACTACCGGTCGCGGTACGCCATATGGCCTGATGGCCGTGCCGGTGATTAAAATGGCGACACGCACCGAGCTGGCCAACCGTTGGTTTGACCTGATGGACATTAACGCGGGCACCATCGCCACCGGAGAAGAAACCATTGAAGATGTGGGTCTGAAACTGTTCGAATTTATTCTCGACGTCGCCAGCGGGCGTAAGAAAACCTTCTCGGATCAGTGGGGACTGCATAACCAGCTGGCGGTGTTTAACCCAGCGCCAGTGACCTGATTATCGAAACGAAAGCCAACGAAAAAACGGGGATTTATCCCCGTTTTTTATGTCTATGTAACAACAAATAAAGTGATAACGTTCGCATTTTAAGAGGTTTTTTTAAACATCTGTTTTTTTCGATTCAAACCCACAAAATGAACCTAACAACATGAAATTAAACGAAATAACATCGCCATTGTTTTATGTTATATTTTCGTTTTGATAAAAGAGAAACCTACCGAAAGACGACCTTGTTTTAATGCGATAATCCCCTATTTTTTACCGCTTTGACTTTCTCCGATGTAAAACAGATTATTCATAGGCTCCTGTAATTTACCTCATAAGCATTCTGACCTGAATAAAGAGGGAAGTTATGTATACCCTGAATAAAAATAATGTCGCATTGGCCTGTCTTATTTCCTGTTTACTGGCAACTCCTGTCGTCGCGAGTGCTGAAGGCCAATCGGACGCAAAGCCTGTTAAATTACGCTACACGTTATGGGACCGTAATCAACTCCCTGGCGAACAACAGCTCGTTAATGAATTCGAAAAAAACAACCCTGGCATCAAAGTCGAAATTGAATTAACACCTTATGACCAATATTTTATCAAGCTAAGTTCAGCAGTCGGTGGAAATGTAGCACCGGATGTATTCTGGATGAACATGCCTAATTTCCAGCAATATGTTAAAAATGGCATGCTGGAACCACTGAGCAATTATCTGAAAGAGAAATCAGCGCCGAAACTGGATGATTTTGTTAAAAGCTCAGTCGATGCCTATCAATACCAGTCGCAGCAATATGCCATCCCAAGAGATATTGATGCAATTGCCGTCTGGTACAACAAAAAAATGTTCGATCAGGCTGGCGTGAGCTATCCCGATAAAAACTGGACATGGGACGATTTAAAACAAAAATCAGCGCAGTTGCGTAAAGGGCTGGATAAACAGTCTTATCCACTGGCAATGGAATTCAGCAGCGGACAGGACAGTTATTTTAACCTGCTATTACAGGCTGGCGATAAGATTGTCCTGCCTGAGGGCAAAACGGATGTTGCCAATGACAAAGCCATCGCCGTCTATCGCGATGTTCAAGGCATGCTGAACGCGGGACTAATCCAACCGCCAGGCGAGATGGAAGCCTCGGATGTCTTCCAGTCAAACCGGGTAGCCATGGTCTACGCAGGCTCATGGTGGGCATTACCCTTCTCTCAAAATGAGCTGATTAAGGATCACATCGGCGTGGTACCAATGCCTAAAATGGCAGAGCAAGCAGGTGTATCCCATAGCCTGGCATTTGCCATGTCAGCAAAAAGTCAGCATAAAGATGCGGCGTGGAAGTTCATTGAGTTCATGAGTTCTGAGCATGCGCAGCAGACGCTGGCTACGGGAAAAGTCGTGATCCCTGCGAACCAAAAAGTGGCCAAAGAGTGGGCTGAAGGCTTTAAGGGTATTGATGTTTCAGCCTATATAGATTCATTGGCTTTCTCACATAAATATCCAACCGCAGGCTCTAATACCGCCAAGTGGAATAGCATCCTGAATGATGGCTTGAAAAAAGTCTGGACGGGTACTGACCCTGAAAAAGTCATGCCTGGTGTTGCAAAACGCGTTGAACGAGAAATGCAGAAATAATCCTGAGGGAGCCATGCTCCCTCTCGCTTTCGCCCACGCAATATATTTTGGTTGCACAGTGAGCATCCCGGAGTCTGTATGAGCTATTCAGATGAAGCTGCATCCCCACAATTACCAGCCAGGGAAGTGCACAAAAAATCCCTGACCAAGCTGGAAAAAGAAGAACGCTTTTGGGGATGGATAATGATTATGCCGTTACTGGCGGGGTTAATTGTTTTTTACTTTACTCCATTCTTCCAGAACGTTTTTTATAGTTTCACCGACCTGGGCGAGTTTCAGATCTGGACGACGATCAGCTTAGATAACTATATTAATTTATTCAGCGATGATGAGTTTCGTTCAGCAATATATAACACCCTGGCCTATGTTTTTATTTGCGTACCGATAATCACCGTTTTGTCATTACTGCTCGCAATTGGCCTGAATCAGGCGATTCGCGGTCAGTGGTTGTTTCGCACGCTATTATTTCTACCCGCTGTCACTATGCCTGCGGCCATTGCTATGGTCTGGCAGTGGTTGATGAACCGAAACTTCGGCTTAATTAATCAGATCCTGGCTTTTTTCGATCTTCCGTCCATCGGTTGGTTATCCGATCCCGATGTCGTCCGCCTGAGCGCCTCGTTGGTTATCATCTGGTCGGCTATTGCGTTGAAGATGATCATTCTGCTCGCTGGATTGCAGGGGATCCCCAAACAAATTTATGAAGCGATGTCGCTGGATGGCATCAGCAAATTGCGTGGATTCTGGTCTATTACCTTACCGCTAATGATCCCAACGCTGTTTTTCGTACTGGTGATCTCTTTTATCGAAACGCTGCAAATTTTCGATGTGGTTTATCTGCTGTTTGGCAGTTCATCCATGGTGGACGATCAGACGATGACCATCGCCTATCTCTTCTATAAATACGCCTTTATCTACCATGAAAAAGGGTATGCCTCAGCAATCGCCGTGGTGATTTTCGTTATCACGATGGTCCTGACGCTGCTGCAAATATGGATTGGTAAACGACTTAAAGCACAGTGAGGCACCACGATGTTCATGACAAAACGTGAAAAATGGCTAATTTACGGCCTGATGATCCTCGCGACGCTGGTAACGGTGGTTCCGTTTATCTGGATGATCATCACCTCTTTTAAAACCCAGGCAGAAAGCATCGCCTTTCCGCCGATACTGCTACCCGCCAACCCAGGGTTTCAGGCTTACGGTAAAATCTTGCATGAAATGCCTTTTGGCAGCTTTTACTTTAACTCGATCGTCTCCACGCTGGTCATCGTCATTTTGCAGACGCTGATTGCGGCAATGGCAGCGTACGGTTTCTCCCGACTGCGTTTCAAAGGACGAGATGTCCTGTTTATGCTGTGTATTTCAATTCTGATGGTGCCCGGTCAGATCTTTTTAATCCCACAGTTTTTAACCGTTGAAAAAATCGGTTTGCTGAACTCAATTCCTGGACTGGTGTTACCGGGTTTATTCAGCATATATAGCGCCTTTTTATTACGTCAGTTTTTTCTGTCAGTACCTAAAGAACTGGAAGAGGCAGCCATTATGGATGGGTATAACCATCTGACTATTTTCTTCAAAATTATGCTGCCATTAATTAAACCGGGACTGATTGCCTGCGTCATTATTAACGGACTGTGGAGCTGGAATAATTTAATGTGGCCACTGATCGTCAACACCTCCATGGATAAAATGACATTACCAGTAGGATTAGCCTCACTTTCTGGCCGTTCAGGCGTGGAATATCCGATGTTAATGGCGGGCGCATTGCTGGCGATTATCCCGATGTTGTTACTTTATATCTTCTTCCAGCGCTATTTTATTCGCGGCATCGCTGGTGCCGGAATTAAAGGATAAGGGGCAGTGTTATGTCAGGTATTCAATTACAGGCAGTAAGCAAAGTCTATCCCAATGGCTTTCAGGCGATCCATGGCGTTGATCTTGAAATCCACGACGGCGAATTCATGGTGTTTGTCGGGCCATCAGGCTGCGCCAAATCAACGCTGCTACGCATGATTGCAGGTCTGGAAGATATCACTCATGGCCATATCGCAATCGGAGAGAAGTGCGTCAACGACCTGCTACCAAAGGAGCGAGGCGTTGCCATGGTCTTCCAGAATTATGCCCTCTATCCCCACATGACGATTTATAAAAATATGGCATTCAGTCTGTTAGGGAAAATGAGCAAAGAAGAAATTGATATCCGCGTCCGGGAAGCTGCACACAAGCTGGAAATCGAAACATTGCTCGACAAAAAGCCCGGTCAGCTTTCAGGCGGTCAATGCCAGCGAGTAGCCGTTGGCAGGGCCATCGTGCGTAAGCCAGACGTTTTTTTGTTTGATGAGCCGCTGTCCAACCTGGATGCAAAACTGCGTGTTTCAATGCGCGTGCGGCTGACAGAACTGCATCGACAACTGCGTCACGAAGGCGTGAGCGCAACCATGGTGTACGTCACGCACGATCAGATTGAAGCGATGACGATGGGAGACAGGATTTGCGTTCTAAATGGCGGTCGTATTATGCAGGTGGATACCCCAGGGAATATTTACCATCACCCCAGGAATAAATTTGTTGCTGGTTTTATTGGTAATCCGGCAATGAATATTATGCTGCTTGATATTGACCCCAGCACTCGTGGCCTGCGCCTGGCTGATAATTTAATCCTGCCATTAAATACGCGCTTGAGTAACCTACTGGAGCAATATCCGCACTCCAGCGTCTGGTTTGGCATCCGCTCAGAGGCCATTCAGTTAGCCTCGCAGCATGATGCCTCTGCGTTCGATGCGCACATTACCAACGTAGAAAGGATGGGCAACGAAGACCTTCTGCATTTTGATATTGGTGAGCAACATATGATCTTACGTATTAACTCCTCACCCGACTGGACCCCACTTCCCGGTGAATCTATCAAAGTGAAATTTAATCTGGATGCCGCCTTTTTGTTTGATAAAAAACATGAAGAAAATTTGGCCTGACCGTTATTCAGGCTAAGTGAAAAATGAGAGGTTTATATGTGTGCGAATAAAGTGACCGTATTAGTGGTAGGGGCTGGTGCGCGCGGAGAAATATATTCTCGCTATGCGCTTGAACATCCAGACAGAATGCAGGTGGTAGGCGTTGCCGAGCCCAGAGAGGCATACCGCCAGCAGTTTGTCGCACAGCATAAGATTGACCCAAATAACGTGTTTTGCGACTGGCAAGAAGCTGCGGCCCAACCCAAAATGGCCGATGTGGTACTTATTTGCACGCAGGATAATATGCACAAAGATCCTGCCGTGGCGTTTGCTAATCTCGGCTATCACATTCTGCTGGAAAAACCGCTCGCCCCTACGCCAGAAGATTGCCGGATCATTATTGATGCGGTCAAACGCAACAACGTATTACTGGCCGTCGCGCACGTCCTGCGTTACACCCGCTATACGCAAAAGCTGAAATCACTGCTTGATGATGGCGTAATTGGCGATATTGTCAGCATGCAGCATCTCGAACCCGTAGGTTACTGGCATCAGGCGCACTCGTTTGTACGTGGTAACTGGCGCAATGAAGCAGAATCGTCATTTATGTTGTTACAGAAATCCTGTCATGATTTGGACTGGATCCGCTACATCATGAGCGACAACTGCCAGGACGTAGGATCATTTGGTAGCCTGAGTCACTTTGTGAAAGAGAATCAGCCTGCTGGTGCCGCCGACCGCTGCCTTGATTGTCAGGTTGAATCAACCTGTCCCTGGTCTGCCTGCAAAATTTATCTGGGTGAAAACCACAAATGCACTCCACACTTCCGTCGGGTGCTGACTGCAGATCCTAGCGAAGAGAATGTTCGCCAGGCGCTGCGCGATGGGCCTTATGGTCGTTGCGTTTATCGTTGTGATAATGATGTGGTGGATCATCAGGTTGTTAACTTACGTTTTGCCCACCAACAGACAGTGACCTTTACCATGACCGCGTTTACCAAAATGGAAGATCGAAAAACGCGCCTGTTTGGTACCAGAGGTTATCTGGAAGGCGATGGCGAGCAGATCCGGGTGTTTGATTTCCTGACAGACAAAGAAACAGTGCATCAGATCGAGGAGATCGCCGCTGGCACACAAACCCAGATGGGGGGGCATGGTGGTGGCGATTACTACCTGATGGATCGCTTCATCCACGCAGTGATGGCCAACGATCAAAATATGATCCTTTCTGGCCCGGATGAATCACTGGAAAGTCACTTAATGGTCTTTGCCGCAGAGCGCGCTCGCAAGGAAAACTGTCTGGTTACGCTGTGAAGCCGGAGGAGATGAGGCATGTTTTACGGTGTTGATATTGGTGGAACCAAAACTGAAATTGTCGCTTTTGATAAGGAAATGCAGGTTTGCTGGCGTAAGCGCGTCGCCACGCCAGTGCAGGATTATGAACTCTTTCTTTCGACCTTTACTTCACTTATTGATACCGCCGACTGGGCGACTGGAACGCAAGGAAAAATTGGCATCGGCATGCCCGGTCTTATGGACAGACATACCGGAAAATTACTGTCATCTAACGTGCCTTGCCTCACAGGACGCCAGGTGATGAACGATCTGGCCCACCGCCTCAATCGTTCGGTTGAACTGGACAATGACTGCTGCTGTTTTGCACTCTCGGAAGCCCATACCCAGCAGGCTCGCCAGTTCTCCCGAATTTTTGGTGCCATTATTGGCACCGGCATGGGTGGAGGGTTAGTCATTGACGGTCAGTTGTATCGGGGTCGCAACCGAATGGCCAGTGAGTTCGGCCATTTACCGCTTCCGGCAACGTTTATGCGTCGTTATCACTTGCCGGAGTTGAAGTGCGGCTGTGGCTTACAAGGGTGTCTGGAACGCTATCAATCCGGTCCTGGTTTACTGTGGCTCCACAAACACTTCAGTGGAGAACAACTCAAAATGGAGACCCTGCTGGAGCATTATCGTCATGGCAATGCCAGCGCCGTTACAACCATAGAAGCATGGATTGATATGTTGGGTTGTACGCTGGCGCAATTGCAGTTGATTCTGGATGTCGATGCTTTTGTTCTCGGCGGTGGAGTTTCCAACATCGAGGAAATTTATACGTTGCTGCCGCAGGCCATGTCACGTTACTTGTTCCCGGGATTAGAGCCTGCCCGCGTATTCCCGGCCATCCATGGTGCATCCAGCGGGGTTCGCGGTGCCGCATTGCTGCTGGTTGAACAGGGTACGCTGACCCACTAAAACACTGCTGGCGAGAAAATCTCGCCAGCAATTTCAGTTATTCATCCGCAATCACCACATCCACCCCAAGCTGGATTAACGTCCGGTGATAATTTTCAGGGATACCGCTGTCGGTAATCACCCGGTCAATCCCGCTGATTTCGCTAATCATACAGAAACTTTTGCGGCCAAACTTGCTGGAGTCAGCGACTACCGTGACCTCCTGCGCAACCTCACACATTACCTGATTCAGATGTGCTTCTCCCGGATGTGGCGTGGTAATCCCCGCTTCAAGGCAGAATCCATCAACGCCCAAAAAAAGCTTATCAAACCGGTATTGTCTGAGCTGGTGTTCTGCTGAAGGGCCATACAATGAATAGACGCTTTGCCTGACATTCCCTCCCAGGATCATGACGTCTACGCGCTCAAAATTCGCCAGTTCCCACGCAATGTTGAGCGCATTGGTCATCACCACCAGATCGCGGCGATTCTTTAACATTGGAGGAATGAGCGTGGTGGTCGAACCGGAATCGAGGATTAACGTGTCACCATCTTTCACAAAGCTGGCTGCTTTTTCGGCAATACGCGTTTTCACATCGCGATTCAGCCGGTCCTTATCCTGCAAAGGCCGGTCAAGGGCAAAGTGCTGATTGAGAACCGCCCCGCCGTAGGAGCGCATGACGCATCCTTTCTGCTCCAGATAACGTAAGTCGTTGCGGATCGTGACCGATGACACACCAAAATGGACGCTCAGTGGCTCGACACGAACGCTACCCTGATCGCACAGCAGATCAATTATTTGCTCGCGACGTCTTAAGTTATCCAGCATTTCTATTGCTCCATCAAATATTCATGTTGTTTTGTTTTAGCGCTTTAGCACTTTCGTTTTCTTTTGAATATATTACATCAGAAGCAATAAGGTGAATTTGTGCGCACAGACTCAGCGTTTAATTTAACCAAAACTGACTATTTTCTTTCGTTTTAGCAAACCGAAACGAAGAAAACCGAAAAAATGAAAAGACTCAAAGCGGGTAAGATGCGAGAAAGAGACGGGAAGCATGCAAAAAAACGAAAGCGAGCTACTAAAAAAGCTCGCTTATGGTTTGTTTTTGTTTAATTGAATGGGATCACATTTTTGAATTTTAGAGCGGGACTACTCAACAATGATCACTTCAACACCGCTGCGGCGTAGTTCCTGCAAACTCTCCTCTGGGATACCTTCATCAACAATGATGGTATGGATCCTCTGGGTATCAATGATCTTATGCAGGCTGGAGCGGTTAAACTTCGTCGAGTCGGTAACAACAATAATACGTTCAGCCACTTCACACATCCGACGGTTGAGACGCGCTTCATCTTCGTTGTGCGTGCTAACACCACGCTCTAAATCAATAGCATCAACGCCAAGAAACAGCATGTCGAAGTGATAATTTTGTAGCGACTGCTCAGCCTGATCGCCATAAAACGATTGTGACTGACGACGCAAATGACCGCCGGTCATCAGCAGCTCAACCCCTTCGGCTTCCAGTAGCGCATTGGCGACATTCATACCGTTGGTCATAGCAATGACATTAGTATGCTGGCGCATCAGGCGGGCAATTTCATAGGTCGTGGTACCGGAGTCAAGGATCACGCGGTGTCCCGGTTGAATCAACTCTGCGGCAGCTCTGGCAATACTGCGTTTTACTGCCGTATTAAGTGAACTCTTATCTTCAACAGAAGGCTCCACAACAGATGCATTGCTTTCGCAAATCAGCGCTCCGCCATAGGCACGTACCGCAATCCCCTGCTTTTCCAGAAAAGCGAGGTCGTTGCGAATAGTGACCGTGGAGACGCCAAAAAATAAGGAGAGATCGTTAACCTGAACGCTTCCCTGCTGCCGTAACCGCTGGATGATCTGCTCACGTCTTTCGCTGGTGCCAATAACGCGCTTGTCTGCAGAGGACTCGGTGTTACTCATAAGAAATCCTTTAGTTGAACCTTTCGTTTTATTTCGTTTTGTCTATTAACGCCTTTCTTTTGCGCGAATGCAAGCCCCGCAAGCAGGGAAGAGCCGGACGAACTTACGCTGAAACCTTTCATTGTGTTTCTTTTGTGAAACAGATCGGAAAACTATTATCTTTCGTTTTATTTTTATAACACCATGATGCAGTATTAAATGAAACAAAACGAAAGATTGATGTCGCAGTAATCTGACCTGGAGAGGAAAGTGAAACATCTAACTAAAATGGTCGAGCAGCATAAACGGGGGAAGGCAAATGGGATTTATGCCGTTTGTTCCGCGCATCCAATCGTACTGGAAGCCGCAATACGCTACGCCCATGCAAACCATACACCGCTGTTGATCGAAGCAACCTCTAATCAGGTTGACCAGTTTGGCGGCTATACAGGTATGACGCCAGCCGATTTTCGCAGTTTTGTCTGCCGATTAGCCGACTCGCTTGATTTTTCTCAGGATATGCTGATTCTCGGCGGAGACCATCTCGGGCCAAACCGTTGGCAAAATCTGCCTGCGGAACAGGCAATGGCCAATGCTGACGATCTGATCAAGAGCTATGTCGCCGCAGGCTTTAAAAAAATCCACCTCGATTGCAGCATGTCTTGTGCCAACGACCCGGTTCCACTGACGGATGAAATCGTCGCTGAGCGCGCCGCACGCCTGGCCAAAGTCGCCGAAGAAACCTGTATGGCACATTTTGGCGAGTCTGACCTGGTCTATGTGATTGGCACAGAAGTTCCGGTTCCTGGTGGCGCACACGAAGCGTTAACCGAACTGGCGGTAACAACGCCAGATGCCGCACGTGCAACGCTGCAGGCCCACTATCACGCCTTTGAAAAGCGCGGGCTGGAAGGTATATGGGCACGTATTATCGCCCTGGTCGTGCAACCTGGCGTTGAATTCGACCACACGCACATCATTGATTATCAACCGCAGAAAGCCGTGGCACTCAGCAAAATGGTGGAAGACTACGACACGCTGGTTTTTGAAGCGCATTCTACCGATTACCAAACGCCACAGTCCTTGCGCCAACTGGTGATAGACCACTTCGCTATTCTGAAAGTGGGACCCGCGCTTACCTTCGCCCTGCGCGAAGCGCTGTTTTCGTTAGCTGCCATTGAAGAAGAATTGCTGCCTGCAAAAGCCAGCTCAGGCCTGCGACATGTGCTGGAAAGCGTAATGCTTGATAGACCAGAGTACTGGCAGAGCCATTATCACGGTGATGGCAACGCACGCCGTCTGGCCCGTGGATACAGCTACTCTGATCGGGTTCGTTACTACTGGCCGGACAGCCAGATTGATGAAGCATTTGAACGTCTGGTACGTAACCTGGCGGACGACCCCATTCCACTACCGCTGATTAGCCAGTATTTACCTTTGCAGTACGTAAAAGTGCGCGAGGGAGATCTCAGCGCCACGCCGCGAGAACTCATCATTAACCATATTCAGGACATACTGCAGCAATATCACTGCGCCTGCCTGGGTGCTCCAGATCGTAACGCATAACAAAAAAGAGAAAAATACCATGCCAAACATTGTATTAAGTCGCATTGATGAACGTCTGATTCACGGTCAGGTTGGTGTGCAATGGGTCGGGTTTGCGGGGGCAAACCTGGTGCTGGTCGCTAATGATGAGGTGGCTGAAGATCCAGTGCAGCAAAACCTGATGGAAATGGTACTGGCAGAAGGGATCGCCGTACGCTTCTGGTCACTACAAAAAGTGATCGACAATATTCACCGTGCCGCCGATCGCCAGAAAATTCTGCTGGTCTGCAAATCGCCTGCGGATTTCTTCCGTCTGGTCGAAGGCGGTGTTCCTGTTAACCGTATCAACGTTGGCAATATGCACTACGCCAACGGCAAGCAACAAATCGCCAAAACGGTTTCTGTAGACGCTGCAGATATTACGGCGTTCAACGGGCTCAAAGCCGCTGGAGTGGAATGCTTCGTTCAGGGCGTTCCAACAGAACCCGCCCAGGACCTCTATAAACTTCTCTGAGGGATTCACAATGGAAATCAGTCTGTTGCAGGCTTTTGCGTTGGGTATTCTCGCCTTTATTGCAGGCCTGGATATGTTCAATGGGTTAACGCACATGCACCGCCCGGTTGTTCTCGGGCCGCTGGTCGGCCTGATTCTGGGCGATCTGCATACCGGTATTTTAACAGGTGGTACGCTGGAACTGGTGTGGATGGGTCTTGCCCCACTGGCGGGAGCTCAACCGCCAAACGTGATTATCGGCACTATCGTGGGAACCACGTTTGCCATAACGACCGGAGTGAAACCTGAAGTTGCCGTAGGTGTGGCGGTACCGTTCGCCGTAGCAGTACAGATGGGGATTACCTTCCTGTTCTCTGTGATGTCCGGGGTGATGGCTCGCTGCGATCGCATGGCAGCGAATGCCGATACCGCCGGGATTGAGCGAGTCAACTATCTGGCGTTGCTCGCGCTGGGGACCTTCTACTTTTTATGCGCGTTCCTGCCGATTTACTTTGGCGCGGAACATGCCAAAACCGCGATAGATGTTCTGCCGACGCGTCTGATTGACGGCCTGGGTGTGGCAGGCGGCATCATGCCAGCTATCGGCTTCGCCGTACTGCTGAAAATCATGATGAAAAACGTCTATATCCCCTACTTCATCCTGGGTTTTGTAGCAGCAGCCTGGCTCAAACTCCCTGTGCTGGCGATCGCCGCCGCAGCACTGGCAATGGCGCTGATCGATTTTCTGCGTAAATCACCTGAACCTACAGCTCCCGCAGCACAAAAAGAGGAATTCGAAGATGGCATCTAATCAAACGGCTCTGCCGAACGTTTCCGAAACCGAAGAAACGCTGCTGTCCGGCACCAATGAAAACGTCTACGAAGACCAGAATATCGGTGCCGAGCTGACGAAAAAAGATATCAACCGTGTTGCCTGGCGTTCAATGCTGTTGCAGGCCTCTTTTAACTACGAGCGTATGCAGGCATCAGGATGGCTGTACGGCCTGTTACCTGCTCTGAAAAAGATCCATACCAATAAGCGCGATCTGGCGCGTTCGATGAAAGGCCATATGGGCTTCTTCAACACGCACCCGTTCCTGGTCACGTTTGTTATCGGGATTATCCTGGCGATGGAACGCTCCAAGCAGGATGTGAACAGTATTCAAAGCACCAAGATTGCCGTGGGTGCGCCGCTTGGCGGCATCGGCGATGCCATGTTCTGGTTAACGTTACTGCCTATTTGCGGCGGTATCGGGGCTAGTCTGGCGCTGCAAGGCTCTATTCTTGGCGCAGTTGTCTTTATTGTTATGTTCAACGTGGTTCATCTTGGTCTGCGCTTTGGGCTGGCACACTATGCTTATCGAATGGGCGTTGCTGCCATTCCGCTGATTAAAGCTAACACCAAAAAGGTTGGACATGCGGCATCCATCGTTGGGATGACGGTGATTGGTGCGCTGGTAGCGACCTATGTTCGCCTGAGCACTACGCTGGAAATCACTGCTGGCGATGCGGTAGTGAAACTGCAAACAGACGTGATAGACAAGCTGATGCCTGCTTTTTTACCGCTGGTCTACACATTAACCATGTTCTGGCTGGTCCGCCGTGGCTGGAGTCCTCTGCGCCTTATCGCCATTACCGTGGTGCTCGGCGTCGTAGGTAAGTTCTGTCATTTCCTGTAAATATAAGGGGTTGTAGATGTTAGGTATTATTTTGACGGGTCATGGCGGGTTTGCCAGCGGAATGGAAAAAGCGATGAAACAGATTCTGGGTGAGCAGACTCAGTTCATTGCCATCGACTTTCCGGAAACCTCAACCACTGCCTTGCTCACCTCACAACTTGAACAGGCGGTGGGTGAACTGGATGCGCAGCAAGACATCGTGTTTCTGACTGATTTGTTGGGCGGAACACCATTTCGCGTCGCTTCCACACTAGCCATGCAAAGGCAAGGTACTGAAGTGATCACCGGTACCAATCTACAACTGCTACTGGAGATGGTGCTGGAGCGCGACGGCCTGAGCAGCGAAGCGTTTCGTTTGCAGGCGCTGGAGTGCGGGCACCGGGGTTTAACCAGCCTGGTGGACGAGCTGGGACGCTGCCGTGAGGAAAAGCCCGTTGAGGAAGGGATATGACACTGCTACTGCGCGCCAGACGTCTACTGACCGAACAGGGTTGGCTGGACGATCATCAATTGCATGTTGAAGACGGTATCATTGCGGCAATAGAGCCAATTCCTTCCGGCGTTATGGTCCGCGATGCTGAACTGCTCTGTCCGGCATACATTGATACCCACGTACACGGGGGCGCGGGTGCCGATGTGATGGATGAAGCACCGGATACACTCGACAAACTGGCGATGCACAAAGCACGTGAAGGGGTAGCCAACTGGCTACCCACTACCGTCACCGCTCCATTACCGGATATTCACAAGGCGCTTGAGCGTATCGCCCAGCGCTACCATTCCGGAGGGCCCGGCGCACAGGTACTGGGCAGTTATCTTGAAGGCCCGTACTTTACGCCGCAGAACAAAGGGGCGCACCCACCTGAGCTTTTCAGGGAACTGGAACTCAGTGAACTGGATGAACTGATATCGATTTCCCAGCAAACATTGCGCGTCGTTGCGCTGGCACCAGAAAAACCTGGTGCATTGCAGGCCATCGAACATCTGAAGCAGCGCAACGTACGGGTGATGCTGGGACACAGCGCAGCTACCTGGGAACAAACCCGCGCAGCCTTTGACGCCGGCGCTGACGGACTGGTTCACTGCTACAACGGTATGACCGGCTTACATCATCGGGAGCCAGGAATGGTTGGCGCAGGGTTAACCGACCCTCGCGCCTGGCTGGAACTTATCGCTGACGGACACCATGTCCACCCGGCAGCCATGAAACTCTGCTGCTGTTGCGCCAAAGACAGGCTGGTGCTGATCACCGATGCCATGCAGGCTGCAGGAATGCCAGACGGACGCTATACGCTCTGCGGTGAGGAAGTAGAAATGCACAGTGGTATTGTGCGTACCGCTTCCGGTGGCCTGGCTGGTAGCACGCTCTCGGTTGACGCCGCCGTACGTAATATGGTCGAGCTCACCGGGATAACGGCAGAAGAGGCAATTCATATGGCCTCTCTCCACCCCGCACGTCTGTTGGGTATCGATCGCCAACTGGGATCGTTAGCAGTGGGAAAACGTGCAGACGCGATCGCGCTCAATAGCGGGCTACATTTACAACAGATCTGGATTCAGGGTCAGGCTCTCCCCCTTTGACCTTTCATTTTGTCTCGTGTTGGCCTGCGGTCTTCGATCGCAAGGCCTTTCTTTTCCTTTCGCTTGAGTAAATACCTAACCATCCTACAACAAGCCTACTTCTTATAGATCAATAAGATAACCACACCTTTCGTTCCCACGATCACAAATTTCGTTTTATTTCCTTTTGGATTATTGCTCTTTCGATTTCTTTCCTATAAATTTTAATCAATCGACAAGATGAACAAGTGAAACGAAACGAAAGATAGCGACATTCTCGCCAGCGTCTTATGTGGAATTTACAAGACTAAGGACTTAAGTTATGCCAGAAACCTATACCCCTGTTACCGCGGTAACGGGCACCTGGACCGAAGAAGAGATCCGTCAACAACCTGCCAGTTGGATCCGTTCCCTTACGAATATCGACAACATTCGATCTGCCATTGACAGCTTTCTCGCGCCATTACTGCGCAAAAACGATCTGCGTATCATACTGACCGGGGCTGGAACATCAGCATTCATTGGCGACATCATCGCTCCCTGGCTGGCAAGCTACACCGGAAAAAATATCAGCGCTGTGCCGACCACCGATCTGGTCACCAATCCGATGGATTACCTGAATCCCGCACATCCGCTGCTGCTCATTTCTTTCGCTCGCTCAGGTAACAGCCCTGAAAGCGTTGCGGCAGTGGAACTGGCTAATCAGTTTGTGCCTGAGTGTTATCACCTGCCGATCACCTGCAACGAAGCAGGTAGCCTCTATCAAAACGCAGTTGCAAGCGACAATGCCTTTGCTCTGTTAATGCCCGCAGAGACACATGACCGTGGCTTCGCCATGACCAGCAGCATTACCACCATGATGGCCAGCTGCCTGGCAGTATTTGCCCCAGAGAAAATCAACAGCCAGACCTTCCGTGACGTGGCCGATCGGTGCCAGACGATTCTGACTTCGCTGGGCGATTTCAGCGACGGTGTATTTGGCAATGAACCCTGGAAACGGATCGTTTACCTCGGTAGCGGTGGATTACAGGGAGCAGCGCGGGAATCAGCACTGAAAGTCCTGGAGCTGACTGCAGGCAAACTGGCCGCATTCTATGACTCCCCGACAGGCTTTCGTCACGGTCCAAAGTCACTGGTTGATAACGAAACGCTGGTAGTGGTCTTTGTTTCCAGCCATCCGTATACACGTCAATACGATCTCGATCTGCTGGCAGAGTTACGCCGCGATCGGCAGGCATTGCGGGTTGTCGCGATTGCCGCACAAACCCATGAGGTGATTGAAGCAGGCCCACATATTCTGCTGCCACCAGCACGCTCTTTCATCGATATGGAATTGGCGTTCTGCTTCCTGATCTACGCCCAGGTTTTTGCTTTGACGCAATCCATCAATATCGGCAATACACCGGATACGCCTTCTGCCAGCGGCACTGTGAACCGCGTTGTACAGGGCGTTGTTATTCATCCCTGGAACGCCTAAAAGGATCGTTTTATGAGCATTATTTCCACGAAATACCTCCTGCTGGATGCCCAAAAAAAGGGCTATGCCGTACCCGCCTTTAACATTCATAACGCCGAGACGATCCAGGCGATCCTTGAAGTGTGCTATGAAATGCAATCGCCGGTGATCCTGGCAGGAACGCCGGGTACCTTTAAGCATATCGCTCTGGAAGAGATCTACGCGCTGTGCAGCGCTTATTCCACCAGCTACGGTATACCGCTGGCGCTGCACCTCGATCACCATGAGTCGCTGGACGACATTCGTCGTAAAGTGAATGCAGGAGTGCGCAGCGCAATGATTGACGGCAGCCACTTTCCGTTTGAAGAAAACGTGAAGCTGGTGAAATCCGTTGTGGATTTTTGCCATGCCAAAGATTGCAGCGTGGAAGCTGAGCTGGGTCGCCTCGGTGGCGTAGAAGATGATATGAGTGTGGATGCAGAAAGCGCCTTCCTCACCGATCCACAAGAAGCTAAACGGTTTGTTGAGCGTACTGGCGTAGATAGCCTTGCTGTTGCCATCGGCACAGCACACGGTTTGTACACCAAAACGCCCAAAATCGATTTCCAGCGGCTGGGTGAAATTCGTGAGGTAGTCGACGTTCCGCTGGTGCTGCATGGCGCAAGCGATGTCCCTGACGAATACGTCCGCCGCACGATCGAGCTTGGCGTTTGCAAAGTTAACGTCGCGACCGAACTGAAAATCGCTTTTGCCGATGCGGTCAAAGCGTGGTTTGCGGAGAATCCGCAGGGCAACGATCCTCGCTATTACATGCGGGTCGGTATGGATGCGATGAAAGAAGTGGTGCGTAGCAAAATCACTGTATGCGGGTCAGCAAACCGCTTATTAATCAGTGAAACTGCCGCTCAGTCTTAAGCACTGTGTTAGCTAATGGCCATACCCTTGTCGGTTTGGCCATCAGCAATCGGGCTTACTCTCCCTGCTGTTCCAGCGCGTGCTTATACAACGCATTCTTTTTCACGCCATGGATTTCAGCAGCCAGCGCGGCGGCCTTTTTCAGCGGCAGTTCTGCCTGCAATAAGGCCAACGTACGCAGCGCATCGGCAGGAAGGTCGTCTTCCTGCGCTTTATGCCCTTCGACAATCAGCACCATTTCGCCTTTGCGACGGTTTTCATCTTCCTTGACCCACGCCAGCAGTTCACCAACCGGTGCACCGTGAATAGTTTCCCAGGTTTTGGTCAGCTCGCGCGCCAGCACCACGTAGCGGGATTCGCCCCACACGGCAACCATGTCTTCCAGGCTATCCAGCAAGCGGTGGGTAGATTCATAAAAAATAAGCGTACGCGGCTCGGCCTCAATGGCTTTCATCGCATCACGACGCCCTTTCGATTTGGCAGGCAGAAATCCTTCATAGCAAAAACGGTCTGAAGGCAGGCCTGCAGCGCTCAGGGCAGCAATCGCCGCACAAGGACCTGGCAGAGGAACAACGCGGATCCCCGCTTCGCGACAGGTACGCACCAGATGGTAACCAGGATCGTTAATCAGCGGCGTTCCGGCATCGGAAACCAGCGCAATGTTTTGTCCTTCCTTGAGCTTCGCGACCAGCGTTTCGGCCTTTTGCTGCTCGTTGTGGTCATGTAGCGCGAACAGACGCGCGTTAATCGCGAAGTGTTGTAACAATAATCCTGTATGACGAGTGTCTTCAGCGGCAATCAAATCAACGGCTTGTAAAACTTCGAGCGCTCGTTGGGTAATATCAGCCAAATTTCCTATAGGAGTAGGTACAATAAAGAGTTGGCCTTGAGAATTATCCGCCGATTCGTGTTGTTTCATTGTGTCGTCCGTATTGCCGATTTAATATTGAGCATTGAGTAAAAAAATATCACTGGATACAGTATGGTACCCTCAACATTTTCTCGTTTGAAAGCCGCACGCGCGCTACCAGTCATTCTGGCAGCACTGATTTTCGCAGGCTGTGGCACCCAGGCGCCAGACCAGAGTGCAGCCCATATGCAGGGCACTGCGCAGGCTGATTCCGGCTTTTATCTGCAACAAATGCAGCAAAGCTCAGATGATAGCAAGACCAACTGGCAATTACTCGCCATTCGTGCACTGCTGAAAGAAGGCAAGAGCCAGCAGGCTATCGAACTGTTTAACCAGCTACCGCAGAAGCTAAGCGATACCCAGCAGCGTGAGCAGTCACTGCTGGCCGTCGAGATTAAGCTCGCGCAGAAAGATGTCGCTGGCGCACAGGCCCTGCTGGATAAGTTAACTCCCGCCGATTTTGATCAAAACCAACAGGCACGCTACTGGCAGGCGCAAATCGACGTCAACCAGGGTCGCCCGTCTCTGACGCTGCTGCGCGCCCTGATCGCCCAGGAACCGCTGCTGGCCGCGAATGCTAAGCAGAAAAATATGGACGCCACCTGGCAGGCGCTGTCGTCCATGACCCAGGAGCAAGCGCAAGCGCTGGTCATCAATGCTGATGAAAACGTGCTGCAAGGCTGGCTGGATCTCCAGCGCGTCTGGTTCGATAACCGTAACGATCCGGACATGATGAAAGCTGGTATTGCGGACTGGCAGAAACGTTATCCGCAAAACCCAGGAGCAAAACTGTTACCAACACAGTTGGTTAACGTGCAGAGCTTTAAGCCCGCCTCCACCAGCAAAATCGCCCTGCTGTTACCACTGAACGGTCAGGCCGCTGTATTTGGCCGTACTATTCAGCAAGGCTTTGAAGCTGCGAAAAACATGGGCACTCAACCTGTCGCAGCCCCTGTTGCTGTCGCACCTGCCGCAGTTCCAGCTGCCGCGACCACCACAGAACAGCCGCAAACGACTGACGGCGTTGCCAGCCCGTCTCAGGCGTCAGTAAGCGATCTGACCAATGAGACGCCGGCTCAGCCAGAAACCCCTGCTGTGCAGCCCGCAGCACCCGCTCAGCCAACAACCGCCAGCGCACCGGCGAATCCATCCGCTGAGCTGAAAATCTACGACACTTCATCACAGCCGCTGAACCAGATCCTGACTCAGGTTCAGCAGGATGGCGCCAGCATCGTGGTTGGCCCACTGTTGAAGAACAATGTTGAAGAGCTGATGAAAAGCAACACGCCATTGAACGTCCTGGCGCTTAACCAGCCGGAGTCGGTGAAAAATCTGCCGAACGTCTGCTACTTCGCCCTGTCGCCAGAAGATGAAGCGCGCGACGCCGCACGCCACATCCGCGATCAGGGAAAACAGACGCCGCTGTTGTTGATTCCACGGAGTTCATTAGGCGATCGCGTTGCCAACGCCTTTGCACAGGAATGGCAAAAACTGGGTGGCGGCGTGGTATTGCAGCAGAAGTTCGGCTCCACCGCTGAACTGAAAATGGGCGTCAACGGCGGCTCAGGGATTTCCCTGACAGGCAGCCCTGTGGCCTCCTCTGTGACAGCCCAACCCGGCGTGACGATTGGCGGTCTCACCATCCCGGCAGCACCTACCGATGCGCAAATCACCGGCGGCAGCGGTCGTGTTGATGCCGTGTATATTCTGGCGACGCCGGAAGAAATTGCATTTATTAAGCCGATGATCGCCATGCGCAACGGCAGCCAGAGCGGAGCAACGCTGTACGCCAGCTCTCGTAGTGCGCAGGGCACTGCCGGCCCGGATTTCCGTCTGGAGATGGAAGGCTTGCAGTACAGCGAAATTCCGATGCTGGCAGGCGCTAACGCACCTCTTATGCAGCAGGCGCTTGGCGCGGTTCGTAACGACTACTCGCTGGCGCGTATGTATGCCATGGGTGTCGATGCCTGGTCGCTTGCCAACCACTTCTCGCAAATGCGTCAGGTGCAGGGTTTCGAAATTAACGGTAATACCGGGGCCTTAACCGCAACGCAGGATTGTGTGATTAACAGGAAGTTATCATGGCTCAAATACCAGCAAGGACAAGTCGTCCCCGCCAGTTAACGAGTAAACAGACCGGTGACGCGTGGGAATCCACCGCGCGTGACTGGCTGCTGAGCAAGGGACTGCATTTTATCGCCGCCAACGTGCGTGAACGTGGTGGCGAAATCGACCTGATAATGCGTGAAGGCAACACCACCGTATTTGTTGAGGTTCGCTACCGACGCTCAGCACAGTTCGGCGGTGCGGCGGCGAGTGTGACCCGGAGCAAACAACACAAATTATTACAGACCGCCCGCTTGTGGCTTGCGCGCCACAATGGGAGTTTTGATACTGTGGATTGCCGGTTCGATGTGTTAGCCTTCACCGGAAATGATGTTGAGTGGTTTAAGGACGCGTTCAACGACCGCTCATAGTTGAAGATTCAGAGCCTGGTTCTTAAGGATTAGCGTGTTAGATAGAATTAAAGTCTGCTTTACAGAAAGCATTCAAACTCAGATAGCTGCGGCTGAAGCACTTCCGGATGCGATCTCCCGTGCCGCCATGACGCTGGTTCAGTCCCTGCTCAATGGCAACAAAATTCTCTGTTGTGGTAATGGGACGTCCGCTGCCAACGCACAGCATTTTGCTGCCAGCATGATCAATCGTTTTGAAACAGAACGCCCAAGTTTACCTGCGATTGCACTAAATACTGATAATGTGGTCTTAACTGCGATTGCCAACGATCGCCTGCACGACGAAGTTTATGCAAAACAAGTCCGTGCGCTGGGACATGCAGGTGATGTTCTGCTGGCAATCTCTACGCGTGGTAATAGCCGCGATATCGTAAAAGCCGTTGAAGCCGCCGTGACACGCGACATGACAATCGTCGCGCTGACCGGGTATGACGGAGGGGAACTGGCCGGATTACTGGGGCCACAGGATGTTGAAATCCGTATACCCTCACACCACAGCGCCCGCGTTCAGGAAATGCACATGCTGACGGTCAACTGCCTTTGCGATCTTATCGATAACACGCTTTTCCCTCACCAGGATGATTAAGGAGTACACATGAAGGCATTTTCGCCGCTTGCTGTGATTATCGCTGCACTGCTGCTGCAAGGCTGTGTCGCTGCCGCCGTTGTTGGAACTGCAGCTGTCGGGACTAAAGCCGCGACGGATCCTCGTAGTGTCGGCACCCAGGTTGATGACAGTACCCTGGAATTACGCGTCAATACGGCGTTGTCGAAAGATGCCCAGATCAAGAAAGAAGCGCGAATCAACGTGAGCGCATATCAGGGTAAAGTGCTGCTGGTCGGCCAGTCGCCGAATAGCGAACTGTCTGCACGTGCAAAACAGATTGCGATGGGCGTAGAAGGTACGACTGAGGTCTTTAATGAGATCCGTCAGGGCCAGCCAATCGGTCTGGGCGATGCGTCCAACGATACCTGGATAACCACCAAAGTACGTTCCCAGTTACTGACCAGCGATCAGGTGAAATCCTCTAACGTGAAAGTAACGACTGAGAACGGAGAAGTGTTCCTGTTAGGTCTGGTGACCGAGCGTGAAGCGAAGGCGGCGGCGGATATCGCCAGCCGGGTAAGCGGCGTGAAACGCGTCACGACGGCCTTTACGTTTATTAAGTAACACGCCTGTAGATGGCATCTTATCCGGCCTACAGAACGTAATCGTTTGTAGGCCGGATAAGCGTCAGCGCCATCCGGCATTTTTTTATTTAGCCCTTTCGCGTAGCTCGGAAGAGGTCAGGATCGAAACCCCTTCATGCCCAGGCGCCAACGCTTCTGCCAGCATTGCCCGCGCAACATCGCGCGCTTCAATCGACTTCCAGTTACCCGGCAGCAGCCTGAACAACGGCGCTAAAAACATCTCATTCGTCCGCTGTTTGTCCCTATCACCCAGTAGCATTGAAGGCCGGACAATCGTCAGCCGTGGCCAATTCTGCGCGATCAGCGCCTGCTCCATTTCACCTTTCACCCGATTATAAAAAAACGGTGAATTCGCATTGGCGCCCATCGAACTCACCACCAGCATATGCTGGGCGCCTAACCTACGTCCCGTCAGGGCTGTATCTACCACCAGCGTATAGTCAGCATGGATAAACGCCTCTTTGCTGCCCGCTTCACGCCGGGTAGTCCCCAAACAACAAAAGACAATATCGACCGGATCGGTGACCTGTGCCAGAGCATCGGTTAGCTGCGGATCATGGGGGTTATAGATACCAACCGTATCTGCCAGCGGTCGACGCGTTGGTGCCGTGATGGCATTGACCCGGGGTTCATTGAGCAACATACGCAGCAAATGTCCGCCCACCAGCCCCGTGGCTCCCGTTATTAACACCTGACTCATCGCTTATCTTCCCCAGGTCTTCAATCACTGTTCTAACTATAGATCACGCAGCCAGTGCATCTTTTTACCGAAGCCCAGCGTGTTGTCCGTAAATTTGACTTCATCCAGTCGAATCTCCCATACGGGCGCTGGCAGCATTCTGGCGACGGGGAAACGGCGGTTGTAGGCTTTACGCGCGTCTTCGCTCTCCTGCCCTTCAAGACGCCGGATTTCCCCTTTAAACTGTACGCCACGAATCAGAGCGACGGTTTTAGGCTGACCGTTTACTGTACCGGCAATCGGTGCGCGTGGTCCGGACATCTGCGCATGCCGCGTTTTCTCTTCGGTCAGCACATAGAACACCATCTTCTGCGCATCAAACAGGTAAAACGCATTGGCGCACCACAATTCACCTTCATGGTGTACGCACCAGGTCACGACGTGCTGTTTTGCCAGCCAGCGAGACACCGCAGTCAGTGTTTCCATTTCTGTTCTCTTTTATACTGTAGGCCTGAAAATTATCACGTCGATGGTAACAATGACACCCTGGTATCTGTACCTGATCCGTACCGCAGACAACGCCTTATACACCGGAATAACCACCGATGTGCAGCGCCGCTATAAGCAGCATCAAAGTGGGAAAGGCGCGAAGGCGCTACGCGGAAAGGGGGAACTCACGTTGGCATTTGCGGCGCAGGTCGGCGACCGTTCGCTGGCCCTGCGCATAGAGTATCGCGTTAAACAGCTCACCAAGCGGCAGAAAGAGCGCCTTGTCGAAGGCGAAGGGTTTGAGGCGCTATTAAGCAGCCTGCAAACCCCGGAAGCTTAAAAGCGATTGAAGTGGTCGTGGTATTCCACAAGTCCCGTCACGCCATCCAGCGCATCGTCCGCCAGGCGATGAACCTGGAACGCGCTTTCGGTGCCCGGCCAGCGGCAACGCAGGTCATGATGGGCCGCCAGCTCAAAGCCAAAGCGGCTGTACAGGGCCGGATCCCCCAGCGTAACCACCGCTGCGTAGCCAAACTCGTTCAGTGAATCGAGTCCTTCATAGACCAGCTGACGCGCCAGGCCCTGCCCCCGGTAGTTTTCATCCACCGCGAGCGGCGCCATGCCGACCCATTGCAGATCTTCACCCTGAACATCGACTGGGCTGAACGCGACGTAACCCACTACCTGACCTTCGTCATCGGTAGCAACCAGACCCAGCGTTAAGAAACCATCTTCACGCAGGTCGTGCACTAATTTCGCTTCCGCATCGCTCTCAAATGAACGGCGCAGCAGCGCATCAATACCAGGGGCATCAATGGGAATTTCAACTCGAATCAGCATGGCTCACCTACCGAGGTCTGTTTGGTTTCTGGCGACGTTTTCATCCCCGCCTCAACAAAATCCGCCAACTGCATCAGCATGACGCGCAACGCTTTAGGCATCTGCTCCACTTCGATGGCATCCATCAGATTTTTTACGTATAGCCCTAATTCTGTATCACCTTCAATCACCAGGCGACGCTGGAAGAAAAGCGTATCTGGATCCTGCTTGCGGGCCACGATCATCAGGAGATCGCTGGCATCGGCGCTAAAACTTACATCCGCATCTGCATTCTGGCTGACGATAAGTTTATCGTTCTCAACAGAGGTATACCATTTGAGGTCAATGTCACGCACATGAATGCTCAGCCAGCGACCTTCGAGAAACTCCAGCTCCCCATCGGCCAGCGCCTGACTAAACTGCCAGCTCAGGACCTGTTCCAGAACCTGGCGCTTCAGCGCAAAGGGCGTCAGTTTAACTGGTACACTCATCAGAGAAGGACCAAATTGTACTAAGCGTGAACGCAGTTTATCCAACACGAGCTTTACTCCCTGTTTCAATAGTCCTGCTATTTTGCCATATCAAATAAACGACATAGCGGCATAAATCAACAATTCGATGCGAAATTGTTACCTCTTTATTGGTGTCACCAATACGACTTTAACTGCCTCAAATCAAAAATTGTCTCAGCAAGGTTAACTAAAATCCCCATTCGTTAACATTTCTGCGCCCATCACGGCGCAACGTTCAGGATAAATTATGGAGCTGCTCTGCCCTGCCGGAAACCTACCGGCGCTTAAGGCGGCCATCGAGAACGGCGCTGATGCTGTCTACATCGGGCTGAAAGATGATACCAACGCCCGTCATTTCGCCGGCCTTAATTTTACCGAGAAAAAATTGCAGGAAGCGGTGAGTTTTGTCCATCAGCACCGCCGTAAGCTGCACATTGCGATTAACACCTTTGCGCACCCGGATGGTTACGCGCGCTGGCAACGTGCCGTTGATATGGCAGCGCAACTGGGTGCAGACGCGCTGATCCTTGCCGACCTCGCCATGCTTGAGTATGCCGCAGAGCGCTACCCGCATATTGAGCGCCATGTCTCTGTTCAGGCATCTGCAACCAATGAAGAGGCAATTAATTTCTATCATCGCAACTTTGACGTCGCCCGCGTGGTGCTGCCGCGCGTGCTGTCTATTCATCAGGTGAAGCAGCTTGCTCGCGTCACACCTGTTCCCCTGGAAGTGTTCGCCTTCGGTAGCCTGTGCATTATGGCGGAAGGCCGTTGCTATCTTTCGTCCTATCTGACGGGTGAGTCTCCTAACACGGTTGGTGCCTGCTCACCTGCCCGTTTTGTCCGCTGGCAACAGACCCAACAGGGGCTGGAATCCCGTCTTAATGAAGTGCTGATCGACCGCTATCAGGACGGGGAAAACGCCGGTTATCCGACGCTATGCAAAGGCCGCTATCTGGTTGACGGCGAGCGTTATCATGCGCTGGAAGAACCCACCAGCCTGAACACGCTGGAGCTGCTGCCGGAACTGCTGGCAGCCAATATTGCCTCGGTGAAAATCGAAGGTCGTCAGCGTAGTCCGGCCTATGTCAGCCAGGTGGCGAAAGTGTGGCGTCAGGCGATCGACCGCTGTATGGCCGACCCGCAAAACTACGTCCCGCAGGCCGCGTGGATGGAAACGCTCGGTTCTATGTCCGAAGGCACACAGACCACGCTTGGCGCGTATCACCGTAAATGGCAGTGAGAGAAGCAATGAAATATTCCTTAGGGCCGGTGCTGTGGTACTGGCCGAAAGAAACGCTGGAAGATTTTTATCAGCAGGCTGCCGTAAGCCAGGCCGACGTTATCTATCTTGGTGAAGCGGTATGCAGTAAACGCCGTGCCACCAAAGTGGGCGACTGGCTCGATATGGCGAAATCGCTCGCTGGCAGCGGTAAACAGGTTGTGCTGTCAACACTGGCGCTGGTACAGGCCTCTTCTGAACTGGGAGAGCTGAAGCGCTATGTCGAAAACGGTGACTTCCTGCTGGAAGCCAGCGATCTCGGCGTAGTAAACATGTGCGCCGAGCGTAAGCTGCCGTTTGTCGCCGGGCATGCGCTCAACTGCTACAACGCGGTTACCCTGCGTATTCTGCTCAAACAAGGCATGGTGCGCTGGTGTATGCCGGTAGAGCTTTCCCGCGACTGGCTGGCAAACTTGCTCAACCAGTGTGATGAGCTGGGTATTCGCAATCAGTTTGAAGTAGAAGTGCTGAGCTACGGGCATCTGCCGCTGGCGTACTCTGCCCGCTGCTTTACCGCACGCTCTGAAGACCGTCCAAAAGACGAGTGTGAAACCTGCTGCATAAAATACCCGAACGGGCGCGATGTGCTGTCGCAGGAGAATCAGCAGGTCTTTGTCCTTAACGGGATCCAGACCATGAGCGGCTATGTTTACAACCTCGGCAACGAACTGACATCGATGCAGGGGCTGGTTGATATTGTGCGTCTGTCCCCTTCAGGCACTGAAACATTCGCCATGCTCGACGCCTTCCGCGCCAATGAAAATGGCACGGCCCCATTACCGCTTGCCGCCCACAGTGACTGTAACGGCTACTGGAAGCGACTGGCTGGACTGGAGCTGCAGGCCTAGCCGGATGCGACATAAATGCCTTATCGGGCCTACAAATAGCGATCCCGTAGGCCCGATAAGCGCAGCGCCATCGGACATGTTATATTCGGTGCCCGCCGTATAAAGCTCACTTTGTTAACAACATTCGCTAATCTTTAATGCAGTATTAAAAGATTAACCGGTAACAAAGTGAGCCGTTATGACTGACAAAACTATTCCGTTCTCGGTGCTGGATCTGGCGCCGATCCCTGAAGGATCCTCGGCAAAAGAGGCCTTCACACACTCGCTTGATCTCGCTCAACTGGCTGAAAAGCGCGGCTACCACCGCTATTGGCTGGCGGAACATCACAACATGACCGGCATCGCCAGCGCAGCAACCTCAGTGCTGATTGGTTTTCTGGCTGCCAATACCACTACGCTGCATCTCGGGTCTGGCGGCGTGATGCTGCCTAACCATTCGCCGCTGGTGATCGCCGAGCAGTTCGGTACCCTGAACACGCTATATCCGGGACGAATCGATCTCGGGCTTGGTCGCGCACCGGGTAGCGATCAACCAACCATGCGCGCACTGCGCCGCCATATGAGCGGTGATATCGATAACTTCCCACGCGACGTCGCTGAACTGGTGGACTGGTTCGACGCCCGCGATCCTAATCCCCATGTACGCCCGGTTCCCGGCTACGGCGAGCAGATCCCGGTCTGGTTATTAGGCTCCAGCCTGTACAGTGCACAACTGGCGGCCCAGCTTGGTCTGCCGTTTGCCTTCGCCTCGCACTTTGCCCCGGATATGCTGCATCAGGCGCTGCATCTGTATCGCACCCAATTCAAACCCTCAGCGCGGCTGGCAAAACCGTATGCGATGGTGTGCATCAACATTATTGCCGCCGACAGCAATCGCGACGCCGAGTTTCTTTTCACCTCCATGCAGCAGGCATTTGTGAAGCTGCGTCGTGGCGAAACCGGCCAGCTACCGCCGCCGGTAGAGAATATGCAGCAGCTGTGGTCCGCTTCTGAGCAGTACGGCGTACAACAGGCGCTGAGCATGTCGCTGGTCGGTGATAAGGCAAAAGTGCGGCATGGTCTCGACGCCATTTTGCGTGAAACCCAGGCTGATGAGATTATGGTTAACGGCCAGATTTTTGATCATCAGGCACGTCTACATTCGTTTGATTTGGCGATGGATGTGAAGCAGGAATTATTGGGGTAGTACTATTTGTGCCGGATGGCGGCAGCGCCTTATCCGGCCTACTCAATCTCTGTGGGCCCGGTAAGCGTAGCGCCACCGGGCAATTGTTCTACTGGTATACAGGCAACAGATTCACGCTCGACAGAATATGGATAACCGCGTTGCCGATACCGAATACCAGGATCAGCGCAATCATCGGCTTGCCGCCCCAGACACGGAATTTCGGGCTACCGAAACGCTCGCGGGATTTACGTGCCAGCAGCGCCGGAACAATGGCGGCCCAGATGGTTGCCGCGAGTCCTGCATAGCCAATGGCGTACAGGAAACCGTTCGGCCACAGCAAGCCACCGATAATTGGTGGGACAAACGTCAGCAATGCCGTTTTGAAACGTCCCATTGCCGAGTCATCAAAGCCAAACAGATCCGCCAGATAGTCAAACAGACCGAGCGTAACGCCGAGGAATGAACTCGCCACCGCAAAGTTGGAGAACACCACCAGCAGCAGATCCAGACTGCGGCTGTTTAGTACACCGCTCAGCGCCTGTACCAGCACATCAATGTTACCGCCCTGCTGCGCAATACCGATAAACTCCGGACGCGGAATATTACCCATCGTCCCCAGCAACCATACGGTATACAGCACCAGCGCCAGCAGCGTGCCGTACACCAGACACTTAACGATGGTCTTCGGATCTTTACCGTAGTACTTCATCAGGCTCGGGACGTTGCCGTGATAGCCGAATGAGGCCAGACAGAACGGCAGCGTCATCAGCAGGTACGGCGTATACGAAGCATTGCTTTCCGCCACGTTAAACAACGTTGTGGGCTGAACGTGTCCCAATAAGCTGCCGAAGGTCAGGAAAAAGGTAATCACCTTCGCGCCCAGCACAATCGCCGTCATGCGGCTCACCGCTTTGGTACTTAACCACACCACAAACGCCACCAGCAACGCAAAGCCAAGACCTGCCGCACGCGCCGGAACGTTCAACGACATCTCCGAGAAGGTGTGATGCAGGATTGACCCGCTCGCCGAGATATACGCGTAGGTCAGAATATAGAGAACGAAAGCAATCGAGATGCCGTTCACCACGTTCCAGCCTTTGCCCAGCAGATCTTTGGTAATGGTGTCGAAGCTGGAGCCAATGCGGTAATTGAGGTTAGCTTCAAGGATCATCAGCCCGGAGTGCAGCATGCAGAACCAGGTGAAGATCAGCGCTGCCATTGACCAGAAGAACCACGCCCCGGACATGACCACTGGCAGAGAAAACATCCCCGCGCCAATAATGGTGCCGCCGATGATCACCACGCCGCCGAGCAGCGAAGGTGACGTTTGGGTGGTGGTTAGTGTTGCCATTTAGCCATCTCTCCAGTCATTTATATTGTGACTACATCTCAATGTGATGCACTGTACCAGTACACGAGTACAATTGAAATAAAAAAAGCCCCGATTGTTGAGATCGGGGCCGTATATTTTACTTTACAGCTATAAAGCTAAAAGGCTTATGCATCACCGCCGAAACGACGACGACCAGCAGAATCATCACGACGCGGAGCAGAAGAATCGTCACGACGCGGACCACGGTTGCCTTCACGACGTTCGCCGCTGAAACGACGACCATCGCCACGACCGCCTTCACGACGTTCACCGCTAAAGTTACGACCTTCACCGCGACCGCCTTCACGACGCTCACCGCTGAAACGACCACCGCCACGACGCTCACCACCGGTGTGCGGAACTGCATCGCCAACCAGCTGCATGTTCATCGGCTTGTTCAGGATGCGAGTACGGGTAAAGTGCTGCAGCACGTCGCCCGGCATACCTTTCGGCAGTTCGATGGTGGAGTGGGAAGCAAACAGCTTGATGTTACCGATGTAACGGCTGCTGATATCACCTTCGTTAGCAATCGCACCAACGATATGACGAACTTCAACACCGTCATCACGGCCCACTTCAATGCGGTACAGCTGCATGTCACCAACATCACGACGTTCACGACGCGGACGGTCTTCACCACCACGGTCATTACGGTCACGAGGGCCACGATCGTTGCGGTCACGCGGACCACGGTCATCACGGTCGCGGAATTCGCGTTTCGGACGCATCGGCGCATCTGGCGGCAGGATCAGAGGACGTTCGCCCTGAGCCATTTTCAGCAGTGCAGCTGCCAGCGTTTCGATATCCAGCTCTTCTTCCGGCTGCATTTTCGCCAGCAGAGCACGGTACTGATCCAGATCGCTGCTTTCCAGCTGCTGCTGAACTTTAGCAGCGAATTTTTCCAGACGGCGTTTGCCCAGCAGATCTGCGTTCGGCAGTTCTACTTCCGGAATAGTCAGCTTCATGGTGCGTTCGATGTTACGCAGCAGACGACGCTCGCGGTTCTCAACGAACAGCAGCGCACGACCCGCACGACCCGCACGACCGGTACGGCCGATACGGTGAACGTAAGACTCGGAATCCATCGGGATGTCGTAGTTAACAACCAGGCTGATACGCTCAACGTCCAGGCCACGGGCCGCAACGTCGGTTGCAATCAGAATATCCAGACGGCCATCTTTCAGACGCTCCAGAGTCTGCTCACGCAGGGACTGGTTCATGTCGCCGTTCAGTGCAGCGCTGCTATAACCGCTACGCTCCAGCGCTTCTGCTACTTCCAGGGTCGCATTTTTGGTACGTACGAAGATAATCGCCGCATCAAAATCTTCCGCTTCCAGAAAACGCACCAGCGCTTCATTTTTACGCATGCCCCACACAGTCCAGTAGCTCTGGCTGATGTCAGGACGGGTAGTTACGCTGGACTGAATACGTACTTCCTGCGGCTCTTTCATAAAGCGGCGGGTAATACGACGAATCGCTTCCGGCATGGTTGCAGAGAACAGAGCGGTCTGATGACCTTCCGGGATCTGTGCCATGATGGTTTCAACGTCTTCGATGAAGCCCATACGCAGCATTTCGTCAGCTTCGTCCAGTACCAGACCGCTCAGTTTGGAGAGGTCCAGAGTACCGCGCTTCAGGTGATCCAGCAGACGACCCGGCGTACCGACGACGATCTGTGGCCCCTGACGCAGGGCACGTAATTGCACGTCATAACGCTGGCCGCCGTACAGGGCAACCACGTTCACGCCGCGCATATGTTTAGAGAAATCCGTCATGGCTTCTGCTACCTGAACCGCCAGTTCGCGGGTCGGTGCCAGCACCAGAATCTGAGGTGCCTTCAGCTCAGGATCAAGATTGTTGAGCAGCGGTAAAGAGAACGCTGCGGTTTTGCCGCTACCTGTCTGGGCCATACCCAGAACATCGCGGCCGCCCAGCAGATGCGGAATGCACTCTGCCTGGATTGGAGATGGTTTTTCGTAACCCAGATCGTTAAGGGCTTCAAGGATAGGAGCCTTCAGGCCCAGATCTGCAAAAGTGGTTTCGAATTCAGCCATGTAGTACGTGTGCCTCAAAATTAATGGCGGCCAGTCTACATAACTCATCATGAAATTGATCTGCAATTTTCATTGAAAAGTGTGAACCGGCTCAAAGTAGGTGTATTAACGAACAACAACGCCCTCACCCGTGAAGGTGATGGCAATCAAAAAAGATTACGGGCTGATGTGTACGTCAGCTATTGCTGGTCCGATTCTGCCAGGTCATCTTGGTCCTGGCCCAGGAGCGATAATTCCAACAATGCGTATCGGTGCTCAACAAAGTTATGAACGTTGTTAGCCACCGCCAGTTTGAACAATGCCGTAGCGTTGTCCAAATCCCCCAGACTTAGGTAGTACTTACCTAAATAGAAGTTGGTTTCACTGAGATGCTCAGCGAGCGAGGTGTTATCCGTTGCGTCCGCCTTCAGGCGTTCCATCAGCGTTGCTTCGCTAATGTTGCCCAGGTAGAACTCGACAATGTTCCATCCCCATTGCTCTTTATCCGATTTCTCAAAGCGTTGCTTCAACGCTTCTTTAGCCTGCTTCTCATCGAGCTTCTGCTCGGCAAGATAAAGCCACAGACTACGGAAAGGATCATTGGGATCGTCTTGATAAAACGCTAGCAGATCATCTTGCGCTAACTTGTCGCGACCGCCGTAATACAATGCGATACCGCGATTTAAGTGCGCGTAGTTGTAAGTTGGATCAAGCTCAAGTACAGAATCAAACGCTTCATAGGCAGCATCAAAATTGCCTGCCTGCGTTAAATATATACCTAAGTAATTGAATACTTCAGGCATATCTGGTCGGATTGCCAGCGCTTGTGAAAAATCATTTCGCGCCAATGCCCTCAGACCGAGACTATCATACAACACTCCGCGCTCATATAAAAGCTGTGCGCGTTCGTCATCGGTTAAAGCCCGACTGGCAAGAATTTGTTCCATACGTGCCAGAATCACTTCCTGCTGCAAAGTCGGTTGCAATGGTACTGCGAGGACTTCACTCTTTCGCCAGGCGGAATTACTGCATCCAGCCAGCGTGAGTGCTGTCGCAACGAAACACCAGCGCAAAAAAGGCTTCATTTCCCACTCCCGAAGACAACGATTGAATGAACGTCCAGGTTCCCCGGTTGCTAACAAGGCATCCTGCCGGGTTAAAGGCCCTCCGCTTTCACGGAGGGCAATGGCAACCTTACTCGCCCTGGCTTGCCGGAGCTTCCGGTTCGCCTGCAGGCTGAGACTGCTCAGTTGCTTCTTTAATGCTCAGACGCACACGGCCCTGGCGATCAACTTCCAGAACTTTGACCGGTACTTCCTGGCCCATCTGCAGGTAGTCGGTCACTTTCTCAACGCGCTTATCAGCGATCTGAGAGATGTGTACCAGACCTTCTTTACCGCCACCGATGGCAACGAATGCGCCAAAGTCAACGATACGGGTCACTTTACCATTGTAGATACGGCCTACTTCGATCTCTGCGGTGATCTCTTCGATACGACGGATAGCATATTTCGCTTTCTCACCGTCGGTCGCAGCAATCTTCACGGTGCCATCATCTTCGATTTCAATGGTGGTGCCGGTTTCTTCGGTCAGAGCACGGATAACAGAACCGCCTTTACCGATAACGTCTTTGATCTTGTCCGGGCTGATCTTGATAGTGTGGATACGCGGAGCGAACTGAGAAATATCGCCACGCGGAGCGTTGATCGCTTGTTCCATCACACCCAGGATGTGCAGACGCGCACCTTTAGCCTGGTTCAGAGCAACCTGCATGATTTCTTTGGTGATACCTTCAATTTTGATATCCATCTGCAGTGCAGAGATACCGTCGCGGGAACCCGCCACTTTGAAGTCCATATCGCCCAGGTGGTCTTCGTCGCCCAGAATGTCAGACAGAACAACAAAGTTGTCGCCTTCTTTCACCAGACCCATCGCGATACCCGCAACGGCTGCTTTGATCGGCACGCCTGCGTCCATCAGCGCCAGGGAAGCACCACATACGGAAGCCATGGAAGAAGAACCGTTAGATTCGGTGATTTCAGAAACCACACGCACGGTGTACGGGAATTTATCCAGTTCCGGCATTACTGCCAGTACGCCACGCTTAGCCAGACGACCATGACCAATCTCACGACGCTTCGGAGAACCGACCATACCGGTTTCACCTACGCAGTACGGAGGGAAGTTGTAGTGGAACAGGAAGTTGTCAGTACGCTCGCCCATCAGTTCGTCGAGGTTCTGCGCATCACGCGTGGTGCCCAGGGTCGCAGTAACCAGCGCCTGAGTTTCGCCACGGGTGAACAGTGCGGAACCGTGGGTACGCGGCAGAACGCCAGTACGCACGTCCAGGCCACGGATCATGTCTTTTTCACGGCCATCGATGCGCGGCTCGCCTGCCAGTACGCGGCTACGAACAACGTTTTTCTCGATAGCGTGCAGGATTTCACCCAGTTCGTTAGCGTCCAGGGTTTCGTCTTCAGCCACCAGAGTCGCGATGGTTTCAGATTTGATCACGTCAACCTGAGCATAACGCTCTTGTTTGTCAGTGATACGGTAAGCATCGCTCAGGCGAGCTTCCGCCAGTGCGGCAACGCGTGCATTCAGCGCTTCGTTGACGGCTTCTGGCTGCCAGTCCCAACGCGGTTTGCCAGCTTCTTTCGCCAGCTCGTTGATCGCCTGAATCACAACCTGCTGCTGTTCGTGACCGAACACAACAGCGCCCAGCATCTGATCTTCGCTCAGCAGTTCAGCTTCGGATTCAACCATCAGTACGGCTGCTTCAGTACCTGCAACAACCAGGTCCAGCTTGCTTTCTTTCAGTTCGTCCTGAGTCGGGTTCAGTACGTACTGGTCATTGATGTAACCAACACGTGCAGCACCGATCGGGCCGTTGAATGGGATACCAGACAGAGTCAGCGCAGCAGATGCACCAATCATTGCCACGATGTCCGGGTTAACCTGCGGGTTAACGGAAACAACGGTCGCGATAACCTGAACTTCGTTAACGAAGCCTTCCGGGAACAGCGGGCGAACCGGGCGGTCAATCAGACGCGCGATCAGAGTTTCGCCTTCGCTCGGACGGCCTTCACGACGGAAGAAGCTACCCGGGATACGGCCAGCAGCGTAGGTACGCTCCTGATAGTTAACGGTCAGCGGGAAAAAGTCCTGGCCTGGTTTCGCTTTTTTCTGACCAACAACGGTAACGAATACCGCGGTGTCATCCATGCTAACCATAACAGCGGCAGTCGCCTGACGCGCCATCATGCCGGTTTCCAGCGTAACGGTATGCTGACCGTACTGGAATTTACGAACGATCGGATTAAGCAAAATAATATCCTTTCTCTATTTTTTGACGGCACATTTTTGCGCCATCGTTAATACCCGATCTTCTGCGCATCCTCGCGACTAATGACAACCCTAACCCATAAGCATGAGTAAAGCCTCTCATTAGCCGCGCGAACCTCTGCAACGGAAGATCATTCATAGCAACAATACATTAGTTTCCAGCGAATTGCTGCCATCTGCTGGAAAAAAGGGGCCATGAAGGCCCCCTCTTTCTGAAACTCGAAAGAATTAGCGACGCAGGCCCAGACGCTCGATCAGCGCGGTGTAACGTGCAACATCTTTACGTTTCAGGTAGTCGAGCAGTTTACGACGCTGAGAAACCATGCGCAGCAGACCACGACGGCTGTGGTGATCTTTTTTGTGCTCTGCAAAGTGGCCCTGCAGGTGGTTAATCTGTGCAGTCAACAGAGCAACCTGAACATCGGTAGAACCGGTGTCGTTTGCATCACGACCAAACTCAGAAACGATTTTAGCGGTAGCTTCAGTACTTAGAGACATTTTAAAACTCCAAAGTGATAAGAATGAAAGGATGCCGATCTCTAATTCAGCTATCCCAGTGTATACACTTTATCCTTCAAACTGACTCTGCGTTGGCTGCGTCCGCTCACCTCAGTCACTTACCTAAGTAAGCTCCTGAGGATCCTCAGACTTGCCGCCTTGATGCAGCTCGAATGATTTTGTGTATACGCCACGCGGATTGTTAAACAATTCACGCGACGTTAAGCGGCAGTATTCTACTCGCAGCGCCCTTTTATCGCAAGACAGAGAGCGCTATGCAGGATACTCAACCACCAGGCGGCGGGGGGCGACACGACCTTCATCGTCCATCTCCCCCATGCCAATAAACTTGTCGTCATCGCCTTCCGTCACGCGTACCAGCCCTTCCAGCGGGGCGCCTGTCGTCCGTACCGGATTACCATTTTTAAAGTAAACCGACGATGTTAAAGGCAAATTAACAACAGGATAGTCCGATGCCGGACTGTCCATTGGCATCAGCAAAGGATCAAGCAACTGAGCCGCCGGAATGTTCTGCTGTTCTGCCTGTTCAACCAGCTCACGCAGGTGTTCCAGTGTGACCATACGATCCACCGGATACTTGCTGACCGTCAGACGACGCAGATACGTTACGTGCGCGCCGCAGCCCAGCTTCTCACCGAGATCGTCAACGATGGTACGAATATAGGTGCCTTTGGAGCAGTGAACTTCCAGCTCCAGTTCGTTACCTTCATGACGGATAAACAGCAGCTCATAGACGGTAATCGGGCGCGCTTCACGCGGCACTTCAATGCCCTGACGCGCATATTCGTACAGCTTCTTACCCTGATACTTCAGCGCCGAATACATCGACGGAATCTGCTCGATATCGCCGCGGAAAGTCTCCAGCGCGCTCGCCAGTTGTTCTGCGGTGAAGGTTACCGGACGCTCCTGTACGATCTGCCCATCGGCATCGGAAGTGTCAGTACGCTGGCCCAGACGGGCAACCACGCGATAGCGTTTGTCAGAATCCAGCAAATACTGTGAAAACTTTGTCGCTTCACCAAGGCAGATAGGCAGCATGCCTGTCGCCAGCGGATCCAACGCGCCGGTATGTCCCGCGCGGTTGGCATTGTAGATGCGCTTTACTTTTTGCAGCACGTCATTGCTGGACATGCCCTGCGGCTTATCCAGCAGCAGGACACCATGAATATCGCGACCACGACGACGAGGACGACTCATCAGTCCTCCTTGCTGTCGTCCGCTGGGTTCACACGACGCTCATCGTCATGTTTCACCACGCTGGTCACCAGGTTGGACATGCGCATCCCTTCAACCAACGAGTTGTCGTAGAAGAAGGTCAGCTCAGGCACGATACGCAGACGCATTGCTTTACCCAGCAGAGAGCGGATAAAACCAGAGGCTTCCTGCAGTGCCTTAATGCCGTTTTTCACGGCAGCTTCGTCCTGATCGTTGAGGAAAGTCACGAATACTTTGGCATATGCCAGATCACGGGACATCTCAACACCCGATACGGTGGTCATCATGCCAACACGCGGGTCTTTGATTTCGCGTTGCAGGATGAGTGCGATTTCTTTCTGCATCTCCTGCGCGACACGCTGCGGGCGACCAAATTCTTTCGCCATAATAAATTCTCCAGACAAAAAAGGGGCATTCAGCCCCTTTTGAAAATAATTCGGTGATTAGGCTGTAGGCCTGATAAGCGTAGCGCCATCAGGCATTACATTGCCGGATGTCGGCGTAAACGCCTTATCCGGCCTACACCCGAACAACCTTAAGCAATTGTACGTTTGATCTCGATGATCTCGAACACTTCGATCATATCGCCAACGCGAACGTCGTTGTAGTTCTTAACGCCGATACCACATTCCATACCGTTACGGACTTCGTTGACGTCATCTTTGAAGCGGCGCAGGGATTCCAGCTCGCCTTCATAGATAACCACGTTGTCGCGCAGTACGCGGATTGGGTTGTGACGTTTAATCGTGCCTTCGGTAACCATACAGCCTGCGATAGCGCCGAATTTCGGTGATTTGAACACATCACGAACTTCAGCCAGACCAATGATCTGCTGTTTCAGTTCCGGAGACAGCATGCCGCTCATCGCTGCTTTCACTTCGTCGATCAGATGATAGATGACGGAGTAGTAACGCAGATCCAGGCTTTCTGATTCGATAACTTTACGTGCAGAGGCATCAGCACGTACGTTGAAGCCAACCAGAATCGCGTTGGATGCCGCAGCCAGGGTCGCGTCGGTTTCGGTGATACCACCTACGCCAGAACCGATGATCTTCACTTTTACTTCGTCGGTAGACAGTTTCAGTAAAGAGTCGGAAATCGCTTCTACAGAACCCTGTACGTCAGCCTTCAGCACGATGTTCACTTCGTGAACTTCGCCTTCGGTCATGTTGGCGAACATGTTCTCAAGTTTAGATTTCTGCTGACGAGCCAGTTTAACTTCACGGAATTTGCCCTGACGGTACAGTGCAACTTCACGCGCTTTCTTCTCGTCACGAACAACAGTAACTTCGTCACCCGCAGCCGGAACACCGGACAGACCGAGGATTTCCACCGGAATGGACGGACCTGCTTCCAGTACTTCCTGACCCAGTTCGTTACGCATCGCACGAACGCGGCCGTATTCGAAACCACACAGAACGATATCGCCCTTGTTCAGGGTACCTTCGCGAACCAGGACGGTAGCAACCGGGCCACGACCTTTATCCAGGAAGGATTCGATAACCGCACCGCTCGCCATACCTTTACGCACAGCTTTCAGTTCCAGTACTTCGGCTTGCAGCAGGATAGCATCCAGCAGTTCGTCGATACCGGTGCCCGCTTTCGCAGAAACGTGAACGAACTGGCTCTCGCCGCCCCACTCTTCCGGCATGATGCCGTACTGGGACAGTTCGTTTTTAACGCGATCTGGATCCGCTTCCGGTTTATCGATTTTGTTGACTGCAACAACTACCGGCACACCTGCCGCTTTCGCGTGCTGGATAGCTTCGATAGTCTGCGGCATCACGCCGTCGTCTGCTGCAACAACCAGAACAACGATATCCGTCGCCTGAGCACCACGAGCACGCATGGAGGTAAACGCGGCGTGACCCGGGGTGTCCAGGAAGGTGATCATACCGTTGTCAGTTTCAACGTGGTACGCACCGATGTGCTGAGTAATGCCGCCCGCTTCGCCAGAGGCCACTTTCGTTGAACGAATGTAGTCCAGCAGAGACGTTTTACCGTGGTCAACGTGACCCATGATGGTCACTACCGGTGCGCGCGGTTCAGCCGCAGCGCCGGTGTCACGGTCGCTCATTACTGCTTCTTCCAGTTCGTTTTCACGACGCAGGATAACTTTGTGGCCCATCTCTTCGGCAACCAGTTGTGCGGTTTCCTGGTCGATGACCTGGTTGATGGTCGCCATTGCGCCCAGTTTCATCATTGCTTTGATGACCTGAGAGCCTTTGACCGCCATCTTGTTCGCCAGATCGCCAACGGTGATGGTTTCGCCGATCACAACGTCACGGTTAACGGCCTGAGCTGGCTTCTGGAAGCCCTGCTGCAGAGCGGAACCTTTACGCTGCTTACCGCCTTTACCGCCGCGAACCGCTGCACGTGCTTCTTCACGGTCAGCTTTAGATTCAGCGTGTTTGTTACCTTTCTTCGCCGGACGCGCTGCTTTAGTGCTGCGAGTACGACCACGACCGCCTTCAACTTCACGATCGTTCTCGTCTTCAGCCTGGCGAGCATGCTGAGAGGTGGTGACGTGATAATCACTGGTGTCTTCGACAGGTTCAGCGTTATTCACACCATTTTTCTCGTTTTCTTCCGCCATACGGCGAGCTTCTTCCGCTACGCGGCGCGCTTCTTCTTCAAGCTTGCGACGTGCTTCTTCTTCCGCTTTACGCTTCAGTTCTGCGGCTTCATTTTCACGGCGGGCTTTTTCGGCCTGGGCGGTTTTAGTCATATCGTCGGTCTGTTGATTGCTCACTTTGTCTTTTTCCGCAGCTTCACGTTTCGCTTTATCAGCGGCTTCACGCTTAGCTTGTTCTGCGGCCTCACGTTCGGCTTTTTGTTGCGCCTCGCGTTTGGCAGCTTCTTCTGCCTCACGACGGGCTTGCTCTTCCGCTTCACGCTGCGCCTGCTCTTCCGCGGCAAGGCGTTCAGCCTCTTGCGGATCGCGTTTCACAAAGGTGCGTGTCTTGCGGACTTCGATTTGTACCGATTTGCTTTTTCCACCGGTACCTGGAATATTGAGAGTACTGCGCGTTTTACGCTGCAATGTCAACTTATCCGGCGCTGAGCCGTTTTCACGGTTCAAATGCGCCAGTAAGGTTTGTTTCTCTTGTGCGGACACAGAGTCGTCAGCAGACTTCGGGATACCGGCATCAGCAAATTGCTGTACCAGGCGATCTACGGAAGTCTGTATCTCTGCAGCCAGCGTTTTTACGGTTACATCTGTCATACTGTTCCTTCCTGCTACAGTTTATTACGCTTCGTCGCCGAACCAGCAAATATTACGGGCAGCCATAATCAGCTCACCGGCTTTTTCGTCGGTCAACCCTTCGATATCAGCCAGATCATCAATGCCCTGTTCAGCGAGATCTTCCAGCGTACAAACACCACGGGCCGCCAGTTTGAAGGCCATCTCACGATCCAATCCTTCCAGATTCAGCAGATCGTCAGCCGGTTTGTTATCACCGAGGCTTTCTTCCTGGGCCAGTGCCAGAGTGGTCAGTGCGTTTTTAGCACGCTCGCGCAGCGCTTCAACGGTCTGTTCATCCAGGCCGTCAATTTCCAGCAGTTCTTTCATTGGCACGTAGGCCAGTTCTTCCAGCGTCGCAAAACCTTCTTCCACCAGAACGGTCGCGAAATCTTCATCGATATCGAGATATTTGGTGAAGGTATCGATGGCTGCATGTGCTTCAGCCTGATGCTTCGCTTGCAGGTCATCAACGGTCATCACGTTGAGTTCCCAACCGCTCAGTTGTGAAGCCAGGCGGACGTTCTGACCATTACGTCCAATCGCCTGAGCCAGGTTACCGGCTTCAACCGCGATATCCATGGTGTGTTTGTCTTCATCCACCACGATAGAAGCGACGTCTGCTGGTGCCATTGCGTTAATCACGAACTGCGCCGGGTTATCATCCCACAGGACGATATCGATACGCTCGCCGCCCAGTTCGGTAGAAACCGCCTGAACGCGCGCACCGCGCATACCAACACAGGCGCCGACCGGATCAATACGCTTGTCGTTGGTCTTAACGGCGATTTTCGCACGCGATCCCGGATCGCGAGCAGCCGCTTTAATTTCGATAACTTCTTCGCCGATTTCCGGCACTTCAATGCGGAACAGCTCAATCAGCATTTCCGGCTTGGAACGGGTTACGAACAGCTGTGCACCGCGCGCTTCCGGGCGAACTGAGTACAGAACGCCACGAATACGGTCACCAGGGCGGAAGTTTTCACGCGGCAGCATGTCTTCACGCAGGATCACAGCTTCAGCATTGCTGCCCAGATCCAGTGAAATGTTGTCGCGGTTTACTTTCTTCACCACACCGGTGACGATTTCGCCTTCATGTTCGCGGAACTGATCAACAACCATTGCGCGTTCAGCTTCACGTACTTTCTGTACGATAACCTGCTTCGCGGTCTGGGTAGTGATACGGTCAAAGGTGACAGATTCAATCTGATCTTCAACATATTCGCCCACGTTCAGACTTTCGTCTTCGAAGCGTGCCGCTTCCAGCGTAATTTCTTTGGTCGGCTGAGTAACTTCTTCTACGATTACCCAACGACGGAAGGTATCGAAATCACCGCTTTTACGATCGATTTCTACGCGAACGTCGATCTCTTGCTCATATTTTTTCTTTGTTGCTGTAGCCAGCGCACTTTCCAGCGCTTCAAAAATTTTCTCGCGTGGCAGCGCTTTTTCGTTGGATACGGCTTCAACAACAGCCAAAATTTCTTTGTTCATCGCGGGCTTTTCACCTCAATCCAGACTGTTAAAAGTGGGGAACCAGGTTCGCCTTCTGGATATTACTCAGCGCGAACACTTCATCTTTGCCTTCGACTGTGACCGTGATCATCTCACCGTCCACCGCTTTGATAACGCCCTGCCATTTACGACGGTTTTGTACCGCCATACGAAGAACCAGCGTGACTTCTTCACCCAGGAAACGCACGTAGTGTTCAGCTGTGAACAGAGGACGGTCGAGACCCGGAGAGGAGACTTCCAGGTTATAGGCAACGGTGATTGGGTCTTCGACATCCATCACGGCGCTTACCTGATGGCTCACATCAGCACAATCATCAACATTGATGCCATCTTCACTATCAATATAGATGCGCAGTGTGGATGTGCGACCACGAATAAATTCGATGCCGACCAGTTCGTAGCCCAGGGCTTCAACTGGCGCTGTAATCATCTCTGTTAATTTTTGCTCTAATGTGGACAAGCCCACCCCCAAGACATAAAAAAAGGGCCTAAAGCCCAGTTATTCTGTAGTCAGATAACAAAAAACCCCGATAAATCGGGGCTTTAGATAACTGAACCCTATAACCGCACCTGCGGTTCGGAGAACCTTCCGAAAGAATTTTTTTCAAATCCAGCTACGAAGGCCTAAGTCTTCACAGTATATTTGAAAAAGAACTCTAAGGGAAAGTGGTTGCGGGGGCCGGATTTGAACCGACGACCTTCGGGTTATGAGCCCGACGAGCTACCAGGCTGCTCCACCCCGCGCCTGAAACGTGGCAAATTTTACTCGTTTTGGGTAAAAAATGCAAATACTGCTGGGATTTGGTACCGAGACGGGACGTAAAATCTGCGCACAGTATATTGATTCACTATGCGTTATGTCAACCTTGTTACGACTATGCAAATCAATGAATGCTGCCCAGCGCTAGCCCAGCAAGATAAATATGCCGCCCACGCCGTTATTTAACGAAATTATCACTAAACTCTTCCTGTCATCCAGAAAAGATGATTAAATGAAAACTCATTTATTTTGCATAAAAATGCAATTAACATAATAAGCCAACCTCTTCACCAGTCTATCAAGCAGGGTTTTATTTTATGACGACGATTCTCAAGCATCTCCCGGTAGGTCAACGTATTGGTATCGCTTTTTCCGGCGGCCTGGACACCAGTGCAGCACTGCTGTGGATGCGACAAAAAGGGGCTGTCCCATATGCATATACTGCGAATTTGGGCCAGCCGGATGAGGATGACTATGACGCCATTCCTCGCCGTGCAATGGAATATGGTGCTGAGAATGCTCGCCTGGTAGATTGCCGTAAGCAGCTGGTTGCCGAAGGGATCGCTGCCATTCAGTGCGGTGCATTCCACAACACCACCGGCGGACTGACCTATTTCAATACCACCCCGCTGGGCCGTGCCGTGACCGGCACCATGCTGGTTGCCGCCATGAAAGAAGATGGTGTAAACATCTGGGGCGACGGTAGCACCTATAAAGGTAACGATATTGAACGTTTCTATCGTTACGGTCTGCTGACCAACGCCGAACTGCAGATTTACAAACCATGGCTGGATACCGATTTTATCGATGAACTCGGTGGTCGCCATGAGATGTCCGAATTTATGATTGCCTGTGGTTTCGACTACAAAATGTCCGTTGAGAAAGCGTACTCAACAGACTCCAATATGCTCGGTGCGACTCACGAAGCAAAAGATCTGGAATTCCTGAATTCCAGCGTCAAAATCGTCAACCCGATTATGGGCGTGAAGTTCTGGGATGAGAGCGTGAAGATCCCGGCAGAAGAAGTGACCGTGCGTTTTGAACAGGGTCATCCGGTTGCTCTGAACGGTAAAACCTTCAGCGACGACGTTGAGATGATGCTGGAAGCCAACCGTATCGGCGGCCGTCACGGTCTGGGTATGAGCGATCAGATTGAAAACCGTATCATTGAAGCGAAGAGCCGTGGCATCTACGAAGCCCCGGGGATGGCATTGCTGCACATCGCCTACGAGCGTCTGCTGACCGGTATCCATAACGAAGACACCATTGAGCAATATCACTCTCATGGTCGTCAGTTGGGCAAACTGCTGTATCAGGGCCGTTGGTTCGACTCGCAGGCATTGATGCTGCGTGACGGTCTGCAGCGTTGGGTCGCCAGCCAGATTACCGGCGAAGTCACGCTGGAACTGCGCCGCGGCAACGACTACTCGATCCTCAATACCGTGTCCGACAACCTGACTTATAAGGCTGAGCGTCTGACCATGGAGAAAGGCGAGTCAGTATTCTCACCTGACGATCGTATCGGCCAGTTGACCATGCGTAATCTGGACATCACCGATACCCGCGAGAAGCTGTTCGGCTACGCGAAAGCCGGTCTGTTGACCGCCTCTTCCGCAACCGGCCTGCCGCAGGTTGAGAATCTGGAAAATAAGGCGAAGTAAAGATTCACTATCTTAAGGCCGCGAAAGCGGCCTTTTTTATGCGCGAAATATAAGGTGTCTGTAGGCCTGATAAGCGTAGCGCCATCAGGCGTTGTAATAATGTCGGATAAGGTGTTAACGCCTTATCCGACCTACAGGATAGCCATAAATAACAGACGAAAAAAAAGACGCTTTGCAGCGTCTTTTTTTTGGAATTTGGTACCGAGGATGGGACTCGAACCCACAAGCCCGTTAGGGCACTACCACCTCAAGGTAGCGTGTCTACCAATTCCACCACCTCGGTACAGAATACTTAGCGTGGGATATCGCTGGTCGGCTGAGCCGGAGCAGCTGGCTGAGTTTGCTCGGTTTTCGCCGGTGCGCTCAGATTTTCCCACTCACTTCCTTTATTGGTCTTATTGCTGTTCATGTTACCCAGCACCAGACTGATGATGAAGAACAAGGTTCCCAATACAGCTGTCATACGGGTCATGAAGTTACCAGAACCACTTGAACCAAACAGAGTACCAGAAGCGCCTGCGCCAAAAGAGGCTCCCATATCAGCGCCTTTGCCTTGCTGCAGCATGATCAAGCCTACCAGGCCAATTGCCACAATAAGGAAAACTACTAAAAGAGCTTCGTGCATAATCAACCTGTTCCTTGCGGAGTTGCCGCGTACAATGCTTCGACCATTAAAGCGGGAATATTTACTGTTTCCCACTGAAGCGGGTGTGAATACTAACCAAAGCGAATAACCTTCGCAAGGGCAATTTGTTAGCATTGTATCAACTGCGGAAAAAATCGCCATATCAATCAAAAACGCAGCAACTTCTCCCAGCATCTCTGCATAACGGCACGTTGATCTTCAAGATTCGCCCATACCACAACGGGGATTTCACAAATCAGGTCTGTATTTTCTGGCCAGCAGTGAATAATTTGCTGATTCACCAACTCTTCCGCCACCATCGATTCAGGTAACCAGGCCATTCCCATATGGCGCAGTACCATTTCTCGTATCGTTTCGCTTAAACCACTCTCAAATACTTTTTTTAGCCGTGGGCGGACGCGTTGTTCTGCCGACTCAATAATACGTCTGACAAAGGTGTAGTCGCTATAGCATAGCCACGGAATCGGAGCATGCGGATCATTAAGCGCATCAGCCAACTGGGCGGAAATAACCGGTATAAATCGCTCATACCGCCATAGTGAACGTTTTAACCCTCCGGCGATCTCCAGCCCCGGCTGGGCAGACGGTAAATCGTAGGTTACCAGTAAATCAATTTGCCGGTTCATCAGGGCATTGAAGTGGTTGTCTATCCCCTGGATACTGGCGTTTACCGTAAAGTTTAACTGCGGCTCACTCTGTCGCAGGTAGTTGATCATATCCGGCAGGATATTCACCGACAGCGTATGCAGGCTGACCATCACCAGCGTGTTATCCGTTGCTGGCGTCATCGCCGACAGCTCATGGCGTGCCTCTGTTAACGTGCTGAGAACGTGCCGGGCATAAGGTTCAAAGCGTTCACCATAGCGCGTCAGCGTGACAGGGGTCGTTGTCCGGTCAAACAAAGGTACGCCCAGCACCTCTTCCAGCGCCTTTATACGCCGACTCAACGCAGGTTGAGTAATATGCCGCTGCGCAGCGGCCTGAGAGTAGTTTCCATGCTGGCTCAAGGCCAGAAAATCTTCCAGCCACTTACAATCCACGTTGTGCTCTCCGCCATGCCATAACCGCATCCTCCAATAACAAATCGGTAATAGTCATAGTTATAGTAATGGCTTTATGGTGGGCATCATAACAACAATATTTCGTTTCACCTGCCGACTCTCACCCTCGACGTTTGACAGGACCGCTATGTTTACTTTATTGACCAATGCCCGTGTTTTTTCTCCTGAGGATTTAGGCCTCTGCTCCCTGCTCATTCATGCCGACCGAATTGTGGCGGTAGAAAAAGATATTTCATTGTTTGATGGCATCAACGAGGTCATCGATTGTCGGGGTAAATGGGTTATCCCTGGTATCATCGATCAGCATGTTCATCTCACCGGTGGCGGTGGTGAAGCCGGATTTGCCAGTCGGACGCCCGCCGTCAAGCTGCGCGATCTGATTCAGGCAGGTATTACCACGGTGGTTGGCGTGTTAGGCACCGATGCCATTTCTCGTTCCCCCAAAGATCTCTACGCTAAAATGCAGTCTCTCAACCTTGAGGGATTACGCGCGTTTATGCACACGGGAGCCTACGCCGTTCCCAGCCCAACTATTACGCGATCCATCCGCGATGATATGGCCTTCATTCCGGCAATTCTTGGTGTAAAAATCGCCCTCGCCGATCACCGCGGTTCTTACCCCTCTTTCCAGGAGTTGCTGAGGATAGTGAGCGATATTCGCGTCGCTTCCCTGCTGGCTGGGAAAAAAGGCTTGCTGCATGTGCACCTGGGGAATCTGCCGGAAGGGATGTCGCAACTTATTGAGCTGTGTGATGCGGGTATTCCGATTCACCATATTTCACCGACGCATGTTGCGAGAACTGAACCCTTGTTCGAACAGGCGATTGCTTTCGCCCATCGCGGCGGCCATATCGATATTACGTCCGGTGGCAGTCGTTTTATGCCTCAGGAGCAAGCGATTCTCCACGCACTCGACGCACAGGTTCCGGCGGAGCGCATCACGATCAGTTCTGACGGCAATGGCAGCGTTCCGCGCTTTAACGCTCAGGGTATCGTTGAAGGTTTAAGCGCGGCACCGGTCGCAGGCAATCTTAACCTGCTTCCTCGCCTGATTGATGTCGGGATTCCGGTGCCACAGGCCATCGCGATGCTGACGGCAAACGTTGCGCGCTCGCTGGGTATTTCCGGGGGCGTGCTCTGCGCCGGGGAACGTGCCGATATCTGTGTACTCAATGATGACCTCTCGCTGGCCCATCTGTTTGCCGCGGGTAAACCGTTGCTGCGGGATGGCGAGTGCCTGGTTACCGGCAACTTCGAGTAAGGGGGCAAGAATGTCATTGCTACTGGCGCTAATCGCCATCATTTTTGCCGGACGTCTGATCCTCAAAAAATATCACCCCCAGTCGGTACTGTTATTGACCGGGATTGTGCTGTTGCTTATCGCGCATTTTAGCGGAATGACCTCACTCAGTGGCCTGGTGAAAAAGAGCACCGGATTTGGCCCCTTTGACGCCTTTGAGTTTATTCGCGATACCCTGAGCGTGCGTCTCGGCGGCCTCGGTCTGCAAATTATGCTGATTGGTGGTTTTGCCACTTATATGTCGGCCATTGGCGCAAGCCAGGTACTGGTTCGGGTGACGTCTCGTCCTTTGCAACGGCTGAACTCGCCATATCTGCTGCTGGGGCTGGCACTGCTATTGGGTCAATTCCTGTCGCTGTTTATCAGCAGCGCCACCGGATTGGGTCTGCTGCTGATGGCGACGCTTTACCCGCTGCTTACCCGTCTTGGCTGTAGCCGCGCCGCGGTTGCCGCCGTTATCGCCAGTACCTGTGCGGTTGAGTTTGGCCCCGGCTCCGGCAACTCTGTTCTCGCCGCCAAAACCGCAGGCATCGAGGTCGTGAACTATTTCGTGCAGGATCAGTTGCCGATCGTTGTGCCCGTCATTCTTTTCATCGCCCTACTGCATATTGTTGTGCAACGCTTTTTTGACCGTCGGGAAAGTGGCGACAATGCAGCTCAGCAAATGCAGACATTAACGGCGACTGATGAAGCCGACGCACCTATCGCCTGGCTGTTTCTGCCCATGCTGCCGCTGGTATTGATGCTGGTGTGCAGCGATTTAGTATTCAGCTCTCTCAAGATCACGCTGGATACCGCCGTACTGATAAGCCTCGCTATTACGCTGGTTTGTGAGTACTGCCGTCATCGCAAGGCGCGCGAGGTGATGGCTGGCGTACAAAAGGTTTTCGACAGCATGGGCAGCGTTTTTGCCACCGTCGTGACACTGATTATCGCCGGTGAAGTCTTTTCCGCCGGACTGAAAGCCATTGGTGCCGTTGACGCACTGTTGTCACTTTCCGGTGAATTTGGCCTCAGCGCCGCCTCTATTATCCTGCTGATGACCCTGATCACCTTCGCAATTTCAGCGCTGATGGGCTCCGGGAATGCGGCATTTTTCTCCTTCGCACCCATGGTGCCGGACATCAGCCGTCATATCGGTAGCGATATCGCTGTCATGATGTTGCCTATCCAGATCTCGGCGGGTATTGGTCGTACACTATCGCCCATCGCCGGCGTAATCATTGCTATCGCAGGGATTGCAGGTGTCTCGCCTGTGGATATTGTTAAGCGTACCGCGATTCCGATGCTGGGCGGTTGGCTACTGATGATTGCGTTAACCTTTGCCCGGTCTGGGCATCTGCTGGCGGTTCTGCCGTGGCTGGCAGTCCTTGTGCTACTGATGGTCGGTGGTTACTTCTGGCAGCGCCGACGTAAACAGCAGCTTGCCGTACAGTAAAAAAAAGCCGGAGTCTCAGACTCCGGCTTTCACTTTCTTCGGAATTACGCCGCTTTCACAGCATCGGCAATACGGTGGGCGAATTCAGTCACCTGCGCTTCGTCTTCACCTTCAACCATCACACGAATTAACGGTTCGGTACCAGACTTACGCAGCAGGACGCGTCCACGGTTACCCAGCGCCGCTTCCACTTCCGCCATCACCGCTTTCACGTTTTCATGTTCCAGTGGATCGCCGCTACCTGCTGTGTATCGTACGTTAACCAGCAGCTGTGGGAACATTTTCATGCCGCTGCACAGGTCGTGCAAGCTCATATGGTTGCGTACCATCGCCGCCAGCACCTGCAGACCCGCCACGATACCGTCACCAGTGGTGGTTTTGTCCAGCAGGATCACATGACCTGAGTTTTCGGCACCGATACGCCAGCCTTTTTCCTGCATTTTTTCCAGCACATAGCGGTCGCCAACTTTTGCACGGGCAAACGGAATACCCAGCTGTTTCAGCGCCAGCTCGAGGCCCATGTTGCTCATCAGCGTACCTACCGCGCCACCGCGCAGCTGACCCTGACGCAGGGCTTCACGGGCGATGATGTACATGATCTGATCGCCATCGACCTTATTACCTTCGTGGTCAACCATAATGACACGGTCGCCATCGCCATCCAGCGCAATACCCAGATCGGCTTTTTCCGCAATCACGCGCGCCTGCAGAGCACGGACGTCGGTGGCGCCGACTTCTTCATTGATATTCACACCGTTTGGCTCACAGCCAATGGCAATCACGTTTGCACCCAGTTCACGCAGTACATTTGGCGCAATGTGGTACGTCGCACCGTTAGCGCAATCCACCACAATTTTAAGTTCATTCAGGCTCAGTTCGTTCGGGAAGGTGCCTTTGCAAAACTCGATATAACGACCGGCAGCATCAACGATACGCGTGGCTTTACCCAGTTCAGCGGAATCCACGCAGGTGATCGCTTTTTCCATCTCGGCTTCAATGGCTTCTTCCACTGCATCTGGCAGTTTAGTCCCGTCGGTAGAGAAGAATTTAATCCCGTTGTCATAGTACGGGTTGTGCGAAGCGGAGATAACAATCCCGGCCTCAGCACGGAAGGCGCGCGTCAGATACGCAACGGCGGGTGTTGGCATTGGCCCTGTGAATGAGGCTGAGAGTCCGGCGGCAGCCAGGCCCGCTTCCAGCGCAGACTCCAGCATATAGCCGGAAATACGCGTATCTTTACCGATAATAATTTTACGTGAACCATGACGAGCAAGCACTTTCCCTGCAGCCCAGCCCAGCTTGAGCACAAAGTCAGGAGTAATTGGGGCATCGCCTACGCGACCGCGGATCCCATCAGTGCCAAAATATTTACGATTACTCATAGCGTTTTTTTTCCTTTGCAGACAATGTGGCTTCCACCACACGCATCGCTTCTACGGTTTCTTTGACGTCATGGACACGAACGATCTGCGCCCCCTGCATTGCGGCAATCACCGCGCACGCAAGGCTACCGCTCAGGCGTTCAGATGGCCCCACATTCAGTAACTGGCCAACCATTGATTTTCGTGACATCCCAACCAGCAATGGCAGATTAAAATGATGAAACTCAGACAAACGTGCCAGTAATGTGTAGTTGTGAGTGAGATTTTTACCGAATCCGAATCCGGGGTCGAGCAACAATTTATCTTTTGTGATTCCAGCCCGCTCGCAACGTGCTATTTGCTCAACAAAGTAATGGTTTACCTCAGCAAAAACATCCTCATACTTTGGCGCTTCCTGCATGGTTTTCGGCTGCCCCTGCATATGCATCAGGCAAACCGGTAATCCGGTCTCCGCTGCGGCTTCCAGCGCTCCAGGCTCCGAGAGTGAGCGAATATCATTGATGATATGCGCGCCAACTCTGGCGCATTCGCGAATCACTTCGGGTTTTGAGGTATCGACCGAAATCCACACTTCAAAACGCTGAGCAATCGCCTCGACCACTGGGATCACTCGCTGCAACTCTTCTTCCACACTCACATCAGCCGCGCCCGGACGCGTGGACTCACCGCCCACATCAATGATAGTCGCCCCGGCGTTAATCATCAGGTTTGCGTGTTTCACCGCTTCAACCAGAGAGTTGTGCGCTCCACCATCGGAAAATGAGTCTGGCGTAACGTTCAAAATCCCCATGACGTGCGGATGGCTGAGATCCAGTGAAGAACCCTGAGCAAAGAGTTTCATAGTTTTATCCCTGGTAAAATCTTGAATATGCAGATAAGAAAAACCCCGGAGCAAGCCCCAGGGTTTTCAATTAAAACACGGTCATCATCAACGATAACTTATTTGTCGCCCAGTTGCTCTGACATAGTGCCAGAGTCCGGCGCACGCGGTTCATCAACCGGACGCGGTGCACTCGGCTTACCGGTGCTACCAGAGTTGTTGTTAGAAGAACCCGGTTCTTCCCAACCCGCTGGCGGACGTACGTCGCGGCGAGCCATTAGATCGTCAATCTGCGGCGCATCGATGGTCTCATATTTCATGAGCGCATCTTTCATTGAGTGCAGAATGTCCATGTTTTCGTTCAGCAAACGACGTGCACGGTCATAGTTACGCTCAATCAGCAGCTTAACTTCCTGATCGATAATGCGAGCGGTTTCATCGGACATGTGTTTCGCTTTCGCCACAGAACGTCCCAGGAACACTTCGCCTTCTTCTTCAGCGTACAGCAACGGACCGAGTTTATCGGAGAAGCCCCACTGAGTAACCATGTTACGCGCCAGATTAGTCGCGACTTTAATGTCGTTCGACGCACCGGTAGAAACATGTTCAGCACCGTAGATGATCTCTTCCGCCAGACGGCCACCGTACAGTGTGGAGATCTGACTTTCCAGTTTCTGACGGCTGGCGCTGATTGCGTCGCCTTCAGGCAGGAAGAAGGTCACACCCAGCGCACGACCGCGCGGGATAATCGTTACTTTGTGCACCGGATCGTGTTCCGGTACCAGGCGACCGATAATCGCGTGGCCAGCTTCGTGATACGCGGTAGATTCTTTCTGCGCTTCCGTCATCACCATGGAGCGACGTTCCGCACCCATCATGATTTTGTCTTTCGCTTTTTCGAACTCAACCATCGACACTACGCGCTTGTTGCCACGAGCAGCAAACAGCGCCGCTTCGTTCACCAGGTTCGCGAGGTCCGCACCGGAGAAGCCAGGTGTGCCACGTGCAATGATTGCCGCATCGATATCCGGAGACAGCGGTACGCGACGCATATGCACTTTCAGGATCTGTTCACGACCGCGAACGTCTGGCAGACCAACCACAACCTGACGGTCGAAACGGCCTGGACGCAGCAGCGCAGGGTCAAGAACGTCCGGACGGTTAGTTGCCGCGATAACGATAATACCTTCGTTACCTTCGAAGCCGTCCATCTCAACCAGCATCTGGTTCAGAGTCTGTTCACGTTCATCGTGACCACCGCCCAGACCTGCGCCACGCTGGCGACCTACGGCGTCGATTTCATCGATGAAGATGATGCACGGTGCCGCTTTCTTGGCTTGTTCGAACATGTCACGCACACGAGATGCACCGACACCCACGAACATTTCCACGAAATCAGAACCGGAAATTGTGAAGAATGGAACCTTCGCTTCACCTGCGATAGCTTTCGCCAGCAGGGTTTTACCCGTACCCGGAGGACCAACCATCAGGACGCCTTTCGGGATTTTACCGCCCAGTTTCTGGAAACGGCTCGGTTCGCGCAGATACTCAACCAGCTCAGCGACTTCTTCTTTTGCTTCGTCACAACCCGCAACGTCAGCAAAAGTCGTTTTGATCTGATCTTCCGTCAGCATGCGCGCTTTGCTCTTGCCGAACGACATGGCACCTTTGCCACCACCGCCCTGCATCTGACGCATGAAGAAGATCCAGACACCAATCAGCAGCAGCATTGGGAACCAGGAAATGAAGATAGAAGCCAGCAGGCTCGGCTCTTCAGGTGGTTCGCCAACAACCTTGACGTTTTTGGTCAGCAGGTTATCAAGCAGCTTCGGATCGTTAACCGGGATGTAGGTCGTGTAACGGTTACTATCTTTCTTGGTAACGTTAATCTCACGTCCGTTGATCTTCGCTTCACGAACCTGGTCCTGATTGACCTCTTGCAGGAAGGTAGAGTAATCAACCTTACGGCCATTAGACTCGCTGGGCCCAAAGCTCTGGAATACTGACATCAGCACAACGGCAATGACCAGCCAGAGAATTAGGTTTTTCGCCATGTCACTCAAGGGATTAACCTCATATTACAACTGTGTTAAAAACAGCGTCAGGATACTCTATATCCAGTTTCTTTCAAACTTTCGTTTGAAATCTGCCGGTTATGGTTTACGCCCGGTCGCTACAATATACACTTCACGCGAACGGGCGCGAGAAGAGTCCGGCTTACGAACTTTGACCTTCGTAAACAGGGAGCGAATCTCTCTTAGATACTCATCGAAGCCTTCGCCCTGGAACACCTTCACTACAAAACTACCACCTGGCGCTAATACATCACGAGCCATTCCAAGCGCCAGCTCTACCAGATACATGGCCCGGGGAATATCCACCGCCGGTGTTCCACACATATTTGGCGCCATATCAGACATGACAACTTGTACTTTACTGTCACCTACGCGTTCAAGTAACGCTTTCAGGACTAATTCATCACGAAAGTCGCCCTGAAGGAAGTCCACACCAACGATTGGATCCATAGGTAAAAGATCGCAAGCGATAATGCGGCCGGTGTTGCCGATCTGCGTAACTGCATATTGCGACCAGCCACCGGGTGCAGCACCGAGATCAACTATCGTCATCCCCGGTTTAAAAATTTTGTCACTTTGCTGTATTTCATCAAGTTTAAACCAGGCACGGGAACGTAACCCCTTTTTCTGCGCCTGTTGAACATATTTATCGCTAAAGTGTTCCTGAAGCCAGCGACTCGAGCTGGCAGAACGCTTTTTACCTGTCATTTCACATTCCCAAGGGCAGTTCATCGTAACCAATGGTGTAAATTTCTACACAGCTATTTGGTGATATATGGGAGATGGCGGTAGAATGACCCGTTTTCAATCCCAACGTAAGCAAAAATATACGATGAATCTGAGTACTAAACAAAAACAGCACCTGAAAGGTCTGGCACATCCGCTCAAGCCTGTAGTTATGCTTGGCAATAATGGTTTGACCGAAGGGGTACTGGCCGAGATTGAACAAGCGTTAGAGCACCATGAACTTATCAAGGTGAAAATCGCCTCGGAAGATCGCGATACTAAAACCTTGATCGTGGAAGCTATCGTACGCGAAACCGGCGCCTGCAATGTACAGGTCATCGGCAAAACGCTGGTACTGTATCGCCCGACTAAAGAACGTAAAATCTCGCTGCCACGCTAAGAATATCCCAAAGTTGCACACGAAGTTTGTGTAAAACGCGGGGTTTTCCGCTAGCAGGAGAGCAAAATGCCACGCTCTCTTCGTTGATAAAAGGCCGCTATGCGGCCTTTTTCCTTTCTTTACAATGTATCAACATCTTAACCAAGATGCGAATTACAGGTATTCTACCTTCGTCACTTCATATTCCACTTCGCCGCCCGGCGTTTTGATAACTACGACGTCATCCTGCTCTTTACCGATCAGGCCACGAGCGATAGGCGAGTTCACTGAAATCAGGTTCTGTTTAAAATCGGCTTCATCATCGCCGACAATACGCCATGTCTGCTCTTCATCGTTATCGAGATTCAGAACGGTAACCGTCGCACCGAAAACAACGCGGCCATTGTTCGGCATTTTAGTAACGTCGATTACCTGCGCGTTGGACAGTTTAGCTTCGATATCTTTAATGCGTCCTTCGCAGAAACCCTGCTGTTCGCGCGCCGCGTGATACTCCGCGTTCTCTTTCAGGTCACCGTGCTCACGCGCTTCAGCGATAGCGGCAATAATTTCAGGACGGCGCACAGATTTCAGAAAATCCAGCTCTTCGCGCAGTTTTTCAGCACCACGTAAGGTCATCGGGATAGCTTGCATTTGTTATACCTCTTGAACATTCCTGTAGGGGGTAGTTGCTCTCACCCCGGCTGCTAAGCCCACCCTGGCGTGTGTCATGCCAGAGTCAGAAGCAAAAAAATACCGACCCGGGGCTCAAGGTCCCAGGTCAGCTACAATTCTCTATTTGATGATCATTTTACCCTGGAGTTCCTTATGGGTCATCGTTTACTTTTTGGGGCGTTGCGCCGTAGTATGACGGCCTGTTTCCAGGTTGTTAGCGCGAGATTATGCGATTTTCCAGATTTACCATCGGATTGACTGCCAGTATAGCGTTCAGCGTTCAGGCTGCGAACGTCGACGAGTATATCAATCAGCTCCCTGCCGGGGCCAACCTCGCCCTTATGGTACAGAAGGTTGGCGCACCTGCACCCGCGATTGATTTTCATAGCCAGCAGATGGCGCTGCCCGCCAGTACCCAGAAAGTAATCACCGCGCTGGCAGCATTGATTCAGCTCGGGCCTGACTTTCGTTTTACCACCACGCTTGAGACCAAAGGCAGCGTGGAAGGCGGCGTATTGAAAGGTGACTTAGTGGCACGATTTGGTGCCGATCCGACGCTAAAACGCCAGGATATTCGCAATATGGTGGCAACCCTGAAAAAATCAGGTGTGACGCAAATTGCCGGAAATGTCCTGATCGACACCTCTATTTTTGCCAGTCATGATAAAGCGCCCGGCTGGCCCTGGAACGACATGACGCAGTGTTTTAGTGCACCGCCCGCAGCGGCTATTGTCGATAGAAACTGTTTCTCAGTTTCACTCTACAGCGCGCAAAAACCCAACGATCTCGCCTTTATTCGCGTGGCATCTTATTACCCGGTCACCATGTTCAGTCAGGTGCGTACTCTCGCCCGAGGTTCTGCGGAAGCGCAATATTGTGAACTGGATGTAGTTCCCGGCGATCTCAACCGCTATACGCTGACCGGATGCCTGCCACAACGTGCCGATCCGCTGCCGCTGGCGTTCGCCATTCAGGACGGTGCCAGCTATGCCGGGGCAATTATCAAAGATGAGCTAAAACAAGCAGGTATCACCTACAGCGGTACACTGCTGCGCCAGACGTTGGTCAACGAACCAGGAACGGTGGTCGCCAGTAAGCAGTCTGCGCCGCTACATGACCTGCTTAAGATTATGCTGAAAAAATCGGACAACATGATTGCCGATACCGTTTTCCGTATGATTGGTCATGCCCGATTTAACGTGCCGGGCACCTGGCGGGCGGGTTCTGACGCCGTGCGCCAGATTTTGCGTCAGCAGGCAGGCGTCGATATCGGCAACACTATTATTGCCGACGGTTCTGGCCTCTCCCGCCATAACCTGATTGCCCCAGCGACCATGATGCAGGTGCTGCAATATATCGCTCAACACGATAACGAGCTGAACTTTATCACTATGCTGCCGCTGGCGGGCCACGACGGCTCTCTGCAATACCGTGCGGGTCTGCATCAGGCTGGTGTGGATGGCAAAGTATCGGCGAAGACAGGCTCGTTGCAGGGGGTTTATAACCTCGCAGGTTTCATCACCACGGCAAGCGGCCAACGCATGGCATTCGTGCAGTATTTATCTGGTTATGCGGTAGAGCCGGCTGACCAGCGTAATCGCCGTATTCCGTTGGTGCGCTTCGAGAGCCGGTTGTACAAGGATATTTATCAGAACAACTAAATGGGTAATTTGATTGCCGGATGGCGGCATTAACGTGCCTTATCCGGCCTACAGTGAGACCTGGAAACAAAAACCCCGGCAACATGGCCGGGGTTTTTAATGCGATTAACGCTTGTAGATGAACTCAACGCCTTCTTCGTCGTCTTCGTCCCAATCGTCATCCCAGTCATCTTCCGCTTCGTCTTCGACTTCAGCGAGCTGCTGGCGGTGATAATCATCCCACATGAACTCAACTTTCTCTGGCTGTTTCGCTTCTTCAGCCTGAACAATCGGGTTCTCGATGATAAAGGTCATCACATCCCAGCAGAGATCTTTCACGCCCAGCTGGCTGGCGGCAGAGATCAGGTAATATTTACCTTCCCAACCCAACGCTTCGGCGATCGCTTTCGCTTTCTCTTCCGCTTCAGCCTTGTCCATCAAATCAATTTTGTTGAACACTAACCAGCGCGGTTTAGATGCCAGATCCTGACTGTATTTTTCCAGTTCGCCAATAATGATACGGGCGTTTTCAACTGGATCAGAGCCATCAATCGGATCGATATCGATGAGGTGAAGCAGTACACGGCAACGTTCCAGGTGTTTCAGGAAGCGGATGCCCAGGCCTGCGCCTTCAGCCGCGCCTTCAATCAGTCCCGGAATGTCGGCAACCACGAAGCTCTTTTCGTTGTCCATACGCACCACGCCCAGGCTCGGCACCAGGGTGGTAAACGGATAATCAGCGACTTTCGGCTTCGCCGCGGACACCGCACGGATAAAGGTCGATTTCCCAGCGTTTGGCATGCCCAGCATACCCACGTCCGCCAGCAGCATCAGCTCCAGCATCAGATCGCGCTTATCACCCGGCGTACCCATTGTTTTCTGACGCGGAGTACGGTTAACCGAGGATTTGAAACGGGTGTTGCCCAGACCGTGCCAGCCACCTTTAGCGACCATCAGACGCTGACCGTGTTTGGTCATGTCGCCCATGGTTTCGCCCGTGCCCTGATCGATAACACGCGTACCAACAGGTACTTTAATGGTAACGTCTTTGCCACGCTTACCGGTGCAATCACGGCTCGCGCCATTCTGACCACGTTCCGCACGGAATGATTTTTCAAAACGGTAATCGATCAGCGTGTTCAGGTTTTCGTCGGCTTCCAGCCAAACGTCACCACCGTCACCACCATCACCACCGTCCGGACCGCCTTTTGGGATGTACTTTTCGCGGCGGAAGCTGACGCAACCATTACCGCCATCACCTGCAACGACCAGAATCGATGCTTCATCAACAAACTTCATTTTACTCTCCGTAAATCATTCGCCTGAGCGGGGTTGCGAAACCACCGTTTCATGCTTACGTAAACCGCCCCAAATTCGATGACCAATGGCGGAATACATCGCGCCCGCAACCACGATAAACGCACCGAGATAACCTAATAGGTTTAGCATCGGTCTGGCGAAGAAATCGGGCCAGGCCAGTGATAATAAATCTGAAAATAACAACGTAAACAGCGGTGTGAGCGTGATAAGAGCGCTCACCTGCGCCGCCTGCCAACGCGCCATCGCTTCCGCGAGAGCGCCATATCCTACCAGCGTATTCAGGCCGCAGAATATCAGGCATGCCAGCTGCCAGTCGCTGAGCTGCGTGATGACACCGGGTTTAGCCAGCGGCAACAACGCAATCGTACATAAAGTGTACAGTAAAAACAGGATCTGCGGTGATGCCAGGCGGCGCAATAACACCTTTTGCGCGACCCCATAGCTCACCCAGACCATCGCCGCACCGACACCAAAGATAACGCCCCAGGTGTAATCGGTGAGTCGGGTAAAAATTTCGATCAGACTGGTATTAAAAAACAGGACCAGGCCGCTCAGAAGCATAATGGCGCCAATCACCTGCGTGCCGCGCATCTTTTCTTTCAGGATAAAGACGCTGGCGATCATCATACCAACCGGTGACAGCTGACCGATAACCTGCGAAGCCGTTGGGCTCAAATACTGCAAGGATGAACTAAACAGAATGAAGTTACCGAACAGCCCACCGGTTGCGATAGCCAGCAACACCAGCCAACGCGCTTTGCGAAAAATACGCAACGGAGGGAGCTTTTTTTTAACCGCAAGAATAGCGCCAAGGCCAACGCTTGCCATTAAAAAACGGTAGAACACCACGGTAGGAGGCTCCATCACCTCCAGCACTTGCTTCATTGCTATTGGCAAAGCGCCCCAACATACCGCCGTTGTGAGTGCTAACAGAATACCAATGCCTGCCTGCTGCTTCATGCCGTATTCCCTGCAAGGGCTCGTTTCCGGGTTGTCACGGCGCGACGAGCGTATTTACCGGCCGTCGAATGTAAAAAGCCCCGCAACGTGTTGCGGGGCTTTTATCCGTTACCGGGACGCGAAAAACTTATTCAGCAACGATGCTGATGAATTTACGGTTTTTCGGGCCTTTCACTTCAAATTTCACTTTACCGTCTGCTTTAGCAAACAGAGTGTGGTCTTTGCCGCAACCAACGTTGGAGCCAGCGTGGAATTTAGTACCACGTTGACGAACGATGATGCTACCAGCCAGAACTGTTTCACCGCCGAAGCGTTTTACGCCCAGACGTTTAGCTTCTGAATCGCGACCGTTACGAGTCGAGCCGCCAGCCTTTTTATGTGCCATTTAATCTGCTCCCCTTAACTTAAGCGCTGATGCCAGTGATTTTCACATCAGTGAACCACTGACGATGGCCCTGCTGCTTACGGTAGTGTTTACGACGACGAAACTTAACAATTTTAACTTTCTCGCCACGACCGTGAGCAACGACTTCAGCTTTGATAACGCCGCCATCAACGAAAGGAACGCCGATTTTGACTTCTTCACCGTTTGCGATCATCAGAACTTCTGCGAATTCAACAGATTCGCCAGTTGCGATGTCCAGCTTTTCCAGGCGAACGGTCTGACCTTCGCTTACTCGGTGTTGTTTACCACCACTTTGGAAAACCGCGTACATAAAAAACTCCGCTTCCGCGCACACCTTTTTGATGATTCAGAGTGCGCTATAAATATTCACAATAGGGCGCGAATATTACGCAAAACGCGAGCCTTTGACAAGTGCTACCGTCAATACATGAAGAAAAAAAACACAACACGTACGGTAACGTTTATCTACGGCGTTTTTTCAGTACAATCAGCATATATTTATAACCCTAAACCCGACGTTACCTTCCCACACAGTAAGGTAATCGGGGCGAGAAGCCCGGCTTTTGCGATGAATTTAGAAAAAATCAATGAGTTAACCGCGCAAGATATGGCGGGGGTCAATGCGACAATCCTTGAACAGCTCAATTCCGACGTTCAGTTGATCAATCAACTGGGGTACTACATCGTTAGCGGCGGCGGAAAACGCATTCGCCCAATGATCGCCGTCCTCGCCGCGCGGGCCGTTGGCTACCAGGAAAATGCGCACGTTACGATTGCGGCCCTCATCGAGTTTATCCACACAGCGACCCTACTGCACGACGATGTTGTGGATGAGTCAGACATGCGCCGTGGGAAAGCCACAGCAAATGCGGCGTTTGGTAATGCGGCCAGCGTGCTGGTTGGCGATTTTATCTATACCCGTGCATTTCAGATGATGACCAGCCTTGGCTCGTTGAAAGTGCTGGAAGTCATGTCGAAAGCAGTCAACGTCATTGCTGAAGGCGAAGTCTTGCAGTTGATGAACGTCAACGACCCGGACATCACCGAAGAAAACTATATGCGCGTCATCTACAGTAAGACCGCGCGTTTGTTTGAAGCGGCAGCCCAATGTTCAGGTATTCTGGCTGGCTGTAGCGAAGAACAAGAAAAAGGGTTGCAGGATTATGGCCGTTATCTCGGTACCGCTTTCCAGTTAATTGACGATTTGCTGGATTACAGCGCAGATGGCGAGCAACTGGGTAAAAACGTCGGTGATGACCTCAACGAGGGTAAACCAACGCTGCCACTGTTGCATGCCATGCGCCACGGCACCCCAGAACAAGCGCTAATGATTCGCCAGGCCATTGAGCAAGGTAATGGTCGTCACCTTCTGGAGCCGGTTCTGGAAGCGATGAACGCCTGTGGTTCTCTGGAATGGACCCGTCAGCGGGCAGAAGAAGAGGCTGATAAAGCCATCGCTGCGCTTCAGGTGCTGCCCGATACGCCGTGGAGAGAAGCGCTGATTGGTCTGGCACATATCGCCGTGCAGCGCGACCGTTAATTCCCTACAGCATCTTCCCTCATCCCGTGCCCTGCACGGGATTTTCTTATAAGTTCCAATAATCATTTTCCCCTTCCAGATAATCACGCAGAACCTTGGCATATTCTGAATATACACACACCTTACATGAACATTTTAGAACATTCGTTCTTCGGGCGTTATAGTGTCGGCACAACCGATCGTGAAACCGTAAGCCGTTAACCAAAGGAGAGATGAATTGATGGAAAGCAAGCTGATTGACTGGCATCCGGCCGACATCATCGCCGGACTGCGCAAGAAAGGGACCTCAATGGCCGCTGAATCACGTAAAAATGGATTGAGTTCATCAACGCTGGCCAATGCGTTAACGAGACCATGGCCAAAAGGTGAGTTGATTATCGCCCGGGCACTGGGAACTGACCCCTGGGTGATTTGGCCGTCACGCTATCACGATGCCAAAACGCATGAGTTCATCGACAGAACGCGGATGATGAGGAGTCGCAGAGAGAAAAAGAATCCGGAATGAACATTGAGCTATAACCCCCGGCCAACTGAACTGGGGGTTACAAGAGACGTTGACGATTACTCGCCTTTCACGCGCTCAATGTTTGCGCCCAGCGCACGCAGTTTATCTTCGATGCGCTCATAGCCGCGATCGATGTGATAAATACGGTCGACTACCGTCGTACCTTCAGCAATACACCCTGCCAGCACCAGGCTTGCAGATGCGCGCAGATCGGTCGCCATAACCTGTGCGCCAGAGAGCGTTTCCACGCCGTGGCAAATCACGGTATTGCTTTCGATTTCTGCGTGAGCGCCCATACGGCTCAGCTCAGGCACGTGCATAAAGCGGTTCTCAAACACGGTTTCCGTGATGAAGCCGGTCCCTTCTGCCACCAGGTTCAGCAATGTAAACTGGGCCTGCATGTCGGTAGGGAACGCCGGATGCGGTGCAGTACGCACATTGACCGCTTTCGGACGTTTACCGTGCATATCAAGGCTGATCCAATCATCACCCACTTCAATATCCGCACCCGCATCACGCAGCTTCGCCAGAACGGCATCCAGCGTGTCCGGCTGTGCATTACGGCAGATAATCTTGCCGCGAGAAATTGCCGCCGCCACCAGGAAGGTACCGGTTTCGATACGATCTGGCAGAACGCGATAAACACCACCGCCAAGACGCTCAACGCCTTCGATGGTAATACGATCGGTGCCCTGACCAGTGATCTTCGCGCCCAGCGCAATCAGGAAGTTCGCGGTATCCACAATCTCCGGCTCGCGCGCAGCGTTTTCGATGATAGTGGTGCCTTCGGCAAGCGTTGCTGCGCACATGATGGTGACCGTCGCGCCGACGCTCACTTTGTCCATGACGATATGCGCGCCTTTCAGACGGCCCTCAACGGACGCCTTCACATAGCCTTCTTCCAGCTTAATTGTCGCGCCTAACTGCTCCAGGCCGGTAATGTGCAGGTCAACCGGACGTGCACCGATGGTACAGCCACCCGGCAGTGAAACCTGGCCCTGACCAAAGCGGGCAACCAGCGGCCCGAGCGCCCAAATGGATGCACGCATGGTTTTCACCAAATCGTACGGCGCACAGAAGACGTTCACATCACGCGCATCGATGTGCACAGAACCATTACGCTCAACTTTCGCACCCAGTTGGCTCAGCAGCTTCATTGATGTGTCAACGTCCTTCAGTTTCGGGACGTTTTGGATCTCTACAGGTTCTTCAGCCAGCAGCGCCGCAAACAGGATCGGCAGTGCGGCGTTTTTAGCGCCTGAAATTGTGACTTCGCCCTGGAGCTTAGTTGGCCCCTGAACACGAAATTTATCCATTATTCTGTTCTCTGTTAAGAATTTATCTTCGCTACCGGCACATCACCCGTAGCTCAAAAACCGTTAAGTTTGCGATCGCGCGCCCATTCCGCTGGGGTAAACGCCTTAATCGACACGGCATGAATGCGGTTGTCCGCAATGTACTCCATCAACGGGCCATAGACCGATTGCTGCTTCTTGACCCGGCTCATGCCTTCAAACATCTCACCCACGGCAATAACCTGAAAGTGACTGCCGTCGCCAGAAACGTGGACTTCCTGGAGGGAGAGTGCATTCATCAGCACGCTCTGAATTTCATTATTTTCCATGGGCTCTTCATTCGTCAGATAGTGAAAACAGCCCAACATCTTAGAGCAAAGTGGCGCTGTCATAAATAAGCAAAAAGCCTCGCTGATAAATCAGACAAGGCTTTAGTGGCAGATCCCCCTCAGGGGTTTTGCCGGATAGCGGCACAAGACCTTATCCGGCCTGGAAAAATTAACGCGGAAGGACGTCGTCAGGCAGATTGTAAAGCTGCGCCAGCGTGTACACTTTATCGTTAACACCAGTGAGTGAAACGCTGTTTCCCTGCTGCTTGCCCTGATTAATCAGATGCAACAGTAACGCCAGACCGCCGGTATCTACCCGGGATACCTGGTTCAGGTCGATGCAGGACACCCCTTTCATCGCCTCAATTCGCGCATCCCATAATGGGTTTAACACGTCCTGATCCAGCTCCCCCACCAGCACCAGCTTGTCACCTTCACGCGACCAGGTGAGTGACTGCGTCATTATTTTTTCTCTTCCAGCGTGATTTTCTGCTGAGCAATAGATTTCAGCTGCGCCGTCAGGCCATCAATACCTTTGGTACGCAGCAGGTCGCTCCACTCATTTTGTTTGGTGGTGATCATACTTACGCCTTCAGCAATCATGTCATAAGCCTGCCAGTTACCGGTCTGGGAGTTTTTACGCCACTGGAAATCCAAACGTACCGGAGGACGACCGTTTGGATCGATGATGGTTACGCGGATAGGCACGATGGTCGCATCACCCAGCGGTTGCTCTGGTGCAATTTCATAAGTCTGGCCATGGTACATCGCCAGAGCCTGGCCGTAGGCCTGCTTCAGATATTCACGGAATGCGGCAAAATAGGCTTCACGCTGAGCAGGGGTCGCATCTTTGTAGTAGCGCCCCAGTACCAGCGCACCCGCATATTTAACCTGCACGTATGGCAATAGTTCCTGATCGACAACCTGACGCAGGTAATCCGGGTTTGCGCGGATTTTAGGTTGTTCATTCTTCAGACGGTCAAATGTCTTCTGCGCCGCCTCATTCATCTGTTTGTACGGGTTCGTTTGGTCGGCTGCAGTTGCTGCGCTAAGCGGGGCAATCACCAGCATAGCCACCATCATCAATCGTTTAAACATACGTCGATTCTCCTGAGATTATTTCGTTGCGCCCGCAGGCGTAGTGGCTTCATTATTGCCGTCAGTTGCGGCTGGCGCATCGCCAGAATTCTTATTGTCATCACCTTTACTGTTGCTGTTGTAAAGGAACTGACCAATCATATCTTCCAGCACCATCGCGGATTTCGTGTCCTGAATCGTACCGCCATCTTTGAGGATAGACGTTCCCAGCTCAGGATCTTCAAAACCCACATTCAATGCCAGATACTGTTCGCCCAGCAGACCGGAAGTACGGATGCTCAGAGAACTGGTGTCAGGAATATGGTTAAAACGCGATTCGATTTCCAGCGTCACGCGCGGCAGGTACGTTTTCGGATCTAACGAGATGTCCGATACGCGTCCAACTACCACCCCGCCAATCCGCACCGGAGAACGCTCTCTCAGGCCGCCGATATTATCAAAGGTCGCATAAATCGTGTAAGTCGGCTCAGTACGCATTGAGGTAACGTTCGCCGCCTTCAGGCAAACAAACAGCGCTGCCAGCAGCGCAACCAACAGGAATAACCCGACCCAAATTTCATTTTTTTTCGTTTGCATGAACTCAATTCCCAAACATCAGTGCGGTCAGCACAAAATCCAGCCCCAGAACGGCAAGAGAGGCGTGCACAACGGTGCGTGTCGTTGCCCGGCTAATCCCGGCAGAGGTCGGGATCGCATCATAACCATTGAACAATGCAATCCAGGTGACCGTAATGGCGAACACCACGCTCTTAATCAGACAGTTGACCAGGTCCAGACGCCAGTCGACGGCATTTTGCATAGCCGACCAGAAAAAGCCTGCATCAATACCCTTCCAGCTTACGCCAACCAGTGAACCACCCCAGATACCCACTGCGACAAAAATAATCGTCAGCAACGGCAATGAAATGACGCCAGCCCAAAAACGTGGGGAAATCACCCGGCGCAGTGGATCGACGGCCATCATCTCCAGACTGGAAAGCTGTTCGGTCGCCCGCATCAGGCCAATTTCTGCGGTTAAGGCCGACCCGGCCCGCCCGGCAAACAGCAGCGCCGCAACAACCGGTCCCAACTCACGTAACAATGACAGTGCCACCAGCATACCGAGGCTGGTTTCCGCGCTGTAGGTGGTCAGCACCAGGTATCCCTGCAACCCCAGCACCATACCGATGAACACGCCAGAAACAATAATGATCAGCATCGATAAGACACCGACATTATAGAGCTGGCGGATCAGCAGCGGCGCATGTTTGCGAAACTCCGGCTTGCCGACAACCGCATTGAACAACATTAATCCGGCTCGCCCGAACGTCCTGAGGGTTTTTATTCCCCGATGTCCGAGTGATGCCAGCGCATTTAACAACATGGGTGGCTTAACTCCCTGTTTTGAGTAAATCGATGTGGTAGTCGCCCGCCGGGTAACGGAACGGAACCGGTCCATCGGCAATGCCGTCCAGGAACTGGCGTACGCGCGGATCGGCATTTTCTTGTAGTGCCTGAGCACTACCGTAGGCCACTATTTTTTTGTCCGCCATTATATAGGCGTAATCCGCAATACTCAGTACCTCAGGCACATCATGGGATACCACCACACAGGTGACGCCCAGCGCGCTGTTCAGTTCTGAAATCAGCTTCACCAGAACGCCCATGGTGATGGGATCCTGGCCGACGAACGGCTCATCAAACATGATGAGGTCTGGCTCCAGCGCGATAGCACGTGCTAACGCGGCGCGACGCGCCATCCCACCGGATAATTCAGAAGGCATTAATTTGGCCGCACCCCGCAGGCCGACGGCCTCGAGCTTCATCATCACCGTGCTCTTCAGCAACGGCGCTGGCAACGTCGTATGCTCGCGCAGAGGGTACGCGACGTTGTCAAACACGTTCATGTCGGTAAACAGCGCACCAGACTGAAACAGCATACTCATGCGCTTACGCACGGTAAATAAACGCGAACGGGACATGGCCGGGACGTTCTCACCGTCAAACAGGATCTCGCCCTTATCCGGGGGGATCTGTCCGCCAATCAGACGCAACAGCGTCGTTTTGCCGATGCCTGATGGCCCCATGATCGCCGTCACCTTACCGCGCGGTACCGTCAGGGAAATATTATCAAAGATGCAGCGGTCACCCCGGGAAAAGCTGACATCGCGCATATCGACTAGATTCGCCACAGACTGCCCCATTGATTCATCCTTTACTATTGCCTCGTTGATCGAAGAGTTTGGCGCTCAATTTAGCCATGAACTCAACATATTTACAGATTATTGCCTGTCCTGGTTAGCGAAAGCTGGCATTTGTTTTACTTTTTAGCCGCATAAAGTCAAAATTAAGACTTCGTTACGGCTTCCAGAAGATCCTTCAAGTGGACCGGCGAGTATACCTGAAGAAAGGACTTTAGATGCTTTTAGCGACGGCGCTGTTAATAATTGGTTTACTTCTGGTGGTCTACGGTGCCGACCGTCTGGTATTTGCTGCATCCATTTTATGTCGAAACTTCGGTATTCCTCCCATTATCATCGGAATGACCGTGGTCAGCATGGGTACGTCATTACCCGAGATAATTGTCTCCGTTGCCGCATCGATGAATGGGCAACTCGATCTGGCTGTCGGGACCGCCATAGGTTCTAACATCACCAACATTCTGCTTATTTTAGGCCTGTCGGCGCTGATTCATCCTTTTACCGTGCATTCTGATGTTCTGCGTCGTGAATTACCGCTAATGTTGCTGGTAAGTATTTTAGCTGCATCCGTCCTGTATGACGGACAGTTAAGCCGCAGCGACGGTTTCTTTCTTCTGCTTCTGGCCGTGCTATGGCTGCTATTCATTGTTAAAATCGCCCGTCTGGCCGAGCGACAAGGCAATGACAGCCTGACGCGTGAGCAGATAGCTGAGCTGCCGCGCGAAGGCGGGTTACCTGTCGCGTTTTTGTGGCTGGGCATTGCGCTGATTATTATGCCAATGGCAACACGTATGGTGGTGGATAACGCTACCGTGCTGGCGAACTATTTCGCCATGAGCGAACTTACTATCGGGCTGACAGTGGTCGCCATTGGTACCAGCCTGCCGGAGCTGGCAACAGCGATTGCGGGTCTGCGTAAAGGTGAAAACGATATTGCCGTCGGTAACATTATCGGCGCAAACATTTTTAATATCGTTATCGTCCTCGGGCTACCGGCGCTGATTACGCCGGGTGAAGTCAATCCGATGGCCTTCACCCGTGACTATAGCGTCATGCTGCTGGTGAGCGTGATTTTTGCACTACTCTGCTGGCGACGTCCGCGCCAGATTGGTCGCGGCGCAGGTGCGCTGCTGACCGGCGGTTTTATCATATGGCTGGCGATGCTGTATTGGTTATCGCCACTTCTCGTTGGATAACTGGAAACGCATTATGTCGCACTTAGAGTTGCAACCGGGTTTTGACTTTCAGCAAGCAGGCAAGGAAGTCCTGGCAATTGAACGTGAAGGCCTGGCGGAGCTTGATCAGTACATCAACCAAAATTTTACCCTCGCATGCGAGAAAATATTCAGTTGCCCGGGCAAAGTGGTGGTGATGGGAATGGGGAAATCCGGCCATATCGGGCGGAAAATGGCAGCCACATTTGCCAGCACCGGCACCCCCTCATTTTTTGTACACCCAGGCGAAGCCGCACATGGCGATCTGGGTATGGTCTCGCCGCAGGATGTGGTCATCGCCATCTCTAACTCCGGTGAATCCAATGAGATAGCGGCGCTGATCCCGGTATTAAAACGTCTTCATGTACCGCTTATCTGCATGACCGGTCGTCCTGAAAGCAGTATGGCGCGTGCGGCAGATGTGCATCTGTGTGTTAAAGTGCCCAAGGAAGCTTGTCCGTTAGGTCTGGCACCGACCAGCAGTACGACAGCAACACTGGTGATGGGCGATGCCCTAGCGGTGGCATTATTAAAAGCGCGCGGCTTTACCGCGGAAGATTTTGCGTTGTCTCATCCCGGTGGCGCACTGGGCCGTAAGCTTTTACTGCGCGTTAACGATATTATGCATACGGGCGACGAGATCCCGCATGTGACCAAAAACGCCAGCCTGCGTGACGCCTTAATTGAGATCACGCGTAAAAATCTCGGCATGACCGTCATTTGCGATGATGCCATGAAGATTGACGGTATTTTCACCGATGGCGATTTACGTCGTGTCTTCGATATGGGCGTTGATGTACGCCAGTTAGGCATTGCCGATGTGATGACCCCTGGAGGCATTCGCGTGCGTCCGGGTATTCTTGCCGTCGATGCCCTGAACTTAATGCAGTCCCGCCATATCACCTCGGTAATGGTTGCTGATGGCGACCAGTTACTCGGTGTGTTACATATGCATGATCTGCTGCGTGCAGGTGTAGTGTAAGAAACTCAAGGATAACGAAAATGAGTAAAGCAGGTGCGTCGCTTGCGACCTGTTATGGACCCGTCAGCGCAGACGTTATCACCCGGGCAGAAAACATCCGTTTGCTGATCCTGGATGTGGATGGCGTACTGTCTGATGGTCTGATTTATATGGGCAACAACGGTGAAGAGCTGAAGGCTTTTAACGTCCGTGATGGTTACGGAATTCGCTGTGCGCTCACTTCCGGTATTGAGGTTGCCATTATTACCGGACGAAAGGCTAAACTTGTAGAAGATCGCTGTGCCACTTTGGGGATCACCCACCTGTATCAGGGACAGTCAGACAAACTGGTTGCCTTTGGCGATCTCATTAGCAAACTGGCGATCGCGCCGGAGAATGTCGCCTACGTTGGCGATGACCTGATCGACTGGCCGGTGATGGCTAAAGTGGGATTAAGCGTCGCGGTGGCAGATGCCCACCCTTTGCTGATCCCGCGAGCTGATTATGTCACCCACATTGATGGGGGACGTGGCGCTGTGCGTGAAGTCTGCGATTTATTACTCCTGGCGCAGGGCAAACTGGACGAGGCCAAAGGGCAATCGATATGAGCAAAACCAGACGTTGGGTTATCATTCTACTGTCGCTGGCTGTCCTTGTGATGATTGGTATTAATCTGGCAGACAAAGATGACACCACTCAGGTCGTCGTCAATAACAACGAGCCAACCTATAAGAGCGAACATACTGATACCGTCGTGTATAGTCCGGAAGGCGCGCTGAGCTATCACTTGATCGCACAACACGTTGAATATTATTCGGAACAAGCGGTTTCGTGGTTTACTCAACCAGTATTAACCACGTTTGATAAGGATAAAGTACCGACCTGGACGATCAAGGCCGACAAAGCCAAATTGACCAACGATCGGATGCTGTATCTGTACGGCCATGTTGAGGTTAACGCCCTGGTGCCTGACTCTCAACTACGCAGAATTACGACCGATAACGCGCAGATTAACCTGGTGACACAAGACGTCACTTCCGATGATCTGGTGACGTTGTATGGCACAACATTTAACTCCAGCGGACTGAAGATGCGCGGCAACTTACGCAGCAAGAACGCCGAGCTGATTGAAAAGGTTAGAACCTCATATGAAATCCAAAACAAACAAACTCAGCCTTAATCTTGTACTTGCCAGCTCACTTCTGGCCGCCAGCATTCCGGCATTTGCCGTCACCGGCGATACCGAGCAGCCGATTCACATTGAATCGGACCAGCAGTCCCTGGATATGCAGGGCAACGTGGTGACGTTTACTGGCAACGTGATTGTGACTCAGGGCACCATCAAAATTAACGCCGATAAAGTCGTCGTGACCCGTCCTGGCGGTGAAGACGGCAAAGAAGTGATTGATGGCTATGGCAATCCAGCGACGTTTTACCAGATGCAGGACAACGGTAAACCGGTTAAAGGCCACGCCTCTCAGATGCACTATGAACTGGCGAAAGACTTTGTCGTTCTCACCGGCAAGGCGTATCTGGAACAGCTCGATAGCAACATCACGGGCGATAAGATCACTTATCTGGTAAAAGAGCAGAAAATGCAGGCCTTCAGCGATAAAGGCAAACGCGTCACCACCGTTCTGGTTCCGTCGCAGTTGCAGGACAAAAACAAGGCTCCGGCAGAGAAAAAAGGTAACTGATTCGTTATGGCAACATTAACTGCAAAGAACCTTGCAAAAGCCTATAAAGGCCGTCGTGTGGTTGAAGATGTCAGTCTGACCGTCAACTCCGGGGAGATCGTCGGTCTGCTCGGTCCTAACGGTGCAGGCAAGACAACAACCTTTTACATGGTAGTCGGCATTGTCCCGCGCGATGCGGGCAACATTATCATTGATGACGAAGACATCAGTCTGCTGCCTCTGCATGCGCGCGCGCGTCGCGGCATCGGCTACTTACCGCAGGAAGCGTCTATTTTCCGTCGCCTGAGCGTGTTTGATAACCTGATGGCGGTACTGCAAATTCGTGACGATCTGACCAGCGAGCAGCGGGACGATCGCGCTAACGAGCTGATGGAAGAATTCCACATCGAGCACCTGCGCGACAGCTTAGGTCAGTCGCTCTCCGGTGGTGAACGACGCCGCGTGGAGATCGCCCGCGCACTGGCCGCTAATCCGAAATTTATCCTGTTGGATGAACCGTTTGCCGGTGTTGACCCGATTTCTGTTATTGATATTAAACGGATCATCGAACACCTGCGCGACAGCGGCCTTGGCGTGCTGATTACCGACCATAACGTCCGCGAAACGCTGGCAGTGTGTGAGCGCGCCTATATCGTAAGTCAGGGGCACCTGATCGCGCACGGCACGCCAACAGAAATACTGCAGGATGAGCACGTTAAGCGCGTATACCTTGGGGAAGACTTCAGACTCTGATAGGGTAGAAGACTTCACGTCACTGCAGGAGAAAACAACTCTGAACATGAAGCAAGGTTTGCAACTCAGGCTTAGCCAACAACTGGCGATGACGCCTCAGCTACAACAGGCTATCCGTCTGTTGCAGCTGTCCACGCTGGAACTTCAGCAAGAACTTCAGCAAGCGCTGGAAAGTAACCCACTGCTCGAGCAAACCGATCTTCACGACGAAATTGATACCCAGGAAAAACAGGACAGCGAAACCCTCGACACCGCAGATGCACTCGAACAAAAAGAGATGCCTGAGGAGTTGCCGCTTGACGCCAGTTGGGATGAAATTTACACCGCCGGGACGCCTTCGGGCACCAGCGGAGATTACATCGACGACGAACTGCCTGTGTATCAGGGTGAGACCACGCAATCACTACAAGATTACCTGATGTGGCAAGTGGAACTGACCCCGTTCTCGGATACCGATCGCGCCATTGCGACATCCATTGTGGATGCGGTAGACGAAACCGGTTATCTCACCGTGACCCTGGACGATATTCTCGAAAGCATGGGCGATGACGACGTCGGTATGGACGAAATCGAAGCTGTGCTTAAACGCGTTCAGCGCTTTGATCCCGTTGGCGTGGCCGCCAAAGATCTCCGCGACTGCTTACTGATCCAACTTTCGCAGTTTGATAAAGCCACACCGTGGCTGGAAGAAGCGCGTCTGATCATCAGCGATCACCTCGATCTGTTAGCCAACCATGACTTCCGCACCCTGATGCGCGTGACCCGGCTGAAAGAAGACGTGCTGAAAGAAGCCGTCAATCTTATTCAGTCGCTGGATCCAAGACCTGGGCAATCGATCCAGACCGGCGAGCCGGAGTACGTCATTCCGGATGTGCTGGTGCGTAAGCATAACGATCGCTGGGTGGTCGAACTCAACGGCGACAGCATTCCGCGCTTACAGATTAACCAGCACTACGCCGCCATGTGCAATAGCGCGCGTAACGATGCCGACAGCCAGTTTATTCGTAGCAATCTGCAAGATGCGAAGTGGCTGATTAAAAGCCTGGAAAGCCGCAATGATACGTTGCTGCGCGTCAGTCGCTGCATCGTGGAGCAACAGCAAGCCTTCTTTGAGCAAGGCGAAGAGTATATGAAACCGATGGTACTGGCGGATATCGCCCAGGCCGTCGAGATGCACGAATCGACCATTTCCCGTGTGACCACGCAAAAGTATCTGCACAGTCCGCGCGGCATTTTTGAATTGAAGTATTTCTTTTCCAGTCACGTTAACACTGAAGGCGGAGGTGAAGCCTCATCCACAGCTATCCGTGCGCTGGTGAAGAAATTAATTGCTGCGGAAAACCCCGCGAAACCGCTGAGTGACAGCAAGTTAACCTCTATGCTGTCAGAACAGGGTATCATGGTGGCGCGCCGCACCGTTGCGAAGTACCGAGAGTCTTTATCCATTCCGCCGTCTAACCAGCGCAAACAGCTGGTGTGACCCAACCGATAAGGAAGACACTATGCAGCTCAACATCACTGGAAACAACGTCGAAATCACCGAAGCCCTGCGCGATTTTGTGAATACAAAATTTGCCAAGCTCGAACAATATTTCGACCGGATTAATCAGGTCTATATTGTGTTGAAAGTGGAGAAGGTTACACATATCTCGGATGCAACACTGCATGTGAACGGTGGCGAAATTCATGCCAGCGCGGAAGGTCAGGATATGTACGCCGCCATTGACGGTTTAATTGATAAACTGGCTCGGCAGTTAACAAAACATAAAGATAAACTGAAACAGCACTAACTTGTCCGGGCAGTTAGCGGGTGCAGGACGGCCTGTTGTGTAGCACAACGGGCCATTTGTACAGTTAGCGCTTAGGTGAAATTATGACAAATAACGATACGACTCTACAACTGAGCACTGTTCTTAACCAGGAATGTACACGCGCAGGCGTTCACTGCCAAAGCAAGAAACGCGCACTGGAAATCATCAGCGAACTTGCGGCAAAACAGCTTAGCCTGCCTTCTCAGGTGGTATTTGAAGCCATTCTGACGCGTGAAAAAATGGGCAGTACCGGCATCGGTAATGGTATTGCAATCCCGCACGGAAAGCTGGAAGAAGACACGATGCGCGCGGTTGGTGTGTTTGTTCAACTCGAAACACCCATCGCCTTCGACGCCATTGATAATCAACCTGTCGATCTGCTTTTCGCCCTGCTGGTCCCGGCAGACCAAACCAAGACGCATTTGCATACGTTGTCACTGGTCGCAAAACGTCTGGCAGATAAAACCATCTGTCGTCGTCTGCGCGCCGCGCAGAGTGACCAGGAGTTGTATCAAATCATCACGGACACCGAAGGTGGACAGGATGAAGCATAACAACCCAATGGCATCCTTTTTTGTCGTTGTGAGGAGAAACAGTACATGGTACTGATGATCGTCAGCGGCCGTTCAGGGTCAGGTAAATCTGTCGCCCTGCGTGCGCTGGAAGATATGGGTTTTTACTGCGTGGATAACCTTCCCGTAGTGCTGTTGCCCGATCTGGCTCGTACACTGGCCGATCGCCAGATTTCTGCGGCCGTCAGCATTGATGTGCGCAACATGCCTGAGTCCCCGGAAATTTTCGAGCAGGCAATGAATAATCTGCCCGAGGGTTTCTCACCACAGCTGCTGTTCCTTGATGCAGACCGTAACACGCTGATTCGTCGCTACAGTGACACGCGCCGTTTACACCCGCTCTCCAGCAAGAACTTGTCTCTGGAAAGCGCTATCGATAAGGAAAGCGATTTGCTGGAGCCACTGCGCTCTCGCGCTGACCTGATCGTTGATACCTCCGAAATGTCCGTACACGAACTGGCGGAAATGTTACGTACCCGACTGCTGGGTAAACGTGAACGTGAATTGACGATGGTATTCGAATCCTTTGGTTTCAAACACGGTATCCCGATTGATGCGGATTACGTCTTTGACGTGCGCTTTCTGCCTAACCCACACTGGGATCCGAAGCTGCGCCCAATGACCGGTCTTGACCGCCCCGTCGCCGCATTCCTCGACAGGCACACAGAAGTACACAATTTTATCTACCAGACTCGCAGCTATCTTGAGCTATGGTTACCCATGCTGGAGACCAACAACCGTAGCTACCTTACCGTAGCCATCGGCTGTACCGGCGGGAAACACCGTTCGGTGTATATTGCAGAGCAGCTGGCAGACTACTTCCGCTCACGCGGTAAAAACGTGCAGTCACGCCATCGTACGCTGGAAAAACGTAAATCATGACCGTGAAGCAAACCGTTGAAATCACCAATAAGCTGGGCATGCATGCCCGCCCAGCGATGAAACTGTTTGAATTGATGCAGGGTTTCGAAGCAGAAGTTTTGCTGCGTAATGATGAAGGAACGGAAGCCGAGGCCAACAGCGTTATCGCTCTGCTGATGCTGGATTCAGCCAAAGGGCGTCAGATAGAAGTCGAAGCCACGGGACCACAGGAAGTAGAAGCCCTGGCCGCAGTGATTGCCCTGTTTAATTCAGGGTTTGATGAAGATTAATCGAGTACACAGAACGTAGCCAGTAGGCCGGATAAGGCGTTTACGCCGCATCCGGCAATAACTACGCTAATACAGCTTATTTTCCCGCATAAACGACTCACCACCTAACTGGCGCATTTGGCGCATAATCCAGGCCTGGCGGTTACGCACATAACCAGAAGGCGCATTCGCCTTAAAACGCAAAGGATTGGGCAATACTGCCGCCAGCAAGGCCGCTTCAGACAGGCTCAACCGACTGGCCGGTTTATGAAAATACCGTTGCGCCGCCGCCTCCACGCCAAATATCCCATCGCCAAACTCGGCGATATTCAAATAGACGGTCAGAATACGTTTCTTACTCCAGACGGTTTCCATACCCAGCGTTAGCCCGGCTTCAAGGCCCTTACGCACCCAGCTACGTCCATCCCACAAAAAGAGGTTTTTCGCCGTCTGTTGCGATAACGTCGACGCCCCGCGAATGCGGTTTTCATTGCGTTCATTGTGCGCCAGCGCTTTCTCTATGGCGGTGACGTCAAACCCCCAGTGGTCTGGAAACTTCTGGTCCTCTGCAGCAATCACCGCCAGTCCCATCCACGGTGAGATCTCATCCATGCTCACCCAGTCCGAGTGCGCCACATAGCCGAAATCACCGGACAGCCATGCGCCCAGCTGTCGCTCGACCATTACCGCCGAGAAAGGCACAGGCATCACGCTGAAAAGTGCGATGCCCCCGCCCCAGAATACGGCGAGGACAACCACCACCCGCAGAAAAATACGTCGCAGAAAGGCGGTTACTCCTTTTCTCATTCGGTCAGCACCAGCACACGCGATACCAGTTTATCGATGCCACTCGCAGCCTGAGCGATGTCCTGCGCCAGCATATAGGCAGGCGTGGTGACGATTTTGTTGTCTTCATCGACGACAATGTCATCAACCGGACAAGGCACATGCTCAGCGCCCATCTCTTCCAGCACCTCTGCCGTGTCGATATCAGTGCCGATGGTCAGACGCAGCGGGAAGTCAAAAATTTTAGGTAACATGGCAGGCGCAATGCACATAAACCCCAACGGCTTACCCGCCTGATGCATGGCCACCGCCAGCGCGGCTAAATCGCTGTCAACCCGGCATTCGCTGCCCTGACTGGCAAAATTGCTCAGATTTTTGGCCGCACCAAACCCACCCGGCACGATCAACGCATCCAGTTCCGATGAGACTGCCTGCGCAAGTGGGCGAATATCGCCACGTGTGATACGCGCGGCTTCAATTAGCACATTGCGAGTTTCCAGCATCGGCTCGCCGGTCAGATGATTAATCACATCCGCTTGTTGTTTATCTGGTGCGAAACAGACAGCCTGAGCGCCGTTGCGGGCAATCGCCAGAAGCGTGAGAACAGTTTCATGGATCTCTGCACCGTCATACACGCCGCATCCGCTGAGCACTACACCCACTTTTTTCATCGCAATACTCCTTTCTCAACTGGCTGAAACATATTAGTTATTATGATTTAAATGCTACGCTTCACACATTTAACTGATTCATGTAACAAATTATTTAAGATTTGCTATCTTAACTGCGTGCGGCCTGAAAATTAGGGCTGCGCCCTTGTAAACAATGATAATAATTTACGGCGCAGCCACGATTTCCCTGGTGTTGGCGCAGTATTCGCGCACCCCGGTCAAGCCGGGGTCATTTTTTTTCCACACTCGCCACCCAGGCTTTTAATACTGCCACGTCGTGCTGCCACTCCTGCTTCATCTCTTCAATCCATTCAGCAACGTTATCTTCCCAGGCAGGAAGATCCGGCGACTGGATTTGCTGACCTAGCTGTTGCAGGTGACGCAGCCCCACTGAACCTGCTGCGCCTTTAATTTTATGGCCTTCCTCAACAACACCTTTTTTATCCCGTGCCGTCAGGTTGGACTCCAGCACGCTCAAATATCCCGGCATCATCTTCTCAAACACCGCCAGCCCGTCGGTAATTAACTTCGGTCCCACCAGCTCGAGGTATTGTTCCAACATAGGAATATCTAACAGCGCTTGCGATTTACTGCTTTCTTCAGATGTCACAGTGCTCTCCTCTTCGTTTCGGGTATCCCAGTATTTTTTGATCATGGCGGTTAGCGCCGGAACCGACAGCGGCTTACTCAGCACGTCGTCCATGCCTGCGTCCAGATACTCTTTTTTATCTTTCAGAACGTTGGCGGTGAGTGCAACCAGCGGTGGCAGATCTTCACGGGCGTATTTTTGCGTGAGCTCCCGCGAGATATCCAGACCGGTCATATCCGGTAGCTGAATATCCAGCAGCACCAGGTCATATTCACCCGGCGTAAACATTTCCAGCGCGGCTTTCCCGGTCATCGCGACATCCACGCTGTTGCCTAATTTTTCCAGCACGGAGCGCGCAACAATAACGTTCAGCTCAATGTCTTCTACCAGCAGCACATTCAGGGCTGGCAGCGGCAGTTCATCGTCTTCAAAAGCATCTTCAATCTCTTCCGCTACCGCAGGGGCATGCACGGTTAGCGTAAAGATGGACCCTTTTCCTGCCTGGCTGGAAACCGTAATATCACCGCCCATGTTTTTCGCCAGACGCTTCGACACGGCCAAACCAATCCCTGTCCCCGTAGCCGGTTTACCGCCGTTGCTGTCCTTCACCTGATAATACATAGCGAAGATTTTATCCTGCTCATCCTGCGGAATGCCGATGCCGGAATCTTCAACTTCGAAATGCAGCATATTCCCCTGGTCATAGCGCGCCCGCACGGTCACCTGCCCCTGCTGGGTAAACTTCACGGCGTTGCTGATCAGATTCCACAGGATCTGACGCAGACGCGTTCCGTCGGTAATGACCTTATGCGGCAGCGGTAACGTCGGCTCAAGCACAAAGCGCAGCCCTTTTTGCTGCGCCTGTAGGCCAGAGAGGTTTTCCAGATCCGCCATAAAGCTGGTGAAATCGATTGGCTGGTTATCGAGCTGAACTTTACGTCGTTCCATCTTATCCATGTCGATAATATCGTTGAAAATATTCCCCAGCGTCACAGCAGAGACGTGGATTGTTTTCAGGTATTTTTCCTGCTCCGCGGTCAGATCCGTATCCAGCAGGATCCGGCTTAAGCCGACAATGCCGTTAAGCGGGGTGCGCAGCTCGTGGCTGATGGTAGAAATAAAGGTGGTCTTATCGCGGCTGGCGCGCTCAAGCGCGTCCTGATAACGCTTACGCTCGGTAATATCGCGCCCAAAGCCCATAAGACCATGTCGCTTACCTACGCGGTCATAGTAAGGCACTTTGCGAATTTCAAAGCAGGCTTTGCGTCCGTCCGGGTAGTCCAGCCACTGTTCGTAGGTGAGCGAAACATTATGACGGAACACCTTCTCGTCGGTCTCAATCACCTTTTCAGCCGCTTCAGGAGAGTAAACGTCAGCCGGTTTTAAGTTCACCAGCTGCTTTTCGCTTTTGCCGGTCAGCAGCTCCATGGCACGGTTACAGCCGGAAAACTCCTTATCTTCATTGCGATAAAAAACCAGATCCGGCGAGGCATCAAGGAAAGAGCGTAAAAAGGAAGACTGTTGCTCAAGCTGGATCTGCGCCTCTTCGCGCTCTTTGATTTCAACCTTCAGTTGCTCGAATGTTTCCTGGCGCTCTGCTTCGGCTTTTTCACGCTCAACAATTTCCTGATTGAGCTGGGCAATATTATCTTTCAACTGCACATTGAGCTTGAGATCTCGCTCGCGCATCTCTTCCAGCTTTTGTACCAGTCGTGACAGGCGTTGCCGGGACTCCTCAAGTTGCTCCACCACCACAGACAAGAAATAGACGGCCCAGGGGGTAATTAACAGACCAAAAAAGATAGAACGGATGACATCAATGCTTTCTACCTGGCCATGCAGCACCATGGTGACAGCCATCTGCACCACAATTGCCAACACGACCAGAGCCAGCGCCAACAGCAGCGAAAAGCGCACCAGACCTAACTTCATCATCAGGTCGACGTAATATTGCGCCAGCATACGGATTTGCTTCATAGAGGGTTCCTTCACGACAACTTGGCACAATAATACTCAATTCTCAGCGTGACGTTGAAGATTGTGCAAGAAATGCGGAGGTTATCGGTGAAATGACCGCGGAGAGGCCATCGTAGGCCTGATAAGCAAAGCGCCATCAGGCAAGCAGGCGCAGATTGCCGGATGTCGGCTTTGCCTTATCCGGCCTACGGAGAGTTAGTTCTCAGGCTGTACCCATGGCGTACCGAGCGCCGAGCCTTGCACACCGTACTTGTTAAGGTACTTATCCAGTTCGACCATGCCGGTCCAGCGGTTTTCACACCATAGCGGTGCCAACAGCGTTGGGCGGCGCGCGCTGGCGGAAATTCGATGATAAATCACCTCTGGCGGCGTATGACGGATCATCTCCCCGGCGGTAACCGTATAGTCGTCCAGTTCAATTCCGTTCAGCCGCCCGGCTTCCCAGGCTTTCGCCATCGTACTGCCTTTCACAATATGCAGCGGGTGCAGCTTAATACCGTCAACACCCGTCTCCACTACACGTTCCATGGTTTGCAGGCATTCTGCCTGCCCTTCTCCCGGCAGACCGACAATCAGGTGCGAGCACACTTTCAGCCCACGCTCGCGTGCCAATCGCGTAGTGCGTTGGTAGCAGGCAAAATCATGGCCGCGGTTAATACGATGCAGGGTTTTGTCATGCGCGGTTTGCAAACCGAGCTCCAGCCATACCTCATAGCCGAGGTCTTTATACTCGCAAAGCAGATCGAGTACCGAACCCGGCACGCAGTCGGGGCGCGTCCCAACGCATAACCCGACGATACTGGCCTGGCTAACCGCCTGCTGATACATCGAACGCAGCACCTGCACTTCAGCAAAGGTGCTGGTATAGGCCTGGAAATAGGCCAGATAGCGTTTCGCGCGATTGACCAGATGCGCCTGATGCTCAAGCTGCTCGGCAATAGAATGGTGCTGCTGTGCTTCATCGGCAAACGAGGCGACATTGCAGAAAGTACACCCGCCACGTCCGATGGTGCCATCACGATTTGGACAGCTAAAGCCGCCGTGAAGCGTGAGTTTATGAACCTTTTGCCCGTAACGGCGAGAAAGATCCCCACCAAACATATTGACTAATTTCTGTAACTGCATAATCTGGTAGACCGCGCCTTGAAAAGAGGCCAAAGCCTGCCATTTTTTGCCCCAGTCGGCGATGACCTGGATCAATCGCCCTGGCGTGCCTTTATTCATTGCATAACAAATCAAAATAATCGAAATTTCATTCATTCAAAATGAAATTACTTTTCCTTATATCCGACTGTTTTTTTTATCTTCTTATACTCTCAGCATAAAAACAGTATCTTTAAGACGCCAAAACTCCAAAAACCAGCATAAAATGCCAAGCATAGCGATAAACAAAGGGAGGACGGGGGATATACAGCCTTTCTGACAGTGAGACAGATCACACTTCGCTCTCCATTCTCCTTGCGTTAAATCAATGTAAAAAAGCCTTAAATTTCAACATATTCATAAAGTTAATCGCCCTATAGCACATTTTTGCATAAATAAGATTGCCATTTGACCTGTGTGTGGATTCCCGATAACGTGGAAATCCGCTGGAAGCTTTCTGGATGAGCAGTCTGCTCATCATATTTATGCAGTAATTGAGATTCCCTCTGAAGCAAGTCCTCAAACTTGTTTGACCTATGCGAAAAGGATAAAGAGGGCGAATGCGAGGTAAGCGTATGACACGCAAACCCCGTCGCCATGCTCTTGGTGTGCCCGTGCGCAACGGTCCAGATGGGAATCCCGCAGAGCCTGGGGAGGTTCACTGATATGTTGTACGATAAATCCCTTGAGAGGGATAACTGTGGTTTCGGCCTGATCGCCCACATAGAAGGCGAACCTAGCCACAAGGTAGTGCGTACCGCCATACACGCACTGGCCCGCATGCAGCACCGTGGCGCAATTCTAGCCGATGGTAAAACCGGCGATGGTTGCGGTTTGCTGTTACAAAAACCTGACCGCTTTTTCCGCATCGTGGCGCAAGAGCGCGGCTGGCGTTTAGCTAAAAACTACGCCGTCGGCATGATCTTTTTAAATAAAGACGCTGAACTGGCTGCGGCTTCTCGTCGCATTATCGAAGAAGAATTACAGCAGGAGACCCTGTCGATTGTCGGCTGGCGCGACGTGCCGACCAACGAAGGTGTTCTCGGTGAAATCGCCCTCTCCTCCCTGCCTCGTATCGAGCAAATTTTTGTCAACGCCCCTGCGGGCTGGCGTCCGCGTGATATGGAGCGCCGCCTGTTCATCGCGCGCCGTCGCATCGAAAAACGCCTCCAGGACGATAAAGACTTCTACGTCTGTAGCTTGTCGAACCTGGTCAATATCTATAAAGGTCTGTGTATGCCGGCGGATCTGCCGCGCTTTTACCTGGACCTGGCGGATCTGCGTCTGGAATCGGCCATCTGCCTGTTCCACCAGCGCTTCTCCACCAATACCGTACCGCGCTGGCCGCTGGCGCAACCGTTCCGCTACCTGGCGCATAACGGTGAAATCAACACCATCACCGGCAACCGCCAGTGGGCACGCGCACGTACCTATAAATTCCAGACGCCACTGATCCCAGACCTGCACGACGCCGCACCGTTCGTTAACGAAACCGGCTCCGACTCCAGCTCAATGGATAACATGCTGGAACTGCTGCTGGCTGGCGGGATGGACATTATCCGTGCCATGCGTTTACTGGTGCCGCCGGCCTGGCAGAACAACCCGGATATGGACCCGGAGCTGCGCGCGTTCTTTGACTTTAACTCCATGCACATGGAGCCGTGGGATGGCCCGGCGGGCATTGTTATGTCCGACGGCCGCTTTGCCGCCTGTAACCTTGACCGTAACGGCCTGCGTCCGGCGCGCTACGTCATCACCAAAGACAAGCTGATTACCTGCGCCTCTGAAGTTGGGATCTGGGATTATCAGCCGGATGAAGTCGTCGAGAAAGGTCGCGTCGGCCCTGGCGAGCTGATGGTTATCGATACCCGCAGCGGGCGCATTCTGCACTCCGCCGAAACCGATGACGATCTGAAAAGCCGCCATCCGTACAAAGAGTGGATGGAGAAGAACGTCCGCTGTCTGGTGCCGTTCGAAGACCTCGCTGACGATCAGGTCGGCAGCCGCGAACTGGACGATGACACGCTCGCCAGCTATCAGAAACAGTTTAACTACAGCGCCGAAGAGCTGGATTCCGTGATCCGCGTGCTCGGTGAAAACGGTCAGGAAGCGGTCGGCTCAATGGGTGATGATACCCCGTTTGCGGTGCTCTCAAGCCAGCCACGCATCATTTATGACTACTTCCGCCAGCAGTTCGCGCAGGTGACTAACCCGCCGATCGACCCGCTGCGTGAAGCGCACGTTATGTCGCTGGCCACCAGCATCGGTCGTGAGATGAACGTCTTCTGCGAAGCCGAAGGTCAGGCACACCGCCTGAGCTTTAAATCGCCGATCCTGCTGTACTCCGATTTCACCCAGCTCACCACCATGAAAGAGGAGCATTACCGCGCCGACCGTCTCGATATCACCTTCGACGTGACCGAAACCACCCTCGAAGAGACCGTCAAGGCATTGTGCGATAAGGCGGAACAGATGGTGCGTAACGGTACGGTGCTGCTGGTGCTCTCTGACCGTAACATCGCGAAAAACCGCCTGCCGGTTCCGGCACCGATGGCCGTAGGCGCAGTGCAAACGCGTCTGGTAGAACAAAGTCTGCGTTGCGACGCCAACATCATCGTTGAAACCGCCAGTGCCCGCGACCCGCACCATTTTGCTGTCCTGCTCGGCTTTGGCGCGACGGCCATTTATCCGTATCTCGCGTATGAAACGCTGGGACGACTGATCGACACTCAGGCGATTGCCAAAGATTACCGGACCGTGATGCTGAACTACCGTAACGGCATCAACAAAGGTCTGTACAAAATCATGTCCAAAATGGGCATCTCGACCATTGCCTCTTACCGCTGCTCGAAGCTGTTTGAAGCCGTTGGTCTGCATGATGATGTCGTGGCGCTGTGCTTCCAGGGCGTGGTCAGCCGCATCAGCGGCGCAGGGTTTAGCGACTTCCAGCAGGATCTGCTGAACCTCTCCAAACATGCATGGCTGGCACGTAAACCTATCAGCCAGGGCGGTTTGCTCAAATACGTCCACGGCGGCGAATACCATGCCTACAACCCGGACGTGGTGCGCACGCTGCAACAGGCGGTACAAAGCGGCGAGTACAGCGACTATCAGGAATATGCCAAGCTGGTCAATGAGCGTCCGGCGGCCACGCTGCGCGATCTGCTGGCGATAACGCCTGGCGATGAAGCCGTAAGCATTAGCGAAGTAGAACCCGCGACCGAACTGTTTAAACGCTTTGATACCGCAGCTATGTCCATCGGCGCATTAAGCCCCGAAGCACACGAAGCGCTGGCCGAAGCCATGAACAGCATCGGCGGCAACTCGAACTCCGGTGAAGGCGGCGAAGACCCGGCGCGCTATGGCACCAATAAAGTGTCGCGCATTAAGCAGGTTGCTTCCGGTCGCTTTGGCGTAACCCCGGCGTATCTGGTCAACGCCGATGTCATCCAGATTAAAGTCGCTCAGGGCGCGAAACCTGGCGAAGGCGGTCAGTTACCGGGTGATAAAGTCACCCCGTACATCGCCAAACTGCGCTATTCGGTACCGGGCGTGACGCTGATCTCCCCGCCGCCGCACCACGATATTTACTCTATCGAAGACTTAGCGCAGCTGATTTTCGACCTCAAACAGGTCAACCCGAAAGCGATGATCTCCGTGAAGCTGGTTTCCGAACCAGGCGTTGGCACCATCGCCACAGGCGTGGCGAAAGCCTATGCGGATCTGATCACCATTGCTGGCTACGATGGCGGTACCGGCGCAAGCCCGCTCTCCTCGGTGAAATATGCGGGCTGCCCGTGGGAACTCGGTCTGGTGGAAACCCAGCAGGCGCTGGTCGCTAACGGTCTGCGTCACAAGATTCGCCTGCAGGTTGATGGCGGTCTGAAAACCGGTGTCGATATCATTAAAGCGGCGATTCTGGGTGCGGAAAGCTTCGGCTTCGGTACCGGTCCAATGGTGGCGCTGGGCTGTAAATACCTGCGTATTTGCCACCTGAACAACTGCGCAACCGGCGTGGCGACTCAGGATGACAAACTGCGTAAGAATCACTATCACGGCCTGCCGTTCAAAGTGACTAACTACTTTGAATTTATCGCCCGCGAAGTCCGTGAGCTGATGGCGCAACTGGGTGTGAAGCGTCTGGTGGATCTGATTGGTCGTACCGACCTGCTCAAAGAGCTGGAAGGGTTTACCGCCAAGCAACAGAAACTGGAGCTGTCTCGTCTGCTGGAAACCGCCGAACCGCATCCGGGTAAAGCGCTGCATTGCACCGAGAACAACCCGCCGTTTGATAACGGCGTGCTGAACGCTCAGTTGTTACAGCAAGCGAAACCGTTTGTCGACGAGCGCCAGAGTAAAACCTTCTGGTTCGATATCCGCAACACCGACCGTTCCGTTGGCGCGTCGCTGTCGGGCTATATCGCGCAAACGCATGGCGATCAGGGGCTGGCGTCTGACCCAATCAAAGCGCACTTCAGCGGTACCGCAGGCCAGAGCTTCGGCGTGTGGAACGCGGGCGGCGTGGAGTTGTATCTGACCGGTGATGCCAACGACTATGTCGGTAAAGGTATGGCGGGCGGTCTGCTGGCAGTGCGTCCTCCGGTTGGCTCTGCTTTCCGTAGCCATGAGGCGAGCATCATTGGTAACACCTGTCTGTATGGCGCCACCGGTGGCCGCCTGTTTGCCGCGGGTCGTGCAGGTGAGCGCTTTGCAGTACGTAACTCCGGCGCAATCACCGTGGTTGAAGGTATTGGCGACAACGGCTGCGAATATATGACCGGCGGCATCGTCTGTATTCTCGGAAAAACGGGCGTCAATTTCGGAGCGGGTATGACGGGCGGATTCGCCTACGTGCTCGACGAAGACGGTGAGTTCCGCAAACGCGTGAACCCGGAACTGGTAGAAGTGCTGAACGTGGACTCGCTGGCTATCCACGAGGAACACCTGCGCGGTTTGATTACCGAGCACGTACAGCATACCGGCTCTTCACACGGCGAAGAGATCCTGGCTAACTGGCCAGCATTCTCGGCGAAATTCGCGCTGGTAAAACCAAAATCCAGTGATGTGAAAGCACTGTTGGGTCACCGTAGTCGTAGCGCAGCAGAGCTGCGTGTGCAGGCGCAGTAAGGGGTAGCAGCAATGAGTCAGAACGTATACCAATTTATCGACCTGCAGCGCGTTGATCCGCCTAAGAAGCCGCTGAAGATCCGTAAGATCGAGTTTATCGAGATCTACGAGCCGTTTTCCGAAGGCCAGGCCAAAGCACAGGCAGACCGCTGCCTGTCCTGCGGTAACCCGTACTGCGAGTGGAAGTGCCCGGTGCATAACTACATCCCGAACTGGCTGAAACTGGCGAACGAGGGGCGTATTTTTGAAGCGGCAGAACTGTCGCACCAGACCAACACTCTGCCGGAAGTCTGTGGCCGCGTGTGCCCACAGGATCGTCTGTGTGAAGGATCCTGTACGCTGAACGATGAGTTCGGCGCGGTGACTATCGGTAACATCGAGCGCTATATCAACGATAAAGCATTCGAAATGGGCTGGCGCCCGGATATGACCGGCGTGCGTCAAACCGACAAGCGCGTGGCGATCATCGGTGCCGGTCCGGCAGGCCTGGCCTGTGCTGATGTGCTGACCCGCAACGGCGTGAAGGCGGTGGTATTTGACCGCCACCCGGAAATCGGCGGTCTGCTGACCTTCGGTATTCCAGCCTTCAAACTGGAAAAAGAGGTGATGACCCGCCGTCGTGAAATCTTCACCGATATGGGCATTGAGTTCAAATTGAACGTGGAAGTGGGCCGCGATGTACAGCTTGACGATCTGCTGAAAGATTATGACGCCGTGTTCCTTGGCGTAGGTACCTATCAGTCGATGCGCGGTGGGCTGGAAAACGAAGACGCTTCCGGTGTGTTTGATGCCCTGCCGTTCCTGATCGCCAATACCAAACAGTTGATGGGCTTTGGCGAAAGCAGCGACGAGCCGTACATCAGCATGGAAGGCAAACGCGTCGTCGTTCTCGGCGGTGGCGATACCGCGATGGACTGCGTGCGGACCTCGGTTCGCCAGAACGCAGCACATGTCATCTGCGCTTATCGTCGTGACGAAGAGAACATGCCGGGTTCCAAACGCGAAGTGAAAAATGCGCGTGAAGAAGGCGTCGAATTCCAGTTCAACGTCCAGCCTTTAGGCGTGGAAGTGAACGCCAACGGTAAGGTATGCGGTGTGAAAATGGCGCGTACCGAAATGGGTGAACCGGATGCGAAGGGCCGTCGCCGTGCGGAGATCGTCGCCGGTTCCGAACACGTTGTTCCGGCAGATGCGGTGGTACTGGCGTTTGGCTTCCGTCCGCACAGTATGGAGTGGCTGGCAAAACACAGCGTCGAACTGGATTCTCAGGGCCGCATTATTGCTCCAGAGCGCAGCGACAACGCCTTCCAGACCAGCAACCCGAAAATCTTCGCCGGTGGCGACATCGTGCGCGGTTCGGATCTGGTAGTCACCGCGATTGCCGAAGGTCGTAAAGCGGCAGACGGTATCCTGAACTACCTGGAAGTGTAATACAGCCTCTTAAGGCATCTCATCTGCTCTGGTGGGTGAGATGCCAAATTCCTGCCGCATACCGCCAAACCTGCCGATTAAGCCAGTCTGACAACACGTTTAGTAAACAGGGCAAATAACCTTAACACCCCAAACAGATCAACATCATGAATAATAACCATGTAAAAATCAGACGAAAACGTTTGCTTTACGTTGAGAACTGTATATTATGCGGCGGATTTTTTGGGCAAAATTCATGGAGGCGTTGTGTCGCAAGACAACAATTATAGCCAGGGCCCCGTCCCTCTGGCGGCGCGAAAAGGCGTAGTTCCACTAACATTTGTCATGTTGGGACTCACATTCTTTTCCGCCAGTATGTGGACCGGTGGCACACTCGGTACCGGTCTTTCTTATAATGATTTCTTCCTGGCAGTTCTCTTCGGTAATCTTCTCCTCGGTATTTACACTGCATTTCTCGGTTTTATCGGCGCAAAAACAGGGCTCTCAACCCACCTTCTGGCGCGTTACTCATTTGGTGTGAAAGGTTCATGGCTTCCCTCTCTGCTGTTAGGCGGCACACAGGTAGGCTGGTTTGGCGTTGGTGTGGCCATGTTTGCTATCCCGGTTGGCAAAGCGACGGGAATTGACGTCAATATCCTGATTGCGGTTTCCGGTCTGTTGATGACCCTGACCATCTTTTTTGGCATCTCAGCGCTGACCGTTTTATCAATCATCGCCGTACCTGCCATCGTTGTTCTTGGCAGCTACTCCGTCTGGCTGGCGGTGAGCGATGTCGGCGGTTTGGAGCATTTAAAAGCGATAGTGCCGCAAACGCCGCTGGATTTCTCCACCGCACTGGCGCTGGTAGTCGGCTCGTTTGTCAGCGCAGGGACGTTAACCGCTGACTTCGTCCGTTTTGGCCGCAACGCCAAAGGCGCGGTGCTGATCGCCATGGTGGCGTTTTTCCTTGGCAACTCCTTGATGTTCATCTTCGGCGCTGCGGGCGCGGCTGCGGTTGGACAGGCGGATATCTCTGACGTGATGATTGCCCAGGGACTGCTGCTGCCCGCAATCATCGTTCTTGGTCTGAATATCTGGACCACCAACGATAATGCGCTGTACGCATCGGGCCTGGGATTTGCCAATATTACCGGCCTTTCCAGCCGTACGCTGTCGGTGGCTAACGGTATTATTGGCACACTGTGCGCGCTGTGGCTTTACAATAACTTTGTCGGCTGGCTGACATTTCTGTCGGCAGCGATTCCCCCGATTGGCGGGGTGATCATCGCCGACTATCTGCTGAACCATAGCCGCTATGCCGACTTCAGCAAAGCGCAATTTATTTCCGTAAACTGGATAGCGATCCTGTCCGTTGCACTGGGCATTGCCGCAGGCCACTATATTCCCGGCATCGTGCCCGTCAATGCCGTACTCGGCGGCGTATTCAGCTATATCCTGCTGAATCCACTTTTCAATCGCAGCCTTGCTAAATCCCCGGAGGTCAGCCATGCAGAATAATAACATCACCATTCATCAGGCGCGTTTACAGGGACGTGAAGGGTTATGGCAAATCACGATTGAAAACGGGCGCTTTAGCCGTATTGAGCCTCAAGACGCAGCGACGTTACCACAGGGTGAAGTGCTTGATGCTGAAGGCGGTCTGGCTATCCCACCGTTCGTTGAGCCACATATCCATCTGGACACTACGCAAACCGCGGGCGAGCCGAGCTGGAATCAGTCTGGTACGCTGTTTGAGGGCATTGAACGCTGGGCTGAACGTAAGGCAATGCTCACTCACGAAGACGTCAAAGCGCGCGCCATGCAGACCCTGAAGTGGCAGATGGCCAACGGCATCCAGTATGTCCGTACTCACGTTGACGTTTCCGACCCTACGTTGACGGCGCTAAAAGCCATGCTGGAGGTGAAGCAAGAAGTCGCTCCGTGGGTAGAGCTACAGATTGTCGCGTTCCCGCAAGAAGGCATTCTTTCTTATCCCAACGGTGAAGCGCTCCTGGAGGAAGCCGTGCGTCTGGGCGCCGACGTCATTGGCGCGATCCCGCACTTTGAATTCACGCGTGAATATGGCGTAGAGTCGCTGCATAAGATTTTCGCTCTGGCGCAAAAATACGACAAACTTATCGACGTGCACTGTGACGAAATCGATGATGAGCAATCCCGCTTTGTTGAAACCGTTGCGGCGCTGGCGCATCGCTACAATATGGGCGAGCGCGTGACCGCCAGCCATACCACGGCGATGCATTCCTACAACGGCGCGTATGCTTCCCGTCTTTTCCGCCTGTTGAAAATGTCCGGCATTAACTTTGTCGCAAATCCACTGGTGAATATTCACCTGCAAGGGCGCTTTGACACTTATCCTAAGCGTCGTGGTGTTACGCGCGTCAAAGAGATGCTGGAAGCGGATATCAACGTCTGCTTCGGTCATGATGACGTCTTCGATCCGTGGTATCCGCTGGGCACTGCGAATATGCTGCAGGTGCTGCATATGGGATTACACGTGTGCCAGCTGATGGGATACGGACAAATTAACGATGGGTTGAACCTGGTCACCACCCACAGCGCGAAAACCCTGCACCTGCAGGACTACGGTCTGAACGTGGGGAATTCTGCGAATCTGGTGATTTTGCCTGCAGAAAATGGGTTTGACGCGGTTCGTCGCCAGACGCCTGCCCGTTATTCCATTCGTCATGGTCGAGTCATTGCCGAGACGGTCCCAAGCCAAACCACACTGCATCTGACGCAGCCAGAAACGGTGACGTTTAAGCGCTAGGTCGTTACATTCCATGTCGGATGGCGTTAGCCCTGCCATCCGACACAGTCTCTCATTCTCAAGCTTGTAATAAGCTGGCGCGGACTTTGATCACCACTTTTTTGATGTCCATCGGGGCCTGCACCACACAACCCGGTTTATGCGGCTCGCCCGGCATAAAAATCACAAATTTTCCCGGCTTCAGTACCATAGCCTGTTCATCGGCAATCTGGCTGCACAGCTGATAATCATCCTCGATGTGCATCTCTTCACAGTGACGAGCAGAATCTGTCATCCCGAACAGAATCCGTTCTTCGCCGGACAACAGCATCTGAATATCAATGTACTGCTGATGCAGCTCCGCTTTCTTATGCTCTGGGCTCTGCGTTGTAAATTGCATGACATTCATAAAAATATTCTCGCCCTGCAACGTGTAGCGCCCAGGCGTCTTCTCCTGCGGATTCGCCGCAATGGCAAGCGTTAACGCCTGCTGCAAGACCGGATGTAATCCGGCAGAAGGCAGTGAATTCAACGCATCTGATATCATCATCATTCTCCCTGGGCCAACAGCGCGGCCCCCAGTAATCCAGCGTCATGACGGTAATGCGCCGCCAGCAATTCCACGTGATAGGCCAAAGGCTCTTGTGCCAGATAATGTTCCACCAGCGCCAGATACCCTTCAGCCAGCCCAACGCTGCCGCCAATGACCACGCACTGACAATCAGTCGTGGCCTTCACATCGGCAACAAGCCTTGCCAAAGTACGCGCTGAGCGATGGATCAACCGGCTTGCCTGCTCATCCCCCTGCCCGGCACGGCTAAAAATAGTTTTGGCGTCGCATCCGGCAAGCGCGCCTTCGGCAGCCGCCGCTATTCCACGACCGGATGCGATCGCCTCAACGCAGCCCACACGCCCGCAGCCGCAAACAGGCCCATGCGGATCGGCCAGCGTATGTCCCAGATGCCCAGCCAAACCGCCGACTCCAGTCAGCAGTTTCCCACCGCTGACGACTCCCCCGCCAACGCCTGTGGAGACGGTAATAAACACCAGATCGCGGTACTCACCACCAAGCGCATGGTACTCAGCCCACGCCGCTGCCTGTGCGTCATTGACGGCCAGCGTCGGCAGGCCGGTGATTTGTTCCAGCGTTTGTGTCAGCGGAAAATGCATCAACCCGCCGAGGTTATGCGGATTCAGCGCCAGTAAAGCCCCCTCACGGATAATCCCCGTCGAGGCGATCGCCACCCGATTAGCACGCCCCTGTAGCGGTGCAACCAGTGTTTGTAACGCGGCGCGCAGCGCTTGCGGCGTTTTACTGGCAGGCGTCGGAAGTTCACGCCGCTCGCGGACTTGCAGATTGTTGTCTATCAGCGCGGCAGCCAATTTGGTGCCGCCAATATCAATCGCCAATGTGGTCATGACGCCGCCTCATGCATCGTGGTGGCGCTCTGTAGCTCAAAGAACGACATATTCTTCCCTTACGGCTATTGCCCGGTTCAGCACCGGGCAACTGGATTAACTTTTGGATTTCACCATAGTGCTTTTGTCACCGCCGAACGGCACGGCACCGCTAAACGGTCGACCATCAATGGCATCATGCGTACGCAACGCTTCAGGACGCAGCCAGCGCTGTACACGGGACGGCATATCAAGACCAATCAGCAGGATCACTACAAATGTCAGGCCGAAAGAGAGCGATCCCAGCGCGGTACCCAGATCCAGACGTTGGGCAATCAGTGCGCCGATGATCGGTGCCAAAGCCCCGCCCAGTGCGCCCACGTTATAGGTGAAGCCCAATCCCGCCGCACGCTGATCGGTATCGAAATAGCCGCCAATCAGTTTTGGTAAGATCCCGGAGATCCCCTGGCCGAGCATTTGTTGGAAAAACAGCAGCAAACCCAGTACCCAGACGTTTGAACCGCCTATCGCAAACACCGGAATAATCAGCAACTGCGAGGCCAACAGACTGCAGACATAAGCTTTACGCGTGCCCAGCCAGTCACCAAGAAAACCGCCGACGCAACAACCGACCGCCGCACCAAAGCCGCTAAAGAAGAGCACTCTGGCCACCGTGGAAGGATCGTACAGCAGTTCGGTTTTCAGATAGGTTGGCAACAGCGCCTGAATCGGCCACGAGTACAGGAAGGCGAATAGCACGACCACCATCAGCATCACGCCCGTCGGCCAGCGTTTCCCGCTGCTTTGCACCATAAAGCTAATGAAGATAAACGCGCATATCAGTCCAAGAACCGCCACGATAGCCGCATTTTGCAGGTTGCCAGCAAAGCAGAACCACAGCGCAGTTGCAGCGGCGAGCGTCATCAGAATATTAATTACCCGATGCTCGCCCCGGTAGAGAATGTCCACCATCGTGCGCACTGGCGCTTTGCCTTCGTGTTTCTCTTTCCAGTCTTCCGCTTCCGGAATATTTTTACGCAGCCAGAGGGCGAAGATAATTGGCAGGATGCCGATGAAGAACAGCGCGCGCCATCCCCAGACCGGGACCACCAGACTGTAAACCTGGGCGGCGATCACGGCACCAACGGAAAAGCCGGAAATCAGGAAACCACTGGCTTTGTTTCGCAGGTGTTTAGGCCAACTTTCAATAACATAGGTTGCGCTGGAGCCATACTCACCGGCCATTCCCATACCGATAACCAGGCGGGCGATAAACATGGTGGTGTAGCCCGGCGCGAAACCGCAGGCCAGCGTTCCCACAGAGAACAGAATGATGCTGGTGACCATTGCCAGGCGGCGTCCGTAGCGGTCGCCCATTGCCCCCAGCATTAACCCGCCAAACCAACGGGAGATAAAGGCGGCCGAGATCAGGCTGGCAGCCTGCACCGTCGTCAGTCCGAATTCGCCCTGCACTTCTGTCAGCACCAGGGCGATTAACACAAAATCGAAACCATCAAGCAAATATCCCAGCCAGGCGGCGGAAAATGCCCGCCATTGTGCCCGATTGAGATGGCGATACCACGGGATGTTCTGGGTAGAAGTACTCATTTTACTCTCCCGACGATTTTTGTTGTTGTGCCGGGTGGTGGCTTTGCCTTACCCGGCCTACGGTCGAAGATCCAGGCCGGGCAAGCGAAGCGCCCCCGGCTACCCGTGATTACGCCTTTTCCGCCAGCAGTTGGTTTGCCAGCGCTTTCAGTTCCGGCAGATAGTGTTCATCTACCGGGGCAAAGGGTTTACGGCACAGTGGGACAGAAACCACATCCATATAGTGCAGTACTGTTTTCAGACCGCGGAATACGCCAACCTTAATAAGCAGATCGATAACCTTATTGCACTCGGTTTGCAGCTTTTGCGCCGTGCGGATGTCACCTTCTTTGAGCGCTTTCACAATTCCCTGATAGCGCCACCCCATGATGTTGTAAGTGCTACCGATACCGCCATCTGCGCCCGCAAGCAGTCCGGAAGCAAAGATCTCGTCATAGCCGTTATAAAGCACCAGATCGGGATGAGCGCGGCGGATCTGTTCCATCTGATAGAGATCGCCCGAAGTTTGCTTCAGTGCGCCAACACCTGGCAGCGTCACCAGTGTGTTGATTTGATCCAGCGTCAGTTTTACGCCACTCAGCGCCGGAATGTTATAGACCACCATCGGTAAACCATCAGCGGAATCAATAATTGCGCGGTAGTGATCGCAATGTTCTTCAAAGCTGAACGGATAGTAAAACGGTGTAACGGCCGAAACAGCATCAAAGCCGTAACGATGTGCCGCACTCGCCAGCTGTTGGCTCTCTTCAGTACTCACCGTGCCAACATGGGCGATCAGCGTCACCTTACCTTTCGCCTCTTCGGCAACAATTTCCAGTACCTGCTCTCTTTCAACGCGGTTTTGGACAAAGGCCTCACCCGTTGAGCCACCGACATAGAGCCCGTCTACACCCTGACCAATGTTGAAACGCACCAGGCGGCGCAAACTCTCGATGTCCAGTCTCTGTTGGTTATCGAATGGGGTTAACAACGCTGGCATTACGCCTTTTAAATCTCTTGCCATAACGACCTCTGACGATGATTAGTGTTATCTAACTGCACACCTTTATACCTGTTATACCAGATCAAATAAGCAGCAATACAATACAGAACGCTTATAGTGCGATCTACTTCACTAAACACTTCATCCTTCGAGCCGCCTCTGCGTTAGCTGCGTTCGCTCACCCCTGTCACATAGTTATCTATGCTCCAGGGAACTCGCTCTCTTGCCGCCTTGATGCAACTTGAATGATTTTGTGTTTAAACGATCGTCGGGATCGCAATCACTTACGCAGCTTTTTACTTTTGCTGAAGGCGTGCCAGGTCGCGGAAACGCTGTTGAGGTGTTCTTGCAGTGCGCGGTCAGCTTCTTCAGGATCGCGCTGGCGAATTGCGTCGACAATAGCGATATGCTGCTGATAACTCACGTTGTTGTGCTCATACAACTCTTGATCGGCGACGGTCGGACGGGCGGCAATCAGCCAGTCTAACAGCGCAACATGGATAGCCATAAAGATAGGATTACCCGGGATCTCAGCCAGTACACGGTGAAAATCAACGTCCGAGCGGATGAACAACGTATTGTCATCGAGCGACTGGCTGTTGATCTCCAGTGCTTTAGCCAGTCTGTCGATTTGCTCATCTGTCGCATGTTCGGCGGCGTATCGTACCAGGCTGGATTCAAAGAACAGTCGCAACTGCTCGAAGTGGGCAATGCCACCGGGATGTGCGAGGAAATCTTTCGCCATACCAGACAGCTCGCTGATGATGGTATCAGCTGAAGGACGCGAAACGCGGGCGCGCTCGCCGTTGTTGATTTGTACCAGACCTTTGCGTTTTAACGCGGCCAGCGCTTCTCGTACAGAAGGACGGCCCACGTTAAAGAAGGCCATCAGCTCCCGCTCAGACGGCAACTGTTCGCCCTCGCCAAATTCCCGACGACGAATCATCTGCTCCAGTTCTTCTTCAACCATTTCAGACAGTTTTTTACGCGCCAACGGGCGATTGCGTAAGCTACGGCCAATGGTGGATGGAGAGTCTTCAGCTTGCGAATCAAATGCGTTCATAGGGTCCATTCAGCTAAGTCGTGGTGACAAACAACAGCGGGTTTATCCTAACACAGGATCGAAAGCAGGGTGAAATGATGGACGATCTGATCCGGCTGGCTTATTGATAATATACGTAACAGCAATATTATTTTAAGCGAGTATCTTCTGCCTCACTTTAATTGAATGGAGTTAAATAGCTTCATGAAAATTATGAATATGAACGTGATTATTTATCATAACCTTCTATTTTATAACGATAAATAATTACATCATCGAATTAAAAATAAGATATTCACTCCATAAAAAATGCCCAGAAAAATATAACATCCGTTTTGACAACAGCATTATTACCGGATTTATCTTCTTCTCTGGCATGGAGTGAAACAATGTTCGGCATCATTATCTCTGTCATCGTTTTATTAACGATGGGTTACCTGATCCTCAAAAACTACAAACCGCAGGTCGTGCTGGCCGCCGCCGGGATCTTCCTGATGATCTGCGGCGTCTGGCTGGGCTACGGCGCGTTGGTCGCTAACGACAAAAGCAGTGGCTATCTACTGGTCGATATTTACAATGAAATTTTGCGTATGCTCTCCAACCGCGCGGCCGGACTGGGGTTATCAATCATGGCGGTGGGCGGTTATGCCCGTTATATGGACAGAATGGGGGCCAGCAGAGCGATGGTTAGCCTGTTAAGTCGCCCGCTCAAGCTAATCCGCTCCCCCTATGTAGTGCTTGCCGCCACCTATGTGATTGGTCAGATCATGGCGCAGTTCATTACCAGCGCATCCGGGTTAGGTATGTTGCTGATGGTGACGCTGTTCCCAACGCTGGTTAGTCTTGGCGTAAGCCGTTTATCCGCTGTTGCGGTCATTGCCACTTCGATGTCGATTGAATGGGGCATTCTGGAAACCAACTCTATTTTTGCCGCGCAGGTCGCGGGCATGAAAATCGCCACCTATTTCTTTCAATACCAGTTGCCCGTCGCGTCGTGTGTCATTGTCGCCGTCGCCATTGCGCATTTTTTCGTTCAGCGTCAATTTGATAAAAAAGCCGCACCGGAAAGTAACGGATTTGCGGAACAAAAGACGCTGGAAAACGTACCCCCGCTCTATTACGCCATTTTGCCGGTGATGCCGCTGATCCTGATGCTGGGCTCGCTTGCCCTTGCACAAATGGGGCTAATGAAAGCAGAGTTGAATCTGGTGGTGGTAATGTTGATGAGCATGACGCTGACTATGTTTGTTGAATTCCTGCATAAACATAATCTGCGCGAAACGATGGATGATGTGCAGGCTTTTTTTGACGGCATGGGGACGCAGTTTGCCAACGTTGTCACCCTGGTGGTCGCCGGTGAAATCTTTGCGAAAGGGTTGACGACTATCGGGACTGTCGATGCCGTAATAAAAGGCGCAGAGCATTCCGGTCTTGGCGGTATCGGCGTGATGATCATCATGGCGGTGGTCATCGCCGCCTGCGCAATCGTCATGGGGTCAGGCAACGCGCCGTTTATGTCTTTTGCCAGCCTCATTCCGGATATTGCCGCCGGGCTGCATATTCCTGCGGTAGTAATGATTATGCCGATGCATTTTGCCACTACGCTTGCCCGCGCGGTGTCACCCATAACCGCTGTAATTGTCGTGACATCGGGTATTGCCGGCGTATCGCCCTTTGAAGTGGTAAAACGTACAGCAATCCCGATGGCAGTAGGATTTGTGGTGAATATGGTAGCCACCATCGCGCTGTTTTATTGATACCAAAGCCAGAAAACAGAACAGGCCCCAAAGGGCCTGTTTTTTATTTCACTACTTATTTCACTACGCGCAGCGCTGGACGCCCACCGCGAGGCGGTGGCGGAGTATCATCCGGATCGTTGTCGTCGCCATTATCAGGTTTATCGCCATCAATGACCGACATGACCGTTTCACTCTCAAAACCAGACGTGTCGTTGTCGTCATCATTTAAGCTGGCAACATCTTCGTCGTAGGCGGCTTCCGGTTCAAACATCGTACCGGCGCCATTTTCACGTGCATAAATTGCCAGAACGGCAGCCAACGGCACAGACACCTGACGCGGCACACCACCGAAGCGCGCGTTAAAGCGCACTTCATCGTTAGCCAGTTCCAGGTTGCCCACCGCACGCGGTGCAATATTCAGAACAATTTGCCCGTCACGCGCATATTCCATTGGAACCTGCACGTCCTGGAGCGTCACATCCACCACCAGATGCGGCGTGAGCTGGTTGTCCAGCAACCACTCATAGAACGCGCGCAGCAGATACGGACGGCGTGGTGTTAGCTGTGGCAAATCCATACAGGTTAACCCCGGCCCAGACGCATTTCACGTTCAGGCTCAGTCAGAGAAGCCAGGAAAGAGTCTCGTTCGAAGACGCGAGTCATGTACCCTTTCAGTTCTTTCGAACCTGCACCGTTGAATTCAATACCCAACTGCGGTAAACGCCACAGCAGCGGCGCCAGGTAGCAGTCTACCAGGCTGAACTCATCGCTCAGGAAGTAAGGTTTCTGGCCAAATACTGGCGCGATTGCCAGCAGTTCTTCGCGCAGACGCTTACGCGCGACTTCGGCTTCAGATGCAGAACCGTTCACGATGACGTTCATCAGCGTGTACCAGTCTTTTTCAATACGCTGCATGTACAGGCGGCTTTCACCACGCGCAACCGGGTAAACCGGCATCAGCGGCGGATGCGGGAAGCGCTCATCCAGGTATTCCATAATGATGCGAGATTCCCACAGGGTCAGCTCACGATCCACCAGTGTCGGTACGCTCTGATTCGGGTTGAGGTCGATCAGATCCTGAGGTGGATTGTCCTTCTCCACATGCTCAATCTCGAAACTAACACCTTTCTCAGCCAGCACAATGCGGACCTGATGGCTATAGATGTCAGTAGGACCAGAAAACAGCGTCATTACCGAACGTTTGTTGGCAGCGACAGCCATGAAAACCTCCAGGTATATTCAGAATTTTTACTGCTACCAGCCACTCAGTGGCCAGCCAGAAGTGATGTCACCCAAACTCGGGAAAGTCATTACTGCTCAAAATGCAAACAAAAAATGAACGATACCGGACATTTGGGCAGAAAATTGGATGATAGTTTACCAGATTTTGTGACCTTTGTGGTGAGTCGATTCTTGAAATGGGGAAAAAGAGGTGGCAATCAGCGGATTACCGTGGATCTGAGGCGAGAAATAACGATAAAAAAACCCGCCGAAGCGGGTTTTTTCGCAAATTGTCGTCTGCCGAAGCAGAGTACAATTAACGTTTGGAGAACTGAGGACGACGACGTGCTTTACGCAGACCGACTTTCTTACGTTCAACCTGACGAGCATCACGGGTAACGAAGCCAGCTTTACGCAGTTCGCCACGCAGGGATTCGTCGTACTCCATCAGAGCGCGGGTGATACCGTGACGGATCGCACCAGCCTGACCAGAGATACCACCACCTTTAACAGTGATGTACAGATCCAGTTTCTCAACCATGTCGACCAGTTCCAGCGGCTGACGAACTACCATGCGGGCAGTTTCACGACCGAAGTACTGTTCCAGAGAACGTTGGTTGATTACGATTTTACCACTGCCCGGTTTGATGAAAACGCGAGCTGCGGAACTTTTGCGGCGACCAGTGCCGTAGTATTGATTTTCAGCCATTGCCTATAATCCCGATTAGATGTCAAGAACTTGCGGTTGCTGTGCCGCGTGGTTGTGCTCGTTGCCAGCGTAAACTTTCAGTTTACGGAACATAGCACGACCCAGCGGGCCTTTTGGCAGCATGCCTTTAACCGCGATTTCAAGCACACGCTCAGGACGGCGAGCAATCATCTCTTCAAAGGTCGCTTGTTTGATACCACCGATGTGGCCGGTGTGGTGATAGTACACTTTGTCAGTACGCTTGTTGCCGGTTACAGCAACTTTGTCAGCGTTCAGAACGATGATGTAATCACCGGTATCTACGTGCGGAGTGTATTCCGCTTTGTGCTTACCGCGCAGGCGCAGAGCCAGTTCGGAAGCCAGACGGCCCAGAGTTTTACCGGTCGCGTCAACAACATACCAGTCGCGTTTTACGGTTTCTGGTTTAGCTGTAAAAGTTTTCATTAAAAGCTTACCCAAATAAATAAGTTACACGTTGGTGAACACCCAAACGTTTTGTCAGTTGAGGTTCACACGACATTGTCCAGCAAACCTACCCCTTCGAATAGCCTATGCCGGCGCATAGAAAGTTTTGGGAAAAAAACTCTCTCGTAACGTGGGGTCGCAAGATTATAGAGAAGTCAGGGTCAAAGATCGACCCCTTTATGTGATTTGCGGCAGGTTTAACCGGCTAAATGTTCCCGCTTCAGATACTCTTCGCTTTGCATCTCCTGCAAACGCGACAAACAACGCTGAAATTCAAACTTCAGACGCTCGCCCTGATAAATTTCATAGAGGGGTGATGCCGCACTGACCACCAGCTTGACGTGGCGTTCGTAGAACTCATCCACCAATGCGATAAAGCGTCGCGCTTCACTCTCCATCAGCGGGGTCATGACCGGCACATCAGACAACAGCACCGTGTGAAACAGACGCGACAGCGCAATGTAGTCATGCTGACTCCGGGCATCGACGCAGAGCGTGGTAAACGACACCGCCAGCGTTTGGTTTTCGACGGCCAGCGTCTGCATCGGACGATGATTGATCTCCAGCGTTGGCGCATGTTCACCTTTGGTTCCCGCTAATGCCAGCCAAAGCTTATCCATCTGCTGGCGGGTTTCCTCATTCAATGGCGACAACCACAAATGCGCCTGCGTTAAGGTGCGCAGACGATAATCGACGCCGGCATCGACATTCATGATGTCGCAATGCTGTTTGATGGCATCAATGGCAGGAAGAAAACGCGTGCGTTGCAAACCGTTGCGATATAGCTCATCTGGCGGAATATTGGAGGTCGCCACCAGCGTAATACCGCGGGCAAACAGCGCTTTCATCAGGCCGCCGAGCAGCATGGCGTCGGTGATATCAGAAACAAAAAATTCGTCGAAGCACAGCACGTCGGTTTCGGCCTTAAAGCGGTCGGCGATGATTTCCAGCGGATCGCTCTGCCCCTGTAAGGCAGTAAGCTCTTCATGCACGCGCAGCATAAAACGGTGAAAGTGCAAACGCTGTTTACGTTCGCCCGGCAGGCTATGGTAGAACAGATCCATCAGCCAGGTTTTTCCGCGCCCAACTCCGCCCCACATATATAAACCACGCACCGGCGCGTTGATCGGTGACTCACGCTTGCCCAGCAACTTACCAAAACGCGCCATCAGTCCACTCTCCTGCGGCGCAGGACGTGCTGGCGTCGTAAGCGCCTGGAAAATGGTTTCCAGTCGATTCACGGCTTCGAGTTGTACGTTGTCGGGTTGATAACTGCCGTCGTTGAGGGCTTGCTGGTAACGCGATGTAGGGGAAAAGCTTTGCATGATGTTATTGTTATTCCTTGAGAATCGATGTGCCGTCGCTCACGGTTGACGAAAAAAAGGCCGTTCTACATTACGTGATATAAACACGGGATTCCACTTCTACGGGATTAGCGGTTATAGTGGCATAATCAGGCGCAGGCATGGAGCCTAAAGCCAACACCCTACGGAAACACAAGACAACGGGAGATGTTCATGACCTGGGAATATGCGCTAATTGGGTTAGTCGTCGGTATCATTATTGGTGCTGTAGCCATGCGTTTTGGTAATCGTAAATTACGCCAACAGCAGGCATTGCAGTACGAACTGGAAAAAAATAAAGCTGAGCTGGAAGAGTACCGCGAAGAGCTGGTGAGCCACTTTGCCCGCAGCGCTGAATTGCTGGATAACATGGCGGACGATTATCGTCAGATTTACCAGCACATGGCGAAAAGCTCCAGCAACCTGCTGCCGGGTATGTCGCCGGAAAACAACCCGTTCCGTAACCGTCTGGCAGAGTCTGAAGCTGGCAACGATCAGGCGCCGGTTCAGATGCCACGTGACTATTCTGAAGGGGCATCCGGCCTGCTGCGTAGCGGCGCAAAGCGCGACTAACCGCACATCGTTAAGAAATTTATTGGGCGCAGCAATTGCGCCCTCCGCTTCTCTTCCTGTCCCAGCTATTATTTAGTCGTTAGCCGCATTGTGACCTAACCGAAAATTCAATAACATCAACCTGTTTTGAATCATCTTCCGTTTACTCAAGGTACGAGAGCAGGATCCATGAAAAAACAAACCCAGCTGTTGAGTGCATTAGCGTTAAGTGTCGGGTTAACTCTCTCGGCGCCATTCCCGGCCGCAGCGTCTATCCCCGGCCAGGTTCCCGGTCAGGCTGCGCTTCCCAGCCTCGCTCCGATGCTGGAGAAAGTGTTACCTGCCGTGGTGAGCGTAAGGGTTGAAGGCACCGCCACTCAGGGGCAGAAAGTCCCGGAAGAGTTCAAAAAGTTTTTTGGTGACGAACTTCCCGATCAACCGTCACAACCCTTTGAAGGACTGGGCTCAGGGGTCATCATTGACGCAGCCAAAGGCTACGTTCTGACCAATAACCACGTTATTAATCAGGCGCAAAAAATCAGCGTTCAGCTTAATGATGGCCGAGAGTTCGACGCTAAGCTTATCGGCAGCGACGATCAGAGCGATATCGCACTGCTACAAATTCAGCACCCCAGCAACCTGACGCAAATTGCCATTGCTGACTCCGACAAACTCCGCGTAGGTGATTTCGCGGTGGCTGTGGGTAACCCGTTCGGTTTGGGTCAAACAGCCACCTCCGGCATTGTATCTGCCTTGGGTCGCAGTGGGTTGAACCTGGAAGGTCTGGAAAACTTTATTCAGACTGACGCCTCTATCAACCGCGGTAACTCCGGCGGCGCATTGCTCAACCTGAACGGTGAGCTGATCGGTATTAACACTGCGATTCTGGCCCCCGGCGGCGGCAGCATCGGGATTGGTTTTGCAATCCCGAGCAACATGGCGCGCACGCTGGCACAGCAGCTGATGCAGTTTGGTGAAATCAAACGCGGTCTGTTGGGTATCAAAGGCACCGAAATGACCTCGGATATCGCCAAAGCGTTCAAACTGGACGTACAGCGTGGCGCGTTTGTCAGTGAGGTTCTGCCTAACTCCGGCTCCGCAAAAGCGGGAGTGAAATCTGGTGACGTCATTACCAGCCTCAACGGTAAACCGCTCAACAGCTTCGCCGAACTGCGTTCACGCATTGCGACAACTGAACCTGGGACCAAGGTCAAACTGGGCCTGCTGCGTAACGGTAAACCGCTGGAGGTTGAAGTCACCCTCGATACCAGCACATCATCGTCCGCCAGCGCAGAGATGATTGCGCCTGCGTTGCAAGGGGCCACGCTCAGCGATGGTCAGTTAAAAGACGGCACCAAAGGCATCAGAATTGATAACGTAGAAAAAAGCAGCCCTGCAGCACAGGCCGGTCTGCATAAAGATGACGTTATCATTGGCGTTAACCGCGATCGCGTAAACTCAATCGCCGAAATGCGAAAAGTGCTGGAAGCGAAACCGTCGATCATTGCTCTGCAGGTGGTGCGCGGTAACGAGAGTATTTACCTGCTCCTGCGTTAACGCATGCAACCGGACATCAGCCCCTCGTGTGATGTCCGGTAAACTCGTGATATGCTGCTGCCGTTCCCTTTATTAATGACGCCGCCATCATGTTTGTGAAGCTTTTACGTTCGGTCGCGATTGGTTTAATCGTCGGCGCCATCCTGCTGGCCGCGATGCCCTCTCTGCGAAAAATTAATACGCTTACCGCACCGCAGTTCGACAGTGCAGATGAAACGCCCGCTAGCTATAACCCGGCGGTTCGCCGCGCAGCGCCTGCCGTCGTGAACGTTTATAACCGCAGTATGAACAGTACCGCGCACAACCAGCTTGAGATCCGCACGCTCGGCTCAGGCGTTATCATGGATCAGCGCGGCTATATCATTACCAATAAGCACGTCATTAACGATGCCGACCAAATCATCGTCGCATTGCAGGACGGCCGCGTATTTGAAGCGCTGCTTGTGGGGTCTGATACGTTAACCGACCTTGCGGTGCTGAAAATCAACGCCACTGGCGGGCTGCCAACAATCCCAATTAATAACAAACGCGTGCCGCACATTGGTGACGTGGTACTCGCCATCGGTAACCCGTACAACCTTGGGCAAACCATCACTCAGGGGATTATCAGCGCCACCGGTCGAATTGGCCTGAACCCGACAGGACGGCAAAACTTCCTGCAAACCGATGCTTCCATCAACCACGGAAACTCTGGCGGTGCGCTGGTCAACTCACTGGGTGAATTGATGGGGATTAACACGCTGTCATTTGATAAGAGCAACGATGGCGAAACCCCGGAAGGGATCGGCTTTGCCATTCCGTTTCAGTTGGCGACCAAAATCATGGATAAGCTGATTCGTGACGGGCGCGTGATTCGTGGCTACATCGGCATCAGCGGTCGCGAAATTGCACCACTGCACGCTCAGGGCGGCGGGATGGATCAAATTCAGGGGATTGTGGTTAACGAAGTTTCCCCGGATGGTCCGGCAGCGCAGGCGGGCATTCAGGTTAACGATCTGATTATCTCGGTCAATAACAAACCGGCGGTGTCTGCACTGGAAACGATGGACCAGGTGGCAGAGATTCGACCAGGTTCAGTTATCTCCGTTGTCGTGATGCGTGATGACAAACAGTTGACGCTGCAGGTAACGATCCAGGAATACCCGGCCACCAATTAACGTCACGTCTGGCGGCCTACTGACCATAAAAAAACCGGAGCATGTTGGCTCCGGTTTTTATTAGGCGGTATCGTAGAGAGTTAGTACGTAATGCCTGATGGCGCTACGCTTATCAGGCCTACAAATACACGCAGGCCTTTCTTCGCGTTACTTAACGAACTCTTCGCCCAGAGTAATATCTTTTTTCAGCGTATCCAGCATGCCTTCCAGCGAGCTTTGTTCAAACGCGCTCAGCTTGCCGATAGACTGACGCTCTTCTACGCCGTTTTTACCCAGCAGCAGCGGCTGAGAGAAGAAACGAGCATACTGGCCGTCGCCTTCAACGTAAGCACATTCAACCACACCTTTTTCGCCGCTCAATGCGCGAACCAGGGACAGGCCGAAACGTGCAGCAGCCTGACCCATAGACAGGGTTGCAGAACCGCCACCGGCTTTGGCTTCCACAACTTCAGTACCCGCATTCTGGATACGTTTAGTCAGGTCAGCTGCTTCTTGTTCGGTGAAGCTTACGCCAGGAATTTGTGACAGCAGTGGCAGGATGGTCACGCCAGAATGGCCGCCAATAACCGGAACTTCAACGTCGCCTGGTTGTTTGCCTTTCAGTTCCGCAACAAAGGTGTTGGAGCGGATGATGTCCAGCGTGGTCACGCCAAACAGTTTGTTCTTATCGTATACGCCTGCTTTTTTCAGCACTTCTGCAGCGATAGCAACGGTAGTATTCACCGGGTTGGTGATGATACCGATACACGCTTTCGGGCAGGTTTTAGCAACTTGCTGCACCAGGTTCTTCACGATACCGGCGTTGACGTTGAACAGGTCGGAACGATCCATACCCGGTTTACGTGCGACGCCCGCAGAGATCAGTACCACATCAGCACCTTCCAGTGCAGGGGTAGCATCTTCGCCGCTGAAGCCTTTGATTTTCACAGCAGTAGGGATATGGCTCAAATCAACGGCCACACCAGGTGTTACTGGAGCGATGTCGTACAGGGAGAGTTCTGAACCTGAAGGCAGTTGGGTTTTTAACAGTAATGCTAGCGCCTGACCGATACCACCAGCAGCGCCGAGGACTGCAACTTTCATCCTAAACTCCTTATTATATTGATAAGCAAAATGTCTATTGCTCCGCGGCGGCGACCTTAATTCACAAATCCAATGAATACAACAACCACGCGTCAAGAATGCGTAGTCACGCAAATTTGGCTTTTATGCATTTAACTTACGTAAAATAAAACCTAAGTTACGTAATTCAAAACCACCCACACAGTAGAGCAACTTTCCAACAGGTGCTGACAATATACCCTACCCGCCTCTCAAAACAACATCAATTTGATAACATTTAATTTACTTTTAACCTTATTTGCGAGCCGTGACGCAGGCATGTTTCTTGATAACGAAATTTGATAAAATTCCGCTCTTTCATAACATTATTTCAGCCTTGAACAAGGCAGACTGTTTGCATAAAAATTCATCTGTATGCACAATAATGTTGTTTCTACCGCCATATTACGGGTGACTTATGCGAAGCTCGGCAAAACAAGAAGAATTAGTAAAGGCGTTTAAAGCGCTACTTAAAGAAGAAAAGTTCAGCTCTCAAGGCGAAATCGTCCTCGCGTTGCAGGATCAGGGCTTTGATAATATCAATCAGTCCAAGGTTTCACGCATGCTGACCAAATTTGGCGCCGTGCGTACCCGCAATGCGAAAATGGAAATGGTGTACTGCCTTCCGGCGGAACTGGGCGTACCCACGACCTCCAGTCCGCTGAAAAATCTGGTGCTGGATATCGACTATAACGATGCGGTCGTGGTTATTCATACCAGCCCTGGCGCTGCTCAGTTAATTGCACGTCTGCTGGACTCATTGGGGAAAGCGGAAGGTATCCTGGGTACGATTGCCGGTGACGATACCATCTTCACCACCCCAGCTAAGGGTTTTACGGTAAAAGATCTGTACGAAGCTATTCTGGAACTGTTCGAACAAGAACTGTAATACCACCTCCCCGTCGCCTCGCGGCGGGGGAAAACACTCTCTTTTCATCCCCCTCCTTCTCTTTTCCACTGCTATTGATTTAACAAATGGTGCGTTTAACCATCAAAATACATTCACATGGTGAATGTGCAGCCTTAAAAACGCACATTTTGCAAAATCAATTATCTACATGATTTAATTAAATTTATTTTGTGTAAGCTGTTTGAAATGCTCTTTTTAATTCCATTGAGTTATAAAAAATCATTTTCTTAATACTCAAAACCCAATGAAACAATTAGCGTGGTATTAATTTATCGGGTGATTAGTGTATACTTGATTTTGTGATGAGGGTCACGAAACACAGACCCCAATAAAAGAATTCGACGAGGTAAATATCATGAAAATCAAAACTACTATTGCAACCTTAAGCCTTCTTTCTGTTCTCTCCTTCGGTGCAAGCGCCGCGGTTACTCAGGTGAACTCACAAGAAGCACAGAATCTGCAATCCATCGGTAGCGTCTCCGTCTCTCAGATCGGTAGTTCACCAATGGACATGCGTCAGGCCATCGCCGCTAAAGCTGAAAAAGCAGGCGCCAGCAGCTATCGCGTCACCGAACTCCGTGAAGGTGCTCACTGGCACGCTACTGCAGAACTCTACAAATAAACCCTCGTCGTCTAAGTCCGACGACTTGCCCCCGCCTGCCGGGGGCTTTTTTATGTCTTACATTGAGTGACGAACGTTAAAACGCAACTGCCCTTCCAGCTCTTCTTCCGCTTCATCGAACAGTAAAATCAACGCGCCGTATCGCCTGCGCAGCTTGTCCGGTAAATGGACAAATTCAATCTCCAGCGGCAGCGGCAAGACTTCCCCGATCACCACCTCCCACAGAGAATCCAAATCAACAACCTTTTCCCGGGCCAGACCGAATGTGCGCGTGAACTCGCGGTAGAAATCGCCCTGATCTTCTATCTCGTCAAAATCAAATGTATAGATGTTCATCTATAGCCACCATCCCGACGCCAGCTACTCTACAGACCGCCAATATCCAGGGGTCTCTCGCATTTTCAGGTAAGTATAGCCATAAAAAAACCGACGCTTTTAGCGTCGGTTTACAACTCTTAATTACTGACCAGCGCATGCTGGTATTTGTGCAGCATCCCACTGAGTCGTTTTACCGGCTCGGTCACCTGCGGCGGTGCTTGCCAGATAATTAATTTCTCCTGGTAGACCTCGAGCTCCTCCAGTAACTGGCTAAAGTAGCGTCGGCGCTTGTCGTCATTTCCTGCTGAAATTACGTGATCGGCAGTACGCCGAAGCTGACGATGGAATGCGGATAGATCCTCGTTTACCGGTACCGGTGCATCACGCAGGCGCTGGTGCGCGATGATCATCGTCAGCGCCAGGCGAAACTTCGCCAGATCGCCGGGAAACTTGTTCATCAGCAAAAACAGCTGCTGATAAAGTGCCGGAAGATGATTTTCTTTACGACGGACTACATTGGTGGTCATTGCTGAAACCGCCGCCGACACGAACTGGTTGAGCAATACACGACCCGTTCGGTCGCGAGAGTTATCACGCACCAGCAGAATGACGATAAACGCCAACACGCAGCCAACAATCTGCCCCAGCGCACTATCAAGGAACTGGCTAAAGTGGAAGGTCATCGGGTTATCCAGCACAATGATATTAATGGTGCTGGCCAGCGCCCCCATCGATCCCAGCCGTCGTTTCTGTACCTCAATCCCCAGAAAGAATCCCAGCACCGCCAGGCTCAGGCACAGTAACAGCATACTTTGTTGCGTATTAGGGATAATCACCAGGAAATAGAGCGCTCCGAGCGGTAACGCTGCCAACGTCCCATAGATAAAGTCTATCGCCACCATGCGAGGATTTGGCAAACGCATTGCCAGCGAGGTGACGACCGCAATCATCACCATTGCACCGCTGCCGGAGGTCCATCCGGTCCATAGCCAGAATAAGGTCCCCAGCACACAAGAAAGCGTGGTACGCCAGAAGTTAACCATCGCATGATGACGCTCGGCAGACTCCACTTTCACCACCGGCTCACCTTGCAAGATCTCTTCTTCCGTAGCGCTAATCTTGGTATTACTCACCACACCACGTTTGAGCAGCAGGTAGCGCGTCGCCGCACCTGCCCAGCTATAAATCGTTACCGGTGTTTCACGTTCGCCAGTCCAGACAATAACCCGACGCATCCGCTTCAACTGTTTATGGACATCCTGCACCGTTTCAACCGGCGTATCGAACAACTCGCGGAAAGTATCAGTAATCAGTTCCGGTCGGGTGTTCTGAATAAGATAGGTTTCGCAGGACTGCGTGATAAGCGTGAGCGACAGCGTGTTCAATGCTTTAAGCCTGCGGTTAGCACGCCCCCAGCGTGAAGACTCCATATTCAGGTTACTGCGCATACCTTCCAGCGCTGCCGTACGACGGACTAAATCGCCCCAGGCTTTATCCACAACCTCGCTGTCGCCGTGCTTAATGCACAACTGCATCAGTTGATATTGCGCCACCAGCAGGCTGTCCAGCTCAACATCAATCTCTTGTTTTATCGAACGGGGAGAGAAAAGCAGATCGGCCACAATGGCACAGACAATCCCCATCACAATTTCACTGCAACGTTCGAGCGCAAATTGTGGCGTCAGCAGCGGTTCAGCCTGAATGGTAATGACGATGATCAGCGCCGTATAGCCCGAAAGCCCCCAGGCATAGGAGTTCTCGATCTTCACCAGTGACGAGATCCAGGTACAAAATCCGGCCCAGATACAGCACACCAGGATCATCAATAACGGAGCGCGGATCATACTGATTATAATGATCAGTCCGGCAATACAACCGATAAATGTCCCGACAATACGCAGCATGCCGCGATAGCGAATAGCCCCTGAATAGGGTTCCCCACCGGCAGCAAAGGCCGGGCCTGCCGCCACAATGGCTGCAGTCAGCACCGCCCAACGCGGAGTCTCAAGTTGGAAGTGAAAACCAACGAACAGCGCCAGTACAATCGCGCACGCCAGTTTTACCGCAAAGCGGATATGCTGATTGGCAATGGAGAAAATACCCATCGCGATTAACCAAACTCGCGCAGGCGGTGCGCCATTTTACGGAAGAAGGACTCCTGGCTTGCATCACGGTCCTGCTTACCGGTAATGACAACGGTAGCCGTTGTCCCGGCAGGCCACAGAGTTCCCTGCTGCTCATCAAGGCGGATTCGCACCGGTACACGCTGCGCCAGGCGCACCCATTCCAGATTTGAATCAATGGTCGCCATACCTTTTGCATCCTGCGTACTGCTGGCATTTGTTACCCCCGCCGCCACGCTATCAACGGTGCCTTTTAAGACATTATTACTGCCAAGCGGGGTGATCTCAGCGCGATAACCAGGGCGAACGCCTTCTAGTTTGGTTTCTTCCATATAAGCCAGCACATAGAAAGAATGCTGTTTGACCAGTGCCACCGCTGTGGAACCACGCGTAATAAATTCGCCGCTATAAACGTTCAGGTTAGTGACCCAACCGTCTGCTGGTGCGCGAATGACGGTACGTTCCAGATCTAATTTTGCCAGGTCGCGGGTCGCTTGTGCTTTCGCAAGCTGGTGTAATACGGTTTGCAGGACGTTGTTTGACTGGTCAATCTCTTCACGAGACATGGCCTGCACGCCAAGGCGGTTACGACGGCCAGCCTCCTGGCGTTTTTCCTGGGCCAGAACCTGATAATAAGAAACATCTGCTTCGGCCTGCTCAAGGGCTTTCTTATAGCGTGGCTGATCGATGGTGAACAGAATCTGATCCTTTTTCACCAGTTGGTTATCATGGACGTTAACGTTGGAAATAAGACCCGCAACATCCGGCGCAATAGCGACAACTTCCGCGCTGAAACGCGCATCACGTGTCCATGGCGACTCGGTGTAATACACCCATGCGCGAAAAATAGCGATGAAGGCCAGAATGACCAGTACGAGAGTCGTGGCCGTACGGGAGAGTTTTTTTGTTAGTGTTTTCACTTCAACCTCAAACGAACAGGCGCGTTATTAAATAGAACAGGCAGCAATACAGCGCGGTGTTAAACAGAGCCGGATGCCAGACAAAATCATAGATGCCGGTTGGAACCAGCATCCGGCGCACCAGCCAGAAAATCGCCAGTGACAAAAGTAATTCGAAAAAAATCGGTGGGAAGGACAAACCAAACACCACGATAACGGGAAACAGACTCATGTTGACCTTGGTAACTTAAGAGAGTGCAGGTGATAGATTTTCTAGCGTATGTCACCGCAGAGAAGGGCAAGGATGAGCCAGGCGAGAGCGACATAGCTGTTATTTGAATAATAATATATTAACGTAACTGTTATGCTGTTATCTATATTATGTGATCTAAATCACTTTTAAGCCAGAGTGAACAATGGAACGATTAAAACGTATGTCGGTGTTCGCCAAAGTCGTCGAACTGGGCTCCTTCACCGCCGCCGCAAGACAGCTACAAATGAGCGTTTCATCGATAAGCCAGACGGTCTCCAAACTGGAAGATGAGCTACAGGTTAAGCTGCTAAACCGCAGTACACGCAGCATTGGGCTGACCGAAGCCGGTAAAATTTACTACCAGGGCTGCCGGAGAATGCTGCACGAAGCGCAGGATGTTCACGAGCAGCTTTATGCCTTTAACAACACGCCCATCGGCACGCTGCGCATTGGTTGTTCTTCAACCATGGCACAAAATGTCCTCGCCGGATTGACCGCGACCATGCTGAAGGAATACCCCGGTCTGACGGTAAATCTGGTAACAGGCATCCCGGCACCGGATTTAATCGCCGATGGTCTGGACGTGGTCATCCGCGTCGGTGCGTTGCAGGACTCCAGTCTGTTCTCGCGTCGCCTGGGCGCCATGCCGATGGTGGTCTGCGCGGCTAAAAGCTATCTCGCACAGTTTGGTGCCCCGGAGAAACCCGCCGATCTCAGCAACCACTCGTGGCTGGAATACAGCGTGCGCCCGGATAATGAATTCGAGCTTATCGCTCCGGAAGGAATTTCCACCCGCCTGATCCCAGAGGGTCGTTTTGTGACTAACGATCCGATGACATTGGTGCGCTGGCTGGCTGCGGGTGCAGGCATTGCCTATGTGCCGCTAATGTGGGTGATCAATGAGATCAATCGTGGCGAAGTGGAGATCCTGCTCCCCCGCTACCAGTCGGATCCGCGTCCGGTCTATGCGCTGTATACCGAAAAAGACAAACTGCCGCTCAAGGTCCAGGTGGTGATTAACTATCTGACGGAGTATTTTGTCGATGTAGCGCAGCTTTTTCAGGGGATGTACGGCCGGGGAAAAGAGAAATAAAAAGAGTATTGGCCGGATAAGGCGTTGACGCCGCGTCCGGAAAGATGCCCGATAGCGCTGGTGCTTATCGGGCATACATCATGATGTTATGCAGTACCACCCACCGTCAGGTTATCCACCTTCAGTGTCGGCTGGCCCACGCCCACCGGCAGGCTCTGCCCTTCTTTACCGCACACACCAACCCCGTTATCCAGCTTCAGGTCGTTACCTACCATTGAAATCTGCTGCATCGCTTCGATACCAGACCCAATCAGCGTCGCGCCTTTCACCGGTTTGGTTACTTTACCGTTTTCAATCAGATACGCTTCAGACGTCGAGAACACAAATTTCCCGGAGGTGATATCCACCTGGCCGCCGCCGAAGTTAGGTGCATAAATACCGTATTCAACGGATTCGATGATTTCCTGCGGCGTGGATTTCCCCGGCAGCATGTAGGTGTTGGTCATGCGTGGCATCGGCAGGTGCGCGTAAGATTCACGGCGACCGTTACCCGTTGGCGCGACGCCCATCAGGCGCGCGTTCAGTTTGTCCTGCATGTAGCCTTTCAGAATACCGTTTTCGATCAGCACGTTGTACTGACCCGGTGTGCCTTCATCATCAATAGCCACAGAGCCACGACGGTCCGCCATTGTGCCATCATCCACAACGGTACACAGTTCCGACGCCACCAGCTCACCCATGTGACCGCTGAATACCGAGGTACCACGGCGGTTAAAGTCACCTTCCAGACCATGACCGACCGCTTCATGCAGCAGAACGCCAGGCCAGCCAGCGCCGAGTACTACCGGCAGCGTACCAGCAGGCGCTGCTATCGCGGACAAATTAACTAACGCCATGCGTACGGCTTCTTTCGCCCAAGCGTCAGCACGGACTTCACCATCAAGGTCGCCAAGGAAATAGTCATAGCCAAAACGACCGCCACCACCGCTGGCACCGCGCTCGCGCTTACCGTCCTCTTCGACCTGTACGCTTACGGACAGGCGTACCAGCGGACGAACATCAGCGGCCAACGTACCGTCGGTCGCTGCTACCAGGATCAGTTCATAAACACCGGTCAGGCTGGCGGTTACTTCCTGGACGCGTTTGTCGGCGGCACGGGCCACGCTATCAACGCGACGCAGAATATCCAGTTTCTCTTCGCGGCTCATGCTCTGTAACGGATCAACCGAAGTGTAAAGCGCCTGATGCTCGACCGCTCCCAGCGTTTTTACTTTGCCGTCACCGCTGTCACGCACGATAGTACGGGCAGCATGAGCACTTTGCTCCAACGCCAGCAGGCTAATCTGGTCTGCATAGGCAAACCCTGTTTTTTCGCCGCTGATGGCGCGCACGCCAACACCCTGATCGATATTGTAAGAGCCGTCTTTAATGATGCGGTCTTCTAAAACCCAGGATTCGTGATAGCTCGACTGAAAATAGAGATCGCCGTAGTCAAGACGGCGTTCGGCCAGTTGGCCCAGAATGGCAAACAGATCCTGATGTTTCAGGCCATTCGCCGCTAGCAATTGTTCACTTACCAGGTTCAGACTCATCGTTTTGGTTACTCATTTAATTCTGCCGGATGGCGGCAAAAACGCCTTATCCGGCCTACGTTGTTAGGCTACTGTAGGCCGGATAAGCGCTGCTCCATCCGGCAATACTATGTACTGAGATTGGGGCAATTACTCGCCCCCGTCAAATCATTGCTGGCTTTCTTTGCGCGGCTGACGCAGAACTTCGTTAATCTGCGGTTTATCGACCGGACCGGTGATGCGATAGCGCAGAATCGAAACTTTGCTCCATAATGGCCCCAGAACCTTACTGGCAGCAAATACCGCCGCGCCGACAATCGGGTTGACAGCAAACGCAGCGGCAACCCCTACGGTGGCAGAAATTTCAGGCGCGACAATGGCTTCCATATTCAGCTCCCGACGGACCAGGTTCACTGAGCCTTTCATCGCAATGTCTGCCTCCAGACCATCCACCAGCGTGTCGTCGGTATGCATCACACCATCTTTGATCCACGCCGTGCTGCGAATCGAGTCGAAATAGAAACCTTCACTGAAGGTATCGCTAAAATCAAAACGCAGTTTACGTAGCAACGCATCAAAGCTCAGCAGTCGCAACAGTTGCCCCGCATGCCCGGTACTGAGTTCGGTAAGCTCACCTTTGCCCAACCGGGTACGCAAAATCCCATTCAGCGATGCTTCGTCCGGATCCCACGGCGGGTTACGCCAGTGCAGGTCATACTCCACGTTGAACGAAGAATTACGAATCGGGGTCGATACGCCAAAGAAACTGGCAGCGGAGTCAATTTTACTGCCGCTCAGTTTACCCTTCAGTGACGTTCGCTCTTTGCCCGGCGCATTCACCCACACGCCATCGGTGGTCAGTCTGGCAAAGCCCGTATCCAACAGACCGTTGCTCAACGTTAGCGTGTCGCCTTTAATTGCTACATCGGCATCAATGCGCCCATATTTCTGTCCCCACATCCAGCACTCGGCACAGCGTAACTGAAGGTCCGGCCAGCCGCGGAAGCTGAAGTTGTCCACGGCGGAAAACGGCGAGGCTGATGTGTTGCCCGGTGACGCTTTCGCCGCGCTGGGGTTGTAATAAAGATACTTAATATTGGCCAGCCATGGCGCATTATTGCGCATCGCCAGCGTGGCGTTAATTTCACGACCCTGCGCCTGTACGATGGAGCCATTGCTCGCAGGCTCAGACACAATACTCAAATTATTCCACTGCTGACCGCCCAGGGATAACGATGGCGTACGCACGGTGATGCGTTGTGGGAAGTTGGCATTAGTGCCAACGTTATCCGCTGCGCCTTTTTGGAACAACGCCAGCCATTGCGCGCCATCCATAGGGGGAAGATTAAGCTCAATGCCTTGCTGATCGGGTAACGCGGGCACAGTACGGCTTTCCGACGTCCAGATAGCGCGGTCAAGCGTCAGTTTCTGATTCAGCAGCCAGCGGCTGTTAAAGTGGTTCTTACTGCCAGCATTACCGGTCAGTTCAAAGCTGCGCAGATTGCCGTTGGCCTTAACATTCACCGGCAACGCTTCACCGGGCGCTTTATTCAGCGGAGCAGGTAAGTGACTACTTACATTCTTCAGGTCACCCTTTAGCTCAATGTCGTAAGTCGGCCCGGCATGATACGGAAGATCGATACCCACCTTGCCATTCCACGCCATGCTGCCGCTTAAGGCATCGTTGACCTGCGCCGGTAAAATCCCCATGCGGGTTGGCTGCCAGTCGCCTTGCAGGTTCACGGCTACCTGATAGGCTTTCGCCCCTTCGGTGGTGGAGAAGTCGACGTTCAGCGGCTGATTAAACCAGTTCGCCGTCATCGGCTCGCTCTTCAGATCGCCGTTGATAAAGCTGAATTTACCATTCAAATTCTTCAGCGTGCTGTCGAGTGGTTTAATAAACAAGCTGTTATTACGCAGGTTGACGTCGCCTTTGGCGGTAACCAGCGAGCCGTCTAGCGGAATATCAAGATGTAAGCGAGCATTCACATCACCGTCAATTTGCAACTGTTCCAGCGTGGCGCCGAGAGAATCCTTCAACGGAGTCTCATCAAAATAAGGTCCAACCGCCTTGCCTGGCCCGTTGATATCGGCATCAATCAGCAGCTTTTCTTTTGCATAGTCGGGAATATTAGCCGTCAGGTTACTGGCCTTCACGCCGCCTAGATTGACGCTATCCGTCTTCATCCACAGGCCATCGTTAATGAAGTTTAGTTCGATATTAAGATCGGTTAGCGCAGGCCAGTCGGGCTGGAAAGCAAATTTCGCATTGCGTAGCGGCACCAGGACCTGAAACTGCCCTTCATTGTGCAGATACGGGAACAGATTCGGGTTACCGCCATACACCAGCGTGGCGTTATCCGCTTCGCCGCCCTGAATAGCGCCGCTGAGGTAGTCAACCAGATCCTTACCCATCAGGTTTTCCGGGAAATAGCGCCAGGCCTGGGAGCCATCGTCGGTGCTGATACCGGCCAGAATGCCCAACCATGGCTCATCATCAGCCGGTTGCAGATAGCGAAAACCACCGCGCGCATGTACCGCTTTCGCTTTAACATCAATGTTGCGCCCGTCTAACTGGAAGCCTTTATCATTCTTCAGCCAGCTTAGCGTCGCCACGCCGTTCTCTATTTCCAGCGGCGCACGGAAGACGGTTTCATACGGCATTTTTGCTTGTTTCATGGAGGCGGTGAGCGCCCCATTTTCAACGCTTCCCGCAAGCGTACCGGAGAAATGTTCTGCCCCCGGCAGCAGCTTCCACTGTTTCCAGGCCAAATCGGTCCACGAGGACAGGAAGCGGGTTTTTTCTGTCGCCTGTAACGGGATATCCAGCGCAAGCACGTCTATTTTGCCGCTGGGTTGCGTGGCCCGCCAGATATCACCCAGCGCAGGCGATAGCCTAGACGCCATCGGACGCAGTCCTTCTAACCCGGCCAGTTCCAGATTACTGGCTCGAATGCGTAGCTCATCACTGCGTTTGTTATTCTCACCACCGACTTCCTGCTCAGGGATCCAGGCCAGCGTTAATGCCCCGCTAGGCCAGGGTTTATCATCCATGGTGATACGCGTATCGGGAATAGAGAATTGCCAGCCCGGCTCTTCACGGCTGATGTGCGCCGTCAGATTATCGACGGAAAGCGTATGCGTACGATTTTCACCCAGCCAACTTGCCCCGCCTTTTTTCAGCCAGACATCACCGCCAGAAACGACGCCTTTGCTGATCGTCATCCATGCTTCCAGGCTAAAACGCGCGGTTTGTAGCGCGACATTATCCTGCATCCATTTGCCCAGCCATGGTTTGACGTCGATGTCGTCTGCCTGCAGCCAGACCCGACCGTTATTCAACAGCCCTTCGTCATCACGCAGATCCATACGCACCTGCATAATGCCGTGCTGTCCGGTCAGGCTGGAGAGGCTGACCTGACCCTCGGCGCGATGCCGATTTTTACCATTCAACCAGGTAAGCTGGGGGATCGCCAGTTCAGCACGTTGACCTGAGAGGGTTATAAAGCTGATATGGCTGTCGCGTAGATCGAAATGATCAAACTGACGCAGGAAGAGATCGCTGAGATGGCCGGTTTCAATCCCATCTCCGCCTTCGCTGCGCTGGATAGGCGTATTGGTGCGCAACTGCAGTTGCCAGAAGGTGAGATCGCGAAACTGCCAGCGCATGTGCAGCAAACTTTGCCAGACATCCAGCGCCAGCGTGACGCGTTTTACCGAAAATTCTCCCCCATCTTTCAGCTGCGCATGGATATTACGCGCTTCAAGCGTAGGACCGAAATTTTGCCAGCTGGCAGAAAGCTGGCTAGCGGAAACAGGCAGACCTGTGGCGGATTCAATCTTGCCAAGAATGGCCGGACGCCAGCTATCAAGATGAGGTAACGCAAGGCGCAGTCCACTGACCAGCAGCGCTGCGATGACAACGAATGCGGCTCCAGTGAGCAGTAAAATCCCCGGCAATCGCCTCACGCGCCTCTCCTTGTCTACCAAAAAATATGACTCACACCCCTTGAGTGAATATTGCCGGATAACGGCGCTTGCGCCTTATCCGGCCTACATGCGCGGGTGCCACTACACGATTTACATCATGACGACGTCGAACTGCTCCTGGTTATACAGCGGTTCGATTTGTACTTTGACCTGTTTGCCGACAAAGATCTCAACTTCCGCCAGCGCATGTGACTCTTCACCTTTCAGGGTTTCAGCCACTGCCGGAGAGGCATAAACCAGGAAACGGTCAGAGTCATATGCATGGTGTACGCGCACGATTTCGCGCATGATTTCATAGCATACGGTTTCCACCGTTTTCACCGTGCCACGCCCATGGCAGGTCGGACACTCGTTGCACAGTACATGTTCCACGCTTTCACGTGTGCGTTTGCGCGTCATCTCCACCAGGCCCAGCTGTGAAAAACCGTTAATGCTGGTTTTTACGCGATCCTTACTCAGAGCCTGCTCCAGGGAGTGCAGCACCCGGCGACGGTGATCTTCATTATTCATGTCGATAAAATCGATAATGATAATACCGCCGAGGTTACGCAGACGCAGCTGACGAGCAATGGCCTGCGTTGCTTCAATATTAGTATTAAAGATAGTGTCATCAAGATTACGATGCCCAACAAACGCGCCGGTATTGATATCGACGGTGGTCATCGCTTCGGTTTGATCGATGATCAGATAGCCGCCGGACTTCAGCTCAACTTTGCGTTCCAGCGCGCGCTGGATTTCATTCTCAACGTCAAAGAGATCAAAAATAGGCTGTCGCCCGCTGTAATGTTCCAGCTTGCTGGTCATCTCGGGGATATATTCCGCCGTAAATTCCAGTAACGCCTCATAGGTCAGACGGGAGTCGACGCGGATACGGTCAAGCTGCGCATCGGCAAAGTCACGCAACACGCGCTGTGCCAGTGCCAATTCACCGTACATCTGGTAGCGCGTTTGCGGGCGTTTTTTACGCTCCATGACTTTCGTCCAGACGCGCTTCAGGTAGGCAGCATCCGAGGCCAGATCCTCTTCACATACGCCTTCCGCCGCCGTGCGAATGATGAAGCCACCCTGCTCATCGCAGTAATCCGCCACCACTTTTTTCAGGCGTTCGCGTTCGGTTTCGCTTTCGATACGTTGGGATACGCCAACGTGCGAAGCACCCGGCATAAAGACGAGATAACGGGAAGGTAGCGTGATGTCCGTCGTCAGGCGTGCGCCTTTAGTTCCCAACGGATCTTTTACCACCTGCACCATCAGATCCTGACCCTGGCGCACCAGTTCAGAAATGTCGCGTACGGTGAACTGTTTTTGTTCTTCACCCGCCACGCATTCGGTGTGCGGCATGATGTCAGAAGCGTGAAGAAATGCGGCTTTATCCAGTCCAATATCTACAAAAGCCGCCTGCATACCCGGAAGTACACGACTTACACGACCTTTGTAGATATTGCCTACGATTCCGCGTCGCGCCTCACGTTCAATATGAATTTCCTGCAGAATACCACCATCAATGTAAGCCACCCGAGTTTCCGATGGCGTTACGTTTACCAACAATTCAGCCGTCATGTTTATCCCTTTTCTCACGCAGTGCGTTAAAATTGGTCAGCAACTCATACGTTTCTACCAGCGGTAAGCCGACTACGGCGTGATAGCTGCCATTTATCTTCCTGACAAAACAGCCACCCAACCCTTGAATACCGTATGCACCTGCTTTATCCATTGGTTCACCGCTGGCAACATAGCCCGCGATGTCCTCATCGGTTAGTGCTCTGAATGTCACTTCCGTCACTACCAGGCAGTCCAGACTGTGCTGGCGATCGGCCAGTGCCACGGCCGTCATAACTTGATGCGTTTTGCCCGACAGTTTGCGCAGCATTACTGCGGCATGGTCGGCGTCGTGCGGTTTTTCCAACACTTCGCCATTAAGGATAACGATGGTATCCGCACCCAATACCGGCAAATCGCGCTGGGCCAGCGCTACGCCAGCCTGCGCTTTTTCGCGCGCCAGACGGGAAACGTACTGCTGCGCGCTTTCCTGCGGGTGCCGCTGTTCTTCAATCCCAGGGACCAGTCGTTCAAACGTAACACCAAGCTGAGCGAGCAACTCCTGACGACGTGGAGAACCTGAAGCAAGATACAGAGTATTCATATCAACCTTATTGCACCGCAAACTGCTGACGGACTTTACGCATCAGTAAGAATAGCCATGGCCAAAGCACACCATTCACTACACTACTCCAGAACACTTCAGGTCTGAAAGAGACGTTGATCACTAAAAACTCGGCCCAGAAAACAATAATATCCACGACCAGTGATAACAACATGACCACCAGTGCCTGTTGCCAGAGCGCGAGGTTTCGGAATAGCTGGAATTTCAGCGCGACCAGATAAGCAATGATACTCATCGACAATGCGCGCACGCCAAGCGTGGAGCCGCTGATGAGATCCAGTATGGCACCCACCACAAATCCCGTGCCCACATTTACGCGATGCGGCAGCGCCAGGATCCAATACAACAAGATGAGCAGTACCCAGTTTGGCCGGAAAACCAGAATGTCATCCGGCCAGGGCATGACTTGCAGCAACAGTGCAATAAGGAACGAGAGCCAAATCACCCAACGTCCCTGGCTACGATAGCTTGCCACTTACTGTCCTCCCGGCTTACGCGGAGCAGGTTGTGGCGGCGTGGTATCTGCGGGCGCTGGAGCCACGCCTGTTGCAGGTGCTGGCATTGGCGCAGGCGGTCCCATGGTATCTGGTGCAGGCAGAACTTGCGGCATCATTTGCATCAGACGTTCATTCGCAACGCGGTGTACTTCTTCCGGCGTCATCGGGTTTGCGCCATTACGATCGGCACCCCACAACAGCAGCAGATAGCGCAGACGCTGCAAACCCGCAGTCGGGCGAGCCTGAATCACGGTATATGCGCGCTGAGTGTCCAGCTTAACGGAAGAAACAACAGCAACCGGATAACCTTCAGGGAAACGTCCACCCAGCCCCGAGGTGACCAGCACATCGCCAACGCGAATGTCGGTGTTAGCCGGCAGGTGTTCGAGCTGAAGATCGTCGGTGCAGCCGTTACCCGCAGCGATCACGCGGATATCATTACGCAGTACCTGAATGGGCAGCGCATGCGTCGCATCGCAAATCAGCAGCACGCGGCTGGTCAATTTAGCCACCGCCACGACCTGACCTACTACGCCTTTGTCGCTAATAACCGGCTGGCCTTCGTAGACGCCGTTAACGCTCCCTTTGTCGATCACGACCTGATCGCTGTAAGGGTCATTAACCGTTGAGATGACCTGCGTCACCATCTTTTGTTCGTCCTGACGCAATGGCGATCCCAGCAGCTCACGCAAACGCGCATTCTCCTGTTTGTATTGCCCCAGCATCAGCAGTTCGCTGTTTTTCAGCAGCAGTTCCTGACGCAACGCCCGGTTTTCAAGTTCGAGTTGGTCACGCGAAGCCAGCGTTTGCGACACGCCGTCGAGTAATTCACGAGGACCATTTGAGATAAAGTAGAAAGGACTGACGGCGGTATCCATGTACGTTCGGATTTGACTAAACGTACCCAGGCGGCTGTCGGCAATAATAACGCCGAGCGCCACCAGCACCGCCAGAATAAGGCGAATCTGTAGCGACGGGCCACGGCTAAAAATTGGCTTCATAGTCTATGCGTATTCTCGTATCAGAGCGGAAGGGCAACCCGCGGGGGCTACCCAACCTGCATCCGATTACTCTTCGCTGAACAGGTCGCCGCCGTGCATGTCGATCATTTCCAGCGCCTTGCCGCCGCCGCGCGCCACGCAGGTCAGCGGATCTTCAGCAACAACAACTGGAATACCGGTTTCTTCCATTAACAGACGGTCAAGGTTACGCAGCAGCGCACCGCCACCGGTCAGCACCATACCGCGTTCGGAGATGTCAGACGCCAGTTCCGGCGGGCACTGTTCCAGTGCAACCATTACTGCGCTTACGATACCGGTCAGTGGTTCCTGCAGAGCTTCCAGAATCTCGTTAGAGTTCAGGGTAAAGCCACGCGGAACGCCTTCAGCCAGGTTACGACCGCGAACTTCGATTTCGCGCACTTCGTCGCCCGGATAAGCGGAACCGATCTCGTGTTTAATACGTTCTGCGGTCGCTTCACCGATCAGTGAACCGTAGTTACGACGAACATAATTAATGATGGCTTCATCGAAGCGGTCGCCGCCAATACGGACAGAAGAGGAGTAAACCACGCCGTTCAGGGAGATAACGGCAACTTCAGTGGTACCACCACCGATATCCACAACCATTGAACCGGTTGCTTCAGAAACTGGCAGACCCGCACCGATCGCGGCCGCCATCGGCTCTTCGATCAGGAAGACTTCACGAGCACCTGCGCCCTGAGCGGATTCACGGATCGCACGGCGTTCAACCTGAGTTGCTCCAACCGGTACACACACCAGTACGCGCGGGCTTGGGCGCATGAAGCTATTGCTGTGCACTTGCTTAATAAAGTGCTGGAGCATTTTTTCAGTCACGAAGAAGTCAGCAATAACGCCGTCTTTCATTGGGCGAATTGCAGCGATATTGCCCGGCGTACGACCCAGCATCTGCTTCGCATCATGACCTACTGCAGCCACGCTTTTCGGCGAACCGGCACGATCCTGACGAATGGCCACAACAGAAGGCTCATTCAATACGATGCCTTGTCCTTTTACATAAATAAGGGTATTCGCGGTACCCAGGTCAATGGACAGGTCATTGGAAAACATGCCACGAAATTTTTTCAACATACTAAGGGATAATCCTGAAAGCTGGGGCGGAAAACAAAATCCGCTTACTTTACCAACCACACGCAGCAGCGACAAGGCGCAAAAATCATCTGCTACGGTGAAAATTAGTGCAGTTCGTTTCCTTTGTTACAAAACCGGCCTGAGTCCATCAGGGCTGAATAAATCAGCAGCACTCCTCGCTTTTGTTTGCAACCTGTCAAAGGTCATTCACCTGCATGTTTGCTGTTACAACCTGGCGAGCAGGCAAGCACACCCCCAGAAGGCACAGCGCGCGTTATTCTACGTGAAAACAAATTAAACGGCAGGTTAAACCGAGTATCTTTGCGAATATTTTTTCACGTTAGTGTCAAGTGGTTGTGATGCGGCAAAAAAATCTCCTTGCCCACCCGCAACTCCGCGTTCTGTCAGCGTATGCCACTCACTACGCGAACGTACGCCCGTGGCGTAAACCTGCGTGGGTGTTCCCGAACAGGCCTCCACCAGGCTTTGAACCAGAAGCTGATTTTCCGTTCGCTTATCAATGTTCCTCACCAGACTTGGATGAAGCTTCAATAACTCAACGTTAAGCTCTTTGATCCAACTGGTGCTCACCAGCGTTAACCCCGCCTGCGTAACGGCAATACGCACGCCCAGCGCATTCATCAATCTGATGACGGGCTGTAACCGGCTGATATGTTGACAGACATCTGCCTCAGCAAGTTCAATAATTATGCGTTTGCGTAATGATTTTTCGCACTGCATCAGCGTATCACGCAGCCAGCGCTGAAAACGTGGACGAATAAGCGATTCAACCGTTGTCTGCATCGCCAGATTTTCCTGCGGCCAGTAGCCCAAAAGCAGGATCAGACGGCTTATCTGCAAACGGTCATATTCTTCTGCCAGACCAAATTGCAGGACCATCGGCATATATTCCGCCGAAATGACCTCTTCGTTGCCATCAAAAATTCGGCACATCAACTCCCGATGGTGCACCCGGCCTTCACGCGTTACTGCAGGCTTTTGATAAATTCTCGGCCCGCCCCGGCTGAGCATCTGTTCGATCAGCGTTCGCCAGCGTACGTTGCCCCGACCTTTTTCCGGCAGCGAGTCATCATAGACCGACCAGCTATTTCCGCCCTGCAATACCGAATTCCGGGTGGCGGCTTCAGCATGATCCATCACTTGCTCCGGCGACTGACCGCTGCGGCAAACGCAAATGCCAATATGAACCATATCGGCACGATCGATCATTTTATTAGCCGGAAGTGCATCTACCGCTTTTAATAATTGCCCGGCGATACTTTCCGCCTCTTTCAGCGTACGGTGCGGCAGCAGAATAGCAAAATCGCTACGGTGGTAGCGCGCCAGCAACGCGCCCGGATAGCGCGTCATAAAAGTCGACAACAAATTGATCAGCGTCGAGATTTGTTCTTCCGCGAGGGTGATTCCCCAGCTATCACGCAGCAGCGTAAAGTCCGGCAGGCGCACCATCATCACAACGCCATGCGAGCCTACTTTTTCCTGATCTTCCAGCAGCGTGGCCAGTTGGTTATCAAAGAACAAGCGGTTGCTTAGCCCGGTTTTTGTATCCTGCGCGACATAGGAACGAATCAGCGTATCCAGGCGGCTGCGTTGCTCGCGGGCATTTTGAATTTCAGTCAGCAGCATATCGAGCGCACTGCTGGTACGCGCTGGCCATTCATAGACCGTTCCCCGCACGTTCGGTCCACGTTCGCCGTTCAGAATACGTGTGGAACGAATCTCCAGCAGCTCCTGACCCGAAAGCTGACGCTGAAGCCAGCGCACAGACAAAAAGAGCATCAGAATAATGAAAGCAATGGCTATCGTGAGCGGCGCGGTGGTCAGTAGCGAATGGAAATAGTTACCCATCGGATCCTGATAAACCAGACGCAATGACATACCCGGATGCTTGACCAACGGTACGGTAATCTCGCGGTAGAGATTGTTTGTCCCTGCCGGTCGGTAGCTGCTGGTCCGGGAGTGGTCATACACCACGTTTTCGCCCTGCAACAGTTCGATGCGCACGATATCAACAGAAACCATCAGTTCATCGATTTGCGGGGTTAACGCAACGACATCTCTGGAGACCAGATGCGTATCAATCGCCGTCGCGACCGCATGAACGCGCGTGGTGAACTTATATTGAATAGCGTTGTAGAAACTCAGCGAACAGCCGATCAGAGTCACGAAGATCGTTAACCCAGTAAGCAGCGTGACAAAAGCTGAAAATTTCGTCGTTAATCGCATCCTTGTGTTAACTCCGACAGTTATGAAACAGGCCTGAAAGTGATAAATCGACTCTAAAATGCAAAACTGACCGCAAAATCCGCCAATTTATACAAACTGTGAGGGCATACTACCAAATCAGGTATATCTGGCAATTTATTGCGCAGAATCGGCATCATGTTTTGATTAGCGAGTATAGTCTTCATTATTAATTTTCCAATCCACTATACGAATTGAGGACAGGTTATGCAGGCTTTGATCTTAGAACAGCAGGACGGAAAAACCCTCGCATCCGTTCAACCCCTCGACGAAAATCAGCTACCGGAAGGCGATGTAACGGTGGATGTCCACTGGTCAAGCCTGAACTATAAAGACGCCCTGGCTATCACCGGCAAGGGAAAAATCATTCGTAATTTTCCGATGATTCCTGGTATCGATTTCGCTGGTACCGTGCGTGCAAGCGAAGATCCCCGTTTTCATGCGGGTCAGGAGGTTTTACTGACCGGTTGGGGCGTAGGTGAAAATCATTGGGGTGGACTGGCAGAACGCGCACGCGTGAAAGGCGACTGGCTGGTTGCGTTGCCAAAAGGGCTGGATGGACGTAAAGCCATGGTCATCGGTACCGCTGGCTTTACCGCCATGCTTTGCGTCATGGCGCTTGAAGATGCAGGAATTCGTCCGCAAGACGGTGAGATTGTCGTCACTGGTGCCAGCGGAGGCGTGGGCAGCACGGCCGTTGCGTTACTGCATAAGCTGGGTTATCAGGTTGCGGCGGTTTCGGGTCGTGAAAGCACCCACGACTACCTGAAAAGCCTGGGCGCTAATCGTGTTCTTGGCCGCGATGAATTTGCTGAATCTCGCCCGCTGGAAAAACAGCTGTGGGCTGGCGCGGTGGATACCGTTGGCGACAAAGTTCTGGCGAAAGTCCTCGCGCAGATGAACTACGGCGGCTGTGTTGCCGCCTGCGGTCTGGCGGGCGGTTTCGCTCTGCCAACCACGGTAATGCCATTCATTCTGCGTAACGTTCGTTTGCAAGGAGTGGACTCGGTGATGACCCCGCCGGCACGCCGTGCAGAAGCCTGGGCGCGTTTGGTTAAGGATCTGCCGGAATCGTTCTATGCTCAGGCGGCAACGGAAATTACGCTGGCGGATGCGCCGAAGTTCGCCGATGCCATCATCAATAACCAGGTGCAAGGCCGTACGCTGGTGAAGGTGAAGTAACAGACCCTGGCGCAGAAATTTACACTTAATTAACGAAATTTCGCGGCACATCTACAGACTCCCTGCCATATTAACTACGCGTCCCCTGTCAGTTATGACGCGTAAGCCGGGAGTCTGTTATGAAGAAATTACGTCCATTTACAGAAGCCGACGTCACTGACGAGTCGGCTTTTTTTATGCAGCGTCGCCATGTGCTGAAAGCATTAGGGATCAGCGCAGCCGCGTTGTCTTTACCCCACTCTGCGCAGGCTGACCTTCTGAGTTGGTTTAAGGGTAATGACCGCCCGCCCGCGCCCGCGGGAAAGCCGCTTGATTTCAGCAAGCCCGCCGCCTGGCAAAATTCGCTTCCTTTAACGCCAGCGGATAAAGTTTCTGGCTACAACAACTTCTATGAATTCGGTCTCGACAAAGCGGATCCGGCAGCCAACGCGGGTAGCCTGAAAACCGATCCGTGGATATTAAAAATCAGTGGTGAGGTCGCCAAACCACTCACTCTCGATCACGATACCTTGACCACCCGTTTCCCGCTGGAGCAACGGATTTACCGCATGCGCTGCGTGGAAGCCTGGTCAATGGTCGTGCCGTGGATTGGCTTTCCGTTACATAAACTGTTGGCGCAGGTAGAACCCACCAGCAATGCGAAGTATGTCGCGTTCGAAACGCTGTACGCACCGGAAGAAATGCCAGGACAAAAAGATCGCTTTATTGGCGGCGGGCTGAAGTATCCCTATGTTGAAGGGTTGCGCCTGGATGAAGCGATGCACCCACTCACACTGCTTACCGTGGGGGTTTATGGTAAGGCCCTTCCGCCACAAAATGGCGCGCCCATTCGCTTAATTGTGCCGTGGAAATATGGATTTAAAGGCATTAAGTCGATCGTGAGTATCAAACTCACACGCGAACGCCCTCCGACAACCTGGAATCTGGCCGCGCCCAATGAATACGGGTTTTATGCCAACGTGAATCCGCATGTCGATCATCCCCGCTGGTCCCAGGCCACAGAGCGTTTTATTGGCGCTGGCGGTATTCTGGACGTACAGCGTCAGCCCACGCTGATGTTTAACGGCTATGCCGAAGAGGTTGCGTCACTGTATCGCGGACTCAATTTGCAGGAGAATTTTTAAGTGCGACTGACCGCAAAGCACATTACCGGGCTGAAAGTTTGCCTGCATCTTGCCGGTTTTTTGCCGTTTATCTGGCTATTTTGGGCGATAAATCACGGCGTTCTGGGCGCCGATCCGGTCAAAGATATCCAGCACTTTACCGGTAGGACAGCTCTGAAATTCTTGCTGGCAACCTTGCTGGTCTCTCCACTCGCGCGCTACGCTAAACAGCCATTATTGATACGCACACGTCGCCTGTTAGGGCTATGGTGTTTCGCCTGGGCAACACTGCATTTAACCAGCTACGCGTTACTGGAACTGGGCATTAATAATCTGGCGTTGTTAGGGCGGGAATTAATTACGCGGCCTTATTTAACCTTGGGCATTGTCAGTTGGGTCATATTATTCGCCCTCACCTTAACGTCCACGCAGGCTGCACAGCGAAAGCTGGGTAAAAACTGGCAGTATTTGCATAACTTCGTCTATCTTGTGGCGATCCTGGCACCCATACATTATCTGTGGTCGGTAAAAATTATCTCCCCTCAACCGATTATTTATGCAGCGCTCGCTGCGGTGCTGTTAGCGTGCCGTTACAAGAAGTTTCGCCAGTGGTGGCGGTAGTTTCACGATATGTGCAGTGCGTTGCAAAACACGGACGATCCGATTTTCTTTACATGTTAACGGTTGATTATCTTCCCTGATAAGACCAGTATTTAGCTGCCAATTGCTACGAAATAGTTATAATGTGCGACTTTGCTATCCTCGGTAGCGTTTTTAAGGCGCTGAAAGGGTGACAATCGCATATTGAAGGTATATTTTGTCTTTTACCCGAAAATGGCAGAAGATAGCCGCACAATGACTAACAAGTCTGGCAATCTCACTTAATGGCAGCAGCACCCAGTGCAGCGCCTGAGATGCGTGGCATCTTGTCACTCACTGTTATAAAAATGCTATACAGACGGCGGTAAAACGCCTGTCACAATCTCACTAAACAAAGAGTACGGAACCCACTCATGGATATTCGTAAGATTAAAAAACTGATCGAGCTGGTTGAAGAATCAGGCATCTCCGAACTGGAAATTTCTGAAGGCGAAGAATCTGTACGCATCAGCCGTGCAGCGCCAGCTGCAAGTTTTCCGATGATGCAACAGGCTTATGCTGCACCAGTGATGCAGCAACCAGCTCTGTCTAACGCTGTCGCACAAACTGCCTCTCCAAGTATGGAAGCTCCGGCAGCAGCGGAAATCAGTGGTCACATCGTACGCTCCCCAATGGTTGGTACGTTCTACCGCACCCCGAGCCCGGATGCTAAAGCGTTCATCGAAATCGGACAGAAAGTGAATGCGGGCGATACCCTGTGCATCGTTGAAGCCATGAAAATGATGAACCAGATCGAAGCCGACAAATCCGGCGTAGTTAAAGCGATTCTGGTAGAAAGTGGTCAACCGGTAGAATTTGACGAGCCGCTGGTCGTCATCGAATAACGAGGCGAACATGTTGGATAAAATTGTTATCGCCAACCGCGGCGAGATTGCCCTGCGTATTCTTCGTGCCTGTAAAGAACTGGGCATCAAGACTGTCGCTGTGCATTCAAGTGCGGATCGCGATTTAAAACACGTATTGCTGGCGGATGAGACGGTCTGTATCGGCCCGGCTCCGTCCGTAAAAAGCTATCTGAACATCCCGGCTATCATCAGCGCCGCTGAAATCACCGGCGCGGTGGCAATTCACCCGGGCTATGGCTTCCTCTCTGAGAACGCCAACTTTGCTGAGCAGGTAGAGCGTTCTGGCTTTATCTTCATCGGCCCGAAAGCTGACACCATCCGCCTGATGGGCGACAAAGTGTCTGCAATCACCGCGATGAAGAAAGCGGGCGTACCGACCGTTCCTGGCTCTGACGGCCCGCTGGGCGATGACATGGACGCTAACCGCGCTCATGCTAAACGCATCGGCTACCCGGTTATCATCAAAGCCTCCGGCGGCGGCGGCGGTCGCGGTATGCGCGTCGTGCGTAGCGATGCCGAACTGGCACAATCCATCTCCATGACCAAAGCGGAAGCAAAAGCCGCTTTCAATAACGACATGGTCTACATGGAGAAATACCTGGAAAACCCACGCCACATTGAAATTCAGGTGCTGGCTGACGGTCAGGGTAACGCGATTTATCTGGCAGAACGTGACTGCTCCATGCAGCGTCGTCACCAGAAAGTTGTCGAAGAAGCACCAGCGCCGGGCATTACCCCGGAACTGCGTCGCTACATCGGCGAGCGTTGCGCCAAAGCCTGTGTTGATATCGGCTATCGCGGGGCGGGTACTTTCGAGTTCCTGTTCGAAAACGGCGAGTTCTACTTCATTGAGATGAACACCCGTATTCAGGTTGAACACCCGGTAACCGAAATGATCACCGGCGTTGATCTGATCAAAGAGCAGCTGCGCATCGCAGCGGGTCAACCGCTGTCCATCAAGCAGGACGAAGTTGTGGTTAAAGGCCATGCGGTAGAATGCCGTATCAACGCCGAAGACCCGAACACCTTCCTGCCAAGCCCGGGTAAAATCACGCGTTTCCACGCACCGGGTGGCTTTGGTGTGCGTTGGGAGTCTCATATTTACGCAGGCTACACCGTACCTCCGTACTATGACTCAATGATCGGTAAGCTGATCTGCTATGGCGAAAACCGCGACGTCGCTATCGCCCGTATGAAAAACGCATTGCAGGAACTGATCATCGACGGTATCAAAACCAACGTTGACCTGCAGATCCGTATCATGAATGACGAGCACTTCCAGCACGGTGGAACCAATATCCACTACCTGGAGAAAAAACTCGGACTTCAGGAAAAGTAAGCGTGCGTTAACCGAAAAGGCCGGAAATTCCGGCCTTTTGTTTTTCTCCCCTCCCGCACGTGCCATAAGGTACAATCCCCGCTTTCTTTATCCACAAGGGACAAAAAATGGACGCTCGTTTTGTTCAGGCCCATAAAGAGGCGCGCTGGGCGCTGTGGCTAACCCTTTTATATATGGTCACATGGTTAGTGGCCGCTTACTTACCAGATTCAACGCTGGGTTTTACCGGCTTACCGCACTGGTTCGAAATGGCCTGCCTGCTAACGCCGCTGGTTTTTATCGTGCTGTGCTGGGCGATGGTGAAGTTTATCTATCGCGACATTCCGTTGGAGGATGACGATGCAGCTTGAAGTTATTTTTCCGCTGGTCGCCTATCTTCTGGTGGTCTTCGGTCTCTCAGTTTATGCCATGCGCAAGAGATCGACCGGTACCTTCCTGAATGAATATTTCCTCGGCAGCCGCTCCATGGGCGGCGTCGTGTTAGCGATGACGCTAACGGCAACCTACATTAGCGCCAGCTCGTTTATTGGCGGTCCTGGTGCCGCTTACAAATACGGACTGGGATGGGTGCTGCTAGCGATGATCCAGTTGCCCGCCGTATGGCTCTCATTGGGGATTCTTGGTAAGAAATTCGCCATTCTGGCACGCCGTTATAATGCTGTTACCCTCAACGATATGCTATTTGCACGCTACCAGAGCCGCCTGCTGGTATGGCTGGCAAGCCTCAGCCTGTTGGTCGCGTTTGTCGGGGCAATGACCGTACAGTTTATTGGCGGCGCACGTTTGCTGGAAACCGCAGCGGGTATCCCCTACGAAACCGGTCTGCTGATTTTTGGCGTCAGCATCGCGTTATACACGGCGTTCGGCGGCTTTCGCGCCAGCGTGTTGAACGACACCATGCAGGGCATGGTGATGCTGATTGGTACTATCGTTTTGCTGGTCGGCGTTGTTCATGCTGCCGGTGGCCTCAGCAATGCGGTGGTAACCCTGCAGACTATCGATCCTAAACTGGTTTCGCCGCAGGGCGCTGATGACATTTTGTCACCCACGTTTATGACCTCATTCTGGGTGCTGGTATGCTTTGGCGTGATTGGCCTGCCGCATACGGCGGTACGCTGTATCTCTTATAAAGACAGTAAAGCGGTACACCGCGGCATTATCATCGGCACCATCGTGGTGGCGATCCTGATGTTTGGTATGCATCTGGCGGGCGCCCTGGGACGGGCGGTAATCCCTGACCTGACGGTACCGGATCTGGTAATCCCTACGCTGATGGTCAAAGTCCTGCCGCCGGTCGCTGCCGGGATTTTCCTCGCCGCACCTATGGCCGCGATCATGTCGACGATCAATGCCCAATTGCTGCAAAGTTCCGCTACGATCATTAAGGATCTGTACCTGAACCTTCGCCCGGAACAGCTGGAAAACGAAACCCGGCTGAAACGCATGTCGGCAGTGATTACCCTGCTGCTGGGCGCGTTACTGTTGCTGGCCGCCTGGAAACCGCCAGAGATGATTATCTGGCTTAATCTGCTGGCGTTTGGCGGGCTGGAAGCCGTCTTCCTGTGGCCGCTGGTGCTGGGCCTCTATTGGGAGCGGGCAAACGCGTCAGGCGCATTGAGCGCGATGATTGTCGGCGGCGTGCTTTATGCTCTACTCGCCACCTTTAACGTTCAGTTCCTGGGCTTCCACCCAATCGTGCCCTCGTTACTGATAAGCTTGCTGGCTTTCCTGATAGGCAACCGTTTCGGTTCCGCCGTCCCGCAAGCCGCCATATTGACTACTGATAAATAAAGAGTTTTGCCATGCCATGGATCCAACTGAAACTGAACACGACCGGTGCCAACGCTGAAGAGTTGAGCGATGCGCTAATGGAAGCGGGCTCCGTTTCCATTACTTTCCAGGATACGCATGATACGCCGGTATTTGAACCTCTGCCGGGCGAGACTCGCCTGTGGGGTGATACCGACGTTATCGGCTTGTTCGATGCAGAAACCGACATGAAAGAAGTAGTTGCTATCCTGGAACAGCATCCGCTGCTGGGTGAAGGCTTCGCGCATAAAATCGAACAGCTCGAAGACAAAGACTGGGAACGCGAATGGATGGATAACTTCCACCCGATGCGCTTTGGTGAACGTCTGTGGATTTGCCCAAGCTGGCGCGATGTCCCGGATGAGAATGCTGTCAACGTGATGCTGGACCCGGGTCTGGCGTTTGGTACAGGCACGCACCCCACTACCTCTCTGTGCCTGCAATGGCTGGACGGTCTTGATCTTAACGGTAAAACGGTTATCGACTTTGGCTGCGGCTCCGGCATTCTTGCCATTGCGGCGCTGAAGCTGGGTGCGGCGAAAGCCATTGGCGTGGATATCGATCCGCAAGCGATTCAGGCCAGCCGTGATAACGCCCAGCGTAATGGTGTTTCTGAGCGTCTGGAGCTTTATCTGCCGAAAGACCAGCCAGAGGCGATGAAAGCCGACGTGGTGGTCGCCAACATCCTTGCTGGCCCATTACGTGAACTGGCTCCGTTAATCAGCGTACTGCCCGTTGAGGGCGGTTTGCTGGGGCTTTCTGGTATTCTTGCCAGCCAGGCGGAAAGCGTCTGTGAAGCCTATGCCGATCTCTTTACGCTCGATCCGGTTATCGAGAAAGAAGAGTGGTGTCGCATTACCGGCCAGAAAAAATAATCCCTTCCGGCGTGGTTATCTGACCACGCCATTTTCAGACAATTGACCAGCATACCGACACTTTCCTCAGCGATATAATAATCAATTGATTTTGTTATTTTTTATATTGATTCTCGTTGAGTAAACGTATGCGTTTCAACTGTTTTACAACAACTTTGCTGGCAGCATGCATGATGCCACTGACCACGCTGGCCGTACCATGGGGATATACCGAAGAAAACGGCCCCGCACGGTGGGGAGAAATCAGCAAAGCGTATGCAACGTGCCAGACAGGCATAAACCAATCCCCCATAGACATCCAGACCACCACAACCAGTAAACTCGGTCTCCCCGCGCTGAACATGCAGTACGTCGATGGCCCAACTAGATTTCGGAGCATTAACCATACGTTGCAGGCAACGATGAGTAGCTACGCATCTAATTCTATTGAAATTGATGAAACGCTTTATTATTTAAAACAATTTGATTTTCATGCCCCGAGCGAACATACCCTCAACGGTAAAACCTATCCGCTGGAGCTGCAGCTGGTCCACAAAAATCAATCCGGAGACATCGCTATCATGGCGGTTATGTTTGATATCGGCGAACCAAACCAGGCGATTCAAAATTTGTGGGAGTCCTTTCCAACCATGGAGGACAGCAGCATGGCCATCTTCTCGCCGGTCGATATCCACCAGCTTTTACCCGACAATAAAACCTACTGGCGCTACCGTGGTTCGTTAACAACGCCTCCCTGCACCGAAGGCGTCACCTGGACTATCCTGAAAACGCCTGTTGCTCTTTCTGCCGAACAGATGGATAAATTCCACTACATTGTTGGGACGGCAAACAATCGCCCGCTGCAGCCGTTGAATGAACGCAAGATTACGGACAGCTATTCTGGGGATACCGAGATCCTGTACTAAAATGAGGTAGCGATCACACAATGACGAGGTAATTTGCTGATTAATTCAGCAGAATATCTTGTCAGTACCGTCTGCAGCTGAAGAAAAAATGAGAAGTTACGCAAAATTATATGTGTATATAAAATCGACACATTTTTATAATACGATGATTTATATGATTAAATATTTTCATGCGTTCACATTTACGGCAATTCATTGATCCACCTCAGTGGATTGGTCAAAGTTTGGCCTTTCATCTCGTGCGAAAAATGCGTAATATACGCCGCCTTGCAGTCACAGTATGGTCATTTCTTAACTCATGCGCATCGGACAATACCAGCTCAGAAATCGCCTGATCGCAGCACCTATGGCTGGCATCACTGACAGACCATTCAGGACGCTGTGCTATGAGATGGGAGCAGGATTGACAGTATCCGAGATGATGTCTTCTAACCCGCAGGTTTGGGAAAGTGACAAGTCTCGTTTACGGATGGTGCACGTTGATGAGCCAGGAATTCGCACGGTGCAAATTGCCGGTAGCGACCCTGTTGAGATGGCCGATGCCGCACGTATTAACGTGGAAAGCGGCGCCCAGATTATTGATATCAATATGGGGTGTCCGGCTAAAAAAGTGAATCGCAAGCTCGCAGGTTCAGCCCTCTTGCAGTACCCGGATTTAGTGAAATCGATACTAACCGAGGTCGTCAATGCAGTGGACGTTCCTGTCACACTCAAGATTCGCACCGGCTGGGCTCCGGAACACCGTAACTGCGTAGAGATTGCCCAACTGGCTGAAGACTGTGGCATTCAGGCTCTGACCATTCATGGACGCACCCGCGCCTGTTTGTTCAATGGAGATGCTGAGTACGACAGTATTCGGGCAGTTAAGCAGAAAGTTTCCATTCCGATTATCGCGAATGGCGACATTACTGACCCGCATAAAGCCAGAGCTGTACTCGACTATACGGGGGCGGATGCCCTGATGATAGGACGTGCAGCTCAGGGAAGACCCTGGATCTTTCGGGAAATCCAGCATTATCTGGACACTGGGGAGCTGCTGCCCCCGCTGCCTCTGGCAGAGGTGAAGCGCTTGCTTTGTGCGCACATTCGGGAACTGCACGACTTTTATGGTCAGGCAAAAGGGTACCGAATTGCGCGTAAACACGTATCCTGGTATCTCCAGGAACACGCTCCGGATGACCAGTTTCGGCGCACATTCAACGCCATTGAAGATTCCAGCGAACAGCTGGCGGCGTTGGAGGCATACTTCGAAAATTTTGCGTAAACAGAAATAAAGAGCTGACAGAACTATGTTCGAACAACGCGTAAATTCTGACGTACTGACCGTTTCTACCGTTAACTCTCAGGACCAGGTAACTCAAAAGCCCCTGCGTGACTCGGTTAAACAGGCACTGAAGAACTATTTTGCTCAATTGAATGGTCAGGATGTGAATGATCTCTATGAGCTGGTACTGGCTGAAGTAGAACAGCCCCTGTTGGACATGGTGATGCAATACACCCGCGGTAACCAGACCCGTGCTGCCCTGATGATGGGCATCAACCGTGGTACGCTGCGTAAAAAACTGAAAAAATACGGCATGAACTGATACTAATCAGTTAAATGTTTGTTTTAAAAGGCGCTACTCGGCATGGGGAAGCGCCTTTTTTATTGACGCCACACGGGAGGCTTTGGCGATGAACGCGAGATGTGAACCTGTCTATTTTGGCGATGAATCTAAAAAGATAATCCTGGGCGATGCGCTAACTGAACTGAAAAAACTGCCGTCTGAAAGCGTCGAACTCATTTTTGCTGACCCTCCTTATAACATCGGGAAAGACTTTGACGGGATGGTTGAATCCTGGGACGAAGAGAACTTTCTGGCGTGGTTGTTTGAGTGCATCGACGAGTGCCATCGCATCCTCAAACCACACGGCACCATGTACATCATGAACAGTACGGAGAACATGCCGTACATCGACCTCAAATGCCGCCCGCTTTTTACCATCAAGAGTCGTATCGTGTGGTCATACGATAGCTCAGGGGTACAGGCCAAAAATTACTTTGGTTCGATGTATGAACCGATCCTGATGATGGTAAAAGATCAGAAAAACTACACATTTAATCGTGACGATATTCTGGTTGAAGCCAAAACTGGCGCTAAACGCGCGCTAATAGACTACAGAAAAAACCCGCCGCAGCCCTACAATCAGAAAAAAGTGCCGGGCAATGTCTGGGAGTTCCCACGCGTACGCTATCTGATGGACGAATACGAAAACCACCCCACCCAGAAACCCAAAGCCCTCCTGGAGCGTATAATTCTGGCGTCCTCGAACCCAGATGACAAGGTACTGGATCCGTTTGCCGGCAGCTTCACCACCGGAGCTACCGCCGTGGAATTGGGTCGCAAGTTTGTCGGGATTGAGATCAATACTGAATACGTAAAAATGGGGCTCAGAAGACTGAGTATCGGTTCTCATTTTTCAGAAATTGAGCTTGCCAAGGTGAAAAAACGTAAGACAAAAAACCTGTCTAAAAAGAGTCGATTGACGGCAAAGAGTGGCGATCTTTCAACAAAGTAAAGGCATTGTAAGTCTGCTTTTCAGCTTAAAAATTTCGTGTATATTCCCTGCACACTTGGGCATGAATACACAGGGTTTAGGAATGATTCGCAAGTATTGGTGGCTGGTTGTTTTTGCGGTCTTCGTTTTTCTTTTTGATGCGCTGCTCATCCAATGGATAGAGCTGATGACAACAGAGCACGACAAGTGCCGGAATATGAACTCAGTGAATCCCCTTAAGCTGGTCAACTGCGTCGACCTCGAATAGCACCTCAGATAACACTTCGACAGCCGTCAGCCTCTGGCGGTAAAAACTATCCGACCTGGTTTTCACTCTGCATTAATTGCATGACGCTACCGTCTGGGCTTAACATTTTTAGTACATTATCAACTAATACTGGAGCTTGCCCATATAGATCATAACTCACTGGATTCATTAACCAGTTTTTTATAATTCCGCTAAAACTACCGTGCAGAATAATGATGATGACATCTAAATCAAGAGTGGTGGCAATCAGATTGTCATCGACACACTTTTGCAGGGAATCACGAATGCTTTGATGACTGATACCTATTTTATCGCGAATATCCTGCTCAGATATCATATCGTTATGAAATTCACACTTATGATATAAAATCTGCATTAATGCCTGCTGACGAGGGTTCTCTGCAATATATTGTAACCCCACCACAAACTTTTCTCGCAATCGCTGTAAAGGGTTATCACCCCAACGACCAATTAGCTTGTCCTGAATAAGATCGCGTAAAGGTGGTTGTTGTAACCATAGCTCATTAAACAATTGAGTTTTATTTTCGAAATGCCAATAGAGCGCGCCACGCGTCACGCTGGCGGCATCCGCAATGTCGTTTAGCGTCGTATTGCTTACGCCACGTGCGGCAAACTGTACAATTGCCGTTTCTATCAGGTGCTGCCGCGTTTTGAGGGCATCAGCTTTCGTTTTTCTGGCCATGGTTCCGACTGTCTGAGGTAGAGTAGAGAATGATTAACTTTCTTATCTAATATTTGCGATACGGAACAAATGTATCACTTAGCATTTATTTAAACGAGTTCTAAAAAATATTATTACGGACTTTGCACACGAATAAACAAAACGAATACCAACAAACAATATATTCACAAACCAAATGCTTATTTCAATTTGTGTTTATGCGAATCATAGTATTGCTATTAACACCACAATGAAACAGCTGTCGATTAATCTTTTTTTGCTTTTACGTGCCGTGTATCGTGCCTATAAATAAGTATTGCTTACATCGCAAGCTAATAATTTGTAGGATAGCCAACTATTATTTTTCTTGTGCACGTTATCGCCCCCTGCGTTACCCGGTTAATAACGAGCGTTCGCTTTTTTAAGGAATAGAAATGACGAAAAATGCCAGGTTTTCACTCCTGCCCTCATTCATCATCGTCTCCGCTGCATTACTCGCCGGTTGTAACGATCAGGGAGAAACACAAGCTCATCCCGCAGAACCGCAGGTGACTGTCCATGTCGTCGAAAAGGCTCCTTTAGCCGTAACGACCGAATTACCCGGGCGCACAACGGCATTCCGAATTGCAGAAGTTCGTCCCCAGGTCAGCGGGATAGTGCTTAAACGGAATTTCACTGAGGGAAGCGATATTGAAGCCGGACAGTCACTTTATCAGATCGATCCCGCGACTTATCAGGCTGACTATGACAGCGCCAAAGGTGAACTGGCGAAGAGTGAAGCGGCGGCTGCAATCGCGCATTTAACGGTGAAACGCTATGTGCCGTTGGTTGGCACCAAGTACATCAGCCAGCAAGAGTACGATCAGGCAATTGCTGATGCTCGTCAGGCCGATGCCTCCGTGATCGCGGCAAAAGCGGCGGTCGAAAGCGCGCGTATCAATCTGGCCTACACCAAAGTGACATCGCCAATTAGCGGACGCATCGGTAAATCTAACGTCACCGAAGGTGCATTAGTCACGAATGGCCAGGCTACTGAGCTTGCTACCGTTCAACAGCTCGATCCCATTTACGTCGACGTGACACAGTCCAGTAACGACTTTATGCGCCTCAAACAGTCCGTTGAACAAGGGAGTCTGCATAAAGACAGCGCCAGCAGTACTGTCGAACTGGTGATGGAAAATGGTCAGTCATACCCGCTAAAAGGCTCTTTGCAGTTTTCTGATGTGACGGTTGATGAAAGCACCGGATCAATCACCCTCAGAGCCGTGTTCCCTAACCCACAGCACACGCTGTTGCCGGGCATGTTTGTGCGCGCACGCATTGATGAAGGCGTCCAGCCGAATGCCATTCTCGTTCCGCAGCAGGGGGTAACGCGTACGCCTCGCGGTGATGCCACCGTAATGGTCGTTAACGACAAGAGTCAGGTTGAGTCTCGCGCAGTCGTTGCCGCACAAGCTATTGGTGACAAGTGGCTCATCAGCGAAGGCCTGCAATCGGGTGACAAAGTTATCGTGAGTGGCTTACAGAAAGCACGTCCAGGCGTTCAGGTTAAAGCAACCGCCGATACCGAAACCCCTGCCACGAAAGCCCAATAAGGTAACCGGACATGGCTAACTTTTTTATCAGGCGTCCTATCTTTGCCTGGGTATTGGCTATCATTCTGATGATGGCGGGTGCTCTGGCAATCATGCAACTGCCCGTGGCACAGTACCCGACCATTGCGCCTCCTGCGGTCGCCATTTCGGCCACCTATCCTGGTGCGGATGCACAGACGGTTCAGGATACAGTCACACAGGTTATCGAACAGAATATGAATGGTATCGATAACCTGATGTATATGTCCTCCACCAGCGACTCGGCCGGGAGTGTGACTATTACACTGACTTTCCAGTCCGGTACCGATCCCGATATCGCGCAAGTGCAGGTGCAAAATAAACTGCAGCTCGCCACTCCGCTACTGCCGCAAGAAGTTCAGCAGCAAGGGATCAGCGTCGAGAAATCCAGCAGCAGCTTTTTGATGGTTGCGGGTTTTGTTTCTGACAACCCACAAACCACACAGGATGACATTTCCGATTACGTCGCCTCGAACGTTAAAGACTCAATCAGCCGTCTGAATGGCGTGGGTGACGTGCAGCTGTTTGGTGCACAGTACGCCATGCGCATCTGGCTGGATGCAAACTTATTGAACAAATATCAGCTCACGCCGGTTGATGTGATCAATCAGTTGAAGGTACAGAACGATCAGATTGCCGCAGGTCAGTTAGGAGGGACGCCTGCATTACCTAACCAGCAGCTTAACGCTTCTATCATTGCGCAAACGCGACTGAAAGACCCTGAAGAGTTCGGCAAAGTGACTTTACGCGTGAACAGCGATGGTTCGGTTGTTCACCTGAAAGACGTCGCGCGTATCGAGTTAGGCGGGGAAAACTACAACGTCGTGGCGCGTATTAACGGTAAGCCTGCATCCGGCCTTGGGATCAAGCTGGCAACTGGGGCAAACGCGCTGGATACCGCGAACGCTATTAAAGCCAAGCTGGTTGAACTGCAACCATTCTTCCCGCAGGGAATGAAGGTGGTCTACCCGTACGACACGACGCCATTTGTGACCATCTCCATTCATGAAGTGGTAAAAACACTGTTTGAAGCGATCGTGCTGGTGTTCCTGGTCATGTATTTGTTCCTGCAAAACATCCGGGCAACGCTCATTCCGACCATCGCCGTACCTGTCGTATTGTTGGGCACATTTGCCGTGCTTGCTGCGTTTGGCTACTCAATAAACACCCTGACGATGTTCGGCATGGTGCTCGCCATCGGTCTATTGGTCGATGATGCGATAGTGGTGGTGGAAAACGTGGAACGCGTGATGATGGAGGATCATCTGCCGCCCAAAGAGGCGACGGAAAAATCCATGTCACAAATACAGGGAGCACTGGTTGGTATCGCCATGGTGCTGTCTGCGGTATTTATCCCGATGGCCTTCTTTGGCGGTTCAACCGGGGCTATCTATCGGCAGTTTTCCATCACCATCGTTTCCGCCATGGCGCTTTCAGTACTGGTCGCGCTGATCCTGACTCCCGCACTTTGTGCAACGTTGCTGAAGCCGGTATCAGCTGAACATCACGAGAAAAGAAGCGGTTTCTTTGGCTGGTTCAACGCCAAATTCGATCACAGCGTCAATCATTACACCAATAGCGTCAGCGGTATTGTGCGTAAAACTGGGCGTTACCTGGTCGTCTACCTGATAATCGTCATCGGGATGGCGGTGCTGTTTATGCGCCTGCCAACCTCCTTCCTGCCAGAGGAAGATCAGGGCGTCTTCCTGACGATGATTCAACTTCCTGCAGGCGCCACGCAAGAACGCACCCAGAAGGTGCTGGATCAGGTCACCCACTACTACCTGAACAATGAAAAAGCCAACGTTGAAAGCGTCTTTACGGTTAACGGCTTTAGCTTCAGCGGCCAGGGGCAAAACTCAGGGATGGCGTTCGTCAGCCTCAAGCCCTGGGAAGAACGTAGCGGTAACGAAAATAACGTTGAATCAATTATCGCCCGCGCTACCCGAGCGTTTAGTCAGATTCGTGATGGTCTGGTGTTCCCTTTCAACATGCCAGCCATCGTTGAACTGGGTACCGCGACGGGCTTCGACTTCGAGCTGATTGACCAGGGCGGGTTGGGGCATGCTGCGCTAACCCAGGCACGTAACCAACTGCTGGGCATGGTTGCCAAACACCCTGACCTGCTGGTTCGCGTGCGTCCAAACGGTCTCGAGGATACCGCACAGTTCAAGCTGGATGTCGATCAGGAAAAAGCTCAGGCCCTTGGCGTCTCGCTGTCCGATATTAATGAAACCATCTCCGCTGCGCTGGGTGGCTATTACGTCAATGACTTCATTGACCGTGGCCGCGTGAAAAAAGTGTACGTACAGGCCGATGCCAAATTCCGTATGTTGCCGGAAGACATCAATAATCTGTATGTTCGTAGCGCCAATGGCGAAATGGTTCCGTTCTCCACGTTCAGTTCCGCACACTGGATCTACGGCTCACCGCGCCTGGAGCGCTATAACGGTATGCCTTCTATGGAACTGCTGGGAGAAGCTGCGCCTGGCAGAAGTACCGGTGAAGCAATGGCGCTGATGGAAAGCCTGGCGGAAAAACTGCCAAACGGTATTGGTCATGACTGGACGGGGATGTCCTATCAGGAACGACTGTCGGGTAACCAGGCTCCTGCGCTGTATGCCATCTCGCTAATCGTTGTCTTCCTTTGCCTTGCCGCATTGTATGAAAGCTGGTCTATTCCTTTCTCGGTGATGCTGGTTGTACCGCTCGGTGTTGTGGGCGCATTGTTAGCAGCATCACTGCGTGGGATGAATAACGATGTGTATTTCCAGGTTGGCTTACTAACCACAATCGGCCTCTCGGCTAAGAACGCCATCCTGATCGTCGAGTTTGCCAAAGACCTGATGGATAAAGAAGGCAAGGGGTTGATTGAAGCGACGCTGGAGGCATCGCGCATGCGTCTTCGTCCTATCCTGATGACATCCCTGGCCTTTATTCTGGGGGTTATGCCTCTGGTTATCAGTCACGGTGCAGGTAGTGGTGCGCAGAATGCGGTCGGTACCGGTGTTATGGGAGGAATGCTGACCGCAACATTGTTGGCTATCTTCTTCGTCCCCGTCTTCTTTGTTGTCGTAAGACGGCGTTTTAGTCGGCACAACGATTAATTTGTAAAATAAAGGCGTCTACGGACGCCTTTTTCACCTACGATGCTCCTCTTTATTTATTAGTAAGATAGCCATTTATTTCATTTAAACTATCCCTCTAAACTCGCCTGCAGCCTTTCTTTTTATCCATTATTTTTACAATCCACATGAATTGAGATTATTCCTCATGTCAGTCCTTTTTTAAGAAGTGGTAAAATAATCGCCGAGTTCGCAGATGGCTTAGCGTTTGTCTTTGCTTAATTAGCGAAACGCTTATTTTGAGGTAACACCATGAAAAGATTAATATCCGTTGCACTGCTTACCGCATTCCTGGCTGGCTGTGCACACGATTCTCCTTGCGTACCTGTATACGACGATCAGGGACGCCTGGTTCATACCAATACCTGTATGAAAGGCACCACCCAGGATAACTGGGAAACAGCCGGAGCCATCGCCGGTGGTGCTGCAGCCGTTGCCGGACTGACGCTTGGGATTGTCGCCCTGACCAAATAAATCATATTAAAAGCGCGGTTATTACCGCGCTTTTAGCAATAAGCATAAAATCTACATATAAGACAAAACGTTGCTTAATAGAACCTGACATGTAATAAAATTATTATAGATTTCACTCACACATCCGCGATTTGAAATTAGCATTTTTTCTGTTTTTCGTAACACCACATTTTCTTTTCATTATTCTCACGTCATTAATATTAACGCCAGAAATCGTTATCACGCGTCCTGTCTGATTTTTAAATTTTTTGCGCCGAAATGTGGCTTACGTTTCAATTTTGCACCACTTCAGGGCGCTGCATTTATTTTTTCCTGTCTACACTCTGCATATTGCGTCGAATAATCAGGCGCAAAAAACTGGCACTACCTTTGCTTAAAAGAGTATGGCCAAAGCCACAGACAGGTAAAAGACGTTTTCAGAACGTTTCCATAACAATAATTCCTCCACACAGGATGCTCTATGAAAAAGATGATAATCGCCAGCCTGGCTGCGGCCGGTGTGCTGCTTGCTGTTGCAAATCAGGCACATGCCGGCGCAACACTTGATGCCGTAAAGAAAAAAGGGTTTGTGCAATGTGGGATCAGCGACGGCTTGCCTGGCTTTTCTTACGCCGATGCAAGCGGCAAGTTCTCGGGTATTGATGTTGATGTATGTCGTGGCGTTGCCTCCGCCGTATTTGGCGATGATAGCAAAGTAAAATATACCCCGCTCACCGCCAAGGAACGCTTTACCGCATTACAGTCTGGTGAAGTCGACATGCTCTCTCGTAATACCACGTGGACCTCTTCTCGTGATGCCGGTATGGGCATGTCCTTCACTGGTGTAACGTATTACGACGGCATTGGTTTTCTTACCCACAATAAAGCAGGCCTGAAGAGCGCTAAAGAGCTGGATGGTGCAACGGTCTGTATTCAGGCGGGAACCGATACCGAACTAAACGTGGCCGACTACTTTAAAGCCAACAAGATGAAGTACACCCCCGTCACCTTTGACCGTTCGGATGAATCAGCCAAAGCTCTGGAATCTGGACGTTGCGATACGCTGGCTTCCGACCAGTCTCAGCTGTATGCCCTACGCATCAAGCTGAGCAATCCTGCGGAATGGATCGTCCTGCCAGAAGTTATTTCTAAAGAACCGCTGGGACCTGTCGTACGTCGCGGGGACGATGAGTGGTTCTCCATTGTTCGCTGGACACTGTTCGCCATGCTAAATGCGGAAGAAATGGGTGTTAACTCGAAAAACGTCGATGAAAAAGCGGCTAATCCAGCAACACCGGATATGGCACACCTGTTGGGTAAAGAAGGGGATTATGGCAAGGATCTGAAGCTTGATAACAAATGGGCCTACAACATTATCAAGCAAGTTGGTAACTATTCGGAGATCTTTGAACGTAACGTTGGATCGGAAAGTCCGCTGAAGATCAAACGTGGACAGAACAACCTCTGGAATAACGGTGGCATTCAGTATGCGCCACCGGTGCGCTAATGCGTAGTGATGTAACGGGCGCCGCAACTGCGGCGCTCAGCCCAGAGTCATAGTTACTGAGGTTTTCTTATGTTCCATCGCCGCTCAACCGTAAAAGGATCGTTATCCTTTTCTAACCCTGCGGTCCGCGCCTGGTTATTTCAAATACTCGCCGTCATTGCGGTTATCAGCATTGCGGTCTATCTCATTCATAACACGATAAATAACCTGAACAATAGCGGTATTACCTCGGGGTTTTCTTTTCTCGATCGCAGCGCCGGATTTGGCATTGTCCAGCATCTGATCGATTACGAGCAAGGCGATACGTATGGTCGTGTCTTTGTGGTCGGCCTGCTCAATACGCTGTTAGTTTCAGCACTGTGCATTGTTTTCGCATCAATTCTCGGTTTCTTTCTCGGGCTGGCACGCCTGTCAGATAACTGGTTATTGCGAAAGCTCTCGACGATCTACATCGAAACGTTCCGCAATATACCGCCGCTGCTGCAGATCTTCTTCTGGTATTTCGCCGTATTACGTAATCTGCCCGGCCCACGCCAGGCCGTTAACGCGCTGGATTTGATGTTCCTGAGTAACCGGGGGCTCTATATTCCGTCCCCGCAAATGGGAGAAGGTTTTTTTGCCTTTTGTACCGCTGTCGTTATCGCTATCGTCGTCACCATCGGATTATTTCGCTTCAACAGAATGCATCAGACCAAAACCGGTCAGCTACGTCGGACCTGGCCCACGGCTCTGGCGTTGATCGTACTTTTACCGGTGATTTCACAGTGGATGTTTGGCGCTGCGCTTCACTGGGATATTCCCGCGCTCCGTGGTTTTAACTTCCGTGGCGGTATGGTGCTTATTCCTGAACTGGCGGCACTGACTCTGGCGCTTTCGGTATATACCTCGGCATTTATTGCAGAAATTATTCGGGCGGGCATTCAGGCCGTTCCTTACGGCCAACATGAAGCCGCACGCTCGCTGGGTCTGCCAAATCCGGTGACGCTACGCCAGGTAATCATTCCACAGGCGCTACGCGTCATCATACCCCCACTGACCAGCCAGTACCTGAATATCGTCAAGAACTCTTCTCTTGCAGCCGCCATTGGCTACCCGGACATGGTTTCACTGTTTGCCGGCACGGTACTCAATCAAACAGGGCAAGCCATTGAAACGATCGCCATCACCATGTCGGTATACCTGATCATCAGTCTGAGTATTTCTTTGCTGATGAATATTTATAACCGCCGTATTGCACTGATTGAGCGCTAAGGAGCCATGATGACAAAAGCACTGCTGTCTCACCCCTCGCGCCAGCGCAGCAATCCGGCAAGCCGCTGTCTACTCTGGGTGCGTAAAAACCTGTTCTCCAGTTGGTCAAATAGCCTGCTCACCCTGCTATGCGTATGGCTGATTTGGTCATTTCTCCCGCCACTGTTGAACTGGGTATTCTTTCAGGCCAACTGGGTCGGTTCTACCCGGGCAGACTGTACCAAAGCCGGAGCCTGCTGGGTGTTCATCCATGAACGCTTCGGGCAATTCATGTATGGGCTTTATCCACACGATCAGCGTTGGCGCGTAAATCTGGCCCTGATAATTGGTCTGGCTTCTATTGTTCCGATGTTCTGGAAAACCATTCCCCACCGTGGCCGTTATATCGCTATCTGGGCAGTCATATATCCGATTGTCGTCTGGTGGCTGATGTACGGTGGTTTTTTCGGACTTGAACGCGTAGAAACCCGGCAGTGGGGCGGATTAACACTGACGCTTATTATTGCATCCGTGGGGATTGCAGGCGCGCTTCCATGGGGCATTTTACTGGCGTTGGGACGTCGTTCCCATATGCCAGTCGTGCGGGTTTTATCCGTCATTTTCATTGAGTTCTGGCGCGGTGTACCGTTGATTACCGTTCTGTTTATGTCCTCGGTCATGCTTCCTCTGTTTATGTCCGAAGGAACCAGTATCGACAAGCTTATCCGGGCGCTGGTCGGCGTTATTCTTTTCCAGTCGGCCTATGTCGCAGAAGTGGTTCGCGGAGGGTTACAGGCCCTACCGAAAGGTCAGTATGAGGCCGCGGAATCACTGGCGCTAGGGTACTGGAAAACTCAGGGGCTGGTCATTCTTCCGCAAGCCCTCAAGCTGGTTATCCCGGGTCTGGTTAACACGATTATCGCCCTGTTCAAGGATACCAGCCTGGTCATCATCATCGGTCTGTTTGATCTCTTCAGTAGCGTACAGCAGGCAACTGTGGACCCTGCGTGGCTGGGTATGTCGACAGAAGGATATGTTTTCGCTGCACTGATTTACTGGATCTTCTGTTTCAGTATGTCGCGTTACAGCCAACATCTGGAAAAACGTTTTAACACCGGGCGTACACCGCACTGAGGAATTTATGAGCCAATTATTAATGCCGTCTACCGACGCGATGATTACGCTGGAAAACGTCAACAAATGGTACGGACAGTTTCATGTCCTGAAAAACATCAACCTGAAGGTAAAACAAGGAGAGCGCATCGTATTATGCGGGCCTTCCGGTTCGGGTAAATCGACAACTATCCGCTGTATTAACCATCTGGAAGAACATCAGCAAGGACGCATAGTAGTGGATGGGATTGAGCTCAATGAAGACATCCGCAATATTGAGCGCGTCCGACAAGAAGTTGGCATGGTCTTTCAGCACTTTAATCTCTTTCCTCATTTGACTGTCTTGCAAAACTGCACGCTGGCGCCTATCTGGGTGCAAAAGATGCCGAAAAAAGAGGCTGAAGTACTGGCAATGCACTACCTTGAGCGGGTCCGCATTGCCGAACATGCACATAAATATCCCGGGCAAATCTCTGGTGGACAACAACAGCGCGTGGCCATTGCACGCTCGCTGTGTATGAAACCCAAAATCATGTTATTTGATGAACCCACATCAGCGTTGGATCCTGAAATGGTAAAAGAAGTGCTGGATACCATGATAGGTCTGGCGCAATCGGGCATGACCATGCTATGTGTAACCCATGAAATGGGCTTTGCCCGCACAGTCGCTGACCGGGTGATCTTTATGGATCTTGGCGAGATTGTGGAACAGGCACCACCGGATGAGTTTTTTGCTCACCCCAAATCGGAACGCACTCGCGCGTTTTTATCGCAGGTTATTCATTAAATATATATGCCGGATAAAGTTCCGGTGGATTTGTCCTCCTCAGGAGAACGCTCGCCGACAAACAACAGATAAAACAAAAGGCCCAGTCTTTCGACTGAGCCTTTCGCTTTTATTTGATGTCTGGCAGTTCCCTACTCTCGCATGGGGAGACCCCACACTACCATCGGCGCTACGGCGTTTCACTTCTGAGTTCGGCATGG
>NZ_JAOWHM010000025.1:0-118911 GCF_030332595.1 Citrobacter sp. Cpo100 | reverse complement strand
GCTTGTAATCCGTTGTTCCGTGTCAGTGGAGGCGCATTATAGGGAGTTATTTCAGGCTGACAAGGGGAAATTTAAAATAACTTTCCGAGTGCGTGTTTTTTCACCAAAACAACCATTAACATGCCATAAAATAAGCAAATTGCCGTTTTTGCAGCCGCAATCACACTTCCAGGTGGCATACTAATGAATAAGAAAAAGAGTAAGGAAGAACATTCATGCCGTTAAATGCCCAACAGCTAGCCGCACAGAAAAACTTGTCCTACGTTCTGGCCGAAAAGCTGGCTCAGCGAATATTAAAAGGTGAATACGCACCGGGTGCGATATTGCCTGGCGAAATAGAGCTAGGCGATCAGTTTGGCGTGAGTCGCACCGCGGTAAGAGAGGCAGTAAAAACATTAACGGCAAAAGGTATGGTATTACCGCGCCCACGTATTGGTACACGCGTCATGCCGCAAGCAAACTGGAACTTCCTTGACCAGGAGCTGCTCACCTGGTGGATGACAGAAGATAATTTCCCGCAGGTCATTAAACATTTTCTGGTGATGCGTATCAGCCTGGAGCCTCAGGCGTGCTTACTGGCAGCGACCATAGGTACGGCTGAACAGAAAGCGCACCTCAACACGCTGATGGAAGAGATGGTCGAGCTGAAAAGAAACTTCAGACGCGAACGCTGGATTGAGGTTGATATCGCCTGGCATGAGCACATCTATGAAATGAGTGCGAATCCGTTCCTTATTTCCTTTGCATCTCTGTTCCATTCGGTTTACCAGACCTACTTTACCTCTATTACCTATAACGATGTGGTGAAACTGGATTTGCACCAGGCCATTGTCGACGCAATAGATGATAACGATGGCGATCGCGCCTTTGCTGCCTGTCAGGCATTGCTGATAGCACCGAACGTGCTACCGGATAAATAATATGTCAGAAAAGAAATCACGCAGTATGGCCGGGCTACCGTGGATAGCAGCCATGGCCTTTTTTATGCAGGCACTAGACGCCACGATCCTCAATACCGCCCTACCCGCAATAGCACATAGTCTTAACCGCTCTCCACTCGCCATGCAGTCGGCCATTATCAGCTATACCCTGACTGTCGCGATGCTGATCCCGGTAAGTGGTTGGCTGGCAGACCGATTTGGTACCCGACGCGTCTTTATGATTGCCGTTAGCCTGTTTACGTTGGGATCGCTGGCCTGCGCGCTGTCCAGTTCCTTAAGCGAGCTGGTGATTTTCCGTGTCATTCAGGGGATCGGTGGCGCCATGATGATGCCCGTTGCCCGTCTGGCATTATTGCGTGCTTACCCCCGCAGCGAACTGCTTCCCGTGCTTAACTTCGTCACCATGCCAGGACTTGTGGGGCCGATTTTAGGTCCGGTATTGGGCGGTGTACTGGTTACATGGGCCAGTTGGCACTGGATCTTCCTGATTAATATTCCAATTGGCATTGCCGGTATCTTCTATGCCCGCAAATATATGCCGAACTTCACCACGCCACGCCGCGGTTTTGATATGACCGGTTTCTTTCTGTTTGGTTTGAGCCTGGTGTTGTTTTCCAGCGGCGTTGAATTGTTCGGTGAGAAGCTTGTCGAGACCTGGGTCGCACTCGGTATTGTTCTTGCCAGTGTGTTGTTACTACTCGCCTATATTCGCCATGCGCGTCGCCACCCAACGCCGCTGATATCGCTTCCGATATTTAAGACACGGACCTTTTCTGTTGGGATCGCCGGAAACCTCGCCACTCGCCTGGGTACAGGCTGTGTGCCCTTCTTAATGCCGCTGATGTTGCAGGTAGGATTTGGATATCCGGCTCTGATAGCCGGCTGCATGATGGCGCCAACAGCGTTAGGTTCAATTCTGGCAAAATCCATGGTGACGCAGGTACTGCGCAAACTCGGCTACAGGACCACATTGGTGGGTGTTACGGTATTTATCGGCCTGATGATTGCGCAGTTCGCTTTGCAATCTCCTGCCATGCCGATCTGGATGCTAATCCTGCCGTTGTTCATTTTAGGTATGGCGATGTCCACACAGTTTACTTCAATGAATACCATCACTCTGGCGGATCTGACCGATGAAAACGCCAGCAGCGGCAACAGCGTATTGGCCGTTACTCAGCAGTTATCAATCAGTTTAGGGGTTGCCATCAGCGCCGCCGTTCTGCGTATCTATGAAGGTATGGAAGGAACCAATACGGTCGAGCAGTTCCACTACACCTTTATGACGATGGGCGCAATAACGGTAATATCCGCGCTGATGTTCATGCTGCTAAAAGCCAAAGATGGACGTAACCTGATCAAAGATCGGCACAAACCTAAACCGACCCCCGCTCCATCAGAACAGGAGTAAGCTGCAAACGCTGTTGCTGTAATGCGGGCTGCGCCATCCGGTGAATTAATACATCGATGGCCAGTTCGCCCAATTCATCTTTTGGTTGGTGGATGGTCGTCAGGGGCGGCGTCATATAGCGCGCCAGCTCGATATCATCGTAACCCACCACAGCCATATCCTGCGGAATGCGCAATCCTGACTGGTACAGAGCCTGATACGCGCCAACTGCCATTGCATCATTGCCGGTAAAAACGGCCTGCGGTCGCTGTTTATGCGACAGCAACGTTTGCATAGCTTCAAAGCCGCCGCCGAACTCAAAGTCACCGGTAATCTCGTAGCCTTCCGGGACAGGCAACCCCGCCCGCTTCATTGCTGCCCGATATCCTTCCAGACGCAAACGCGCCGGGGTTTTATCCAGCGGCCCGGTGATGCAGGCAATGCGCGTAAAACCTTTTTCGATAAGATGTTGCGTGGCTAAATCCCCGCCCAGCAAGGAGTTATCCTGAATCAGATCGCTTTCACCATCAAAAGGCGACCAGTCCATCATCACGGTCGGTATAGAAGGATAACGCTGCATTATCTCTCTGGAAGGCTGATGTGTTTCGGTGCAGAGCAGCAACAAGCCGTCCACACGTTTTTGCATCAGAGTTTCCAGGTTACGGTTCATGCGCTGTTCATCGCCTTCGGTATTGCACAGCACCAGGCTGTAGCCGCGCTCAAAACAGCTACGTTCAACGCCGCGCACTAGTTCAGAATAGAAGGGATTGGTACTGGCAGTGATTAACATGCCAATCGTGCGGGTCTGGTTTAACTTGAGGCTACGCGCCAGCGCGGAGGGCGCGTAGTTAAGCGCTTTAATTGCAGCTTCTACTTTGTCAGTGACGGACTCACTGACAAAGCGATCTTTATTAATGACGTGAGAAACCGTCGACGTGGAAACACCCGCCAGGCGGGCGACGTCCTTCATTGTAGCCAAGCGTTACCTCTGTTGACTTAAAAACGCTTCTATTTCTTCGCGCCACGGAACGGAAGGCTGTGCGCCTTTACGGGTAACCGCAATCGCCGCAGCGGCATGCGCAAAACGGATCGCTTCAGGCAGCGGAGTCTCTTCCAGCAACGCCGTAATTAACGCGCCATTAAAGGTGTCTCCAGCGGCAATAGTATCAACGGCTTCCACTTTAAAACCGGGCACACGCTGTCCTTCGCCATTAACACTGGCCCACACACCGCGACTACCTAAAGTAATCAGTACAGTATGGATACCTTTAGCGTGCAATGCCTGCGCCGCTTTGGCCGCGTCTTCATCATTTTCGACCCGGATCCCCGTCAGCTTTTCAGCCTCGGTTTCATTCGGGGTAATAATATCCACCAGCGTCAGCAGTTCATCAGAAAGTTCACGAGCCGGTGCCGGGTTCAGGGCGACCATGGTCTTATTTTGATGTGCAATCTTTGCTGCAGTCAGTACGCTTTCGATCGGCGATTCTAACTGCATAAGTAAGGCGGACGCCTGAGCAATACGCTCATGCTGCGCTTCCACCAGCGCTGGCGAAAGTGCTGCGTTCGCTCCGGCATGAATGCCGATAACGTTCTCACCTTCACCATTCACAAAAATCAGTGCCACACCGGTCGATTCCCCCGAAATTACGCTAATCGGCGCAATATCGATGTTGTCTTTGGCTAACTGTTTACGCACACTTTCGCCAATATCATCATCGCCCGTACAGGCAATGAATGCGATATTCGCGCCACTACGACCCGCAGCAACAGCCTGATTCGCGCCTTTACCGCCAAATGCGACCTGATAATGGCTACCTGTTACGGTTTCACCAGGTGTCGGGAAAGAGTTAAGGTTAAGGATGTGATCGGCATTGATACTGCCAAGAACAACGAGGTTGCCTGCGGTTTTCATATTTGGTGTTCCAAGTCAAAGTGCGCCACCGGGTTAGGGTGGCGCGTGCCCTGCTTTTCTTTTTACGCTTTCATCCCCGAAACCAGATACGGGGATAGCGTATTTATGTCTCCATCAGGCCGCGAGCGACCTGAATCGGTATTACTGCTTGATGACCAGCTTCAGGTCAACCGGATATTTAGCCTGAACCTTCTCGCCTTTCAGGACTTTATCTGCAGTCTCAACGCCTTTCGCGCCGATCTGATCCGGCAACTGAGCAATGGTCGCAGCCAGTTTGCCATCATTTACTGCTTTTTCGCCATCTGGAGTGCCGTCAAATCCAACCACCATCACATCAGATTTACCCGCGGTTTGCAGTGCGCGCAGCGCACCCAGCGCCATTTCATCGTTCTGGGCAAATACGGCCTGCACATCAGGATGCGCGGTCAGCAGGTTCTGCATGACGTTCAGACCTTTGGTGCGGTCGAAGTCTGCCGGCTGGCTGGCCAGTACGTTAAATTTGTGTGCCGCAACGGCCTGCTGGAAACCTTCGCCACGCTCACGCGCCGCTGAAGTTCCGGCAATCCCCTGCAGTTCGATAACTTTCGCGCCTTCACCTGCTTTCTTCGCGATGTAATCACCCGCAATTTTGCCACCCAACACGTTATCAGACGCGATGTGGCTTACCACTTCGCCTTTGGAGGCAACACGGTCAAGGGTAATAACCGGAATTTTTGCTTGGTTAGCCATCTTCACAGCATTACCAACGGCATCAGAGTCAGTCGGGTTGATCAGCAGAATTTTAGTTCCACGAACCGTTAAGTCCTGAACGTTAGCCAGCTCTTTCGCCGGGTTGTTCTGCGAGTCCAGAATCACCAGGTTGTAACCCAGCTTATCCGCCTCTTTTTGCGCCCCATCCTTCAGAGAAACAAAGAACGGGTTGTTGAGGGTGGAGACCACCAGCGCAATGGTATCTTTCGCCATCGCATTCGCGCTCACGGTGGCGCTCAGCGCAACAGCAGAAACCAGGGTAGCCAGTTTTTTCATGTTCATATTTAAGATGTCCTGTAATCGTTGTTACTGCTTTTTGTTGTCTACCAGTACCGCCAGCAAAATCACCACCGCTTTGACGATCATCTGGTAATAGGAGGATACACCTAACAAATTCAAACCATTATTGAGGAAACCAAGAATCAATGCGCCGATCAGCGTCCCAACAATACGTCCTTTACCACCCGCCAGGCTGGTACCGCCTAACACCACCGCTGCGATAGCATCCAGCTCATAGCCAGTACCTGCCGTCGGTTGTGCGGAGGAGAGTCGCGCGACTTCAATGATGCCCGCCAGCGATGCCAGCAGACCGCACAGTGAGTAAACGATAATTTTGATTTTACTGACGCTGATACCAGACAAACGCGTTGCCGCTTCGTTACCGCCCAGCGCGTAGATATAACGGCCCAGACGAGTGTGGTGCAGCATGTACCACGCCGCGAGGAAGACAATCCCCATGATCCACACTGGCGTAGGGATGCCTAACGGACGACCAATACCAAACCAGCCAAACACATCGGCATTGTCAGTAAACCCGGTATTAACCGGACTGCCGTTGGTGTACACCATGGTCACGCCGCGCAGCAGCAGCATCATCACCAGCGTTGCAATAAACGCCTGCACCCGGCCTTTCGCAACAATCACCCCGGTGACTGCGCCAATGGCAGCGCCGAGCGCCAGGGCTGCAGCAACAGCCACCAGCGCATTGACCTCAATCCCTACAATTGAAGCTGCAACCGCGCCGGTAAGCGCCAGCAAGGAACCGACTGACAGATCGATACCCGACGTCAGGATAACCAGCGTCATGCCGACGGCCATGATGGCGTTCACCGACGTTTGCTGGAGAATGTTGAACAGGTTATTAACGGTAAAAAAGTTAGGGCTCATGGTAGAAACAATCGCGATCAGCACTAGCAGAGCGATGAGCGACTTTTGCTCCAGAAGCCATGCTTTAGTGAAATAACGGCGACCAGAAACAGCCTGGGTAGTCATCTTTTTTACTCCTGATTCACGCGATTAAGCTTGCCCACAGCGGCAGCCATTAATACTTCCTGAGTGGCCTGCTCGCGAGTGAACTCACCGCCGAGATGCCCTTCATGCATAACGATAATTCGATCGCTCATGCCCAATACTTCTGGCATCTCAGAGGAGACCAGAATGATACTCAGCCCGTCAGCCTTAAACTGGTTGATAAGCTGATAGATTTCTTTCTTGGCTCCAACGTCAACGCCGCGCGTTGGTTCATCAAGGATCAGCACTTTTGGCCGGGTCATCAGACCGCGCGCAATCGCCACTTTCTGCTGGTTACCACCGGAAAGCAGGCCGATAGCCTGTTCCATTGATGGTGTTTTAACATTGAACAGACGAATAAAATCACCCACCGCCTGCTGCTCATCTTTATGTTTCAGGCTTCCACCGGCGCGGCTGAAATAACGCAGCGCGGTCAGTGACATGTTCTCTTTCACCGACATGCCCAGCACTAAGCCATCGCGTTTACGGTCTTCAGAAATATAGACGATGCCGTTAGCCAACCCATCCTGCGGCGAACGGGTAACCACTTCATGGCCATCAAGCGTGACGTAACCGCTGGTGCGCGGCAATGCGCCGTACAACACTTTCATCAGTTCGGTACGTCCGGCCCCCATCAGCCCGGATACGCCAAGGATCTCGCCTTTACGCAGCGTGAACGAAACATCGTTTACGCCAGGACCGCACAGGTTATCGACCTTCAGGCGAATATCACCCGGCGCTTTTTCCAGGCGCGGGTACTGATCTTCCAGCTTACGTCCCACCATCATTTCAATCAGCGAGTCTTCAGTCAGCGAGGCAACTTCACGTTCGGCAATAAACTGCCCGTCGCGGAAGACGGTTACGTCGTCGCAAATCTCGAAGATCTCTTTCATACGGTGAGAAATATAGACAATGCCGCGTCCCTGGGATTTCAGTTCGCGGATGACGCGGAACAGGGATTCGGTTTCAGTGTCGGTGAGGGCATCCGTCGGTTCATCCATAATGATGACCTTCGATTCAAAGCTCAGCACTTTGGCAATTTCGACCATCTGCTGATCGCCAATCGACAGCTCACCAACCAGTCTGTCGCTTTTAAAGCGCAGATTCAGTTTGGCGAGCAGCAGATCGGCTTCGGCGTACATCTTCTTCCAGTCAATTTTGCCAAAGCGATTCACAAACTCACGGCCAAGAAAAATGTTCTCGGCGATAGTGAGTTGCGGGATCAGGTTCAGCTCCTGGTGGATGATACCGATTCCGGCTTCCTGGGAGGATTTCGGGCCGTTAAAGGTGGTCTCTTTCCCCAGCCACAATAAAGAACCGGCATCACGGGTATAGATCCCGGTCAGCACTTTCATCATGGTGGATTTGCCCGCGCCGTTTTCGCCCACCAGCGCCATTACGCGGCCAGGGTAGACATTCAGCGCGGCGCCGGATAGCGCTTTTACGCCCGGGAACGCTTTATCGATCCCTTTGAGTTGCAGTAATGCGTTCATGATGGCCTCAGAACGTGACGCCAGCACAGAGAATGATATTCGCATACGGAGAACATTCTCCGCTGCGAATTACCGCCTGACTGTCTGCGGTTTGTTTTTTGAATTGTTCATGCGTGGTGTAACGAATTTCTATGGTGTTTCCCTGGTGTTGTTGCAGTTGCTCAATGTGGCTGAGCAACGTTTCGTGGAGTTGCGGATTATGTTGTTTAATTTCCGACGCGAGAATGGCTGCCTCGACCTGCATTTCACGTGTGACCACATCCAGTACCTGCATAAAAGAAGGTACGCCCTGGGTTAATGCCATATCAATACGCGTTGTGCTGTTCGGGATGGGTAAACCTGCATCACACACCACCAGCGTATCGGTATGCCCCAGACGGGAGATCACCGTTGAAATTTCAGAGTTGAGTACCGTGCCTTTCTTCATTTTCTTTCCCCACTAGCGAAACGTTTCGCTGGAGATAAGTGTAGTGCGAAGAGTGGACAGAAAACCACCGCGACGTTACGAAAATGTGATCGCCATCGAAACGTTTCGCAAGGATTATCATTTGATGAAATGAAAACTGAGAGGGGCAAAACAAAACGCCCCCTTTCGCGATGAAAGAGGGCGTCGATGAGATTAAATCTCTACCTGAGTACCAAGCTCAATAACCCGGTTCGGTGGGATTTCAAACTGGTCCGGCGCGCGCAGCGCGTTGCGCTGTAGCAGCAGATACAGCTTGCCGCGCAGACGCAGGTACCATGGCCGCTTGCCTACAATCAACGACTCATGCGACATGAAGAAGGACGTTTCCATCATCCTACAGCTTAAGCCTTCCAGACCGCAGCGATGGAACACTTCCTCCACGTTCGGCGTTTCGCGCCAACCGTAGCTGGCCACCACGCGCCAGAAGGTGGGCGATAACTGCTCAATCTGCACTCTACGCACGTTGTGAACATAGGGCGCATCTTCCGTACGCAGCGTCAGCAGAATAACGCGCTCATGCAGCACCTTGTTATGCTTGAGGTTATGCAGAAGCGCAAACGGGATGACGTTCAGTGCGCGGGACATATACACCGCAGTTCCCGGCACGCGTACCGGTGGCGATTTCTCCAGAGAAGCAATCATCGCCTCCAGAGAGTTACCGTGCTCATGCATGCGACGCAGCAGACGGAAGCGTTCGCTTTTCCAGGTGGTCATGATGGTGAACATCACCAGACCCAGCGTCAGAGGCAGCCAACCGCCGGAAATAAGCTTATCGAGGTTCGCGGAGAACAGCGGAACATCGACGCACAAGAACGCCACCAGGATCAGGAAGACGAAGTATTTATTCCAGTGCCAGTTTTTGCGCGCCACGGTGGTCGACAGAATTGAAGTCAGTACCATCGTCCCCGTTACCGCAATCCCATACGCCGCGGCAAGGTTACTGGAGTGTTCAAAGCTCACTATCACGATAACTACCGCAAAATAAAGCATCCAGTTAACGAAAGGAATGTAAATCTGGCCCGATTCCATTTCCGAGGTATGGATGATACGCATCGGCGATAAATACCCCAGACGTACGGCCTGACGCGTCAGCGAGAAGACGCCGGAGATAACCGCCTGAGAGGCGATGACCGTTGCCAGCGCGGCGAGGATCAACAATGGAATTAATGCCCAGTCCGGCGCCAGCAGGAAAAACGGGTTTTTGATCGCTTCAGGATGCTTTAACAGCAACGCGCCCTGCCCAAAATAGTTCAGCACCAGTGAAGGCAATACCACGGAGAACCATGCCAGACGAATCGGCAATTTACCGAAGTGGCCCATATCCGCATACAGCGCTTCAACACCGGTAATCGACAGCACCACCGCACCCAGCGCGATAAAGGACAGCGTTTTGAATTCGAGGAAGAAATGCACCGCCCAATACGGATTGAGCGCCTGCAGCACTTCCGGATTGCCAATAATACTGCGCACACCTAATACCGCGAGCGTCAGGAACCATAGCAGCATAATCGGCGCAAACAGCTTACCGACCATGCCGGTACCGTGTTTTTGAATCAAAAACAGCAGGGTCAGCACAATTATTGAGAGCGGAACAATCCAGGTATCCAGTTGCGGGGCAACTATCTCCAGACCTTCAATTGCAGACATCACCGAAATGGCTGGCGTAATCACCACTTCACCATAGAAGAAGCTGCCGCCTATCAATCCCATAATGACCAGCATGGAGGTTGTTCGCGCCGAGGTATTGCGCCCGGCCAATGACATCAGCGTCAGGATCCCGCCTTCTCCGGCGTTATCTGCGCGCATGACAAACGTCAGGTATTTAATGGAGACAACAAAGATCAGCAGCCAGAAAATCAGCGAGAGAAAACCAAATACGGCATCACGTTCAACGCCAAAACCAAACTGGCCGGACAAACATTCACGAAGCGTATAAAGTGGGCTGGTACCAATATCACCGTAGACAACCCCAATGGCCGCAAGGGTAATCGCAGACAATGATTGTTTATTATCAGTGCTCATAGACTCGTCTTTCGTTTATACACATCATCTTTCAAGTCACTCCGTGTGGGCTGCATTCGTTATTCCCCCCATCCCAGAAGAAAACTCCATTGCCGCCTTGGTGCAGCTTGATTGATTTGGTGTATATATAAGAAATGTGTGCGTCGTCCCTTGGCCCACAAAAAGGCGCACAGTATGCACGATTAATCACAAAATCGTACCCCTAAATGAGACCAGATTAATCTGGCTCAAAGAAAAATAAGCGCACCTTCAGTCTATTACTGCAATGGTGTGAAGCATCTATACTCGCAGTTTATGCAGTACATTTGGCGAAAGGACGCCACTTCATTATGGCTCACCCACATTTATTAGCGGAAAGAATTTCCCGTCTGAGCAATGCGCTGGAAAAGGGACTTTATGAACGTAGCCACGCCATTCGTCTGTGTCTGCTGGCAGCACTCAGCGGCGAGAGCGTTTTCTTATTAGGCCCCCCTGGGATCGCAAAAAGCTTAATTGCCCGCCGACTGAAGTTTGCCTTCCAAAACGCACGCGCTTTTGAATACCTGATGACGCGCTTCTCTACGCCCGAAGAGGTGTTTGGTCCGCTGTCCATTCAGGCGTTAAAAGACGAAGGTCGCTATGAACGCTTAACGGCGGGCTATCTTCCTGAAGCTGAAATCGTTTTTCTCGATGAAATCTGGAAAGCAGGCCCGGCAATTCTTAACACCCTGTTGACCGCCATTAACGAACGTCACTTCCGTAACGGCGCGTATGAAGAAAAAATTCCGATGCGTCTGCTGGTGGCGGCTTCCAACGAACTGCCTGAAGCCGACAGCAGCCTGGAAGCGCTGTACGACCGTATGCTGATTCGTCTGTGGCTGGATAAAGTTCAGGACAAGGCCAATTTCCGCTCCATGCTGTTAAGTCAGCAGGATGAAAGCGACAATCCGGTCCCGGCATCATTGCAGGTGACGGATGAAGAGTATCACCAGTGGCAAAAAGACATTGGTGCGATCAAGCTTCCCGATCGCGTGTTTGAGCTCATTTTCACGCTGCGCCAACAGTTGGACGTGTTACCGAATGCTCCTTATGTGTCCGATCGTCGCTGGAAAAAAGCGATCCGCTTACTCCAGGCCAGCGCTTTCTTTAGCGGACGCGATGCGGTAGTACCTATCGACCTGATCCTGCTGAAAGATTGCCTGTGGTACGACGCACAAAGCCTGAATCTGATGCAACAGCAGCTTGAAATATTGATGACCGGACACGCCTGGCAACAGCAAGCCATGCTGACGCGCCTGGGCAGCATTGTGCAGCGCCGCATTCAGCTCCAGCAGCAGCAAAGCGATAAAACGGCGTTCACGGTGATCCGCCAGGGCGGAATGTTCAGCCGTCGTCCTCATTATGATTTACCGCCAGAAGCCTCGTCTTCTGTCGTGACATTACTGCTGCAAAAGCCTTTAAAACTGCATGATATGGAGGTTATCCATATTGCTTTCGAACGTGGCGCGCTGGAACTGTGGCTAACAAAAGGCGGGGAGATCCGCGGAAAACTAAACGGGATCGGCTTTGCCCAAACGCTGAATATGGAAGTCGATAGCGCACAGCATCTGGTTGTACGCGATGTCAGTTTACAAGGTTCTCGCCTGGCGCTGCCGGGTGCTTCGCAAGAGAGTATGCCCGCAGAGATAAAACAGGAGCTTGAAGCGCTCGATAATGAGTGGCATCAGCAGCACAGCGCATTCAGCGAACAGCAAAAATGCCTGTTTATTCATAGCGACTGGTTAGGCCGCATTGAGGCCAGCCTGCAGGATGTCGGGGCGCAAATCCGCCAGGCGCAACAATGCTGACCCTTGATACGCTCAACATCATGCTGGCAGTCAGCGAAGAGGCGATGATCGAAGAGATGATCGTCGCCCTGCTGGCTTCCCCAAAGATGGTGGTATTTTTTAAAAAATTTCCTCGCCTTAAAAAAGCGATCACTGACGACATTCCCCGCTGGCGTGAATCATTGCGTAGCCGCCTCAAAGATACCCATGTACCGCCGGAGCTGATGGAGGAGGTTATGTGCTATCAACAAAGCCAGCTCCTCTCTCATGCGCAGTTTATCGTTCAGCTACCGCAAATATTATCCCTATTGCACCGCCTCCATTCGCCTTGGGCCGGACAAGCGCAGCAACTGGTCAATGACAACAGCACCTTTACGCCCGCCCTACATACGCTTTTTCTCCAGCGCTGGCGCCTGAGCCTGGTGGTGCAAACCACAACGCTGAATCAGCAACTGCTGGAAGAAGAGCGCGAGCATTTGCTCAGTGAAGTACAGGAACGTATGACCCTTAGCGGACAACTGGAACCTGTACTGGCAGAAAATGACAACGCAGCAGGCCGGTTGTGGGACATGAGCGCGGGCCAAATCAAGCGCGGTGATTATCAGTTGATGGTGAAATACGGCGAATTTCTGACGCAGCAACCCGAACTCCAGCGCCTGGCCGAGCAGTTAGGTCGTTCCAGAGAGGCGAAATCCGTGCCGCGTAAAGATGCGCCAATGGAAACCTTCCGTACGCTGGTGCGCGAACCTGCAACCGTCCCGGAGCAGGTGGATGGCATCCAGCAAAGTGACGATATCCTGCGCCTGCTACCGCCAGAGCTGGCCACGCTGGGCATTACCGAACTGGAATACGAGTTCTACCGACGGCTGGTGGAAAAACAACTGCTCACCTACCGCCTGCACGGCGAAGCATGGCGTGAAAAAGTAACGGAACGTCCGGTGGTGCATCAGGATTTTGACGAGCAGCCGCGCGGGCCTTTTATCGTCTGCGTTGATACCTCGGGATCGATGGGCGGGTTTAATGAGCAGTGTGCGAAAGCCTTTTGCCTGGCGCTAATGCGCGTCGCCCTTGCCGATAACCGGCGCTGTTTCATTATGCTGTTTTCAACAGAAGTGGTGCGCTATGAGCTTTCCGGTCCGGAGGGCATCGAACAGGCGATCCGCTTTTTAAGTCAGCGCTTTCGTGGCGGCACTGATATTGCCAGCTGTTTTCGCGCCATAATTGAGCGCATGCAGGGTCGGGAATGGTTTGATGCAGATGCGGTGGTAATCTCAGATTTTATCGCTCAGCGATTGCCCGATGAGGTCGTCAATAAAGTGGGTGAATTACAGCGGGTGCACCAGCACCGTTTTCACGCGGTGGCGATGTCAGCACATGGCAAACCCGGCATCATGCGCATTTTCGATCATATCTGGCGCTTTGATACCGGGATGCGAAGCCGCCTGCTCAGACGCTGGCGGCGTTAATTGTTACAGCAGAGATGCGACGCTTTCACGTACCTGGGCTGGCCATACGCCACACTGAACCTGACCAATGTGAGGTAATTGCAGCAACAGCATGGTCAGACGCGACTGCCCAATGCCGCCACCAATTGTCTGCGGCATTTCACCGCGCAGCAGCGCCTGGTGCCACTCCAGACTCAGGCGATCTTCATCACCGGTCAGAGACAACTGGTGTTTCAGGGCGTCAGCATCCACACGAATCCCCATAGAAGACAGCTCAAACGCATCTTCCAGAACCGGGTTCCAGACCAGAATATCACCGTTCAGACCGGCATGACCCAGCTCGGACGCTGAACTCCAGTCATCATAATCGGGCGCACGTACGTCATGACGGTGACCGTCACTGAGCTTACCGCCGATCCCCACCAGGAATACCGCACCCAGCTCTTTAGCGATCGCACGTTCACGACCTTTTGCATCAAGATCCGGATAACGAGATAACAGCTCCTGGCTATGAACAAAGTGGATCTGCTCTGGCAGGAACGGTGCCAGACCAAACTCTTTGCTAACCGCAGCTTCGGTGGCCTTAATTCCCGCCCAGATAGCCTCTACCGTGCTTTTCAGAGTGGAGAATTGACGCTCACCGTCACCCATCACGCGCTCCCAGTCCCACTGGTCAACGTACACTGAGTGCAGCGGGGAGAGGCGATCTTCATCGGGACGCAGGGCTTTCATGTGCGTGTACAGCCCCTCGCCTGCGCTAAAGTCGTGTTGTCCTAACGTTTGACGCTTCCACTTCGCCAGTGAATGAACCACTTCGAATTGAGCGTCTGGCAATGCTTTAACCTTCACCTGCACCGCTTTTTCACAGCCCGACAAGTTATCCTGCGTACCATCTCCAACGCGGCTGAGGATCGGCGCCTGAACTTCGATCAGGCCTAAACGCTCTTCCAGCTGGCGAGAAAAATGAGATTTTACGAAGCTAATTTGACGTTGTTTGGCAATGTAAGCGGTTTTCATTATGTGTACTCCTTTGTCCTGTTGCCTATGATTAAGCAACAGAATGGAGGTAATATTCAATAATCAATAAATAAAAAGCCGACTTCGATTTTGATTCGTTAAAAATTACGTCTAAAATAGAGGGAATCATTAATCTACATAAGAAAAACCTATGGAAAATTATCAGATCGACAATCTGGACCGCGGCATTCTTGACGCCTTAATGGAAAATGCTCGTACCGCCTACGCAGAATTAGCCAAACAGTTCGGCGTCAGCCCAGGAACAATTCACGTTCGCGTAGAAAAGATGAAGCAGGCGGGGATCATTACCGGCGCGCGGATTGATGTCAGTCCCAAACAATTGGGTTATGACGTCGGCTGCTTTATCGGCATCATCCTGAAAAGTGCGAAAGACTATCCGTCAGCGCTGGCCAGACTGGAAAGCCTCAATGAAGTGACCGAAGCGTATTACACCACCGGGCACTACAGCATCTTTATTAAGGTGATGTGTAAGTCGATCGACGCATTGCAGCAGGTACTTATCAACAAGATCCAAACAATTGACGAAATTCAGTCCACTGAAACCCTGATCGTCCTGCAAAACCCGATCATGCGTACCATCAAGCCGTGATCGCTTTTTTTAATACCCTGGTTTTCCACAGGTAGATCCCAGCTCGCTCACAGCGTACAATACGCCCTCTTTATAAAGGTGGGCGATCATGGCAGACATCACTCTTATCAGCGGTAGTACGCTTGGCAGTGCGGAATATGTAGCAGAGCATCTGGCTGAAAAGCTGGATGACGCGGGTTTTTCCAGCGAAATACTGCATGGGCCAATGCTTGAAGAGGTTCCGACTGACGGGATCTGGCTGATTATCAGCTCCACGCACGGTGCGGGAGATATTCCTGACAACCTGCAGCCTTTATATGATGCGTTACGCGAGCAAAAGCCGGACCTGTCACAAGTGCGCTTTGGTGCAATCGGGATCGGCAGTCGTGAATATGACACCTTTTGCGGCGCAATCGACAAGCTGGAAGCCGAATTGAAGGCCTGTGGGGCAAAACAGATCGGCGAAACACTCAGGATCAACGTACTGGAACATGAAATTCCGGAAGATCCGGCTGAAATTTGGCTGGGATCGTGGCATCCGTTGCTCAGAGATTTGTAAAGATCGTACTTTTTTGTGTGGATAACTCTGGTTAAAAGCTTGGATCAACCGGTAGTTATCCCAAGAACAACCGTTGTTCAGTTTTTGAGTTGTGTATAACCCTTCATTCTGATCCCAGCTTATACGGACCAGGATCACCGATCATTCACAGCTAATGATCCTCAGCAACCTGTTGATCTTACTTAAAGGATCGTCCTTATCCACAGAAAGGTGCGATCCTAATAAGAGATCACAATAAAACAGATCTCTAAATAAAAAGATCTTCTTTTTAATACCCAGGATCCCAGGTCTTTCTCCATCGACTAAAGTTGAGTAGAATCCACGGCCCGGGCTTCAATCCATTTTCACACCGCGTTATGCGAGGCAATCACCATGTTTTATCAGGATCCTTTTGACGTCATCATCATTGGCGGGGGTCATGCAGGCACCGAGGCCGCAATGGCCGCGGCGCGAATGGGTCAACAGACTCTGCTTTTGACACACAATATCGATACCCTGGGGCAGATGAGCTGCAACCCGGCGATTGGCGGTATTGGGAAGGGACACCTGGTAAAAGAAGTGGATGCGCTTGGTGGGTTGATGGCAAAAGCGATCGACCACGCGGGTATCCAGTTTAGGATACTAAACGCAAGCAAAGGGCCAGCCGTTCGCGCTACCCGAGCTCAGGCCGATCGTGTGCTCTATCGCCAGGCGGTACGCACTGCGCTGGAGAATCAACCTAACCTGATGATCTTCCAGCAGGCGGTTGAAGATCTGATTGTCGAAAACGATCGCGTTGTGGGAGCAGTAACCCAAATGGGACTGAAGTTCCGTGCCAAAGCGGTCGTATTAACCGTGGGGACTTTCCTCGACGGCAAAATTCATATTGGCCTGGATAACTACAGCGGTGGCCGCGCTGGCGATCCGCCGTCCATCCCGCTGTCACGCCGTCTGCGTGAACTGCCGCTGCGCGTCAGCCGCCTGAAAACCGGTACACCGCCGCGTATCGATGCGCGCACGATTGATTTCAGCGTGCTCGGCCAGCAAAACAGCGATAACCCGATGCCGGTCTTCTCATTCCTGGGCGATGCTTCTCAGCATCCGCGCCAGATGCCGTGTTACATCACGCATACCAATGAGAAAACCCATGACGTGATCCGCAACAACCTAGATCGTAGCCCAATGTACGCTGGCGTGATCGAAGGTATCGGCCCACGCTACTGCCCGTCGATCGAAGACAAAGTGATGCGCTTTGCCGATCGTAACCAGCATCAGATCTTCCTCGAACCGGAAGGACTGACCTCTAACGAAATTTACCCGAATGGCATCTCCACCAGCTTGCCGTTCGATGTGCAGATGCAAATTGTCCGCTCCATGCAGGGGATGGAAAATGCCAGAATCGTCCGCCCAGGCTACGCGATTGAGTATGATTTCTTCGATCCGCGTGACCTGAAACCTACTCTGGAAAGCAAATTCATCCAGGGTCTGTTCTTTGCGGGCCAGATTAACGGTACAACCGGTTATGAAGAAGCCGCTGCACAAGGCATGTTGGCAGGTCTGAACGCCGCACGCTTGTCTGCCGAAAAAGAGGGTTGGGCACCGCGTCGCGATCAGGCTTATCTTGGCGTGCTGGTGGACGACCTGTGTACGCTGGGTACCAAAGAACCGTACCGTATGTTCACATCTCGCGCTGAATATCGTCTGATGCTGCGTGAAGATAACGCCGACCTGCGTCTGACCGAAATTGGTCGTGAACTGGGTCTGGTGGACGATGAGCGCTGGGCTCGCTTCAACGAGAAACTGGAGCGTATCGAACAGGAACGCCAACGTCTTAAATCAACCTGGGTGAATCCGTTAGCGGAGTCCGCAGCAGAAGTGAATGCTCACCTGGCTACACCTCTGTCACGTGAAGCGAGCGGTGAAGATCTGCTGCGTCGCCCGGATATGACCTATGCTCAGTTGACCTCTTTATCTGCGTTCGCACCCGCGCTTGATGATGCTCAGGCCGCAGAGCAGGTTGAGATTCAGGTGAAATACGAAGGGTATATTGCCCGTCAGCTGGAAGAAATTGAAAGACAACAGCGCAATGAAAACACCCTGTTGCCTGCAACGCTGGATTATCGTCAGGTCTCTGGCTTGTCGAATGAAGTTATCGCTAAGCTGAACGATCACAAACCCGTTTCGATCGGTCAGGCATCGCGTATTTCCGGCATAACGCCTGCCGCCATCTCCATTCTGCTGGTATGGCTGAAAAAACAAGGTATGCTGCGCCGCAGCGCTTGATAACACTATTTTGGCGGGAGCGCTTCGCTTACCCGCCGTACAAATTTGTTGGCCCGATAAGCGAAAGCGCATCGGGCATTTGATTATTAACAGGTAACGACCGTGCTCAACAAACTCTCTCGTCTGCTGGCTGATGCCGGTATTTCTCTTACCGATCACCAGAAAAATCAGCTGATTGCGTATGTCGATATGCTGCACAAATGGAACAAAGCGTACAACCTGACGTCGGTGCGGGATCCCAACGAAATGCTGGTACGCCATATTCTGGACAGCATTGTCGTTGCACCGTATCTGAAGGGTGAGCGTTTTATCGATGTAGGTACGGGACCGGGCCTGCCGGGAATTCCGCTCTCTATCGTGCGCCCTGAAGCGCATTTCACACTGCTCGATAGCCTGGGAAAACGTGTTCGTTTCTTGCGTCAGGTGCAGCATGAGCTTGCGCTTACTAACATCACTCCAGTGCAAAGCCGTGTTGAAGAATTTCCTTCAGAACCTCCGTTTGATGGGGTGATTAGCCGTGCTTTCGCTTCACTCAATGATATGGTGAGCTGGTGTCACCATTTGCCGGGCCAGAATGGGCGTTTTTATGCGCTAAAAGGGCAGTTGCCTGCAGATGAAATTGATTCGCTGCCAGCAGAATTCAGCGTTGAGTCCGTCGAAAAATTACGCGTTCCGCAGTTGGATGGTGAACGTCATTTGGTGGTTATTAAGCCAAACAAAATTTAATTTTTATCAAAAAAAATAGAGAAAAAACGGCTTTTCAGGTGTTAAAAGTCATAGGTAATAGTGTGGTTAAATGTCGTTACATTTCACTAGTGCCTTACGGTTTTGCATCATAACTATAACGTACCGTTTTTTGTTAAAAGCGAAACAAGTCAGCTGTGAAAATATCAGTCTGCTAAAAATAGAACGTAAGAATCACCGTTTGTGTTAATTTTTTATTATAAATGTCAATGAGCAGTTTTTTTGTTGTTAGGCGTTGTTTTTGAAATAGTGGCTATTTTTACGCTTAAATATCAAAAAGATGAAAAGGCATCAATTGCCACGTAAATAAATTATGCGAAGGTGAATATGTTCAATATGTGATCTGGTGCACGCTTTGGCGCCAGTGTTTTCGCGGCATTTGCAGTTTTGCATGATCGTTCACAGTTTGCCTAAAAGTAATAAATGTGGGGCAGAGAAAAATATTTAAACATTTATTCACTTTTTAGCTACTTATTGTTTGAAATCACGAAGGCGCACCGTATAATTTGTCCGCTTTTTGATGCTTGACTCTAAGCCATAAAGAACGTTTTATACGACACGCGGCATACCTCGAAGGGAGCAGGAGTAAAAACGTGATGTCTATGTCGCTCTTGAGTCGAAACGTTGCTCGTAAGCTTTTGCTCACACAGCTTCTGGTTGTAATAGCAAGTGGATTGCTGTTTAGCCTCAAAGACCCTTTCTGGGGCATCTCCGCGTTGTGTGGAGGATTGGCAGTGTTACTGCCTAATGTGTTGTTTATGATATTTGCCTGGCGTCACCAGGTACATACACCAGCGAAAGGCCGAGTAGCCTGGTCGTTCGCTTTCGGCGAAGCCTTCAAGGTATTAGCGATGCTGGTGTTGTTGGTGGTGGCGTTGGCTGTTTTGAAAGCGGTATTCATGCCGCTGATCGTTACGTGGGTTTTGGTGCTGGTGGTTCAGATACTGGCGCCGGCTGTAATTAACAACAAAGGGTAAAGGCATCATGGCTTCAGAAAATATGACGCCGCAGGATTACATAGGACACCATCTGAATAACCTTCAGTTGGACCTACGTACATTCTCGCTGGTGGATCCGCACAACCCCCCAGCCACCTTCTGGACGCTCAATATTGACTCCATTTTCTTCTCGGTGGTTCTGGGTCTGTTGTTCCTGCTTATGTTCCGTAGCGTAGCCAAAAAGGCGACCAGCGGCGTACCAGGTAAATTTCAGACCGCGATTGAGCTGGTAATCGGCTTTGTGCATGGTAGCGTGAAAGACATGTACCATGGCAAAAGCAAGCTGATTGCTCCGCTGGCCCTGACGATTTTCGTCTGGGTATTCCTGATGAACTTGATGGATTTGCTGCCTATCGACCTGCTGCCGTACATCGGTGAGCATATCTTTGGCCTACCGGCTCTGCGTGTGGTTCCGTCTGCTGACGTGAACATCACCCTGTCGATGGCGCTGGGCGTATTTATCCTCATTCTGTTCTACAGCATCAAAATGAAAGGCATCGGTGGCTTCGCGAAAGAGTTGACGCTGCAGCCGTTCAATCACTGGGCGTTCATCCCTGTCAACTTAATCCTTGAAGGGGTAAGCCTGCTGTCCAAACCAATCTCTCTTGGTCTGCGACTGTTCGGCAACATGTATGCCGGTGAGCTGATTTTCATTCTGATTGCTGGTCTGTTGCCGTGGTGGTCACAGTGGATCCTGAATGTGCCTTGGGCCATTTTCCACATACTGATTATCACGCTGCAAGCCTTCATATTTATGGTTCTGACGATTGTCTATCTGTCGATGGCATCTGAAGAGCATTAATTTACCAACACTACTACGTTTTAACTGAAACAAACTGGAGACTGTCATGGAAAACCTGAATATGGATCTGCTGTACATTGCTGCCGCTGTGATGATGGGTCTGGCGGCAATCGGTGCTGCGATCGGTATCGGCATCCTCGGGGGTAAATTCCTGGAAGGCGCAGCGCGTCAACCGGATCTGATTCCTCTGCTGCGTACTCAGTTCTTTATCGTTATGGGTCTGGTGGATGCAATCCCAATGATCGCTGTAGGTCTGGGTCTGTACGTGATGTTTGCTGTCGCGTAGTAAGCGTTGCTTGAATTAAGAGCAATATCAGAACGTTAACTAGATAGAGGCATTGTGCTGTGAATCTTAACGCAACAATCCTCGGCCAGGCCATCGCGTTTGTCCTGTTCGTTCTGTTCTGCATGAAGTACGTATGGCCGCCATTAATGGCTGCCATCGAAAAACGTCAAAAAGAAATTGCTGACGGCCTTGCTTCTGCAGAACGAGCACATAAGGATCTTGACCTTGCAAAGGCCAGCGCGACCGACCAGCTGAAAAAAGCGAAGGCGGAAGCTCAGGTAATCATCGAGCAGGCGAACAAACGCCGTGCTCAGATCCTGGACGAAGCTAAAACTGAAGCAGAGCAGGAACGTACTAAAATCGTTGCACAGGCGCAGGCGGAAATTGACGCCGAGCGTAAACGTGCTCGCGAAGAGCTGCGTAAGCAAGTTGCTATCCTGGCTGTTGCTGGCGCCGAGAAGATCATCGAACGTTCCGTGGATGAAGCTGCTAATAGCGACATCGTGGACAAACTTGTCGCTGAACTGTAAGGAGGGAGGGGCTGATGTCTGAATTTATTACGGTAGCTCGCCCCTACGCCAAAGCAGCTTTTGACTTTGCCGTTGAGCACCAAAGCATTGACCGTTGGCAGGATATGTTGACGTTCGCCGCTGAGGTGACAAAAAACGAACAAATGGCAGAGCTTCTCTCTGGCGCGCTGGCGCCGGAAACGCTCGCTGAGTCGTTTATCGCCGTGTGCGGTGAGCAGTTGGACGAAAGCGGCCAAAACCTGATTAGGGTTATGGCTGAAAATAACCGTCTGAATGCGCTCCCGGATGTTCTTGAGCAGTTTATTCACCTGCGTGCAGCCAGTGAGGCTATCTCTGAGGTAGAAGTCACTTCTGCCAATGCACTGAGTGATGAACAGCTTACGAAGATTAGTGCTGCGATGGAAAAACGTCTGTCACGCAAAGTTAAGCTGAATTGCAAAATCGATAAGTCTGTAATGGCAGGCGTAATCATCCGAGCGGGTGATATGGTCATTGATGGCAGCGTACGCGGCCGTCTTGAGCGCCTTGCAGACGTCTTGCAGTCTTAAGGGGACTGGAGCATGCAACTGAATTCCACCGAAATCAGCGAACTGATCAAGCAGCGCATTGCTCAGTTCAATGTTGTGAGCGAAGCTCACAACGAAGGTACTATTGTTTCTGTAAGTGACGGTGTTATCCGCATTCACGGCCTGGCCGATTGTATGCAGGGTGAGATGATTTCCCTGCCGGGTAACCGTTACGCTATCGCACTGAACCTGGAGCGCGACTCCGTAGGTGCTGTTGTGATGGGGCCATACGCTGACCTCGCCGAAGGCATGAAGGTTAAGTGTACGGGTCGTATTCTGGAAGTTCCGGTTGGCCGTGGCCTGCTGGGTCGTGTGGTGAACACTCTGGGTTCCCCGATTGACGGTAAAGGTCCGGTTGATAACGATGGCTTCTCGCCAATCGAAGTTATCGCACCAGGCGTAATCGAACGTCAGTCCGTCGATCAGCCAGTACAGACCGGTTATAAATCTGTTGATGCCATGATCCCAATCGGTCGTGGCCAGCGTGAGCTGATCATCGGTGACCGTCAGACAGGTAAAACTGCGATGGCAATCGATGCCATCATCAACCAGCGTGATTCCGGCATCAAATGTGTGTACGTGGCTATCGGCCAGAAAGCGTCCACCATTTCCAACGTTGTTCGTAAACTGGAAGAACACGGCGCACTGTCCAACACCATCGTTGTTGTGGCGACCGCGTCTGAATCTGCTGCACTGCAATACCTGGCACCATATGCCGGTTGCGCAATGGGCGAATACTTCCGTGACCGCGGTGAAGATGCACTGATCGTTTACGATGACCTGTCTAAACAGGCTGTTGCTTACCGTCAGGTTTCCCTGCTGCTGCGTCGTCCGCCAGGACGTGAAGCATTCCCGGGCGACGTATTTTACCTCCACTCCCGTCTGCTGGAACGCGCATCCCGCGTAAACGCGGAATACGTTGAGAAGTTCACCAATGGTGAAGTTAAAGGTAAAACCGGCTCCCTGACCGCTCTGCCGATTATCGAAACCCAGGCGGGTGACGTTTCTGCGTTCGTTCCGACCAACGTAATTTCCATTACCGATGGTCAGATCTTCCTGGAAACCAACCTGTTTAACTCCGGTATTCGTCCGGCAGTTAACCCGGGTATCTCCGTATCTCGTGTTGGTGGTGCAGCGCAGACCAAGATCATCAAGAAACTGTCCGGTGGTATTCGTACCGCTCTGGCACAGTATCGTGAACTGGCAGCGTTTTCTCAGTTCGCTTCCGACCTGGATGAAGCTACTCGTAAGCAGCTGAGCCATGGTCAGAAAGTAACTGAACTGCTGAAGCAGAAACAGTATGCGCCAATGTCTGTTGCACAGCAGGGTGTGGTGCTGTTTGCGGCTGAACGCGGTTACCTCGAAGATGTGGAACTGGCGAAAATCGGTAGCTTCGAAGCCGCTCTGCTGGCTTACGTTGACCGTGACCACGCTCCGCTGATGCAAGAGATCAACCAGTCCGGTGGCTATAACGATGAAATCGAAGGCAAGCTGAAAGCTATCCTCGATTCCTTCAAGGCAACCCAGTCCTGGTAACGTCTGGCGGTCTGCTTTAGGGCGGACCGCAAGGCATTGAGGAGAAGCTCATGGCCGGCGCAAAAGAGATACGTAGTAAGATCGCAAGCGTCCAGAACACGCAGAAGATCACTAAAGCGATGGAGATGGTCGCCGCTTCCAAAATGCGTAAATCGCAGGATCGCATGGCGGCCAGCCGTCCTTATGCAGAGACCATGCGCAAAGTGATTGGTCACCTTGCGAATGGTAATCTGGAATATAAGCACCCTTACCTGGAAGAACGCGACGTTAAACGCGTGGGCTACCTGGTGGTGTCGACCGACCGTGGTCTGTGCGGTGGCTTGAACATTAACCTGTTCAAAAAGCTGCTGGCGGATATGAAAACATGGTCCGATAAAGGCGTTCAGTGCGATATCGCAATGATCGGCTCTAAGGGCGTGTCTTTCTTTAACTCCGTTGGCGGAAACGTGATCGCTCAGGTAACCGGCATGGGGGATAACCCTTCCCTGTCCGAACTGATCGGTCCGGTTAAAGTGATGCTGCAGGCCTACGACGAAGGTCGTCTGGACAAACTGTACGTTGTCAGCAACAAATTTATTAACACCATGTCTCAGACGCCAACCATCACTCAATTGCTGCCTCTGCCGGCATCAGATGATGATGAATTGAAGCGTAAATCCTGGGATTACCTGTATGAGCCAGACCCGAAAGCGCTGCTGGATACCTTGCTGCGTCGTTATGTCGAGTCTCAGGTTTATCAGGGCGTGGTAGAAAACCTGGCCAGCGAGCAGGCCGCACGTATGGTGGCGATGAAAGCCGCGACCGACAATGGCGGCAGCCTGATTAAAGAGCTGCAGTTGGTATACAACAAAGCTCGTCAGGCCAGCATTACTCAGGAACTCACCGAGATCGTCGGTGGTGCATCCGCGGTATAACCAGGTTAATTCGTAGAGGATTCAAGATGGCTACTGGAAAAATTGTCCAGGTAATCGGCGCCGTGGTTGACGTCGAATTCCCTCAGGATGCCGTACCGCGCGTGTACGATGCTCTTGAGGTTATGAATGGTAAAGAGAGCCTGGTGCTGGAAGTTCAGCAGCAGCTCGGCGGCGGTATCGTACGTACCATCGCCATGGGTTCTTCCGACGGTCTGCGTCGTGGTCTGGAAGTTAAAGACCTCGAACACCCGATCGAAGTCCCGGTAGGTAAAGCAACCCTGGGTCGTATCATGAACGTCCTGGGTCACCCGATCGACATGAAAGGCGATATCGGTGAAGAAGAGCGTTGGGCTATCCACCGCGCAGCACCTTCCTACGAAGAGCTGTCCAGCTCTCAGGAACTGCTGGAAACCGGCATCAAAGTTATCGACCTGATGTGTCCGTTCGCTAAGGGCGGTAAAGTCGGTCTGTTCGGTGGTGCGGGTGTAGGTAAAACCGTAAACATGATGGAGCTGATCCGTAACATCGCGATCGAACACTCCGGTTACTCCGTGTTTGCGGGCGTAGGTGAACGTACTCGTGAGGGTAACGACTTCTACCACGAAATGACCGACTCCAACGTACTGGACAAAGTGTCCCTGGTATATGGCCAGATGAACGAGCCGCCGGGAAACCGTCTGCGCGTTGCACTGACCGGTCTGACCATGGCTGAGAAGTTCCGTGACGAAGGTCGTGACGTTCTGCTGTTCGTTGATAACATCTACCGTTACACCCTGGCCGGTACAGAAGTATCTGCACTGCTGGGTCGTATGCCATCAGCGGTAGGCTACCAGCCGACCCTGGCGGAAGAGATGGGTGTTCTTCAGGAACGTATCACCTCTACCAAAACCGGTTCTATCACCTCCGTTCAGGCGGTATACGTACCTGCGGATGACTTGACTGACCCGTCCCCAGCAACCACCTTTGCTCACTTAGATGCAACCGTGGTACTGAGCCGTCAGATCGCTTCTCTGGGTATCTACCCGGCAGTTGACCCGCTGGACTCCACCAGCCGTCAGTTGGATCCGCTGGTTGTTGGTCAGGAACACTACGACACCGCGCGTGGCGTACAGTCCCTGCTGCAGCGTTATCAGGAACTGAAAGACATCATCGCCATCCTGGGTATGGATGAACTGTCTGAAGAAGATAAACTGGTGGTAGCACGTGCGCGTAAGATCCAGCGCTTCCTGTCCCAGCCGTTCTTCGTTGCGGAAGTATTCACCGGTTCTCCGGGTAAATACGTTTCCCTGAAAGACACCATCCGTGGCTTTAAAGGCATCATGGAAGGCGAATACGACCACCTGCCAGAGCAGGCGTTCTACATGGTTGGTTCTATCGACGAAGCCGTGGAAAAAGCCAAAAAACTTTAACGCCTTAATCGGAGGGTGATATGGCAATGACTTACCACCTGGACGTCGTCAGCGCAGAGCAACAAATGTTCTCTGGTCTGGTCGAGAAAATCCAGGTAACGGGTAGTGAAGGTGAACTGGGTATTTTCCCGGGTCACGCCCCGCTGCTCACCGCCATTAAGCCTGGTATGATCCGCATCGTTAAACAGTTCGGTCATGAAGAGTTTATCTATCTGTCCGGCGGCATTCTTGAAGTGCAGCCTGGCAGCGTGACCGTACTGGCTGATACCGCGATTCGCGGACAGGATCTCGATGAAGCGAGAGCCCTGGAAGCGAAGCGTAAGGCTGAAGAGCATATCAAGAGCTCTCATGGTGACGTGGATTACGCTCAGGCATCTGCGGAACTGGCCAAAGCGCTCGCGAAACTGCGCGTTATCGAGTTGACCAAAAAAGCGATGTAACACCGGCTTGAAAAGCACAAAGGCCAGTCTGGTTTCCAGGCTGGCTTTTTTTATGGCTTGGTTACAGGAAATATGTAAATAAAAAGCAGCTTTATTATTTCGTGATTTAGATCATAAAAATATTGATTGGTTAAAAAATGAGGCGTAGACTCTTTTTTATGTGATGTATGTCACATAATGAACTCAGGTAAAAAAAGAGATACCAACATGAAATTGATCAACAAAATCATCGCCCTGTTCAGCAATATGAGTTTTTAGTCTTTCCCCGCCAGCTCTGTGGCGCGAAGCTTAATGCGGTTTATCAGCTAGCGTCATCGTCATTAAATCCCCCCTCCTTCGCTGTATCATTTGTTCTCTATCATTCCTCCCCTCAATTTTCCCAACCCGTTTTTCTGCTTCTCACTGAATTACATAAATAAAATCGTACTATGCTGATGTAATGCTTTATTCATGCGGTAAAAAAATAGCAAAAACATTAACCTAAGGCTTTAATAAGAGCAGACTCCTGGTTTTTGGGAGACAAAAGACGCAGATATAGACGAAAATAGTGAGTTATCAGATGGGGAATCCCCCCTGTTGAACGTTTTATCTTCGGTCCATTTCACGCTGAAAAAAATGTAGTATTTTCAATGTGAAACGGTATAAATTCGTTCTCAAATTACAGTCAGGACGTGTATGTTGAATAATGCTATGAGCGTTGTGATCCTTGCCGCAGGCAAAGGCACGCGTATGTATTCCGATCTTCCTAAAGTGCTGCACACCCTCGCAGGAAAGCCGATGGTTCAGCATGTCATTGATGCAGCTAATGAATTAGGTGCGACTCATGTGCACCTTGTCTACGGACACGGTGGCGATCTGCTTAAGCAAACGCTGAAAGATGGCAATCTGAATTGGGTTCTGCAGGCTGAGCAGTTGGGTACCGGCCATGCAATGCAGCAGGCGGCGCCATTCTTTAGTGATGACGAAGACATTTTAATGCTCTATGGAGATGTGCCGCTGATCTCTACCGATACCTTACGTCGCCTGCGTGAAGCCAAACCGCAGGGTGGTATCGGTTTGTTAACGGTAAAACTGGACGACCCATCCGGCTATGGGCGTATTACCCGTGATAACGGCAAAGTTACTGGCATTGTTGAGCATAAAGATGCAACCGACGAGCAGCGTCAAATCCAGGAAATCAACACTGGTATTCTGATTGCCAACGGCGCTGACATGAAGCGTTGGCTGTCTAAACTGACCAACAACAACGTGCAGGGTGAATACTACATCACTGATATCATCGCGATGGCGTATCAGGAAGGACGTGAAATTGCGGCAGTACATCCGGCACGAGTCAGTGAAACGGAAGGGGTAAATAACCGCCTTCAGTTATCCCGTCTGGAACGTGTGTATCAGTCCGAGCAGGCAGAAAAACTGCTGCTGGCGGGCGTGATGCTGCGCGATCCTGCACGTTTTGATCTTCGCGGTACGCTGATTCACGGGCGCGATGTTGAAATTGATACTAACGTTATCATTGAAGGTAACGTAACCGTTGGAGATCGCGTCAAGATTGGTGCTGGCTGCATCATCAAAAACAGCGTGATTGGTGAGGGTTGTGAGCTTAGCCCGTACAGTGTGGTGGAAGATGCCCATCTGGAAGCCGCTTGCACCATCGGTCCATTCGCGCGTCTGCGCCCGGGTGCTGAGCTGCAGGAAGGCGCACACGTGGGTAACTTCGTCGAAATGAAAAAAGCGCGTCTGGGTAAAGGCTCTAAAGCTGGTCATTTGACCTATCTGGGCGATGCGGAAATTGGCGATAATGTGAATATCGGCGCGGGTACGATCACCTGCAACTACGATGGTGCCAATAAGTTTAAAACCATTATTGGTGATGATGTGTTTGTGGGTTCTGATACTCAACTGGTGGCACCTGTCACCGTGGGTAAAGGTGCGACGATTGCCGCAGGAACCACCGTAACGCGTAATGTCGCCGATAACGAATTGGTATTAAGCCGTGTACCTCAGGTCCATAAACAGGGCTGGCAGCGTCCGGTGAAGAAGAAGTAATTTATTTTTGCCGGATGGCGGCCTACGTGCGGTGACGTTCTGTAGGCCTGATAAGCGTGAGCGCCATCAGGCAGACAAGAGATGAGGGGATAATATAATCCTCCGCTCAACAAGCAGTACCTATAAAAATAACCCCACTCTCTACAAGGCTCGGGGCGCCCGAAATACGGGTATCAGGTTGACCGACAACGACAGGCACAATGCCTAAATTCGGAATCAAAAAATATGTGTGGAATTGTTGGCGCTATCGCGCAGCGTGATGTAGCTGAAATCCTTCTCGAAGGTTTACGTCGTCTGGAATATCGTGGTTATGACTCTGCTGGTCTGGCCGTTGTCGATGCTGAAGGCAACATGACCCGTCTGCGTCGTCTGGGTAAAGTGCAGATGCTGACTGCTGCTGCGGAAGAACATCCGCTGCATGGTGGTACTGGTATTGCTCACACCCGCTGGGCGACACACGGCGAACCTTCAGAAGCGAACGCGCATCCCCATGTTTCTGAAAACATTGTTGTGGTGCATAACGGCATCATTGAAAACCATGAACCACTGCGTGAGCTGTTGAAAACGCGTGGCTACACTTTTGTTTCTGAAACCGACACCGAAGTGATTGCTCACCTGGTGCACTGGGAGCTGGAACAGGGTGGTACGTTACGTGAAGCCGTGCTGCGTACTATTCCGCAGCTGCGCGGTGCCTACGGCACGGTGATCATGGATACCCGTAACCCGGAAACCCTGCTGGCGGCCCGTTCTGGCAGCCCGCTGGTGATTGGTCTGGGTATGGGTGAGAACTTTATCGCTTCCGATCAGCTGGCACTGCTGCCGGTAACCCGTCGCTTCATCTTCCTGGAAGAGGGCGACATCGCGGAAGTAACCCGTCGTTCGGTCTCTATTTTCGACAAGTCTGGCGCGGAAGTTAAACGTCAGGATATCGAATCTAATCTGCAATACGATGCGGGCGAAAAAGGTATTTATCGCCACTACATGCAGAAAGAGATTTACGAACAACCGAACGCAATTAAAAACACGCTGACCGGCCGTATCAGCCACGGTGAAGTGGATTTAAGCGAGCTGGGTTCGCATGCCAACGAGTTGCTGTCTCAGGTTGAGCATATCCAGATTATCGCCTGCGGTACGTCGTACAACTCCGGTATGGTGTCCCGCTACTGGTTTGAATCGCTGGCTGGCATTCCTTGTGATGTCGAAATTGCTTCCGAATTCCGCTATCGCAAATCCGCCGTGCGTCGTAACAGCCTGATGATCACCCTTTCCCAGTCTGGTGAAACGGCAGATACCCTGGCGGGTCTGCGCTTATCCAAAGAGTTGGGCTATCTGGGTTCGCTGGCTATTTGTAACGTACCGGGCTCTTCTCTGGTGCGCGAATCCGACCTGGCGATGATGACCAATGCCGGTACCGAAATCGGCGTGGCCTCCACGAAAGCATTTACCACTCAGCTGACCGTTCTGCTGATGCTGGTGGCGAAACTGTCTCGTCTGAAAGGCCTGGATGTGGCTATTGAGCAGGAAATCGTTCACGGTCTGCAGGCGCTGCCGAGCCGTATTGAGCAGATGCTGTCTCAGGACAAACGCATTGCCGCTCTGGCTGAAGGTTTCTCTGATAAACACCATGCGCTGTTCCTGGGCCGTGGCGATCAGTACCCGATTGCGCTGGAAGGCGCGCTGAAGCTGAAAGAGATCTCGTATATTCACGCTGAAGCTTATGCCGCAGGCGAACTGAAACACGGTCCGCTGGCGCTGATTGATGCCGATATGCCGGTTATCGTAGTCGCGCCGAACAACGAACTGCTGGAAAAACTGAAATCCAACATTGAGGAAGTTCGCGCCCGTGGTGGTCAGCTGTACGTCTTTGCTGACCAGGATGCTGGCTTTACCAGCAGCGAAAACATGCACATCATTGAGATGCCGCATGTGGAAGAGGTGATTGCACCGATCTTCTATACCGTTCCGCTGCAGCTGCTGGCGTATCATGTGGCGCTGATTAAAGGCACCGACGTGGATCAGCCGCGTAACCTGGCGAAGTCGGTTACCGTAGAGTAATCCGTACCTAACTGAACTGAAAATGCCCTGCTATGAGCGGGGCATTTTTTAAACTTGTTCTGTTTTTAATCAATTATCCCGCCTGTTTTATGTGACAAACCGTCATCTTCAGCTACTGTTTGCAGTGTCATAAAAAGAAAATTTTAGCGAAATGTTATTGTCATGGTAATAGATAACATTTTGTTTTAAATGAATTTTTAGACAAATAACTTTCCGTATTTTTCATTGTCATAAAACTGTCATATTTCGTACATTTAACTGTCACCTGTTTGTCCTATTTTGCTCACAGTAGCAACTCAAACAACGATTTACGAAAACCGTGCAGGAGACATTATGAAAGTTATGCGTACCACTGTCGCAACTGTTGTCGCCGCGACCTTATCCATGAGCGCGTTCTCTGCGTTTGCAGCAGCGAGCCTGACAGGTGCAGGTGCAACCTTCCCTGCGCCAGTGTATGCCAAATGGGCAGATACCTATCAGAAAGAGACCGGTAGCAAAGTAAACTACCAGGGTATCGGCTCCTCCGGTGGTGTAAAACAAATTACGGCCAATACCGTTGATTTCGGCGCTTCTGATGCCCCGCTGTCTGACGAGAAACTGGCACAAGAAGGCCTGTTCCAGTTCCCGACCGTTATCGGCGGTGTGGTGCTGGCGGTGAATATCCCTGGACTGAAATCCGGCGAGCTGGTGCTTGATGGTAAAACGCTGGGCGACATCTACCTCGGTAAAATTAAGAAGTGGGATGACGAAGCCATCACCAAACTGAACCCAGGTCTGAAGCTGCCTTCGCAAAATATCGCCGTTGTGCGTCGTGCTGATGGTTCTGGTACTTCCTTCGTCTTCACTAGCTACCTGGCGAAAGTGAACGAAGAGTGGAAATCTAAAATTGGTTCCGGCTCTACCGTTAACTGGCCGACCGGTCTGGGCGGTAAAGGTAACGACGGTATCGCCGCATTCGTACAGCGTCTGCCAGGTTCTATCGGTTACGTTGAGTACGCTTACGCTAAGCAGAACAACCTGGCGTACACCAAGCTGGTCTCTGCTGATGGTAAACCGGTAAGCCCGACCGAAGAAAACTTTGCCAACGCCGCTAAAGGCGCTGACTGGAGCAAAACCTTCGCTCAGGATCTGACTAACCAGAAAGGTGACGATGCGTGGCCAATCACTTCCACCACCTTCATCCTGGTCCATAAAGAGCAGAAGAAGCCTGAGCAGGGCGTTGAAGTGCTGAAATTCTTCGACTGGGCATACAAAAATGGTGGCAAACAGGCTAATGACCTGGATTACGCCAGCCTGCCGGACAGCGTGGTTGAGCAGATTCGTGCTGCATGGAAGACCAACGTGAAAGACAGCAGCGGTAAAGCGCTGTACTAATAGAATATCTTTAACGAGTTGGCGGATGGCGCTACGCTTATCCGCCCTACAGTTCCGACTGTAGGCCCAATTTGTAGGCTGGATAAGCGTAGCGCCATCCGGCAGGGCAATTTCGTAAACGCGTTTAACTTAAAGAGTGATTTATGGCTGCAACCAAGCCTGCTTTTAACCCACCGGGTAAAAAGGGTGACATGATATTCAGCGCGCTGGTAAAACTGGCTGCGCTGATTGTGCTATTGATGTTGGGTGGCATTATTGTCTCTCTGGTTATCTCCTCCTGGCCAAGCATACAGAAATTTGGTTTCTCCTTTTTGTGGACCAAAGACTGGGATGCGCCGAACGATATCTACGGCGCGCTGGTACCGATTTACGGTACGCTGGTCACCTCGTTTATTGCATTGCTGATTGCCGTTCCGGTGAGTTTCGGCATTGCGCTGTTCCTGACTGAACTTGCACCTGGCTGGCTGCGTCGCCCGTTGGGTATCGCTATTGAACTGCTGGCAGCAATTCCGAGTATCGTATACGGCATGTGGGGCCTGTTTATCTTTGCCCCGCTGTTTGCGACGTACTTCCAGGAGCCGGTCGGAAACATCCTTTCCAACATTCCGTTTGTTGGCGCACTGTTTGCTGGCCCGGCGTTTGGTATCGGTATTCTGGCGGCTGGTGTGATCCTCGCTATCATGATCATTCCGTACATTGCTGCGGTTATGCGTGATGTGTTCGAACAAACGCCGGTACTGATGAAAGAGTCAGCCTACGGCATCGGCTGTACCACCTGGGAAGTTATCTGGCGTATCGTCCTGCCGTTCACCAAAAATGGTGTGATCGGCGGTGTGATGCTGGGTCTGGGCCGCGCGCTGGGTGAAACCATGGCGGTCACCTTTATCATTGGTAACACCTACCAGCTCGATAGTGCCTCGCTGTACATGCCGGGCAACAGTATTACCTCTGCGCTGGCGAATGAATTTGCCGAAGCGGAATCTGGCCTGCACGTTGCTGCGTTGATGGAACTGGGTCTGATTCTGTTTGTGATCACCTTCATCGTACTGGCGGCGTCTAAGTTCATGATCATGCGCCTTGCGAAGAACGAGGGGGCACGCTAATGGCTACGCTTGAAATGCAAAACACCACTGCGCTGGCGGAGTCCCGCCGTAAAATGCAGGCCCGTCGCCGTCTGAAGAACCGCATCGCGCTGACGCTCTCTATGGCGACCATGGCGTTCGGTCTGTTCTGGCTCATTTGGATCCTGATGTCCACGATCACCCGTGGTATTGACGGTATGTCGCTGGCGCTGTTCACCGAAATGACGCCTCCGCCGAATACAGCGGGTGGTGGTCTGGCGAACGCCCTGGCCGGTAGCGGACTGTTAATTCTGTGGGCGACCGTGTTTGGTACACCGCTTGGCATTATGGCGGGTATCTACTTGGCAGAGTACGGACGTAAGTCCTGGCTGGCTGAGGTTATCCGCTTTATCAATGACATTCTGCTGTCTGCGCCATCAATCGTGGTCGGTCTGTTCGTTTACACCATTGTGGTAGCAAAAATGGAACACTTCTCTGGCTGGGCGGGCGTTATCGCGCTGGCGCTGCTGCAGGTGCCCATTGTTATTCGTACCACGGAGAACATGCTCAAGCTGGTGCCGGATAGCCTGCGTGAAGCCGCCTATGCACTGGGTACGCCGAAATGGAAGATGATTTCTGCGATCACCCTGAAGGCGTCTGTCTCGGGGATCATTACAGGCGTTCTGTTAGCGATTGCTCGTATCGCAGGTGAAACGGCTCCGCTGCTGTTTACGTCGCTCTCCAATCAGTTCTGGAGCACCGACATGATGCAGCCTATCGCCAACCTGCCGGTCACTATCTTTAAGTTTGCGATGAGCCCGTTTGCTGAGTGGCAGCAACTGGCCTGGGCCGGGGTACTGATTATTACCTTGTGCGTACTGCTGCTGAACATTCTGGCGCGCGTCATTTTCGCGAAGAAGAAACACGGTTAATTTTTACGGCGTGGCTGATGCGGCGCCGGATGAGGAAGAGATTGAAATGAGTATGGTTGATACTGCCCCGGGTAAGATTCAGGTTCGTGATTTGAACTTCTACTATGGCAAATTCCATGCCCTGAAGAACATCAACCTGGATATTGCTAAAAACCAGGTAACGGCGTTTATCGGGCCGTCAGGCTGTGGTAAATCAACGCTGCTGCGTACGTTCAACAAAATGTTTGAACTGTACCCGGAGCAGCGTGCGGAAGGTGAAATCCTGCTGGATGGCGACAATATTCTCACCAATACCCAGGATATCGCTCTGCTGCGTGCCAAAGTGGGCATGGTATTCCAGAAGCCGACGCCGTTCCCGATGTCCATCTACGACAACATTGCTTTTGGCGTACGTCTGTTTGAGAAACTCTCGCGTGCGGATATGGACGAGCGTGTGCAGTGGGCATTGACCAAGGCCGCATTGTGGAACGAAACCAAAGATAAATTACACCAGAGCGGGTACTCTCTCTCGGGTGGTCAGCAGCAGCGTCTGTGTATTGCGCGTGGTATCGCCATTCGCCCGGAAGTGCTTCTGCTTGATGAGCCATGTTCAGCGCTCGACCCTATTTCTACCGGGCGTATCGAAGAGCTGATCACTGAGCTGAAAGAGGATTACACCGTCGTTATCGTTACCCACAACATGCAGCAGGCTGCGCGTTGTTCCGATCACACGGCATTTATGTACCTGGGCGAGTTGATTGAGTTCAGCAACACGGACGATCTGTTCACCAAGCCCGCGAAGAAACAAACTGAAGATTACATCACCGGTCGTTACGGCTGATTCAGGAGCTTGTTGTGGATAACCTTAACCTTAATAAACATATTTCCGGCCAGTTCAATGCAGAGCTGGAAAGCATCCGTACCCAGGTGATGACCATGGGCGGCATGGTCGAGCAGCAGCTTTCTGATGCAATCACGGCGATGCACAACCAGGACAGCGAGCTGGCGAAGCGCGTCATTGAAGGCGATAAGAACGTTAACATGATGGAAGTGGCGATCGACGAAGCCTGCGTGCGTATCATCGCCAAGCGTCAACCGACAGCGAGCGACCTGCGTCTGGTGATGGCTATTATCAAAACCATCGCTGAGCTGGAACGTATTGGCGACGTGGCGGACAAAATTTGCCGTACCGCGCTGGAGAAGTTTTCGCAACAGCACCAGCCGCTGCTGGTAAGCCTGGAATCACTGGGCCGCCACACCGTACAAATGCTGCATGACGTGCTGGATGCGTTTGCGCGTATGGATCTGGACGAAGCAGTGCGTATTTATCGCGAAGATAAGAAAGTTGACCAGGAATATGAAGGCATCGTGCGTCAGTTGATGACTTATATGATGGAAGACCCACGTACCATTCCAAGTGTGCTGACCGCGCTGTTCTGCGCACGTTCCATCGAACGTATCGGTGACCGCTGCCAGAATATCTGCGAATACATCTTCTACTTCGTGAAGGGACAAGACTTCCGTCACGTGGGCGGGGATGAGCTGGATAAGCTGCTGGCGGGCAAAGATCCGAAGGAATAAGCAGCTTGTTGCGTTCGCCGGGATCCCCCGGCGTCGCTATTGTAGGCCGGATAAGGTGTTACGCCGCATCCGGCATTCTGCGCCATTCGCCTGATGGCGCTTTGCTTATCGGGCCTACTGTTTATTCGACGATATTCCAACCCCGCGCTTTCCACAATTCCGGCAACTGTGCCAGATCGGTAAACGTCGTCACTTTTGGATGATCGATCGGTTTGTTATGCGGATCGGCGCAGAAGTAGAACACTTCCATCCCGGCGGCAATCCCCGCCTGCGCACCTGCGCTGGAATCATCAACCAGAATGCAGTTCTCAACATTAACATCCATCGCTTTCGCCGCATGGAACATCAGGGCCGGATCGGGCTTCCAACGCTGAATATCGTAGCCGCTGAACAGTAAATCAGGGAAATGGTGCAACATGCCCAGCTTACCCAGCGAATGCTGCATTTTGCTGACCGGACCGTTAGAGACCACACACATTGGTACGGCCATGCTGTCCAGTAGCGCATTGGCACCGGCAATCACCTCCAGTTCCGTATCGAACAGACGTGCGACCTCAGCGCGGTAAACCGGTTCTAAATCGGTTTTTGCCAGTTCGACACCGTGCTCTTCGTTGATAATGTCGATGATCTCGTACAGCTTTACCCCCTTGAAGCGTTTGAAAATTTCTTCAAGATCGAGCGTAATGCCAAACGCCTGGAACATGCTGACATACGCGCGAGAACAAATCACTTCACTGTCGACAAGGGTACCGTCACAGTCAAAAAATACGGCTTCTATCTGGGACATGTCATTTCCGTTTTAACAAGTTTAACGTTTTCGTAATGCATTATTGGGCGACGCAATCGTTGCCGTATAAGCAAAATCAATGAAAAAAGTTGCTCATAACCCAACCCTATTGTCGCATTTTGGTATAGGATAGCGACGAATTTTCCCTCCTTGTTCGGAAATTGATAATGAGTCAACAACACACAACCCAGGCTTCTGGCCAGGGGATGCTGGAACGCGTGTTCAAACTGCGCGAACATGGCACGACGGCACGGACCGAAGTGATCGCCGGTTTAACGACCTTCCTGACGATGGTGTATATCGTTTTTGTTAACCCGCAAATTCTTGGCGTGGCTGGCATGGATACCAGCGCTGTCTTTGTTACCACCTGCCTTATTGCTGCATTTGGTAGCATCCTGATGGGCCTGTTTGCCAACCTGCCGGTCGCACTTGCGCCTGCTATGGGCCTGAACGCATTCTTCGCTTTCGTGGTCGTTGGCGCGATGGGGCTGTCATGGCAGATTGGTATGGGCGCTATCTTCTGGGGCGCTGTTGGTCTGCTGCTGCTGACGATTTTCCGCGTTCGTTACTGGATGATTGCCAATATCCCGGTTAGCCTGCGTGTGGGGATCACCAGTGGTATTGGTCTGTTCATCGGCATGATGGGGCTGAAAAACGCCGGTGTTATCGTCGCCAACAAAGACACGCTGGTGTCTATCGGTAACCTGACGTCCCACAGCGTACTGCTCGGTATCCTGGGCTTCTTTATCATCGCGATTCTGGCGTCACGTAACATTCACGCGGCGGTGCTGATTTCTATCATCGTAACCACGCTGCTGGGCTGGATGCTGGGCGATGTTCATTACAACGGTATCGTTTCTGCGCCACCGAGCGTGATGTCTGTTATCGGACATGTCGACCTGGCCGGTTCATTTAACATTGGCCTGGCGGGTGTGATTTTCTCGTTCATGCTGGTTAATCTGTTCGACTCCTCCGGTACGCTGATTGGCGTTACGGATAAAGCCGGTCTGGCGGATGCGAAGGGCAAGTTCCCGCGCATGAAGCAAGCGCTGTATGTGGATAGCGTGTCGTCGGTTACCGGGGCGTTTATCGGGACTTCTTCCGTTACTGCGTATATCGAATCTTCTTCCGGGGTTTCGGTCGGTGGACGTACCGGTCTGACCGCCGTGGTCGTTGGCCTGCTGTTCCTGCTGGTTATCTTCCTATCGCCGCTGGCGGGGATGGTACCGGGTTATGCAGCCGCTGGTGCGCTGATTTACGTTGGCGTCCTGATGACATCAAGCCTGTCGCGCGTGAAGTGGGATGACCTGACAGAAGCGGTTCCGGCGTTTATTACCGCCGTGATGATGCCCTTTAGCTTCTCAATTACCGAAGGTATTGCGCTGGGCTTTATTTCTTACTGCGTGATGAAGATTGGTACCGGACGTTTCCGCGATCTCAGCCCGTGCGTCATCATTGTCGCGCTGCTGTTTGTGCTGAAGATTGTGTTTATCGACGCGCACTAATCGCTGTTTATTTGCCCATATATCAACAAGCCCGGCATATCGCCGGGCTTTTTCTTTTACGCTTTCACGCGCTGAATGTAGTCGCCAAATGCGGTCAGTTGACCGGTCAGATGGTCCAGCGTGCTTTGGTCGATCACTTCACCTGTCTGCGGGTCTACTTTATTCTGAATGACGCCGCCCATAAATTCCGGCTTGTTCATTACCATGGCGTCGAGGAATACCAGGATCTGACGCAGATGATACTGGCAGCGCGCGCCGCCAATAGCGCCCATAGAACTGGTCTGGATCAGCACCGGCTTACCCGATAATGGCTGATCGGGCAGGCGGGACAGCCAGTCGATGGCGTTCTTCAGTCCGCCCGGAACAGAATAGTTATATTCAGGTGTGACGATGACGACACCGTCAGCCTTTCTGATTTGCTCAGCCAGTGCTTCTACGCTGGCCGGAAAACCCTCTTCCTGTTGGAGGTCGGCATCGTACAGAGGGATATCACCAATCGACGGCAGCGCGTTCACTTCCATTCCCGCTGGAGCAATCTTGGGCAGCGTACGGGCAACCATTCCATTAAACGAACCTTTGCGCAGACTTCCCAGTAACGTAACAACATTCAATGTTTCAGACATGGTGGCTCCTGTTTCATCATGAAGGTTAAATCAAAGCGTATGGCTCTTCGCTGCACATAATTGAGAGAACCGGATCAGACGACCCGTTGGCTCATTGGCGCGAGTCTGGATATCAGGCAAAATTTTCCAGTCCTGTTTACCATCAAACTCCCAAACTTTGAGTTTTTCAATGGTTGGCGTAACCGCAACTGACCACACCAGTACATCTTCCGCATCGCAAATGGCTTCAACCTGCGCCACATGGGCACATTTCAGGCGCCCTGCGCCGGGTAAAAGCTGGAGCTCACGCGGATCGTCATTGCACACATCGCCAGTGAGTTTGAGTACGCTCTGGCGCAATGTAATGAGCTGCGCGCGTGCTTCGTTGGGGTCGTTTTGGTTATTGATCCACAGGTTTTCGTTACTGGAGAAGCGCCACGTTTCCGCTGAATTTGGATTGTGAAACCCGCGGGTGGCCCGCTGAAGTTCCATATCCAGGCCGCACGTTCCTTCAGTTGTTAGCACAACGCCGACGATATTCCCGGCATAGGAAATCGAAAAACCCGGCAGGGTCTTATCGCGAAAAACGGGCTTACCTTTGGCCTGAGTAACAATTTCGGGCAGCGTGCTGGTGCCGTAAAGCATAAACATCAGTTCAGCGAGAAGACTTCGGGAAGCCAGGAAACGTGTCCGGCGATGAGCGGGTAGATCTCTTGCTTCGATATGACATGGAGAAGGGAGGCGAGCTGAAACCAGGTGTCCCTCCGTAAGAATCCCTCTGGCAAAATGTGTCGCCATTTGTCGCTCCGTGATTAATGGTCCGTGATTATTACCAGAGTAACATTTACACGGCTTCCGGGCAGGCTTTGCTGCCCAAAAACTAAGCGAAAATGGGAGACATTACGCGATATTTACATTTCTGTTGCCAGAATGGTCGATTTAGCAACACCAAAATGACGGATTGTCAGGATATATCGCGATAAAGCGCCTTGATCGTGTCTTTTAGCCAGACGATCTTAGGATTGTGGCTGTTGCGTTTATGCCAAAGAAGAGTGAACGGTACGCGCATTTTTTCCAGTTGCGCCGTATCAAATGGCATCGGTCGTGCCACGAGTGGAAGCTGGTGGAGTTGGTTATAACGCTGGCAATAGACCGGTGCGGTGGCTATCAGCGCGTGATCCGGCTGCGCGGCCATAAACAGCGATTGCTCAAAACCGGGCAGACATAACGCGATATTGCGTGCGCGTCCCATTTCTTGCAGGACTTCATCCAGCGCCCATGTATCGCTTTGCTCCCAGCTAATGCTGATGTGCGGATAGCGCAGAAAGGTGTCCAGATTCCACTCTTCCTGCAGTGCGGGATGATCTTCACGTAGCCAGACGCAGGGCAGATCGGAAAACAGCACTTCATGGTCGATCGACAATGGCAACAAACTCAGCAGTTCGCGCGAACGCGGATGACTTTCGCGCCCGGTAAAGCCAATATCCACTTCACCGCGAATAATGGCATCCAGCGAGTCATAGTCCCAGTTGCGTATTTTGATTGTTGCCTGGGGATAGCGCTGATAAATCTGCTGGGAGAGCGCATTGAACATGATCATCACTAACGGCGTTTCGGCCGCCAGATCAAACTTCAGCCCGCGTGGAGACTCATGGTGCGGCTTATCGAGCAACTGATTGCCCATCTGCATCCATTCAGCAAGGCTCTGCTCCATGCTGACCATCAGCGGCGTCGGTGATAGCCCCAGCGGGGTGTTCACAAACAAGGGATCGTCAAACCAGGTCCGCAGCTTCGACAGCGACTTACTGACCGCCGACGGTGTGACGTTCATCCGTTTGGCGGTTTTAGTGACGCTGCGTTCCTGCATCAACAGCTGCAGGCAGAGCAATAAATTAAGATCGAGACTGCTGAGGGATTTCTTCATGAGTTGGCGCGGACCGGTTAGGTGCAACAGTGATAATCAGCATGATACTCACTATGCTACAGCCAATCAGAATCCCGATCAGCATATTCAGCGCATCAAGGCCAAGAACCGCCGCCAGCCAAATCCACAGCGAGGAACCGCAAACCTGGGCAATACCTAATGCCGAGCTGGCGACGCCCGCGCGCAGCGAGAACGGCCCAAGCGCCTGGCTCATCGCAACACCGAAGCCGACCGAGAATCCGGCGCAGATTAACGTCAGCCCGAAAAGCGTTACTGCGTGTGAAGTGGCAAGGGTTAACACCACGCCGGCACACAGAAACAGCACCTGTGAGGTCAGCATCAGAACGCGAGGCTTAAATACGCTCAGAGCAAATGGCGTAGAGAAAGAGACCGCCATACTGATGCCTGCGGTCATGGCCATCGTGGTGGCGTACTCACCACGGTCGAAGCCCATCACTTCCATCAGCAGCACCGGAGACGTATTCACGAAGGTCAGGATCACCGACACGCTGAGGGTGGTAATGGCCAGACGGCTTAAGAAAAAGCGGTTTACCAGTGATTCGGTTGTGTGGCTCTTTTCCGTCGTCGCCATAAGCGTTGCTGGGCGCGATTCTCGCAGGACAAACACCGACAGCAGGCAAACAGCCACACCCATTCCCATCATCGTGTAGAACAGGCTCTGCCACGGGTATTTGAGCATGATCAGATGCCCCATCACTGGAGCCAACACCGGCACAATACAGGTAATACCGTTCAACAACGACAGCACCTTCGCCCGGCGGCGATCGTCGAGCGTATCGCGCAGGATAGCGAAAGCCACCACGTAGCAACAGCCCGCACCTACGCCCTGAATAAAACGACCTATGAGGAATGGCGTACCGCTTTCGGCGAAAGAACATAGCGCAGAGGCGAAAATAAAGATGAGTGCGCCGACTATGGCGACCGGTTTGCGACCTGACTGGTCGGCAATTTTACCGGCGAACAGCATCGCCGTCGCCATTCCTGCCAGATATACCGAAAACGCGATATGCAGTTGCGCCTCGCTGGCCTGTAAATCGGCAGCAATACGGGGCAGCCCCACCAGATACATATCAATACCGGCAGGATAAAGAAGAACCAGGGCGAAACTGCAGATTAGAAAGCGTGTCATAGCGACCTCATAAGAAATGTGGCGCTAAGCATACGGTCAGAGAGTCAACTGCACGAGTTGCCATTTGGACAACAGTGATTTCCACATGGGAAATAGTTGTTGCCGGATGGCGGCGTAAACGCCTTATCCGGCCTACGAGGCCTGTAGGCCCGGTTAGCATCACGCCACCGGGCAACACAACGTTACTTACCGATACAGAAGCTGGAGAAAATCCGTCCCAGCAGATCGTCGGAGGTAAACTCTCCTGTGATCTCACTGAGGTTCTGCTGCGCAAGGCGTAGCTCCTCAGCCAGCAATTCTCCGGCCCATGCTCCGAGCAGTTGGGCTTTACCCTGCTCGAGATGCTCTGCAGCTTCTGCCAGCGCCTGCAGGTGACGACGACGGGCCAGGAAACCGCCTTCCATATTGGTTTCAAAGCCCATGCTCTGTTTGAGATGATTACGCAGTACGTCAACGCCTTCACCGGTACGCGCAGAGAGGCGAACCAGTGAGTGGCCATTTACTTCGCTAAGGCCCAGCGTCTCACCGGTAATATCCGCTTTGTTACGCACCACGGTGATCGGCAGTTTGGCTGGCAGACGGGCAATAAAGTCTGGCCAGATATCTGCCGGGTCCACGGCGTCGGTGGTGGTGCCATCAACCATAAACAGTACACGGTCGGCCTGTTCAATTTCCTGCCAGGCACGTTCGATACCGATGCGTTCAACTTCGTCGCTGGCATCGCGCAAACCGGCGGTGTCGATGATGTGTAGCGGCATGCCGTCGATGTGAATATGCTCACGCAGCACGTCGCGAGTAGTCCCGGCGATATCGGTGACAATGGCCGCCTCACGGCCAGCCAGCGCGTTCAGCAGGCTTGATTTCCCGGCGTTTGGCCGACCGGCAATCACCACCTTCATCCCTTCGCGCAGCAGGCTGCCCTGACGCGCTTCCGCACGCACGGCATCAAGATCGCTGATAACGCTGTTGAGTTGCGCTTCAATCTTGCCGTCAGACAGGAAGTCGATTTCTTCATCCGGGAAGTCGATCGCTGCTTCAACATAGATGCGCAGGTGAGTGAGCGCTTCCACAAGATGATTTACCCGTGCGGAAAATGCGCCCTGCAACGAGTTCAGCGCCGAGCGAGCGGCTTGCTCTGAGCTGGCATCGATCAGGTCGGCAATCGCCTCGGCCTGGGCTAAATCGAGCTTATCATTGAGAAACGCTCGCTCGGAGAATTCACCCGGTCTGGCAATGCGCAGCCCGGGAATGGTCAGAATACGTTTGAGCAGCAGGTCAAGAATCACCGGACCGCCGTGGCCCTGAAGCTCTAAAACGTCTTCGCCGGTAAAGGAGTTTGGGCCGGGGAACCACAAGGCAATCCCCTGATCCAGCGCGCTGCCATCCGCGTCTTTAAACGGCAGATAATCGGCATAACGCGGTTTGGGCAGTTTCCCCAGTACGGTTTCTGCGACCTCACGCGCCTTCAGGCCGGAGATACGCAGGATACCCACGCCACCACGTCCCGGTGGGGTGGCCTGAGCGACGATGGTGTCGTTATGGCTCATGGTTTGTCTCTTCTTAATGCAATAAAAAAGGCGGTCTAATGACCGCCCTTTACTTTATGTTCCGTTTGCCGGATGGCGGCTTCGCCTAATCCGGCCTACACCGAATCAGGAGTTTTTCTTCTCGCGGCTATGCAGGCCACGTTTCTCCAGACCACGGTAAATCAGCTGCTGCTGAATAATGGTTACCAGGTTGCTGACGATATAGTACAGCACCAGACCTGACGGGAACCACAGGAAGAACACGGTGAAGATGACCGGCATGAAGGTCATGATCTTCTGCTGCATCGGGTCGGTTACGGTGGTCGGAGACATCTTCTGAATGAAGAACATCGTCACGCCCATCAGAATCGGCAGGATGTAGTATGGGTCCTGTGCCGACAGGTCATGGATCCACAGGGCGAACGGTGCATGACGCAGTTCAATGGAGCCCATCAGCATGTAGTACAACGCCAGGAAGATTGGCATCTGGATGATCAGCGGGAAGCAGCCGCCCAGCGGGTTTACCTTCTCAGCTTTGTACAGGGCCATCATTTCCTGGCTCTGACGCTGTTTGTCATCGCCCAGACGTTCACGCATAGCCTGAATCTTCGGCTGCAGCATACGCATCTTCGCCATGGAGGTGTACTGCGCTTTGGTCAGCGGGTACATGATGCCACGAACGATAAAGGTGATAACGATGATGGAGAAGCCCCAGTTACCCAGGAAGCTATGGATCCACTTCAGCAGTTTAAACAGCGGCTGAGAAATGAACCACAACCAGCCGTAGTCCACGGTCAGATCCAGGTGCGGTGCAACGGCCGCCATTTTATCCTGAATTTCCGGGCCGACCCACAGGGTGCTGGTCATCGCGCCAGTCTGGCCAGGCTGTACCAGTACCGGCTGTGATTTATAGCCGATAGCGGCAATGCCGTTACCCAGGTTAGCGGTATAGAAGTTGTTGGTGCCGTCGTTACGCGGAACCCATGCCGTTGCGAAATACTGTTGCAGCATTGCGACCCAGCCGTCTTTAGCATTGACGTTCAGGTTTTCGTTTTCAGCAATGGTGTCGAATTTGTATTTCTCATACTTCTCATCCGGCGTGGAGTACGCCGCGCCACGGAAAGTGTGCAGCGCAAAGTTGCTGCTACCGGTGTCACGATGAGATGGCAGATTGATGGATTGCTTCAGCTGACCAAAGGTGGAGATTTCCAGCGGTTTTTCGCCGGCGTTCTGCACGCTGTAGTTAACGTTGACAGCATATTCACCACGCTTAAGAACAAACGTTTTAGTGAATGTGTTACCCGCTGCGTCAGTATAGGTCATCGGGATCTGCAGTTCGTTCTGACCGTCAGCCAGTACAAACGCGTCTTTATCGACGTTGTACAGCGGACGTGGGCCGTTAGCCGGGTTATCCGGGCCGTCACGACCTGTCAGGCCACTCTGTGCCTGGTAGATGAACTGTGGCGTAGTTTCCAGTAACTGGAACGGTTCGGTAGAACCGAGTTCTTTCGGGTAAGCTGGCAGTGAAGCCTGTTCCACATCACCACCACGGGTGTTGATGGTCAGATCAAGCACGTCAGTTTTAACCGTAATCAGTTTCCCCTGGCCACTGGCCGGTACGCCCTGGTCTGCGGCGCTACCCGCTGCGGTGGTCGTTGTCTGCGTGGTCTGTTGGGCCTGAGGTTGCGGGTTTTTATCCTGCTCCCAGGCTTGCCAGATCATGAAAGACACGAACAGCAAAGCGATGACTAAAAGATTGCGTTGCGAATCCATCGTTAGTGTTCTCTGGTATCAAATGGTCCGGGCGGGACGGGATCGTCACCACCAGGGTGTAAAGGGTGGCATTTTAATACGCGTTTCACCGTCAACCAACTGCCTTTTATCACTCCAAACCTGCGCAATGCCTCAATTCCGTAGCTCGAACAGGTTGGAGTGAAACGGCAATGCGGCCCAAGCAGCGGACTGATCAGGCGTTGATAGACCCGAATGAGGGCTATCAGGACCCGCGAGCCAGGCGACAATGGCGACGCCATAATTTTTCCAACGCTTCCGAGAGAGCACGGTTATCGAGGTCAGCAACCCCTTTTTTCGCCACCACCACGAAATCCATTGCTGGAAGCTCGTGCTGACGTAAACGGAAGCTTTCACGCGTCAGACGTTTAATCCGATTGCGTTCATGCGCACGTTTAACATTTTTCTTGGCGACTGTAAGACCGATACGGGGATGCCCCAGCGAATTCAGGCGGCCGAGGATGGTGATTTGCGGCGTGCCAGCCCGTTGTGGCTGCTGGAAGACGAATGTGAAATGAGTGGGAGTTAACAAACGTAACTCCCTGGGAAATGCGAGCTTAACCACTCAGGGGCTAGCTTTTATTACTTAGAAACGGTCAGACGAGAACGGCCTTTAGCACGACGACGTGCCAGAACCTGACGACCATTTTTATTAGCCATACGAGCACGGAAGCCGTGAGAACGGTTGCGCTTCAGTACAGACGGTTGAAAAGTGCGTTTCATGGCGATTTCTACCTAAACTTGAATAAATTCACTGACTTTTGCGTATACCCGAACGAATTTCGAACGACTTACGCCACAGTGTGGGTGATTAAAGAGGCCGGATTGTAATAATTGTACACTCCGGAGTCAATTCTCTTTCCTTATTTCCCGCTTTTTTCCGCATGGTTTCGCGTAAAAAACAGGCAGCGTTGACGCCGTAAGGCGACCGTTACTCGCTGGGGGTAAGAATTATACGGGCTGGTGGATAAAGCGCAAGGATCGCACGGGATCTTTATTAGATCGTTTAAGCAGTAAAGCATCTTTACTCATTAATTTTTTCAATATGCGCGCTAAAACCTGCAGCACTTCTCCATGATCGTTTACACTTAGCCGATTCTGGATCATCCTGTGGATAAATCGGGAAGAATCTGTGAGAAACAGAAGATCTCTTTCTCAGTTTACGCTATGATCCGCGGTCCTGATCGTTTCAATGGATCCTGATCGGGTAAAAATTGCAGATAGCAATTCGCACGTCACCCTTTGCATAGGGTCTTGTCGATGTGCGTCAACAATCATGAATGTTTCAGCCTTTGTCATTTATCGACTTTTGTTCGAGTGGAGTCCGCCGTGTCACTTTCGCTTTGGCAGCAGTGTCTTGCCCGATTGCAGGATGAGTTACCAGCCACAGAGTTCAGTATGTGGATACGCCCGTTGCAGGCGGAACTGAGCGATAACACGCTGGCTTTGTATGCGCCAAACCGTTTCGTGCTCGATTGGGTAAGGGATAAATACCTTAATAATATTAATGGATTACTCAATAATTTCTGTGGCGCGGATGCCCCACAGCTGCGCTTTGAAGTCGGCACTAAACCCGTCACGCAAACGCTGAAAACGCCGGTCAACAATGTTGTTGCGCCCGCCCACGTGGCTCAGCAAGTGCAACCACAACGTGCTGCTCCGGCGGCGCGTCCAGGCTGGGATAACGTCCCGGCTCCGGCAGAACCTACCTATCGTTCTAACGTCAACGTCAAACACACGTTTGATAACTTCGTTGAAGGTAAATCTAACCAGCTGGCGCGCGCGGCGGCACGTCAGGTGGCGGACAATCCTGGCGGCGCCTACAATCCGTTATTCCTTTATGGCGGTACGGGTCTGGGTAAAACCCACCTGTTGCACGCTGTCGGTAACGGCATTATGGCGCGTAAGCCGAACGCCAAAGTGGTGTATATGCACTCCGAGCGTTTTGTGCAGGACATGGTCAAAGCCCTGCAAAACAACGCGATCGAAGAGTTTAAACGCTACTACCGTTCCGTTGACGCGCTGCTGATTGACGATATCCAATTCTTCGCGAATAAAGAGCGATCGCAGGAAGAGTTTTTCCACACCTTTAACGCCCTGCTGGAAGGCAATCAGCAGATCATCCTGACCTCGGATCGCTATCCGAAGGAGATCAACGGCGTTGAAGATCGTCTGAAATCCCGCTTTGGCTGGGGACTGACTGTCGCGATCGAACCGCCTGAACTGGAAACGCGTGTTGCGATCCTGATGAAAAAAGCCGACGAAAACGACATTCGTCTGCCGGGTGAAGTAGCGTTCTTTATTGCCAAGCGTCTACGCTCTAACGTACGTGAGCTGGAAGGCGCACTGAACCGAGTGATCGCCAACGCCAATTTTACCGGCCGGGCGATTACTATCGATTTCGTGCGCGAAGCGCTGCGCGATCTGCTGGCTTTGCAGGAAAAGCTGGTCACCATCGACAATATCCAGAAGACGGTGGCGGAGTATTACAAAATCAAAATTGCGGATCTGCTTTCTAAGCGTCGATCTCGCTCGGTAGCTCGCCCGCGCCAGATGGCGATGGCGCTGGCAAAAGAGCTCACTAACCACAGTCTGCCGGAAATTGGCGACGCGTTTGGTGGGCGTGACCATACTACCGTGCTTCATGCCTGCCGCAAGATTGAGCAGTTGCGTGAAGAAAGCCATGATATTAAAGAAGATTTCTCCAATTTAATCAGAACATTATCTTCGTGACGCTATGAAATTTACCGTTGAACGTGAACATTTATTAAAACCGCTTCAGCAGGTCAGCGGCCCGCTGGGTGGACGTCCTACACTGCCTATTCTCGGAAACCTGCTGCTGCAGGTTGCTGACGGCACGCTTTCGCTGACCGGTACCGATCTCGAAATGGAGATGGTGGCGCGCGTGGCGCTGATCCAGCCTCATGAACCTGGCGCGACCACCGTTCCGGCGCGTAAATTCTTCGATATTTGCCGTGGATTGCCGGAAGGCGCGGAAATTGCCGTTCAACTGGAAGGCGACCGTATGCTGGTGCGTTCTGGTCGCAGCCGTTTCTCGCTGTCTACGCTGCCTGCTGCCGACTTCCCGAATCTGGACGACTGGCAGAGCGAAGTCGAATTCACCCTGCCGCAGGCGACGATGAAGCGCCTGATTGAAGCCACGCAGTTTTCGATGGCGCATCAGGACGTACGTTACTACTTAAACGGCATGCTGTTTGAAACCGAAGGGGAAGAGCTGCGTACCGTGGCGACCGACGGTCACCGCCTGGCGGTCTGTTCAATGCCTGTTGGTCAGCCGTTGCCAAGCCATTCGGTGATCGTACCGCGTAAAGGCGTGATTGAACTGATGCGTATGCTCGACGGCGGCGATAACCCGCTGCGCGTGCAGATTGGCAGCAACAACATTCGTGCGCACGTTGGTGACTTCATCTTCACCTCTAAGCTGGTTGATGGCCGTTTCCCGGATTATCGCCGCGTATTGCCGAAGAATCCGGACAAACATCTGGAAGCCGGTTGCGATATCCTCAAACAGGCGTTTGCGCGTGCGGCGATCCTCTCGAACGAGAAATTCCGCGGCGTGCGTCTGTATGTCAGCGAAAACCAGCTCAAAATCACCGCCAACAACCCGGAGCAGGAAGAAGCGGAAGAAATTCTGGATGTCTCCTATCCTGGTACAGAACTGGAAATCGGCTTTAACGTGAGCTACGTACTGGACGTTCTGAACGCGCTGAAGTGCGAGAACGTGCGTATTCTGCTGACCGATTCCGTATCGAGCGTACAGATTGAAGATGCCGCATCACAGTCGGCTGCCTATGTTGTTATGCCAATGAGACTGTAATGTCGCTCACCCGCCTGTTGATCCGCGATTTTCGCAATATCGAAAGCGCGGATCTCGCTTTATCCCCTGGCTTTAACTTCCTGGTTGGCGCGAACGGCAGCGGCAAAACCAGCGTACTGGAAGCTATCTATACGCTCGGCCACGGTCGGGCGTTTCGCAGTTTGCAGATTGGCCGCGTGATTCGCCACGAGCAGGAGTCGTTTGTTTTACACGGGCGTTTGCAGGGTGAAGAACGTGAAACGTCGATTGGCCTGACGAAAGACAAACTGGGCGACAGCAAAGTGCGCATTGACGGCACTGACGGGCACAAGGTCGCAGAACTGGCGCACCTGATGCCGATGCAGCTGATCACGCCTGAGGGGTTTACTTTACTCAACGGCGGCCCCAAATACAGAAGAGCATTCCTTGACTGGGGATGCTTTCACAATGAAGTCGGTTTTTTCACCGCCTGGAGCAACCTGAAGCGACTGCTCAAGCAGCGCAATGCAGCGCTGCGCCAGGTGAGTCGTTATGAGCAACTGCGCCCGTGGGATAAAGAACTGATCCCACTGGCGGAACAAATCAGCACCTGGCGCGCGGAGTACAGCGCCGGTATCGCGCAGGATATGGCGGATACCTGCCAGCAGTTTCTTCCCGAGTTTTCGCTCTCCTTCTCATTCCAGCGCGGCTGGGAGAAAGAGACTGATTATGCCGAAGTGCTGGAACGCAGTTTTGAACGCGATCGCATGTTGACCTACACTGCGCACGGCCCGCATAAGGCGGATTTCCGCATTCGCGCCGACGGTGCGCCGGTGGAAGATACGTTGTCGCGTGGGCAGCTAAAGCTGCTGATGTGCGCCTTACGTCTGGCGCAAGGGGAGTTCCTGACCCGTGAAAGCGGGCGGCGCTGCCTGTACCTGATAGATGATTTTGCCTCTGAACTGGATGACGCGCGTCGCGGACTGCTGGCCAGCCGCTTAAAAGCCACGCAATCTCAGGTCTTTGTCAGCGCAATCAGCGCTGAACACGTTATAGACATGTCCGATGAAAATTCGAAGATGTTTACCGTGGAAAAGGGTAAAATAACGGATTAACCCAAGATAAAATGAGCGAGAAACGTTGATGTCGAATTCTTATGACTCCTCCAGTATCAAAGTCCTGAAAGGACTGGATGCGGTGCGTAAGCGCCCGGGTATGTATATCGGCGACACGGATGACGGCACCGGTCTGCACCACATGGTATTCGAGGTGGTAGATAACGCTATCGACGAAGCGCTCGCGGGTCACTGTAAAGATATCGTGGTAACGATTCACGCTGACAACTCCGTGTCCGTTACCGATGATGGCCGTGGTATCCCAACCGGTATTCACCCGGAAGAGGGCGTTTCGGCAGCGGAAGTTATCATGACCGTTTTGCACGCAGGCGGTAAATTCGATGATAACTCCTATAAAGTTTCCGGCGGTCTGCACGGCGTGGGTGTTTCCGTCGTTAACGCCCTGTCACAGAAGCTGGAACTGGTGATTCGTCGTGAAGGCAAAGTGCATCAGCAAACTTACGTGCACGGTGTGCCGCAGGCGCCGCTGGCAGTAACCGGCGAAACAGAATTGACCGGGACTCAGGTCCGTTTCTGGCCAAGCCACGAAACCTTTACCAATGTTGTTGAATTTGAATACGACATTCTGGCGAAACGTCTGCGTGAGCTGTCATTCCTGAACTCCGGCGTCTCTATTCGTCTGCGCGACAAGCGTGACGGCAAAGAAGACCATTTCCACTACGAAGGTGGCATCAAGGCGTTTGTTGAATACCTCAACAAAAACAAAACGCCGATCCACCCGAATATCTTCTACTTCTCCACCGAAAAAGACGGTATCGGCGTTGAAGTTGCGCTGCAGTGGAACGATGGTTTCCAGGAAAACATCTACTGCTTCACCAACAACATTCCACAGCGTGACGGCGGTACTCACCTTGCAGGCTTCCGTGCGGCGATGACCCGTACCCTGAACGCCTACATGGACAAAGAAGGCTACAGCAAAAAAGCGAAAGTCAGCGCTACTGGTGACGATGCCCGTGAAGGCCTGATTGCCGTTGTTTCCGTGAAAGTACCGGATCCGAAGTTCTCCTCACAGACCAAAGACAAGCTGGTCTCCTCTGAGGTGAAATCGGCGGTAGAACAGCAGATGAACGAACTGCTGAGCGAATATCTGCTGGAAAACCCGTCTGACGCGAAAATCGTTGTTGGCAAAATTATTGATGCTGCACGTGCTCGTGAAGCTGCACGTCGTGCGCGTGAAATGACCCGTCGTAAAGGCGCGCTCGACTTAGCCGGTCTGCCGGGCAAGCTGGCGGATTGTCAGGAACGTGACCCGGCGCTGTCCGAACTGTACCTTGTGGAAGGGGACTCCGCGGGCGGTTCTGCGAAGCAGGGCCGTAACCGTAAAAACCAGGCGATTCTGCCGCTGAAGGGTAAAATCCTCAACGTCGAGAAAGCGCGCTTTGACAAGATGCTCTCCTCTCAGGAAGTTGCGACGCTGATCACCGCGCTCGGCTGTGGCATCGGTCGTGACGAGTACAACCCGGACAAACTGCGTTATCACAGCATCATCATCATGACCGATGCGGACGTCGATGGCTCGCACATTCGTACGCTGCTGTTGACCTTCTTCTATCGTCAAATGCCGGAAATCGTTGAACGCGGTCACGTTTACATTGCACAGCCACCGCTGTACAAAGTGAAAAAAGGCAAGCAGGAACAGTACATTAAAGATGACGAAGCGATGGATCAGTATCAGATCTCTATCGCTCTGGATGGCGCAACGCTGCACACCAACGCCAGCGCACCAGCCCTTTCAGGTGAGTCGTTAGAGAAACTGGTTTCAGAATACAACGCGACGCAGAAAATGATTGGCCGTATGGAACGTCGTTTCCCGAAAGCGCTGCTGAAAGAGCTGGTTTATCAACCGACGCTGCCAGAAGCTGATTTGGCTGATGAAGCGAAAGTTACGGCCTGGGTTTCCCAGTTGGTTAACGTGCTTAATGAAAACGAAATGCACGGCAGCACCTGGAATAGCTTCGTGCGTAAAGACGCTGAACTGAACCTGTTCGAACCGGTGATCCGGGTGCGTACCCACGGTGTCGATACTGACTATCCATTGGAACATGAATTTGTGACCGGTGGCGAGTACCATCGTATTTGTACGCTTGGCGAGAAGCTGCGTGGGCTGATCGAAGACGATGCGTTTATCGAACGTGGCGAGCGTCGCCAGCCGGTTGCCAGCTTTGAGCAGGCGCTGGAATGGCTGCAGAAAGAGTCTCGTCGTGGCCTCGCTATCCAGCGTTATAAAGGTCTGGGCGAGATGAACCCGGAACAGCTGTGGGAAACCACCATGGATCCGGAAAGCCGTCGTATGCTGCGCGTTACCGTGAAGGATGCGATTGCTGCCGACCAGCTGTTCACCACGCTGATGGGCGATGCCGTTGAACCACGTCGCGCATTTATCGAAGAGAACGCCCTGAAAGCGGCGAACATCGATATTTAAGCCAATCTGTAGGCCGGATAAGGCGGTTTACGCCGCCATCCGGCAAGACGTTGTATTGTGCCTGATGGCGCGTTGCTTATCAGGCCTTCAAACGACAACCAATCTACAAAAAGGGGAATCTCGATTCCCCTTTCTATCCCCCTTTTCGTAGCTGTTTTTTGAGCGGAATCGCGTTAGCATGAGGACGGACTCATTTAATCCGGGGAACTCATGGCTATCAAACTTATTGCTATCGACATGGATGGCACACTTCTGCTACCCGATCACACCATTTCACCAGCGGTCAAAACGGCGATTGCCGCGGCACGCGCGCGTGGCGTGAATGTGGTGCTGACCACGGGACGCCCGTATGCCGGCGTTCACAGCTATCTGAAAGAACTACATATGGAACAACCCGGTGACTACTGCATTACCTACAACGGTGCGCTGGTGCAGAAAGCAGGGGATGGCAGTACCGTGGCGCAAACCGCGCTGAGCTATGATGATTATCGTTACCTGGAGCAGCTCTCCCGGGAAGTCGGCTCGCATTTCCATGCCCTCGATCGCAATACGCTGTATACCGCGAACCGTGATATCAGCTACTACACGGTGCACGAATCGTTTGTCGCGACCATCCCGCTAGTGTTCTGTGAAGCCGAGAAAATGGATCCCGCAACCCAGTTCCTGAAAGTGATGATGATTGACGAGCCGGAGATCCTCGATAAAGCTATCTCTCGTCTACCTGCGGAAGTAAAAGAGAAGTACACCGTGCTGAAAAGTGCGCCGTACTTCCTCGAAATCCTCGATAAACGCGTCAATAAAGGGACGGGCGTTAAATCGCTGGCCGATGCGTTAGGCATTAAAGCCGAAGAGGTGATGGCGATTGGCGATCAGGAAAACGACATTGCGATGATTGAATACGCAGGCGTGGGCGTTGCCATGGATAACGCTATTCCATCAGTCAAAGAAATCGCCAACTTCGTGACGAAATCTAACCTTGAAGATGGCGTCGCCTGGGCGATAGAGAAATACGTCCTTTCCTGATGCGTGTTATGCCTGGCCTCGGCTGGGCATTAACATTAAAATGTTATAAAACATATATTTATATTATCAGATGTGAAACCGCACATTAATACCTCCACATAGTACGTAACTTCTATACTCTCCCTTCTTCTTTTATATCTGGGCAATTCCTGCCTGCTACTAAACTTTCTTATGACAAACACAAGCATCCGCGTGGTGTTGATAACGTCTTCCTGTCTGGTTTTTCATGCCAGTGCCGCGACGGATTCCAGCTCAACTATTACACCTCTCTTTGGCTATCAGGATGACGGTCTGTCTGCGCCTGTACCGGAAAAAACGACGGTTAAACCTGCCGAAAACCACACTATTTTGCCCTTTTTAGGCGATGAAGCGCGTAAGCGCGGATATGAACTACCGGCACCGTTTGGCGTGAATATTAACTACATGAATATCCGACAAAATATTAATGTGGATAGTATTAACTTCAACGGTCTTTCCCTCGGTGGTCGCTCACTGGATAACGCGTTTAAAATTAGCGTCGGCAATACGCGTGAACGCAGTAAAACCGAAACGCTGAAGCTGGATGCCTGGCTGCTGCCGTTTATGAATGTCTATGGCCTGATTGGCTATACCGATGGCCACTCCGTTTCGCAAATAGGCGTCGGGATAAAAGGCCCCCTTAAAGACCGCACACCAAGCAGTTTGCAGAATCTGGCGTTTCAGCTCGATTTTAAAGGCACCACCTACGGCGTAGGGACGACGCTGGTCGGCGGTGTAGGCAACTGGTTTACTGCTTTTGATGCCAACTACACCCAGACGCGGTTCGATATTCTGGATGGGAGTATTGACGCCTTAACTCTTTCTCCGCGCATCGGATATCGCTTTACCACCCCCGGTGTGGATGCGCTGCACCTGCCATCCGGAAAGTTGAATCTATGGGTTGGCAGTATGTACCAGGACGTGCAGCAAGAATTTAGCGGTAGCCTTAACGACCTCACCATGCCGTCTGAAACGCTGCAAAGACTCGTTGATATTGCCAACAAAGACGGTAATGGTCGCTTTGACGTTAAACAGCATCTGCAATCCCCCTGGAACGTGCTGGTGGGCGCACAGTATGAAATTACCCGGAACTTCAACGTCACGACCGAAATCGGCTTTGCTGAACGTAACAGTTTCTTCATGGCGGGAGAGTATCGCTTTTGAGCCGTCTTACCCTCTTCCTGCTGTTCAACATGCTCTCCTGTACAGTGCGGGCAGCGTTGCCAAGCCGAGGCGAAGTTGACGGTTGGCTAAATAAGTTGGGTGCCAGTGATAGCTTTGACGCCAGCAAAGGCATTGACTGGGGCGTAATGCCGGGACCGTTTTATACCCCGGAGCTAGGGTTAGGGATCGGTACAGCGGTGGTGGGGATGTATCGCCCTGACCCGAATGATACGGTAAGCCAAAACTCGACGCTGACGCTCAGCGGCTATTTTAGCTCAACTGGCGCATTCGGTATCACGATGCAAAATTACGCATTTTTTGCCGACGATCGGTGGCGATTTTTTCTCAATGGCGCATTAACGGATACTCCAACCTACTACTGGGGGCAAGGTTTTAGCTCTGGGGATAAAGATAACCAAAAACAGCAATACACCGCTCAGGTTCTGGAGTTGCGTCCAACGTTGTATCGCCAGTTGGCACCCAATGTTTATCTGGGGCTTGGCTGGTCGCTGAACGCCCAGCACGCTACCCAAATGGACGATAACGATCCGCCCAACATTGAGCATACCGGGCAGGGGGCGTCGGTTCTCAGCTCCGGAAGTAGTGTCGAACTCAGCTGGGACGATCGTGATTTCGTTCCCAACCCGCGTAAAGGACAGTATGCCGATGTGCGCTATACCCGATTCACACCAGAGGTGGGAAGCGATACGCGATTTGATGAATATCAACTGCACTACAGCCGCTATCACTCGCTGGACGAGAACAATGTGCTTGCCTGGGAGATGGACGGCGCGTTTACCCAGGGCGATGTGCCGTGGAGCATGATGCCGCTGCTTGGCAGCAATCAGCGTATGCGCGGTTATTACGAAGGGCGCTACCGGGATAAAAACGCCGTCAGCGGGCAACTGGAGTATCGGCGGAAACTTGACTGGCGGCATGGTGTGGTTGGTTGGCTCGGTGCGGGCACGATGGGACCCTCTTTTCATGCGCTGGACGATGGACGCTGGTTACCGTCTGCCGGTGTGGGCTACCGCTTTGAATTTAAGCCCCGGGTGAATGTGCGTCTTGATTATGGGATTGGCAAAGGGAGCAGCGGTTTTTATTTTCAGGTTGGAGAGGCATTTTGATCAATAAGGTGGTGTTAATAGCGCTCTTATGGCTGGCAACGGCGATAGCCCGTGCGGCAATACCTGTAACTTTGCAGCTTGTTTCTACAGAGGATAAGGCCCAGGGTACTGCCTGGCCGGTATTTTCGCCCCTCCCTGCACCTCAGGGATTACGTCCGTGCTGCGCGTTTGGCTACGACCTGCACGCACAGGTACTGCATATGCCGGTGCCATTTTATGAACTTGATAATGTTGTCATGATCGATAGCATCGGCGAGCACCGCTATAACGATAGCCTACTGTTAGGGCTAGCGAATCTGGCAGGGATCGGGCATGAGAATAACGGCATAGTGTATACCGCTCGCGGTGGCTTCATTGATACCGCACATGTCCGTGATACCGCAGACATGACGGCCTGGCTCTTTAGCCATCTTCTTCCACGGCTTGGTCAATCATTTACGCTGCGTCTGGATGATGAGCTTGCGCAACGGCATGTCGTATTTAACGCTTTCACACCCCCCACAGAGCCTGCTGATCGTTACGCGCTGGCGGCATGGATGGCCGCGCATCTGGCGTTTCAGCTCGCTGCCTGGCATGAAATTGCGCAATGGTATGGTTTTGAGTCTGTTCCAGGATTTTCGGAGGAGGTTTCTGCATTTTCCCCGGAAGATCTCTACTCAAATTTGTTGGGTGCCAGAATTGCGGTATCGCTGATCCTCAATGGGCAACTGGCAACAACGGAAATGTACGATGCGGCGATGAACAACGCGCTGCGCCAGGCGTTGATGCAATTGGGGGCAAAACCGGAAAAAATCACCCGCTTTCAGTTTGATATGCTGGATGGCAAATGGTGGAACAGCCAGCGTCGGGTACCAGAGAAATATTTGGTTCTGCACAGAAACTATGATGTGAGTGACTCGCGTTTACCGACGCCGGTACCGGGTGAACAAGCCTCGCCATTGAGACTGATGTTGCCACATCACTGGCGAGAATATTCCCTTGATGCGTTGGCACAACTCGAACTTTGGCCTGGCCGTACAATGGAGCGGCTGCCTACGCCTGGTTCCTGGTACACCGCCGCCAACTTTCCCGCGCTGGCTACGGTGGCACAAGGCCGTGACAGCGAGGTGAACTCAGTCCCTTAAAAAAACGCGCCATAATGTCATAGCCATACTACGCGATTTCTCACGCTTTGCTTTTGCTGGCGGGTGACTTTCAGATTTTGCCAAGGGAATATGCGCCACGCCGCTGCGCATTATCCATTTACGGGAAAACGCTGACGTCAGGGCCCGGCTTTTCAGGATTTTGCCATACAGTTTGAGACGTAACTTGTGGGTGGCTTTACGGTAAGCGTGATTCATATCTGGCGTATCCCGCAGCAGTACCGATTTGAGGATCTCCGCGCTGTCCAGCGCATAGCTAATCCCTTCCAGCGAGCTGGCGCTGATAAAACCGGCCGCTTCACCAATCAAAAATGCGTTGTCCTCGCCGCAGACGAAGTCTTTCCAGCGTGAGGGGAATAGCACCGTACATTTTTCACTTTTCACCGGTTTGCCGAACTGGAAATGGAACGCTTCCAGCTTCTCTTTCAGCGCGTCAAAGCGTGCCTGTCCGTCCTTCATGGGGTAGGCGCCACCAAAGATAAAATAGCCATCTTTGCTGATACTCCAGGAATAACAGTCAGTTGCATCGTTATCAAAAATACAGGAATAGAACGGTACGGGATGCTTTTCCGCAAACCATTGTTGAATAGCGACATATTTACGGATTTGGTGCTGTGGATAGAGATGACGGCGCACCAGTGAGTTCGCACCGTCTGCCCCCACCAGATAACGTGCAGTTATCTGCTGCTCCCAACCGTCGGCGCGGAAGATAACATGCCATTTATCGCCCTCGCGCCAGATTTTCCGACACAGGCTGTCGTGATACACCTGCACATCATCAGGGATGAGAGATTTAAGCCATAAATCAAAAGCATGGCGGTTGATATTAATGTAGCTGCGCTGGTAGTTACGCGTCAAAGAAGCGGCAACATCAACCGTTTTAACGCTAAAAATCTGCGGGTTGGCGATGACATCAACGGGTAAGGTTATCCCGTCGCGGATAAACGAACGCTGGGCGTCCGGGGCCAGCAGACCGCCGCAGGGTTTAGTGAAACCTTCGTTGCCGCACTGGCGTTTTTTATCCAACGCAATCACGCGCATTTTTCCGCTCAACTGTCGCGCCAGCGCTGCGCCTGCCGGACCTAAACCGATAATCGCTACGTCAAAATGTTCCATCTATCTGTCCGCAAAAATGAAGATGGCGATACGCTAAAGCCTGAAAGTGAAGTGCTTGTGAAGTATGATTGTTTTAATCGTCTTGTATCAGGGCATCTCATGAAGCAAATCACCTTTACGCCGCGTAATCATCAGCTTACCAATATCAACACCTGGACATCGGACAGCCAGTGGCTGGTCTTTGATGTGCGCCCTTCCGGCGCCTCTTTTACCGGTGAAACAATTGAGCGCGTCAATATCCATACTGGCGAGCTGGAGGTGATTTACCGGGCTACTCAGGGATCGCACGTTGGCGTGGTGACCGTTCATCCAAAGTTGGAAAAATATGTATTCATTCACGGGCCTGAAAATCCTGATGAAACATGGCATTACGACTTCCATCATCGTCGTGGGGTGATTGTTACGCAGGCTGGGGTGGAGAATCTGGATGCAATGGATATTACTGCGCCCTATACGCCAGGTGCGCTGCGCGGCGGGAGTCATGTGCATGTTTTTAGCCCGAACGGTGAGTTTGTCAGTTTCACCTATAACGACCATGTTCTGCATGAGCGCTCTCCGGCGCTCGATTTACGCAACGTCGGTGTGGCTGCACCGTATGGTCCGGTGAAGGTCTCCGCGCAGCATCCGCGTGAATACAGTGGCAGCCATTGGTGCGTGCTGGTGAGCCAGACGACACCAACGCCAAAACCGGGTAGCGATGAGATTAACCGCGCCTATGAAGAGGGCTGGGTTGGAGAAAACAGGCTGGCGTTTATCGGTGATACGCTATCAGCCACTGGCGAGAAAGTACCGGAGCTGTTTATTGTTGATTTGCCACAGGATGAAAGCGGCTGGAAACAGCCGGGGGACGCGCCTCTGGAGGGGACTGACATGATCATGGCTGCGCCGCCATCCGGTATTCGCCAACGCCGTCTGACGTTTACCCATGAGCGCGCCTTTCCGGGGCTGGTGAATCAGCCTCGCCACTGGGTACGCAGTAATCCAAAGGCATCTGAGATTGCGTTTTTAATGCGTGATGACAACGGTATTGTACAGCTATGGCTGATTTCTCCACAGGGTGGATCGCTGCGTCAGCTTACCCAGTGCGCTACGAATATTCAGTCAGCCTTTAACTGGCACCCATCGGGGAAATGGCTGGGATTTGTACTGGAGAACAGAATTGCCTGTTGTGATGTTCAAACGGGCGAGATTGATTTTTTAACGGAACGTCATGATAACCCGCCGTCGGCCGATGCGATCGTCTTCTCCCCTGATGGTCGACAGGTTGCGTGGATGGAAGACGTCGAGGGTTTCCGCCAGCTGTGGGTGACTGAAACCGGGCGTTAATTTATGGAGCAGACATTTCTGCCGGGGGAATAACGGCGTTCGTGGCCTGAGTTCTCTCCTCGCTTTTTTCTACGCGGGATCTCACCGAGTTATCTTTGCGAAAGAGATCCCAAGGTAGCAATACCGTATCGAGCACCGCGGTAAAAGGCATATCCAGAATCGCCAGCGACTTGGTTCCCCAGTTTGTATCACTTTCGCTAATCATTGTGGCACTGGCTCGCGTGCCAGGATACGTTCCTTCTTTACCACCTGTATGCGACATGATGCTGGAACAACCGCTTACAAACGCCATCCCACTACACATCGTCAGTGTTACCAACATTTTTTTAATCATCATTTATTCATCTGTATTTATCGTGTTTGCATGGTGAGTTAAAGCGATCCGTTGCGAAAATAACATCACCATTTCGTCGCACTGTGGCGGCCATCGCGATTTAACGAGAACAACTGCTCCCCCCAGTGTATGCAATAGACAACAAACTGCAAAAAAAGTCAGATGAATACGCTTGAAAAGTTTGTATTAAGACCCATTTTTAGAGTGTAGACAAATGAAGGGCATGCCTGATGGGTGTCCTGGCTACCTGACCTGTCCATGATGGAAGGTCAATTATTCTCGCTGATTTCAGGAGCTATTGATTATGCGTAACTTTGATTTATCCCCGCTGTACCGTTCTGCTATTGGTTTTGACCGTCTGTTTAACCTGCTGGAAAACAATCAGGGCCAGAGCAATGGCGGCTACCCTCCGTACAACGTTGAGCTGGTAGACGAAAACCATTACCGCATTGCAATTGCTGTTGCCGGTTTTGCTGAAAGCGAACTGGAAATTACTGCCCAGGACAATCTGCTGGTGGTAAAAGGCGCCCATGCGGACGATCAAAAAGAACGTACTTACCTGTATCAGGGTATTGCCGAGCGCAACTTTGAACGCAAGTTCCAGTTAGCGGAGAACATTCATGTTCGCGGCGCAAACCTGGTAAATGGTCTGCTGTATATCGATCTTGAGCGCGTGATTCCTGAAGCGAACAAACCGCGCCGCATCGAAATCAACTAATTCTGTAGGCCGCTTCAGGCGGCCTTGCTAAGTCATCGGCTTGCCGTCAGGGAGCCGAAAGGTACCTACTCGCTTCTTAGAAGGAGATTATTATGCGTAACTACGATTTATCCCCACTGCTGCGTCAATGGATCGGTTTTGACAAACTGGCCAATGCCTTGCAAAACACCGGTGAAAGCCAGAGCTTCCCGCCTTATAACATCGAAAAAAGCGATGATAACCACTACCGCATTACCCTTGCGTTAGCCGGTTTCCGTCAGGAAGATCTGGATATTCAACTGGAAGGCACGCGCCTGACCGTGAAAGGTACGCCGCAGCAGCCGGAAAAAGAGACCAAATGGTTGCATCAGGGGCTGGTCACTCAGCCGTTCAGCCTGAGCTTTACGCTGGCTGAAAATATGGAGGTCTCCGGCGCAAGCTTCACTAACGGCTTGCTGCATATTGATTTGACCCGGAATGAACCTGAAACCATTGCTCCACAACGTATCGCCATCAGCGAACGTCCTGCATTAGATAGTTAAATAGCTCCATGCCTTTGCCCCGCCAGAAATGACGGGGCTTTTTTGTGCTTTACCACCCATACATTGCGACTGTACTCTGCGAGAATCCATTTACTTAATGATGTTATTCACAGGGAACAGGATATGAGTGATATAGCATTGACGGTCAGCGTTCTGGCATTAGTGGCAGTTGTCGGGTTATGGATCGGCAACATAAAAATACGTGGCGTGGGTTTTGGCATTGGAGGCGTGCTGTTCGGCGGTATTATCGTCGGGCATTTTGTCGATCAGGCAGGGATGACCCTGAGCGGCGACATGCTGCATTTTATTCAGGAATTTGGCCTGATTCTTTTCGTCTACACCATTGGTATTCAGGTGGGGCCGGGCTTTTTTGCTTCTCTGCGCGTTTCGGGCCTGCGGCTGAATCTGTTTGCTGTGCTGATTGTCATCATGGGTGGCCTGGTCACCGCGATCCTGCATAAGATTTTTGCCATTCCTCTCCCTGTGGTGCTGGGAATATTCTCTGGAGCGGTCACCAATACCCCGGCGTTAGGTGCGGGGCAGCAAATTCTGCGCGATTTAGGTACGCCTGGCGATGTGGTTGACCAGATGGGGATGAGCTATGCCATGGCTTATCCTTTCGGCATCTGCGGAATTTTACTCACCATGTGGCTGATGCGCCTTATTTTCCGCGTTAACGTCGATGCTGAAGCCCAGCAGCATGAATCCACGCTGACCAACGGGCACGCACTGATTCAGACGATGAACATCCGCGTGGAAAACCCAAACATCAACAATATGGCGATTCAGGATGTCCCGATTCTGAACAGCGACAAAATCATCTGCTCGCGTCTGAAACGTGACGAGACATTGATGGTGCCGTCGCCAGGGACGATTATCCAGATGGGCGACCTGCTACACCTGGTCGGACAGCCTGCTGACCTGCATAACGCGCAGGTGGTGATTGGGCAGGAGGTAGACACATCGCTGTCTACGCGAGGTACCGATTTACGCGTCGAACGCGTGGTGGTGACCAACGAACAGGTACTGGGTAAACGAATCCGCGACCTGCATTTCAAAGAGCGTTACGACGTGGTGATTTCCCGCCTGAACCGCGCGGGTGTTGAGCTGGTAGCCAGCAGTGACGCCAGCCTGCAATTCGGGGATATCCTCAATCTGGTGGGACGTCCTTCGTCCATTGATGCCGTTGCCAATGTTGTGGGTAACGCGCAGCAAAAACTGCAGCAGGTGCAGATGCTGCCGGTATTTATCGGTATCGGGCTGGGTGTTCTACTGGGTTCAATCCCGCTGTTCATCCCGGGGTTCCCGGTAGCGTTGAAACTGGGGTTGGCCGGCGGGCCGCTGATTATGGCCCTGATCCTGGGGCGTATTGGTAGCATCGGTAAGCTGTACTGGTTTATGCCTCCCAGCGCTAACCTGGCGTTGCGAGAGTTGGGTATCGTGCTGTTTCTTGCAGTGGTGGGGCTGAAGTCAGGCGGTGATTTTGTCGATACCCTAACACAGGGAGATGGTCTGAGCTGGGTGGGTTACGGTATTTTCATTACCGCGATTCCGCTCATTACCGTGGGCTTGCTGGCGCGAATCTTTGCCAAAATGAACTATCTGACGCTGTGCGGCATGTTGGCTGGCTCAATGACCGATCCCCCGGCTTTGGCGTTTGCTAATAACCTGCATGCCACCAGCGGGGCAGCAGCGCTCTCCTACGCTACCGTTTATCCACTGGTCATGTTCTTGAGGATTATCACCCCGCAACTGTTGGCGGTGCTCTTCTGGGGATTAGGTTAAAACTGACTTATCCGGCCTGCATCTCCTGTCGGCCGGATAAAACGCAACTCTCCATCCGGCATTACAAACACCCTCTCTCTTTCCCATTGTCTCATCACCCGACTCGCCCTCTCGTTTGAGAATCAGGTTCATACTCCTTAACTGTTCCGGTATAACGACCAGACAACAATATTTAAGGAGCTGTCATGAAGATTTCTCGCCTTGGAGAAGCACCGGATTATCGCTTCTCGCTGGCAAATGAGCGTACTTTTTTGGCGTGGATCCGCACCGCGCTCGGATTTCTGGCGGCGGGGGTTGGCCTTGATCAACTGGCCCCGGATTTTGCCACGCCGGTCATCCGTGAGGCGCTTGCCTTGTTGCTGTGTCTGTTTGCCGGCGGTCTGGCGATCTACGGCTACCTGCGCTGGCTACGTAACGAAAAGGCGATGCGACTGAAAGAGGACTTGCCCTACACCCACAGCCTGCTGATTATCAGCGTCATGCTGACTATTGTGGCGGTGATTGTCATGACGCTGGTGCTGTATGCCGGATAGCCGCAAATCCCGACGCATCGCTGACCCGGGGTTACAACCGGAGCGGACTTCACTGGCCTGGTTTCGCACGTTGTTGGGCTATGGCGCGTTAATGGCGCTGGCGATTAAGCACAACTGGCACCAGGCGGGAGCGTTGTTCTGGATATCGGTAGTTGTGCTGGCGATAGTGGCGATTATCCTCTGGCGCTACACCCGCAGCCGTAATCTGATGGATGTGAGTCATAGCGATTTTTCTGAATCTCGCGCGGTGCGTGACAAATTTATGATCTCCCTCGCGGTGTTATCCCTCGCAATGCTGTTTGCTGTAACGCATGTTCGCCAACTTATCGTATTTATCGGGAATTTTGCATGACAGGATGTGAGAACATGGATGTTAGTGATGATGTTTTAAACGTGGTGATTGACCATCAGAAGTGTTTACAACCGGTTGAAGTGTACCGTGGTTTGCAACAAGGAAATGTTCGCATGGTACAGTTTATTCCGCTGGTTAGGCACGATGGTTCAGGTCATCTGACAGACGAATCGGTTACGTCTGAGGCATGGGGCCGATTTTTAATTACGATATTTGATATCTGGGTACGTGAAGATATTAATCAGATATCTATCCAGCTTTTCGATAAAACGCTTCGCCAGTGGTGTGGTCTGACGGCACAGATTGAACGACAGACCATGTCATCAATGAATACGCGTTGCCAGACATGCTCATTGTTTCAATATTACCACGGTGATTGTCCTGCGTACTGCGAGGAAAATGGAAAGGGCGTGCTGTGTGCAGGCTATCAGGCTTTCTTCAGCCACACCGCACCGCATATGCGCGTGATGCGTGACCTGCTTAAGCAGCATCGCTCACCGATGGAGCTGATGGCGATGCTGCGTTAAGCTCAGCTATATTTAACGTCCTTTGGCCAGATACTGCGCCATTTCATCTTCCGGGACCATTCCACCGCCGGTCGCCCACACCAGATGAGTGGCGTTATTGAGCTGATCCGCGCTGAAGCCGTGCATGTGCTGATAGTCAGCAGAGGCGCAAACGTGTTGCGGACCGGCCATCCCTGCCAGCGCTGACGGTTCGAGGCGAATACCTTCTTCCTGCGCCAGCCAGCCCAGCATGTCGTACATAGTCTGATCGTCCAGGGTGTACAGACCGTCGAGCAGACGTTCCATTGCCCGGCCAACAAAGCCAGACGCACGGCCGACAGCCAGCCCATCAGCCGCCGTCAGGTTGTCGATGCCAATTTCCTGCACGGAAATCGTATCGTGCAGCCCGGTATAAATCCCCAGCAGCATGCACGGTGAATGGGTTGGTTCTGCGAAGAAGCAGTGCACGTTGTCGCCAAACGCCAGCTTCAGGCCAAACGCCACGCCGCCAGGGCCACCGCCGACGCCGCATGGCAGGTAAACAAACAGTGGATGGTCTGCATCCACCACACGTCCCTGCTGGGCAAACTGCGCTTTTAAGCGCTGTCCGGCCACCGCATAGCCTAAAAACAGCGTGCGCGAGTTTTCATCATCGATAAAGAAGCAGTTGGGATCGGACTCCGCTGCCTTACGGCCTTGTTCAACCGCCACGCCGTAATCTTCTTCATACTCCACGACCGTCACACCGTGGCTGCGCAGTTTGGCTTTTTTCCATGCGCGGGCATCGGCCGACATATGCACCGTCACCTTAAAGCCGATACGGGCGCTCATTATACCAATCGACATGCCGAGGTTACCGGTGGAGCCTACCGCGATGCTGTACTGGCTAAAGAACTGTTTGAACTCAGGCGAAAGCAGAACGCTGTAATCGTCTTGTGTGGTCAGCAGACCGGCTTCCAGCGCCAGTTTTTCCGCGTGGGTCAGTACTTCATAAATGCCACCACGGGCTTTAATCGAGCCAGAAATTGGCAGGTGACTGTCTTTCTTCAGCAGAATTTCGCCATTGATGCGCTGCCCGTACTCTTTCTCCAGCCGCTTTTGCATGGCCGGAATCGCGGCCAGCTCAGATTCAATAATGCCGCCGGTGGCCGCGGTTTCCGGGAATGCCTTTGCCAGGTACGGCGCAAAGCGCGTCAGACGGGCGTGAGCATCCTGAACATCGTGTTCAGTCAGGCCAACATACGGTAAACCTTCCGCAAGAGAGGTGGTGCCAGGGTTAAACCAGGTTGTCTCCTTGAGAGCAACCAGATCTTCCACTAAAGGATACTGGGCGATAAGTGTTTGAATGTTTTCCATAGTCAGTCTCTTTGCGCTTAGATAATAAAGGAAAGCAGGAATGTGCAAGCCAGTGCAATCACGGACGCGATAAATGTCGCGGTCGTATAGTATTTAAACGTTTCATTCAGGGTGGCACCGCAGTATTGCTTCACCAGCCAGAAGAGGGAATCGGTAACGATCGTGCAGCCAATAGCGCCGGAACCGATAGCAATGGCGATGATCTCCGGGCTGACGTTGGGATAGAGCGGCAGCATCGGTGCAACGATTGCCGTGGCGCCCATCATTGCCACTGTGGCGGAACCCACCGCGGCATGCAGGATTAACGCCACCAGCCACGCCAGCAGAATCGGGTGCATATGCATGTTCGAGAGGATCAGCGCAAGAGTATCCGCCAGCCCACTGCTCTTGAGGATAGCGTTGAACGCGCCGCCTGCGCCGATAATCAGCAGAATGTTAGCGATGGAGCCAAAACCGTTTTCAGTGTGGGTCAGCAACGTACCCATACCGATGTGCTGACGCAGGCCGAGAATGTAATAGGCAACGAAAACGGCAATAAACATCGCGGTGATCGGGTTACCAATAAACTCCAGCAGCGTATATACCGTGCTGCCTTTCGCCATGTTCAGCTCAGCGACGGTTTTTACCAGCATCAGGCCAATCGGCAGCAGAACGGTAAACAGCGTAGCACCCAGCGACGGTAGCGTACTTTCGTCACGCACTTTAAGGTCAGAAAACTCAGCCGGAACCGGTTTAAACGGCAGACGGTTACCCAGGAATTTCAGGTACAGAGGACCGCCTATCAGCGAGGCCATCAAGCCGACCAGTAAGCCGTAGACAATCACGGTGCCAATGTCTGCGCCCAGCTTGTTCGCCACGAACAGGGCAGCCGGATGCGGTGGTACCACGCAGTGCACCGCCATCAGCGCCGTACACAGCGGAATCGCCAGCTTCAGTAATGAAGTATTGGTTTTCTTGGCAATTGAAAAGGCCAGTGGAATCAACAGCACCACGCCGACTTCAACAAACAGCGTGATCCCGCAAATCAGCCCAACCAGAACCATAATGACGTCGGCGGATAGCCAGCGGCAGCGCTGCAGCGTCAGGCCAATGCGTTCGGCTGCGCCGGACACTTCCATCATTTTGCCCAGAATGGTCCCAAGGCCGATAACCGCGGCGAGGAAGCCCAGCGTACCGCCGATGCCACTCTCAATGGCATTGACCATATCCAACGGCCCCATGCCCATCATCGTACCCACGAAGAAGCTGGCTAACAGTAGCGCCAGAAACGGGTGGAATTTGAACTTCACGATGGTCAAAACGATTAACACGATGCTTATCAGCAGCGTGCTCACAACCCAGATTTGAGAGTGCATAACTCACCTTGCCCTGTGATTAATATAGGGTTATTGGACAAAAATAAGGCATGGTCTGACAAACGATATAAATCCCCCTTCACATGAGCCAGATTGCATCAAATGAGTGATTTATGTCTAATTGCGCTTTGTTTATGCGATATGGTTCACTCTGATTCACCTTTGAGCTGATTTTTGCAGCGAACTTTTTTACACTCCAGCGCATGAATCAGAAGGAAAGGAGGTGAGAATGGATCCCCTACGCGAAGTCAGAAACCGGCTGCTCAACGGCTGGCAGCTATCAAAGCTGTATACTTTTGAAGTGGCGGCCCGGCATCAGTCGTTTGCGCTGGCGGCAGACGAGCTGTCATTGAGCCCCAGCGCCGTCAGCCATCGCATAAATCAGCTTGAAGATGAGCTTGGTATCCAATTATTTGTTCGTTCTCATCGCAAAGTGGAACTCACTCATGAGGGCAAACGGGTATTTTGGGCGCTGAAGTCGTCACTGGACACGCTCAACCAGGAGATTCTTGATATTAAGAATCAGGAGCTCTCGGGGACGCTCACCGTCTACTCACGACCTTCTATCGCCCAGTGCTGGCTGGTTCCGGCGCTCGGCGACTTTACCCGTCGCTACCCGTCAATTTCGCTAACCATGTTGACCGGGAACGACAACGTCAATCTACAGCGTGCGGGTATCGATCTCGCCATCTATTTTGACGATGCACCCTCCGCGCAACTCACGCATCACTTCCTGATGGATGAAGAGATCCTGCCGGTGTGCAGCCCGGACTACGCCCGCCGCCATGACCTTACCGGTTCGCTGGTGAATTTGCCGCACTGTACGTTGCTGCACGACAGGCAGGCCTGGAGTAACGATTCCGGGACCGATGAATGGCACAGTTGGGCGCAGCATTTTGCGGCGAATTTGCCGACATCGTCGGGGATTGGTTTTGATCGTTCGGATTTAGCAGTAATTGCGGCAATGAACCATATCGGCGTGGCGATGGGCCGAAAACGGCTGGTGCAAAAACGCCTCGACAGCGGAGAGTTGATTGCGCCTTTTGGCGATATGGCGCTGAAATGTCATCAGCATTACTACATCACCACGCTGCCCGGCAGGCAGTGGCCGAAAATCGAGGCGTTTATTGGCTGGCTACAGGAGCAGGTTAAATAAGCGGGTCGCGAATATTTTTTACGCTTTCGCTCTACACGGAAAGTGAAAAAGCGTGCTAAATACGTGATATCACTCCTGATGATTTGCGTAAGGACGACCGTGTTAAAGCCGATTGTTTCCCTTTTACTGTTGGCCAGCGCCACCGTGTGTGCCGCGCAACCTGCGTTGACGGCGGCGCAGTATGTGCAGCAGCTTGGGGTTGGGATGGACGTAGATTGGGCGCGTACCGATCGGGGCATCCGTGAATTCGATCCGCTGGTGGTGAGGGATTATAAGGCGAAAGGGTTGACCCACGTGCGCATTCGCGTGGCGGGTGAGCCTACGGAGGCGCGGCTCATTCATCTGCGCAAGCTGGTGGAAGCCTGCGAGCAGTATGGCGTGATCCCGATAATCGCCTATCAGGCTGACGAGTATAAAAAAGACCCCAGTGCCAGTAACGAAAAAGAGGTGGTTAACTGGTGGGTGGCAGTGGCGCATTACTTTGGTCAAAGTTCGCCGTGGCTGGGTTTCGACCTGATTTATGAACCTGCCGATAAGCTCAACCATAATCAGGCGTCGCTCAATAGGGTGTATGACAAAACCATCCGTACCATCCATGCCATCGATCCACAGCGAATGATATTTATCGCGCCGAAACTGCATGCCGCTCCGGAAGATTTGCCCAACCTAAAATTGCCGCCGCAAAGTCAGAATACCGTGCTGGCCCAATGGCATATTTTCCCGTGGGGGCCGCTGAAAAATAACGGTAAATACCCGTGGACCTCAGGGACAGCGGCAGAAAAGGCCGCCATTCGCGCCCGTATCAATACTGCCATTCACTGGCAGCAGAAAACCGGTCATGTTAGTTGGGTAGGAGGCTGGTCGCCGGGAGAAACCATCAGGAATGCGCCTTCTGCCTCGCAAATGGCGTTTGCCCGCTTTATGGCTTGCGAGCTGAAGAAAGCGAAAATTCCCTATGCTATCAATGCGGATACGCAGTTCTATGATGGTGAGGAAGGGGCATGGAGACCGGCGCTGGAGCCGTTGTTGAATACCATGATTGCCCCTGAGTGTGAAAAGCCCGGCGAGAAGCCGGGCCATCATACGCTTAAACCGCCTGTCCCTGATGCGACACGCGTGACGCCAGCGGAAGCCAGCAAACAAAAATCAACAGCCCCATAAGGGTCATCAGCAGGCCCAGACTGGCTTGCCCGGTCTGCGGCAGCATGGCAGAGAACCACGCCAGCACGCCGGAACCAATGTTCTGTAATCCACCAACCAGCGCACCAGCAGTACCGGCCAGGAACGGGAAAGGTTCCATTGCGCCACTGGTTGCCAGCGGAAACAGCATCCCGGCGCCGAAGAAAAACAGTGCGGCGGGAACCAGCAGCGTCCAGACGTTCATCACGTCGAACAGACCAGGGATCCACATCATCAAACCGGCGACCAGACAGCAGATAACCGACTGCCACATTAGCGTCGAGAAACGCTTATTCTGGCGACCGGCGAACCAGGCACCAAAAAACGCCGCCGGAATGGGCAGAATAAACAGGATACTGACCACCATGCTGCTTAAGCCGAGACGCGCGCCTAACAACACCCCGGAACAGGCTTCGAAGACCGCAACGCCCGCCAGGCCGCCGATCAGCATCAGCACGTAACAGGTGAAAGAGCTGTTGCCAAACAGCGTTTTGTAGCTGGCGATAAGCCGTGGACGCGGCGCACCTGCGGGGCGCGTTTCCGGCATCCAGCGCGCCATGCTAAACGTGACGCCTGCGCACAGCACCAGCAGGAAGATGTAACAGGCACGCCAGTTCCACAGGGTATCCAGCATACCGCCAATCAGCGGTGCCAGCAGTGGGCTGACCAGAATCCCCATGTTTAACAGGCTATTAGCGTGGCGTAACTGCGTGCCTTCGTACAGGTCGCGCGGTAACGTTCGCGCCATCACACCGCCGACGCCCGTTCCCATCCCCTGTATTGCGCTGGCGATAATCAATACCGTCAGGCTGTGGGTGGTTATGGCGACCAGCGTAGCCAGCATAAAAATGGACATCCCGGCGAGGATCACCGGGCGGCGGCCAACGCGATCGGAAAGTGGGCCGTAAATCAGTTGTGACAGGCCGTAGGTCAACAGATAGGCGGCCATCACGCTTTGCACCGCCCCTTCGCGAACGTTCAGTTCACGCGCCATATCAGCAATCGCGGGGATATAAATGGTTTGCGCCATCTGACCTACCGCCACCAGTAATACCAACATCAACAACAAATTGACGCTTCTATGCCTTTTCATTTCGCTGATTACTTTTCAAAAAGTGAAAAAATAAGAATAAGGTGCTGCACTTTCCCGTAAATGCGCGTGGAATCTACCACAACAGAAAAAGAAGGCCAGATAGTGGGCTGGAATGTTTAAACGATGAACGGCAGGAAATGTAAACAAAAAGCGGCAACAAATGTTGCCGGATTGCATCGGGTTTACAGAGGTCATGATAAGCGTAGCAAAACTGCGCCTATGGCAATGCCTCCAGCCGCAACAAGACGTATTCCGGCAACCTTCTCTTTCAGTAGCAGCCACGCGAGCAGCGCGCCAAACAGGATGGAAGTTTCACGCAGCGCAGCGACTACCGCCAACGGAGCCTGAGTCATGGCCCACAGCGCCAGACCGTAAGAACCCATTGTGCCAATCCCGCCAAGAATACCTTTCTTCCACTGCTGTACCAGATAGCGCGACGCTTCCCGGCGTCGGGCAATCATCGCCCAGCCCAGCAGGCAGGAGCCGTTCAGAAAGAAGGTCCACAGCGTATAACCCAGCGCGGTTTCTGATAAACGTACGCCGGTGCCATCAACCAGCGTATATCCGGCGATAAAGCAGGCGTTAATGAGCGCCAGCACGATCCCGCGTTGCGAGCTGCTGCGTCCGTTAAACGCCATGCCGAGGATCGCCAGACAGATCGTGGCAATCCCCACCCAGGCTAGCACAGAGAGGCTATCGCCAAGAAACAGGACGCTGATAATTGCGACCAGCAGCGGCGCTGTGCCGCGCATTAACGGATAGGTCTGGCTCATATCCGAAACCTGATAGGTTTTGGCGACCAGGACGGTATATACAATTTGCAACGCAGTTGAGACAGCTAAAAACGGCAGGCTGGCGGCGGAAGGTTGCGGCGCAAAGGGTAAGAAAATCAATGCCATAATTGCGGCAGAACCGCTGACACCGATCGCTGAGTACAGTTTATCGTTTCCAGCTTTAACAATGGCATTCCAGCTGGCATGCAGCAGCGCGGCGAACAGCAAAATGCAGAAAACAGAAAGCGTCATGGTGGAATTCTTCCCTGAGAATGTCATAAAAACGTAACATATTGGCGCGACACAAGCACCAGGGAGAAGGTGAAAGGGGAGCGGAGTGTTACCCGCCCCCCTTAGGTGCGACTTGAATCCGAATTACTTAACGTATTTCAGAACGGCATCAAGTAGTTGCAGTGCTGCAACAATGAGTTTGAGGATAAGAATAGCGATATCCACGAGGCTCATACGCTCTCCTTTTGGTACAAGGAGCACGGTGCTGACGTACCTCGCCGCTGCCTGTTGCCAGCACCTTTGTTGACATAACACAGTGTGCTCACACGGGGGTTAAGGCGCTGACGGCACCACCCGTTTCAGCCAGGACTTTGATGCGCCGGTTTACGATGCGGCCCCCGCATAACACATTGCGTACCGAGACATTATAGATAAATACTGTATAAATTAACAGTATTTTATGGACGTTACGCTATTCATGTTCCATACTCGAAACCATCAAAATTCGTGCCGAAATTGCGTGTTCTTCGCAGAACGCGTATACTTTTTTCGTTGACATAACACAGTGTGTTCGGCGGCTACCAACCGCACAGCACTGAAAAAAACCTCGCTCCGGCGGGGTTTTTTGTTTTTCAGCAATGCACAACGAAATGTGATCATTGACGCATTTTTATGCAGATGAAAATTTTTCCATTGTCACGCTGAAAAACCTGTGTTTGTATAAATCCAGTTAATCAACAAACAGACAGGTCCCTAATGAACCCTTCCATGCTGACTGCGACCCTACTAAAAACTGCGCCATCTCGCGCAGCGGTCGTCGTGCGTGTGGTGGTGGTCGTCGGCAATGCGCCGTAGGGTCCGAATCAACACACGATTCCAAAACCCCGCCGGCGCAAACCGGGCGGGGTTTTTCGTTTCAGAGACCTGCCCGGAGCAAAGGCCCAGAATAAAAGGACTGGAGCATGGCAAGTTCGGGCATAACATCCAAGCGTACGCGTTTTACGGGCGCAGAATTCATCGTTCATTTCCTGGAACGCCAGGGAATTCAGGTTGTTACCGGTATTCCCGGCGGATCGATTCTTCCCGTCTATGACGCCTTAAGTCAAAGCACGCAAATCCGTCATATCCTGGCGCGCCACGAGCAAGGAGCAGGGTTTATCGCGCAGGGAATGGCGAGAACCGATGGCAAACCCGCCGTTTGTATGGCCTGCAGCGGACCGGGCGCAACCAATCTGGTGACCGCCATTGCCGATGCGCGTCTGGATTCCATCCCACTGGTGTGTATCACCGGGCAGGTTCCGGCTTCAATGATCGGCACCGACGCCTTCCAGGAAGTCGACACCTACGGCATCTCTATCCCCATCACTAAGCACAACTATCTGGTCCGCCATATCAGTGAATTACCGCAGGTCATGAGCGATGCGTTCCGCATTGCGCAGTCCGGACGTCCAGGCCCGGTGTGGATAGACATTCCTAAGGATATTCAAACCGCTGTTTTTGATATTGAAGAGATGCCGGAGCCTGCGCAGAAAATGGCGGCACCAGCGTTCAGCCAGGACAGCATTCGCGATGCCGCAGCCATGATTAACGCCGCACAGCGTCCGGTGCTGTACCTCGGCGGCGGCGTGATTAACGCACCTGAGCGAGTGCGTGAACTGGCGGAAAAAGCGATGCTGCCCACCACTATGACCTTAATGGCGCTCGGTATGTTGCCGAAAGCGCATCCGCTGTCGTTAGGCATGCTGGGCATGCACGGCGCGCGTAGCACTAACTTTATTCTGCAAGAAGCGGATTTATTGATTGTTCTGGGCGCACGTTTTGATGACCGGGCGATTGGTAAAACGGAGCAGTTCTGCCCGAACGCCAAAATCATTCACGTGGATATCGACCGCGCGGAGCTGGGTAAAATCAAACAACCGCACGTGGCGATTCAGGCGGATGTCGATGAGGTTCTGGCGCAATTGATCCCATTAATTGACGCGCAGCCGCGAGAGTCGTGGCATCAGACGGTGGCCGATTTACAACGTGAATTCCCTTGCACTATTCCGCAGGAAAGCGACCCGCTCAGCCACTATGGATTGATCAACGCTGTGGCTGCCTGCGTAGACGATAGCGCTATTATCACCACCGACGTAGGCCAGCATCAGATGTGGGCGGCACAGGCTTATCCGCTGAACCGTCCGCGTCAGTGGCTGACCTCCGGCGGTCTGGGAACTATGGGCTTTGGCCTGCCAGCGGCAATTGGTGCAGCGCTGGCCAATCCCGACAAAAAAGTGCTGTGCTTCTCCGGCGACGGCAGCCTGATGATGAATATTCAGGAAATGGCGACAGCCAGCGAAAATCAGCTGGATATTAAAATCATCCTGATGAATAACGAAGCGTTGGGTCTTGTATATCAGCAGCAGAGTCTGTTCTATAAGCAGGGTGTTTTTGCCGCGACCTATCCGGGGATGATTAACTTTATGCAGATAGCCGCCGGGTTTGGTCTCGAAACCTGCGATCTGAATAACGAAGCGGACCCACAGGCAGCGTTGCAGGAGATTATTAATCGCCCTGGGCCTGCGCTGATTCACGTGCGCATCGATGCCGAACAGAAAGTGTACCCGATGGTGCCGCCGGGCGCGGCAAACACAGAAATGGTGGGGGAATAAGCCATGCAACAGCAGACTCATGACAACGTAATCCTGGAACTCACCGTACGCAACCATCCGGGCGTAATGACTCACGTTTGCGGGCTGTTCGCCCGCCGCGCGTTCAACGTGGAAGGCATTCTCTGTCTACCGATTCAGGACAGCGATAAGAGCCGCATCTGGCTACTGGTCAACGACGATCAACGTCTTGAGCAGATGATAAGCCAGATCGACAAGCTGGAAGATGTGGTGAAAGTGGCCCGCAACCAGTCCGATCCGTCGATGTTTAACAAAATTACCGTGTTCTTTGAGTGAGTTAATCGCCGTCTGAATCCGGGGTGATCACTTTGACAGAGCCGTTCCGGCAGTGGGTTGCGTAATCTGCCGGTAACGGACGGTCGCTTATCAGTACGTCAAAGGTGGAGAGTGGACCAATGCTGGCGGGGGCGACCTCATCGAACAGGGCGTGGCGCGTCAGCAGAATTTTGCGTAATCCGCGTTCCATCGCTTTGCGTTTTGTGGCCAGATCGTCCGGATTGAACCAGCTAACGCCGAAATGCTCATGGACTCCGCTGGCGGAGATAAAGACTTTCCGTGGGTTGAGTGCATCCAGCGGGGAGGGATTGCTGGTGTCGTAAAAGGCGTCACTTTTCGCCCGGTAGGTCCCCCCGCAAAGAATCGCTGTGGCGTTGGGCTTTTCATTTAGCGCTACGAACACCCGGTGCGAGTAGCAAATCCCGGTAAAGGAAATATCGTCCGGGATCATGCTGACCACCAACGGCATTTCCGCACCATTATCAAAAAAGACCAGATCATTTTCACTCACCAGTCCCGCAGCCAGAATGGCAACCGGTAAATCGTCGCGGTGATACTGTTTTTGCGCGGGGAGTGGCGCGTTAACGATGGCAGCAGGTTTGTTCACCATCACAATGTAACCACCGAGCAGCGTGAGTGGTAACGGTTCGTCATCCTGACTGAGATCCCGACGAATAGTCATCACGGAAACTTCCAGCATTCGTGCCGCCTCTTTCAGATGGATTCGGTCGGTCTTCTTCAACAATTCCATCAGACGTCGAATACGTTCTTTTTGCTTAGTTTCCATGTGCTTCTCCACGAATCATGTTCCCATGTTCCTTCAGTAACATTTTTGTGTTTCTGAGAACATGACATTGCCGCATTACTATACGTCTGACTATCCGGAAATAAAAGCGTGTTTTTTCACGTTTTATTGATTATATCCAGTTAATTTTCAGTCAATTGTAAGCAACTTCATCATTTGTATTGTGATGTGGGTGTAACGTTTAGTGCAATAAATAAACAATAAAATGATCTTCCAATCGCGATCCTAGTCACAAATGATACGAAAGTAACATGATAATGTTATTTTAATATCATTGTTGTGTGATTGTTTCTGAGAGGTAGTAAAATGGATATCGCGGTTATTGGCTCCAACATGGTGGATCTCATCACCTACATCAACCAGATGCCCAAAGAAGGGGAAACGCTGGAAGCACCGGCGTTCAAAATTGGCTGCGGGGGCAAAGGCGCAAATCAGGCCGTTGCGGCCGCTAAGCTCAATTCCAAAGTGCTGATGCTGACAAAAGTCGGTGATGATATTTTTGCGGATAACACTATTCGCAATCTCGAATCCTGGGGAATTAATACTACCTATGTCGAAAAGGTACCCTGCACCAGCAGCGGTGTCGCACCGATCTTTGTTAATGCGAATTCCAGCAACAGTATTCTGATTATTAAAGGAGCGAACAAATTTCTCTCCCCGGAAGATATCGATCGTGCGGCGGAAGATCTGAAAAAATGTCAGCTTATTGTCCTGCAACTGGAGGTGCAGCTGGAAACTGTTTATCACGCGATTGAATTTGGCAAAAAACACGGTATTGAAGTGTTACTAAATCCCGCCCCTGCATTACGGGAATTAGATATGTCTTATGCCTGTAAATGTGATTTTTTTGTGCCGAATGAAACCGAGTTGGAAATATTAACCGGTATGCCAGTGGATACTTATGACCATATTCGCGCAGCAGCACGTTCTCTGGTTGATAAAGGTCTGAACAATATTATCGTCACCATGGGTGAGAAAGGTGCGCTGTGGATGACGCGTGACCAGGAAGTCCATGTTCCAGCGTTTAAAGTGAACGCTGTCGATACCAGTGGTGCAGGCGACGCTTTCATCGGTTGTTTTGCTCACTATTACGTTCAAAGCGGTGATGTGGAAGCCGCCATGAAAAAAGCCGCTCTCTTCGCTGCTTTCAGCGTTACCGGGAAAGGCACTCAATCATCTTATCCAAGCATCGAACAATTTAATGAGTTTCTTACCTTAAACGAATAATACTCCTGCACTGTAAAAGGTAGCACTATGAACGATAAAAACATCATTCAGATGCCTGACGGCTATTTGAATAAGACCCCTCTGTTCCAGTTTATTTTGTTATCCTGTTTATTCCCGTTATGGGGATGCGCAGCCGCATTAAATGATATTCTGATTACGCAATTCAAAAGCGTATTTTCACTCAGCAACTTTGCCTCGGCATTAGTTCAGAGTGCCTTTTATGGCGGTTATTTTTTAATTGCGATTCCGGCATCTCTGGTGATTAAAAAGACCAGTTATAAAGTCGCCATCTTAATGGGGCTGACCCTTTATATCGTTGGGTGTACGCTCTTTTTCCCAGCATCGCACATGGCCACCTACACCATGTTCCTTGCGGCGATTTTCGCGATTGCGATTGGTCTGAGCTTCCTGGAAACAGCAGCCAACACCTACAGTTCAATGATCGGACCAAAAGCGTATGCCACTTTACGCCTGAACATCAGTCAGACTTTTTATCCTATTGGTGCGGCTGCTGGCATTCTGCTAGGTAAATATCTGGTCTTCTCTGAAGGTGAAAGCCTGGAAAAACAGATGGCCGGGATGAACGCTGAGCAGATCCATAACTTTAAAGTGTTGATGCTGGAAAATACCCTTGAGCCATACAAGTACATGATTATGGTACTGGTTGTGGTGATGGTGTTATTCCTGCTGACTCGCTTCCCGACCTGTAAAGTCGCGCAAACCACGAGTCATAAACGCCCGTCAGCGATGGATACACTGCGTTATCTGGCCAGCAATGCCCGTTTCCGTCGTGGAATTGTGGCGCAATTTCTTTATGTGGGGATGCAGGTCGCGGTGTGGTCATTCACCATCCGTCTGGCACTGGAATTAGGTGATATCAACGAGCGCGACGCCTCAACCTTCATGGTCTATAGCTTCGCCTGCTTCTTTATCGGCAAGTTTATCGCCAACATTTTGATGACGCGCTTCAATCCGGAAAAAGTGCTGATTCTCTATTCCATTATTGGTGCGCTGTTCCTCGTCTATGTTGCACTGGCGCCAAGCTTCAGCGCTGTGTATGTCGCAGTGCTGGTGAGTGTCCTGTTTGGACCCTGCTGGGCGACAATCTATGCGGGTACGCTTGATACCGTGGATAACGAGCATACCGAAATGGCGGGTGCCGTCATTGTCATGGCGATTGTCGGCGCGGCGGTGGTTCCGGCGATTCAGGGCTATGTGGCAGATATGTTCCATTCATTGCAACTTTCGTTCCTGGTTTCCATGCTGTGCTTCGTGTACGTCGGTATCTATTTCTGGCGTGAAAGCAAAGTGCGCAACAACCTGGCTGAAGCGACCGTTTCCTGAGGAGAGCGATCATGACAACACGTATAACGCTGTGGCGAGAACTCTTTGCAGAGCATCCGCGAATCTTACTGAAGAATAACGACTTCACGGTTACCGCATTTCGTTACGCCAGCGGAGTGGAAGGGCTGAAGGTAGAAAACAGTCGTGGACATCTGGTTATTCTGCCCTGGATGGGGCAGATGATCTGGGATGCTCAGTTTGATGGCCATGACCTGACCATGCGTAACATGTTCAGTCAGCCGAAACCGGCGGCGGAAGTGGTGGCGACCTACGGCTGTTTTGCCTTCCACTCAGGTCTGTTGGCAAATGGCTGCCCATCACCAGAGGATTCACATCCTTTGCACGGTGAAATGGCTTGTGCCGCGATGGATGAAGCCTGGCTGGAGCTGGAGGGTGAGAATTTGCGCGTGGGTGGACGCTATGAGTATGTGATGGGGTTCGGTCATCATTATCAGGCGCATCCTGCGGTGGTAATGCACAAAGCGAGCGCGCTGTTTGATATTCAGATGGCGGTTACCAACCTCGCCTCAGTGGCAATGCCGTTGCAGTACATGTGCCATATGAACTATGCCTACGTACCGGAAGCCACCTTCAGCCAGAATATTCCGGATGAGGCCATGAAGCTGCGTGAGTCAATACCCGCGCATGTTAAGCCGACTGAGCAGTGGCTGGCGTTTAATCAGCGGATTGTACAGGGCGAGGCTTCTCTGGCGCGGCTCAATGAACCCCATTTTTACGATCCGGAAATTGTCTTCTTTGCTGACCAACTGGACAGGTACACCGATAAGCCAGAATTTAGCATGATCGCGCCTGATGGCACCACGTTCGTTACGCGTTTCTCCAGCACGGAGCTGAATTATGTGACGCGTTGGATCCTCTATAACGGCGATCAACAGGTTGCGGCATTCGCCTTGCCTGCAACCTGTCGACCTGAAGGATTCCTGGCAGCACAACGCAATGGCACCTTGATTGAAATAGAACCGCAGCACACCCGAACATTTACAGTCACAACTGGCATAGCCTGATCGCTCAAGGCTTGAACACCAAAGCACTTATCGTTAAGGTAAGCGCTTTTGCTGGGTGGCGGCATTAATGCCTTATCCGGCCTACAACGGCACCCGCCCGTAGGCCTGATAAGCGTAGCGCCATCAGGCATGCCTTAGCGCCAGGATGAACCCATGATTACCGTTGCCCTTATTGACGACCACCTCATCGTCCGCTCCGGCTTTGCCCAACTGCTGGGGCTGGAACCTGATTTGCAGGTGGTCGCTGAGTTTGGCTCAGGCAGTGAGGCGCTGGCGGGATTACCGGGACGCGGCGTGCAGGTGTGTATCTGCGACATCTCGATGCCTGATATCTCCGGTCTTGAACTGTTAAGCCAGTTGCCAAAAGGAATGGCGATTATCATGCTCTCTGTCCACGACAGCCCGGCGCTGGTGGAGCAGGCGCTCAACGCGGGCGCGCGTGGTTTCCTTTCTAAACGTTGTAGCCCGGATGAGCTGATCGCGGCGGTGCATACCGTAGCGACCGGCGGCTGTTACCTGACGCCGGACATCGCCGTCAAACTGGCTGCCGGTCGTCAGGATCCGCTCACCAAACGCGAACGTCAGGTGGCGGAAAAACTGGCGCAAGGTATGGCGGTCAAAGAGATTGCCGCTGAACTGGGTCTGTCGCCGAAAACGGTGCACGTGCATCGCGCTAACCTGATGGAAAAGCTGGGCGTCAGCAACGACGTCGAACTGGCCCGCCGGATGTTTGACGGCTGGCAATGAACACGTTCTGTTCCCGGTTAATCACCGTTGTTGCCTGCTTCTTTATCTTCTCCGCCGCGTGGTTTTGCTTGTGGAGCATCAGCCTGCATCTGGTTGAGCGCCCGGAGCTGGCGGTACTGCTGTTTCCGTTTGGCCTGCGTCTGGGGTTGATGCTGCAATGTCCGCGCGGCTACTGGCCGGTGCTGCTGGGCGCGGAATGGCTGCTTCTTTTCTGGCTGGCGCAGGAAGTGGCGCTGGCCCATTTACCACTTTTGATGATCGGCAGCTTCCTCACGTTACTCCCGGTGATGTTGATTTCGCGATACCGCCATCAGCGCGACTGGCGCACGCTGTTGTTGCAGGGCGCGGCGCTCACGGCGGCGGCGTTGCTGCAATCGCTGCCCTGGCTTGGGCAAGGTGAAGAGGCGTGGAACGCGCTGCTGCTGACGCTCACCGGCGGATTAACGCTGGCGCCGATCTGCCTGGTGTTCTGGCACTATCTGACCAGCACGACCTGGCTGCCGCTGGGCCCGGCGGTGGTGTCGCAGCCGGTGAACTGGCGCGGGCGACATCTGGTCTGGTACCTGCTGCTGTTTAGCGTCAGCCTGTGGCTACAGCTCGGTTTACCCGCCGAACTTTCGCGCTTCACGCCGTTTTGCCTCGCGTTGCCGATCATTGCGCTGGCCTGGCACTACGGCTGGCAGGGGGCGCTGATTGCGACGCTGATGAACGCCATCGCGCTGATTGCCAGCCAGACCTGGCACGATCATCCCGTTGACCTGTTGCTCTCGCTGCTGGTGCAAAGCCTGACCGGGCTGCTGCTCGGTGCGGGTATTCAGCGTCTGCGCGAACTTAACCAGTCGCTGCAAAATGAATTAGCGCGCAACCATCGTCTGGCGGAACGTCTGCTGGAAACCGAAGAGAGCGTGCGCCGTGATGTGGCGCGCGAACTGCATGATGATATCGGCCAGACCATCACCGCCATTCGCACCCAGGCGGGTATTGTCCAGCGCCTGGCGCCGGAAAACGCAGGGGTGAAGCGCAGCGGGGCGCACATTGAACAACTTTCTCTCGGCGTGTACGATTCGGTGCGTCGCCTGTTAGGCCGTCTGCGACCACGTCAATTGGACGATCTCACGCTGGAGCAGGCCATCCGCTCACTGATGCGCGAAATGGAGCTGGAAAGTCGCGGTATCGTCAGCCATCTCGACTGGCGAATTGATGAATCTGCACTTAGCGAAAGCCAGCGGGTGACGCTGTTTCGCGTCTGTCAGGAAGGGCTGAACAATATCGTTAAGCACGCCAACGCCAGCGCGGTGACGCTTCAGGGCTGGCAAAAGGATGAACGGCTAATGCTGGTGATTGAGGACGACGGTAGCGGCCTGCCGCCAGGGTCGAATCAACAGGGATTTGGCCTCACTGGGATGCGTGAACGGATTAGCGCCCTCGGCGGAACTCTCTCGATTTCCTGTACGCACGGCACGCGGGTCAGCGTGTCGTTACCCCAGCGATATGTGTAAGGCGCGGTCATGTTTTCGTTTTTAAAAGCTCCGGCCAGTGCGCCGCTCATTACTGATAAGCGTGAAGTGGATGCCCTCTACCGCTACTGGCGGCGGCATATCCTGACCACCATCTGGCTCGGCTACGCGCTGTTCTATTTCACACGCAAGAGCTTCAATGCCGCCGTACCGGATATCCTCACCAGCGGCGTGCTGACTCGCAGCGACATTGGGCTGCTGGCGACGCTGTTTTACATCACCTACGGCCTGTCGAAGTTTGTTTCCGGTATCGTCAGCGACCGATCCAACGCTCGCTATTTTATGGGCATCGGACTGATTGCCACCGGCGTGGTTAACATTCTGTTTGGATTCTCCACCTCGCTATGGGCCTTTGCGGTGCTGTGGGCGCTGAACGCCTTTTTCCAGGGCTGGGGATCGCCGGTCTGCGCACGTTTATTGACCGCGTGGTATTCGCGTACTGAACGCGGCGGCTGGTGGGCGCTGTGGAACACCGCGCACAACGTCGGCGGGGCGCTGATCCCTATCGTGATGGCGGCGACAGCGCTGCACTACGGCTGGCGCGCCGGGATGATGATCGCCGGGCTGTTGGCGATTGTGGTGGGGATTTTTCTCTGCTGGCGGCTGCGCGACAGGCCGCAGGCGATTGGTCTGCCGCCAATTGGCGACTGGCGGCATGATGAACTGGAAATTGCCCAACAGCAGGAAGGCGCTGGGCTAAGCCGCAAAGAGATCCTCACCCGTTATGTGCTACTGAATCCTTATATCTGGCTGCTGTCACTGTGTTATGTGCTGGTGTACGTGGTCCGTGCCGCGATTAACGACTGGGGCAATCTGTATATGTCGGAGACACTTGGCGTTGATTTGGTCACTGCCAATACCGCCGTGACCATGTTCGAACTGGGCGGCTTCATCGGCGCGTTGGTCGCGGGCTGGGGCTCGGACAAGCTGTTTAACGGCAACCGCGGTCCAATGAACCTGATTTTCGCCGCCGGAATTTTGCTCTCCGTTGGCTCGCTGTGGCTAATGCCGTTCGCCAGCTATGTGATGCAGGCCGCGTGCTTCTTCACCACCGGATTCTTCGTCTTCGGCCCGCAGATGCTGATCGGCATGGCGGCGGCGGAGTGTTCGCACAAAGAGGCGGCGGGCGCGGCAACCGGATTTGTCGGGCTGTTTGCTTATCTGGGGGCATCGCTCTCCGGCTGGCCGCTGGCGAAGGTGATGGAGGTCTGGCACTGGACCGGATTCTTTGTGGTGATCGCTATTGCGGCGGGAATTTCCGCGCTGCTGCTGCTGCCGTTTTTAAACGCCCAGGCTCCGCGCGAACTCAACGAAGCGTGATGTACCTCACCTTTTTGCCCCGAGTGGAGCAAAACTAAGAAATTTTCCCGGTTTCACCTGGACGCTGTCTCAGGCGCGTCTTCCGGCTGATTTTTACAATGCCTGCCATTCGCAGGTATAAAAATTAGCTCGGGAGTGTCAAATGCTGGCCTTTCTAAACCAGGTGCGCAAGCCGACCCTGGATCTGCCGCTCGATGTGCGGCGCAAAATGTGGTTCAAACCATTCATGCAGTCCTATCTGGTGGTCTTTATCGGCTACCTGACCATGTACCTGATCCGCAAAAACTTCAACATCGCGCAGAACGACATGATCTCCACCTACGGGCTGAGCATGACGCAGCTGGGGATGATTGGCCTGGGCTTCTCCATCACCTACGGCGTGGGTAAAACGCTGGTTTCCTACTACGCGGATGGCAAAAACACCAAGCAGTTTCTGCCGTTTATGCTGATCCTCTCCGCCATCTGTATGCTTGGCTTTAGCGCCAGCATGGGCGCGGGTTCAACCAGCCTGTTTTTGATGATCGCTTTCTACGCGCTGAGCGGTTTCTTCCAGAGTACTGGCGGCTCATGTAGCTATTCCACCATTACTAAATGGACGCCGCGTCGCAAGCGGGGTTCCTACCTCGGCATGTGGAATATCTCCCACAACCTCGGCGGTGCGGGTGCGGCGGGCGTGGCGCTGTTTGGCGCTAACTATCTGTTCGACGGTCACGTCATCGGTATGTTTATCTTCCCGTCGATTATTGCTCTGATTGTTGGCTTTATCGGCCTGCGCTACGGCAGCGACTCCCCGGAATCTTATGGCCTCGGTAAAGCCGAAGAGCTGTTCGGTGAGGAGATCAGCGAAGAAGACAAAGAAACCGAAGAAAACGAGATGACCAAATGGCAGATCTTTGTTGAGTACGTGCTGAAAAACAAAGTGATCTGGCTGTTATGTTTCTCGAACATCTTCCTGTACGTAGTGCGAATCGGTATCGACCAGTGGTCCACAGTCTACGCCTTCCAGGAGCTGAAGCTTTCCAAAGAAGTGGCGATTCAGGGCTTTACCCTGTTCGAAGTGGGCGCGTTGGTCGGTACGCTGCTGTGGGGCTGGCTCTCTGACCTGGCGAACGGTCGTCGTGCGCTGGTGGCCTGTGTAGCGCTGGCGTTGATTATCGCCACCCTGGGCGTTTATCAGCACGCCAGCAACCAGTACGTTTATCTGGCTTCGCTGTTTGCGCTGGGCTTCCTGGTGTTTGGCCCGCAGTTGTTAATCGGCGTTGCGGCAGTCGGATTTGTGCCGAAAAAAGCGATCGGCGCAGCCGATGGGATTAAAGGCACTTTCGCTTATCTGATTGGTGACAGCTTCGCCAAGCTCGGTCTGGGGATGATTGCCGACGGCACGCCGATTTTCGGGCTGACCGGCTGGGCAGGCACCTTTGCTGCGCTGGATACCGCCGCCATTGGCTGTATCTGCCTGATGGCCATCGTGGCCGTGTTTGAAGAACGTAAAATTCGCCGCGAGAAAAAGATTCAACAATTGAAAGTTGCTTGAGTTAAGTGTGCATTGGTAACGTTTGCCCGCCTTAATGGCGGGCTTTTTTATGCTCTAAACTGGCTGGTTTCATGTACCAGATTGCGCAGCCACTGATGAGCGGCATCGCGGTGCGTGCGTTCATGCCAGGCCATGCTTTTTGTAAAACCGGTTATGGGCAGCGGGGGCGGTAAAACGTGCATACGGGTGTCGTCATACGCCAGACGGGCAGGAACAACGGCAATCATATCGCTGATGGCGAGGATGTCCGGCAAAACCAGGAAGCTGCTAACCGACAAACCAATCTGCCGTTGGCGTCCGACGCTTGCCAGTGCCTCATCGGTGACGCCCCAGAAACTTTCACCCTCATAAGAAACCAGCACATGCTCCAGCGCGCAGAAGCGATCGAGCGTCAGCGGTTGCCCCGCATCAGGATGCGCATGACGCATGAGACAAACGTACTCTTCATCATATAACGCCCGGCTATGCAGGTTGTCGGGCGTGGAATCCGGCGTCAGCAATGCCAGGTCGATTTTCCCCTGCTCAAACTGTGTGGTGAGCAGCACTGGCTCAACCGGGATCACTCGTACACGAATGCCCGGTGCGCGCACGCGAAGCGCGGCAATAAATGGCACGATAACCGCTTTGAGCGCGTAATCCGTAGCGGCGACGGTAAAGGTGAGCGCTGCGGTGAGCGGGTCAAATTGTGTCGGTTTAAGCAGGATATCGATATCGCTGAGGATCTGTTTGACCGGGGCGGCCAACTGTTGGGCACGCAGCGTCGGAACAATGCCATGCGGTGTGCGACTAAACAGCGGATCGTCAAAATAGTCGCGCAGGCGGTTGAGCATACCGCTTACCGCAGGCTGAGTGAGCGACAGCCGCTGCGCCGCCCGGGTTACGCTGCGTTCATCCAGCAGGGCATCCAGCGTTTTTAACAGATTGAGATCGAGCGTTCTGATATCAGATTTCATGATGTCTGCCTGCGAGTTCGATAAGTCACATTATGACACGTTCAGTCGTCGACAGAGGTGAATTTGCCGCTATGATGGGCGTCCTGTCTGGTAATGGATGTGCGCATGATTTGGATAATGCTGGCCACGCTGGTGGTTGTTTTTGTGGTGGGATTTCGGGTGCTAACGTCCGGGTCGCGGCGGGCAATTCGCCGTCTGAGCGAGCGGCTGAACATTGATGTCGTGCCGGTAGAATCGATGATCGATCAGATGGGAAAAGTACAGGGTGAGGCTTTTTTACAGTACCTCCACCGTCCTGATGAATCGCATCTACAAAATGCTGCCCAGGTGCTGTTGATCTGGCAAATCGTTATTGTCGACGGCAGTGAGCAGAACTTGTTGCAATGGCACCGCTGGCTGCAAAAAGCCCGGCTGGCTGCACCGATTACCGACGCGCAGGTGCGTCTGGCGCTCGGTTTTCTGCGCGAGATGGAGCCGGATATGCAGGAGCTTAATGCGTTCCAGATGCGCTATAACGCCTTTTTCCAGCCCGAGGATGGCGTGCACTGGCTGCACTGATATCAAAATTTATGATGACGACTATTTTGAATCGTCATTATCTTTATATCTTACGCGAAAGCATGATGTACCTCGTTAACTCACACGACGAGGTACATCATGAATCAAGCGACTCAACAAAGTGCAATTATCTGGCCCGCAGCGTATCTGCCGGGGACGACTGATAACTTTGCCTCAAATGAAATTATCGTTGCCGGACTGAGCGCCCGTGCCGTCTGGGCACAGCTTAATGACACAACGCGCTGGCCGACGTATTACAGCAACGTGGCGGATATCCGTTTTCACGACGGTTCCGGTCCATTGTTAAGCATGGATGCCCGTTTTCGTTTTACGACTTTTGGTTTCCCCATCGAAGCGCAAATCACTGAGTATGTGCCGCCGGTTGACGGCCTGGCCGCGCGTGTTGCCTGGCATGGCTGGGCGGAAGGCGACGCCACTACACGTCTGGATGTGATCCACGCCTGGCTCTTTGAGGATTTACCCGGCGGGCGCGTACGTATTCTGACCCAGGAATCACAAATTGGCGTTCCGGCACAAGAACTGGCACGTACGCTGCCCAATCCGATGATCAACGGTCACCAGGAGTGGATAACCGGCCTGGCCCGGGCTGCGCGTGACGCTTAATTGAGCCAGAAAGGGCTCTCTGTCCTGGGCCGGATAAGGCGCAGCCGATCTCTGGTGAATAGTTGTCAAAACGTTAATTACGTCACAAATTTAATGTTACACTGCGTAACTTTTCTACAATAACCCCACGCAGGTAACAAAATGAGTGAAGCTGTTGAACAAAAATCCCGCGCTGAGGCAAATTCCCGACCTAACTGGTCGGCGGTATTTGCCGTGGCGTTCTGCGTTGCCTGCCTGATAACCGTTGAATTTCTCCCCGTTAGCCTGTTAACGCCGATGGCGCAGGATTTGGGGATTTCTGAAGGCGTGGCCGGGCAATCGGTGACCGTGACGGCATTTGTCGCCATGTTCGCCAGCCTGTTTGTGACGCAAATTATTCAGGCGACCGATCGTCGCTATGTGGTGATCCTGTTTTCGGTGCTACTGACGCTTTCCTGTCTGCTGGTTTCCTTTGCCAATTCTTTTTCGCTGCTGCTCGTTGGCCGCGCCTGCCTCGGTCTGGCGCTTGGCGGCTTCTGGGCGATGTCGGCGTCGCTGACCATGCGTCTGGTTCCTGCACGTACGGTGCCGAAAGCGCTGTCGGTTATTTTTGGCGCGGTCTCCATCGCGCTGGTAATTGCCGCGCCGCTGGGGAGCTTTTTGGGCGGCATTATCGGCTGGCGTAACGTGTTTAATGCGGCGGCGGTAATGGGCGTGCTGTGCACGATTTGGGTGGTGAGAGCGTTGCCTTCGCTGCCTGGTGAACCTTCGCATCAGAAACAAAACATGTTCAGCCTGTTGCAGCGTCCAGGGGTGATGGCCGGGATGATTGCCATCTTCATGTCCTTTGCTGGTCAGTTCGCCTTCTTTACCTATATTCGCCCGATCTATATGAATCTGGCGGGCTTTGACGTTGATGGCCTGACGCTGGTGCTGCTGAGCTTCGGTATTGCCAGTTTCGTTGGTACGTCGTTCTCGTCGATGATTTTGAAGCGTTCGGTCAAACTGGCGTTAGCCGGTGCGCCACTGGTGCTGGCGCTCAGTGCGCTGGTCCTGATCCTATGGGGCAGCGACAAAGTGGTCGCGGCGGGTATTGCGATTATTTGGGGGCTGTTGTTTGCGCTGGTACCGGTCGGCTGGTCGACGTGGATCACCCGTTCGCTTGCCGATCAGGCAGAAAAAGCCGGATCCGTCCAGGTCGCCGTGATCCAGCTTGCCAATACCTGCGGGGCAGCGGTGGGAGGCTATGCGCTCGATACCCTCGGACTGCTGTCGCCCCTGATGCTTTCCGGCAGCCTGATGCTGCTGACGGCGCTTTTGGTGGCAGCGAAAGTTCGCATAAAAGCTATGCAATAATCTCGGTGTTGTTCGCCGGATAAGGCGTTCTCGCCGTATCCGGCACTTCACGACTCACTGATCAGAACCATGCTTCCCACATGGCACCAAGGTTAAAGTCGTCCAGCGTTTCATCCTGCGTGCCGTTGACCCGCGCGGTGCGATCGTTATCCACCTTGCCGCCGGTGACGTAGAAGCGCAGCATCGGGCGGAACTCCGGTCCCATGGCGATTGACATGTTCTGCGACAGCGTCAGTTTCCAGCCGTGGTTATCCCCGCCGTTGTCGTAATCTACGCGCTGATAGCCCGCTTCCAGCCAGGTGGAGTGAACGTCGTTCCAGAAGTACATTGGACGCACAATCGCGCCGTAGTTCTTACGGTTATCGCTCTTATCGGTGCTGTTGTCGTAATCATGGAACGCTAACAGGTATTCCACCTGCGCCTGGCGGGTAAACTTATGACTTCCCTCGAAGCTGGCGTAAACCGTAGTCAGGTCGTCGGTTTTGTTATAGACGCTGTTGTCGGAGTTATCAGAATAACGGGCAATCACTTTATTCACGCCGCTGTCGTTGGTGTGGCTCAGCACGAATGCGCCCTGCCAGGCTTTCAGGCGGTCATCGCTCTCGACGGCTTTGGAGTCAAAACCGTAGTTGGCGTAGATCTCCAGATCCAGCGGGCCCACTTTCATATTGTGAATTTTTGACGTCACAGCGTAGTTGCCTTTATCGCCGGTACCGGAACCGCCGGTACAGGTAATACGCGATGGGTTGGCTTCGTCTTCCATCACTTCCGGGCTGCACGATTCAACTGCGGCAACGGTGGCGACATCAAACTGTACGCCGCCGATGTCGAAGTTCTTCACCCCGGCGCCCTGGCCGTCGTGGTTCATCCAGAAGTAGTCGTTGATACCCTGTTGCGGACGCTGGTGGAAGTCGCGGCCTGCCCAGATATAGGCGTTGGGATTGGATTCCAGTACGTTGGTGACGCCCGCGTAGGCTTTTTTCATGTTAACTTCGTCGCCCCAGTGGTCGATCATCACGTTGATGTCCCAGATGGCGCCGTTATCGCTTTTGAACGCTTTTGAGAGCTGGAACTCGCCGCCGTTGCCTTCGTTACCCAGGCGACCGATAGCGGAAGCACCGTTGTAGGAGCCATCAACGCCAACGTATTTCTGATCGCCGCTCTGGAAATGCGCGCCGTAACGCGCATAGCCGCTGAATTTCACACCGAACGGAATAGCCATATCCGGCGATTGCGCCGCGCTTTGCGGCTCGTTAATGACATCGGTTTTTTTCGCCACGGCGGCGTCCATTTTTGCCTGACGCTCAGCCAGCGCTTTATCGACGGCTTTGGCAACGATGGCATCGATTTGTTCTTGTGTGAATTCCTGTGCGAGGACAGAAATTGGGCACAGCGCGGCGACGACCGCCAGCGTGACTGGAAGTTTTTTTATCATGTTCATGGTTATCTCATCGACACTTTACCCTTCAGTTTGCGCAGAGCATTCTGAATAAGCGTGTGCATTAATTTATTTTAAGATAATAACCATCCCGTCTCGGTTTAATTTGCTATCACCAAAACAAGTTGATTTGTCTATTTAATAACGGGTACAGGGCTGCTTTATTTAATCGTAATGCTTTCTCCGTTGTTGAATGTTTAATTAACGATTAACGCTGATACAGATGAATAATTTCTTCTGACAGTTCGCGGGCTAATAACGACGTCATTAAGTGATCCTGCGCATGCACCATAATTAATGTCATTGGTTGCCGGGCTTCCCCGGCGTCCTGTTCGATCAATTTGGTTTGCATGTGATGAGCCTGACGGGCGTAACCGTCAGCCTCACGAAGCAGGCTTTTTGCCTCGTCAATATTGCCGGCGCGCGCGGCATGCAGCGCTTCAAAGCACAGACTGCGGGATTGCCCGGCATTGACGATGATTTCCATTACTGCTTCTTCTAATGCAATCATGTTGTTCTCTTCCTAATCGAATCCGTTATTTTCGGCGGTCTGGGCAAACCATTCGCCGCTTTTTTTCACCGTACGTTTTTGCGTTGCTAAATCTAACTGAACAAAGCCGTAGCGGTTTTTATAACCGTTAAGCCATGACCAGTTATCAATAAAGGTCCACATATGGTAGCCAAGACAATTACAGCCTTCGCTAATTCCTTTATGTAGCCATTTAAGATGCTCAGAAACAAATTCAATACGGTAGCTGTCGTTGATTTGCTCTTGCTGAATAAAACGCTGCTCATTCTCGACACCCATACCGTTTTCAGAAATAAAACAGCGCGGGTTGCCATAATTATCACGCAGATTGGTAATAATATCGTAAATACCCGGCTCATAAATTTCCCAGCCACGGTAGGGGTTCATTTTCCGCCCCGGCATTTCGTAATAATCAAACAGCCACTCCGGCATAAACGGTGCATCCGGGTTGACGGCGCTATCACGACATTTCACGCGACGCGGCTGATAGTAGTTGATGCCGAGCAGGTCGATTTTGCCCTCGGCGATTAACTGGCTGTCGCCTGGCTGGCATGTTGGTAACTGATCATACTCTTTCAGCAGTTCAACCAGATCCGCCGGATATTCACCCTTCAGCACCGGGTCGAGGAAGCTGCGGTTAAACAGCAGATCCGCATAGTGTGCGGCTTTTACATCCGCCGGATTTTGTGAGCGCGGGTAGGAAGGCGTTAAATTCAGCACCACGCCGATTTCACCGTCATGGTTTGCGGCACGATATGCCCGAACCGCCGTCGAATGCGCCAGTACGGTGTGATACGCCACGGTTGCTGCACGTTTGAAATCCACCACATTAGGGTAATGGAAGTCATACAGATAGCCGCCTTCAACCGGGACAATTGGCTCGTTAAAGGTAAACCAGTGCTTAACCCGGTTGCCGAACAATGTAAAACACGTTTGTGCATAGCGGCCAAACGCCTCGACCACTTCACGGTTTTCCCAGCCACCTTTCTCCTGCATCACCATCGGCATGTCGAAATGGAACAGGGTGATAAATGGCGTAATGCCTTGTGCCAGCAGCTCGTCGATGACGTTGTTATAGAACTCGACGGCTTCAGGATTAACCTCGCCGGTACCGTCCGGAATCAGGCGCGACCAGCTCAGAGACGTACGGAAGCTGTTGTGCTTCAGCCGTTTGAGCAGTGCGATGTCCTGTTTCCAGTGCTGATAAAAGGTCGAGGTAGTTGCCGGGCCAACTCCCTGATGGAAACGACCTGGCTGACGGTCGAACCACACGTCCCACGTGGTCTGGCTTTTGCCGCCGTTCAGGCTATCCCCTTCGGTTTGCAGCGCTGAGCAGGCACTGCCCCACCAGAAGTTTTCAGGAAAACGGTATCTCATTGTTCTGACTCCTTGATTCATTATGAGTTGCTACGGGCAGCGTTCGCCACGGAGACGGCATCCTGTGCTTTTTGCTCTTCGGTTTTCAGCAAAGAACGTTCGTAAGCACGCAGGAATGGAAGGTACATCAGCGCTGACATCGCCATACAGATAAAGCACATCACCACCGGACTTAATGCCCAGTTTGCGGCCCAGGAAGCACCGATTGGCGCAGGCGTAGTCCACGGCGTCAATGAAACAACCTGTGCCAGCCAGCCGAGTTTGGTGGCGCTATAGGCCAGCACGGCGTTAACCAGCGGGACGCAGACAAACGGGATGAACAACATCGGGTTCATGATGATTGGCGCACCAAACAGAATAGGCTCATTGATATTAAAGAAACTAGGCACAATTCCCATTTTGCCGATAGTACGCAGATGGGCGACGCGACTGCGCAGCAGCAGGAATGCCAGCGGTAAAGTTGAACCGACGCCGCCAATCAGCAGGTAGTGATCCCAGAAACCTTGCAGATAGACATGGGGCAGCGCAGCGCCCGCTGCCAGAGCGGCCTGGTTAGCGGACAGGTTCGCCATCCAGAATGGGTTCATGATGCCGGTTACGATCAATGAGCCGTGAATGCCGGCAAACCAGAAAATCTGGCACAACAGCACAGAAAGCAGAATAGCGGGCAGTGAGTCAGAAGCGGAAACCAGCGGCTCCAGCAGGTGCATAATCGCCTGCGGGATGATCATCCCGGTTTGTGCTTCGATAAACAGGTTCAGCGGATGCAGGGTCGCAATCACCACCAGTACCGGAATGAGGATCTCGAATGAACGTGCGACGCCGGTCGGGACTTCCTTCGGCAGGCGGATTGTCACGTTATTCTGCTTCAGCCATGCATATATACGGGTGGAGTAAATGGCGGTGATGAGGGCGGTAAAGATACCCTGACCGGAAAGATACTGCGTCGAGATTTTACCGTCGGCATAGGGCGCAGCAACCAGTAAAAACGCCATAAAGGCCAGCAGGCCAGACATCACCGGATCGAGGTTAAACTGACGGCCCAGGCTGGCACCAATGCCCACGGAGATAAAGAACGTCATAACACCCATGCTGAGGTTAAACGGCAGCATCAGCTGTTCACGATAAGTTGCCGAGAAATCGAGCCAGCCCCGGGCAAAGCTGTTGGTAGTATCGGCAGAGAACGGCGGAAAAATAAACACCAGCATGAAGGAGCCGATGATCATAAACGGCAGCGCCGCCGTAAAACCGTCACGAATTGCAATCACATACTTCTGCTGCCCTAACTTGCCAGCGAGCGGGGTGATGGATTGTTCAATGACGGCAACCATTGACTGATATAACGAACTCATAATGACACCTTTCTAGTGTGTCGCTTCAATCAGCGACAGAGCATAATCCAGCACTTTGTCACCGCGTTGCATACCGTAATCCATCATATCTATGGCTTTTACGGGTATACCCTGGGTGGCAGCCTTTTCGGAGAGCGTATTAAGCATGTACTTTACCTGGGGGCCGAGTAGCACCACCTGGTAATTTGGAAACTGAATGTCAAATTCGGAAACACCGTAGGCCTCAATCTTCACAGGCAATCCGCGAGACTCTGCCTCTTCAACCATTTTGCGAACCAGCAAGCTGGTGGACATCCCTGCCGAACAACACAACATAATCCTGAACATAGTGAACCATCCTTTAAATGTAAAAACTTATTGCGAGTCTGATTTGATATCATACGGAAACCGGTTTCCATTCATGGGAAACAGAACTGTGACGGCCATCAAAATCTTATTCTTATAAGGCTAATTATTTGGATTTAGCTCACGAAATTAGCTGTGAAGATCTCTTTTTGAGTCCAAATGGAAAATCGGTTTCCATGAAAAACGGAAACAGCTATACTGCGGATGGTGATTATTTGAGCCAATGTTAAATTCAGGATGGAAAGGGCCAGGCGGGTCCTGTCAGGGGAGAATGATGTCTACTATCAACGATGTATCGCGTTTGGCTGGCGTGTCAAAAGCCACTGTGTCACGCGTGTTGAGCGGATCGCGTGGCGTAAAAGAGGCCAGCCGCCTCGCCGTGTTGAAAGCGGTGGATGAACTCAATTATCGTCCGAACGTGATTGCGCAGTCGCTACTCAGCCAGTCTACGGGCTGTATCGGCGTGATATGCGCGCAGGACAACATTAATCAGACCACGGGTTATCTCTACGCGCTGGAAAAGCATCTTAGCCAGCATCAAAAGCACCTGCTACTGCGTTTTGCCAATACCAAAGCGGAAGTCATGAGCGCTCTTGATGAATTAAGCTGCGGCTTGTGCGATGACGTCCTGATTATTGGCGCGCGTTTTCCGCTGAACATCAATCAGGAGAATGTCATTCTGGTGGATTGTCTGGATTCCGGCGATGACGTCAACAGCATCCAGTTCGATCATGAGTTCGCTACCGAAACCGCCTGTAACTACCTGATAAGTCAGAACCGACGCCAGATTGCTTTAATTCATCCGGACGGGATGGGTTTCTCCGATCAGGTGCTGTTGGGCTATAAACACGCGCTGGAAAAAAACTTCCTGCCGTTTAACCGTAACCTGGTATTTATGGCTGCAACGTCATCGTCAGTGGCCTTGCAGGAGCTGCTGAACAACGCGTCGACGCTGAATTTTAACGCGCTGCTGGTGGCGGATGAACAGCAGGCACAGCGGGTGATCCCGCAGTTGCAGGCGTTTAATAAATCAGTACCGCAAGACATTATGGTCTTTAGCCTGGCCGGTTCGCTGCATCTGCCGGGAATCCCTACGATCCCGGCGATTGAATATTCCATGGACGCCATGGCGGCGCGGATCGTCAGTTGGCTCAACGAGAAAACCCAGAGCGTGCTGGGGTCGTACGTGCTGCGCGGCGACTTAATTATTCCTCAGCGTTAACGCTTTCCCTCTGGCGTGGGGCTATTTCGCTTCACGCCTATAAATCCGGGCATTCAACTTTGCCAAGCGCTTCCCAGTAGTTGTTTTGATTGTTTCTTTGAATTGCCAGAATGGCTTCGCGGATGTGCTGCTGATTACGCGTATCAGCCATAATCGTTTTTTCCCACACCTCATCAGATGGCGACCCTTGCGGGGTGCAAATCTTACGTAAATCCTTCATAACGGTATTCTTTTCGTGTACAGCCTGCAGACTGCCATAAGCCGAGTCGGCATGTGCCAGACCGGGTAGCGTGAAAAGGACGGCAATAATCGGAAAAATGACTCGTTTCATGATAATAATCCTTGTTGTCTATGCGCATCATCTCAAGAGTAAGTGTAGACGGCATACGACTCACTCATCACCCTGTGTTAATGTCTAAAAATAAATCAGCCAGAAGTTGTAGTTATTTCAGGAGGATAGGATGCAAATACAGATTACAGATACGATTACCGAAGACGATCAAGATGCCCTGCTTGCCGGATTGCGCGCTTACAACCGGCAGTTTCTGAGAACCACCAATTTTGGCGACCTGGCGGTGTACTGGCGCGATGAGCGCAATGACATTCTGGGTGGGCTGATCGGCAAAATCAAAGGCGAATGGCTGTGCATTGATTTTCTGTGGATGCATGACTCGCTGCGTAAAGGTGGTTACGGCACAAAATTGATGCAGGCCGCAGAACAGACGGCGCGTGAGAGAGGATGCCTGCATGCGCTGGTGGATACCATGAGTTTCCAGGCGCTGCCGTTTTATCAGAAAAACGGTTATCAGCTGCAAATGACCCTCGATAACTTCCCGGAAACCGGTTCCGCGCGCCATTATTTGTCGAAAACGTTTTGATGACCGGAAGGTCTGGATGCCGCCTCACTTTCTTGCGCAGCAGAATAGTGTATGTTCTGAACAATCATTTATTTCTTAAGCGGTAAAGAGATGAGACGGATTGAGATAATACTGGGAGAGCTGGAACGGCTGACGCGAGGACTGAATCTTGCCCATCTGGCGCAGGAAACGGCGTTCACGGCGGAGGCCATCGGCTTCAACCTCGGGCTGGCGCGCAACTCGGTCAGTAAAGATCTCAATCAGCTCTGGAACGACGGCCTGGCGATTAAAAGCCGCGGGCGCCCGGTATTCTTTCTGCATCGTCAGGCGATTGAAGCGCTGCTGGGGCGTAAATTAGATGAGTCCGAGCGTGAAGTGCAAACCGTTTCCGACCTGTTGCCTGTTCAGGAAAACCAGGCGACAGACGATCCCTTTTCCAGCCTGATTGGTTACGATCGCAGCCTGCGCGATGCGGTGGAAAAAGGCCGCGCGGCGGTGCTGTATCCCCACGGGCTACATGTTCTGCTGACCGGTCCCTCCGGCGTGGGTAAAACCTTTTTTGCCGAACTGATGCACCGTTTCGCCTGCGAACGTGCACCGGGAACACCTCCACCGCTGGTCTATTTCAACTGCGCGGAATACGCGCATAACCCGGAGCTGCTCTCATCGCACCTGTTTGGTCATCGACAGGGAGCGTTTACCGGTGCAAACGAGAATAAACCCGGTCTGGTCGAACAGGCTGATGGCGGCTATCTCCTGCTCGATGAAGTGCATCGTCTGCCGTATGAAGGTCAGGAAAAGCTGTTCTCTATTCTCGACAAAGGTGAATACCGGCCGCTGGGTTCCAGCGCCGTGGCGCGTTCAATCTCGGTTCGCCTGATATGTGCGACCACCGAACCGGTAAGTTCGGCGTTGCTGCGCACTTTCCAGCGACGTATTCAGGTATGTATCGATCTCCCCGGCATTCGCCAGCGTTCGGTGGAAGAGCAGGTTGAGCTGATCGTTGGTTTCTTACAGCGTGAGAGCCGCAAAATCGAGCGTACGATAAGCATCGACCGTACCCTGCTGCTCTGGCTGCTGAACAAGCCGCTGGAAGGCAATATTGGTCAGCTCAAGAGCGATATTCAGTTTCTCTGCGCCCAGGCCTGGGCCTCGGGAATGACGGAGCACAGCGATACGCTACAGCTGGATAAACGTCTGACCGAGATCCCCTTTAATGCCACACCGGAACAACGTCTGCTGGTTGGGGCGCTGTTCGAAGGCAAAGAGCACCTGAGCATCGATGCCCGCACGTTGCCGGCACTGAAAAATTCGCTGGCCACCGGGGCCGAAATTGAAGAGAGCGATCTCTTTTACAGCTTCCTGACCCGGGAATATATCAACCTGCGTAACAGTAACGTACCACCTGCTGAAACGCTGGCAATCCTCAAAAACAAACTCAGCTCGATTTTTGAATATGGTCTCTACAGCCGCGATAGTGTGGCGCATCCCCCGCGCTATGGCGATCAGATTGAAGAGCGAGTTACGCTGCTGATCGGCTGCGTTGAGCAGGTGCTTGGTTTTACGCTGCCGGAAAATCTGGTTAACCCGCTGCGCAAACACTTTCTGGCGCTGATTGGCTACGTGCAGCGCGGCCTTATTCCGCAACTTTATTCTTCCAGCCTGATCCTCGATCGCTGCAAAGATGAATACGAAAACGCCACGCTGTTATGCCGAAAAATCAATGAACTGCTGCATATTCAGTGTCCGGCGACGGAGGTGGTCTGGCTGTGCCTGTTCCTCAAAGAGTGTCGCCATTACCGCCAACGGATTGACGCCAGTCCTGACTGCGGGGTGATTTTGATTGCCCACGGCGCGACGACCGCCACAAGCCAGGCGCAGTACGTGAATCGCGTGCTGGAGCGCGAGGTGTTCAGCGCTATCGATATGCCTTTCGAGCAGTCGGTGCATGACACGCTGGAAGCCCTGACACAGATGATCCAGACCCGGCAGTATCGCCGATTGATCCTGATGGTGGATATTGGCTCGCTGGTCCATTTTGGCAGTACGATCAGCAAATTATTCCAGATAGACGTTCTGCTGATGCCCAACATCACGCTCACCAGTCTGCTGGAAATAGGGTTGGATTTAAGCTACGAAACCAGCGACTTGCCGCAGCTGGCGGCGTTGATGCAGAGCAAAAATATTCCCTGTCAGCTCTGTACGCCACAGCAGGAAAACAGCGGTAAAGTGCTGGTCATTTCTTGCATTACAGGGATGGGAACAGCAGAAAAAATCAAAAAGGTGCTGGAAGAGAGCTTCGGTGAGTTGATGTCGCAGGATACGCGGATGGTGATCCTCGATTACAACGAAGTTCGCAGCCTGGAGCGTGTTCAGCAGGCGATTAACGCCAGTGAACGTCTGGCGGGCATAGTGGGTACTTTCCAGCCAGGACTGCCGGATATTCCGTTTATCTCGCTCGAGGAGTTGTTCTCTGAGCAAGGCCCTGAGCTGGTGCTCAGCCTGCTGACGCCAGATCTCTCCAGCAGCGAACGCCGACTGGAGATGGAGCGTAGCGCGATGCGCTTTATCAGCGCGTTGACTATGGAGAGCATCATTAACCATATTTCGGTGCTCAACCCGCAGCGTATTCTGAAAGAGATGGAAGGCGTGCTGAATCATCTGACCGCTGCGCTGTCGCTCAAACCGAGCCGTCAGGTGACACTGCGCTTCCTGATCCATTGCTGCTGTATGGTCGAGCGTATCGTGATTAACCGCAAACCGTTACAGATGGCGCTGGAGAACAAGCCGGATCTGGATGTTCGTGCGTTTAGTGTCATTAAATCTGCTTTCCTGCCGATCGAAGAGGCCTATGCCATTCGCTTATCGGACGCGGAATATTTTTATATCTACGAACTGCTGTATAGCTAATCCCAAGACTTGCGGGGCTTTGCGCCCCGTCGGCATCCATAACTCCCCCGCGTGACACAAATTCTGGCACAGCCTTTGCTCTGTTTACCTATGTCTATGTAATCGAGCCAGGAGGCCATTTTGACTACCACTGAATCCTTGCCCCAGATCCTGCTGCTGACCCATGGCGGCTGGGGGCAACAGCTTTGCAACAGCCTGCGCATGGTGATGGGCGAAATCAAAGGCGTGACGGAAATTGCGCTAATGCCCGTTGATACGCTCGGCGAATTTTATCAGCGCGTCGAAGCCGTAGTGAAAACTATGCCGGAAGGCTCACTGATTCTGACTGATTTTATTGGCGGCACCACGTCTAACGTGGCGGCACGGCTGAGCGCCGATTACCCGGTGGCAGTGATTTCAGGGCTCAACGCCTCTTTGTTACTGGAGGCGCTCGACAAACGCGAGCATGGCCAACTGACCACCTGCGTGGCCGATCTGGTCGAGGCCGGGCGTAGTAGCTGCCTGGACGTTGTTGCCCACGTACGTCAATTACAACAATCACAATAAGGAATAAACATCATGGCAAACATCGTTTTATGTCGTATCGATAGCCGTCTGATTCATGGGCAAGTGGTGACCAAATGGGTTGGGCAATCTCAGGCAAACCGGATTGCAGTGGTCAGCGATGAGCTGGATGCCGATCCGTTTATGAAAAACATCTACCTGATGGCCGCGCCGCCGAACATCAAAGTGGATTGTTTCGGTAACCAAAGTTTTGCGGCTGCCTGGAAAGAAAACCAGCTTGGTGATGGCAAAGTGCTGGTGCTTTTCCCCTCTCTGGCGGCGGTTCAGGAAGCGGTCCAGTTGGGTTTTGATGTCACCACCATTCAGGTCGGTGGGCTGGGAGGTGGGCCAAACCGCAAAGCGGTATTCCAGAACATTACGCTGGATGAAAAAGACGTCGGCATTCTGAGCGACCTGAAAAATCGTGGGATTCAGGTGTTCTTCCAGACTATCCCGGAAGATAAGCCGCAGTCGCTGGACGATATCCTGAAAAAATTCTAATTCTTTGATAACAGGGTACTTAATTATGGATACTTTAGTCTTCGCAAGCCTGATGGGGTTGTATTACTGGTTTGCCCGATTACGCCTTGGCTACACCTTCTCCGCCATGCTGCTACAGCCAGTGGTGATTGCCGTATTCGTTGGTCTGCTGTTAGGCAACATGGAAACGGCGATGATCATCGGTGCAGGTATGCAGCTGGTTTATCTCGGCGTGACCTCCACGCCAGGCGGCAACGTCCCGTCGGATCCGGCGCTGGCTGCCTGCATTTCAATTCCTATCGCCGTGAAGGCCGGAATGGACCCGAACCTGGCTATCGCACTGGCGATCCCGTTTGGCGTTATCGGCGTGTTCCTCGACCAGTTGCGCCGCACGCTAAACGCGGCGTGGGTACATATGGCCGACAAGCATGCGGAAACGGCAAACATGGCGGGCATTATGCGCTGTGCGTTCCTCTACCCGGCGTTGCTCGGACTGGTACTGCGTTTCCCGGTGGTCTTCGCCGCCAACTATTTTGGTCAGGACGTTGTGGAAAGCTTCCTTAAGCTGATGCCGCATTGGCTGACGCACTCCTTTGAAATTATGGGCGGCATTCTGCCAGCGCTGGGCTTCGCCATCACCATTATGGTGATCGGTAAAAAGAGCCTGCTGCCATGGTTTATCGGCGGTTTCTTTGCGGTGCTGTACCTGAAGGTAGACATCATGGCGATGGCAATCTTTGGTACCTGTGTGGCCTTCCTCATTAAAGGTCTGGCGAAAAATGAAGGAGCAGCATGATGAGCAGCGATGTAATGCAGCATGAACTGGTGGAGCGCGCGCGTGAAAGCGGCACGTTGACCAAAGCAGACATCACCAAAGCCTGGTTTATCTACTGGCTAGGCGCGGAAGTTTCCAGCTCCTATGAACGTTTGCAAAGCCTTATTTTCTGCGCCTCAATGACGCCGATCATCAAAAAACTCTACCCGCAAAAAGAGGAGCAGGTTGAAGCGCTGAAACGCCATTTGAACTTCTTTAACTCGGAGCAGACGTTCGGGGCGGTGATTCAGGGGATCTCCATTGCGATGGAGGAACAGAAAACCCGCGGCGAGCCGATCAGCGACGCCTCAATTACCGGGATTAAAACCGGGTTGATGGGACCACTGGCCGGGATGGGGGACTCCATCATCTGGGCCGCCGTGATGCCGCTGTTAATTGCTATATTCATCCCGTTTGCGGCGAATGGCAGCGCGATGGGCGGAATTGTACCGTTAATTCTCTATCCTGCTATTACGCTGGCAATCAGCTATGGCATGGTTCACAAAGGCTATACGCTGGGGCGTGACTCGATAATTGGGCTGCTGCAGGGAGGGCGAATAAAGGAACTTATCTACGGCGCTAACGTGCTGGGTTTGATCATGATGGGCGCGCTTTCTGCAAGCTACGTCAAGATCACCACGCCGTTAAAACTTAGCGCCCTGAAAGGCTCTGAAGTGGTGGTCCAGCAAATCCTCGACTCTATTGCCCCCGGCCTGTTGCCGCTGGCGGCGGTGTTCGCCATCTATTTCTATCTGGTGAAGAAAGGGCCGCGTTACACCACGATTTTACTGTCGATTGTCGCGCTCAGCGTGGTCTGTTCGCTGCTGGGAGTGCTGTAAGCCATGACACAGAATATCTACCAACAATTGGGGCTAAAACAGGTCATTAACGCCTGCGGCAAGATGACGATTCTGGGGGTTTCCAGCGTAGCGCCGGAAGTAATGCAGGCCACCGCGCGGGCTGCTTCAGCCTTTGTTGAAATTGATCGGCTGGTGGACAGAACTGGAGAACTGGTTTCCCGCTACACCGGGGCTGAAGACAGCTATGTCACCTCCTGTGCATCGGCGGGCATTGCTATCGCTGTTGCCGCCGCCATTACCCGTGGTGACCAGGCGCGAGTCTCGCTGATGCCGGACAGCGCAGGTATGGCCAATGAAGTGGTCATGCTGCGCGGGCATAACGTTGACTACGGTGCGCCTATCACCAGCGCCATCCGTTTGGGCGGCGGGAGGGTGGTGGAGGTTGGCTCAAGTAATCTGGCGGCCCGCTGGCAGCTTGAGAGCGCGATTACCGATAACACCGCCGCGCTGCTGTACGTGAAATCGCACCACTGCGTGCAGAAGGGGATGTTGAGCATTGCGGATTTTGTGCAGATCGCGCAGGTTCACAACCTGCCGCTGATTGTCGATGCTGCCGCCGAGGAGGATTTACACGCATGGGTGGCGAGCGGGGCGGATATGGTGGTCTACAGCGGGGCAAAAGCTTTTAACGCGCCGACCTCCGGATTTATCACCGGGAAGAAACAGTGGATTGCCGCGTGTAAAGCGCAGCACCACGGGATTGCCCGGGCGATGAAAATCGGCAAAGAGAATATGGTTGGGTTGGTGTATGCCCTGGAAAACTACCATCAGGGACAAACCGTAGTCACTGCCGAAGAGCTCCGCCCCGTGGCGCAGGCGATTTCAGAGATTCGCGGACTGGATGCGGATATCGAGCAGGATGAGGCCGGACGCGCTATCTGGCGGATTCGTATTGGGGTGAATGTGCAGGTGCTGGGAATGGATGCTTACGCTGTAGAAGCGCACCTGCGTGAGGGCGATATCGCGATCTACGCTCGCCGTTACAACCTTCATCAGGGCGTCTTTAGCCTTGACCCGCGTACGGTCGCAGAAGGGGAAATGGCGCTGATCGTGGCCCGATTAAAGGAGATTGCAGAACATGCAGCACATTAATTTTTATCGTAATAAAGTGGCTATTAACGTGCTGGCGAAGGATATCGCCAATGCGCGGGAAATCTATGATGCTGCCGAAGGCCACGCGGTGATTGGCATTCTTTCGGCGCAGTTTTCCTCGGTTGAGGAAGGTATTCTGGAAGTAAAACGTTGGATGAACGACGTGCCGTCGATTTCTGTGGGGTTGGGGGCCGGTGACCCGGCGCAGTATTACAAAGCGGCGATGATTGCCTCACAGGTACATCCAGCACACGTCAACCAGACCTTTACCGGTTGCGGGTTTGCGGCAGGCGCCTTGGCGGCAACGGGCGGTGAACAGACCCATATCAACGCGTTAGTCAGTCCCACTGGCACGCCGGGGGACGTGTTGATCTCGACCGGCGTCAGCAGCAGCCAGGGCACGCCAGCCCGCGTTTCCTGCGAGGCAGCGGTCCGTATGATGTTGGATTCAGGAGCCCATGCGGCGAAGTTCTTCCCAATGGGCGGTGAACAGTCGCTGCCTGAGCTATATGCACTGGCGACGACAGCGGCGAGAAACGGCATGACGCTGATTGAACCGACCGGCGGTATCGATCTCGATAACTTCGGCGTTATCCTGCAATCCTGTCTGGAGGCGGGAGTACCGCGCGTCATGCCGCATGTTTACAGCTCGATTATCGACCCACAGACCGGTAATACCCGGCCTGCAGACGTCGTCAGGTTGATGGAGATAGTTAAAACCCTGGTGTGATGTTGCTATCGCCGGATGGCACTTCGCTTATCCGGCCTACAGATAACCTCATGTCACCAGCCCGGTCAGCGTAAGCGCTACCGGACATTTTTGTCCATATGTCTGCTTTATGCTTTTTTCTTCTTGCTGATGCTTTTTCGTTTTTTAAACCGCAGCGGCCTTCCCGCTATAGTCATTTCATTACTCATCAGGCGGTTATTGCGAAAGGATAAAACGTGAAGCTGAAGATACCTTATTTCGGGGCCGGGGCGGCGGTATTACTGGCGGGATTATTGCTGGCAGGATGCGATCAACAGAGCAGCGATGCAAAGCATATAAAAGTGGGTGTAATTAACGGTGCTGAGCAGGATGTAGCGGAGGTCGCGAAGAAAGTCGCTAAAGAAAAATATGGTCTGGAGGTGGAACTGGTGGGTTTTAGCGGTTCTCTGTTGCCCAACGATGCCACCAATCATGGTGAGCTGGATGCCAACGTCTTCCAGCATCGCCCGTTCCTTGAACAAGATAATAAAGCACACGACTATAAGCTGGTTGCGGTGGGCAATACCTTTGTGTTCCCGATGGCTGGTTATTCGAAGAAAATCAAAACTGTCGCTGAACTAAAAGACGGTGCAACGATTGCGATACCTAACGATCCAACCAACCTGGGCCGGGCACTGTTGCTGCTGCAAAAAGAGAAGTTAATTACGCTGAAAGCGGATACCGGCCTGCTGCCAACAGCGTTGGATATCACTGATAATCCGCGGCATCTGAAAATTATGGAACTGGAAGGTGCGCAGTTGCCGCGTGTGCTGGACGATCAGAAAGTGGATGTGGCGATTATCAGTACCACCTACATCCAGCAAACCGGGCTTTCCCCGGTACATGACAGCGTATTTATTGAAGACAAAAACTCACCGTACGTGAACATTCTGGTGGCGCGAGAAGACAATAAAGATGCCGAGAATGTGAAAGAATTCCTGCAATCTTATCAGTCACCGGAAGTGGCGAAGGCGGCAGAAACTATCTTTAACGGTGGCGCGGTTCCGGGCTGGTAATCATGACCTTTTGCCGCGCCGGTTGGTGTTAAACCGCTCTGGCGCGGCGACGTGAGTCCATTGAGATAAGTATTACCGAAGAGAGGATCAAAAGCGTGCCCAGCCAGTCTGGCAGGGTGAAGGTAATACCTAACAGCAGCAGGGACAGCAATGCGCTGCTCAACGGTTCCGCGCAGCTTAAAATGCTCGCTTTCGGTCCGCCAATCATCTGCGCGCCTTTCAGGTACAGGCTAAACGTCAGCGACGTGCCGATGACCACCAGATAGAAAAACGCCAGAATCAAACTGCCATTCACCACGAAATTAGTGCCCTGTCCGGCATAAAACGGCAGCAGGATCATGCCGCCGATTAACATACTCCAGCCGACAACTGGCAGCGTGCCGTAGCGCGCGATAAGCGTTGAGGGGTAGGTGGTGTAGAACGCGGCGGCAAACGCCGAGGCAATTCCCCAGAACAGCGCGGCAGGTGAGATAGACAGCGACGTCGGGTTACCGTGGGTGACCAGCAAGAAGGTGCCGATAAGCGATGTGAAGATCGCAGTCAGCACTAAAATCCCCGGTCGTGCTTTGCGCACCACGGAAAACCACGCCACGATTATGGTCGGTGACAAAAATTGCAGCACCGTCGCGGTAGCGGCGTTGGATTTTTCAATAGTCAGCAGAAAAGTTAGCTGTACGGTGAGCGCCCCAACCACGGAAAAAATCAGCAGGCTGATGGCGTCTTTGCGGTTTTTGATAATGGAGAACACTTTGTCGCCGTGAACGAAAGAGAGCATCAGCAGAATGAGCCCGGCGAAAATCAGGCGCGTCATGGTCAGAAACTGCGACGACATCTGGCTTTGCTCCATGATGTATTGCGCGCAAACGCCTGAACTTCCCCACAATACGGCGGCAATCAGGACGTTCATCATCCCTCTTCTGGTGGAACTCATCTTTCCCTCGGCATGTTGTTTTGTTTTATTTGTGTGCAGGCATCATAGCAGAGATGGTTGCGATTTCTGCCAGCACATCCGCAATCAGCCAGTCATTAAAGACTTTTACCTCCGGGCGCATTACCGCGTGCTGTGGCGTAACAATGTAGTAAGACCACGCCAGAGGCCAGCGGGTGTTGGGATGAAGCTGAACCAGTTGTCCGTCTGTCAGTAGCTGCTGCACCAATGCTCTACGCACAATGGCGACACCTTGACCGCTGAGCGCCGCCAGAATCACTGCAGAGGTAGAGTTGATGTGCAATCCACTGTCGCGAACGGCAGGTGCCTGGGTGGCGGTCAGGACATCATTCCAGCCCGGGAAATTGGCGCCGGGGTGGGGAGTGTCATCATGGATAAGCTTCTGTGCGGCCAACCATTCTCCACAGGATATTTTATCTACTGGCACAATACGTGGGCTACAAACCAGAACCGCTTCTTCATCCATCAGCCAGGTTTTATTTACCCCAGGCCAGTCGCCTTTACCGCAACGTACGCCCAGATCCGCTTCGCCATGAGCAACATCCATCAGCTTTTCCGTCACGTTCAAGCGTAATTCTATGTTTTCATGCGCTTGTGAGAAACGATTGAGGCGGCTCATCAGCCAGTTCATCACCAGTACCTGAGAGGCTGTGATAATCACCACCGAGCGCGCTCGCCGGCCGCGTAACTTGTTCAGCCCAGATTCCAGGCTATCCAGTCCTTGGGTTATCTCGCGCAACGCGTCCTGTGCTTCGCTGACCAGCGTGAGACGCTCTTTGCCTGAACGGGTTCGATGCAGCAGCGGGTGGCCAACCCAGTCTTCCAGCGCACGAACCAGTTGCCCAACGGCAGCCGGAGTGACCCCCAGTTCCTGCGCCGCACCAGTAAAACTGCCGTGGCGGGCTGTGGCCTCAAAAGCGTGTAACCATTTAAGCCGATTAAGCGAGCGCATCAGGTCATTTCCCGTTTTGTGAATATCTTCAGTATATGCCATCGAGATAGATTTTCTTTCTCGGTTCGCTATTTCTTCTCATTCGTCAGCGCCTCAGGGGAGTGGCATTGTTAGCGCATTAACGAATACTTGAAACGAGGCTAGCGATGAACACATTATTTGTCGGCAAAAAACTGTTAGTGGTGGGCGGTACCAGTGGTATCGGATTTGAAACCGCAAAACTGATCCTCCAGGGTGGTGGTCGAGTGGTGCTGGTTGGCAATCGTGCCGAGAAAGCGGAACGGGCCCGTCAGGCGTTGGCGGAGCTGGGTGACGTCTCTGTCATTGTGGCGGATCTGATGTCAGAAGCGGGCGTTAAGCAGGTGATGGCAACGGTGAATGCTGAGCACAAAGACATCAACCTGTTAGTAAATGCAGCTGGGGTTTTCTTCCCAAAACCTTTCACTGATCATGAAGTTGAGGATTATGAACTGTACATGAGCCTCAACCGCGCGACGTTTTTTATCACCCGCGATGTCGTGCGTAATATGGTGGCGGCTAACATCCAGGGTGCCATTGTGAATATTGGTTCGATGTGGGCGCAACAGGCAATTGGCGCAACACCTTCTTCAGCGTACTCAATGGCAAAAGCGGGCCTGCATGCATTAACTAAAAATCTGGCCATCGAGCTGGGGGCGAATGGGATCCGCGTCAATGCCGTTTCGCCAGCAGTCGTGCATACACCTATCTACGAAGGATTTATCCCGAAAGAAGACGTACAAGGTGTGATGAGTAGCTTTGACAGCTTCCATCCGATTGGTCGGGTTGGTACGCCGCGTGATGTGGCTGAATCCGTCGCCTTCCTGTTGTCAGACAAAGCGCAATGGGTAACTGGCGCTATCTGGGATGTGGATGGCGGTGTTATGGCCGGACGTAATGGCTGATGTAAATCCCCCGCATAGCTGCGGGGGAGCGTCGAGACATTAAGGCTCAATCGGCGTCAGATAATCCAGCCGTAGCGGTTCGGCTAGCAGATCGTTCATTTGTAGAATGAACGCCTGGAAATGTGGCAGAGCGATGTGCTCATCCAGACCGGCCTGACCGCGCCAGGATTCGCGCACGTAGAACACATCCGGCGTGTCGCGTAACTGGAACAGGGCATATTCAATATTGCCCGTCTCCCGACGCGTGGGTAGCAGCAGAGCTTGTAGCGCCTGTTTCAGTGCGTCGATTTTCCCCGGTTTGGCTTTCAGTACCGCAATAATTGAAATCACGTCAGAATCAGACATGTTAAAACCCCTCCAGCACAATCTTGCCGACCGAGCGACCGGTTTCAATTTGCGTGTGGGCTTTTTGCAGATTTGCCGCGGTAATCGCGCCAAAATGTTCGCCCAGCGTGGTACGGAGGGTGCTGTCGTCGATCAGCTGCGCCACGCGGGTCAGTAACTGATGCTGCGCAATGATGTCGTGGGTGGTAAACATCGAACGGGTAAACATAAACTCCCAGTGCAGCGAAATGCTTTTGGCCTTCAGCGGGCGCGCATCGAGAGTTTGCGGATCGTCAATCAGCGCCAGTTTGCCCTGCGGCGCCAGTGCGGCAATAATTTGCGAATAGTGCTGCTCGGTATTGTTCAGGCTGGCAACGTGCGTCACCTCTTTAATGCCTATCCGTGCCAGCTCTTCCGTCAACGGCTTGCTGTGGTCAATCACATGATGAGCGCCCGCTTCACGTACCCATTTCTGGCTCTGCGGACGCGATGCGGTACCGATGACGGTCATTTTGGTCAGCTTACTGGCCAGTTGTGTCAGAATAGAACCGACGCCGCCAGCCGCGCCAACAATCAATAACACATCATCTTCATTGCCATTTTCCTCAACGCCCAGACGGTCGAACAGCATTTCCCAGGCGGTGATAGCGGTCAGTGGCAGCGCCGCAGCAGAAGCATTATCCAGTGTTTTTGGCTTCAGCGCGGTAATACGTTCATCAACCAGCTGAAATTCACTGTTACTGCCAGCGCGGCCGAGCGCTCCGGCGTACCAGACTTCATCGCCGGGTGCGAACAGGGTGACGGCTTCGCCCACGGACTTCACCACGCCAACGGCATCCCAGCCCAGCACACGCGGCACATCAGCGTTAAAACCTTCGCGGACCTTGGTATCAACGGGGTTGACGGAAATGGCTTTCACTTCAACCAGCAGATCGTGCCCGGTAGCAACAGGCATGGGCAGGTCAATCTCTTGTAAAAATTCAATGTTATTGCCGTCGGTCGCGGCGCTGGTAATGGCGATGGCTTTCATATTCTCTCCGGTCACAGGAATCAGTTGAATAATTCGATGGTAAACCGGTAACAGAACGGGAAAAATAGCCCTATGGCGACAGGACTTATACTCGGGGAGTGAAAATGTTCCGGCTTGAAGATCTCACGTTGTTTGTCCGCGCCGCGGCGCTGAATAGTTTTAGCGATGCCGCGCGCGAAGTCGGCGTTCAGCCTGCTCAGGTCAGTTCTGCTATCAAGCGTCTGGAGTCTACGTTGGCTATCCGCTTGTTCGCCCGCTCTACGCGCAGCCTGCGCCTGACGCCGGAGGGCGAGGTCTGGCTACCCTATGCTCGCCAGATGCTGGACGTAATGCATGCCGGGCTGCAAAAAATTCAGACCCCGGAAGATGAAGTGTCAGGCACGCTGCAAATCGCCGTGCCTTCCGATCTCGGTCGTAACCTGCTGCTGCCGGTCTTTCAGTCGTTTCGACGCCGCTATCCCGCGCTGCGCCTGCGGATATTTTTCTCCGACCAGGTAACGGATGTCTTTAAAGACCCCGTCGATGTTGCGTTTCGCTATGGCAACACCGAAGACGCGTCTTACATTGCGCTGCCCGTTGCAGCGGGTAACCGACGCGTGCTGGTGGCATCACCGGAATGGGTTGAGCAAAACGGCGCGCCGCAAAAACTGGATGATTTAACACAGCTCAACGCCATGACTTTCGTATTACGCGGCCGCCTGCACGATCGCTGGACGTTTACGCGCAACGGCGAGGTCAGCAGTGTGCAGGTTAACGGCACCATTATGAGTGACGATGCGGAAGTGATCCGGCGCCTGGCGATTGCCGGAGAAGGTGTGGCGTACAAGTCGTGGCTGGATGTCAGCGAGGATGTGCGTGACGGTCGATTACAACTGCTGATGCCGGATTATCAGGGAGAGAAAGTCCCGCTGAATATGATTTGCCCGCATCGGAAGCAGCTTTCAACCGCGGTACGCCTTCTGCACGAGGCGGTGAAGGCGCGGTGTGAAATGCTGGCGCAAAGCTAATAAGCGCTTTACGCCAGAATACTATCGCGTCGTTACTCAGTCTTTTTTCGTTGCATTCGCAAAGAAAATATCAGACTGAATGTCTTTAGTTCGGATGGTAAAGAGCTGATTAGTCAGATCTTCCGTCAGCTTCTCGGCGTCGGCCATGATGCGCAGGTTGAAGTCATTCAGCATCTTATCCGCGGCGGGTTTATCGGTTTTCGCCATCTTCAGATACTCTGCTTCGACCTCTTTTTGCTCCTTCGCCACTTTGTCTTCCCACGCTTTGTAGGCTTTTTTGACGATTGGCGCGAGCTTCGGATAATCGGTCATCGTCAGCGTTTGTAATTTACGATATTTCCAGTAGATAGACTGATCGTCCGCTTTATCGGTACCCATCGAGTAGTTAGCCGGATACGCTTTCAGACCGCTGTAGTACGGAACGAAGGCGGTGAGGTCAGCCATGCCCAGGCCAATGTAGGTCGTTTCACCAATCTCTTTTGGCAACCACGGACGGACCTGCATAACGTGCGCTTCATAGGTACGGAAAACGCTGACCGGACGCCATGGCTCTTTGCCGTTCAGACCGTTGGTGTACGGGTCATGGCTGGTCCCTTCATAGTGACTACGCAACACGGCTTTCACATCGTCCAGCGTCATTTTCTTCTCTGGCGTCATGAAGACCGGGAATTCGCGCCCTTTGGCCATATCCTGATTTACGGAAGGATTGAACTCTTTCTGGATGGTCCATACGCGAGGGTCGTTATACGTGCGGTCACGCTCGTCATCACGGGTATAGGCTTTGGAGAAGTTGAATTTACCGTCTTTCGCCGGATCGTACAGCCCTTTTTCAGTCGCAAATTGAATCAGGTTTTTTGACGCCATCATGTCCGGACTTTTAGGATCGTAATCCTGTAAGCGGCCCTGATTACCGGTGGCAAAATACTGGTTATTCGGCAGACGCTGCGCCATCCACTGGTGGCCGCTACCGGTTTCCAGGTACCAGATCTCGTTATCGTCGACGACGGCAACGCCAAAACCTTCGCCTGCGCCGACGGTCTCAACGATATGGCCCAACAGCGCCACAGCTTCACGTGCGGTTTTACTTTGTGACAGCAGAATATCCGGGATATCGTCTTCGGTGATCCCTTTATCCTCAACGTACGGGTCGGCGGCCAGTGCTTTCGGTGAGGCAAAAATGGATTCTGTACCGCTCACGCCGACACCCAGCTCGTTAAATCCGGTCGCGCCGTGCAGTTGGGTTTTCCAGTTTGGGACAGTGGTATAACGCAGAGAGTTTTTCGGCAGTGGCCAGGTAAAATCATTCGCACCATTATGTGCTTTGGTGCTGTATACCCCGGTCTGATTTTGCTTTGCCGGATGAATGACAAAATGCTGTGCTTTCAGGGCATCGCTGTCTGCGCTACGGGCGACCAGCATGGAGCCGTCCGCTGATGCTTCGTTGCCGACCAGCAGGGTCGTACAAGCAAAACCTGATGAAACAACGGCCAAATTTATAGAAAGTGCAATCAGGCACTTTTTAAAAGTAAACATTACGTATCCCTCATATGTACGCCAAAAATACACAGGAAACACACCGTTTCCTGAAATGCGATAACGCCTGAACGCTCAGACATTGCTCGCGAGAGAGATAAACGCCCCTGCCCACGTCTTCTCCAAATATCCATCCGTAGGTTGAAGTCTTCTGGGCAAAATATAACGCCCATTTCGCTTAATTATTACGCAACGGATATTATGATATTCAGGATGTTTCCTGATTCGCGATGAAGAATAGCAATGGGTTATGTGTGGATTCAGTGACCCATGTCGCGTAAGTCAATGATGACAAATGTGAATTTCATTGAGGGGCCGTACTTTTTGTTTCCGGATATGACGCTACCTTTTGCGGCAATACAGCGAGGGCACATTGGAGCTGGCAAAAATCCATGCACCTTTATACTCCTCCATGACCAGGCTCAGGCTTCGTCCGCTTTGGCGGTAAAATCCAGGTAATGTGTCGTTAATATCCGCTTCATCAGCGGTGTCAGCGAAGGTTTTGACGACCTGCATCGCCTGTAGCACTCGGGCATCGCGCTTTTGGGTGTAGTTAAAATAGATGTTCCTGCTAATGTCTGAGGTATTACGCCCGTACAGTTTGCCGGTAATAGTGGCCAGGCCTTCACTGTTGTACATCCGAAACGATAACGTACCCGTAAAGCGGTTGCTGCCAATATTCCATTCCATGTTACCGATGCAATTCAGCGGTTTGTCGGCATAGCGTGAATGCCATAACCATCCGCCTGAACCGAGCACAGTAACCAGCCCGGCCACGAGCACTATAAGGTGGCGTGTTTTTTTCATTGCCCGCGCATCCAGTAATAATGAGTAGTACAAAATGCGTTAGCATCCACCCGTGCATCTTTATCACAGACAAATGCCACGATCCTTTCCGCTTTGCTGTAACCGGTAAGAAACACGTGCTTGTTGTTTTCACAGAGATAGGGATGTAACTGCATCAGATTGAAATAGCCTTGCTGGTCGTGTTCATTTGGTGAGTAATAGATTTTGCAATTTTGCCGCGATGGCGTCTGCATGGAAGCCTGGACAAATTTACTAAACGGCATAACAGGGCGCGTTTGATACCACACCAGCCAGATGATCAACGTGGCAATCACGACACTGGCGCTAAATAAAACCTCAAACCAGGGTATCTGCGTCGTTTGTTGTGGTGTCGAAGGAATTATCTTTGCGGGGGGGATTTCTTCAATAACCGGCGGCGGGGAAACTTCTCTCAGTTGAAGCGTTATTGTCTCTACTTGCGTATTCTCATTTAATCTGAGCCCTCGTCGGGAAATAGTTTTCACCGTATCACGAGGCAACCCCACGTCCGCCAGCGCGTTTCGTAGCGTCAGAATAGCCTGGTAAAATGTGTTGGTGGTGGTCACATTATTTCTTTCACCCCAACCAATTGTCATCAACGTGTTCTGGGAAACAATGTCACTTGCGTGAGTAATTAAATAGAGAAAACAGAGCGAGGCAGGGAGCTGGAGCTGAATTGCTCGCCCGGTCTGACGATTGACCAGACTTTTGCTATCAGGATTAAATTCGACCAACTGATTGATAAGGTACAATTGCCCAGCCCTCAGTAACCAAAACGAATCACAGCGTGTGCTAACGCATCCTTTAAATTTTACATCCAAATCGAAAATGCGCCTCACTCTTTGTTCATGAACGAAGATAAGAATTTCACTAATTCGTTAAAATCTCTTTAAATACAATGCGTTAGTAATCTTATTTCTTAGGTGAGAATTAACTAAGGTTAAATAATGAGAATTCATTACAGTTTTATCTGAATTATCTTTATATTTGTCCACAACATGACAAGGGTGATTGAGTTATCAGAATTACGTAATTAGTAAGTAACTTTTACGCAGGTTATTTTTTAGCAAATAGTGCTTTTTTACTGTTTATCCTGGAATCTGAATTTATGCATAAAATTCCTAATGCATAGGTTGTTATTCTGAGATAAAGCGTAAATAAGCTTAGCGCAATCGTATTACTCACAGACCATACATATTAGTGCATCAGGAGTTTATTACATTTTATTCGCGCCACTGTTATTAACTGACAAGGAACGTACTACGTGTTGGATTGACACATTTATTTACCAATGAAATATTTATGGAAAAATAACAGGAGTCATTTTTGATGAAGAGATCACCGTCACAGACTGTTCGTTGCATAAGCTGTGAATTATCCTGTCAATTATTTCCGGATACTGCGGTTCGCGCCAGTTACTGCCACCGTGCCGCATTTGCGATCTGGCCTGAGGGGAATGGTTTTCTGCAAAAAGGAATTATTGAAAAGCTTCTGCTTAATAATCAAAACCATTTGTCGCGTGGGTTTATTTTTGTGGACTTTTCTTTCCCGAATCTGCGCCTGTTTGCCGACCCGCAATGGGTTGACCGGCTTGCCTACAGCGGTATGCATATTGTGTTGATAGCAGACAGGAACCTGGCGCCGTTAGCCAACTACTGGCTGTCCAAAAGCAATAAAATACAAGGGATTATATATTCTGATGATGATGACGAAGTTCAACATCAGAAAATTAGGCGACTCTTTACGGGTCATCTCGCTAACAGCAAACGTGGACGCTCACTTAACTATACTGAAATGATATTACTGAAGCGTTTTGTGTCAGGGAAAAGTATTCAGCAAATTACCAAAATAGATAATATCGATATTAAGAAAATATATGTCTACAAGCTCAGGCTTGAAGATAAGTTAGGCCATAGTATTCATCAAATATTGTCGAATATTTTATAACGTTTTTTTGAATTTTATTATTTCACATCCTTGCGATGTGGTGGACGCTCTACGCCTGAAAGCAGGAGGCTAATATGCCAAATCCCAAATCTTATTCTCGTATTGCCATAGCGGTTTCAGCCGCATTAACCTCTATGGTATTTTCAGCTCAAGCGGCATGGGTTGACGTTGATAGTCTACCCTCCACCGGACTGGTTAGCAGTCTGCCCCCGGAATTGCAGGCAATAATTCCAGCGCAGGCAAATGCCAGTTTCGCTAAAACCAGCGCCATGCCGAATTATGTTTATCAATGGAGTGCGGGCACGATTCCCGTTTATGGCAATGGATTAACGATTAATGGACCTGGCGCTGAAGCTTTTGAGCACTCTGTTACCGTTATTCAGAACAGTACAACGGGTAGTCCGGGCGTTATTTTTGGGGATGACCTGACGATTCGCACGCAGTCGAAGAATGCCGCCAATAATGGTAAAGATGTTGACGGTATCCGCACGCACGGGGCCAATACGCCGGATAACCCGGTCTTTATCATCACCGGAGATCGCACCAGTATTTATGTGGACGGTCAGGATGGTGACGGTATTAACGCCGGTTACAACTCCTATAGCCAAGGTTGGAAGGGCTCGGCCAGCATTTACGTCGGTGACGATCTGTATATTCAGACCACCGGTTCCCAGGGACGTGGTATCACAGCAAACGCGATGAAAGACGCCACGCAGGCCAAAAATACAATTGTCGTTGGCGACCGGGCACACATTGTGACGACAGGTGACAGTTCAGAGGGTCTTCGCACCGGGCAGAACGGTTCCTCGATACTGCTTGGCAATGACGCCACCATTGAGACTTCGGGTGCTTCTTCAACGGGGATTTATGCCGCCTCATCGTCCAAAACGGAACTGTGCAACAACGCGACGATTACGGTCAACGGCGTCAGCGCTCATGCGGTTTATTCCACCAACGCGACCGTGAATCTCGGTGAAAACGCAACGATCAACGTGAACAGTTCGGCGAAAGCGGCGTCATACAGCAAAGCGCCACGCGGCCTGTATGCGACTTCACGCGGGGCGATAAATCTGGCAGGCGGTGCCGCCATTACCATGGCGGGCGATCACAGCAACGAAAGTTATGCCATCAGCACCGAAACGGGCGGCATCGTAGACGGTTCTACTGGCGGGCGTTTTCTTATCGACGGCGATCTTCATGCCGCTGGCGCGACTGCTGCAACCAGCAGCCTGCCGCAGCAAAACAGTACCATTAAGCTCAACATGACCGACAACTCGTTGTGGAGCGGGGCGTCATACATCACCAGCGCCACTGCCGGGACGGGCGTTATCTCGCTGCAAATGAGCGACGCGACCTGGAACATGACTAACAGTTCAACGCTCACCGACCTGACGCTGAACGGCGGGTCAGTGGTGAACTTTGGGCATGCTGACGGCGAACCGTGGCAGACGCTTACCATCAATGAAGATTTTACCGGGAACGGCGGCAAACTGGTTTTCAATACTGTCCTGAATGACGATACCTCCGAAACCGACAAGCTGAAAGTGCTCGGCAACACCGCGGGTAATGCGTTTGTGGCGGTGAATAACATTGGCGGAACCGGGGCGCAGACCATTGAAGGTATTGAGATCATCGAAGTGGCCGGTAATTCTGACGGTACTTTTGAGAAAGCGGGCCGTATTGTTGCCGGTGCGTACGACTATAACGTGGTGCAGAAAGGCAGTAACTGGTATCTGACCAGCTTTATTCCTGCTCCGCCGGATCCGGAAGACCCGGACCCCGTCGATCCGCATGACCCGGACCCTGTTGATCCGGACCCGGTTGACCCTATTGATCCAGACCCGGTCGATCCTGTAGACCCGATTATCCCTGAGCCGGAAGAACCTGTTGCGCCTCCTGTCACTGAGCAGCAATACCGTCCGGAAGCAGGCAGTTATCTGGCGAACAACTATGCGGCTAACACGCTGTTTATGACCCGACTGCACGATCGTCTGGGTGAAACGCAGTACGTCGATATGCTGACAGGCGAGAAGAAAGTTACCAGCCTGTGGATGCGTAACGTTGGGGCGCATACCCGCTTCAAAGACGGTAGCGGGCAGTTGAAAACCCAAAGCAACAGCTATGTAATGCAGCTAGGCGGCGACCTGGCGCAGTGGAGTAGCGACGGTCTTGACCGCTGGCACCTTGGCGCGATGGCAGGTTATGCCAACAGCCAGAACCGCACGCAGTCCAGCCTGACCGGCTACCATTCACGTGGTCAGGTCACCGGTTACAGCGTGGGGCTGTATGGCACATGGTATGCCAATGACGCCGACAAGACCGGCACCTACGTGGATACCTGGGCGCTGTACAACTGGTTTGATAACAAAGTGATGGGCCAGGAGCAGGCAGCAGAGAAATACAAATCCAGCGGGATAACCGCTTCGTTTGAAGCCGGTTACAGCTTCAAACTGGGTGAAAGCGAACGCAACAGCTACTGGCTGCAACCGAAAGCGCAGGTGGTATGGATGGACGTGCAGGCCGACAGTCACCGCGAAGCGAACGGTACCCGCGTGAAGGACAACACCGATGGCAACCTGATGACCCGTCTGGGTGTGAAAGCCTTTATTAATGGTCACAACGCCATCGACGACGGTAAATCTCGCGAGTTCCAGCCGTTTGTTGAAGCCAACTGGATCCACAACACGCAGACGACCAGCGTGAAGATGGACGATGTGAGCAACGACATGCGCGGCACCAAAAACATCGGCGAGCTGAAAGTCGGCGTTGAAGGTCAAATCACTCCGCGACTCAACGTGTGGAGCAACGTGGCCCAACAAGTCGGCGACAAAGGCTACAGCGATACCCGCGGTATGTTGGGCGTGAAATATAATTTCTAATGTAAGTGAGTAATGGAAAAGCCGCTGATTCACCGATCGGCGGCTTTCTTTTTTCTGGGAATCGTAGGCCGGATAAGCGTTAGCGCCATCCGGCAACACAAGCAAAGTGCAGCGCTAGCTATTACTATTTTTGCTACAAGCAAGTTCTTTGCCTAAAGCGATCATGGCCAACTCAGAAGGACTGTATTTTGTTCGTTCTTTTGGATGGGTCTGGAGGTAATTACCAACAATATCAGCTTCCTGCCCAATGGTTATGCTCTCATTACAGATGATTTTTTCTTTTGACAGTGTCCCCGCTACACCGGCAACAAAAGACATATACATCACTGCTGTCTGTTCATCCCGAACGTTCAAATAATCAAAACCTTTCTCATACAACTGATAGCCGTGATATAGCGAGTTGCCGTCGATATTCAATGTCGATTTTGCCAGCACAGGTGTTGAAAAACAGAGCAATAACAAGACAGGAATGGCAATTTTACTGATCATATGAGCACCAGCCGCCCTTATGGTGTGAGCCAGTACCGCCGTGCGGGTGTTCTCCTTTCGGGCATGCGAAAACAGTGGATGATGCGGTGATAGTGACGAGAGCGATAATCATCGCCATAAATACGTTTTTCATTAGTCGTCCATTGTTGCAATTATTTATAAATAAAAATACACATATCATTTAAGCTGAGATGGTATTGTGCCTGTCAATTTAATTGACATTATAATGCGTGTTTCACTGTGATGTCATTTATACCTTGTGGCATAGGCTATCAGGAGAGTGTTTTGAATATGACGTTCAGTGTATGGTATGAGACAATTAAAATGAGTGTATATGAATAGTCTAACAACAGGAAAACATGCACGTGTACACGCGCTACGCCTGGGATATGAGGAATTTCCAGATGAGAATGCTTATGGCGGTGCATATTATATTAAAGATGGTCTGAAATGGATATTTACTATTGTAGGGCTAAAGAAACATTTAGGTATCTATAATGATGATGATTTACGCAATGAGAAATATGATGTAGATACCTATTATCGTCTAGAGTCAGAGTCAGAGTCAGAGTCAGAGCCAGAAGATAATGAAATGCAATCGCTATACGATGATTTGAAGATAAGTGACGGTGAGCCTGTTTATCTGGAAGGGGGGGGATGTACCTTTATCCCGATGGCTCTATTCGGTGATTCATTTGATAGCGTAGGCCGGATAAGCGTTAGCGCCATCCGGCACCAACTGAACCTGTAAGTAACGCTTACAGGTTCAGTCTTGCTTCACTGGAGAGTCGCAAGCGTGCTCTCAATTCTTTTTAACTTCTGATGTGCCTCTTTCAACTCATCCTGCAACCGTTGTTCCTGCTCGCCATAGACCATCAGGACGATACAACCGTTCATTACTTTTACGGTAATCTGTTGGCCGGTATCAAATCCCGCTTCGCGTAGCCACTTGCCGGAAAGAATAATTTTTGGCGTGGATTTGTCGAAAACATTCGGGCGATATCCCACAATTAGCGAACGCTCAGTTCCGGATTGGTCGGTGTCTGGGGTAGAATGCGAATCAGCCATAATCAACTCCTTGATAGTTGGTGAGGTTAGACGCCCTTTGGTGTGACAGCACTGTTGGGCGTTGCTTAATTTTAGACTCCATGTGGTAGGTACCACATGTGTGTAAACTAACCTAAGTGGTACCTACCATGCAAGAAAAAAAGAAACCAAATTTTGACCGCACTAACAGCACCATGAAGAACATCCGTTTTGAGGATGAGCTGTTGGAACAGATCGAGAAGGCTGCAGGTAAAGGGAATTTTAGTAAGTGGGTTAAAGAAGCTTGTCGGATAAGATTGAAATCAATCAAGCATTAAATGAAGCCACAAAAATATTTCTCTTGTGGCTTTATCCGTATTATTAATTTGTAAATGTTCCGTCTATTAAACTGTTAGCGGTTTCTTTCAATAGCTGAACCCTTGCTTTAAGAAAATCAGAATAATTCATTTCTAAACCATTCGTAGGGATAAGGGAATGCTGAAAGATGCTGTCTTTCAGAAGTTTTTGAATTTGGTTTTGATAATCAATTGGAGATTTATCTTTAATTGAACGGTTATCTTTCTGAGAAAGAAAAGCGAAATTAGCAAGACAGAACCTCTTGATTCTTTCATCAATCCCACATTTTGTTTTAAGATAATTGTCGGGGAATATATGATGAAACTCAGTTTTATTGCATGAGGTAAGCACATCATCAAGATCTACATCAGCACCCGATAAAAAGGATTTAGGTCTCTTTTTTGCTAATAACAATATGAATGTTTTTGTATTAACAGAGGTAACTGAGAAAGCATTCTCGAGGAAAAATTCATCAGTAACTTCAAATTTCTTACGTTCTATTTTTTCATATTTATCTTTGCGTAATTCAACCATTGCAGAAATATCTTGCGAAACAGCAGAATCCACGCTATTTGAATATTTTCGAGAAAAACAAGTATGCCAGAACCATTTTTTTAATAAGTGCCGTTGAGTTGCGTTTGGATGAAATCCAGCAGCATTGTTAGTCATAAAAAAACGTGTTAATGGGATGAGCATCGATTTATATGGCAGTACTTTTAAGGATACTACTCCACAGTCTCGTCTTAAGAAGTCAATCGCACCTAAGAGACCATTTTGGAAAGAAAGAAAATTATTCCTAACCTCATCACCTTTTAACTCAACAATAGCGTGGGATGAACTATCTTCTTTCATCGCCGCGGCACAGCATTTAATTAATAAATCTTCCTCATCTCCTGGATCACCATACTCAACATCATCAAGTTTATTTGAAAGTTCTTCAAATTTGGCTCTAAGATCGAATTCACTACTCCAAGTCCAAGCAGAAAGAAGTTGATATGTATTTAGTGGAATACCATTGCGATTTATTCTTTCAAATATTATAGCAATCTTTGAATGTTCTTCTGTTTCTACTGTTTCGACAGGTATACTTGCTTCTTTAAATTTGGTTTGAAGTTCATCTAATTTTTTTATATGCTCTTCATTCGTAAGTTTTCTTGAATATTTCCCATATTCCACTACGTCAAAAATTATATTTAGGGGGATATAGTTTTCTGGAACGCATTCGTCATCTGTTGCAATAAATTGTGAATCTTGAGCATTTTCTGGAGCATCAAGATCAAAATATATAGGCACCCAGTTTTTACTTTTGTTCTTCAGTAATTCTGTTTGAAATGTTGAGAATATCGATGTAATCCTTTGTTGTCCGTCAAGAACATAATCAATTGGATATTGTTTCTTAGGTTCTGGAAGTGTAAAAGGACCAAGATCACGGTCAAAAGATAGTTTTTCCCTGCTTCGCCAGAATAATACTGTACCTATCGGATATCCTTTATATATGCTATCCATGAGAAATTGGACTCGATCAGGTTCCCATACAAAATCTCTTTGGAATGCAGGGATTCTGATTTCACCTTCGCTTACTTTTTGAATTATTTGTCTAATAGTTAACTGTGAGAAAGCCATAAATTATAGTCCTATCAAATTTATTGACATAATAACGTAAATATATAAACGAAAACTTCTTTATATTCAATAGTATATAAGATGAGATTATATAGGACAAAATATGTTAGTAAACAAACAAGATAAGAATTTTGGCGGAAGATCACAGGAGTCAAAAAACACGCGTAACATCATGTTTTTATTGCTTTAAAAATATATAACACATCAATAATATACACATCGCTATACACATGAGCGGATGTGCTCATTTTTCGCACAACCTCAAACTACGAAAAAAACTTTTTTTACGGAAAACTGTTCACACTGTTCACTCGCCATTATTTGTCTTTAATTTCAATATCATATGCAGTGAACAGTCCGTGAACAGTGAACACTTTACTGTTCACTTTCCGGGATTTCAGGTAAAAAAAGACCGGCTGATGCCGGTCCGGGTAGGTTATGTCGCGGTGGTTTCATCGCACCGGGGCAGCCAGTCGGCGTTGCTTTCCTCCCTGAGCGCAAGATTCGTCTGCATCCCCTGATTTGTTCGCCGCCTGGCGTAATTCAGCCCGTACTCTTTCAGCATCGATGACAGCCCTTTGCCGAACATGGTCAGGCTGAGGGTGTTTTTGTAGCCGTGCGCCTCCATGTAGACCAGATAGGCGTGATACAGGTACAGACGCGGCTGTCGCGGGATGATATTCGCATTCCCCATGTACATACCGTCAGGCTCGGGCAGTGCCTCCAGATAGCCACAAAAATCAAATGTCGGGTCGGCGTCGCGTTTGATGCTGAGTGCCTCGTCGGAGTTCTGCTGCGACTGGAGCAGTGTACGCGCGGTCATCGGGTCGCTGAACGTCTGCATGAGCTGGCGCACGATGACGGCCAGCTCCCGGGCGATTTTATCTTTCAG
>NZ_JAOWHM010000024.1:0-32947 GCF_030332595.1 Citrobacter sp. Cpo100 | reverse complement strand
GCATTCGACCAGATCGATAACGCGCCGGAAGAAAAAGCTCGTGGTATCACCATCAACACTTCTCACGTTGAATATGACACCCCGACTCGCCACTACGCACACGTAGACTGCCCGGGCCACGCCGACTATGTTAAAAACATGATCACCGGTGCTGCGCAGATGGACGGCGCGATCCTGGTTGTTGCTGCGACTGACGGCCCGATGCCGCAGACTCGTGAGCACATCCTGCTGGGTCGTCAGGTAGGCGTTCCGTACATCATCGTGTTCCTGAACAAATGCGACATGGTTGATGACGAAGAGCTGCTGGAACTGGTAGAAATGGAAGTTCGTGAACTTCTGTCTCAGTACGATTTCCCGGGCGACGACACTCCGATCGTTCGTGGTTCTGCTCTGAAAGCGCTGGAAGGCGAAGCAGAGTGGGAAGCGAAAATCATCGAACTGGCTGGCTTCCTGGATTCTTACATCCCAGAACCAGAGCGTGCGATTGACAAGCCGTTCCTGCTGCCTATCGAAGACGTATTCTCCATCTCCGGTCGTGGTACCGTTGTTACCGGTCGTGTAGAACGCGGTATCATCAAAGTTGGTGAAGAAGTTGAAATCGTTGGTATCAAAGAGACTGCTAAGTCTACCTGTACTGGCGTTGAAATGTTCCGCAAACTGCTGGACGAAGGCCGTGCTGGTGAGAACGTTGGTGTTCTGCTGCGTGGTATCAAACGTGAAGAAATCGAACGTGGTCAGGTACTGGCTAAGCCGGGCTCTATCAAGCCGCACACCAAGTTCGAATCTGAAGTGTACATTCTGTCCAAAGACGAAGGCGGCCGTCATACTCCGTTCTTCAAAGGCTACCGTCCGCAGTTCTACTTCCGTACTACTGACGTGACTGGTACCATCGAACTGCCGGAAGGCGTAGAGATGGTAATGCCGGGCGACAACATCAAAATGGTTGTTACCCTGATCCACCCAATCGCGATGGATGACGGTCTGCGTTTCGCAATCCGTGAAGGCGGCCGTACTGTTGGTGCGGGCGTTGTTGCCAAAGTAATGAGCTAATTGCCGAATAACATTTGACGCAATGCGCAATAAAAGGGCATCATTTGATGCCCTTTTTGCACGCTTTCACACCAGAACCTGGCTCATCAGTGATTTTTTTTGTCATAATCATTGCTGAGACAGGCTCTGAAGAGGGCGTTTAGTCCGAAACGCACCAGAGCATTTCGGTTTGGATCGCCTCGCTTACGCGGGGTGAAAATGTTTGTAGAATACTTCTGACAGGTTGGTTTATGAGTGCGAATACCGAAGCTCAAGGAAGCGGGCGCGGCCTGGAAGCGATGAAGTGGGTTGTTGTCGCTGTATTGCTGCTTGTAGCTATCGTTGGCAACTACCTCTATCGTGACATGATGCTGCCGCTGCGTGCGCTGGCCGTAGTGATTCTGATTGCCGCAGCGGGTGGTGTCGCGCTGTTGACAACAAAAGGTAAAGCGACCGTTGCTTTTGCCCGTGAAGCGAGAACCGAAGTCCGTAAGGTCATTTGGCCAACTCGCCAGGAAACATTGCACACCACATTAATTGTGGCTGCGGTTACCGCAGTAATGTCACTGATCCTGTGGGGACTGGATGGTATTCTGGTTCGCCTGGTATCCTTTATCACTGGCCTGAGGTTCTAAGATGTCTGAAGCCCCTAAAAAGCGCTGGTACGTCGTTCAGGCGTTTTCCGGTTTTGAAGGCCGCGTAGCCACGTCGCTGCGCGAATATATCAAGTTACAAAATATGGAAGAGCTGTTTGGCGAAGTCATGGTGCCGACCGAAGAAGTGGTCGAAATCCGTGGTGGCCAGCGTCGCAAGAGCGAACGTAAATTCTTCCCGGGCTATGTACTGGTCCAGATGGTGATGAATGACGCAAGCTGGCACCTGGTGCGCAGCGTGCCGCGTGTGATGGGCTTTATCGGCGGTACATCTGACCGTCCGGCGCCGATCAGCGACAAAGAAGTTGATGCGATCATGAACCGTCTGCAGCAGGTTGGCGATAAACCGCGTCCGAAAACGATGTTTGAGCCAGGTGAAATGGTTCGCGTTAGTGACGGTCCGTTTGCTGACTTTAACGGCGTGGTTGAAGAAGTGGACTACGAGAAGTCCCGCCTGAAAGTCTCTGTTTCTATCTTCGGTCGTGCGACCCCGGTAGAACTGGACTTTGCCCAGGTAGAAAAAGCCTAAACAGCGATCAAAAAAGCGGCGATTTAATCGTTGCACAAGGCGCGAGATTGGAATACAATTTCGCGCCTTTTGTTTTTATGGGCCATGTCCGTAAAACGAATTTAATCACGGGGAGCCTCCTTGAGGCGCTATAACCCAACTAGAGGAATTTAGAATGGCTAAGAAAGTCCAGGCCTACGTCAAGCTGCAGGTTGCAGCTGGTATGGCTAACCCGAGTCCGCCGGTAGGTCCAGCACTGGGTCAACAAGGCGTGAACATCATGGAATTCTGCAAAGCGTTCAACGCAAAAACTGATTCCATGGAAAAAGGTCTGCCGATCCCGGTTGTTATCACCGTTTACGCTGACCGTTCTTTCACTTTCGTTACCAAAACGCCTCCGGCAGCAGTTCTGCTGAAGAAAGCGGCTGGTATCAAGTCTGGTTCCGGCAAGCCGAACAAAGACAAAGTGGGTAAAATTTCCCGCGCTCAGCTGCAGGAAATCGCGCAGACCAAAGCTGCCGACATGACTGGTTCCGACATTGAAGCGATGACTCGCTCCATTGAAGGTACTGCACGTTCCATGGGCCTGGTAGTGGAGGACTAAGAAATGGCTAAACTGACCAAGCGTATGCGCGTGATCCGTGACAAAGTTGATGCAACTAAACAGTACGACATCAACGAAGCTATTGCTCTGCTGAAAGAGCTGGCCACTGCTAAATTCGTAGAAAGCGTAGACGTTGCCGTTAACCTCGGCATCGACGCTCGTAAATCTGACCAGAACGTACGTGGTGCAACTGTACTGCCGCACGGTACTGGCCGTTCCGTTCGCGTAGCCGTATTTGCCCAGGGCGCAAACGCTGAAGCTGCTAAAGCTGCAGGCGCTGAGCTGGTAGGTATGGAAGATCTGGCTGACCAGATCAAGAAAGGCGAAATGAACTTTGACGTTGTTATTGCTTCCCCGGATGCAATGCGCGTTGTTGGCCAACTGGGTCAGGTTCTGGGTCCGCGCGGCCTGATGCCAAACCCGAAAGTTGGTACTGTAACCCCTAACGTTGCTGAAGCAGTTAAGAACGCTAAAGCAGGTCAGGTTCGTTACCGTAACGACAAAAACGGCATCATCCACACCACCATCGGTAAAGTGGATTTTGACGCTGACAAACTGAAAGAAAACCTGGAATCTCTGCTGGTTGCGCTGAAAAAAGCGAAACCGACTCAGGCTAAAGGCGTGTACATCAAGAAAGTTAGCATCTCCACCACCATGGGTGCTGGTGTTGCCGTTGATCAGTCCGGTCTGACTGCGACTGTGGCGAACTAATATTCGCCTTTACGTGGGCGGTGATTTTGTCTACAATCTTACCCCCACGTTTCTGCTAATTGCAGACGTATATCCGAGATATTCAGGCTGTGGCAAGGCGACAACTGAGTGAATCGCCAGGAGCATAGTTAACTATGTGACTGGTGTGAACGAAGGCAGTCAACGCCGTCACAGATTGAATAGCGACAGATAGACAAGATTTGTTCGTTGGAGCCTGGCCTATCCAGGCCTCCGTCGAAGACCGCAGGTGTTTCGTAAGAAACTTAATGCCCTGCGTAGACGGTGACAGAACGCTAAGATTATTTCTGATACTCTGGCTTGTTTCTGCTCACCGTATTTAGACGCTCTTTCCGTTTGGGAGAGTGAAGTGAGTTCCGGAACATGAGTTCCGGCAAACATCCAGGAGCAAAGCTAATGGCTTTAAATCTTCAAGACAAACAAGCGATTGTTGCTGAAGTCAGCGAAGTAGCCAAAGGCGCGCTGTCTGCAGTAGTTGCGGATTCCCGTGGCGTAACTGTAGATAAAATGACTGAACTGCGTAAAGCAGGTCGTGAAGCTGGCGTATACATGCGTGTTGTTCGTAACACCCTGCTGCGCCGCGTCGTTGAAGGTACTCAGTTCGAGTGCCTGAAAGACACGTTTGTTGGTCCGACCCTGATTGCATACTCTATGGAACACCCGGGCGCTGCTGCTCGTCTGTTCAAAGAGTTCGCGAAAGCGAATGCAAAATTTGAGGTCAAAGCCGCAGCCTTTGAAGGTGAATTGATCCCGGCATCGCAAATCGATCGCCTGGCAACTCTGCCGACCTACGAAGAAGCAATTGCACGCCTGATGGCAACCATGAAAGAAGCTTCGGCTGGCAAACTGGTTCGTACTCTGGCTGCTGTACGCGATGCGAAAGAAGCTGCTTAATCGCAGTTATCTTTCTCAAGCATCTGCTTACGTATAAACTTATTCTGATTTTCAGGAACAATTTAAATGTCTATCACTAAAGATCAAATCATTGAAGCAGTATCCGCTATGTCCGTAATGGACGTTGTAGAACTGATCTCTGCAATGGAAGAAAAATTCGGTGTTTCCGCTGCTGCTGCTGTAGCTGTAGCTGCTGGCCCGGCTGAAGCTGCTGAAGAAAAAACTGAATTCGACGTAATTCTGAAAGCTGCTGGCGCTAACAAAGTTGCTGTAATCAAAGCAGTACGTGGCGCAACTGGCCTGGGTCTGAAAGAAGCTAAAGACCTGGTAGAATCTGCTCCGGCTGCCCTGAAAGAAGGCATCAGCAAAGACGACGCAGAAGCACTGAAAAAATCTCTGGAAGAAGCTGGCGCTGAAGTTGAAGTTAAATAAGCCAACTTTTCTGGTTGCAGCCTAAGAAATTAGGCTGATGGCTGGTGACTTTTTAGTCACCAGCCTTTTTGCGCTGTAAGGCGCCAGTAGCATTTCACACTGTTTGACTACTGCTGTGCCTTTCAATGCTTGTTTCTATCGACGTCTTAATATACTGCGACAGAGCATCAGTTCTGTGTAAATCGCAATGAAATGGTTTAAGCGTGATAGCAACAGGCATTGCGGAAAGTATTCGATTTTCCGGTCAACAAAATAGTGTTGCACAAACTGTCCCTTCGTCGGACAGATGGGTCGACTTGTCAGCGAGCTGAGGAACCCTAATGGTTTACTCCTATACCGAGAAAAAACGTATTCGTAAGGATTTTGGTAAACGTCCACAAGTGTTGGACATACCTTATCTCCTTTCTATCCAGCTTGACTCGTTTCAGAAGTTCATCGAGCAAGATCCTGAAGGGCAGTATGGTCTGGAAGCAGCTTTCCGTTCCGTTTTCCCGATTCAGAGCTACAGCGGTAATTCCGAGCTGCAATACGTCAGCTACCGCCTTGGCGAACCGGTGTTTGACGTTCAGGAATGTCAGATCCGTGGCGTGACCTATTCCGCACCGCTGCGCGTAAAACTGCGTCTGGTGATCTACGAGCGCGAAGCGCCGGAAGGCACCGTAAAAGACATTAAAGAACAAGAAGTCTACATGGGCGAAATTCCGCTCATGACTGACAACGGTACCTTTGTAATCAATGGTACTGAGCGTGTTATCGTTTCTCAGCTGCACCGTAGTCCTGGCGTCTTCTTTGACTCCGACAAAGGTAAAACCCACTCCTCGGGTAAAGTGCTGTATAACGCGCGCATCATCCCTTACCGTGGTTCCTGGCTGGACTTCGAATTCGATCCGAAGGACAACCTGTTCGTACGTATTGACCGTCGCCGTAAACTGCCTGCGACCATTATTCTGCGTGCACTGAACTACACCACTGAGCAGATCCTTGACCTGTTCTTTGAAAAAGTTGTTTTCGAAATTCGCGACAACAAGCTGCAGATGGAACTGGTGCCGGAACGCCTGCGTGGTGAAACCGCCTCCTTTGACATTGAAGCTAACGGCAAAGTCTACGTCGAAAAAGGCCGTCGCATCACTGCGCGCCACATTCGCCAACTGGAAAAAGACGATATCAAACATATCGAAGTTCCGGTTGAATACATTGCTGGTAAAGTTGCGGCTAAAGACTACGTTGACGAATCTACTGGCGAGCTGATCTGCGCAGCTAACATGGAGCTGAGCCTGGATCTGCTGGCTAAGCTGAGCCAATCTGGTCACAAGCGTATCGAAACGCTGTTCACTAACGATCTGGATCACGGTCCGTACATTTCTGAAACTGTACGTGTTGACCCAACCAACGATCGTCTGAGCGCACTGGTAGAAATCTACCGCATGATGCGTCCTGGTGAGCCGCCGACTCGTGAAGCTGCTGAAAGCCTGTTCGAGAACCTGTTCTTCTCCGAAGACCGCTATGACCTGTCTGCGGTTGGTCGTATGAAGTTCAACCGTTCTCTGCTGCGCGACGAAATCGAAGGTTCCGGTATCCTGAGCAAAGACGACATCATCGAAGTGATGAAGAAGCTCATCGATATCCGTAACGGTAAAGGCGAAGTCGATGATATCGACCACCTCGGCAACCGTCGTATCCGTTCCGTAGGCGAAATGGCGGAAAACCAGTTCCGCGTTGGCCTGGTACGTGTTGAGCGTGCGGTGAAAGAGCGTCTGTCTCTGGGCGATCTGGATACCCTGATGCCTCAGGATATGATCAACGCCAAGCCGATTTCTGCAGCAGTGAAAGAGTTCTTTGGTTCCAGCCAGCTGTCTCAGTTTATGGACCAGAACAACCCGCTGTCTGAGATTACGCACAAACGTCGTATCTCCGCACTCGGCCCAGGCGGTCTGACCCGTGAACGCGCAGGCTTCGAAGTTCGAGACGTACACCCGACTCACTACGGTCGCGTATGTCCAATCGAAACACCTGAAGGTCCGAACATCGGTCTGATCAACTCCCTGTCCGTGTATGCACAGACTAACGAATACGGCTTCCTCGAGACTCCGTACCGTAAAGTGACCGACGGTGTTGTAACTGACGAAATTCATTACCTGTCTGCTATCGAAGAAGGCAACTACGTTATCGCTCAGGCGAACTCCAACCTGGATGACGAAGGCCACTTTGTAGAAGATCTGGTTACCTGCCGTAGCAAAGGCGAATCCAGCTTGTTCAGCCGCGACCAGGTTGACTACATGGACGTATCCACCCAGCAGGTGGTATCCGTCGGTGCGTCCCTGATCCCGTTCCTGGAACACGATGACGCCAACCGTGCATTGATGGGTGCGAACATGCAACGTCAGGCGGTTCCGACTCTGCGCGCTGATAAGCCGCTGGTTGGTACCGGTATGGAACGTGCTGTTGCCGTTGACTCCGGTGTTACTGCAGTTGCTAAACGTGGCGGTACTGTTCAGTACGTGGATGCTTCCCGTATCGTTATCAAAGTTAACGAAGACGAGATGTACCCGGGCGAAGCAGGTATCGACATTTATAACCTGACCAAATACACCCGTTCTAACCAGAACACCTGCATCAACCAGATGCCTTGCGTATCTCTGGGCGAGCCGGTTGAACGTGGTGATGTGTTGGCAGACGGTCCGTCCACCGACCTCGGTGAACTGGCGCTGGGTCAGAACATGCGCGTGGCATTCATGCCATGGAATGGTTACAACTTCGAAGACTCCATCCTCGTATCCGAGCGTGTTGTCCAGGAAGACCGTTTCACCACCATCCATATTCAGGAACTGGCATGTGTGTCCCGTGACACCAAGCTGGGGCCAGAAGAGATCACCGCTGACATCCCGAACGTGGGTGAAGCTGCGCTCTCCAAACTGGATGAATCTGGTATCGTTTATATCGGTGCGGAAGTGACCGGTGGCGACATTCTGGTTGGTAAGGTAACGCCGAAAGGTGAAACCCAGCTGACGCCAGAAGAGAAGCTGCTGCGTGCGATCTTCGGTGAGAAAGCGTCTGACGTTAAAGACTCTTCTCTGCGCGTGCCAAACGGTGTTTCCGGTACGATTATCGACGTTCAGGTCTTTACTCGCGATGGCGTAGAAAAAGACAAACGTGCGCTGGAAATCGAAGAGATGCAGCTGAAGCAGGCGAAAAAAGACCTGTCTGAAGAGCTGCAGATCCTCGAAGCTGGCCTGTTCAGCCGTATCTACGCTGTGCTGGTTTCCGGTGGTGTTGAAGCTGAGAAGCTCGACAAACTGCCGCGCGACCGCTGGTTAGAACTCGGCCTGACCGACGAAGAGAAACAGAATCAGCTGGAACAACTGGCTGAGCAGTACGACGAACTGAAACACGAATTCGAGAAAAAACTCGAAGCGAAACGCCGTAAAATCACTCAGGGCGACGATCTGGCACCGGGCGTGCTGAAGATTGTTAAGGTGTATCTGGCGGTTAAACGTCGGATCCAGCCTGGTGATAAGATGGCAGGTCGTCACGGTAACAAGGGTGTAATCTCTAAGATCAACCCGATCGAAGATATGCCACACGATGCTAACGGTACGCCGGTAGATATCGTACTGAACCCGCTGGGCGTACCATCGCGTATGAACATCGGTCAGATCCTTGAAACCCACCTGGGTATGGCTGCAAAAGGTATCGGCGATAAGATCAACGCCATGCTGAAACAGCAGCAGGAAGTCGCGAAACTGCGCGAATTCATCCAGCGTGCTTACGATCTGGGTTCAGATGTTCGTCAGAAAGTTGACCTGAATACCTTCAGCGATGAAGAAGTTCTGCGTCTGGCTGAAAACCTGAAAAAAGGTATGCCGATCGCAACGCCGGTATTCGACGGTGCGAAAGAGTCTGAAATCAAGGAACTGTTACAGCTGGGTGGCCTGCCGACTTCCGGTCAGATCACACTGTTCGACGGTCGTACCGGTGAGCAGTTCGAGCGCCAGGTTACCGTTGGCTATATGTACATGCTGAAACTGAACCACTTGGTTGATGACAAAATGCATGCGCGTTCTACCGGTTCTTACAGCCTGGTTACTCAGCAGCCGCTGGGTGGTAAGGCGCAGTTCGGTGGTCAGCGCTTCGGGGAGATGGAAGTGTGGGCGCTGGAAGCATATGGCGCAGCATACACCCTGCAGGAAATGCTCACCGTTAAGTCTGATGACGTGAACGGTCGTACTAAGATGTATAAAAACATCGTGGACGGCAACCATCAGATGGAACCAGGCATGCCGGAATCCTTCAACGTACTGTTGAAAGAGATTCGTTCGCTGGGTATCAACATCGAGCTGGAAGACGAGTAACTCTCGATCAAACAGGTCACTGGTGCTGGCGTAACAGCCAGCGCCAGATTGTGCTAACTCCGACGGGAGCAAATCCGTGAAAGATTTATTAAAGTTTCTGAAAGCGCAGACTAAAACCGAAGAGTTTGATGCGATCAAAATTGCTCTGGCCTCGCCAGACATGATCCGTTCATGGTCTTTCGGTGAAGTTAAGAAGCCGGAAACCATTAACTACCGTACGTTCAAACCTGAACGTGACGGCCTTTTCTGCGCCCGTATCTTTGGGCCGGTAAAAGACTACGAGTGCCTGTGCGGTAAGTACAAGCGCCTGAAACACCGTGGTGTGATCTGTGAGAAGTGCGGCGTTGAAGTGACCCAGACTAAAGTACGCCGTGAGCGTATGGGCCACATCGAGCTGGCGTCTCCGACTGCTCACATCTGGTTCCTGAAATCTCTGCCGTCCCGTATCGGTCTGCTGCTTGATATGCCGCTGCGCGATATCGAGCGCGTACTGTACTTCGAATCTTATGTAGTTATCGAAGGCGGTATGACTAACCTGGAACGTCAACAGATCCTGACCGAAGAGCAGTATCTGGACGCGCTGGAAGAGTTCGGTGACGAATTCGACGCGAAGATGGGTGCGGAAGCTATTCAGGCCCTGCTGAAGAGCATGGATCTGGAGCAAGAGTGTGAAACTCTGCGCGAAGAGCTAAACGAAACCAACTCCGAAACCAAGCGTAAGAAGCTGACCAAGCGTATCAAACTGCTGGAAGCCTTCGTACAGTCTGGCAACAAGCCAGAGTGGATGATCCTGACCGTTCTGCCGGTTCTGCCGCCAGATCTGCGTCCGCTGGTTCCGCTGGATGGTGGTCGTTTCGCAACATCGGATCTGAACGATCTGTATCGTCGCGTTATCAACCGTAACAACCGTCTGAAGCGTCTGCTGGATCTGGCTGCGCCGGACATCATCGTACGCAACGAAAAACGTATGCTGCAGGAAGCGGTTGACGCCCTGCTGGATAACGGTCGTCGCGGTCGTGCGATCACCGGTTCTAACAAACGTCCTCTGAAATCTTTGGCCGACATGATCAAAGGTAAGCAGGGTCGTTTCCGTCAGAACCTGCTCGGTAAGCGTGTTGACTACTCCGGTCGTTCTGTAATCACCGTAGGTCCATACCTGCGTCTGCATCAGTGCGGTCTGCCGAAGAAAATGGCACTGGAACTGTTCAAACCGTTCATCTACGGCAAGCTGGAACTGCGTGGCCTGGCCACCACCATCAAAGCCGCTAAGAAAATGGTTGAGCGTGAAGAAGCTGTCGTTTGGGATATCCTGGACGAAGTTATCCGCGAACACCCGGTACTGCTGAACCGTGCACCAACACTGCACCGTCTGGGTATCCAGGCATTTGAACCGGTACTGATCGAAGGTAAAGCTATCCAGCTGCACCCGCTGGTTTGTGCGGCATATAACGCCGACTTCGATGGTGACCAGATGGCTGTTCACGTACCGCTGACGCTGGAAGCCCAGCTCGAAGCGCGTGCGCTGATGATGTCTACCAACAACATCCTGTCTCCGGCGAACGGCGAACCTATCATCGTTCCGTCTCAGGACGTTGTATTGGGTCTGTACTACATGACCCGTGACTGTGTTAACGCCAAAGGCGAAGGCATGGTGCTGACTGGCCCGAAAGAAGCTGAGCGTATCTATCGCGCAGGTCTGGCCTCTCTGCATGCGCGCGTTAAAGTGCGTATCACCGAATATGAAAAAGATGAAAACGGCGAATTCGTTGCGAAAACCAGCCTGAAAGACACGACCGTTGGCCGTGCCATTCTGTGGATGATCGTACCGAAAGGTCTGCCTTTCTCCATCGTCAACCAGGCGCTGGGCAAGAAAGCTATCTCCAAAATGCTGAACACCTGTTACCGCATTCTGGGCCTGAAGCCGACCGTTATCTTCGCTGACCAGACAATGTACACCGGCTTTGCATATGCAGCGCGTTCAGGTGCATCTGTTGGTATTGATGACATGGTCATCCCAGAGAAGAAACACGAGATCATCTCTGAAGCGGAAGCTGAAGTTGCTGAGATCCAGGAGCAGTTCCAGTCTGGTCTGGTAACCGCAGGCGAACGCTATAACAAAGTTATCGATATCTGGGCTGCGGCGAACGATCGTGTATCCAAAGCGATGATGGATAACCTGCAAACCGAAACCGTTATTAACCGTGACGGCGTAGAAGAGCAGCAGGTTTCCTTCAACAGCATCTACATGATGGCCGACTCCGGTGCGCGTGGTTCTGCAGCACAGATTCGTCAGCTGGCCGGTATGCGTGGTCTGATGGCGAAGCCAGATGGCTCCATCATCGAAACGCCAATCACCGCGAACTTCCGTGAAGGTCTGAACGTACTCCAGTACTTCATCTCTACTCACGGTGCTCGTAAAGGTCTGGCGGATACCGCACTGAAAACAGCGAACTCCGGTTATCTGACTCGTCGTCTGGTTGACGTCGCGCAGGACCTGGTTGTTACTGAAGACGATTGCGGCACTCTGGAAGGCATCACCATGACCCCGGTTATCGAGGGTGGTGACGTTAAAGAGCCGCTGCGCGATCGCGTTCTGGGTCGTGTAACTGCTGAAGACGTTCTGAAGCCGGGTACGGCGGATATTCTGGTTCCACGCAACACGCTGCTGCACGAACAGTGGTGTGATCTGCTGGAAGAGAACTCCGTTGACTCCGTTAAAGTCCGTTCCGTTGTATCTTGTGACACCGACTTTGGTGTATGTGCGCACTGCTATGGTCGTGACCTGGCGCGTGGCCACATCATCAACAAAGGTGAAGCAATCGGCGTTATCGCGGCACAGTCCATCGGTGAACCGGGTACACAGCTGACGATGCGTACGTTCCACATCGGTGGTGCGGCATCTCGTGCGGCTGCTGAATCCAGCATCCAGGTGAAAAACAAAGGTAGCATCCGTCTGAGCAACGCGAAGTCGGTTGTGAACTCCAGCGGTAAACTGGTTATCACCTCACGTAACACCGAACTGAAACTGATCGACGAATTCGGCCGTACCAAAGAAAGCTATAAAGTGCCTTACGGCTCCGTTATGGCGAAAGGTGATGGCGAACAGGTTGCTGGCGGCGAAACCGTAGCAAACTGGGATCCGCACACCATGCCGGTTATCACCGAAGTGAGTGGTTTCGTCCGCTTCACTGACATGATCGACGGCCAGACCATTACTCGTCAGACCGACGAGCTGACCGGTCTGTCTTCTCTGGTGGTTCTGGATTCTGCAGAGCGTACTGCGGGTGGTAAAGACCTGCGTCCGGCACTGAAAATTGTTGATGCTCAGGGCAACGACGTTCTGATCCCAGGCACCGATATGCCTGCTCAGTACTTCCTGCCGGGTAAAGCGATTGTTCAGCTGGAAGATGGCGTACAGATCAGCTCTGGTGACACCCTGGCGCGTGTTCCGCAGGAATCCGGCGGTACCAAGGATATCACCGGTGGTCTGCCGCGCGTTGCGGACCTGTTCGAAGCACGTCGTCCGAAAGAGCCGGCAATCCTGGCTGAAATCAGCGGCATCATTTCCTTCGGTAAAGAAACCAAAGGTAAACGTCGTCTGGTTATCACCCCGGTAGACGGTAGCGAACCGTACGAAGAGATGATTCCGAAATGGCGTCAGCTCAACGTGTTCGAAGGTGAACGTGTAGAACGTGGTGACGTGGTTTCCGACGGTCCGGAAGCGCCGCACGATATCCTGCGTCTGCGTGGTGTGCATGCTGTAACTCGTTACATCGTTAACGAAGTTCAGGACGTATACCGTCTGCAGGGTGTTAAGATTAACGATAAACACATCGAAGTTATCGTTCGTCAGATGCTGCGTAAAGCCACCATCGAAAGCGCTGGTAGCTCCGACTTCCTGGAAGGCGAGCAGGTTGAATACTCCCGCGTCAAGATCGCAAACCGTGAGCTGGAAGCGAACGGCAAAGTGGGTGCAACGTTCTCCCGCGATCTGCTGGGTATCACCAAAGCGTCTCTGGCAACCGAGTCCTTCATCTCTGCAGCATCGTTCCAGGAAACCACGCGTGTCCTGACCGAAGCAGCTGTTGCAGGTAAACGTGATGAACTGCGCGGTCTGAAAGAGAACGTCATCGTGGGTCGTCTGATCCCGGCAGGTACTGGTTATGCGTACCACCAGGATCGTATGCGCCGTCGCGCAGCGGGCGAACTGCCAGCTGCACCGCAGGTAACTGCTGAAGATGCGTCTGCCAGCCTGGCAGAACTGCTGAACGCAGGCCTGGGCGGTTCTGACAACGATTAATCGTTGCCGACCATAATAAAAAACCCGCTTCGGCGGGTTTTTTTATGTCTATGTTATTTCTGATGGCGTTTATCAGGTCTACAAAGCCATCCGGCAGTGTCATTAATTTATCGGTGGTAACCGCCGATAAAGCTCAATCATATCGCCGGCCAGATCCTGAATCACCATGGCATTCATCAGGTGGTCCTGCGAATGGACGGTGATGAGATTAACCGGTAGTTTGCCAGTGCCCTCGTCAATACCGATCAGCTGGGTCTGGATTTTATGCGCTTGTTTGACGTACTCGCGTGATTCCGTCATCGCTTGTTCTGCACCGGCGAAATCACCCTTACGCGCCAGTTGCAGTGCCGTCAGGGCCTGGCTGCGGGCAGCGCCAGCGTTTACCAATAACTCCATGATGATCGTTTCTAACTCTTCCATACCATCACTCCAGTAGTTTCAGCGCCTTATCCAGTACCGCATCGCCTTTCATCATGCCGTAATCCATCATGTCGATAACGGCGACCTTTTTGCCTAGTGGGTCGGCGATCGCCTGTAGCTTGGCCTGTTCATACTTAACCTGTGGACCGAGCAAAACGATATCCGCTGTAGAGATATTCTCTTCAAACTCGGCCACCGGGACGGCTTTGATAGTGACGTCGACGCCTTTTTTCTGGGCGGCATCTTTCATCCTTTGCACCAGCATGCTGGTGGACATTCCGGCGGCACAGCATAAAACGATGTTTTTCATAAGCAGTCTCGATCAACATGTGTGAGTTGATAATTATCGCGAGCCAGCTATAGCAACAACTGCTTTGCAACGATTGTGTGCAAGGCATCACAAAGAAAGCCGCTTTTTCTGAAACCGGTTACAAAAAGAGGCAGAACCCTGCGATCTGGACCAGGGCCAGCGGCTTTTTGACTCGCTTATCACATGCTGGAATATATAATTACTGTCAATAAATACATGTTATAAAAAACAGTATTGACAGCGTTTTTTAAACCCGTATGTTAATACTTAACAGCGGAGAAATTGTAGTTTGCTGTTAACGTAGTAAGTGTTAGTAGAGCTTGATTGGGGTTTGCGATAAAGGCCACGAAGTATTTTTTGTATGGGATAGTCGATGCTGAAAACGCTATTTTTTCACTTCGACAATGCTTTCAGGCCACGTAGTTGATATATCTAATCGCAAAAAGTCAGTAAAGCGCGACGATGTAACGCCATGATTTTATAGTAAATGTTTGTGATTTCTGCTTTTCTGGTTATCACAAGGGAAATAAGGCAACGCATCAAAGAGTATATGTCGCGAGGGGAAGTGTACTTGTTTAGGTCACCAGTCTTGAGTTCTATTATCAAGCGGGTGGAATGTGTTTAACGGTAAATAGAGGAAAGCTTTAGTTAGTATCAATATCCAATATTATCTGTAGTAAACGTGTACATTTTAAATGTAGTACCATCAGCAGTATTAAATCGTTAAGTTTATTAATGTTAAATTTGAAGTGTGTAGTAACGTAAAGCCCTGACCGCAATAGTCGGGGCTTTTGTTCATTGTAGATCAAGCTGTTATCCAGGATGCTTAGCCGCGATGGTTCAACATTGCATCACTCAGTGGGTATTAAAAAAATTAATGCTTGCTTAATGATTAGAAGTAGGTCTACTATAGCGGCATCGGTTTGGAACACAGACCTTATGCAAGCAGTTTTAGTAAAGCAGTTCTCAGTTCAAGCGTTATCCTCAGATACTCTTCTTCATGAGCCTCCTCCCTAAGTGCCCCATAAGTTAATTTCTGCAAAACAGGCCATCTTCGCTGCATAAGCGGCTCAAAAACATGAAAGGAAGTATCTATGTCTAACAAAATGACTGGTTTAGTAAAATGGTTTAACTCTGATAAAGGCTTCGGCTTTATCACTCCTCAGGACGGTAGCAAGGATGTGTTTGTGCATTTCTCCGCTATCCAGAGTAACGATTTTAAAACGTTAGATGAAGGTCAAAAGGTGGAGTTCTCCGTGGAGAATGGCGCTAAAGGCCCGTCTGCTGTTAACGTTGTCGCGCTGTAATCGCCGATAATTTCACGAGCGCTTACGATAGCGATGAAGGCCAGAGCCCGAGCAGTTAAGTGCCAGTGAAGAAAAAACCCGCGAAAGCGGGTTTTTTTGTTTATGCGATTGCTCCTGACCTACGGTACCTGTGAAGCGCGCCCCAGATAGCTGTCCCAGTCTTTCCACACGGGCTGTAAACCCTGGGCCATGAGTGCTTCAGCAACGGCTTCTGGGCGACGATCGTCGTGCGGGGAGAACTGTTCCAGTTCGGGGTGGTTATCGGCATAACCACCGGGCTGGGTTTTTGAGAAGGCGCTGACGTTGTTGATCGCCAACGGGATCACATGGTCACGAAACCATGGCGATTCGCGGGTGGAGAGTGACAGCTCAATTTCTGGCGCCAGTAAACGAAACGCGCAAATGGTCTGGACCAACTGTCGCTCATCCATGATCGATGCAGGCTCAACGCCTCCGGTGCATGGGCGCAGGCGAGGGAAGGAGATAGAGTAACGGCTCTGCCAGTAATGCTGCTGCATCCATAGCAGATGTTCAGCCACCATATAGCAATCAACCCGCCAGCTGTCGGACAAACCAATCAACGCGCCAAGACCGATTTTGTCGATCCCTGCGCGGCCCAGCCTGTCCGGCGTTTCCAGGCGCCAGAAGAAATCCTGCTTTTTCCCTTTTAAATGGTGACGAGCGTAAGTTGCCTCATGGTAGCTCTCCTGATACACCATCACGCCATCCAGCCCCAGCGTCTTCAGCTCTGCATATTCAGCCTCTGACAACGGCTGTACCTCCATCTGTAAAGAGGCGAACTGGCGGCGAATGGCAGGCAAATGGCGACGAAAGTAATCCATCCCCACTTTTGCCTGATGTTCACCGGTGACCAGCAGCAGATGCTCAAAACCCAGCTCACGGATAGCCGCACACTCCCGTATTATCTCATCTTCGTCCAGCGTTTTACGTTTGATACGGTTGCTCATCGAAAAACCGCAGTAGGTGCAGTCGTTGGCGCAAAGGTTGGAGAGATACAACGGCACGTAAAAGCTCACCGTGTTACCAAAACGCTGACGGGTGAGCTTCTGCGCCCGCTGCGCCAGCGGCTCCAGATAATCGGCGGCGGCAGGAGAGAGCAATGCCATCAGATCGTCGCGACTAAGATGCGAAGCGTTGAGGGCGCGCTCCACGTCAGCGGCGGTTTTACCGTTGATACGCAGGCGGATGTCGTCCCAGTCCATCTGTCGCCAGCGGTCGCTGAACGTTTTCATGCGAAGGCCTCCAGGAATCCGGTTAACGGGCTGGTGGGACTTGCCTGCGAACTTTTGCTTCCTGGTACCGCCTGGCGTGCCAGCAAGCCAGCTTCAACGGCCAGACGGAAGGCGGTTGCCATCATCACCGGGCTGTCGGCTACCGCGATTGCCGTATTGACCAACACCGCGTCGGCGCCCATTTCCAGCGCCTGCGTGGCGTGGCTGGGGACGCCGATGCCTGCATCAACCACCACCGGCACGGTCGCCTGTTGGATAATAATCTCCAGCATCGCTTTGGTTTCCAGCCCCTGATTAGAACCGATAGGCGCGCCGAGCGGCATGACTGCAGAACAGCCTACTTCTTCCAGTCGTTTGCACAGCACCGGATCTGCGCCACAGTAAGGCAGTACCACGAAGCCCTTTTTCACCAGTGCTTCTGCGGCTTTCAATGTTTCGATTGGATCGGGTAACAGCCAGCGGGCGTCCGGGTGGATTTCTAATTTCAGCCAGTTTGTGCCCAGCGCTTCACGCGCTAACTGGGCAGCAAAAATCGCCTCTTCAGCGGTTTTTGCCCCCGAAGTGTTGGGCAACAGCGTCACACCAGCGTCTACCAGCGGCGCCAGAATGGCATCGTTGTGCTGACGCAAATCCACGCGCTTCATGGCCAGCGTTACCAGTTGGCTGCCGGAGGCGCGAATCGCCTCGATCATCAGCTGCGATGAAGCAAATTTTCCGGTGCCGGTGAACAGATGCGAATCAAACGTTTTGTCGGCAATACGTAACATATCAACCCCCTGCAATAACCTGAAAAAGCAGGATCTGGTCGCCTTCCTGCACGATTTGCTGCTCCCACTGCTCGCGCGGGAGGATCTGCTGATTGAGCGCCAGCGCCGCGCCCGGTTTAAGCTGATTAAGCGCAGTGAGCAGCCCACTGACGGTTTGTCCTTCGGCGCACTGCATCGGCTCATCATTGAACTGAATCTGCATGTTGCCCTCCGCATACCGGGCAGCCGCTGGCGCGTCGTAGTGCGAAGCTGCGCCACTGGCTGGTTTTACCGTCAAACAGGCGTAGCTCTCCGCTGGGCGTCTCAATACCGCTGAGCAATTTAATCGCTTCCAACGCCTGCAAGGTGCCCATCACGCCCACAACCGGTCCGACGATACCGGCGGTACGGCAGTTGCGTTCGGGCTCTACATCGTCCGGCCACAGGCAGCGGTAACATCCTTGTTCCCACGGGGGCGTCAGCACCATCAGTTGGCCGCCAAAGCCGACGGCGCTGGCGGTGACGAGCGGGGTGTTGAGCGTTACGCAGGCGGCGTTAATTTCCTGGCGCGTGGCCATGTTATCGGTACAGTCGAGCACCACATCGGCACGCGCTACCGCATGCCGAAGCGCATCGCCTTTCAGTCGCTGCTGGAGTGACACCAGCTCGATATCCGGGTTGAGCCGCGTCAGGCGCTGCTGGGCAACCTGCGATTTTGAACGTGCGATATCATCAGTGGTAAACAGGATCTGGCGCTGCAGGTTGCTCAGATGAATGTCATCATCGTCTACCAGCGTCAGTTTTCCGATGCCTGCTCCCGCCAGATACAGCGCGGCAGGCGAACCTAACCCGCCTAAACCGACAATCAGCACATGGCTATCGAGTAGCTTTTGCTGGCCTTCAATGGCGATATCGCCGAGCAGGATCTGTCGGCTGTAACGCATAAAGTCGCGGTCATTCATCGCCCACTCCCGCGATATCCAGTAGTTGGGCCGTGGCGACCTGCCAGTCAGCCGCCTGGGTAATGGCGCTGACCACGGCAATGCTGCCGACGCCGGTCGCCAGTACCGCCGGGGCGCGCTCAAGGCTGATACCGCCAATGGCGACGGTCGGGTAATCCGCTAATCGTTCAATATGGTTTGCCAGTTGCGTGAGTCCCTGCGGGGCGGAAGGCATCTGTTTGGTTTGCGTGGGGAAAACATGACCCAGCGCGATATAAGAAGGCTTGGCGGCGAGCGCGGCGTCGATCTCCATATCATCGTGAGTGGAGACCCCCAGGCGTAGCCCCGCCGCCTGAATCGCCTTCAGGTCGGTGGTTTCAAGGTCTTCCTGGCCCAGATGTACGCCGTAAGCGCGGTGCTTAATTGCCAGACGCCAGTAGTCGTTGATAAACAGGCGGGCGTCATAGCGACGCCCCAGTTCAATGGCGGCCATAACGTCGGCTTCGACCTCTTCATCACGCTTATCTTTAATGCGCAGTTGGATCGTGCGTACACCCGCCTGCAGCAAGCGTTCAATCCATTCCACGCTGTCTACCACCGGGTAAAGCCCGAGGCGAAACGGCACGGTCGGGAAATCAGGCTGGTACATTATGCCTCCTCTTTTTTGAGGTAGATTTCGCCGCCTTTGGCGCGGAAGTTCTCCGACATATCCGCCATGCCGACTTCAATTGTTTGTGCAGCAGCGTAGTCGCGAACCTCCTGGCTGATTTTCATCGAGCAGAACTTCGGCCCGCACATGGAGCAGAAGTGGGCGACCTTACCGGATTCCTGTGGCAGGGTTTCATCGTGGTAGGCACGGGCGGTGAACGGGTCGAGCGCGAGGTTAAACTGGTCTTCCCAGCGGAATTCGAAGCGCGCTTTCGACATGGCGTTATCGCGGATCTGCGCGCCCGGATGACCTTTTGCTAAGTCAGCTGCATGGGCGGCAATCTTGTAGGTAATCAACCCTTGTTTAACATCTTCTTTGTTCGGCAGGCCGAGGTGCTCTTTTGGCGTGACGTAGCACAGCATCGCGCAGCCAAACCAACCGATCATCGCCGCACCGATCCCGGAAGTAAAGTGGTCGTAGCCCGGTGCGATATCGGTGGTCAACGGTCCTAAAGTGTAGAACGGTGCTTCATGGCAGTGCTCCAGCTCTTCGGTCATGTTGCGCTGGATCATATGCATGGGCACATGACCAGGGCCTTCTATCATCACCTGCACGTCGTATTCCCAGGCGATTTTGGTCAGCTCGCCCAGCGTATGCAGCTCGGAGAACTGCGCTTCGTCGTTTGCATCCTGAATTGAACCCGGGCGCAGGCCGTCACCCAGCGACAAAGAGACGTCGTAGGCGGCGCAGATTTCGCAAATCTCGCGGAAATGTTCGTACAGGAAGTTCTCTTTGTGATGAGAAAGGCACCATTTCGCCATAATTGAACCGCCGCGTGAGACAATACCGGTCAGGCGTTTGGCAGTCATCGGCACGTAGCGCAGCAGCACGCCCGCGTGAATGGTGAAGTAGTCGACGCCCTGTTCGGCCTGCTCCAGCAGCGTGTCGCGGAAGGCTTCCCAGGTGAGATCTTCGGCGATCCCGTTGACCTTCTCCAGCGCCTGGTAGATCGGCACAGTACCGATCGGTACCGGACTGTTACGCAGGATCCACTCGCGGGTTTCGTGGATATAGCGACCGGTGGAGAGATCCATCACCGTGTCAGCGCCCCAGCGCGTCGACCACACCAGCTTCTCTACCTCTTCTTCAATGGAGGAGGTGACGGCAGAGTTACCAATGTTGGCGTTAACCTTCACCAGGAAGTTGCGACCGATAATCATCGGCTCGGATTCCGGGTGGTTGATGTTGGCAGGAATAATCGCGCGGCCCGCGGCCACTTCATCACGCACGAATTCCGGCGTGATGTTTTCCGGCAGGCGTGCACCAAAGTTCATCCCCGGATGCTGGTGACGCAGCACTTCACTGCGAATGCGCTCGCGGCCCATGTTTTCACGGATGGCGATGAACTCCATCTCCGGGGTCACTATTCCCTGGCGGGCGTAGTGCAGTTGGGTGACTCGCTTACCCGCTTTGGCGCGCTTTGGCGTCAGCAGGCCGGTGAAACGCAGCTCGTCCAGGCCATCGTCGGCCAGACGTTCTTTGGTATAAGCGGAACTCCGGTCGTCTAATTCTTCGCTATCGTTACGCGCCGCAATCCACGGCTGGCGCAGCTTTGCCAGACCCTGCTGGACGTTAATCGCCACGTCAGGATCGCCATACGGTCCGGAGGTGTCGTATACCGGAACGGCTTCGTTCTCTTCGAACTGCGGGTTGTCTTTGCTACCGCCAGTCAGCGTTGGGCTGAGCTGAATTTCGCGCATCGGGATACGGATATCCGGCTGCGAACCGGTAATATAAATGCGTTTTGAGTTAGGGAAGGCGGTCCCTTCCAGGGTATCGATAAAGTGTTGGGCTTGAGCGCGCTGTTCGCGGCGTGATGATTTAGTAGTGGCAGACATAGCTCATTCCAAATAAAAGTAAGGATATGGCTTGTCAGACGACGGATGAAGCAAGAGAGAAGCTCGCCCGGGGGCGATGCTATTGCAGATTGACTCTTGTTCCCTTCGCAGGTTTTAACCTGATCAGGTTCCGCGGATCCCGAATTAACGGTCTCAGCCTTTTCCACTCATGCTGCTGTGGAAAATAAGCACTCCGACAAGAAGTAACCTCAGTAAAGAGGTAATGAATGTAAACTACGCGTTAATGCCGCAAATCTCAAGCATGACGTTTGAGAGTGTTACTCTCGTGCATTGCGTCAAATACCAGCATGATCAGCTTATCTTCCAGCACGAATCGGGCTTCCAGTGCCTCGCCGAGATCCGATAAAACCTGTTGAAATTCAAGGAAGTTATCATGATCAATCGCAGTTTCCAGGCTGGAGTCATAGTAGTCCATGATCAGCTGCGTATTGGCTTCCAGCAGCGGCCAAATTTTTGTGGCTTTTAAAAGCTGCCCGTTCCCTTCCAATTTATGGAGAATACGTTCATAAATACTGAAGTGTCCGGTGGAGAGGTAATCGACCAGGCTCTGACAAAAATCATCCAGCGCCTTTTCATTGAGTCGCATGTACGATTCTTTGCCAGGCTTAATGCCAACCAGATTGTAGTAAGCCACGAGCAGGTGCTTACGTACATGTAGCCAGCGATCAACCAGTTTATTACTTCCTCCGACGTGCTCCGTCAGGCTTTCCAGCTGGTTTAGCATGATTGACTCCGCAAGATGGTGTTTAGGAACTGCTCACCCGTAAATGTAAAAATAATGTAAACAACATGCCTGTGAAGCAAAGGTTGCGCAAGAGATATGGATCGTATAATTGAAAAATTAGATAGCGGCTGGTGGATCGTCAGTCATGAGCAAAAGTTATGGTTACCTCATGGCGAGCTACCTTATGGCGACGCAGCCCGTTTTGATCTGATTGGTCAGCGCGCGCTGCCAATAGGCGAGTGGGAAGGGGAGACTGTCTGGCTGGTGCAGCAGCAGCGTCGACACGATATGGGGTCGGTGCGCCAGGTCATTGACCAGGATGTTGGCCTGTTTCAACTGGCCGGACGCGGCGTACAGCTGGCGGAGTTCTATCGCTCGCATAAATTCTGCGGCTACTGCGGTCATCCCATGCACCCGAGTAAAACGGAGTGGGCGATGCTCTGTAGCCACTGCCGTGAACGTTATTACCCGCAAATTGCCCCCTGCATAATCGTCGCTATTCGCCGAGATGATTCCATCCTGCTTGCCCAACATGTTCGCCATCGTAACGGCGTGCATACCGTACTGGCGGGTTTTGTCGAAGTGGGTGAGACCTTAGAACAGGCGGTGGCGCGTGAAGTTATGGAAGAGAGCGGCATTAAGGTGAAAAACCTGCGCTATGTCACTTCTCAGCCATGGCCGTTCCCGCAGTCTTTGATGACCGCATTTATGGCGGAGTATGATAGCGGCGAAATCGTCATCGACCCGAAAGAGCTGCTGGAAGCGAACTGGTATCGCTATGACGACTTACCGCTCTTACCCCCGCCCGGTACTGTCGCGCGTCGATTGATTGAAGACACTGTGGCAATGTGTCGGGCTGAGTACGAGTAAAGAGCGAGTGGTGATACACTGATGGACTGACGCAATAAGGAACTGCAAAAATGACCGAACTGAAGAACGATCGTTATCTGCGTGCGCTGCTGCGCCAGCCCGTTGATGTCACTCCGGTATGGATGATGCGCCAGGCAGGCCGCTATTTACCGGAATACAAAGCTACCCGTGCCGAAGCGGGCGATTTTATGGCGCTGTGCAAAAATGCCGAGCTGGCCTGCGAAGTCACGCTGCAGCCGCTGCGTCGCTATAAACTTGATGCCGCGATCCTCTTCTCGGATATCCTGACGATCCCGGATGCGATGGGACTCGGGCTGTATTTTGAAGCAGGAGAAGGTCCACGCTTCACCTCTCCAATTACCAGCAAGGCTGACGTCGACAAACTGCCGATCCCGGACCCGGAAGATGGGCTGGGGTACGTGATGAACGCGGTGCGTACTATCCGCCGTGAACTGAAAGGCGAAGTGCCGCTGATCGGCTTCTCCGGTAGTCCGTGGACGCTGGCGACCTACATGGTTGAAGGCGGCAGCAGCAAAGCCTTCACCGTGATTAAAAAGATGATGTACGCCGACCCTAAAGCGCTGCATCTGCTGCTTGATAAGCTGGCGAAGAGCGTCACGCTGTACCTGAACGCGCAGATCAAAGCGGGTGCGCAGTCGGTGATGATTTTCGACACCTGGGGTGGCGTGCTGACCGGTCGCGACTATCAGCAGTTTTCTTTGTACTACATGCACAAAATCGTTGATGGCCTGCTGCGCGAGAACGAAGGTCGTCGCGTACCGGTGACCCTGTTTACCAAAGGCGGTGGTCAGTGGCTGGAAGCGATGGCGGAGACCGGCTGTGATGCGTTAGGTCTCGACTGGACCACTGACATTGCCGATGCGCGTCGTCGTGTAGGTCATAAAGTGGCGCTCCAGGGCAATATGGATCCGTCCATGCTGTATGCGCCGCCAGCCCGCATCGAAGAAGAGGTGGCGACAATTCTGGCCGGATTCGGTCAGGGTGAAGGGCATGTCTTTAACCTGGGCCACGGCATTCATCAGGACGTCCCGCCAGAACATGCGGGTGTCTTTGTGGAGGCGGTACATCGGTTGTCCGAACAGTACCACCGCTAAGGAGTCATCATGGATCTCGCGTCATTACGCGCGCAGCAGCTTGAACTGGCTTCTTCAGTGATCCGCGAGGATCGTCTGAAGAACGATCCGCCGGATCTGATCGGCGGGGCGGACGTTGGGTTTGAGCAGGGTGGCGAAGTGACGCGAGCCGCAATGGTTTTGCTGAAGTATCCCACGCTTGAACTGGTCGAATACAAGGTGGCGCGTATCGCCACCACCATGCCCTACATTCCCGGTTTTCTCTCCTTTCGTGAAACTCCCGCGCTGATGGCCGCCTGGCAACTGCTCTCGCACAAGCCAGATCTGCTGTTCGTTGACGGGCATGGCATTTCTCACCCGCGTCGTCTGGGCGTGGCCAGCCATTTTGGTCTGCTGGTGGATGTCCCGACGATCGGCGTGGCGAAAAAGCGGCTGTGCGGCAAGTTTGAACCGCTCGCTGCTGAACCTGGTGCGCTAGCGCCGTTGCTGGATAAAGGCGAACAACTGGCATGGGTCTGGCGCAGCAAAGCACGCTGTAACCCGTTGTTTATTTCCACGGGCCACCGCGTGAGTATGGACAGCGCACTGGCGTGGGTTCAACGCTGTATGAACGGCTATCGTTTGCCGGAACCCACACGCTGGGCAGATGCGGTGGCATCCGAACGCCCGGCTTTTACTCGGCTTGCAGCAAAAACGCCCCATATCGGGTAAACTGCGGCTAATTTCCGTATTTGAGAACTCATCATGTTACAAAATCCGATTCACCTGCGTCTGGAGAAGCTGGAAAGCTGGCAGCACGTCACGTTTATGGCCTGTCTGTGCGAACGCATGTACCCAAACTACGCCATGTTCTGCAAGCAAACTGAATTTGGCGATGGACAGATTTACCGCCGAATTCTGGATCTGATTTGGGAAGCGCTGACGGTTAAAGACGCGAAAATCAATTTCGACAGCCAGCTGGAAAAATTTGAAGAGGCCATTCCTTCTGCAGACGATTACGATCTGTACGGTGTTTATCCGGCGATTGATGCTTGTGTGGCATTAAGCGAACTGATGCATTCGCGTCTTAGCGGTGAAACGCTGGAGCATGCAATCGAAGTGAGTAAGGCTTCGATTACGACGGTTGCGATGCTGGAAATGACTCAGGCTGGTCGCGAAATGACCGATGAAGAGCTCAAAGAGAACCCTGCCGTTGAGCAAGAATGGGATATTCAGTGGGAAATTTTCCGACTTTTAGCCGACTGTGAAGAACGCGATATTGAGCTGATAAAAGGGCTGCGTGCAGACCTGCGCGAGGCTGGCGAGAGCAATATTGGTATAAATTTTCAGCAATGACACCACAAAACGTGATTTAACGCCTGATTTGTCGTGCCTGAAGGCTTCCCATCCGCCCCCGGTCTGGTCTACATTTGGGGGGCGAAAAAAAGTGGCTATCGGTGCGTGTATGCAGGAGAGTGCTTTTCTGGCATTTCCGTCGCACTCGATGCTTAGCAAGCGATAAACACATTGTAAGGATAACTTATGAACAAGACTCAACTGATTGATGTAATTGCAGACAAAGCAGAACTGTCTAAAACACAGGCTAAAGCTGCTCTGGAATCCACTCTGGCTGCTATTACTGAGTCTCTGAAAGAAGGCGATGCTGTACAACTGGTTGGTTTCGGTACCTTCAAAGTGAACCACCGTGCTGAGCGCACTGGCCGCAACCCGCAGACCGGTAAAGAAATCAAAATCGCCGCAGCTAACGTACCGGCATTTGTTTCTGGTAAAGCACTGAAAGACGCGGTTAAGTAATTCGCGTGGCAGTGAACAGTTTTAACGAAGGGGCGGTTTCGCCCCTTTTGTCCATCTGGCGTCATACGCTTTGGCTTTCAGGTGTTCTGTTACTGTCTGCCTGCGGTAGCCATTCTGAGCTTCCTCCTTTCACGGCCAGCGGCTATGTTGGCGATCAGGGGGCGGTACGCATTTGGCGTAAAGACTCCGGTGACGATGTTCACTTGCTCTCGGTATTTAGTCCGTGGCGTAAAGGCGAAACCACTACCAGTGAATACCGCTGGCAGGGTGATTCGCTCTCTCTGATAGAACTCAACGTTTACAGTAAACCGGCTGAACATGTCCGTATACGCTTCGATGACCGGGGCGAACTGAGCTTCATGCAGCGTGAAGTCGACGGGCAAAAGCAGCAGCTTTCCAGCGATCAAATCGCGCTTTACCGCTATCGTGCCGATCAAATTCGCCAGACCAGCGATGCGCTGCGTCAGGGACGGGTGATATTGCGTCAGGGACGTTGGCATGCGGATAACACGGTCACAACCTGTGAAGGTGAAACGCTGAAGCCAGACCTGGAGTCGTGGGCGATAAACCATATCGAGCGCCGCCAGAGACATTCATCCGTAGAGGTGAGTGTGGCATGGCTGGAAGCGCCCGAAGGGTCGCAGCTACTGCTGGTCGCCAATGAAGATTTTTGTCACTGGCAGCCTACAGCCAAAACTTTCTGAAAACCTGAATACAGGAAATCAGCAGGCCTGATCCGTATAGCGTCATCAGGCATTAAGTCTTTTACCAGTGGCCCATTCCCATATGGCCGCCGCCGCGATGGTTACCGCCACCACCGCATCCGCCGTAGCCCATTCCCGCGCCACGTGGCACGCCAGCCTGCGCCATTGCGACATCACGTTTAACGCGCTGCTCGTCCAGAGACTGATTCAACGCTTCCATCTCTTTTGCAACGGCGTTAATTTTTGCCGTGTCCGGCGAGCTGGCCGTTAATAGTGCATTGTACTCATAACGTTTGGATGTCAGCTGTTGGCGCAACGCGCTGGTCTGGGAATAATAATCATCATAGATTTTCTGTGCGGCAGCCTGCTGCTCAGCGGTCATTGGCGTACCGCCCCGTTGCTGCATTCCGTCGCCATATCCCCAGTGATTCTGTGCCAGTACCGGGGTGGAGCCAAGTGCGATAAGAGAAAGTGCAATCAGTGCCAGTTTGTTGTTCCGTTTCATCGTTCGTTCTCCTGTTGGTTAGCTTACATTCCCTTTTGCATCTTCCGTGCCAAAGCGGCAATCCCAGTCCTACGGGCGTTGTACCCGCCGTCTTTGCAGGGAAACGAGTAAAAATGACTCGCCAGAACGCGCCAGCGAGTCATTTTTACCCGTTACTTTCAGCTGTTTGTGTCTGAGGGCAGGGTTATCAGGGGGAAAAAATGGCATGATTTCTGCTGTATACCTGCAACGATGAAAGGAACAAGCGGGGTGAAGGGAGAGCGTATGCGTCTTTATAAGGATACGGTGGCAAAGTGGTTGAGCCGACTCTTGCTGGCGGCAATCCTGATTTTGGTCGGCTGGTTTTCGATTATGACCATTCGGGACTATGGGCGGGAAAGTGGTGCCGCGCGGCAAACGCTACTGGAAAAAGGCAGCGTGCTCATTCGCGCTCTGGAGTCTGGTACGCGCGTAGGCATGGGGATGCGCATGCATCATGCCCAGCAGCAGACGCTACTGGAGGAAATGGCTGTACAGCCTGGCGTGCTATGGTTTGCTGTCGTCGATGAGCATGGTGTCATTATTACCCACAGCAATTCCGCGATGGTCGGCAAAACGCTCTATTCATCGGATGTCCTGCGACAGCTTAGTCCTGGGGAGCAAGAAAGCTGGCGGAATATTGAAATTCCAGCGAGGGATGGTGAAAAAACGCCAGCACTGGAAATTTATCGCCAGTTTCAGCCGATGTATGGTCCAGGACGCCACGGCATGGCGCGCTGTGCCAGCAATGACGGGCAGCTTATCTCCCCAGCACAAACCATATTTATCGCCTTTGATGCCAGCGATCTGACAGCGACTCAGGCAAGAGAGTGGCGTAACACACTGATAGTCCTCTCTGCGCTGGCGGCTGTGTTGCTGGCCACCGTGCTGACGTTCTTCTGGTATCAGCGCTATCAGCGCTCGTACAAAGAACTCCAGGATGCGATGAAGCGTAAAGAAAAACTGTTAGCACTTGGTCATCTTGCGGCTGGGGTGGCACATGAAATTCGTAACCCGCTTTCATCGATCAAAGGGTTAGCGAAGTATTTTGCCGAGCGAACCCCGGCAGGAGGCGAGTCGCATGAGCTGGCACAGGTGATGGCGAAAGAGGCGGATCGTTTAAATCGGGTGGTGAGCGAGTTGCTGGAGCTGGTGAAACCTGCACATCTGACGCTGCAAAAGGTGGATCTCAATGAGGTTATCACCCACTCATTACACCTGGTGAGTCAGGATGCGGCAAGCCGGGAAATCCAGCTCCGCTTTTCGGCCAATTCTACGCTGCCCGCTATCCAGGCCGATCCTGACCGACTGACTCAGGTTTTGTTGAATCTGTATCTGAACGCCATTCATGCGATTGGTCGTCAGGGCACGATCACGGTTGAAGCGAATGAAAGCAGCGGCGAACGCGTTAAAATTGTGGTTACCGATAGTGGGAAGGGGATTGCGGCGGAACAGCTGGAGGCCATTTTTACGCCTTACTTTACGACCAAAGCTGACGGAACCGGCCTCGGGCTGGCGGTAGTGCAGAACATTATCGAACAGCACGGTGGCACCATTCAGGTGGCAAGCGTTGAGGGCAAAGGCGCGACCTTTACCCTTTGGCTGCCGACCAAAGCGAAACAACAGGATTAACAAGGATGACGCGCGGAAAAATCAATATTCTGGTGGTAGATGACGATATCAGCCACTGCACCATTTTACAGGCGCTGCTGCGCGGCTGGGGTTATGAGGTCGCGCTGGCCTATAGCGGGCGAGCGGCGCTGGAACAGGTGCGCGAACGCGTATTTGATTTAGTGCTGTGTGATGTACGCATGGCGGAGATGGACGGCATCGCAACGCTGAAAGAGATTAAAGCGCTGAATCCGGCGATTCCAGTCTTGATCATGACGGCGTTCTCCAGTGTGGAGACCGCCGTTGAGGCGCTTAAAACCGGGGCGCTGGACTACTTAATCAAGCCGCTGGATTTTGACCGTCTGCAGGAGACGCTGGAAAAGGCGCTGGCGCATACGCGGGAAACGGGCGCTGAACTGCCATCGGCGTCGGCTGCGCAGTTTGGCATGATTGGCAGTAGTCCGGCGATGCAGAAGTTGCTCAATGAAATCGCGATGGTTGCGCCCTCGGATGCTACGGTGCTTATTCACGGAGACTCCGGTACGGGGAAAGAGTTGGTGGCCCGGGCGCTGCATGCCAGCAGCGCCCGTCGCGATAAACCGCTGGTGACACTCAACTGCGCGGCGCTTAATGAATCGCTGCTGGAGTCCGAACTTTTTGGTCACGAGAAAGGGGCGTTTACCGGGGCGGATAAACGGCGGGAAGGTCGCTTTGTGGAAGCTGATGGCGGCACGTTATTTCTTGATGAAATCGGTGATATTTCATCGCTAATGCAGGTGCGTCTGCTGCGGGCTATCCAGGAGCGAGAAGTGCAGCGCGTTGGTAGCAATCAGACTATTGCGGTTGATGTCCGGCTGATCGCCGCTACGCATCGCGATCTAGCAGAGGAAGTCAGTGCCGGGCGCTTTCGTCAGGATCTCTACTATCGCCTGAACGTCGTCACCATTGAAATGCCAGCGCTGTGCCAGCGCCGGGAAGATATTCCGCTGCTAGCCGAACATTTTCTCCAGCGTTTTGCCGCGCGTAACCGTAAAGCGGTGAAAGGCTTTACTCCGCAGGCGATGGATCTGCTGATCCACTACGACTGGCCGGGCAATATTCGTGAGCTGGAAAATGCGATTGAGCGCTCGGTGGTGCTGCTGACGGGGGAATATATTTCCGAACGCGAGCTGCCGATGGCGATTGCCGCGACGCCGATAAAAACGGAATTCAGTGGCGAGATCCAACCGCTGGTGGATGTCGAAAAAGAGGTGATTCTGGCGGCGCTGGAAAAAACGGGCGGCAATAAAACGGAAGCCGCCCGTCAGTTAGGCATTACGCGTAAAACGCTGCTGGCGAAAATTTCGCGTTAGCGTTGCTCGCGTTCAATGGCGCGCCAGCCGATGTCGTTACGGCTGAAGCTGCCATCCCAGCGGATGTCGGTCATCAGGGCGTAAGCGCGTTTCTGCGCTTCAGCCACAGTATGACCCAGGGCGGTGGCGCACAGCACGCGACCGCCGCTGGTCAGCACGCGATCGTCTTCGGCGAGTTTAGTGCCTGCATGGAACACTTTTCCGTCTTCTACTTCTTCCAGCGGCAGACCGTGGATCTCATCTCCGGTGTTGTAGTTGCCCGGATAACCTCCGGCAGCAATGACGACACCCAGCGAGGCGCGTTCGTCCCACTCGGAGGTTTTCTCATCCAGCTTGCCGTCGCAGGCGGCCAGGCAAAGCTCCACCAGGTCCGATTTCATGCGTAGCATGATCGGCTGGGTTTCCGGGTCGCCGAAGCGGCAGTTGAACTCGATAACCTTCGGATTGCCCTGTTTGTCGATCATCAGACCCGCGTACAGGAAACCGGTGTAGGTATTCCCTTCCGCCGCCATACCTTTTACGGTTGGCCAAATAATGCGTTCCATGGTGCGCTGATGCACTTCATCAGTTACCACCGGCGCTGGTGAGTAAGCACCCATACCGCCGGTGTTCGGGCCAGTGTCGCCGTTGCCTACGCGTTTGTGGTCCTGGCTGGTGGCCATCGGCAGCACATGCTCGCCGTCGACCATTACGATAAAGCTCGCTTCTTCGCCGTCGAGGAACTCTTCGATAACGATACGGTGGCCCGCATCGCCAAAAGCGTTACCTGCCAGCATGTCATGAACGGCGGCTTCTGCTTCCTCCAGCGTCATCGCCACGATAACGCCTTTACCGGCGGCCAGGCCGTCAGCTTTGATGACGATCGGCGCGCCTTTCTCACGCAGATAGGCCAACGCTGGCTCAATCTCAGTGAAGTTCTGATATTCCGCCGTCGGGATCTGGTGACGGGCGAGGAAATCTTTGGTGAAGGCTTTGGAGCCTTCCAACTGTGCAGCGCCTTCGTTTGGCCCGAAGATCTTCAGGCCAGCGGCGCGGAACGCATCGACCACGCCAATCACCAGCGGCGCTTCCGGGCCGACGATGGTCAGGTCAATTTTCTCGTTCTGGGCAAAGCTCAGTAGAGCTGGAATATCGGTGACGCCGATAGCCACGTTCTGCAACGCGGGCTCCAGTGCGGTACCGGCGTTACCCGGTGCGACAAAAACGGTATCAACCAGCGGGGACTGTGCGGCTTTCCAGGCCAGGGCGTGCTCGCGCCCGCCGTTGCCAATCACTAATACTTTCATCGTCTGCTCCGTGGATTAATGGCGGAAGTGGCGCATGTCGGTAAAGATCATCGCGATACCGTGTTCATCGGCAGCGGCAATGACTTCGTCATCACGGATAGAACCACCGGGCTGGATAACGCAGCTCACGCCAACGGCGGCGGCAGCATCAATACCATCGCGGAACGGGAAGAAGGCGTCAGAGGCCATTGCTGAGCCTTTCACTTCCAGACCTTCGTCAGCCGCTTTAATCCCGGCGATTTTTGCGGAGTACACGCGGCTCATCTGGCCTGCGCCTATGCCGATAGTCATGTTCTCTTTGGCATAAACAATGGCGTTGGATTTCACGAACTTGGCGACTTTCCAGCAGAACAGTGCATCGCGCAGCTCTTGCTCGGTCGGCTGACGTTTGGACACCACGCGCAGTTCGCCTTCGCTCACCATCCCCAGATCCCTGTCCTGAACCAGCAAACCGCCGTTAACGCGTTTGAAGTCCAGGCCCGGTACACGTTGTGCCCACTGACCGCAGGTCAGAACGCGAACGTTCTGTTTGGCGGCGGTGATTTTCAGTGCGTCTTCGGTTGCGGACGGGGCGATGATCACTTCCACGAACTGACGGGAGATAATTGCCTGCGCGGTTTCGGCATCCAGTTCGCGGTTGAAAGCGATGATGCCGCCGAACGCGGAGGTCGGGTCGGTTTTATAGGCGCGGTCGTAAGCGTCGAGAATAGAGGTACTTACCGCCACGCCGCACGGGTTAGCGTGCTTAACGATCACACAGGCTGGCTCGCTGAACTCTTTCACGCACTCCAGCGCCGCGTCGGTATCTGCGATGTTGTTGTAGGAAAGCGCTTTGCCCTGTACCTGCTGCGCGGTGGCAACGGACGCTTCTTTAACATTCTCTTCTATATAGAAGGCAGCCTGCTGGTGGCTGTTCTCGCCGTAGCGCATATCCTGCTTCTTAATGAAGTTCAGGTTCAGCGTACGCGGGAAACGACCGGCGGCCTCTTTGCTCTCACCGTGGTAAGCCGGAACCATGCTGCCGAAGTAGTTGGCAATCATGCTGTCGTAGGCGGCGGTGTGTTCGAAGGCTTTAATCGCGAGGTCAAAGCGGGTTTCCAGAGTCAGGGAGCCTTCGTTGGCATCCATCTCTTTAATAATGGCATCGTAGTCGCTGCTCTTCACAACGATCGCTACGTCTTTATGGTTCTTGGCAGCGGAACGCACCATGGTCGGGCCGCCGATATCAATGTTCTCTACCGCATCTTCCAGCGAGCAGCCTTCGCGTGCCACTGTCTCGGCGAACGGATACAGGTTTACAACCACCATATCGATAGGGGCGATACCGTGCTGTTCCATAATTCCGTCATCCTGACCGCGACGACCAAGAATGCCACCGTGGACTTTCGGATGCAGGGTCTTCACGCGTCCATCCATCATTTCCGGGAAGCCGGTGTAATCGGAAACTTCGGTCACTGGCAGACCTTTCTCCGCTAACAGGCGCGCAGTGCCACCTGTAGACAGCAGCTCCACACCACGTGCGGAAAGTGCCTGAGCGAATTCGATGATACCGGCCTTGTCAGAAACACTGAGCAGAGCGCGGCGGACTGGACGACGTTGTTGCATGGTAAATCCCCTGGATTTGACTATTACAGAGAGCGTTAGGTGAATTCTTGGCTAAAAACTCAGCTAACGCCCCTCACGGGGCATCCTTGTTTTGCGGGGGCATTGTAACGAAAACGTTTGCGCAACGCTCGCGAATTTTTAATTTTCGATTTTGACCTCTTCTTTTTCTGTTGAAGGAGGCTGATATAACGAGAGGATCGTAGAAACGATCGTGTGGTTTGTGGATAACTCTGTGTGTAAATGGGTATAAAGCGGGGTTTCGCTGTGGAATGCAGCAGTCAGTCATTTTTCTGTCATTTAAGGGTTGCGGGCCGCAGGAAACTCCCTATAATGCGCCTCCA
>NZ_JAOWHM010000023.1:0-354817 GCF_030332595.1 Citrobacter sp. Cpo100 | reverse complement strand
GGTTCTTTAAGGTAAGGAGGTGATCCAACCGCAGGTTCCCCTACGGTTACCTTGTTACGACTTCACCCCAGTCATGAATCACAAAGTGGTAAGCGCCCTCCCGAAGGTTAAGCTACCTACTTCTTTTGCAACCCACTCCCATGGTGTGACGGGCGGTGTGTACAAGGCCCGGGAACGTATTCACCGTGGCATTCTGATCCACGATTACTAGCGATTCCGACTTCATGGAGTCGAGTTGCAGACTCCAATCCGGACTACGACATACTTTATGAGGTCCGCTTGCTCTCGCGAGGTCGCTTCTCTTTGTATATGCCATTGTAGCACGTGTGTAGCCCTACTCGTAAGGGCCATGATGACTTGACGTCATCCCCACCTTCCTCCAGTTTATCACTGGCAGTCTCCTTTGAGTTCCCGGCCTAACCGCTGGCAACAAAGGATAAGGGTTGCGCTCGTTGCGGGACTTAACCCAACATTTCACAACACGAGCTGACGACAGCCATGCAGCACCTGTCTCAGAGTTCCCGAAGGCACCAAAGCATCTCTGCTAAGTTCTCTGGATGTCAAGAGTAGGTAAGGTTCTTCGCGTTGCATCGAATTAAACCACATGCTCCACCGCTTGTGCGGGCCCCCGTCAATTCATTTGAGTTTTAACCTTGCGGCCGTACTCCCCAGGCGGTCGACTTAACGCGTTAGCTCCGGAAGCCACGCCTCAAGGGCACAACCTCCAAGTCGACATCGTTTACGGCGTGGACTACCAGGGTATCTAATCCTGTTTGCTCCCCACGCTTTCGCACCTGAGCGTCAGTCTTTGTCCAGGGGGCCGCCTTCGCCACCGGTATTCCTCCAGATCTCTACGCATTTCACCGCTACACCTGGAATTCTACCCCCCTCTACAAGACTCTAGCCTGCCAGTTTCGGATGCAGTTCCCAGGTTGAGCCCGGGGATTTCACATCCGACTTGACAGACCGCCTGCGTGCGCTTTACGCCCAGTAATTCCGATTAACGCTTGCACCCTCCGTATTACCGCGGCTGCTGGCACGGAGTTAGCCGGTGCTTCTTCTGCGAGTAACGTCAATTGCTGCGGTTATTAACCACAACACCTTCCTCCTCGCTGAAAGTACTTTACAACCCGAAGGCCTTCTTCATACACGCGGCATGGCTGCATCAGGCTTGCGCCCATTGTGCAATATTCCCCACTGCTGCCTCCCGTAGGAGTCTGGACCGTGTCTCAGTTCCAGTGTGGCTGGTCATCCTCTCAGACCAGCTAGGGATCGTCGCCTAGGTGAGCCGTTACCCCACCTACTAGCTAATCCCATCTGGGCACATCCGATGGCAAGAGGCCCGAAGGTCCCCCTCTTTGGTCTTGCGACGTTATGCGGTATTAGCTACCGTTTCCAGTAGTTATCCCCCTCCATCGGGCAGTTTCCCAGACATTACTCACCCGTCCGCCACTCGTCACCCAAGGAGCAAGCTCCTCTGTGCTACCGTTCGACTTGCATGTGTTAGGCCTGCCGCCAGCGTTCAATCTGAGCCATGATCAAACTCTTCAATTTAAAAGTTTGATGCTCAATGAATTAAACTTCGTAATGAATTACGTGTTCACTCGTTGAGACTTGGTATTCATTTTTCGTCTTGCGACGTTAAGAATCCGTATCTTCGAGTGCCCACACAGATTGTCTGATAAATTGTTAAAGAGCAGTTGCGACGCGCTTTAGCGCTCTGTCGCGAGGTGGCGTATATTACGCTTTCCTCTTTCAGAGTCAACCCTCATTTTCAGGTTTTTCTCTTCAACCGAACCGGCTGTTTGTGTGAAGTGATTCACATCCGCCGTGTCGATGGAGGCGCATTATAGGGAGTCGACTCAGGAAGACAAGCGGAAAAATGCATTTTTGTTTCAACCGCTCACCTTTTATCCACAACGCTTACTTTTGCTGCTTTTTTATCGCCATTGGCAGGTCTGCCAGACTATTTATGACCAAATCTGCCGCATTTTCTGCTTCCGGCGTGACGGGTTTGCCCGTGCGGACCAATACCTTCGTGCCAACATTCGCAGCTGCCGCCGCCTGCATATCTTCAATTTTATCGCCTACCATATAAGAAGCAGCCATATCGATGTGCAAGAAGTCTCGGGCGGAGATAAACATGCCAGGATGCGGTTTACGGCAGTCGCAGACCTGACGATACTCTTCTACAGTACCCTGCGGGTGATGCGGGCAGTAGTAGATACCATCCAGCTCAACGTCGCGATCGGCCAGCGACCAGTCCATCCATTCGGTCAACGTTTCAAACTGCGCCTCAGTAAATTTACCACGCGCGATACCAGACTGGTTCGTCACGATAATAAGCGCGTAACCCATTTTCTTAAGTTCACGCATGGCATCAATAACGCCGTCGATAAACTCAAACTCGTCGATCTCATGTACATAACCGTGGTCCACATTAATGGTACCGTCACGGTCGAGAAAAATTGCGGGTACAGACTTTGCCACCTTTTATAGCTCCTGAATAAGGCATGTGACTCTAGTATCGCATGTTTCAGCGGGCAAGAAAGTGCTCATCGTGCAAAGCCCGATTGATTTAGACGTCTGGATGCCTTAACATCCATCTTGTTGACGGCTTCGACCGTACCTGACAGACGAAAATGCCACGGCTAACTTAATTACGATAATAAATAACCAATGATTAAACTTTCGAATATCACCAAAGTGTTCCAGCAGGGGACTCGCACCATTCAGGCGCTAAATAATGTCAGCCTGCATGTTCCTGCCGGGCAGATTTATGGCGTTATTGGCGCCTCCGGTGCCGGTAAAAGTACGCTCATCCGCTGCGTTAACCTACTCGAACGCCCTACCGAAGGCAGTGTTCAGGTTGGCGGTCAGGAGCTGACCACGCTTTCTGAGTCGGAGCTGACTAAAGCTCGCCGTCAAATCGGCATGATTTTTCAGCACTTTAACCTGCTCTCTTCCCGTACGGTGTTCGGTAACGTCGCACTACCGCTGGAACTGGATAACACGCCAAAAGAAGAGGTCAAACGCCGCGTAACAGAACTGTTGGATTTGGTTGGTCTTGGAGACAAGCACGATAGCTACCCGGCCAACCTTTCCGGTGGACAAAAACAGCGTGTGGCGATCGCCCGTGCGCTGGCAAGTAATCCCAAAGTGTTGCTGTGCGATGAAGCCACCAGCGCACTCGATCCAGCAACGACACGCTCGATTCTGGAATTATTGAAAGATATTAATCGTCGTCTGGGACTCACCATTCTGCTGATTACTCACGAGATGGACGTTGTAAAACGTATTTGTGACTGCGTGGCAGTCATCAGTAATGGTGAACTGATTGAGCAAGACACCGTTAGTGAAGTGTTCTCACACCCGAAAACGCCGCTGGCACAGAAATTTATCCAGTCCACGCTGCACCTGGATATTCCGGAAGATTATCTGGAACGTTTAAAAGCGGAGCCGGAAGCCGACAGCGTGCCGATGCTGCGTATGGAATTCACCGGTCATTCGGTCGATGCACCGCTACTTTCTGAGACGGCCCGTCGCTTTAATGTGAATAACAACATTATTAGCGCGCAGATGGATTACGCCGGCGGTGTAAAGTTCGGCATCATGCTGACTGAAATGCACGGCACACAGGAAGATACACAAGCAGCCATTAGCTGGTTGCAGGAACACCATGTAAAAGTAGAGGTACTGGGTTATGTCTGAGCCGATGATGTGGCTGCTGGTTCGCGGCGTATGGGAAACGCTGGCAATGACCTTTGTGTCCGGTTTTTTTGGCTTTGTGATTGGTCTGCCGGTCGGCGTGTTGCTGTACGTAACGCGTCCGGGGCAAATTATTGAGAACGCGAAGCTCTACCGTACGCTCTCTGCGCTGGTGAACATTTTCCGTTCCATCCCGTTCATCATCTTACTGGTGTGGATGATTCCGTTCACCCGCATGATCGTAGGCACCTCTATCGGACTGCAGGCAGCTATCGTTCCGCTGACCGTCGGTGCCGCGCCGTTTATCGCCCGTATGGTGGAAAACGCGCTGCTCGAAATCCCGACCGGGCTGATAGAAGCCTCTCGTGCGATGGGCGCCACGCCGCTGCAAATTGTACGTAAGGTATTACTGCCAGAAGCACTGCCAGGACTGGTCAATGCGGCCACCATCACCCTTATCACGCTGGTTGGTTACTCCGCGATGGGCGGTGCCGTCGGTGCCGGTGGTCTTGGACAGATTGGCTATCAGTACGGCTATATTGGTTACAACGCTACCGTAATGAATACAGTACTGGTATTGCTCGTCGTTCTGGTTTATTTAATTCAGTTATCCGGCGATCGCATCGTCCGGGCTGTCACGCACAAATAACGTTGCACACAACACTAAAAACTCATTAAGAAAAGGAAATAAGCATGGCGTTCAAATTCAAAACCTTTGCGGCAGTTGGAGCCCTGATCGGTTCTCTGGCACTTGTGGGTTGCGGTCAGGATGAAAAAGATCCTAATCACATCAAAGTGGGCGTTATTGTTGGCGCAGAGCAGCAGGTTGCAGAAGTCGCGCAGAAAGTGGCAAAAGAAAAATACGGTCTGGACGTTGAGCTGGTCACGTTTAACGATTACGTTCTGCCTAACGAAGCGCTGAGCAAAGGCGATATCGATGCTAACGCCTTCCAGCACAAACCGTACCTGGACCAGCAGATCAAAGATCGCGGTTATAAGCTGGTTGCTGTAGGCAATACTTTTGTTTACCCGATTGCGGGCTACTCCAAAAAAATCAAATCACTGGATGAGCTGCAGGGCGGTTCCCAGGTCGCGATTCCAAACGACCCGACTAACCTTGGTCGTTCCTTGCTGCTGCTGCAAAAAGTGGGCTTAATCAAACTGAAAGACGGTGTTGGCTTGCTGCCGACCGCGCTGGACGTGATTGAAAACCCGAAAAACCTGAAGCTGGTTGAACTGGAAGCACCGCAGCTGCCGCGTTCCCTGGACGATGCACAAATCGCACTGGCGGTCATCAACACCACCTACGCCAGCCAGATCGGCCTGACTCCGGCAAAAGACGGTATCTTTGTTGAAGATAAAGATTCCCCGTACGTAAACCTGATTGTAACTCGTGAAGACAATAAAGATGCTGAGAACGTGAAGAAATTCGTTGAAGCATACCAGTCTGACGAAGTGTACGAAGCAGCAAACAAAGTCTTCAACGGCGGTGCTGTTAAGGGCTGGTAATTTTAGGCTGTTTACAGAATCTGTAATATCATCAGGACGGGCGCTTGCCCGTCTTGTCATTTATGCAAGCACCTGATTCAATATCTGACGTTTAGATCATTCATTGAGGAAATATTATGCGTGCTTTACCGATCTGTTTAGTAGCACTCTTGCTGAGCGGCTGTTCTATGTTAAGCAGATCCCCTGTTGAACCCGTTCAAAGCACCGCAACCCCGCCGAAAGCGGAGCCGGAAAAACCGAAAGCACCGCGCGCTACGCCGGTAAGAATCATTACTAACGCTGAAGATTTAGTAGGCAAACCGTTCCGCGATCTTGGCGAAGTTAGCGGTGAATCCTGCCAGGCTTCAAACCAGGATTCCCCTCCGAGCATTCCAACCGCACGCAAACGCATGCAGATTAACGCATCAAAAATGAAAGCTAATGCGGTATTGCTGCACAGTTGCGAAGTGACCAGCGGAACGCCGGGTTGCTATCGTCAGGCGGTTTGCATCGGTTCTGCACTGAACATTTCGGCGAAATGAGCCATTTTCAGTTCGAGCAAATAGGCGTTATCCGCTCACCTTATAAAGAAAAGTTCGCCGTTCCACGCCAGCCCGGTCTGGTGAAAAGCGCCAGCGGTGAACTGCATTTGCTCGCACCTTATAACCAGGCCGATGCCGTTCGCGGCCTGGAAGCCTTCAGTCATTTGTGGGTGATTTTTGTTTTTCACCAGACAATGGAAGGTGGATGGCGTCCGACCGTGCGCCCTCCCCGCCTTGGCGGCAACGCCAGAATGGGTGTCTTTGCCACGCGTTCAACGTTTCGTCCTAACCCTGTTGGCATGTCGTTGGTTGAGCTACGGGGCATCCGCTGCCATAAAGAGCACGTGATCCTCGAACTCGGTGGGCTGGATCTTGTTGATGGCACGCCAGTCGTAGATATAAAACCGTATCTGCCGTTTGCCGAATCGTTACCCGATGCTCGCGCCAGCTATGCTCAGGATGCCCCCCAGGCCAGCGTAGACGTGACGTTCAGTGAAGATCTCGCGGAGCAGCTACCGAAGCTCGAACAACGTTACCCACATCTTCGTCAGTTTATTGCCGAAGTGCTGGCGCAGGATCCGCGTCCTGCCTACCGTAAAAACGAGGAAGAAGGCAAAACCTACGCCGTCTGGCTGCTGGACTTTAACGTCCGCTGGCGCGTCACGCCGTCAGGATTTGAGGTCTTTGCTCTGGAAGCCCGCTAATTTGCGTCGCGTACTCTTTTGACATCCCTTTCTCGCTGGTAAACTAAACCACTTTTGTTTTGTGCCAGGCTCGTTTTGAGCCTGTTCGATCGTTCAACTGGAACCGTAACAACATGCGTACTAGCCAATATCTGCTCTCCACTCTGAAGGAGACACCTGCCGACGCCGAAGTCATCAGCCACCAGCTGATGCTGCGCGCCGGGATGATCCGCAAGCTGGCCTCCGGGTTATATACCTGGCTGCCGACCGGCGTGCGCGTCCTGAAAAAAGTCGAAAACATCGTGCGTGAAGAGATGAACAACGCCGGTGCGATCGAGGTGTTGATGCCGGTCGTTCAGCCTTCTGAACTGTGGGAAGAGAGCGGCCGTTGGGAACAATACGGCCCGGAACTGCTGCGTATTGCTGACCGTGGCGATCGTTCGTTCGTCCTCGGCCCAACGCATGAAGAAGTGATCACCGACCTGATCCGTAACGAGCTAAGCTCTTACAAACAGCTGCCGCTGAACTTCTATCAGATTCAGACCAAATTCCGTGACGAAGTCCGTCCGCGCTTCGGCGTGATGCGCTCCCGCGAATTCCTGATGAAAGATGCATACTCTTTCCACACCTCTCAGGAATCCCTGCAGGAAACCTACGACGCGATGTACGCTGCGTATAGCAAAATCTTCAGCCGTATGGGGCTGGATTTCCGTGCAGTACAAGCGGATACCGGTTCTATCGGCGGCAGCGCCTCTCACGAATTCCAGGTACTGGCGCAGAGCGGCGAAGACGATGTGATCTTCTCCGACTCCTCTGACTATGCGGCGAACATCGAATTTGCCGAAGCCGTTGCGCCGAAAGAGCCGCGCGCGGCAGCAACCCAGGAAATGACGTTGGTAGATACGCCGAACGCTAAAACCATCGCCGAACTGGTTGAGCAGTTCAACCTGCCTATCGAAAAAACCGTGAAAACCCTGCTGGTGAAAGCGGTTGAAGGCAGCAGCTACCCGCTGGTCGCCCTGCTGGTTCGTGGCGATCACGAGCTGAACGAAGTCAAAGCGGAAAAACTGCCGCAGGTTGCCAGCCCGCTGACCTTTGCCACCGAAGAAGAAATTCGTGCGCTGGTAAAAGCAGGTCCTGGCTCGCTCGGTCCGGTGAATATGCCAATTCCGGTGGTTATCGACCGTACCGTTGCAGTAATGAGCGATTTCGCTGCCGGTGCCAACATCGACGGTAAACACTATTTCGGTATCAACTGGGATCGCGACGTGGCCACCCCGGAAGTTGCTGACATCCGTAACGTGGTCGCCGGCGACCCTAGCCCGGACGGCAAAGGTACGCTGATGATCAAACGCGGTATCGAAGTCGGCCACATCTTCCAGTTGGGTACCAAGTACTCTGAAGCGATGAAAGCCGCTGTTCAGGGCGAAGATGGCCGTAACCAGACGCTGACTATGGGCTGCTACGGTATCGGGGTCACTCGCGTAGTCGCTGCTGCTATTGAACAGAACTTTGACGATCGTGGCATCGTATGGCCAGATGCCATTGCCCCGTTCCAGGTCGCCATTCTGCCGATGAACATGCACAAATCCTACCGTGTGCAGGAGTTGGCTGAAAAGCTGTACGCTGAGCTGCGCGCGCAGGGTATCGAAGTGCTGATGGACGATCGTAAAGAGCGTCCGGGCGTGATGTTTGCCGATATGGAACTGATCGGTATCCCACACACCATCGTGCTGGGCGACCGTAACCTCGACAACGACGATATCGAATACAAATACCGTCGTAACGGCGAGAAAGAGCTGATTAAAACCGGCGACATCGTCGACTTCCTGGTCAAAGCCATTAAAGGCTAATACCAACAAAAAGGCCCTGATTATCAGGGCCTTTTTTCTATCGATTAATTACACGCTTTACCAGGGATAAATTTCGCGTCTTTATCCGCCATCAACGTTTTCACTTTCTCACCCGTATCCGGGTTTGACTCCAGCGTGAAATGCGCCTCAAGCGTCAACAGTACGGACTGTCCGTTTTCCGCACGAGCGGCTAAATAGTCGCGTTCAAGCTGAGCGTTATTCGCCACCGGCATCCGTTTACCCGTTGCGCAGTCGGTAAAGATTGCCGCGTCAGCCATATAGAAATACATGCCTCGCATCGGCATTGGCGTCACCGGTAAGCTGGCGGAAACCGGCTGGAGCGTGTAGTTAAACTGTGACTCAATCGGGTTACCTTCACGATCGAGCATTTCCAGCGCCTCGCCTTTAGCCCGGTAGTACGATTTTTCACCTTTGCTGTCGGTCAGCACCAGTTTGTCGGCTGTACGCGCCCATGTGCCATAAGAGGCAAATGAAGACGGTTCATCCCGCACGCCCTGATAGCGTTCGTTCATCACCCATGTACCGTCTTTTTCCAGAAACAGAGAGGTTTCAATCCCTTCGCAGTCCGCGCAAGGTAAGATGCCACGCCAGCTTTGCTGCATCGGTTTTAATTCTGCCGCCCGCGTCGGCTGTAGTACTTCAACTTCAGTACGGTTATTACAGCCGATCAAGGAAAAAAGCGTGCATGCAGCGACCACGGACAATATTGCTGTTTTCACTATCAATTCCTTATTAATTTTTATTCCCGCTCGTCAGTCTTGCGTTCGACGAACTCTCCCGCGCAGTGCTTTCACTGTGGATTTTTGCGCCTTCGATGACAACCTGCGCTCTTTCGAGGCGCGCGTAGGGCGAGTTGCCTGTCGGCTTTTTTGCACCGCGGTTAATTCTTTTATCACCGCCACCAGTCGGGAGATTGCCGCTTCCCGATTGAGCTCCTGGCTACGGTATTCCTGCGCCTTAATGATAATAATGCCATCGCCGCTAATCAGATGATGGCTGGCGGCCAGCAGGCGTTCCTTGTAATACTCTGGCAGGCTCGAGGCCCGAATGTCAAAGCGCAAATGGATAGCCGTCGAGGTCTTGTTAACGTGCTGACCACCCGCGCCTTGTGCCCGAATCGCCGTGATTTCCAGCTCATTATCAGGGATAGAGACGTTTCGGGAGAGAACAATCATGAACGCGGCTGCCACGCGGTCAGATGAATTTCCAGATTGTTCTGAGAGTCGGACAGCCAAATAGCGCCGTCCTGAATAGTCGCCTGCAGCGCCATTGTACGACCAGCAAAATCACTCAGTTGCGCCAGCTGTTCATCATCCAGATACCACACGGTGAGATTTTTAAACTGCGCACATTTGTTCTGGTTTTGCTGCCACCAGATCTGAGCCGCACGGCTGTTGTAGGCAAACAGAGCAACCTCACCAGACTGGGTACAGGCTTTCTTGATACGGCGCTCATCCGGCAGACCCAGCTCAATCCAAAGATCGATGCCCAGATGGTCGTTACGCAGCCATGCTTCAGGCTCGTCTTCCGCACTCAGGCCACGCGTGAACTGCAGCCGTTCATCGGCATATTTAATCCAGGCCAGCAGGCGCAGCATCATGCGCTCCTGGGTTTCAGAGGGGTGACGCGCCAGCGTCAAGGCCGCGTCAAGAAACTGGTTGCGGTCAAGATCCGCTACGTTGACGACGGCTTTATAAATTGTCGCTTTAAGCGCCATGGGAGAACTCCTTTCGAATCAGGCGCACATTGTAGCGAAAACTGCGGCAAAAGGCTGCTAACTGCTCATCTATCAAGGCGCTGATATTGCTTGAATGAGTATGGTATAGTCACCTTGCTAAACAGAGTTTATCTTCGTAGGCTTAGACTTGCATCCACGGTTAAGTCAGAGTGCTGACAGGAGGGCATGTGGAAAAATATTGTGAGTTAATACGCAAGCGGTACGCGGAAATCGCCAGCGGAGACTTAGGGTATATCCCGGATGCGCTGGGTTGCGTATTGAAGGTGCTTAATGAAGTGGCGGCAGACAGCGCCCTTCCAGAGTCGGTTAGGGAAAAAGCGGCCTATGCTGCCGCGAACTTACTGGTGAGCGATTATGTCAATGAATGAAACGTATCAACCCATCAATTGCGATGATTACGACAATCTTGAACTCGCCTGCCAGCACCATTTGTTACTGACGCTGGCGTTAAAAGATGGCGAAGTTTTGCAGGCGAAAGCGAACGACCTGGTTTCACGCAAAAACGTGGAGTATCTGGTCGCAGATGTCGCAGGTGAAACCCGGGAGCTTCGCCTCGACAAAATTGCCAGCTTCAGCCACCCGCAGATCGGTACCGTGGTGGTCAGCGAATCCTGATTATTTTGGTGCCGGATGACGGTGCAAAGCACCTTATCCGGCCTACTTTCCACGCCAAACCAGACTCACGCCTTCTTCATCTTCCGCCGCTCCCTCACGCGTCACGAAAACACCCGCAGCCGCAATCAACGTTTCGCCGTAAAACAGCATCGGTGTGGTATCTCGTCGCCAGGGTGGAATCCCCTGCTCCTGCCAGATTTTCTTTAATTTCCGTCCACCGTTACGCCCGACAATATGCAATAACCCTGGTGCTTTGAAACGAATGCTGACAGCTTCATCCGCTTGCGGCATGCGCAATTCACCCGCAGAAATTAACTGAACCGAACCCAATCCGGCAGGCAGCGCCAACGGTGTTTTCCACTCTAACCATGGGATAACGGTTTCGCTTTGCCCATCGACTGACTTCACCCACCACAGCTGTGACTGATAACGACGGACCTCGTACTCCCCGAGGCGAAAACAGGGTGAGGCATCTTCCCGCGCCAGCGCCACTTCCTGCCAGATACGTTCCAGTCCATCACGAGAAGGCATCGGCGCATTTAACCCCGCCAGCCAGCGACGAAGTAGCGCGGCACGACGCACGTCGCTCATCATCATTAACGGTACCAGTAGCAGTGTGCCATGGGCTGTGATGCAATCGGCTAAATCGCTGGCCAGCAGTTCATCCAGTAAACTCTCCTGCTCAGCACACAGCGCGGCGCTGCGGGCTACGGCTTGCGCGAAGTGCGGCCAGCGCTGTTGCAGCAATGGGGTAACGCGCAATCTGAGAAAATTGCGATCGTAGGTATCATCCTGATTGCTTTCATCTTCAATCCAGCATAATTCATGCTGCTGCGCCCATGCTTCAAGCGCCTCTCGCGTTTGCGCCAGCAGCGGTCGAATCAGCTGGGTTCCGGCGAACGGTGAGTTTTCGCCCATGGCGGAAAGTCCGGCAGGGCCGCTGCCGCGCTTAAGCGCCAGCAGAAAGGTTTCACACTGGTCATCGAGATGCTGGGCAGTCATTAGCACCTCGCCCGGTAGTAAGGTCTGCGCAAATGCCTGATAGCGCGCGCGTCGTGCCTGAGCTTCGATGCCCAGACCATCATCCTCAAGGTGTACCCGCTCAACCACCAGCGGCACCTGCCACTGCATACATACTGACTCACAGTGCTGCACCCAACTGTCTGCATGTGGGCTTAATCCGTGATGAATATGGATTGCGCGTAAAGCGACCTCAGGATGCTGCGCTCGCCACTGCACCAGCTGATGCAGGAGTACGGTTGAGTCCAGCCCGCCGCTAAAGGCGACCAAAATCGATTGAGAATTCAGCAGTGAAGTGTTCAGCGTGAGTGTCGTCATGATGGTTACTTACAATGGCATTGCCCGGCACGTTACCGGGCTAACGCCACAATGACAAGCCTTACAGCTCGTACAGTTCGAGGGGCAATCCGTCCGGATCGTTGAAAAACGTAAAGCGTTTACCGGTAAATGGATCGATACGTATGGATTCACACTTCACGTGGTGTGCTTCCAGATGCGCGATCGACTTTTCCACATCCTCCACGCTGAACGCCAGATGACGCAAACCGCAGGCTTCCGGTCGGCTCGGACGGCAAGGTGGAAACGGGAAAGAAAAAAGCTCAATCACATACTGGCCGTTCAATGCCAGATCGCTTTTCCACGAGTCTCTCTCTTCCCGATAGGCTTCGCTCATCAGTGTAAAGCCAAGCACATCGCAGTAAAATGCCTTACTCGCCGCGTAGTCCGTCGCAATAATGGCAATATGGTGAACCTGTTTTAATCCCAGCATAGCGTCATCGCCTCTTTCATTTTTCTGTCAGCACGTTACTCGTACGTCTTAGGGTCAGGCAAGTCGTTATGCCATTTTTAAGACTCTCACGCGATACACGCCATCCTCGCCCAGTTTAGCGCCATGGATATCGGTTTCAAATCCCGGGTAGCGCTGCCCCACCGAACACAGCATCAGAAGAAAATCGAGGACAGCCCGGCTTTTGGCAGTGATCATTTCCCCGGGCATCAAGAGCGGCACGCCTGGAGGATAAGGCAGGATCATATTGGCGGACACGCGTCCTACCAGTTGATCAAGCGCCACGGTTTCCACCTCACCTTTGATCTGCCGCTGCCAGGCCTGGTGCGGTGTCATTTTCATTTCCGGCAAGGTATCAAATGCCCGCAGCATCAGTCCGGAGAGATCGTGCTGGCGGATCAGCTTATGGATCCCCTGTGCCAGATCCTGAATACGCATATTGCGATAGAAATCGGGATCTTCAGCATACAGATCCGGCAGCATATTTTTCACGCGTAAATTCAGATCGTACGAGCGCTTAAATTCCGTCAGGCCACGTAGTAGCCCCATCGCCCGGGTTTTATCAATGCCAATACTGAACAGGAATAACAGGTTATACGGTCCCGTTTTTTCGACGACGACGCCGCGTTCATCAAGGAATTTCGCCACCAGCGCCGCGGGGATCCCCTCTTCGCTCATATTTCCCTGTTCATCCATTCCCGGCGTCAGAATCGTGACCTTCACCGGGTCGAGGAACATGTGGTCGGCATCAGCATCAACAAATCCGTGCCAGTCTTCACCAGGCGCTACCGGCCAACATTCTGCTTCATCGACCTTTTCCGGCTGCCAGATATCAAAGAACCAGCCATCCGACTCTTCGCGCAGACGCTGCACTTCTTTACGGAAATGCAGCGCCCGTTCCACCGAACGATTGATTAACCGCTTGCCGGAATTGCCACGCAGCATTGCCGCCGCCGTTTCTATCGACGCCACAATCGGATAGCTCGGAGACGTGGAGGTGTGCATCATAAAGGCTTCGTTGAACGTGTCTTCATCATAGTCACCCTTAATGTGGATCAGCGAAGCCTGTGACAACGCCGCCAGCATCTTGTGGGTGGACTGGGTTTCAAATATCACCTTTCCCGGTACCCGTTCGCCGCTCATCCCGCTTTTCCCCTGATAGATCGGATGAAAATGGGTATACGGCACCCAGGCTGAATCAAAATGGATGGAGGACACATCCAGGGTTTGCTTGATCCAGTTGGTGTTATAAAGCAGCCCGTCATAGGTGGAGTTGGTGATCACCGCGTGTACCGGCCATTGCGCCTGAGTCGTCTCTTCTACCTTGCGTTCAATACTTGCACGGGTAAATTCCCGACGGGGTATACCGCCGAGGATCCCCAACGCGTTACGCGTAGGCTTCAGCCAGATTGGCACCACATCGCTCATCATCAGCAAATGCGCCAGCGACTTATGGCAGTTGCGGTCAATCAGTAACGTACTGCCTGCAGGCGCAGCATACATGCCGACAATCTTGTTCGATGTCGAGGTGCCGTTGGTCACCATATAGCTCTGTTCGGCACCAAAAGTACGCGCGATGTACTCCTCCGCTTCGAGGTGTGGTCCGGTATGATCAAGCAATGAACCCAGTTCGGTTACGGAAATGGACACGTCGGCTTTCAGCGTATTGCCGCCAAAGAAATCATAGAACAGGCAGCCGACCGGGCTTTTCTGGTACGCCGTACCCGCCATGTGCCCGGGCGTACAGAAGGTATACTTTCCTTCCTTCACATAGGTAAACAGCGCCTTGGTGAACGGAGGCGTGATGTTATCGAGGTATTCGCTGGTGTACTGGCGAATGCGGGTGGCAATGTCTTCAGACTGACCCAGCGCATACTCAAAAAACCACAGCGCCATGCGCAGGTCGTGCGCACTGACATCCATCGTCGAATGGGTATTAATAAAGGCGTAGAGCGGGAGATACTCGTTGAGCTGGTTGATGTCACTACACAGCTCCAGGCTATATTCATCCCAGTCAAAAATGACGCCGCAAATTCGCGGGTTGTGTTCGATAAACTTCAGCAGGTCAACGCTATTCTGCGGCCAGATAATCTGAAATCCCTGCTGTTGCAGCGCACGTTCAAGTTCCTTGATGGGCTCATCTTTATAAAAGACGCCATGCGGTCCCATGATGGCAATGATATTCATGCGTTCCTCCTGGAAAAACCTTAGTTAATCATAGCCTGGCCAAACCACAGGTAAAAAAAAGGGCCACAACGTTGTGGCCCTTTTCGGAATTAATGCAGTTTACGCGTAACCGTAGCTCATCAGACGCTGGTAACGACGGTTTTTCAGATCGTCTTTGCTTAACACGTCGAGATCGGCGAGATCGGCCAGCAGCTGTGCTTTCAGGGACGCAGCCATCACTTCCGGATTGCGGTGTGCGCCGCCTAACGGTTCCGGAATGATAGAGTCGATAAGCTTCAGCTCTTTCAGACGCGGGGCAACAATTCCCATCGCTTCTGCGGCCAGCGGTGCTTTGTCGGCGCTTTTCCACAGAATTGAAGCACAACCTTCCGGGGAGATAACGGAATAGGTGCTGTATTGCAGCATATTCACTTTATCGCCTACACCGATCGCCAGCGCGCCACCGGAACCACCTTCACCGATAACGGTACAGATTACCGGTACGCTCAGACGCGACATTTCACGCAGGTTGCGTGCGATCGCTTCTGACTGACCACGCTCTTCCGCGCCCACGCCCGGGTAAGCCCCTGGGGTGTCGATGAAGGTAATGATCGGCATGTTGAAACGCTCGGCCATTTCCATCAGACGCAGCGCTTTGCGATAGCCTTCCGGCGCTGGCATGCCGAAATTACGGCGAATCTTTTCTTTGGTCTCACGGCCTTTCTGATGACCAATGATCATCACCGGACGACCATCCAGACGCGCGATACCGCCGACAATAGCTTTATCATCCGCATAGGCACGATCGCCCGCCAGCTCATCAAATTCATCAAACGCCAGGCGGACATAATCCAGGGTGTACGGACGCTGTGGATGGCGCGCCAGTTGGGCTACCTGCCATGCGCCAAGATCGGCGAAGATTTTACGCGTCAGTTCTACGCTTTTTTCACGCAGGCGATGCACTTCTTCATCGATGTTAATATCCAGTTTCTCATCCTGACGGCTAACCGCAGTCAAAGAATCGATTTTTGCTTCCAGCTCTGCAATCGGCTGTTCAAAATCAAGGAAATTCAGACTCATAGTATTCCTGTATTAGTCAAACTCCAGTTCCACCTGCTCCGAACCAATAAGGCCACGGAGATCGTTTAGCAAACGATCGCTCGGAGAAACACGCCACGTCGCGCCAAAACGCAACCGCGCACGTGCATCCGCCCTCTGATAGTAGAGATGTACTGGAATTGTCCCCGAGCGGTGGGGTTCCAGAGACTGACGGAGTCGGTTTAAAAGCTGGTCATCAATTTGCCTGTCCGTCAGCGAGATAGCAAGCCCGCGAGCATATTTTTCCCGGGCTTCGTCAATATCCATGACTTCACGGGCCATCATTTTAAGCCCGCCGCTGAAGTCATCAAAGCTGACCTGTCCGCTGACGATAAGTATGCGGTCTTTTTCCAGCAATTGCTGGTATTTATCCAGAGCATCGGTAAACAACATAACTTCCAGACGTCCGGAACGGTCATCCAGTGTACAGATGCCGATACGATTGCCGCGCTTGGTGACCATTACCCGCGCAGCAATGACGAGCCCCGCAGCCGTGGTGACTTTACCACGTTCTGTCGGATGCATGTCTTTCAGCCTGTAGCCTCCGACATAGCGCTCAATTTCTTTTAAATACTGGTTGATGGGGTGTCCCGTCAGGTAAAGCCCCAACGTTTCACGCTCACCATCTAATACCACCTGCTCCGGCCACGGTTGGCAACTGGCATAGGATTGTTCAATTTGCTCCGGTTCTTCCGCCAGCACGCCAAACATATCGGCCTGACCGATGGCTTCGGCTTTTGCATGCTGATCGGCGGCTTTTAGCGCATCGTTGAGCGAATTCATCAACGCCGCGCGATGCGGACCAAGGCGATCAAACGCCCCAGACATAATTAGCTTTTCCAGCACCCGGCGGTTAAGTTTTTTGATATCCGTGCGCGCACAGAGATCAAACAGCTCACGGAAGTAACCGCCTTCGTTACGCGCCTCAATAATAGCTTCAATTGGTCCTTCACCCACGCCTTTTATCGCGCCGATGCCATAAACAATCTCGCCATCATCATTCACGTGAAAATGGTAAAGCCCGGAGTTGATATCCGGCGGCAGGATTTTGAGCCCCATACGCCAGCATTCATCTACCAGCCCGACCACTTTCTCAGTGTTATCCATATCGGCGGTCATTACCGCCGCCATAAACTCAGCAGGATAATGCGCCTTCAGCCACAGCGTCTGGTAAGAGACGAGCGCATAGGCTGCGGAGTGCGATTTGTTAAATCCGTAACCGGCGAATTTCTCCACCAGGTCAAAGATTTTCATCGCCAGTTCGCCGTCTACGCCGCGCTTTTTCGCCCCTTCTTCAAAGGTGCCGCGCTGCTTAGCCATCTCTTCCGGCTTTTTCTTACCCATCGCACGACGCAGCATATCCGCGCCGCCAAGGGTGTACCCGGACAACTCCTGGGCAATCTGCATAACCTGTTCCTGATACAGGATAATGCCGTAGGTCGGCTCCAGTACCGGTTTCAGACACTCATGCTGCCATTGTACGTCCGGGTAGGAAATCTCTTCGCGACCATGCTTACGGTCGATAAAGTTATCTACCATCCCCGACTGTAGCGGACCTGGGCGGAACAGAGCCACCAGTGCGATCATGTCTTCGAAGCAGTCAGGCTGCAGACGTTTGATCAGGTCTTTCATACCGCGGGATTCAAGCTGGAAGACCGCCGTGGTCTCCGAGCGTTGCAGCATATCGAAGCTTTTCTTGTCATCCAGCGGGATGGCCGCAATATCCAGCGGTGGCTCACCGTTCTTTTCACGGCGCGCGTTGATCATTTCCAGCGCCCAGTTGATGATGGTGAGCGTACGCAGGCCGAGGAAGTCGAACTTCACAAGACCGGCATATTCCACGTCGTTCTTATCAAACTGAGTAACCGGGTGCAGCCCCTGCTCATCGCAGTACAGAGGCGCAAAATCAGTAATTTTTGTCGGTGCGATAACCACACCACCGGCGTGCTTACCAGCGTTACGCGTGACGCCTTCCAGCTTACGCGCCATATCGATCAGCGCTTTAACCTCTTCATCTGCCTCATAGATTTCTGGCAGTTGGGGTTCGGCTTCAAAGGCTTTTGCCAGCGTCATGCCCGGGTCGGGCGGCACCAGTTTCGAAATACGGTCAACGAAACCGTACGGATGCCCCAGCACGCGGCCCACGTCGCGGATAACCGCTTTTGCAGCCATCGTACCAAAGGTAATAATCTGCGAAACCGCATCACGACCGTACATTTCCGCCACGTGCTCGATAACCTGGTCGCGTTTCTCCATACAGAAGTCAACGTCGAAGTCGGGCATTGAGACACGTTCCGGGTTAAGGAAACGTTCGAACAGCAGGTCAAATTCCAGCGGATCGAGATCGGTAATTTTCAGCGCATAGGCGACAAGTGAGCCAGCGCCGGAACCACGTCCCGGGCCTACCGGTACGCCGTTATCTTTCGACCACTGGATAAATTCCATAACGATCAGGAAGTAGCCAGGGAATCCCATCTGGTTGATAACTTTAAGTTCAACTTCCAGACGTTCATCGTAAGGCGGGCGCTTTTGCGCACGAACTTCAGGGTCAGGGAACAAAAATTCGAGACGTTCTTCCAGCCCTTCGCGTGATTTCGCCACGAGGAAATCCTCGGTGGTCATATCGCCGGTCGGGAACTGCGGCAGGAAGTATTCGCCCAGACGCACCGTCACGTTGCAGCGTTTGGCTATCTCGACGGTGTTTTGCAGTGCTTCCGGAATATCGGAGAACAGCTCGCACATCTCATCTTCGCTGCGCATGTACTGCTGCGGCGAATAGTTACGCGGGCGTTTCGGGTCATCAAGGGTGAACCCGTCGTGGATTGCTACGCGGATTTCATGCGCGTCGAAATCTCCGGTTTCCAGGAAGCGGACATCGTTAGTCGCCACCACCGGTAGACCACGCGTTTCGGCTAGCGCTACAGCTGCGTGCAGATAATTTTCTTCATCTTGCCTGCCGGTGCGAATCAGTTCGAGGAAATAGCAATTGGGAAAATGTTCTTCGTAAAACGCCACGCACTCGTCAACCAGTGCGCTATTGCCGCGCAGCAGGCTGCGTCCGACATCGCCCATGCGACCGCCGGAGAGCAAAATCAAACCTTCTTTTAGCTCAACCAACCAGTCCCGGTCGATAACCGGTCCTTCTGCGCCATAGCCGCGCTGATAGGCTTTCGAAATCAACAACGTCAGGTTCTGATAGCCGGTATTATTTGCGGCCAGCACGGTGAGCTGCGTGAGTTCATCGCCCAACAGCTCACTGCGGACATGAAAATCTGCGCCAACTATCGGCTTGATACCCGCGCCGTGGCCCGCTCCGTAAAACTTCACCAGACCACACAGGTTGGTAAAATCGGTGATCGCCAGCGCAGGCATGCCTAAAGCGGCCGCCTTTTTCACCAGCGGCCCGGTTTTCGCCAGCCCATCGATCATGGAGTAGTCGCTGTGCACCCGTAGGTGGACGAAACGTGGTTCAGACATCTTCAGATTCCTTCGACACAAGAATCAGGACGAGAGTCCCAGTGCGCGTTTGACGGGGCCAAAGCTGCGGCGATGGTGCTCAGTCGCACCATGCAGTGCCAATTTTTCCAGATGAAATGCGGTTGGATAGCCTTTGTGCTGTGCAAAACCATACTGTGGAAAAACCGTATCCAGCGCCGCCATTTCAGCGTCACGGGTCACTTTTGCCAGAATCGATGCGGCGCTAATCTCCGCCACGCGGCTATCACCTTTGACCACCGCCATCGACGGTACCGGTAATGCCGGGCAACGATTGCCGTCAATCAGCACGTATTCGGGCGCAATATGCAGACCCGCAACAGCACGCTGCATGGCCAGCATGGTGGCATGCAAAATGTTCAGCTCGTCGATTTCATGCGGTTCCGCCCGACCAAGGCTCCAGCTTAACGCTTTTTCTTTAATTTCATCAAACAGCGCCAGGCGACGTTTTTCTGACAGTTTTTTTGAGTCGTTAAGACCGATAATAGGGCGAGCCGGATCCAGAATGACGGCAGCTGTGACGACTGCGCCAACCAAAGGGCCGCGCCCGACTTCATCCACACCCGCCACTAAATGCGTATGCGGATACACAAATTCAATCATTGCGCTAACTCCAGGACCGCATCCGCCGCCTGCTCATCAGCATTGCAACGGATCTGCTGGTGCAGTTCACGGAATGTGTCGTGCATCGCATGGCTGGTTTTACCATTTGCCAGCAACGGCAACAGCGCTTGCGACAGCGCCTGCGGTTCACACTCTTCCTGCAACAGCTCTTTAACCAGTTCTCTTCCCGCCAGCAGGTTAGGTAGCGAAACGTAATCCGTTTTCACCAGGCGCTTCGCCAGCCAAAAGGTGAAGGGTTTCATACGGTAGCCAACCACCATCGGGCATTTTGCCAGCATACATTCCAGCGCGGCGGTACCTGAAGCCAGCAGTGCGGCATCGCTGGCCACCATTGCTTCACGTCCCATACCATTGAGCAGATGTACAGAAAGCTCCGGTGCAACTTCCGCTTTAATGCGTTCAAACTGCTCGCGACGTTTGGCATTCACCAACGGCACCACCACTTCGAGATCCGGATAATGCTGGCGTAATAGCTGCGCCGTTTTCAGAAAATCGGCGCTGAGCATCTCCACTTCTGCACCGCGGCTTCCTGGCAGTAGCGCCAGGCAGTGAGCGTCATGAGGAATGCCCAGAACATCACGCGCCGCATTTTTATCCGGGTCCAATGGCATGGCATCCGCCATGGTATGACCGATAAAGCGGCACGGGACGTTAAATTTGTCATAAAACGCTTTTTCGAAAGGCAGAAAGGCCAGCACCATGTTGGTGGATCTGCCTATTTTGAAAACGCGTTTCTGTCGCCACGCCCAGACGGACGGACTGACATAATGAATGGTTTTAATGCCCTGTTTTTTCAAGTTCCCTTCGAGGGTAATGTTGAAATCAGGTGCATCAATGCCGACGAAAACATCCGGCTTTAATTCGGTGAATCGGCGAGTGAGGTCGGCACGAATATGCAGTAAACGGCGCAGGCGTCCGAGCACTTCAACAATACCCATGACCGCCAGCTCTTCCATTTCGTACCAGGCTTCACAGCCTTCGGCCTGCATCAGCGGCCCCGCCACGCCAACAAAACGCGCATTGGGAACGCGAGCCTTGAGTGCACGAATTAACCCTGCACCAAGAATATCGCCGGAGGTTTCTCCGGCGACGAGGGCTATCGTTAAAGGACGCTGTTCAGTCATTAACGAATCAGGCCACGCGTTGAGCGCTCAAAGAAGTCGCTGAAAGCCTGAACTTCGGGATACTGTTTCGCCAGTTCCGCGATTTCGGGTTTCACTTCTTCCAGCGTTTTACCGCTACGGTACAACGCTTTGTAGGCGTTACGAATCGCGGTAATCGCTTCGCGGGTGAATCCACGACGCTTCAAACCTTCGATATTGACGCCAAACGGCGTCGCGTGGTTGCCTTGGGCGATAACGTACGGAGGCACATCCTGGGCCACACCAGAACAGCCACCAACCATCACATGCGCACCGATGATGCAGAACTGATGCACCGCAGTCATGCCGCCGATGATAACAAAATCATCAAGCGAAACATGTCCGGCAAGCGTGGCGTTATTCGCCAGAATACAGCGGTTGCCTACCGTACAATCATGCGCGACGTGCGCATTAATCATCAGTAAGTTATCGCTGCCCACCTTCGTCACTCCACCGCCCTGCACTGTGCCACGATGAATGGTGACGCTTTCGCGGATGCGGTTGCGATCGCCAATTTCCACACGGGTCGGTTCACCAGCATATTTAAGATCCTGGTTAACTTCACCGATGGAGGCAAACTGATAGATCTCGTTATCGCGACCAATTTTTGTATGGCCATTCACGACAACGTGAGACTTCAGTACGGTACCCTCACCAATTTCAACATGGGGTCCAACAATACAAAATGGGCCAATGTGAGCATTGGCACCAATGCTGGCGCCCTCTTCTACAATGGCGGTCGGGTGAATAAAGGCGGATTTATCAATCACGTATCAGGCCTCCCGGCTACGGGCACACATCATCGTTGCTTCGCACACAACTTTACCGTCGACCAGCGCAACCCCTTTAAAACGGGTCAGGCCACGGCGCGTTTTCTCGAAAGTCACTTCCATGATCATCTGATCGCCAGGCACGACAGGACGCTTAAAGCGTGCTTCATCAATACCAGCGAAATAATACAGTTCGCCTGGTTCCAGTTTTCCTACGCTTTTAAACGCGAGGATACCGGTAGCCTGTGCCATCGCTTCCAGAATCAATACGCCAGGGAAAATAGGTTTACCCGGGAAGTGGCCCTGAAAGAAAGGCTCGTTAACGGATACATTTTTCACTGCGCGCAGAAAACGACCTTCTTCAAAATCCAGCACGCGGTCAACCAGCAGAAACGGAAAACGGTGCGGCAGAAGTTCTAAAATCTCTTCAATATGCAGAGTATGAGTGTTAGTAGTCAAAATACTCTTCCTGTCAAAATATACTAAAAGGCAATAATAACACGGCCTGTCGCAATCGTATGAATGGGACAGGCCGAAAAGTCAGACATGCAAAAAAGGTGCTTTAGTCTTGTTGATTAACCTTGCGCTCAATCGCTTTGAGGCGCTTGCTCATATCATCAATATTCATCACCAGTGCAGCTGTTTTACGCCATACCTTGTTGGGTTGTAGCGGAATGCCTGAGGAGTAGACGCCAGGTTCAGTGATAGGACGCATCACCATACCCATGCCAGTTACCGTAACTTTGTCGCATATTTCCATATGCCCATTGATCACGCTGGCACCGCCAATCATGCAATAACGGCCAATCTTCAGGCTACCCGCCATAATGACGCCACCGGCTACCGCCGTATTGTCGCCAATCACAACGTTATGCGCAATCTGGCACTGGTTATCAATGATAACACCATTACCGATCACAGTATCGTCCAGAGCACCACGGTCAATGGTGGTACAAGCGCCGATCTCGACGCGATCGCCGATAATCACGCGACCAAGCTGGGGGATCTTCACCCAGTTACCACGATCGTTCGCGTAACCAAATCCATCAGATCCAACGACGGTGCTGGACTGGATCAGGCAATTTTCACCGATCTGGATGTCGTGGTAAATCGTCACATTCGCCCACAAGCGTGAACCTGCACCGATTTTGGTATTTTTTCCGACGAAGCAACCTGCACCGATAACCACGTTATCGCCCAGTTCTACGCCAGACTCAATGACCGCATTTGCGCCCACAGAGACATTATTACCCAGCTTCGCCGTCGCATCGATCGCTGCACTGGGTGCAATGTTCTGTGCAGGCTGAGGCGTGGTATCTAAAATTTGCGCCATACGTGCATAGGTCAGGTAGGGATTCTTCACTACCAGCGCCGCACTCTTAGCAAAAGGAAGATCGTCCTGCGTCATCACAACGGCAGACGCCTGGCATACGCCTAAATGTTCACGGTATTTAGGATTCACCATGAACGTGATATTGCCAGTTTGCGCAGATTGCATGGACGCTACGCCGGTGATGACGATATCGCCATCACCGTGTAATTCTGCATCCAACTGCTCTGCTAAATCAGCCAGTCGAATTGAAGGCATTACTTATTTAACCTGTTTCAGTACGTCAGCGGTGATGTCTTTTACATCGCTGCTGTTGTATGCAACGGTGTTTGCGTCAACGACCAGATCAATGCTCTGGCTGCTGGCAACAGATTTCACAGCTGTCTGGATACGAGTAACCAGTTTGCCACGTTCTTCGTTGGAACGACGTGCACGATCCTGCTCGAAAGCCTGAGCTTTCTGAGAGAAAGTCTGGCGCTGAGCCATGACGTCTTTTTCCAGCTTGGTACGATCGCTACCTGCTTTCATTGATTGCAGACGCTGCATTTTAGATTGCAGATCGGATTCCATACGCTGCAGTTCGCTGGCACGGCCTTTGAACTCGTTTTCCAGCGTAGCAGAAACACCCGTCTTCTGTGCAACCTGTTGGAACAGGCTACCCATATTGACGATTGCAATTTTGTCAGCAGCCTGTGCGGACGTTGCCATCGCTAAACCGAGACCTGCAGCTAATAACCACTTTTTCACAATTAACTCCTTACCATCCCATTTGCACCCGAAGGTGCAGTTCTTTGCGTGGCCAGGCGATCCCATGCAAGATCGCCTAAAGTCATCGCTACACTACCACTACATTCCTTTGCGAAGAACAGTTACCAGGTTTTACCAATGTTAAACTGGAACTGTTCCGCTTTGTCTCCATCGTACTTCTTGAACGGCTGGGCGTAGGAGAAAACCAACGGCCCCAATGGGGACATCCATTGTAACGCGATACCTGCAGACATACGGATATTGCTCGGATCACCGTAATCTGGAACCCCAATAGCGCGAGTTTGATCGCTATCCTGCCAGTTAGTATCCCAAACGGTACCCATATCCCAGAAGAAGGAGGTACGGACCGAGTTAGCATACTTATCGCTGATAAACGGCGTCGGGGTAATAAATTCCAGGCTGGCTACGGCCATGGCGTTACCACCGACCGCATCGTCTGATTTACAGTACGAACCGTCTTTATTGGTACACTCTTCGTAGCTGTCAGTATCGCCGGCGTAAGCCCCAGGTTTATAGACCGCTTTCGGACCGATGGTATTAGACTGGAAACCACGCACGGTGCTGGAGCCACCCGCATAGAAGTTCTCGTAGAACGGCAACTCTTTGCTGCCTATACCGTCTCCATAACCTACCTTGGTACGACCCAGGACGACCCATTTATGATCGTCATCGATCGGCACATAGGTCGCGGTATCCAACGTCGCTTTATAGTATTCGTTGTCAGAACCCGGAATGGTCACTTTGCCGTTCAGGTTGACGCGCGTACCTTCCGTTGGGAAGTAGCCGCGGTCAAGCTTGTTATATGTCCAACCATAGTTAAAGGTGAAGTCATCCGCAGCAAAGCTGTTGGTATTGGTCTCACCCATTGACTCAAGATAACGATCCATCGCAACCTGCGGCTGCATATTGGACAGTTTGTTATGTACATAACCCAGGCCCGCACGCAACGTGTTGTATTCGTTGACCGGGAAGCCCAGCGTCACGTCTGTACCATAACTTTTGTTGGTATAGTCGGACAGGTCTGCATCATCCGCTTCAAAGTCGTTATAGAAGACGCGGCCACCAAGGCTCACACCATCAACGGTGAAGTACGGGTTAGTGACAGACAACTCAGTATAGGTCTGGTAGTCGTTTTTGGTGCCGTTAATCCCGACAGAATAACCGGTACCTAACCAGTTATCTTGCTGAACGCCAGCCTGGAAGCTCACGCCGCTCTCGGTACCGTAACCGACGCCGAAGTTAAAGCTACCGGTGTTACGCTCTTTGACCTTGTAGACCACATCAACCTGATCCGGGCTGCCCGGAACACGCTGAGTATCGGTATCAACGGTTTCAAAGTAACCCAGACGGTTCAGACGCTCTTTACCCTGGTCGACCAGATCGCTGCCCAACCATGCGCCTTCCATCTGACGCATTTCGCGACGCAGAACGGAGTCTTTAGAAGTGTCGTTACCTTCAAAACGGATCTTACGCACATAGAAACGGTTACCCGCATCCACGTTTACACGTAATTTAACGGTTTTGTCGGCGTCGTTGATTTCAGGCTGCGACTGAACGCGCGGATAGGCATAGCCATAGCGACCCAGAAGCTTCTTGATGTCATCTTCCATTTTGGTCACTTTGGTGCCGTTATAGAGTTCACCTGGCTCGATCTTCGTCAGGGTCTCAATTTCGGCGGAGTGCCCGGCCAGGTTACCGCTCACCTGAACCCCAGAAAGCTTGTACTGCTCGCCTTCAGTGATGTTAACGGTGATGTAGATGCCTTTTTTATCCGGCGTCAGGCTGACCTGAGTGGAATCAATATTGAAGCGAGCATAACCGCGATCCAGATAGTAGCTACGCAGGGTTTCAAGGTCGCCCGCCAGCTTCTGTTTCTGGTATTTACGATCGCCCACCACGTTCCACCACGGCACTTCGTCACGCAACTGGAAGTGAGAGATAAGTTCGTCAGTCGAGAAGGCATGGTTGCCGACGATATTGATCTGTTGGATCTTCGCCGAAACACCTTCCTGGAAGACCAGCTTGAGGTCAACGCGGTTACGCGGCAACGGCGTCACCACCGCTTTCACACTGGCGCTGTACTTACCGACGCTATAGTAGAAATCTTCCAGGCCCTTTTCGATATCGGCAAGCGTTGTGCGATCCAGAGACTCGCCAACACGCACGCCAGACGCCTCGAGGTTTTGCTTCAGCATGTCATCTTTCACCGATTTGTTACCGGAGAAAGTGATGCTGGCAATCGTCGGACGTTCTTTTACCTGAACCAGAAGGGTATCACCATCGCGCAGGACGCGGACATCCTCAAAGTTTCCGGTGGCGAACAGAGCACGAATGGTATTACTGATGTCTTCATCATTAACCGTGTCGCCTGTGCGCACCGGCATACTGAGGAGAGCCGCACCAACGGCGACTCGCTGTAGGCCTTCGAAATGAATGTCCTTCACTACGAACCCTTCAGCACCGTATACGGTGGCGCTGCTAAACAGCAGCGACGCTATGAGCAACTTTTTCATCGCCATCGTTATTATGCGTTCTTCCTAACACTCTCTTACAACCGAGAGAAATCATTGAAAAGTGCAAGCCCCATTAACAACACCAGCAAGATAGAGCCAATGCGATAACTAAAGTCTTGAACCCGCTCGGATACCGGACCGCCCTTCAGCTTTTCAATCGCCAGGAACAGCAGATGCCCCCCGTCAAGAACGGGCAACGGAAACAGGTTGATTATCCCTAAGTTCACGCTGATAAGCGCAAGGAACATCAGGTAATAAATAATCCCGAACTCCGCTGACATCCCAGCCCCCTGGGCGATAGAAATCGGCCCACTGAGGTTGTTCAGTTTTACATCACCGGTAATCAATTTTCCCAGCATACTGACCGTCAGCTTCATCAACTGCCACGTTTTATCCGAGGCTTCGAGGATGGCGCTGAATGGCCCATACTGGCGTACAGTCTTATACTCATCAGGCAGAGGAATAACTTTAGGCACCACGCCCGCAAACCCTTCTGCCTTACCGTTAACCTGTTTTGAATCTGGGGTTAACGTTAAAGACAAGGAACTTCCTTGTCTTTCAATATCTAGCGCTAACGGCGTATCCGGATTATCGCGCACCAGCGTCACGAACGTCATCCATTGCGTCAGCGACTGACCATTGACTTTAACGATCCTGTCGCCAGCTTGCAAACCTGCCTTACTTGCAGCGGAGTTAACCTGCACTTCTGACAGTACCGGTTCAATCTGCGGACCACGCGGACGCATGCCCAAACTAGAGACAGGATCCTCTTTGTCTGGCTCAAATGCCCAATGGCGTAAATCCAGCGTTTTGTCCTGTCGCTGGTTACTGCCAAATTGCGCCACGCTGAGGGTCGTATGCTCATCGCCAATTTTGGATACCAGTTGCAATCGCACGGCATCCCAATCAGGGGTTTCGATGCCATCAACCGCTTTTAGTTCCGTACCCGGCTGAATTTGCGCCTGTGCAGCAATCGAGTTGGGTGTTATTTCACCAACAACCGGACGAACGCCAGGGACACCAATGATAAACACCAGCCAATAAGCAAAAATAGCAAAAAGGAAGTTTGCAATCGGACCCGCGGCGATAATGGCAGCACGTTGTCCAACCGTTTTATTGTTGAAGGCGTAATGGCGCAATTCCGGTGCGACCGGTTCAGCGCGCTCATCCAGCATTTTGACGTAACCGCCGAGAGGAATCATGGCGATGACGTATTCCGTACCTGATTTATCGGTACGCCGCCAAAGCGCTTTTCCAAAGCCAATGGAAAAGCGTTCGACGCGGACTCCGCAGCGCCGCGCAACCCAGAAATGACCAAATTCATGCACGGTGATAAGCACACCAAGTGCGATGATGAATGCAGCCAAATTCCAGAGAATACTCAGCATAAGACCATCCGTTAGAGCGTCCTGAACACCAGTAACAACAGGCAGGCAAAGACCGGTACCGCAGCCGTCAGGCTATCAATACGATCCAGAATACCGCCGTGTCCTGGAATTAAGTGACCACTGTCCTTAATACCTGCTTCACGCTTAAACATACTCTCGGTCAGGTCACCCAGCACGGAGGCCAGGGCTGCAACGATGGAGCAAATGAGCAAGGTGACAGGCGCAACTTCAAGATTCGCCCACATGCCATAACCCCATGAGATCACGGCCGCAGTGGCGAGTCCGCCAAAAAAACCCTGCCAGGTTTTACCAGGAGAAACCTTCGGGGCCAGCTTATGTTTGCCAAATAGCTTACCAAACATATACGCACCAGAGTCCGCTCCCCAAACGAGGATCATGACATACAGCAGCCATAGCGCGCCACTATAATGATTCTCATCATAGTGCCATGCACGTAGCGCCAGCATTCCCCAAAAGAACGGGACAATGGTTAACACGCCGAAAATTATGCGTAATGTTTTGGAATTACGCCAGACCGACGCAGACCCTGGGTAAAACAATACCAGTAACAGCGCTACGCCCCACCAGCCCAGCGACGCCCACAGCGATACTTCAAGCAGCGGTTGATGGATATCGCGATGGTATTCTGGCAGCAAAAATAGCATCAGTGCCAGCAATAGCCCGCACAAAACCGCCAGCCAGACTCGCTGCGTACGCGTGGTAAAACCGCTTAACTGTCCCCACTCCCAGGCGGCCAACATACAGACGACCAACGTAACAATGGCGAACCCCACCGGCGGCAGCAAAAACAGCGCCGCGATGACAACGGGTATTAAAACAAAAGCAGAAATCAGGCGATACTTCAGCAAAAGCGACCCCCATCAGGCTTTTTCATCACCGGGTTCGGTGCCGCCGAAACGACGCTCACGATTAGCAAAGGCATGCAGCGCACCTTCAAAGTCTTGTTCATCGAAATCGGGCCAGAGAACATCGGTAAAGTAAAGTTCGGCGTAGGCAATTTGCCACAACAGAAAATTACTAATTCGGTGCTCTCCCCCAGTCCTTATCACTAAATCCACAGGAGCCAGCTCATGCATACAAATTTGCTGCCCAAGCATCTCTTCATCGATTTGCTCAGGATGCAGCACACCGTCCTGCACCTGTTGTGCCAGTTGCCTGACTCCCTGGACAATATCCCACCGTCCACCGTAATTCGCTGCAATATTCAGCGTCAACCCGGTATTCTGGGCGGTAATCGCTTCTGATTTGCGAATCCGTTCTTGCAAACGTGAGTTAAATCGACTGATATCCCCGATAATACGCAGGCGTACGTTATGGCGATGCAGGTTTTTCACTTCGCTATCAAGTGCCCACACAAACAGTTCCATTAACGCGCTCACTTCCTGCGCAGGTCGGTTCCAGTTCTCACTGCTAAAGGCATACAGCGTTAACGCATCAATACCGTTATTGGCAGCAAAAGAGACAGCCCGGCGGACGGATTTTGCTCCAGCCTTATGCCCAAAGGCGCGAATCTTCCCTTGCTTTTTCGCCCAGCGGCCATTGCCATCCATGATAATTGCGACATGGCGACAACCATGTGCTGGCAAATTTTCGCTTAATGGTTTAGTTGCAGACAACATAACGCGTTATTAGTCCCTGAAAGGATTTACGGTACTCAGGAATACTGAAGCCTATCCACAAAAAAGCCGTGTCAAACCACGGCTTACCCGACCGAAAAAAAGCAAATACCCGCGATCGGGTGGCGCAGACTATATCACTGAAGCCCAACGCTAACAAATAGCACGATTCTCCGTAGAGGGATTATCATCAGCTTGAGAGTCGCATCACTTCTTTTCTGGCGACTTCCCGCGCGATGGCATCGACCTTCAACACGTCGTCAACGCTCTGCGGTTCCTGCAAATCCATCTTATCCAGTACAGATAAATTGAGATCGGCAATATCGGTAAATCGGATCTGCTGCGCCAGGAATGCGGCAACGGTAATTTCATTCGCGGCATTGAGTGCGGTCGTCGCCGCCTGACCTTGCTCAAACGCGTCCATCGCCAGTTTCAGGCACGGATAACGCTGGTAATCAGGTGCGGAAAACGTCAACGCACTGAGTTTGCAAAAGTCGACAGGCTTAACACCGGACGTCACACGTTCTGGCCATGCCATCGTATGGGCAATAGGTGTACGCATATCAGGTTCACCCAACTGCGCCAGAACACTACCATCCTGATAACGGACCATCGAATGAATAACCGACTGCGGGTGAATCAGCACTTCCATCTGGCTTGCACTGGCATTAAATAACCAACGCGCTTCAATGTATTCCAGACCTTTGTTCATCATGGTGGCGGAATCGACAGAGATTTTTCGTCCCATCGACCAATTCGGATGACGGCATGCCTGATCGGGAGTCATAGAGACCAGATCGCGCAATGGCGTTTCACGGAATGGGCCACCAGACCCGGTAAGCAGAACTGACATGACGCCGTTTTGCTCAAGGTCAGCGTATCCCAGATTGTGTTGGATAGGTTGCGGTAAACTCTGAAAAATCGCGTTATGCTCGCTATCTACCGGCAAAAGCTGCGCTTTGTGGCGTTTCACGTCGTCCATAAACAGACGACCGCAGGTCACCAGAGATTCTTTATTCGCCAGCAAAATGCTTTTGCTCGCACGAATTGCCGCCAGCGTCGGCAGCAAACCCGCTGCGCCGACAATCGCCGCCATGACCTGATCAACATCATCCAGCGCAGCCATATCACAGGCAGCCTGCTGTCCGCTCATCACCTCGGTACGGCTACCCTGTGCCAAAAGAGCAGCTTTTACCTGTGCCGCACTTTTTTCATCATCCATTACCGCATAGCGAGGCGCAAACTCCAGGCATTGCTCTACCATACGGGCAACATTTTTACCCGCCACCAACGCAGCAACACGAAATTTTTCCGGGTTATGGCGTACTACATCCAGCGTACTGCAACCAATGGAACCGGTTGATCCCAGGATGGTTAATTGCTTCATCGGACATCCAGAAGAATTTTACTCGTCATACTTCAAGTTGCATGTACGTTGGCTTTACTCGGCCTTTGGCGTCACCGCCTTCCTGCAACTTGAATTATTTAGAGTATGTAGACAGAAAAAAGCAAAACGCCGCCATCCAGCCTTCTCAGGCCTTCTAAGCGGCGTTTTTAGCGTACAGGCGAATCAGAACTGCATCAGTTCTGCTTCTTTCTCTGCCAGCGCCGCATCAACTTTTTTGATTGCTGCGTCAGTCAGTTTCTGTACGTCGTCCTGAGAACGGCGATCGTCATCTTCGCTGATCTCTTTTTCTTTCAACAACGCTTTCACTTTGTCGTTTGCATCGCGGCGTACGTTACGTACCGCAACACGCGCGCCTTCAGCTTCACCACGTACGATCTTGGTCAGATCTTTACGACGCTCTTCGGTCAGCGGCGGCAGCGGAACGCGGATGTCAGAGCCCGCAGAGCTTGGATTCAGACCGAGGTCGGAAGCCATGATTGCTTTCTCAACGGCTGGACCCATAGAACGGTCAAATACGTTGATTTTCAGGGTACGGGAATCTTCAACCGTTACGCTTGCCAGCTGGCGCAGCGGAGTCGGCGTGCCGTAATATTCCACGACAATACCATCCAGCAGGCTAGGAGAAGCACGACCCGTGCGAATTTTGCTGATTTGGTTTTTGAACGCTTCGACGCATTTGTCCATGCGTACTTCAGCATCTTTTCTGATATCGTTGATCACGTTACGAATCCTTGAAAGCTTGTTTCAGTCAGACCATACCCGCCACGCAAGATGTGACAAGTATAGTCTTGATTAATTTTGAGGGACGTATCCCGCGACATTAAAGCGGAATATTACCTGCATTTAGCCGCAACGGGAATTATTCCGTGATTAACGTGCCTTCTTTTTCACCCATAACAACACGGCGCAGTGCACCTGGTTTGTTCATGTTAAAGACACGAATCGGTAATTTGTGGTCACGAGCCAGCGTGAACGCGGCAAGATCCATTACTTTCAGCTCTTTATCCAGTACTTCAGTGTAGGTCAACTGTTCGTACATGGTCGCCGTTGGATCTTTAGCCGGGTCGGCAGTAAATACGCCATCGACTTTGGTGGCTTTCAGAACCACATCCGCTTCAATTTCAATACCGCGCAGGCAGGCTGCAGAATCGGTGGTGAAGAACGGATTGCCGGTACCCGCAGACAAAATAACAACGCGGTTGTTACGCAGCAGGCTGATAGCTTCGGCCCAGCTGTAGTTATCACACACGCCGTTCAGAGGAATTGCGGACATCAAGCGAGCGTTCACATAGGCGCGGTGAAGCGCATCGCGCATCGCCAGACCGTTCATTACGGTGGCTAACATGCCCATGTGGTCGCCCACAACGCGGTTCATCCCCGCTTTCGCCAGACCAGCGCCACGGAACAGGTTACCACCACCAATCACTACGCCAACCTGAATACCCAGCTCAACCAGCTCTTTGATTTCCTGAGCCATGCGGTCGAGGATGCTTGCATCAATACCGAAGCCTTCTGAACCTTGCAGAGCTTCGCCACTTAACTTAAGCAGAATACGTTTGTAGACGGGTTTTGCATTGGTAGCCATGTTTCTTTCCTGAGACTGTCAACGAATGAGATGAGTTAATTCCGGCGACATTGTATGTCGCTTTTCAGCATGACCACTATAGCGGTTCGCTGAATTTACAAGCCAGACACAAAAAGAAGCCGCCCTCAGGCGGCTCCTTTAAAAATTAAGACTGCTTGGACATCGCAGCAACTTCTGCTGCAAAGTCAGTCTCAACTTTCTCGATGCCTTCACCCACTTCAAAGCGGATGAAACCAGTTACGTCAGCGTTATGCTCTTTCAGCAGCTGACCAACAGATTTGCTCGGTTCCATGACGAAAGGCTGACCGGTCAGAGAAACTTCGCCGGTGAATTTCTTCATGCGGCCTTCAACCATTTTCTCTGCGATTTCTTTCGGCTTGCCAGACTGCATAGCGATGTCCAGCTGAACCTGGTATTCTTTTTCTACCACTTCAGCGGAAACGTCTTCCGGCTTAACGAATTCTGGTTTGCTTGCAGCAACGTGCATTGCCAGCTGTTTAACCAGTTCTTCGTCAGCGCCAGTTGCAGCAACCAGAACACCGATACGAGCACCGTGCTGGTAGTTACCCAGAACTTCGCCTTCCAGGGAAGCAACGCGACGGATGTTGATGTTCTCACCGATTTTAGCAACCAGAGCAACACGTTCTTCTTCGAACTGTGCTTTCAGAACTTCAACGTCAGTGATTTTGCCAGCAACGGCAGCGTCCAGTACTTTGTCAGCAAATGCCTGGAAACCAGCATCTTTAGCAACGAAGTCAGTCTGGCAGTTAACTTCCAGAATGAAAGCGATGTTGCCGTCGATTTTGGTTTTGATTACGCCGTCAGCAGCAACGTTGCCTGCTTTTTTCGCCGCTTTGATTGCACCGGACTTACGCATGTTTTCGATTGCCAGCTCGATGTCGCCATTAGCTTCAGTCAGTGCTTTTTTGCAATCCATCATGCCTGCGCCAGTACGCTCACGCAGCTCTTTTACCAGGGATGCGGTAATTTCAGCCATTCTAAAATCCTCGGAAGATTTGATCTGCCCGGCATGAAACCGCACAGATTTAAAAGTGAAAAAGGGGGCCATATACAGGCCCCCTAACCAAACGTGATACTACCTGGTCTATAAGGGCTCTAACGAGCGTGCCTTATTATTCAGCTTCTACGAAGCTTTCTTCCGCCTGGGAAGCCAGATCCTGAGAACGGCCTTCACGAACGGTAGTAGCTACAGCGCCCAGGTACAGGGTCACAGCACGGATTGCGTCGTCGTTACCCGGGATAACGAAGTCAACACCGTCCGGATCAGAGTTGGTATCAACGATAGCAAATACTGGGATACCCAGGTTGTTTGCTTCTTTGATAGCAATGTGCTCGTGGTCAGCATCGATTACGAACAGAGCGTCCGGCAGACCGCCCATGTCTTTGATACCGCCCAGGCTGTTTTCCAGTTTCTCAAGCTCACGAGTACGCATCAGCGCTTCTTTCTTGGTCAGCTTTTCGAAAGTACCGTCCTGAGACTGAGTTTCCAGATCTTTCAGACGTTTGATGGACTGACGAACGGTTTTCCAGTTAGTCAGCATACCGCCCAGCCAGCGATGGTTCACGAAGAACTGGTCGCAGCTGTTAGCAGCTTCTTTCACCGCTTCGCTTGCAGCGCGTTTAGTACCAACGAAAAGGATTTTACCTTTACGAGCAGAGATCTTGTTCAGTTCAGCCAGAGCTTCGTTGAACATCGGTACAGTTTTCTCAAGGTTGATGATGTGAACTTTGTTACGCGCACCGAAGATGAACGGCTTCATTTTCGGGTTCCAGTAACGGGTCTGGTGACCGAAGTGAACACCAGCCTTGAGCATGTCGCGCATGGAAACAGTTGCCATGATTAAAACCTCTATATATAAAAGTTGGGGTTAAGCCTCCACGCATCCCATATTACCGACCCCAAAGGGCACCCCGGAATATGTGCCGATACGTGTGTGTTGTTACACAAAGTGAGATTTGTCGCTCCCGTCCATCGTGTGTAGTCTTCGAATGGATCGGAAGTCCGGCGCGCTTTATACCACAAATACGCCACCGACACCAATAATTGTTGGCGGTCTGTGCTGAATGAACGATGAATTTCGTGTTACAGGAAGGCGGCAAATTTTTGAATCCCCGGGAGCTTACAACCAGTAAGTGACTGGGGTGAAAAAATGTAGCCAACGCATCTGTGGCACGAAAGGCGAAGTTCAGAATGATTCTCAATTTGGCAGGGTACACCCCAGACTGATACCATTGGCAGCACTTAAACAATTATTGCCGATATCATCGGCACTGATGGACAGAATTTATGGCTATCTCAATCAAGACCCCTGAAGAAATCGAAAAAATGCGCGTCGCTGGCCGCCTGGCCGCTGATGTACTGGAAATGATCGCGCCGTTTGTTAAACCGGGCGTCAGCACCGGCGAGCTGGATCGCCTCTGTAATGACTATATCGTGAATGAGCAGCAGGCCATTTCCGCCTGCCTGGGCTATCACGGCTATCCGAAATCCGTATGTATCTCTATTAATGAAGTGGTGTGCCACGGGATCCCGGACGACGCCAAACTTCTGAAAGACGGCGATATCGTTAACATCGACGTCACCGTAATTAAAGACGAGTACCACGGCGATACCTCCAAGATGTTTATCGTCGGCAAACCTACTATTCTGGGCGAGCGTCTGTGCCGCGTCACGCAGGAAAGCCTGTACCTGGCGCTGCGGATGGTAAAACCGGGCATTCGCCTGCGCACGCTGGGCGCTGCAATTCAGAAATACGCGGAAGGCGAAGGTTTCTCTGTTGTTCGTGAATACTGCGGTCACGGTATCGGTCGCGGCTTCCATGAAGAGCCACAGGTTCTGCACTACGATGCAGACGACGGTGGTGTGGTACTGCAGCCGGGCATGACGTTCACCATAGAACCGATGCTGAATGCCGGTGATTACCGCATCCGCACCATGAAAGACGGCTGGACGGTGAAAACCAAAGACCGGAGCTTGTCTGCACAGTACGAGCATACTATTGTAGTGACGGAAAACGGCTGTGAAATTCTGACGTTACGCAAGGATGACACCATCCCGGCGATCATCACACACGGCGAATAATGTTTTGCCTGATGGCGATGCATTCGCATCTTATCAGGCCTACAAATTGTACTACTTAGTAGGCCGGATAAGGCGTTCACGCCATCATCCGGCTTTTTAATGGGTGGCGCATAATGAATACTCTTCCTGAACAGCACGCAAATACTGCCCTCCCCACCCTGCCTGGCCAACCGCAAAACCCAGGGACATGGCCACAGCAAGATCTCAACTGCTCCGGCATTAAAGCGCATATCGACACCTTCCAGAACTGGTTAGGCGAAGCGTTTGACAGTGGAATTTCCGCAGAACAGCTCATTGAGGCCCGCACCGAATTTATTGACCAACTGCTACAGCGTTTGTGGATAGAAGCTGGGTTCGGGCAAATAGCCGATCTGGCGCTGGTTGCCGTTGGCGGCTACGGGCGAGGCGAACTGCACCCGCTTTCCGATATTGACCTGCTGATCCTGAGTCGTAAAAAGCTGCCTGATGCGCAGGCCGAGAAAGTCGGTGAGCTGTTAACGCTGCTATGGGACGTGAGGCTGGAGGTTGGGCATAGCGTGCGTACGCTGGAAGAGTGTCTGCTGGAAGGATTATCAGATTTAACCGTCGCCACCAACCTGATTGAAACTCGCCTGCTGATCGGCGATGTGGCGCTGTTTCTGGAGCTGCAAAAGCATATTTTTAGCGAAGGTTTCTGGCCTTCCGATAAGTTTTACGCCGCCAAAGTGGAAGAGCAGAATCAGCGCCACCAGCGCTATCACGGCACCAGCTACAACCTGGAGCCGGACATCAAAAGCAGTCCCGGCGGCCTGCGCGATATCCATACCCTGCAATGGGTGGCCCGCCGCCATTTTGGCGCCACCTCACTGGACGAAATGGTCGGCTTCGGCTTTTTGACACTGGCTGAACGCGCCGAGCTGAATGAATGTTTGCATATCCTGTGGCGGATTCGCTTCGCCCTGCATCTGGTCGTTAGTCGTTACGACAACCGCCTGCTGTTTGACCGCCAGCTCAGCGTGGCGCAAAGGCTAAACTACGGCGGCGAAGGCAACGAGCCTATCGAGCGGATGATGAAAGACTATTTCCGCGTCACCCGACGGGTCAGCGAACTGAATCACATGCTGTTGCAACTGTTCGACGAGGCGATCCTCGCCATGCCCGCCGATGAAAAACCGCGCCCGATTGATGACGACTTTCAACTGCGCGGCACGTTGATCGACCTGCGCAACGACGATCTGTTTATCCGCAAACCAGAAGCGATACTGCGGATGTTTTACATCATGGTGCGTAACAGCGCGATCAGCGGGATTTACTCCACCACGCTGCGCCATCTGCGTCATGCCCGCCGTCATTTAACGCAGCCGCTGTGCTACATCCCGGAAGCTCGATCGCTGTTTCTCAGTATGTTACGCCATCCGGGCGCGGTGAGCCGCGGTCTGCTGCCGATGCATCGCCACAGCGTGTTGTGGGCCTATATGCCGCAATGGTCGCATATTGTCGGCCAAATGCAGTTTGACCTGTTTCATGCCTATACGGTGGATGAACACACCATCCGCGTAATGCTCAAGCTGGAAAGTTTTGCTAACGAAGAGACCCGTCAGCGCCATCCGCTGTGTGTGGATCTATGGCCGCGTCTGCGACAGCCGGAGTTGATTCTGATTGCCGCGCTGTTCCACGATATCGCCAAAGGTCGCGGCGGCGATCACTCGGTACTCGGCGCTCAGGATGTGCTCAAGTTCGCCGAACTGCACGGCCTGAATTCCCGCGAAACGCAGCTGATCGTGTGGCTGGTGCGCCAGCATTTGCTGATGTCGGTGACCGCTCAGCGCCGCGATATTCAGGATCCCGAAGTAATTAAGCAATTCGCCGAAGAGGTACAAACGGAACACCGTCTGCGCTTTTTGGTGTGTCTGACCGTCGCGGATATTTGCGCCACCAACGAAACGCTGTGGAATAGCTGGAAGCAAAGCCTGCTACGCGAGCTGTACTTCGCAACGGAAAAACAACTCCGTCGTGGCATGCAAAATACGCCGGATATGCGTGAGCGTGTACGCCATCATCAGCTTCAGGCGCTGGCGCTACTGCGAATGGACAACATTGATGAAGAAGCGTTGCACCACATCTGGTCACGCTGTCGCGCCAACTACTTCGTGCGTCACAGCCCAAATCAGCTGGCCTGGCATGCGCGCCATCTGCTGCAACACGATCTCAGCAAGCCGCTGATCCTGCTCAGCCCACAGGCCACGCGCGGCGGGACAGAAATTTTCATCTGGAGCCCTGACCGCCCTTACCTGTTTGCCGCCGTCTGCGCTGAACTGGACAGGCGTAATCTTAGCGTCCACGATGCGCAGATTTTCACTACCCGCGATGGGATGGCGATGGATACGTTCATCGTGCTGGAACCGGACGGCAGCCCGTTGTCTTCAGATCGACACGAAGCGATCCGTTTTGGACTGGAACAGGCCATCACGCAGCGCAGTTGGCAGCCACCGCAACCGCGTCGCCAGCCGGCAAAATTACGCCACTTTACCGTCGATACTGAGGTCACCTTTTTACCGACCCATACCGACCGAAAATCATTCCTGGAGCTTATCGCTCTCGACCAGCCCGGCCTGCTGGCGCGGGTCGGGCAGATTTTTGCCGATCTGGGAATTTCGCTGCATGGCGCCCGAATTACAACCATTGGCGAGCGAGTAGAAGATTTATTCATAATCGCCACCGCCGACCGGCGCGCCCTTAATAATGAGCTGCAGCAGGAAGTGCATCAACGGTTGACAGAGGCCCTCAATCCAAACGATAAAGGGTGATGTTTTTATTTATTATGGAAAGAGTTTAACAATGCAGCAGTTACAGAACGTTATTGAGTCCGCTTTCGAGCGCCGTGCCGACATTACTCCGGCAAATGTAGATACCGTAACCCGCGAAGCGGTCAATCAGGTTATTTCTTTACTGGATTCCGGTGCACTGCGCGTCGCAGAGAAGATTGAGGGTCAGTGGGTCACACATCAGTGGCTGAAAAAGGCGGTCCTGCTCTCTTTCCGTATTAACGATAATCAGGTCATCGAAGGTGCGGAAAGCCGTTACTTCGATAAAGTACCGATGAAATTCGCCAACTACGACGAAGCGCGCTTCCAGAAGGAAGGTTTCCGCGTGGTTCCGCCTGCGGCCGTGCGTCAGGGTGCGTTTATCGCCCGTAACACCGTGCTGATGCCATCTTACGTAAACATCGGCGCTTATGTTGATGAAGGTACGATGGTTGATACCTGGGCAACAGTCGGTTCCTGTGCGCAAATCGGTAAAAACGTACACCTGTCCGGCGGCGTTGGCATCGGCGGCGTACTGGAGCCGTTGCAGGCTAACCCGACCATCATCGAAGACAACTGCTTCATCGGCGCGCGCTCTGAAGTGGTTGAAGGCGTGATCGTCGAAGAAGGTTCTGTTATCTCCATGGGCGTGTACATCGGTCAGAGCACCCGTATTTACGATCGCGAAACTGGCGAAGTGCATTATGGTCGCGTTCCGGCTGGCTCCGTGGTCGTCTCCGGCAACCTGCCGTCGAAAGATGGCAAATACAGCCTGTACTGCGCGGTGATTGTGAAGAAAGTCGATGCCAAAACGCGTGGCAAAGTGGGAATCAACGAACTGTTGCGCACTATCGACTAACAGCGATTTGAAAAAGCGGGCTTAGCCCGCTTTTTTTACATCTGCGAGTGGCATAAACAAGGCTTTTCGTTAATTATTCAATGGTTATAGTGAGCTTAAGGGTACCGCTATGTATGACAATCTGAAAAGTCTGGGCATTACTAATCCTGAAGAGATCGATCGTTACAGCCTGCGGCAAGAAGCCAACAACGATATCCTGAAAATCTATTTCCAAAAGGATAAAGGCGAGTTTTTTGCTAAGAGCGTGAAGTTCAAATATCCCCGTCAGCGCAAAACGGTGGTAGCTGACGGCATCGGCCAGGGTTACAAAGAAGTGCAGGAGATCAGTCCCAACCTGCGCTATGTGATCGATGAACTGGATCAGATCTGCCAGCGCGATCGCAGCGAAGTCGATCTTAAACGCAAGATCCTTGATGATTTACGCCATCTCGAAAGCGTCGTGACCAACAAGATCAGCGAAATTGAAGCCGATCTGGAAAAACTGACGCGTAAATAACCGCACGTGAATGTATTCGTAGGCCGGGTAAGGCGAAGCCGCCACCCGGCATTTTGCCTGATAAGCGTAGTGCCATCAGGCAATTAATCAATGCTGTTCATCCAGTTGTAACGCCACATACAGCAGCAGTCGGTCGTCAAAATTCCCCAGATCCAGCCCGGTCAGTTCTGAAATACGATTCAGGCGATATTCCAGCGTATTGCGGTGAATAAACAGTGCCTTTGAGGTGGCCAGCGGCTGGACGTTATGACGAAACCATGCCGCCAATGTCCGACGCAGCAACCCATTGTTATCCATCGCTTTCAGCCTCACCAACGGACGCGCCAGCTCATTGGCCTGCCAGCCACCGCGCAGGCTGTCCAGCAGTACTGGCAGCATCAAATCCTGATAGAAATAGCTACGGCTTTCCGGCATCCGCTGCTTGCCGACCATCATGGTAGTGCGCGCCGTACGATACGAACGGGCAATGCTACCGGGCCCGGTAAAATAGTTGCCCAACGATACGCGAAAACGCAGCTGTCCGTTCTCTTTCATACGGGCAATAAGCTGCTCAACGCGCTTACGATGATCTTCAGCGTCCCAGCGGCCAAACTGATTGAGCGCCGGTTTCAGCACCACCATCTCGGTCAGGGAAACAATCGCAATCAGATTATTACGTTCGGGTGTGGTCAACGCATTCTGCAATTGCTGTAACTCCGCCATCGCACTGTCAACGCCAAGCTGGCCACTATCGACCTCCAACACCGCCACCACGCGTGGCTGGTTCAAATCAATGCCTAAACGCTGGGCCCATTCCATCAGCGCTGGCGTATTCTCTTCCGCCTGAATCAGGTTCATCACCAGCTCTTCACGCAGACGGCTATCCTGCGCTAACAGATGCATCAAGCGCGACTGTTCCAGCATCATTTCGGCGGTCATACATACTAACTCGCCGTATTTGCGCAGATGCTCCGGCTCGCCGGTAAGGCCGATAACGCCAACGATTTCGCCTTCCAGACGTAGAGGCAGGTTTATCCCCTGTCGTACACCGTGCAAGTGACGTGCCACCGCATCGTCGATATCGACCACCCGACCCTGCGAAAGCACCAGCAGCGCGCCTTCGTGCAATTCACCAATACGTTCGCGATCGCCGCTGCCGATTATCCGCCCACGGGCATCCATTACGTTGATATTGGTATCAATGATGCGCATGGTACGCGCCACGATATCCTGCGCCATTTTGGTATCAAGATGCCAACCAGCCATAAACCCCTCCTGTGAGCAGAGCTCAAGCATAGGGAAGATAATAAGCGGCGACATTGTGCAAATGCACAAAGCGAAAGGGAGAAGTATGGAGTTGTGGGAAGTATCACAAAAAGAAACCCCTTCCTGTGCAGGAAGGGGTTGAGGGAGATTACTGCATCAACAGATAGATGGAGCTGTCACCGCGCTGAATGTTCAGCGCCAGTACAGCCGGTTTGCTGTCGAGGATTTTGCGCAGTTCAGCGATGTTTTTCACCGGCTGCTGGTTCGCGCCGATAATCACATCCCCTTTCTTCAGGCCAATCTGTGCAGCCGGAGAATTCGGTTTCACGTCGCTTACCACGACACCTTTGTCCTGGCCTTTGTTGCTCATATCGGCACCTTCGATGCCTTTAAAGATAGAGCTGGAGTCAACCTGAGTCTGGCTGCTCTGCTGCAATTCCAGGTTCACGGTGACCGGCTTACCGTCACGCAGCAGACCCAGGGTGATTTTGCTGCCAACCGGCATCGTACCGACCTGCGCACGCAGGGCGGCGAAGCTGCTGATAGGTTTGCCGTTCAGGGAGGTAATCACATCCCCGGCTTTAATCCCCGCTTTCGCTGCGGAAGAGTTCGGCATCACCTGGCTGACGAATGCGCCACGCTGGGCGTCAACTTTCATCGCTTTCGCCAGCTCAGAGCTCAGCTCGGTACCCATAATGCCCAGCTCACCGCGTTTAACCTGGCCAAACTCAACCATCTGCGAGGTCAGGTTTTTCACCATGTTGCTTGGGATCGCAAAACCGATACCGATGTTACCGCCGTCCGGTGCGAGGATCGCGGTGTTAATACCGATCAGCTCACCGTTCAGGTTGACCAGCGCACCACCGGAGTTACCCCGGTTGATCGCAGCATCCGTCTGAATAAAGTTTTCGTAGTTCTCCGCGTTCAGGCCACTACGTCCCAGCGCAGAAACAATACCGGAAGTCACCGTTTCACCAAGGCCAAACGGGTTACCAATTGCCACGGTGTAATCACCCACGCGCAGCGCATCGGAATCTGCCAGCTTAATCGCCGTCAGGTTTTTCGGATCCTGAATTTGGATCAGCGCGATATCGGAGCGCGGATCTTTACCCACGATCTTCGCGTCAAATTTACGACCATCGCTCAACTGAACTTTAATCACCGTGGCGTTATCTACCACGTGGTTATTGGTCACGACATACCCTTTCGCGGCATCAATAATTACGCCGGAACCGAGTGCCATAAATTTCTGCTGCTGGCCGCCGCCATTGTCAGCGCCCGGTGCGCCGCCCTGGCAGAACGGTGAACTCTGGAACGGAGAACCGTCCTGGCAGAACGGTGAATTATCACCGAAGAACTGCTGGAAATTACGCGGCATGCGCGGCGTATTTACCGTCGTGCTCCCCTCGACGTTAATACTTACCACCGATGGCATCACTTTTTCGAGCATCGGGGCCAGGCTTGGCATCTGTTGGGCGGTCATTGCTGAAGACGACGTCTCAGCCGCTGTAGCAGACAGGGGGGACAACGCCAAACCTAAACTCAGAGCCAGTGCACTCATTGCTAATGTGGTTTTTTTCATGTGTTTCGTTCTCGATTAACAGGTAACGCAAAATTGCTGTATACGTCAGAGTCGTTTTATAGCGCTAAGTTCCAGAATTAAGTTTAAGGAAAAAGTAAAATTTTATTGTCCGTCTTTACAAATGAGTATTTATTGTTCTACGGCCATCAAGCGACGATATTCATCCCAGGCATACAAATCTGTCATTCCGCTGATATAATCCTGAATCAGCCGACAGCGATAATAATATTCCAGAACCGAATACTCGGCGCACCCCGTCGATATTTTACTAACCGCCTCAACATACGCAAGACGATGGCGGGTAGACAACTTCTGAAATAAACGGGACTCGATAGGAAAACGTTTTACTCTTTCATTGTCGACCAGTTCAGAAAAATCTGACTGAGACATTTTTAATAGCGGCTGATAGATCTCCAGCAACCCGCTGATCACCCGATAGCCCTGTAGTTCCAGTTGTTCAACATCCGGATGGCTAAACACATGTTTTACCGCCACATTTTTATAAACACCCAGTAACTGGCTGAAGCTACTGGCATCTTCTAGCAGCGCATGATTAAAGCTGCCTTCATAAATCTGCGGCAAATTATCAATAAACCGCTGGGCCGCATATGGCACCAGTTTATTCAGCGTATTGACGCGTAAATACATAAAGAACTGATCTTCGGTACTCCGGCTTAATGTATTTGAACGTGACTTCTCCCAGGCGTTCTCAACAACCTGGCTAAACAGGGAACCTTTTTCATGCTGCCCCCACGCCTCATACAGGTGGTGATAAAGTTGCTCGACGCTAAAGATTCTTTTCTCAACGGCATCTTCCAGATCCGCCACGCAATAAGAGATATCATCGGCAGCTTCCATAATCCAGGTTAATGGAAAGCGACTGTAAGGCGCTAATGATAATTCTTTACGCAACCGCTCAATATACGGTTCTTCAGAAAGGTAATAACCCGGCTTCTTCATTAAATAGTTGTGTGTCTCGGGTGCACTGCCGCGCCACCACGCCGGACGGGTATATTTTAAAATACCGCCAACCTGCGCCCAGGTAAGGTTCATACGCATCAACGTATGCACAAGGCGAATACCCTGCGCATTGCCTTCAAAATGGCACAGGTCCTGGCGTACCTTACGGCGAATATCATTCAGCGACTCTTCGCCTTCACGCAACCGTAATGCCGTCACCTGGCAACGGTCATCACTTAGGGGCTGACTTTCTGCATCTGCGGGATACAGCCGCTGGCGGAACCAGTCATTAATTGCCGCCTCCCCAAAATGGCCAAACGGCGGATTACCAATGTCATGCATCAGGCAGGACATTTCGACAATACTCTCAAATGGCCCTGTCAGTTCATCCAGGCCATACAGCTCCAGCAGCTTTAGTTCTTTCAGTCGGCTGAGGATCTCTTTCGCGATATAGCGCCCAACCTGCTGAACTTCCATCGAGTGCGTCAAGCGCGTGCGTACTGCCGCATTACGCTCCAGCGGAAAGACCTGCGTTTTTTGTTGCAGTCGGCGAATTGCCGGAGAATTGATAATACGTCCGCGATCGCTTTCGAAAATACGCAGGATCTCATGCTCAGTCTTCACGCCCTGCGGCGAACGGTAACGACGATGCCAGTTTATTTTTTTTCGGAAATCGATCTGTGCCATGTCCTCTCCCGCCTGAGAAATGCGCTACCCCTTAAGCGCATGATAGACTATGCCCTCAAATCTGGCTTATCGCGAGTAAATCTATGAAAATCGGCATCATTGGTGCAATGGAAGAAGAAGTTACGCTGCTGCGTGACAAAATCGAAAACCGTCAGACCATCGCGCTCGGCGGTTGTGAAATTTACACCGGCCAACTGAACGGTACAGAGGTTGCGCTGCTGAAATCGGGTATCGGTAAAGTGGCTGCGGCACTGGGCGCTACGCTGCTGCTTGAACGCTGCAAGCCGGACGCCATCATTAATACCGGTTCTGCGGGTGGCCTGGCCTCTACGCTGAAAGTCGGGGATATCGTAGTTTCTGACGAAGCGCGCTATCACGACGCCGACGTCACTGCCTTTGGCTATGAATTTGGTCAACTACCGGGCTGCCCGGCTGGTTTTAAAGCCGATCCTGCGTTGATTGCTGCCGCAGAGTCTTGCATCGCCGAACTCAATCTGAACGCCGTTCGCGGACTTATCGTCAGCGGCGACGCATTCATTAACGGTTCCGTGGGGCTGGCTAAAATTAAGCATAACTTCCCACAGGCGATTGCCGTTGAGATGGAAGCGACCGCAATTGCGCACGTTTGCCACAACTTTAACGTGCCATTTGTCGTGGTTCGCGCTATCTCTGACGTTGCCGATCAGCAGTCCCATCTCAGCTTTGACGAATTCCTGGTGGTTGCCGCGAAGCAGTCAAGCCTGATGGTCGAAACGCTGGTACAGAAACTGGCGCATGGCTAAATTACTCTCCAGGGCGCTGGTCGCCCTGCTTTTCACTCTCCCGGCGTTCCTTTACGCCGCGCCGCGTGTTGTGACGCTTTCTCCTGCCAATACTGAACTCGCTTTTGCCGCTGGCATTACCCCCGTTGGCGTCAGCAGCTATTCAAACTACCCGCCAGAAGCCAAAAATATTGAGGAAGTCTCAACCTGGCAAGGGATGAATCTTGAACGTATTGTGGCGCTGAAACCTGATTTGGTCGTCGCCTGGCGCGGGGGAAATGCTGAGCGGCAGGTGAATCAACTGACCTCTCTGGGAATTAAGGTCATCTGGGTGGATGCCGTTACCATTGAGCAGGTTGCCGATGCGCTACGCCAATTAGCAGCATGGAGCCCCAAGCCTGAACAAGCTAAACAGGCGGCGCAAACCATGCTTGATGACTATGCTTTACTTAAATCTCAGTATGCCAACAAACCGAAAAAACGCGTGTTTCTCCAGTTTGGTGCCAATCCTCTGTTTACCAGTGGAAAAGGTTCTATTCAGCACGAAGTTCTTGAGGTATGCGGCGGAGAAAACATCTTTGCCGGTAGTCGGGTTCCCTGGCCGCAGGTTAGCCGTGAGCAGGTCCTGGCACGAGCCCCCCAGGCTATTGTTGCCACAGGCGGTCCGGGTGAAACTCTGAAAATTGAGCAATACTGGGGAAACCAGCTAAAAATACCCATTATTACACTTAATAGTGACTGGTTCGAACGCGCGAGCCCGCGTATTATCCTCGCCGCAAAACAACTCTGTAATGCGCTTTCACAGATAAATTAGCGCCTGCCCCCACCAGGTCTGTTGTGAGGATTTAAAAATGCTCGTCTATTGGCTTGATATTGTCGGCACCGCGGTATTTGCAATCTCTGGCGTATTACTGGCCGGAAAATTACGTATGGATCCGTTTGGCGTCCTGGTACTCGGCGTGGTTACCGCCGTTGGTGGTGGAACGATCCGCGATATGGCGCTGGATAATGGACCGGTTTTTTGGGTTAAGGATCCGACCGATCTGGTGGTGGCGATGATCACCAGCATGCTGACGATCCTGTTGGTACGTCAACCAAGACGCATACCGAAATGGATCCTTCCGGTGCTGGATGCCGTTGGTCTGGCTGTGTTCGTGGGTATTGGGGTCAACAAGGCATTTCTCGCAGGAACAGGGCCGCTGGTGGCGATTTGTATGGGGGTGATTACCGGCGTTGGTGGTGGGATCATTCGCGATGTGTTAGCTCGTGAAGTCCCGATGATTTTGCGCACCGAGATCTACGCCACAGCCTGTATTATCGGCGGGATCGTGCATGCGACAGCGTTTTATACCTTTGATGTTTCACTGGAAAACGCCAGTATGATGGGGATGATTGTCACCCTGCTGATTCGGCTTGCCGCCATTCGCTGGCATCTGAAATTGCCGACGTTTGCGCTGGATGATAACGGGCGTTGATATGACGATACAGAACATGTAGGCCGGATAAGGCGTTTACGCCGCTATCCGGCACATTGCCCGGTGGCGCTACGCTTACCGGGCCTACAACATCAGACCATCAGTATTACAGACAGCAATCAGATGCTGAAAGAAGAACCACACCCGCAGGTGCTTTTCGCATTCGGGTTAGTCACAACGAAGCGGGAACCTTCCAGACCTTCGGTATAGTCAACCGCGCCGCCCACCAGATATTGCAGACTCATCGGATCAACGACCAGACCAACACCTTGTTTCTCAATGGTCATATCACCTTCATTGATCTGATCATCAAAGGTGAAACCGTACTGGAAACCGCTGCAACCACCGCCAGTGATATACACGCGTAATTTCAGATTCGGGTTATCTTCGTCAGCGATCAGGCTTTTAACTTTATTGGCTGCTGCTTCAGTAAATTGCAGTGGCAGCGCTACGTCATCACTCATATTTTGCTCCAAACGACATCGGCAATTGGGTAAATTTCAACCCAATATTTTGGGCCATTATCTAATACCCTGGTATTTCGTTCAAGTATTCTCGCCAGCGGCAGTACCCTGGCTTTTTGCCGCCTGCTCCGCTTCCTGTTTTGCCAGCGTACGAGCGAGGATAGTCGAGTATAGCGGCTTTCCGCCCATAAATTGGGCTAATAGTGTTGCGCCAAGACAGGTAATAATCATTGGCAAAATGAGCTGATAGTTATCGGTCATCTCCAGCACCAGTACAATACCTGTTAGCGGCGCACGCACCGAAGCAGCCAACAAAGCCCCCATTCCGGCAATGGCAAAGGTTCCGGCCTCCAGGTGATACTGCGGAAAAGAGGCCGCCGCAGCCATACCGAACGCCGTACCAAGCAACGTCCCCAACGCCAGCATCGGGGCAAAGATCCCACCGGGCGCGCCGGATGAGAAGCACAGCAGCGTGGTGACGACCCGGGTGATAAATATAAACAGCAGTAGACCGACGCTAAAATTGCCTGCTGCGGCAATCGGGATCAGGTTAAAGCCACCGCCTGCCGCTTCAGGTTGAATTAATCCCAGGATACCGCACAGACCGCCGATCGCGCCGCCCATCAGCACCCATTTTTTAATTTCACCGCCGTGAAAGCGCTGGAACATATCCTGGGTGCGCAACACCATGGTGTTGAACAATGGCCCGACACAGCCAAAAATAAGCCCGAGCACGAGATACAGCCACAGCGTATTCACCGGCGCATTAGACAGTTTCCCGACTTCAATTATCGGGGCTTCACCGTTGAAAACACGAAACACAATGCTCGACATAATAACGCCGGTAAACACGGCTTTGATCGACACAAGGTTATAGCGAAACTGCGGGCGCATCTCTTCAATGATGAACAGGATCCCCGCCAGCGGAGCGTTAAACGCCGCCGAAAGGCCCGCTGCGGCACCGGTAGCCAATAAGGTATGCCGCGCTTCGGCGCTACGCATGCGGAAAATATCCAGCACCATGCGCCCGAGGTTACCGCCAATCTGCACGGTCGGACCTTCACGCCCAAGCACCATGCCAGCACCCAGCGTGCCCATGCCGCCGATAAATTTCACCGGCAGGACACGCCACCAACGCACAGGTCGCAGCTCTTCCAGCGCACCTTCAATCTCTGGGATCCCCGAACCACCGGCTTCCGGCGCAAATTTACGCACCAGGAAATAGCCGACCATCGCCAGCAACGCCGAGAGAATAAACGCCAGCGGCCACAGCAGAATGTCATGGTCCGCAACCTGAGCCAGCGTGCCAATGCGCTGATTCTGCACCCAGGTCACCGCTTTCTCAAATGCCACGCCAACAAGCCCTGTCACAGTACCCACTACTGCAGCCATCAACAGGATCGCCAACGGCGTTTTGTCTCGTTCCAGGAGACGACGAATTTGATCCCTGCGGCGTAAACGCACAATTTGCTGTGCTTCAAAAGAGGGAGTGTCTGTCTTCATCAGATGATCATTAATTGGTAATACAAATACGGAATCGGCATTCTACTCGCACATTTCGCGAAAATCCCCTGCAAATCGCATTGTTTCAAATGCGTAAAACTTTCATAACCTTCTCTGAATAACTAGAATAGCGGGCATTTACTTTTTCTACGAACCAGGACCCCATCCATGAGTAAGTCTGAAAATCTCTACAGCGCAGCACGCGAACTTATCCCAGGCGGCGTTAACTCCCCCGTTCGCGCCTTTACTGGCGTGGGTGGTACTCCGCTGTTTATCGAAAAAGCGGACGGCGCGTATCTGTACGATGTCGATGGTAAAGCCTATGTCGATTACGTCGGTTCCTGGGGACCGATGGTACTGGGTCACAACCACCCGGCAATCCGTAATGCGGTGATTGAAGCTGCGGAGCGCGGTTTAAGCTTCGGTGCACCGACCGAGATGGAAGTGAAAATGGCGGAGCTGGTCACCGAATTAGTGCCGACCATGGACATGGTGCGCATGGTGAACTCCGGTACGGAAGCGACAATGAGCGCAATCCGTCTGGCGCGCGGTTTCACCGGTCGCGATAAAATCATCAAATTTGAAGGCTGCTACCACGGCCATGCCGACTGCCTGCTGGTTAAGGCCGGTTCCGGCGCATTAACGCTGGGCCAGCCGAACTCCCCAGGCGTTCCGGCCGATTTCGCGAAACACACCCTGACCTGCACCTACAACGATCTTGCTTCAGTACGTGCGGCATTTGAACAGTACCCGCAGGAGATCGCTTGCATCATCGTTGAGCCGGTCGCCGGCAACATGAACTGCATCCCGCCGCTGCCGGAATTCCTGCCGGGCCTGCGTGCGCTGTGCGATGAGTTTGGCGCACTGTTGATCATCGATGAAGTGATGACCGGTTTCCGCGTAGCGCTGGCCGGAGCACAGGATTATTACGGCGTCGTGCCGGATCTGACCTGCCTCGGTAAAATCATCGGTGGCGGAATGCCCGTTGGCGCATTCGGCGGTCGCCGCGATGTGATGGACGCACTGGCGCCGACCGGTCCGGTTTACCAGGCGGGGACGCTTTCCGGTAACCCGATCGCGATGGCGGCAGGTTATGCCTGTCTGACCGAAGTCGCCCAACCGGGTATTCATGAAACGCTGAACGAACTGACGACGCGTCTGGCGGAAGGTCTGTTGGAAGCTGCCGAAGAAGCGAATATTCCGCTGGTGGTTAACCATGTGGGCGGGATGTTCGGGATTTTCTTCACAGATGCAGAAACCGTAACCTGCTATCAGGATGTGATGGCATGCGACGTCGAACGCTTCAAGCGCTTCTTCCACATGATGCTGGATGAAGGAATTTATCTGGCGCCGTCTGCTTTCGAAGCGGGCTTTATGTCCGTGGCGCACAGTGAAGACGATATCAATAACACCATCGACGCCGCGCGCCGGGTGTTTGCGAAATTGTAAAAAAGAGAACGTGCAGAAATGTAGGCCGGGTAAGGCGAAGCCGCCACCCGGCTTTTTTATTGCCGGATGTCGACGCAAAGCGTCTTATCCGGCCTACATGAAAGGGGTCAGTCTCAGCGGCTCTGCTTTCTTAGCAGATAGATAAAGTACGGCGCACCAATAAACGTCGACAATAATCCCGCCGGGATCTGATACGGAAACAGCACCATCCTGCCGCACCAGTCAGCAAAGACCAGCAACACGCCACCCGCCAGCGCCGAAATCAGCATATGCGGCATCGCCCGACGAAAACCCATCATACGGGCAATATGCGGAGCCATTAGCCCGACAAAGCTCAACGGTCCAATTGTCATGGTGGCTGTCGCCGTCAGCCCTGCAGCCAGCAGCAGTAACCCCACGCGTGATGGCGTGATAGCCATACCGACAGCCCGCGCCGTATCGCCGCCGAGCGGTAAAATTGTTAGCCAACGGCGGCACAGCGGCGTCATCGCCAGCAGAATCACCATCACAATCCCGGTACGCATTACCTGCTCTCCGCTCGCGTTATAGGTTGAACCGGAAATCCAGGTCAACACGCCCGCCATGCGCGGATCGCCGCTGGCCTGCAGCATCATCAGCAGCATAGTAAAGGCCGTGCTGAGCGCCATGCCGGCCAACAGCATACGATGCGGTGAAAAACCACCGCGCCCAGCGGCAATCATAATGATAAGCAGAGTAGCCGCGGCCCCGAGGCTTCCGGCAGGCAGCAGCCAGCCAAAAGCATTTCCGGGGACCAAAAACAGCATGAGCACCACGCCAAATGCCGCACCGGAGCTAATGCCCAGCACTTCCGGGCTGGCCATCGGGTTGCCCGTCAGACGTTGAATAATACAGCCCGCTACCGCCAGCATCACCCCGGCAATCAGGGCCGCCAGAATGCGAGGCCAGCGCCAGGGCATCAGCTCATCCAGCATCGCGCCGCTGGCCCATGTCCAGCCATGTGCGTCGCGGCCAAACGACAGCGCCACCACGAGGGTTAGCAGCAAGATAACGCCACCTGCCAGCGCAAACATCAGCACATTCTGACGCTCAGCGGCGATGCGATTACTGGCGTTCATATCCGGGGCGCTCATACTCCTCAAGCGCGGCAACAACCACAGTAGCAACGGTGCGCCAATCAACGCCGTCACTGAACCGGTGGAGACTTCCATCCATACGCGGGTCAGCCACAGAATGATTTGGTCGGAGAGCCAGAGGATCAACGCACCAATCAGCGGGGCCAGTACCAGACGTGCCAGCAAACGACGCGCACCGAGCATTTTCGCCAGCAGCGGTGCAAACAGGCCAATAAAGCCGATAATCCCAACCGCGTTAACCAGTAAGGCGCTGATGACAATGGCCAGCGATAACGCCGCCAGACGTGCCAGCGACAGCGCCAGACCGAGGTTGCGCGCCACGCCGTCATCCAGTCCCATCAGCGTCATTGGGCGTAATAACAACAGAGTCAGCATCACACCGCCCAACAACTGCGGCCACAGACGCTGTACGCCGCTCCAGTCGGTTTGCGTTAACGTGCCGCTGCTCCATAAAAACATGCTTTGCAGCTGATCGTGATGGAAGATAACCATCAACTGGTTAATCGCCCCGCAGTACAGGCTGACCACCAGCCCGGCAAGGATTAACGTCACCGGAGAAAGACGCTTGCCCCAGGCAACGCCAAACACCAGCGCCCCAACGACACATGCTCCCGCCAGCGCCGCAAATTGCGTGGTCAGCGCACCAGGAATAGCCCACAGCGTGGTAACCGTAATGCCCAACTGCGCACCAGTCGCAACGCCCAGCGTGGTTGGCTCCGCCAGCGGGTTACGCAACACCTGCTGAAACAACACGCCGACCAGGCCCAGCCCGGCGCCGACCAATAGCGAAATCGCCAGCCTCGGCAGCAGGCTATAGTGAAAAACCATCTGCTCAATGATGTCGATATCCGGTGACCAGATAGCCTGTTGCCACTGACTGCGCGGTAGCGCAACGGAGAAGTTAACCCATGTCAGCCAGCAGGCAGCAACAAACAGCACCAACAACAGCAACGCCGGATGGCGGCTTCGCCTTATCCGGCCTACAAAGCGCCCAAACCGTAGGTCGGATAAAGCGCTTTTCGCGCCGCCATCCGGCATTTCAAGTTTCCTGCTCACGCTTTGCCTCCCAACGCATTATCCAGAATACGGGCAAAATGCATGGCCGATAGCGTTGCGCCATAGAACCAAACGGCAGGCACACGTTGAAAACTTCCGCCACGGACAAACGGCATTGCCTGCCATAATGGCGTAGACATCAGCGCAGCCATCTCTTTATCGTTGCCGTGATCAAAGCACAGCACATCGACATCCTTATAAGCAGCCAGACGGTCAATACTCACGGCAGTGCTGCCCCAGAAGTTTGTTTCTCCCTGCCAGGCGTTAGGGATCCCATATTCGTCCAGTACGTCCTGGAACAGGCTGTTTGAACCAAACACCAGCATATGCCGCGAATCAAGCAGGGATGTCAGGAGCACGGGACGCGCGCCGCGTTGCATAAAGCGCGGTTTCAGGCTGGCGATAAAATGATCGTACTCAGTCAAATGACGTTCAGCAGAAGCTTGCAGATTGAACAATTGCGCCATTTCCTGCAGCGACTGTCGCGCAACGGCCAGCGGCTTTTTGCCATCGCTAAAGTTAAATCCCCGGCCTGGTGCAATCCGCGCCAGCTTTTCAGGAGAAGGACCGTAACCTGCCGACCAGAGCAGAAACGAGGGCTTCATTTCGGTCAGCAGTTCGAGATTGGGTTCCGTACGTAGCCCGACGTCAATTACCGAGTCCGGTAGAGGAGGCTCACTGACCCACAGCTTGTAGTTAGGGATGTCTGCGATGCCATACGGCGTAATACCCAGCGCCAGCAGCAGCTCTACCGGCAGCCATTCCAGCGCTACAATGCGCTGGGGATCAACCGCCGCGGCGTGCGCCGTATTCATCCGCCACAGCATAGGCGACAGCGCCATCGCCGTAAGCAGCCGCCGACGAGTAATATGATGTATTCCGATCATTAATAGACAAAACTCACGGGTGCGGCACCGGCCGGATGCGGCAAAATGCCCATCGGGATACCGTAAATTTGTTCCAGAGTTTCACTGCGCATCAGTTCAGCAGGCGTTCCTTGAGAAATCATCTCACCACCGCGCAGCGCAACGAGGTAATCGCAGTAACGGGCCGCCATATTGATATCATGCAGCACCGCAACCACCGTCAGCCCGCGCTGCTGGCTTAAGCGGTGCACCAGCGCCAGCACGTCAACCTGATGGGCGATATCCAGCGCGGAAGTCGGTTCATCAAGCAGCAGACAGCGGCTGTCCTGTGCCACCAGCATGGCAATCCACGCGCGTTGGCGTTCCCCACCGGACAGGCTATCGACCAGACGGTGCGCCAGCGGCTTTAAACCTACCAGCGAAATTGCTTCTTCTACTTTCTCTCTGTCGGCAACGCCAAAACGCCCCAGCGCCCCGTGCCACGGATAACGACCAATCGCCACCAGTTCGCGTACGGTCATCCCTTCTGCCTGCGGCAGCTGTTGCGGCAGATAGGCGACCTTGCGGGCAAACGCTTTGCTACTCCAGCTCTCCAGCGGCTGTTCGTCGAGCAGGATTTCACCTTCTGACGGCGGCTGATGACGTCCCAGCATTTTCAATAATGTCGATTTACCGGAACCGTTGTGGCCGATAAGGCCAGTCACTTTCCCTACAGGAAAAGTTAATGAGAGAGGATGCAAAAGCGTGCGGCCAGGCACACGAAAGGAGACATTACGCAACGCAAAAGTGGTGTCGGGATGGGATCTGTTTTCCTGCATAGCAGCCAACTTGTAAAACGGGCACGCAAAGCGTGCCCAAAGAGAAATTAGAAACGGAAGGTTGCAGTTGCAACGACCTGACGTTCTGCGCCCCAGAAGCAGCCATAAGTATCGAAGCAGCTGGCAACATATTCGCGGTCAAACAGGTTTGTAACGTTAACAGCAACACTAGAACCTGCCATACCCAGGCGCGCGAGATCGTATTTAACGACTGCATCCATCACGGTTGAACTACCCACTTTGAAGGTATTCTTCGGATCGCCATAGCTAGAGCCAACATAACGACCACCAGTACCCAACGTTAACCCAGACAGCGGGCCTTCGTAGAAGGTGTAATCCCCCCACAGAGAAGCCATGTTTTTTGGTACTTGCACAGGTGTTTTACCTTTAAGCGTCGTGTCTTCTGTATATTCCGCATCGGTATACGTGTAAGACGCTGTCAGGTTAATGTTCGCATTCACTGCGGCTTTTGCTTCTAATTCAACGCCACGAGAACGGATTTCACCAGCCGGAACCTGCGCATACGGGTTAAGCGGGTCTGTAGTCAGGTTATTCGTTTTTGTCAGCTCATATACCGCGGCAGTAACAACAACGGGCAGATCTTTTGGAACATATTTCACGCCAGCTTCATATTGCTTACCTTTTGACGGTGCATAAGCAACGTTGTCGGCAGGTGTTGCGGCCCATGCTTTAGAAGGGTTCGGCTCGAATGATTCGCTGTAGCTAAAGTACGGCGTAATACCATTGTCAAAGAGATAGTTTATCCCACCGCGCCAAGTAAACTGCTCATCGTTACGTTCAACTTTCTGATTACTGGAACGAATAGTTGTTGCCTGCTGAGACCAGTCATAGCGGCCTCCCAGCGTTGCAACCCATTTATTCCATTCCAGTTGGTCCTGTACATACACACCGGTTTGGTGCTGCGTGTTAAGCTGGAACGGTTTCGCGTCAGGGAAATCAACATCTTCATACACCGGATTATTCATATCTAAAGGCGGTGCACTTCCGTAGGCGTTATCGATATCGTTTCTCAAACGTGAATAGTCGACACCGGTAAGCAGAGTGTGTCCAACATCTCCTGTCGCGAACTTGCTTTCCAATTGAGTATCTACGCCAAAATCATTATAGCGTTCATCGGCGACGATAATCTGACGGGTCAATTGATTACCCACTGCGCCAAAGCCGTACACACTCTGTTGAGATGTTTTGATTTGGCTATAACGTAAATTTTGGCGCACAGTGAAGGTATCATCAAAACTGTGTTCAAAGCTGTAGCCAACCATTCGCTCATAACGCGAATAGGTATTGTTCGGCGCATAATCCGTAAAGCTCACAGGCAAACGGGAACCATCAGGTAATGGCTCAACCGTACCTTCTTTCGGCAGCCAGCCGTAATAACCTGTTGAAGGCTCATTCTGAATGTTTGCTCGCAGAGTCAGGTTGGTTCGGTCATCAGGCTTCCAGCTAAACACGGGAGCAATGGCATAACGCTTCTGCTTCGCAAAATCCTGTTGTTCGTCATTAGAACGTGCCAGCCCTGTCAGGCGGTATGAGTAGACGCCGTCGTCATCCAGGGAATCGCTGAAATCAAAACCGGTTTGGAACAGATTATCCGAACCCATTTTGAATTGAATTTCTTTTAACGGCTCTGATGTGGGGCTTTTGCTAACCATTGAGATCAAGCCACCAGGATTACTTTTCCCGTAAAGTACAGACGTTGGCCCGCGCATAAGCTCGACGCGTTCAAGCATGTAAGGATCAACAACGGCAGAGCTGTAGTAATCCCCCTGTAACTTGACGCCATCAAGGTAATTATTCGGTGTTGGGCCAGGTGTATAGAAGCCACGAATAATGACGAAATCATAAGTACTGGAAGCGCCGCGCGTAGAAACGGCAGCACCAGGGGTATAGGCTAAAGCCTCTTTTACCGACCCAGGCTGATGCATATCCATCTCTTCACGTGTCACTACCGAAACAGATTGCGGGGTCTTTTCGATAGGCGTATCGGTCTTGGTTGCAGTGGCAGACCGCTTCGCAGCGATGGTTGGGGATGGTCCCCATGCGCTTTCTTGTGCGGCAGGTGCAGCAGTTACGGTGATGGTTTCTTCTTTCGGGTCAACCGCCGCCTGTGCATAGACAGACATGCCGCTAACCGCTGTGGCTACCACTACTGCGATTTTACGCAGCGATGAACTTGGCTGAGCAGTTTTAAGACGCGCCATTGGTATTTCTCTGATGAAAGTGAATGATAACGTAAACGAGAATTATTATTATAACGGCAGCATAATATTCGAAACTCTGGCGAGATAGCAAGCAATACGCGTCCCTACTAAAACTGAGGGGTTAAGAAATAACCAGATGAAAAGAAAGGGTTAATAAATTAGGCTGGAATGTTGAAAAGAAAAGCCTGCAAATACACAGGCTATTTTTGGCTAGCGGTAAAAAACGTTAAATGTCGCAACAGAGTCAACCTTTCCCGCTTTTACAGTTCCTGTTTGTACATATCTTGCTTTCAAAGGGATAGTGACAGACTGCCTATCGGTTGTTTGCGCTACCGCGTTGTAATCTTGATCAAATTTCAGCACATTATTGTTGCTGTCGAGAATTTGTAATCCGACCCCTTCGGCTGCGTCATTACCACTGGCGATCTCCAGGATGTCGCTATTGCCACTCACGCCAGTTGAACCGGCAGTGGTGAATTTATAATCAAGTTTGATGCCCGCGACACACTGTTCCAGCTGAATCTTGAAACTATCATCAGATACAACATCGGAATAACCGTCCACAATATCGCTAGTCATGATTCTCTTAAGCGGCACTGTGATATTTTTTTCAACCAAATTGCAGGTGTTAGCAGTAACGTTAATCGCTATTGGCGCAAAGCGAATTTGAGCAATAACCTGCGAATCATAAATCCAGTCCGCATTGAGCATGTTGACGTCAATAACCCCTGACTGCACAACACCAGTGACGACAAATTCAGCTCTCGCATGTGATTGAATACTATAGTCACTTAAATTGGATGTTTTTGCCGACCCTAAATGCATAGGGGTGACCAGCGATCCTTCTGTTAGGCCGGAACTGTTATCTTTAGACCAGGCAACCCGAAAACCTATTCCCGGAACATTTGTTTGATAAACACGGCTAAGGGGATTATCCGTGCGGGCATCGCTACTCGTGAATACGGTATAACCTGTATAGATATCGCCACTATCTGTACAGTCCACGACATTAATAAGGTCGCCAGTCACTTCCTGGGTTGCAATGATCGTACCTGGAGCGGCGTCCGCATTTACCGTAAACGACGGCATATTGAACGTAGAGGTTGACGGCGACGCATCATTATCTATTTTGCAGGATGCCTGAACTGATTGCTGTGCGAACAATAGACCGCAACATAGAATCAATCTAAAAATCATATAATTATTCATATTCCCACAGTCCATTTTATGTTTTCCCTTTACACTATCGACACTCAACCGCAGCCTGGTAAATAGAGGACTCGATATCTTCCGGGATCTGTGCATTTCCTTCGCAGCGTTGTTCTGGAGCACTACCCCACTGTACTTTAAACGGTACATTACCTTTCAAACCGGTCAGATAAACTTCGCCACCATCTCCGACTATTGAGGAGCCCCCCTCAATTGACAGTACCGCGCCGAAAGGCACAAAACTCGATCCATGGTGAAGTGTTAATAAGGCGCGAATACCCTGGCGGGCAGAGAAATTAGCTGCGACAACTGCCCCTTTCGTAGGTACGACATCTTTGGCCGGTTTTTCGATATCCAGATCGTCGCGTTCCCCGCTGTTCACCGTGACGGTATTACGACGATAATTAGTTAGATATGGTACGACCGCATTTCCCCAGTAGTCAGTGTAAATACCTTGCATATTCTGGACTTTAACATCTGCTCCCTCGTCAATATGGACAATAGCAAAAGCATCCTGGACAGATTGCCCCAGCGTAATACCATAAGGATGTGCGACGACGGATCCTTGCGCGCTGTAGTTCCACTGTTTGCTATCTTTGGCATAGCTATAGTTCGCCCCAATTTCACCGTATGAGCCACGATAACGCCCCGTCATGCTCGCACCATATCCAGTATCGTGATCGGTATAGCTTTGCTGCAGGTTATAACTTAAGTTGTTATCTTCCAGCGCAGTCCCGCCAATCCCAACCTGATGCACGGTATTGCCATTTTTAGCGCTGTTTAGGTTGTAGGTCGCCCAACTGTTTGACAGCCAACGTGACAAAGGAATATTGACGGAAAATGCAACCTGCTGGTCATTATCGCTGTTTGGTGTTTTTGTCAGGCTATAGTTCACAGACCAGGTGATGTCCTGCCAACTGGAGCTGAATCCCATACTGGCACTGCGTTCATGCCCACTCATATCCCAGTAATCTTGTTGATAACCATTGATATACACAGACCCGACAGAGCCCAATGATTGCGACATACTCAACTGTAAACGGCTACGGCGATTGTTTGTTTTACGGTAATTGTAAATTCCATCATCTTCGCCTCTATCACGCTGATCGAGTGCTTCCTGGAAGGTATAAAAACCAGAAGTGGAATAACGGTAACTGGCCAGCGTCACCGTGGTATCTGTTGCAGAAAAGTCTTTGGAATATTGTGCGCGCCAGGATAAACCATTGGCATTACCACGCCCATCGTCAAACTGAGTTCTGGCCGCAGTAACATCTACAGACACAGAACCAAGCTCACCGAGATCGGCCCCCGCCCCGACCAGACCGGCACGATAAATTGATGCTTCGAGCGCTCCGCCATACAGCGTAATGCCATGAGGCATGCCGTAGATTACCGTCGCCTGACCAAACCCAGGTTCCTCGCCGTTATCGCTATCGCGGTATTTTCCACCAGCAAGGCTATATTTCAGCGCACCTTCACGCTGTAAGATGGGTACCGAAGCGCTTGCCTGAATAAACGAATGCTCGCTTCCATCAGCCTCTTTAACGGTAACTTGTAAATCTGACCCTGCTGTTACCTGACTGAGATCTCTGATTTCAAAGGGGCCGCTGGAGACATAAGTCTGATATATCGTGTAGCCATTTTGCTTAATCGTTACTTTTGCATCGCTATTGGCAATTCCGCGCACAACAGGCGCAAACCCTTGTAAGCTATTGGGTAACATGCTGGTATCGGTTTCCAGCTTCACCCCTGTCATCTGTACGCTGTCAAACAGTTCGCCGTTGGTATATGTCTGGCCAATTTCAAGCTGGCTTTGCAGAAATTTAATATCCCGCTCCAGCGTGGTGCTGATCGCATCCCAGCCATCCGAATTGCTGTAGGTACTTGAATTACGAAGCCGCCAGGCGCCAAGATTTAGACCAGAATTAAGGCTTGCCCAGTTCGAGTTATCGTTCTCGCCATTTACTTGCTGGCGGTTGCCGCTAATGTAATAGCTGCTCCATGCCGCAGGAATGCCATCGTCCCAGTCTTTAATAGGGATAGCGCCAGCGACTTGCTGGTCGCGATAAATTTGCGGGATCCGCACGAAAAGAGTTTGGCTATCGAGTTGAAAATCAAACTTTGCTCCCGATATGTACTGGGCGATGTCGCCAACTGGAGCCGTATCAGCCAATGATTTCAAGCCGGGAAGGCTATCGACCTTCACCCCCAGCTCTCTGAGATCCCCTTTGCTGAACTGCGGGAGTAACTGCGTCTTATCCTGCGATAGTACGTAAGTAATATTTCGCTTATCAATGCGATCATAATCCCACATAACTTCAGTCAAATAAGTCCCTGGTTGTAACCCATTATTTTGCAAAAAGGTTTCCAGTGTTGACGTATTCTCTAACGGTGTACCGAGTTCCAGAATATGCAAATTGAATTCATCTTCAGCACTCGCTGGGTGCAAAAATGAGCATAATGCCAGCGTAATGCTGTTGAGCAAAAAGAGTCGGCAAGATCGCAAAGGATAAGGCTGCATATAATAAAGTCCCTTTAATTTTTACCCATACGCGTCATTGCGTTTATAGTTGTTGGCGCTTTTTCACCGTTGCAGCACCATAGTCATTCACTGCAGCCCATGACACATCACCTACTGCTGCTGCAGGTATTGAAAATATTTGTTCCCCAAAGGGAGGAATCGTCATTGACAATGACTCAGGTACAGAACTGTCAGCGAGAGGTTTTACCCGCTTTCCACCAACAGAGAGTTCTAATAATGAAACATGAAATGGCGTTGGATTCTTTGCGGTTAATTGAGAACCCTGACGGCTAAACCGTAATTTTTCCCACGCACCGGCAGCGGCCGATTCTTTAAGACTTACTGGCCGCCAAAAAAGTTTCAGCTGTGTTTTCATCGCAAACTGCAGCGTATTTTTATCTTTTAATTCATCAGGCATAGCCGAAACAGATTTAAAGTTGGCAACAAACATCGATTCACGGTCTTGTGGTAGCGATCCTTTATCGCCAATAAAGACGATATGCAGCAGAGCCTGGCCATTAGCGTCCATTTTATAAATCGGCGGAGTGATAATAAATGGCGCTTTTGTGTTATCTGTCTTTGTTACCCAGCTTTGTATCAGATATTTATTGGCATCTTCTTTATTCTTAATAGATATCTGTACTTCTTTTTTATTCTCCGGGTAAATGATTCGAGTACCCCCCAGGACAATGCTGGCCTGTGCATTTATGGCAATAAGCCCAATGATGGCAAAACAAATTCGCGCATATAATTTCACCCGCAATACTCCCTGGTCAGGCAGCCCTGAAGGGCTGCCTGTCATACTTAACGATAGAACACGGTAAAATTCGCGGAGGCGTGATATTTACCTGCAGTCGGTTTTTCATCACCAATCTGAATCACTTTCGCGGTATAGTTGAAAATAGAAGGCGTTGCTTCATCGCCAGTATTCGCCACATCCGTGGTTGATGCCGGAACGGAGTCATCAAACACAACGTCAGTGTTACCACCATTATTATTGGTCACGGTAATACCCACATTTTTTGCAGCACTCGCATCACTAAGGTCGTTCTTCAAGCGTAAATTCTCGCCGTCAGTTGTGTCGCCACTGAACCTCAGGTTTAAACTTGCTATGGCAGGGTCACATTTAGCCAGAGAAATCTGGAAATCTTTTGTCGGGCCAGGGGTCCCATCAGTACCAAAATTCTCCGGGTAAGCATCAGCAAAAGTAACCACGGTATTTGCTCCTGCGCCATCGACATCAATAACGCAAGTGTCGGCGACAATACGGCCAGAAAACTCTACCTTACCCGTATCTTCTGCAAATGCAGACGTATTTACAGCGGCAATCAGGCTTCCGGCCATCAGCACAGTAAGAAGCTTTTTATTCATTAGAATCCCTTAATCAGAACGATTGAATGACAAAGTCCCATTACCAATAATAAATTACTGGTGAGAAATATTGAGGGTGAGCACGGAGAGAAAAGAATAAAGATATGCAAAAAACATGATCTTCTGAAATCCCTTCATCAAATCAATACAATGAATCGTGTATAGTGTTCACTCGCGGATTAAATCAAACCACCGGAGAGACTGTCTATAGCCTGCGATTTTTCACACACCATAAAAGAAGTTAACTATTTAATTTCCAATGTCTTTTACAAACATTTATTTTACTTAATTTGTTCTTAATTAAAATTAAATCAATACAATTACATCATGAAAAAATAAAAATCATTTTACCCAGAAATAAAAACACCCGCTAATAGCGGGTGTTTAGGTCTAATTTATTACTGAATTAATTACTACCAAACATCTCTTTAATCCAACCGGCTACGCCATCGCCGTCCTTCTTCTCTTGCTGCGGCGGTTGCTGCTGTTGAGGCTGCTGTTGCTGCGGCTGCTGAGAAGATTGATCGAACGGATTACCCGACTGTTGCAGCATCTCACCTTGCTGACACAGTGAATCCGGATCGGTGGTCCATACAGGAAGCGTGCGCATCCCGCCGCTACAAACGAAGTTACCGTCGTAGTCTACGCCCATATCCACCACATCCTCCGGCGGCGTCAACACCAGCGGTGTTGGCGTCTGGTTGGCCAGATAACGCTGATAAATCGACATCGCGCCGCTGGCACCGTACAGCTTGGTTGGCTGGTTGTTATCGCGGCCCACCCAGGTAATGGTCACCTGGCTGCCGTCGATCCCGGCAAACCAGGTATCCACGTTGTTGTTGGTGGTCCCGGTTTTCCCTGCCAGATGCAGACCCGGATACTTCGCGCCAAGTTGGCGACCTGTACCACGCTGAACCACCTGCTGCATAGTCCACAGCGTCATATACGCTGCCTGCGCCGGAACGGCACGCTCGGCCTGTGGGAAACTCTGGTACAGTACGGTTCCATCTTCGGCAATCACCGAACGCAGCGCCGACAGCGGCGCGCGGTTCCCGCCGCTGGCGATAGTCTGGAATGCCTGCGCCACTTCGATTGGCGTCAGGTTCAACGCCCCCAGCAGCATGGCCGGAACCGGGTTAAGCTGATCTTTCGGCGCCCCCAGCTTCAACCAGGTATCGGTTACAGCAGGCAGGCCCAGCGCCATCCCCAGATTTACCGTTGGCACGTTCATTGAACGCGTTAACGCATCCACCAGCATCACTTTACCGCTTTCGCTATAGCGACGGTCATCGTTCTGCGGTGACCACACCTGGCCGTTCGGCTGACGCAGTGCAATCGGCGCGTCGGCAATCCAGGTATTCAGGCGGTACAGTTTCGGCTGGCTGAGCGCGGTCAGATAGGTCGCAGGCTTGGCCAGAGAACCAATCGAACGACGCGCCTGCATCGCACGGTTATAGCCCGCAAACTGCGGTTCTGCTCCGCCGACCATGGCGCGAACTTCGCCGCTAAAGCGGTCAACAACCACAATCGCGGTTTCCAGATCGCTCAGCTTACGCTGTTTCTTCAGTACCGGAATGCCTTCCACCGCCGCTTTTTCTGCGGCGTCCTGCGCCACGGAATCAAAGGTGGTGAAAATCTTCACGCCGGAGAGATCTTTAACTTTATCGCCCAGCTTCGCCTGGAGCTCCTGACGCACCATCTGCATAAAGGCTGGCTGCGGGGAGATCACTCCACCACGCGGCTGTACGCCTAACGGACGCGCACTCAGCATGTCATACAGATCCTGGTCGATAATCTGCTGCTGTTGCAGAAGACGCAGAACCAGGTTACGACGCTCCAGCGCCAGTTTCGGGTTACGCCACGGGTTGTAGATCGACGCCCCTTTAACCATCCCCACCAGCAGCGCCTGCTGGTCGAGGCTCAGCTCTTCTACCGGACGACCGAAATAATAGAGGCTCGCCAGCGGGAAGCCGCGAATCTCGTTATCACCGCTTTGGCCGAGATAAACTTCGTTCATGTACAGCTCAAGAATGCGGTCTTTGCTGTAACGCGCATCCATGATCAGCGCCATATAGGCTTCGTTGGCCTTACGCCAGTAGGAACGTTCGCTGGACAGGAACAGGTTTTTCACCAGCTGCTGAGTCAGCGTACTGGCCCCCTGTACCGTACGACCAGCTGTCAGGTTCGCCAGCACCGCACGGCCAATGGAATAGAGACTGATACCGTCATGCTCATAGAAATGACGATCTTCGGTCGCCAGCAGCGTGTCCACCAGCAGATCCGGGAAGCCGCTACGCGGAACAAACAGGCGCTGCTCACCGTTAGGTGAAGAGAGCATGGTGATCAGACGCGGATCGAGACGGAAGAAACCGAACTGGCGGTTGTTATCCATATTCTCGATGGTGTCCAGATGATCGCCGTCAAAGGTCAGACGCGCACGCACCTGCCCTTCTTTGCTGTCCGGGAAATCAAACGGACGGCGAATCATCTCGATGCTCTTCGCCTGCACGGTAAATTCGCCCGGACGCGTCATCTTCGTCACCTGACGATACTGCGTGGCCTCCAGCAGCTTCACCATCTCGTTTTTGCCGATAGGCATTTCTGGCTCAAGGTTAACCATACGGCCATAAACTGCCGCAGGAAGCTGCCAGACTTTGCCATCAATACGGCTACGGATTTTTTGGTCCAGATAAACGCCGTAAATGGCAATCAGCACCAAAAAGACAATCGACAGTTTTACCAGCAGCCAGAACCAGCCGCGCTTACCACGAGGCTTACGCCCTTTGCCTTTACCCTTACGCGGCATCGGTTCTTCATCCTCATAGTCATCATCATCATAATCGTCGTCATACTCATCATCTCTGAGTTGACGACGGCTCACCTTTTGTTTCACCGGACGCGAGGGTTTTCCTTTACGTCCAATTGGCTCGCGGTCATTCCCCGCCATGCTTTTTCTCCGCAACATTCAGGCGCAAGGGCCCGATTCTCTGTTCTTCCGTCCTGCGACAGAAGAAGAAATCTCTCAATTATTACCGCTCTTTCGCCGGATGCGGCATAACGCCTTATCCGGCCTAAAGTTACATTACGAATACTTTTTGGTGCGCCGCGTTGGCGCGGTATTCGCCGGATCGTCCGGCCAGACATGTTTGGGATAACGCCCTTTCATCTCTTTTTGCACCTCGCGGTACGATCCCTGCCAGAACGCGCTCAGATCGCTCGTCACCTGTAGCGGTCTTTGGGCCGGAGACAGCAGCTCCAGCACCAGCGGCACGCGCCCCTGGGCAATGGTTGGAGTCTTTGCTTCACCAAACATTTCCTGCATCCGAACCGCCAATACTGGAGGATTATCCTCATGATAGCGAATGGCAATCCGGCTTCCCGTCGGCACAGTGTAATGCGCAGGCAGCTCACTATCCAGACGTTGCAACATTGACCAGTCCAGTAAACCGCGCAACGCCTGTCCCACATTGAGTGCTTTTAATGCGCGTAACGAGTGCACACCGCTCATGTGCGGCAGCAGCCAGGTCTCCAGCGACGCCAGCAGAGAATCCTCATCTACCGCGGGCCAGTCGTATTCTGGCAACCAGTTTGCCGCACATTGCAGACGCAGTCGAAACTGCTCGGCTTCCGGCGTCCAGTTGAGCACACTTAGCCCTTTATCGCGAATGCCATTCAACATCGCCTGATGCAACTCCTCTTCCGAGGGTTTGGCCAATGGCTGTACTTTTACCGTGAGCTGACCAATGCGCGACCGACGCAATGCCTTTAACGTTCCCTGGGTTTCATCCCATTCGATGGTGTCGGACTGTTGTAGCAGCTCAGGACATGCCTGCATCAGCGACTCGATATCCAGCGGCAGAGCCAGCAAGATACGCGCGTCTGGCGAAGCGCTGCCCTGCAACAAAAGTGGCGCTATCAGCCATTCATGGCGTCCTGAGGCATCATCGGCATCCAGCATGGCGCCCATGCCATTCGCCAGTTGATAGCGCCCTTCCTGCCCGCGTCGACGCGCGATCCGATCGGCAAACGCCCGCGCTAGCAATGAGGGGAACAGCGTGCTGTCGGGCTGCCCGCTGCTAACGTTAAGCCGTTTCAGCAACTGTTGACTGCGCTGCTGCCAGGCTGGCTGATTTCGTGAAAACGCCACGGTCAGATCGGTACTTCCGCCGCGCGGCGGCTCTTCCAGAATCGCAGCCAGTTTTGCCGCCGTAGCCGCTTCGGTATTATTTTTGGCACCGACCAGCATCGCCGCTAAACGAGGATCGTTACCCAATGCCGCCATTTTCTGCCCGCGGGCACTGAGCCTGTCGCCCTCAAGCGCGCCCAGCATCCGCAACAGCCGTTTTGCCGCCTGCAGGTTGATGGCGGGCGGCATATCCAGCCAGTTCAGTTGTTCAGGTTCGGTACATCCCCATTGCAGCAACTCCATCAGTAGCCCGGACAGATCGCTCTGCAATATCTCCGCTTCCCCCTGCGCTGCCGCTCTTTCTGCCTGCTCTTTGGCAAGCAGATGCAGGCAAATACCGGGCTCCAGACGACCCGCACGTCCCGCGCGCTGAGTCATCGAAGCCTGGCTGATGCGCTGGGTAATCAGTCGCGTCAGACCGGTACGCACGTCATAGCGCGCCACGCGTTCCTGGGCGCAGTCCACCACCAGTCGGATGCCTTCGATCGTTAAGCTGGTTTCAGCAATATTGGTGGCCAGCACCACTTTGCGTTTGCCTTGCGGCGCGGGCACAATCGCCTGACGCTGCTCGGAAAGCGTTAACGCGCCGTACAGTGGACACAGCACAACATCGCTGCCTACACGCGTAGCCAGCTGCTCCTGTACACGCAGGATTTCGCCCACACCCGGTAAAAATAGCAGCAGTGACCCGCTTTCATGGCGCAATAGCTCCGCCGTCGCTATCGCTACCGCTTCATCAAAACGCAAATGCGCCGCCAACGGCTGATACCGCCGCTCAACGGGAAATGCGCGGCCTTCAGAAACGATCGTCGGCGCATCGGGCAACATCTGCTGCAAACGCCCGTTATCCAGAGTGGCGGACATAATCAACAGTTTCAGATCGTCCCGCAGCCCTTGCTGCACATCCAGCAATAGCGCCAGCGCCAAATCAGCCTGTAGACTCCGTTCGTGAAATTCGTCGAGGATCACCAGCCCGACGCCTGTCAGTTCAGGATCGCGTTGGATCATCCGCGTCAGGACGCCCTCTGTTACCACTTCCAGCCGGGTCTGCGGCCCTACGCAACTTTGTGCGCGCATGCGATAGCCCACTGTTTCACCAGGCTTTTCGTTCAGCAATTCCGCTAATCGTTGCGCCACATTGCGCGCTGCCAGGCGGCGCGGCTCCAGCAAAATAATCCGCCCCGTAATACCGCGATGCTCAAGAAGTCGCAATGGCAGCCAGGTCGATTTCCCGGCACCGGTCGGCGCCGTCAGCAGAACCTGCGGCGAGGCATCAAGGGCGGTAAGCAGTTCAGGCACTACGGCAGCAACGGGCAACAACGTCACAAATGGCTCCAGAGGGTTAACATTCTTCGCGCTGCATTGTAGCATCGCGTTAATTCATAACCGAGTATCCATCATGTCTGAGCCAAAAAGGCTGTTCTTTGCGATTGAATTGCCAGCCGGGGTTCGGGAGCAGCTAATCCACTGGCGGGCCGCGCAGTTCCCCCCTGAAGCGGGTCGCCCCGTCGCGGCTGATAATCTGCATCTGACGCTGGCCTTTTTAGGCGACGTCAGCGCTGAGAAGCAACAGGCGCTGTCGCAGCTCGCGGGGCGTATTCGCCAGCCAGGTTTCACGCTCAAATTCGATGATGCCGGGCAATGGCTGCGCTCCAGGGTCGTGTGGCTGGGTATGCGTCAGCCGCCGCGCGGGTTGCTGCAACTGGCGAATATGCTACGGGCGCAGGCAGCGCGTAGCGGGTGCTATCAAAGCCCGCAGCCGTTTCACCCACATATCACGCTGCTGCGCGATGCCGGTCACGCGGTTCCAATCCCTCCACCGGGCTTTGGCTGGTCATTTCCGGTAACGGAGTTCGCACTTTACTCCTCCTCATTTTCACGAGGACGCACGCGTTATACGCCGCTGCAACGCTGGACGCTGACTGAATAATTAAAGGGACTGCTTATGCAATTTTCTCCACCTTTACAACCTGCAACGCTCATTCAGCGCTATAAGCGCTTTTTAGCGGATGTGATCACACCCGATGGCACAGCGTTAACGCTACACTGCCCAAATACAGGTGCGATGACCGGATGCGCAATACCAGGTGACACCGTTTGGTATTCGACATCAGAAAATACTAAACGCAAATATCCACATACCTGGGAATTAACGCAAACCCAATCCGGTGAATTTATTTGTGTTAACACGCTGTGGGCCAACAGATTAACGAAAGAGGCGATTCAGCAGGCGTTAATTTCGGAAGTTTCAGGCTACAGTACTTTGAAAAGTGAAGTAAAATACGGCGCCGAAGGGAGCCGCATCGACTTTTTGTTACAGGCAGATTCCCGACCTGACTGCTATATTGAAGTGAAATCAGTCACGTTGGCGGAAAAAGAGCAGGGTTATTTTCCCGATGCCATCACTGAACGAGGTCAGAAGCATCTTCGGGAATTGATGAGCGTAGCGGCTGAAGGCAAGCGGGCAGTGATATTTTTCGCCGTGCTACATTCAGCCATTACACGGTTTTCACCCGCGCGCCATATCGATGCAAAATATGCGCAATTATTAGTTGAAGCACAGCTTAAGGGGGTTGAAATTCTGGTTTATAAAGCGGAACTTTCTGCCCACGGAATGACTCTTAAAGAGCCGTTGCCCATTACCTTGTAATGGTGTAAATATCTGGTCAATTAGTATTCTGGGCGCGTGGGCAAATACGCTTTTCCTCACAGGGTTGTCAAGTGTTACGTTTAGATAATTGCTATCCGGAAAAGCATCTGCTATTTATAGCGACCTGATTTTTCCCCCGAACATGGGGATCGATAGTGCGTGTTAAGGAGAAGCAACATGCAAGAAGGGCAAAACCGTAAAACATCGTCCCTGAGTATTCTCGCCATCGCTGGGGTGGAGCCGTACCAGGAGAAACCGGGCGAAGAGTATATGAACGAAGCCCAGCTGTCGCACTTCAGGCGTATTCTTGAGGCATGGCGCAATCAACTTAGGGATGAAGTCGATCGCACCGTAACTCATATGCAAGACGAAGCGGCTAACTTCCCTGATCCGGTGGACCGCGCCGCACAGGAAGAAGAATTCAGCCTTGAGCTGCGTAACCGTGACCGTGAGCGCAAATTGATCAAAAAGATCGAGAAGACGCTGAAGAAAGTAGAAGACGAAGATTTCGGCTACTGCGAATCATGCGGCGTAGAAATTGGTATTCGCCGTCTGGAAGCGCGTCCGACAGCCGATCTGTGCATCGACTGTAAAACGCTGGCAGAAATCCGCGAAAAACAAATGGCAGGTTAATTCCGGTCATTTTTACCACGTTTACTACAGGCGGGAGCTTCTCCCGCCTTATTATTTGTTAGTCCGCAAAATGAGCGATTCACACTATATTGGCCGCTTCGCCCCTTCCCCTTCCGGCGAACTGCATTTCGGCTCACTAATTGCCGCCCTCGGGAGTTACCTGCAGGCTCGTGCCCGGCGTGGAATCTGGCGAGTACGCATTGAAGATATTGACCCCCCTCGTGAAGTTCCCGGTGCTGCAGATACGATTCTGCGTCAGCTGGAACATTACGGACTGCACTGGGATGGCGATATTTTATGGCAATCCCAACGTCATGATGCCTACCGCGAGGCGCTCGCCTGGTTACATCAACAGGATCTGAGCTATTACTGCACCTGTACGCGGGCGCGTATTCAAAGCGTCGGCGGTATTTATGACGGCCACTGCCGTGAGTTACGCCTCAGACCAGAGCAGGCGGCAGTCCGCATAAAGCAACGTCACCCGGTGATGCAGTTTACTGACCAACTGCGCGGTGAAATTCAGGCAGACCCGCAGCTTGCAGGCGAAGATTTTATCATTCACCGTCGCGACGGGCTGTTTGCCTATAACCTCGCCGTGGTGGTTGATGACCACTTTCAGGGCGTAACAGAGATTGTACGCGGTGCCGATCTTATCGAACCCACGGTGCGGCAAATCTCTTTGTATCAGCAGTTTGGCTGGCAAGCACCTGACTATATTCATCTTCCGCTGGCGCTCAACGAACAAGGCGCTAAACTTTCAAAACAAAATCATGCACCTGCGCTGCCGCAAGGCGATCCGCGTCCGGTGATTATTGCCGCGCTGCGCTTTCTCGGCCAGCGTGCCGATATCCCGTGGCAGGATATGCAGGTTGATCAGATCCTGGAGTTTGCTGTTGAGAATTGGCGTCTGACAGCGGTGCCTGAATCGGCGATCTTAAATCCGGCATTCTCAAATGCATCATGCTGAGCTATGATTAGCCGCTATTTTTACACAGCAACACTTGTTCTGATTGAAGTTTGACACTACCGAGGTGCACTATTTTTACCCGAGTCGCTAATTTTTGCCGCAAGGTGCTAAGCCGCGAGGAGCGCGAGGCTGAGCTCGCCGTCGCCCGTCCACATATGACGGTAATTCCGCGTGAGCAGCACTCTATCTCCCGCAAAGATATCAGTGAAAATGCCCTGAAGGTAATGTACAGGCTCAATAAGGCCGGATACGAGGCATGGCTGGTTGGCGGTGGTGTACGCGATCTTTTGCTGGGCAAAAAGCCGAAAGATTTTGATGTCACCACTAACGCAACGCCGGATCAGGTGCGCAAACTGTTTCGTAACTGTCGCCTGGTCGGTCGCCGTTTCCGTCTGGCCCATGTCATGTTCGGCCCAGAAATTATCGAAGTGGCGACGTTCCGCGGCCATCATGAAGGCAGCGAATCCGATCGCACAACATCGCAGCGCGGGCAAAACGGTATGCTGCTGCGTGACAACATCTTCGGCTCCATCGAAGAAGATGCACAGCGTCGCGATTTCACGATTAACAGCCTGTATTACAGCGTGGCCGATTTCACCGTACGTGATTACGTTGGGGGAATGCAGGATCTCGAAGAGGGCATCATTCGCCTGATCGGTAATCCGGAAACGCGCTATCGCGAAGATCCTGTGCGCATGCTGCGCGCCGTACGCTTTGCCGCCAAGCTCGACATGCGTATCAGCCCGGAAACCGCAGAGCCGATCCCACGTCTGGCTACCTTGCTTAACGATATTCCTCCTGCACGCCTGTTTGAAGAAGCGCTCAAGCTGTTACAGGCGGGCTATGGGTACGAAACCTATAAAAAACTGCGTGAGTACAGCCTGTTCCAACCGCTGTTCCCAACCATTACGCGCTACTTCACCGAAGATGGTGACAGCCCGATGGAACGCATCATTGCCCAGGTACTGAAGAATACCGATAACCGCATTCACAATGATATGCGCGTTAACCCGGCGTTCTTGTTTGCTGCCATGTTCTGGTATCCGTTACTGGAAGCCGCACAGAAAATTGCGCAAGAAAGCGGTCTGGCCTATTACGACGCTTTCGCGCTGGCAATGAACGACGTGCTGGACGAAGCCTGCCGCTCGCTGGCGATCCCGAAACGTCTGACCTCACTGACCCGCGATATCTGGCAGTTGCAGTTACGTATGTCGCGTCGCCAGGGTAAACGCGCCTGGAAGCTGATGGAGCATCCAAAGTTCCGCGCAGCTTACGACCTGTTAGCGCTGCGTGCAGAAGTCGAACACAACGCGGAATTGCAGCGACTGGCGAAATGGTGGGGTGAATTCCAGGTTTCTGCGCCGCCAGAACAAAAAGGCATGCTGAACGAACTGGATGAAGAGCCAGACGCACGTCGTCGCCATCGTCGTCCGCGTAAACGCGCGCCACGCCGTGAAGGCTCCGCATGACCTATCACGTATACCCAACAAATTTCGAGTCGCATCAAGATGGTGACACAGATGCAGCTTGAAAAACGACGGGTATATATCGCCCTCGGCAGTAATTTAGCCTCCCCTCTGGAGCAGGTTAATGCTGCCGTGAAAGCGATCGGTGAAATCCCTGACAGCCGAATCGTGGCTGTCTCCTCATTTTACCGTACGCCACCATTAGGCCCACAGGATCAACCCGATTACCTGAACGCCGCCGTCGCACTGGAAACCACCCTCGCGCCGGAAGAATTACTCAATCACACCCAACGCATTGAGTTACAGCAGGGCCGGGTACGCAAAGCCGAACGCTGGGGACCACGAACGCTGGACCTCGACATTATGCTGTTTGGCGATGAAGTGATTAACACCGAACGTCTGACCGTACCGCACTACGACATGAAAAACCGTGGTTTTATGCTGTGGCCGTTATTCGAAATTGCTCCTGAGCTTATCTTTCCGGATGGTATCAGCCTGCATCAGCACCTCACCCATCTTGGTGCCGCAAAACCTGCACACTGGTAAAGTATCTTCTCCCCTTTAGCGTTTACTGCTTTAGCGCCAAACGATTGCTTAAAACAATTGCCCCCCTGAATGTGACTGTTAGAATGCCGATAAATATGACTTTCATCATCAGGAAATGTTATGAAACCCACCACCATTTCACTGCTGCAGAAATGCAAGCAAGAGAAAAAGCGCTTCGCGACTATCACCGCCTACGACTACAGCTTCGCTAAGCTGTTTGCCGATGAAGGCATCAACGTGATGCTGGTCGGTGATTCGCTGGGCATGACGGTACAGGGGCACGACTCCACCCTGCCCGTCACCGTTGAAGACATTGCTTACCACACCCGAGCAGTGCGTCGCGGCGCACCGAATTGTCTGCTGCTCTCCGACCTACCGTTTATGGCTTACGCCACTCCGGAGCAGGCGTTTGAAAACGCTGCGGTAGTTATGCGCGCGGGCGCTAATATGGTCAAAATCGAAGGCGGCGCCTGGCTGGTAGATACGGTGAAAATGCTCACCGAACGCGCGGTGCCGGTTTGCGGCCATCTGGGATTAACGCCCCAGTCGGTGAATATCTTCGGCGGCTATAAAATTCAGGGCCGCGGCGACGCCGGGCAGGTACTGCTGGATGATGCGCTGGCCTTAGAAGCCGCTGGCGCTCAGTTGCTGGTGCTGGAGTGCGTGCCGGTTGAGCTGGCGAAGCGCGTCACTGAAGCGCTGTCGATTCCGGTGATTGGTATCGGCGCCGGTAACGTCACCGACGGACAAATCCTCGTCATGCATGATGCCTTTGGCATTACCGGTGGCCATATCCCGAAATTTGCGAAGAATTTCCTCAATGAAGCAGGCGACATGCGCGCCGCAGTGCGGCAGTATATGGCTGAAGTGGAGTCCGGCGTTTATCCGGGCGAAGAGCACAGCTTCCACTAATTTTCTGACCGTGCCGGATGACGACGCTACGCGTCTTATCCGGCCTACGGTACCTCAGGCAACTCAAGGAGTCTTGTCGTGTTAATCATTGAAACCCTGCCGCTGCTGCGCCAGCATATTCGTCGTCTGCGTCAGGAAGGCAAACGCGTCGCACTGGTTCCCACCATGGGCAACCTGCACGACGGCCATATGAAACTGGTCGATGAAGCAAAAGCGCGGGCTGATGTGGTGTTCGTCAGCATTTTCGTTAACCCGATGCAGTTTGACCGACCAGACGATCTGGTGCGCTATCCGCGCACCCTGCAGGAAGATTGCGAAAAGCTGAACAAGCGTAAAGTCGATTATGTCTTTGCTCCGGCCGTTGAAGAGATCTACCCGCAGGGTCTGGAAGGCCAGACTTTCGTTGATGTTCCCGGCCTCTCTACCATGCTGGAAGGCGCCAGCCGCCCGGGCCACTTCCGTGGTGTTTCCACTATCGTCAGCAAGTTGTTTAACCTGATCCAACCTGATATCGCCTGCTTTGGTGAAAAAGATTTCCAACAGCTGGCGCTGATCCGCAAAATGGTAGCGGACATGGGTTATGACATTGAGATCGTTGGCGTACCAATTATTCGCGCCAAAGACGGTCTGGCCCTCAGCTCACGTAACGGTTATCTAACGGCAGAACAGCGTAAAATTGCGCCAGGCCTGCACAACGTGATGAACGGTATCGCTGAAAAGCTGATTGCGGGTAATCGTGAGCTGCAAGAAATTATTACCATTGCCGAACAAGAACTGAATGAAAAAGGCTTCCGCGCCGACGATATTCAGATTCGTGATGCCGACACGCTGCTGGAGTTGACTGAAACCAGTAAACGCGCGGTGATTCTGGCCGCAGCATGGCTGGGTCAGGCTCGTCTGATCGATAATCAAAGCGTTACATTAGCCCAGTAGACAGGGGTTAAAAATCGGGCAATACTGCCTGAAGATTTCTCAAAGCAGGCCAGTCGCGCCTGCTTAGCCAAGGTAAACGACAGGGTATAGAAGTTATGATTCGCACCATGCTGCAAGGCAAGCTCCACCGCGTAAAAGTCACGCAGGCGGACCTGCATTACGAAGGCTCCTGCGCCATCGACCAGGATTTCCTTGATGCCTCAGGTATTCTGGAAAACGAAGCTATTGATATCTGGAACGTGACCAATGGTAAACGTTTCTCAACCTATGCCATTGCGGCTGAACGCGGCTCCAGAATCATCTCGGTGAACGGTGCAGCGGCGCACTGTGCTGAAGTTGGCGACATTGTGATTATCGCCAGCTTCGTCACTATGTCTGACGAAGAAGCCCGTACATGGCGTCCGAAAGTGGCCTATTTCGAAGGCGACAACGAAATGAAACGTACTGCAAAAGCCATTCCGGTACAGGTCGCCTAGATCTCACCACTAATACAACTCATCAAGATAAACATATTTTTGATGAGTTGTATTTAAAACCTATAAATAATATTATTTATTATCTATCTTATTTATTAAGTAATACACTTTAATTATACTTAAAAGAACTTAAAGCATTTCTAATAATCTCCCAATTCCCTTTCGTCATCGCCCTCTATAAAATACGCTCCGAAATTCAATATTTCAAAAAATAAGATATATGAAATTATATCTTATGTTTATATTTAAAAACTAAATATGGATATTAGAAATGTCTTTTAGAAAATATGGTATGGCAGCCGCTGTTGCAATGATTTTGAGCGCAGGCTCTGCAATGGCATCGAATTCAGATACGGGTACAATTACTTTCCACGGCCTGGTTTCTAACAACACCTGTAAAATCTCTCTTGATAATAAAATCGATCAAGACGGTAATGATTTTGACGTTACTCTGGATACCGTTTTTGTTAAAAACTTCGCTACCGCGCTGGGTAATGACAGTACTCTGGGCGAAAAACAATTCGCTCTGAACCTGAGCGAATGTGATAACGCAACGGTAAAAGATGCCTCCGCTCAGTTTGATTCCTGGGGTGGTTCCAGTTCTACGTCTGGTGGCCTGTTAGTACCGCCGGCTAACCTACAGGGTGCGGCAGAAAACGTTAACCTGGTGCTGTCTAACAACGGCAACGGCGCTACCGATCTGATCAAAGTTGACCAGACTAACAACACGCAGAAAGCCACTATTTCCGCTGATGGTACCGGTGACCTGTTCTACCGCGTAGCCTACACCCAGGGCCAGAAGTGGAATGCAGACAGCAGCCCGGTAACGGCAGGGACCGTACAGGCGCAGGTTGCCTTCACCGTTGTTTATAACTAATCCTTTTATTTAAAAAGATTAGCCAATCCCTCAGCGACTGTGTTGGGGGATTTTAAAGTGTACCTACAGGGAGGGTAAAATGGTCAATACGGTTATTACAAAGGGATTTAAAGCCACCTGCTTCGCTGCTGCGGCCTTCTCGGCATTTACAGCGTTCCAGGTCAACGCGGATATCGTCATTTCCGGAACACGTATAGTGTACCCGCAGTCATCAAAAGACGTGATTGTGAATCTGGATAACCGGGGGAATAAACCGCTACTGGTGCAAACCTGGTTGGATGACGGGCGTGACGGTGTTGATCCTCAGGAGCTAAAACTACCATTTGTCATTACTCCCCCGGTATCTCGTATCGATCCACAAAAAGGGCAATCCTTACGCATTACGTATATGGGTAGCGCATTACCTCAGGATCGGGAATCACTGTTTTGGTTTAACGTGCTGGAAATCCCGCCAAAATCAAAAGCGAAAGAAGGCGAAAATTTAAATCAACTTCAACTCGCCTTTCGCACGCGTATCAAATTATTTTTCCGTCCAGATGGCCTGAAAGGCACGCCTGGCGATGCGGCTGAAAATCTAAAATGGTCGCAGAAAAAAGAAGGCAATACGTTTTCACTGTTTGCCCAGAATGATAGCCCGTACAATGTTTCCATTTCCAACGTTAAATTTAAAGTGGGCGGCAAAGAATATACCGTCGATAGTAAATCTGTCTTGCCCTTCAGCGGGATAGGCATGCCCGTAAAAAATCTTTCGAGTAATACCAGTGGTACAGTTATCTATAACACCATTAATGATAATGGCGGTACAGATAAGCGAGAAGCCAAAATCGACTAATTAATAATAATTACGCTTCAATATTGTGGGCAACAATAGCCCACATCAATTATTCGGATAAAGAATGCTATTTCAACGCTCATTACTATGCCTTGCTATTGGCGCTGCGCTCCCTTTTTCTGTTTCTGCTGCAAATTCAGAATCAGCTAAAACCATTGTCGAGTCAGATGAAGCCGTAGAATTTAACGAGCAATTTTTACTTAACAGCGGTGCGAATATCGATATTAGTCGGTATACGTATGGCAACCCGGTACTCGCCGGAACCTATCGTGTAAAAGTAAACCTTAACAATGCGTTGAAATCCACCTCTGAAATTACCTTTAATGAAAACGGTACGCCGCGCGCCAGCGCGTGCCTGACGCCACTTTTACTCACCCAGGCAGGTGTTGATCCCACCTCGATGAGCGATGATTTCGAGGCTGATGACAACACTTCATGCCTGGATATAAAAAAATACTACCCTGGAGCTACGGCAACTTATGATTCCGGCAAACAGGCAATGGATCTTAACTTCCCGCAAATTTATATCCTGAAGCGCCCCGCCGGGTATGTTGACCCTTCTCTGTGGGAGGATGGTGTTCCAGCAGCAATCGTCTCTTATGATATGAACGCGTGGCACAGTGAAGGCAATGGTACGACATCCGATACCGCCTATATGGGCCTGCGTTACGGTTTAAATATGGGGCCGTGGCGTTTGCGTTCCCGAGGCAGCCTTAACTGGAACAAAGAGACCGGTAGCGAATACAACAATCAGGACGTTTATTTACAGCGAGATATCACGGCGCTGAAAGCGCAAATGGTGATAGGCGATTCCTATACCCGTGGCGATGCGTTTGACTCCTTCAGTCTGCGCGGGACACGCATTTATAACGACGATCGCATGCTGCCGATGGGCTCCAGCAACTATGCGCCCGTCATCCGCGGCATCGCCAACAGCAACGCCAAAGTCACGGTGATGCAAAGCGGTAATAAAATCTACGAAACGACCGTACCGCCGGGCGCGTTTGAGATTAACGACCTCAGCACCACGGGTTACGGTAACGATCTGCTGGTTACCGTAGAAGAAACCGATGGCAGCAAACGCAGCTTTTCTGTCCCCTTTTCTTCTGTCACCCAAATGTTACGCCCCGGCGCGACACGTTGGGATATCGGCGTCGGCGAGCTGAACGATGATTCTTTGCATGATAAACCACAGGTGGGTTACGCGCAGTTTTACTATGGCCTGAACAACACCTTTACCGGCTATATTGGCGCGCAATATACCGATATGGACTTCTATGCCGGGTTATTAGGCCTGGCAATGAACACCGGCATTGGCGCATTCGCCTTTGATGTGACGCAATCTCACGCCAGCATTGATGATCTAGGCACACTCAGTGGGCAAAGCTACCGACTGACATACAGCAAAATGATAGAAGCGACCAATACCTCGTTTAACGTCGCCGCTTATCGCTTTTCCACCGAAGATTACCTCAGCCTGAATGACGCTGCATCTCTGCAAGACAGTGTTAAACACCGGCAATACGCCCAGCAAAGTTACCAATCAGGTGATGAGCTTTATGCTGATTACCAGCGCACCAAAAACCAGGTGCAGGTCAGTATCAACCAGCCCTTAAACCAGGGAGAAACTGCCTGGGGTTCTGTGTATGTCAGCGGAACATGGCAAGATTACTGGAATGACGCGGGATCAACGGCCAACTATAGCGTGGGTTACAACAACAGTTTTGCCTACGGCAGCTATAGCCTGTCGGTACAACGTGCCTATGACCAGAACGGCAATAAAGACGACAGCATCTATGTCAGCTTCAGTATTCCACTGAGTATGTTTTCCCACAGCGGGGAACGCTCTGGCGGCTTCTCCAATATCAACATGGGCCTGCGCTCTGACATGAAGGGCGGTACTAACGTCAACTCCACCGCCAGCGGTAACACCAAAGATAACGACATCAGCTACTCCGTTAGCGCCGCCTCCAGTAGCGGTAATTACGGCAATCTGAATCAGGTGAGCGGCTTTGGTTCCCTCAACAGCAGTTACGGCCCATTAGGGCTTTCCGCTTCTTTTGGCGACGACAATAGCCAGCAATATTCCGCCAGCTACAGCGGTGGCATGGTGCTGCATTCTGGCGGTGTAGCGTTCGCGCCGGGCAGCATTGGCGAGAGCGACGCCGTCGCGCTGGTAAAAGCCAGTGGCGCGAAAGGTGCAGGGTTAGGTTACAGCAGCAGTGAAATCGGAAGCTCAGGCTACGGCATTTTGCCGTATATGTCGGCCTACCGCGAGAACCGGGTGTCGCTGGATATCAGCACGCTGGAAAACGATGTTGAAATCAAAAGTACCAGTACCGTTACCGTACCGCGAAGCGGTGCCGTCGTGCTGGTCAATTTTGAAACCAATGAAGGGCGCTCACTGATTCTGGAATTACTGCGCAGCGATAAAGGTTTTATTCCTTTAGGCGCAGATGTCCTTAACGAGAAAAATGAAACCGTCGGCACCGTAGGTCAGGCCGGGCAAGCCTACGTCCGCGGTGTAGACCCACAAGGCGAACTTCGCGTGGTGTGGGGCAGTGGTAAAGAAAGCACCTGTACGGTGCATTATCAGTTTACCGAAACCACGGCAAAAGCGGGGCTAACGCCCGTATTAAGTAACCAACTTTGCCACATGTAATGACCTGTTTAGGGAAAAACTAATGAGAGTTTATATGAAAAGAAACTGCCTCAGTCTTCCCATCGCGGCATTTGTCGCGATGGCAGCCTCTGGAAGCGCCCTTGCTGCTAACTCCACCAACCTTGATGTTAACTTCACGGCTACTATTTTCGAGACGACGTGTAACATGAAACTGGTCGGTGGTACGGGGAGCGATACCGTGCAGAGCTTAACCATAGGTAATGCTAATGGTGAAGTTCGCCTCGATGATGTACGTAATAATGCGGCAACGGCGAATTTCCAGATTGTGCTCGTCGAATGCCCGGCATCGCTCAGCTCATTAAAAACAACGGTCACCGGTACGCCGTCAAATCTTCTGCCCACCGGGTTAGCCAACTCACTGGCGAAAGGCACTGGCGTTTCAGACTACTCCGCCGTCACCATCGCGCGACAAACCGCATCAACCACCCCTTTTGTCATTAACTCAACCGCTGATGCAGAACGTTTGGTCTGGACGGAAACGGAGATCTCGAATAAATCCGTACCGTTGGTCGCTTCTCTGCAAGAAACCAAGGCCAGTTCACTGACCGTGGGTAAATTTGAAGCCACCGCCGTATTCGAGTTTGAATACGATTAATTCGCGCAGAATAACGGAGAACTCCTATGAAATTTAACTCAGCATTACTCGCTTTATCCGTTTCTGCCATTTTATTTTCCGGCATGGTTAATGCGGCAATTAGCGGCACCGACAGCGTGCAAATGACCTTTACATCAACGGTAACCACCGGTACCTGTAACGCTAGCGTGGTTAATGGAGCGGGGACAGAAACCGCAGAAATCGGTTTTGGCGATGTTTATATCTCCGATATCGCGAATAAAACACGTATTGAACCCCTGAAAATTAAATTCACTAACTGCTCCGGGGTCGACATCGCCACTGTAGCCGCCAAGCCGGGTTCTGGCGGGGGATGCTCTGGCCCAAATAGCAATGGAGATTCCTTTGCGGCTGGCTTGGGCACAGGGTTTGAAGTGTGGTCCGGCGAGGCGGACACCGGCCTTATGCTGAGCTGCAAAAGGCCGCCAGCAGCGCAGGAAGTGACTATTACCGAAGGTGTCGGCGAGTTTCCCATGAATTCACGTATCGTTGTAGCGCAAGACAGAACGATAAGTGATGTGAAAACAGGCTCCGCGCTCGCACCGGTCACCTTCACCGTTACCTACCCGTAAAGCAGGTAATGCACATGCAACAATTACCGTTCTTTTTTCGCCAGCCCGGTCTTGTGTTGCTTGCGGGCCTGACGAGTGGGCTGGCGTCTGGGGTAAGCCAGGCAAGTGCTGGTTTGGATATCAACCTAACGGCCAATATCATCAACAACACTTGTCAGCTGAGTCTGGAAAACGGAGGGGAGATTTATCTCCCCACTGTTGCACGGGCATGGTTTTACCATAGTGACGGCAGCAGTAAATATGCACCAACCGATGATGCTGGCGGCACACCTTTTAACGTCCGGCTCGAAGACTGCGCCGATAACGGCAGTATCAAGCAACTGATGTTCAGTTTTACGCCGCAATCTGGCTTCTGGAGCAACCAGAACCAGGTTTTCAAAAATGATGCCACGGTGGATGCCGCGCAAAACGTCGGTATCGTTATTTTTTCTGCGGACGCTAAAACTAACGTCTTAAACAGCGATGGCAGTTCAAATGTTGTTTACGACGTCAGCGAGAAAAGCAGTTCACAGTATTTAACGGATTATCAGTTTTACGCGCGCTATCAGAATACGGGCGCAGTTGTCAGCGGCGTTGTCACCAGCAACGTCTTGGTTGACGTCAGCTACGAATAAAAGGATTTATGATGAAGCTCTCCCCTCACCTGGCCGCGTTGTTACTGTTGGGCGCATCCGGTGCAGCATATGCTGACCAGGAATGTAAATTTTACAATGATACAACGCGGGAAATCATGTCTCCCGGTACCGCACCGACGATCACCTTCCTGCCTTCCGTGTCTAGCGCTACGTTGCTGGCGAGCAATATCATTATGGAACTCACCCCGCAGATGCAAAGCCACTGCATGATGGGGATTGATGGCGAAGATGTCTTCTCAATGACGGACAGCAGCTTATTAATCGGCTCTGTCGATGGGAAGGCGTTGTTTCGTACTAACATTCCGGGCATTGAGTACACCATCGGGCTCTACCCCGACGGACGACCGCTTACTGCATGGTTCCTCACCAACACCAACTCGTATACCGAATCTGCGATATCTAATGATAATGAAAGCTACTTCAGTGAAAAAAAATGGCATGCGGTCATGGATATCTACCAGCTACCGGGCTTTAGCGGTGTGCCTGAAGGCATCGGTTTTCTTAGCGCCGTCGGCGGTCCGATCGGTCATATTGTGCTGGGAAACCCCAGTAGCTCCGAGGGCAGCGACCATCCTCGTCCGCTGATTACGATGTCAGATGCCACATTTTACATTCCATTCTCCGAACCGACCTGCATTCTTACAGCCCCCACCACCGTGAATTTAGGCGACTGGTATCGAAGTGACGTGGAGAAAGACCAAACCACCGAGGTGCCTTTCCAGATTAGCGGCACCTGTACCGGGACGATTGAAGTCTCGTTCGTGGCTAAATCATCGTACACCACAGCGGATAAAAGCTTATTCACCAACTCGATCACCAGCAACGCCAGCATCACCGCGGCTGGCGGCGTCGGCGTGAAAATAAGCTCTCCAGCCTATTCGCAAATGTATGCCGACAGCACAGCTGAAGTCATTGCCGTGGGTGCGATAATCGGAATGCCTGTGACCTCGGTAAACGCTAACTTTAAGGCAAAGCTTGTCAAAACAGGGACTGAAGCCGTAACCCCTGGCATTTTCGGAACGTCTGTCACCTTCCAGATAACCTACCAGTAAACTACCCCTGCGGCTGATTGACTATCAGCCGCGACATTGTTTCCAGCGAATCCGTCCGCAGGATATACAGCCGCTTTAGCAACATCGGGTTATCGCCAGGCTTCACCTTCCCTTTCACCGTCGTCACCGCCAAATGAAAACCGGCATCATGCGCCGCTTTCACCGCCGTCGCGTTATAGCCGCCAAACGGGTAGGAAAGATAGAGCACATGCGGATTAAACTGCCCGAGCGCCCGACGGGAGTGTTCAAAATCAAACAGAATATTGTGATAGTTACGGCTGAGTAAAATAGGTCGTCGCTGGCCATCCACCCGATGCAAGAAATGGGTGTGCGACTGGAAGTCGAAAACATCTTTAATCCCTTCCAGCTCGGAAATACTCATAAACTGCAGCGATTTCGGATCCCACTTCTGTGGGTGGCGCTTGATACGTGAGCTAATGATAAACGCCGTCGCCTTAAAGCCATACTGCTTGAGGACGGGATGCGCATAGCGGCTAACGGACTTCAGGCCATCATCGAACGTAATAGCGACCGAACGCGCCGGAAGGTTTGCGCGATTATTGAGGTAGTCTTCTAACTGATACATCGTCAGCGTGGTATAGCCCATATCTCGCAGCCAGGTCATCTGGTTACTGAACGCGCGCACTGATGTGGTGGTGGAGGTATGACGAAAACGCGTGTTCTCTTCATCGCGCAGAATATGATGGTAAGTCAGAATCGGGATACCGTTATCCTGCTGAGCATCCAGCGCGCTGATATAGGCCAGCCGCTCGCCGATGCGAATCTGATACCAGGTCTGATTCAGTCTGTCTTTCAGCCGACTGAGCACCGGGTAGCGTAGATTCTCAGCCAGCGTACCAAACGGCGCACTGCCTACGTCCGGCGCGTTATAGACCGGAGTATCTTTCCAGGTAATCAGGTTCTGGTTACTCAACGGTTTATTTAAGTCACCCAGGCCGTCTTCCACACGCTGACGCCCCTGCACAGGTTCCAGGTGCCCTTTGTCGATGTAGCCTTTGCCAAAGCCGAAGTTGAAGGTGTAGTAATCCTTTGCATCCGGTTCAACGGCAATAATCTGTCCGGCACGTAAATTACCGACAGTCTCCGTCTTATTGCCAATATGCGCCCAGATCACCGCATTTTCCGTGGTTTGCATATAGCGAGCGGGCAAGGCCGCACCTACGCCACCAGAAAACAGGAGCAACAGAACAAACAGAACGCGCATAACCATATGATTTAACCGAGGCGAGAAACCTCGGTTATTGTAGCAAAAGCATCATCAATACCAATGATTAATACTCATACAAATCATGCTTCAACACGAAGGGGGGATTTTTTTGTTGTTGATGCCAGAGGCTGGAGACTTCGGGGCCGCCAAGCGCGACGATGCAATCGCGAAACGCAGAACTGCTCAGCGATTCCCGTGACGAAATCATTCGCTCAAGCAATGGATAGCTGATACCTGAAATCACTTCGCACTGGGGATGTTTATGACTCATTAACGAGGCTACACGGTATGGCGCAGCCCCGGCCATATCCGTCAGGAATACTACCCCTTCACCAGAGTCTGTGGCATGCAGGGCATGGCACATCATGCGGCTTAACATATTCGAGCTGAGCCCACGCCAGAAACTTACCGCCTGACATTGCTCCAACGGACCGTACTTTTTCTCCAGACGATGCAGCATATCCTGTGCCTTATCGTCATGACAGGTAATTACCCAACCTAACATTGCCTACCTCCTTAGCAGGCAAGTAGTTTATCAGGGTGATAAATCGGTAATGGTGATAAGCATCAAAAGTCTTCCTCTCCCGAGTCAGAAGAGGAAGAAAGAATTAGCTACGCAGGCCGCGTCCGCGCTGAATCAGGTACCAGCACAGCAAGTAAAACGCCGCAATGAACACCACCAGCACGCCAAACGTGGTGACCAGCGGAACATCATGAATACCCAGGAAGCCGTAGCGGAAGCCGCTAATCATGTAGACAATTGGGTTCAGATGCGACAGTCCCTGCCAGAACGGCGGCAGCAGCGTTAACGAATAGAACACGCCACCCAGATAGGTCAGCGGCGTCAGCACGAAGGTGGGGATCAGGCTGATATCGTCAAAGGTTTTAGCAAAGACTGCGTTCAGCAAACCGGCCAGCGAGAACAGTACCGCCGTTAACACCAGCGTGAGCGCCACAAAGACCCAGGAATGCACCTGGAACGGCACGAAGAACAGTGAAATAGCCGTGACCAGAATGCCTACGCACAGGCCACGCGCCACGCCGCCGCCGACAAAACCGGCGATAATCACGTGCGTCGGCACCGGGGCGACCAGCAGCTCTTCGATATTGCGCTGAAACTTGGCGCTAAAGAACGACGAGGCCACGTTGGCGTACGAGTTGGTGATCACTGCCATCATAATCAGCCCCGGCACAATAAACTGCATGTAGCTAAAGCCATGCATTTCGCCGATACGCGAGCCGATCAGGTTACCAAAGATAATAAAATAGAGCGTCATGGTGATGACGGGTGGCACCAAAGTCTGGATCCAGATACGCATAAAGCGGTGGATCTCTTTCGCCCAGATGCTTTTCAGCGCAACCCAGTAAAGCTGCATCATGCGCGATCTCCTTGTTTTTCATGCACCAGAGAAACAAAAAGTTCTTCCAGTCGGTTCGCTTTGTTACGCATACTCAATACCTGAATGCCCTGTGCGCTCAGCTGAGAGAAGACGCTGTTGACCCCTTGTTCACGCAGAACCTCCACTTCCAGCGTGGAAGTGTCGACCAGTCGGTACTGATAACCTTCCAGTTTCGGCAGCGGACTTTTTGGTGCCAGATCGAGGATAAAGGTCTCGGATTTCAGCTTGGAGAGCAGACTCTTCATCGAGGTGTTTTCCACCAGCTCGCCGTGCTGAATAATGCCGATATTACGACACAGCATTTCCGCTTCTTCGAGATAGTGAGTGGTCAGAATAATGGTGGTGCCTTTGTCGTTTAAATCCTTTAAAAAGCCCCACATTGAACGACGCAGCTCAATGTCGACGCCCGCCGTTGGTTCATCCAGAATGAGTAATTTCGGCTCGTGCATCAGCGCACGGGCAATCATCAGACGACGTTTCATCCCACCAGACAGCATGCGCGCGCGCTCGTTACGTTTTTCCCATAAATCGAGCTGCTTTAAATATAGTTCGCTGCGTTTGACCGCTTCTTTATGCTCAACACCGTAGTAACCCGCCTGGTTGACCACAATCTGCTGCACGGTTTCAAACGGGTTAAAGTTAAACTCCTGCGGTACCAGGCCAAGCTGGCGTTTAGCATTAACCGTATCTTTTTCAAGATCGTATCCGAAGACGCTCACCCGCCCGGAGGTTTTATTCACCAGCGAGCTGATTATTCCAATGGTGGTGGATTTTCCTGCGCCATTCGGTCCCAAAAGCGCATAAAAATCACCCGCTTCGACTTGCAAATCTATCCCGCGTAACGCCTGAACGCCACCGGGGTAAGTTTTTTTAAGTTGTTGAAGTTCCAGAGCAATGGTCATGTTTTTATACTTACCTTACGTTCTGACATTTTATATATAGTTTAAATAATGATGGAGTTACCCTATATTAGCCCATCGAATTTATCTGGCTTCGGGTCGTGCTACTCCATGAAAGACATAGATACACTCATCAGCAACAATGCACTATGGTCAAAGATGCTGATAGAAGAAGATCCCGGATTTTTTGAAACGCTGACGCATGCCCAGAATCCGCGTTTTCTATGGATTGGATGTTCCGATAGCCGCGTTCCCGCTGAACGATTGACCGGTCTTGAACCGGGTGAATTATTTGTTCACCGCAATGTTGCCAATCTGGTTATTCACACCGACCTGAACTGCCTCTCAGTGGTTCAGTATGCGGTGGATGTGCTGGAAGTGGAACATATTATTATATGCGGCCACTATGGATGCGGCGGCGTCCAGGCGGCGATTGAAAATAAAGAACAGGGGCTGATTGATAACTGGTTACTGCACATCCGCGATATCTGGTTCAAACACAGCTCACTGCTGGGCGAAATGCCGCAGGAACGTCGTATGGACACCCTGTGCGAACTGAATGTCATGGAACAGGTCTATAACCTGGGCCACTCAACCATTATGCGTTCAGCCTGGAAGCGCGGTCAGAAAGTGACCATTCACGGCTGGGCTTACGGTATTCATGATGGCCTGCTGCGCGATCTCGACGTCACCGCCACCAGCCGCGAAACGCTGGAACAGCGCTATCGCCAGGGGTTGTCTAACCTGAGTCAGAAACACAGCAACCATAAATAATGTGACATTGCCGGGAGGCGGCGACGCCTTACCCGGCCTACAAACCTGCGCCATCAGGCGCTCCAGCCAATTACTCGTCCAGCAGCACTACTTTGCCAACATACGGCAGATGGCGATAACGCTGGGCATAGTCAATGCCGTAACCGACCACAAACTCATCAGGAATTGAGAAGCCGATAAACTCGACCGGAACATTCACTTCACGACGAGAAGGTTTGTCCAGCAGCGTACAAATAGCCAGGGATTTCGGCTCGCGCAGGCTCAGAATTTCACGCACTTTGGACAGCGTATTGCCGGAATCGATGATGTCTTCGACAATCAGCACGTCCTTGCCACGAATGTCTTCATCCAGGTCTTTCAGGATTTTAACATCACGCGTGGTAGACATTCCGCTACCGTAGCTGGATGCCGTCATGAAATCGACTTCATGAGAGACATGCACTTCACGGCACAGATCCGCCATAAACATAAATGAGCCACGTAACAGACCAACCAGCACCATATCGCTGCCGCTGTCCTTGTAACGTTCGTTAATCTGGCGCCCCAGTTCAGCAATACGCGCTTTGATCTCCGCTTCCGGGATCATCACTTCAACAGTATGTTTCATAAACCCTATAACTCACTGATTTTTATCAGTTGACACATCATGCAAATCGAAAGAAAGCGCTTACGTTGATACACCGACTGACAGACGGCGACCCGCTCTAACCACAAAACTTGCGACAGCATACAAACAATTCAGTTGATGAAGTATACCAGTAAAGAGAGCGGGTTCCTCTGATAGTTCACAGGAGAACCCGTTTGCGTCGTTTTTTGTACGCTTATTAATCAAAACCAGGAGTGCACGGCAGTCTGTGGCTAAAACGTTTCCCAGTGTGGATCTTGTGGCGAACTCCCCGCAGAGGTCGCTCGTGGAGTATCCTTAGGTGGTTTTCGATGCTCACTGTTGGAGGCATCGCGAGTGATGCGAAATGCCGCCACGGCCAGGCGTAACTGTTCAGCTTGTTGTTTCAACGAAGCGGCTGCGGCGGCAGACTCCTCTACCAGCGCGGCGTTTTGTTGTGTGACACTGTCCATCTGCGAGACCGCGAGACTCACCTGCTCAATCCCCCGACTCTGTTCCTCCGAGGCTGAGGCGATTTCCCCCATGATGTCCGTCACGCGGGTGACCGCTGCGACAATCTCTTTCATCGTTTTACCCGCGTCCGACACCTGCTGAGATCCCATCCCCACGCTGTGGGTTGAGTTATCAATCAACGCTTTGATCTCTTTGGCTGCCTGAGCGCTACGGCTTGCCAGGGTACGGACTTCACCCGCCACAACAGCAAATCCGCGTCCCTGCTCTCCTGCTCTGGCAGCCTCGACCGCCGCGTTGAGCGCCAGGATATTGGTCTGGAAAGCAATACTGTCGATGACGCTGGTGATCTGCGCAATTTGCTGTGAACTACCGGCAATTTCACTCATCGTGTGCACGACAGTATCAACAACCCGTCCACCACGTGCGGCAGTATCAGACGCATTCTTAGCCAGTTGAGTCGCCTGTTTCGCATTGTCCGTATTTTGCTTCACGGTCGCGGTAAGCTGTTCCATGCTGGCGGCTGTCTCTTCAAGTGAAGCAGCCTGCTGCTCAGTACGCGAAGACAGATCGTTGTTACCTGATGAGATTTCCGTTGCGCCGCTATGAATCGTTTCTGAGCTGTTACGCACCGACGTGACTGTCGAAATCAGCGACTGTCGCATTTCATCTAAGCCCGTCGCCAAACGTCCCATTTCATTACGTCCCTGGACGTCGAGTTGATGGGTCAGATCACCACGGGTAATAATGCGGATATGCTCCATGATCTGCGCCAGGGGTTTAAGCAGCATATGCTGCAACCCACTCCAGATCATGCCCAGAACGATGAGCACAGCGACGACAATTGCCCCTAACGTCCATTGCATGCGGGTAAAGCTGTGCTGATTCTCCGCCGCCGCGTGCTGCAGCAACGCGTTGTTTTCGTTACGCCACTGGTCATAGCTGGCTTCCATTTCATCCTGCGCCTTCTGAGCATCAAGATCGCCATAGGCCTGATAGTTATTCGCGCGCAGATACTCTATCGATAACGCCATCACGTCGTGCATCTGCCGATACTGTTTTTCCATTTCAGATGCAATTTGCGGATTCTGCCCCGACACCTGCGGCAATGACTGATAATGCGCGAAGTATCCCTCAGCCTTCTTCATCGACTCACTCGCCGTCTTTAGCAAAGTATCAATGGCCGCCAGTGAGGCCGGATCGCGTTGATTCTTTAAGAAACGAATTGCTACGCGGGTTACCGTTACTCGGGTTTTAATCAGCGTATTGACGCTATCACTCAGATTTTCCTGTTGGGCATTCAGGGTGCCTGAGTTCTGGAAATTATGGCGATCATTGTTTACCGCAGAATAAAAAAAGCTTCCTGTCACGACCTGTAGCAAACAGAAAATGGCGAGAACCAGAAGAATGCCGGTAATAACACGCACATTTTTAATCATAGTATTTCATCCATTGAACTCACATTGGGTACCCAATGATTATCGGCTTCAAAGGCGATTACTTTATGTGCAATAGAAGAATTTGCAGGAGGAGGGAGTCGTGCGGTGAAACGCTGTAAAGAGACTGTGTCTTATCCGGCCTACGAGAGATTTCTGCAGGCCGGATAAGCTCAGCGTAATATTTTAGACGGTGAAGCCGAGCATCATCCCGGTATCTTCATGCTCTAACAGATGGCAGTGCGCCATATAGGCATGCTCTTTTGGCGCGTCGTGGTCAAACTTCACTAACACCTCGCTCACGCCGCCTTCTACCCGCACAGTGTCCTTCCATCCCGCGCGGTGTGCGGCAGGCGCTTTGCCATTCTCAGACAGAATGCGGAACTGCGTGCCGTGAATGTGGAACGGATGCAGCATCATGTCGCCCTGGCCGGAAATCACCCAGCGTTCGTGCTGACCTTTCGCCGCGGCAAACATCGGTTTATTCATATCAAATGCCTGGCCATTAATCCGGTTGGCATTATGGAAGTCGAATGTTCCATGCTTCATGTTGCCCATGTCGCCATGCTGCATATTCCCCATCTCACCGTGGTTCATATTGCCATGATTCATATTGCCGTGGCCCATATTGTCATTATTCATATGGCCCATCATCTTCCCATGATCCATACCCGCCATGGCCTGACCGCCGTATTTCTTCATCAGCATTTGCATGCCCATCATATCGAGCATCGGATCCATCGACAGCTGCAGCTTGCGCACCGTCAGACCTTCCAGTGATGGCAGCGATGGCATGGATGTCAGCGAATCTGGCAGCGTGCCGGAAGCGGTAATCAGCAACGGTTGAACGCGCATCACCGGGTGCGGCTTATCGAATGGCGCAATCGCCATCCCCATCTGGCTGACTGGCAGAGTGACCAGATCAAAAGCTTTGCCGTCACTGACATCCACCAGCACTTCAAAGCGCTCGCCCATCAGCATAGGAAGCTCGGTCACTTTTACCGGTTCCGCCAACAGTCCGCCGTCGCTGGCAATGACGTACAAAGGACGATTGTCGCTGGCCGCAATGTTCAGTGAGCGTGCGTTACAACCATTCAACAGGCGTAGACGCAACCAGCCACGCGGTGCGGCATGCTGAGGATAAATCGCCCCGTTGGTCAGCAGCGTATCGCCAAACCAGCCGACGGCGGCGGTCATGATGTCCAGTTGATAATCAACCTGCCCATCAGCAGAGAACTGTTTATCCTGAATAATCACCGGCACATCATCAATGCCCCACTGCTTAGGCAGCATCAGCTTGCGAATCTCTTCATCTTCAATTAGCACCAGTCCGGCCAGTCCCATAGCTACCTGACGGCCGGTCTTTCCATGCTGATGCGGGTGGAACCAGCAGGTCGCCGCCCGTTGATCCGGCGTGAAGGTCACTGAACGTTTCCCGCCCGCCGGGATAATGCCTTGCGGCCCACCGTCGACTTCACCGGGGATTTCCAGACCGTGCCAGTGCAACGTCGTCTCTTCGGCAAGCTGGTTATGGATATCCACGGTCACCGACTGCCCTTTGTTCAGCTTGACCGCAGGTCCGAGTAAATTGCCGTTATATCCCCAGGTCGTCGCTGTTTTACCAGCAAAGCTCGATTTTCCGGCTTGCACCACCAATTGCATACGGTTTGAGGCATCCGCGGTTAGCAGGTCAGGAATGGGCAATGCAGGGCGGTCTGCGGCAAATACGCTCCGGCTCCACAGAGGTAACGCTAACGCGACGCCCAGCGCCACGGAGTACTTTAAAAAGTCACGACGTTGCATAATCACTTCCTTATATTCAGCAGCTTAAGCAGGCTATCTTTTAAGCATAAGCCTTCCCCTTACGGGAAGGTCAAGTGAACGGCTAATAATAAAGGTCGTCGCTTCGCTCGCAGTATGCTAACGTTTAAATTCCGTGATGCAGTGGTAGAAGCAATGAAGACGTTTTTCAGAACAGTTTTGTTCGGCACCCTGATGGCCGTATGCGCAAATAGCTACGCGCTCAGCGAGTCCGAAGCCGAAGATATGGCCGATTTAACGGCAGTTTTTGTTTTTCTGAAAAATGACTGTGGATACCAGAATTTGCCTAATGGGCAGATTCGTCGCGCACTGGTCTTTTTTGCCCAGCAAAACCAGTGGGACCTGAGTAATTACGACACCTTCAATATGAAAGCGCTGGGTGAAGACAGCTACCGCGATCTCAGCGGTATCGGCATCCCAACAGCAAAGAAATGCAAAGCGCTGGCGCGTGACTCTCTGAGCCTGCTGGCCTACGTTAAATAATCTCCGGCGCAATCAGGGTTGAGAGTGCAGTTACTCTGGCTGTACCAGCGTCAGGGCAACGGATTGCGCTTTTAATTCAGCCTGCGCGTTTGGCGGTAGATTCACATCGGTAACAACATCGGTAAAGCAACTAAGCGGCGCGACGTTAAATAACGAATGTGCGCCGTACTTACTGCTATCCGCCAGTAATACCTTCCGTTGGGCATTCGCAATAATTTCCTGCTTTAATCCCGCTTTGTCTTCCGTTGGCGTGGTTACACCCTTTTCCATACTCCAGGTGTTACAGCTCATAAAAGCAATATCAGGATAGACGCTGCGCAACATTTTCCGGCCAAACTCACCAATACAGGACTGGCTGCTGTCATCGATGCGTCCACCGACGATCGTCACCTCTATCTGACGGAATTCTGACAAAAACAGGGCAATATGCAGATCAACGGTAATCACTCGCAGCGGCAAATGCGTCAGACATTTTGCCAGCTCCAGCATTGTGGTACCGGCATCAAGCACCACGGCATCGCCCGCACGCACCATTGAGGCGGCAAAACGCGCAATCGCCCGTTTCTCAGCAGGCGATCGCAGTTGCTTTTCGTTTGTGGTTGGCTGCGCCGCTTCAAAGCGTCGTAACGCAACACCGCCGTGGCTGCGGCTGATCACACCCTGTTCATCCAGCTTGATGAGATCGCGCCTGATCGTTGCTGGAGAGGCGTCAACCGCGTCAACCAACTGTTCCACGGTAACCAGCGTATGATTTTTCAAATACGCCACAATCTTATCCAGACGGTGTTGCCCTTTCATAACAGTAAATTACGCCAGTTGCATTGCCAGTTTGATCGATACGGCCATGCTCTCAGATTTTGCTTTTCCCGTCCAGGCGATATCAAATGCCGTACCGTGATCGGCAGAGGTACGAATAAACGGTAAACCTGCTGTGATATTTACACCATCATAGAAACCCAGCAATTTCAGCGGGATATGCCCCTGATCGTGGTACATCGCCACCACCATGTCATACTGACCTTCATAAGCCTGTAAAAACACGGTATCCGGCGGGCACGGACCGTAAACATCCATCCCCTTCGCTTTCATATTCTCAATCGCGGGTCCGACAATACGAATTTCCTCATCGCCAAACAGGCCATTCTCTCCGGCATGTGGATTCACCCCCGCAACGGCAATACGCGGGTGTGCAAAGCCTACGCGCTTCAGGAAGGTATCCGCGATACCAATCACCGTTTCGACACGTTGCCCATTGAGCGTATCAAGGAATTTGCGCAGTGCGATATGCGTCGAAACATGGATAACTTTCAGCTTATCGGTGTACAGCACCATCGCATAGTCGCGGCTTTCGGTTAGCGTTGCCAGCAGTTCGGTATGTCCAGGATAATTGTGTCCGCCGAGATGCAGCGCTTCTTTGTTCAACGGCGCGGTCGCGATGGCATGTACATCCCCCTTCATCGCCAGTTCAGTCGCCCGCTTCACACAGCGATAGGCCAGATCGCCCGCCTGCGCCTGCACTGTACCTGGGAGCAGTTCGTCAGGTTTCGCCAGCGGTTCATCAATCACATGAATCGTATCTGGCGTGAATCTGGCATCGGCGACCTGTTCAATAGCGCGAAATGTTACTCCGTCAGCCAGCCCCTGAGCCTGTAACCGCTGCAGCGTTTTTAGGCACCCGACCACCACCAGCGGCGCACCATTAAGTTCATCTTCGCGTAGCGCTTTAACAATAATTTCCGGACCAATCCCCGCCGGGTCTCCCATCGTAATCGCAATTGTTTTAGTTACCACGGTACATCTCCTCAATAAAATACAGCGCATCGCAAAGGGTCGTATCAGAACCGAATCCACCCGCTTTGGTAATAACCGGCAAGTCGTCAATCTCGCTATTCACAAACGTTCCGCACGGAATACAGGGGGCGACCTCACTGTGGATGCGATACCCTTCTGCACCCAACGCACTGGCGACCGCCGTGGCAATATCGCCTCCGGTCAGGAACAATCCGCCGATACGTGCTTGTTCAATAATGCGCAGCGTTATCTCCCCTAGACGCTGACTCAGAAGTTCTCCCAACTGCTGGCGACTCATCCCCACGTTGAAACACAGCGTGTCGATCATGTCCCGGTCTTCTGCACATCGACTGGTGCGTAAGATCGTGTGCTGCTGCTGGCTCAGTTGCGCACAAGCCTGTTCAATAACAGAGTCCATTTCCGGTGCAAATGACGATGCAACCAACCGCGCGGCATCGATATCAACGACTTTTGCCCGACCCTGACACACTGCTTTTTCCACCTGACGTCGCGTTGCCTCACTCATTGAGCCAGCCACAACCAACACCGGTAATTCCTGCTTTTCTTGCATAAACGTTGCGGCTGGTAGCGCATTGGCCAGCCCTGCCGCCCCTACGAGCAGCGGCATCTGTTTTTGCTCACAAACCGCCTGCGCAATGAGCGCGAGATCTCGCTCTTCCACGGCATCCACCACCACCATACATTCGCCGGCTTTTGCAAAAGCGCTCAGCAGCGCACTCAAACTTCCCCGACGCACATCCACCAGCGACACCTCATGTACAGGGACATCGCTTTGCAGCGCGACCAGTTCAGCAATACGCGAAGAGTGAATAGGCGTTTTTGGATCGCTGGCGAATTCCGTTTCCAGCAGCGGCACACCATGGACCAGGCACAAGCCATCCTGCGTGGTGCGCCCGGCAGCAGGAATTGCCGCCGCAATCACGGCCAGCGTCCGACCGGCTGTACGCATGGCTGCAGTGACTTCAGCCCCCACATTGCCACGAAATGTCGAGTCTATTTTTTTGTATACCAGCGGTGTTGCTTCGCCCTCACACCATGGCGCTAACGCTTGTTGTACAGCCGCGGCGGCCTGCGTTGCCAGCATCGCCCGGCTTTCCGTATTGATGACCAGAACATCGGCGCGGCGCGACGGTTTCTGCGCTGGGGTCAGCATTACTTCGGTACGCGCCCCTTTTTTCGCCAGCTGTACGCCGGTATCGTTAGAGCCCGTAAAGTCATCGGCGATAACGATCATTTTCATGCTTTCTTCTCCTGCACGGCCTGACGAGACTGCCTTTTCGCGACCCACGACGTAAGAATTGGCGTCAGAATTGCGGTTGTAATGACTGACGCAGCGATCAGCGGCGCTGCCGCAGCGGCAACCTCTGCCAGCGAGGGATCGGCCTGTGCTATGGCCAGTGGCGTCGCGACGGCGTTCCCCGCCGTACTGGATGCCGCAGCACCAGCAATACCACTCCCGCCAACCAGACGATCGGCACGAATGTTAAAGAAACCGCCCACAAAGGTGGTCAGCACGCCCAGCAGAATGCCCGCCAGACCGCCTTGCAGCAGCATTTCCAGGTTAATACCGGCTCCAAGTGCAAATGCAAAGAAAGGAATGAGCAGTGGACCGCCTTTGGTCAGGAAGTCACGCATATTAGCGTCGAGGTTACCGAGGATCATGCCAACCACCAGCGGAACAAGAACCGCCACCAGCGCCATGATAGGAATATTTGCCATACCCGCCGCGCCCAGCGCGATCATGGTAAAGAAAGGCCCGTCATTCAGAGACAAAATGGAGATCGCACCGACATCACGTTCATTGCCAAACTCGCCAACCAGCGCCGCGTAAAGCCCGCCATTGGAGTTACTCATTGCCGCAATAATGGCAACACCGCTTAAGCCAAAGATGCCCTCCGCGCCAAACAGGTGTTCAACCCCGAGACCAATTGCAATCGCGACCAGTAACTTGGTCAGCGTAATCGTGCCGCCTTGTAGCAAAGCTTGCGGCGCCGCCTTTACGCTAATTCCCGCCCCCATACAGAGCAGGAACGCGCCAATCAAGGGAGCCGCGCCATTTTTAAATAAAGCCGTGGTGAATCCACCGATCTGCAACGCCTGCGGGGCAAAAGTGTTGATAATGGCACCGATAACCAACGGCACAACCATCATGCCGCCGGGTACGCGTTCTATTGCCTTCTTGATGTTCATGGTCTTCCCGCCTGTTGTTATGTTGTGATTAAATAAAATCACAGCGATTATATTCAATCAAAATCAGATCACAAACGCGGCAGATCACAGTTTTTGAATGATTAATAAAAATCAAATAATCATTCGGACGAAAAAAAAGCCGGGTTTGTCTCACCCGGCTTCATTGATATCTGAAATATCTCAGGATTGATGCACAAATTCGCGGTATGCCGCCACAACCTGAAGAAAGTCCTCTACACCACAGAGCGAAAAACTTTCTTCGTCGTAGTAGCTCATCCCCTCTTCCATCTCATCGCCAGAGAACTCCAGCTGATTAGCGCGAACCATCACTTCTTCGCCATCCAGCCAGAGCGTGTATTCATGCCCTGCTCGCTGCCAGGAGCGCTCACTGCCCTTAACCGCACGCGCTGCCTGTTCCACTTCATCAAGTAAGGCCAGGTTTTCTTTCACTTCCTCATTAAACCAGTGCCCCACCACCTCGTGGCCCATGGACATACGCACTTTTACCACCCCGGTAATATCGCGCAGAAATTCGTAATCCATAATGTCTTCCTCTACTCCCGGCAATGCGCCAATACCGCATTGCGCCTTGCTGTAATTATCGCAGCAGCGCGGCAGAAAAAAAGCGTAGTGGGTATAAGGAATAGAAATAAAAATGCCCGGAGAAGCAGACTTCTCCGGGCATTGATGCGTTTTTACACAAAATGCTTTAAGGCATTACACCGCGGTCTGGAAAATCACACCATCGGCTTTCTCGGTGTACTGAGACAGCTGGTCGAAGTTCAGATAACGGTAAGTATCTACGGCCGTTTTATCTACCTGCGCCACATAGGTCTGGTACTCTTCCGCCGTCGGCAGTTTGCCGATCAGCGCCGCAACCGCCGCCAGCTCCGCAGAAGCCAGGTAGACGTTCGCTCCGGTACCTAAACGGTTCGGGAAGTTACGGGTAGAGGTCGACACCACCGTTGCGCCGTCGGCTACACGCGCCTGGTTACCCATGCACAGAGAGCAGCCTGGAATTTCGATACGCGCACCGCTCTTACCGAACACGCTGTAATAACCTTCTTCGGTCAGCTGTGCCGCATCCATACGGGTTGGCGGAGCCACCCACAGACGCGTTGGCAGTTGGCCTTTGTGCGCATCCAGAAGCTTACCAGCGGCACGGAAGTGGCCGATGTTAGTCATGCAGGAGCCGATGAACACTTCGTCGATCTTCTCGCCCTGTACGTCAGACAGCAGACGCGCATCGTCCGGATCGTTCGGTGCACACAGGATTGGCTCTTTGATATCCGCCAGATCGATGTCGATCACTGCCGCGTATTCTGCGTCAGCGTCGGCTTCCAGCAACTGCGGATCCGCCAGCCATTTTTCCATGCCCTGCACACGACGTTCCAGCGTACGGCGATCGCCGTAACCTTCTGCGATCATCCACTTCAGCAGAACGATGTTAGAGCTCAGATACTCAACGATCGGCTCTTTGTTCAGCTTGATGGTACAACCGGCAGCAGAACGTTCAGCGGAGGCGTCGGTCAATTCGAACGCCTGCTCTACTTTGAGATCCGGCAGACCTTCGATTTCAAGAATGCGGCCAGAGAAGATGTTCTTCTTACCTTTCTTCTCAACGGTCAGCAGACCCTGTTTGATCGCGTACAGCGGGATGGCGTGTACCAGATCGCGCAGGGTGATACCCGGTTGCATTTTGCCTTTGAAACGCACCAGAACGGATTCCGGCATATCCAGCGGCATCACGCCGGTCGCCGCAGCAAACGCCACCAGACCAGAACCTGCCGGGAAGGAAATACCAATCGGGAAACGGGTATGGGAGTCACCACCGGTACCTACGGTATCCGGCAGCAGCATGCGGTTCAGCCAGGAGTGAATAACGCCGTCGCCCGGACGCAGCGACACACCGCCGCGGTTCATGATGAAGTCTGGCAGCGTGTGATGCGTGTTCACGTCCACCGGCTTCGGATAGGCCGCGGTGTGGCAGAAGGACTGCATCACCAGATCAGCAGAGAAGCCCAGACACGCCAGGTCTTTCAGTTCGTCACGGGTCATAGGGCCAGTGGTATCCTGAGAACCGACGGAGGTCATCTTCGGTTCGCAGTATGCGCCCGGACGGATGCCTTTCACGCCGCAGGCGCGGCCAACCATTTTCTGTGCCAGGGAGAAGCCACGACTGCTTTCCGCCACGTCTTTCGCCTGACGGAATACGTCGCTGTGCGGCAGGCCCAGCGCTTCGCGCGCCTTGGTGGTCAGGCCACGACCGATGATCAGCGGGATACGGCCACCGGCGCGTACTTCGTCGATCAGGACTTCGGTTTTCAGCTCAAAGCTTGCCAGCAGTTCGCCGGTTTCGTGGTTGCGTACTTCGCCTTTGAACGGGTAAACGTCAATCACGTCGCCCATGTTCATGTTCGACACGTCCACTTCAATCGGCAGTGCGCCCGCATCTTCCATGGTGTTGAAGAAGATAGGTGCAATTTTACCGCCGAGGCACAGGCCGCCGCCACGCTTGTTCGGCACATGAGGAATGTCGTCACCCATGAACCACAGCACGGAGTTGGTTGCGGATTTACGCGAAGAACCGGTACCGACAACATCACCCACATAAGCCAACGGGTAACCTTTTTTCTGCAATTCTTCGATCTGTTTGATCGGGCCAACCACGCCCGGCTGATCCGGTTCGATACCTTCACGGGCGTTTTTCAGCATCGCCAGCGCGTGCAGAGGGATATCCGGGCGAGACCATGCATCCGGTGCCGGAGAAAGGTCATCGGTGTTGGTTTCACCCGTCACTTTAAAGACGGTAACGGTGATTTTTTCTGCCAGAGCTGGACGGTTCAGGAACCATTCGGCATCAGCCCAGGATTGCATTACCTGCTTCGCATATTCGTTGCCCGCTTTGGCTTTTTCTTCTACATCGTAGAAGTTATCGAACATCAGCAGCGTTGAAGAGAGCGCTTTGGCGGCAATCGGCGCCAGTTTTGCATCGTCCAGCGCGTCGATCAGCGGATGAATGTTGTAGCCACCCTGCATGGTGCCCAGCAGTTCAATGGCTTTTTCTGGGGTAACCAGCGGGGAGGTGGTGTCGCCTTTTGCGACAGCGGCGAGAAAACCAGCTTTAACATAAGCGGCTTCATCTACGCCAGGAGGAACGCGGTTGATCAACAGGTCTAACAGGAATTCTTCTTCGCCCACAGGCGGGGTCTTCAGCAGCTCGACAAGTGCAGCCATTTGGGTTGCGTCTAAAGGTTTTGGCACAATCCCCTGGGCAGCACGCTCAGCTACGTGCTTACGGTATTCTTCTAGCACGACGATATCTCCTCGCTCTCATTGTCATAATGCGGCGCTTTTGTAGATGGGCGATTCTCTTCACGCTCCTGTGAGACAGTAGTTAGTAGGGTAAATGCCCGGTACCGCATAAGGCACAATAACAGGATTTTCATTAAGTGTTAATCCGTTTACAAAAAAGCAACATAAAAAATTGGCTGAATCGTTAAGAATGGTATAGCGACAAGGCGAGGTGAAATTAAGTCAGCTTAAAACCGCCCATAAACGGTTAATTTTCAAGCGCGATCGGCTGAATATTCCAGCGATTTTTCCGCCATCACATATAATTGTGTAATAAATACTCACACTCTTTTTTCGGACCTACCTGGTGAATCAACCATAAAAGTCAAAACTGTCTAACACGGGTGAATAATACTCGCGGCAACAGGAACGCCTCACGGCACAGCGCTCGTCTCGTTGGAGTCATTTTATGAAGTTGCCCCTTAAGCCACATCTGCTTGTCCTTTTGTGCAGTGCCGGGCTGTTTGCCGCCTCTGGCGTGATGTTTGTTAAAAGTCGCACAACGGAGCCTGCTGCTCCGGCCCCCGTTGCGCAGCAACCGTCAACACCGGCCCCAGCTCCCGTAGCGGCCCCTGCCCCGGCCGACCAAACAGCGCCCGCCGTGGCACCAACCTACTCAGCAGCACAAATCGATCAGTGGGTTGCACCCATCGCGCTCTATCCAGACTCGCTGTTGTCGCAAATTTTGATGGCCTCAACCTATCCGGCTAACGTCATCCAGGCCGCACAGTGGTCAAAAGACAATCCCAAAATGCAGGGCGATGCCGCCATTCAGGCCGTTGCCAGCCAGCCCTGGGATCCCAGCGTGAAATCGCTGGTCGCTTTTCCTCAGTTGATGTCGCTGATGGGTGAAAATCCGCCGTGGGTACAAAGCCTGGGCGATGCTTTCCTCGCACAGCCGAAGGACGTCATGGATTCCGTTCAACGTCTGCGTGTACTGGCGCAACAAACCGGCGCGCTGCAATCAACACCGCAACAGACCGTCACCACCGTGACCAAAGCGGCACCGGCGAAAACCGCCACCAGCACGTCAACAACCAGCACTACCACCACGACAAGCCCTACTGTCATCAAGATTGAATCCGCCGATCCGCAGGTGGTGTACGTTCCAACCTATAACCCGAACACGGTTTACGGTACCTGGCCGAATACCGCCTATCCGCCAACCTATCTGCCACCAACGCCCGGTGAGCAATTTGGTAACAGCTTCGTCAATGGTTTAGGCTTCAGCCTTGGTGTCGCCACAACCTATGCCATCTTCAGCAACATCGACTGGGATGACGACGACGACCACCATCATAATGATGACTGGGATAACCATGGCGGCTATAACCGCAACGGTGATAACAACATCAACATTAACGTTGATAACTTCAATAAAATCAGTGGTCAGCGCCTGACAGATGCCAACCGTACCTGGCAGCATAACCCGGCCTACCGTGAGGGTGTGCCTTACCCAAATAGCCAGCTCAATAACCGCTTCCACTCCACTAACACGGCAACCGGATTAAGTTCGACCCAGCAAAGACCGGTCAACCGTGATAACCAGCGCCAGGCCGCGATGAGCCAAATGGAAAAATCGACGGGGAAAACATTCCCGCAGACGGCACGCTCGGGCACGAGAGACGCCCAGCGTCAGGCATCGAATCAACAACTGAAGCAAATTTCCCAACGTAATAACTACCGCGGTTACGATACCAAACCGCAAACCGCGAAGCGGACGAGCACTCAGCAGCGGGAGAATCGCCAGGCAGTCGCCCAGCGACAGGAGAAACGGGTCACGCAACCGGCGCAACAACGCAATGTGCAACAGCGCAATCTTCAACAGCGAACCAGCCAGCCACGCGCCAATGCGCTGAGCGGTAACGACAGTCGCTCCGCCAACTGGCAGGCACAGCAACAGCGAGGTGCCCAGAGCCGGCAGGTCGCCCGTAATCAGCCATCGCGCCAGCCTTCTGGCGGGCGTGCTGAACACCGTGAATTCCGTCATCGTTAAGGGAACCGACATGAAAAATAAACTACTCAGTGGAATGGTGTTGTTCATGGTTTCGGCCACCGCGATGGCACAACAATCCTTCAGCACACCAGACCAGGCAACAGATGCGCTGGCAAACGCTATCAGTGAGCAAAATGAAAGTGCAATGAGCAACCTGCTCGGGGAAAACTGGCGTGATTTTCTGCCGCCAGAAGGCGTCGATCCTGATGCGGTTGATCGCTTCCTGCGTGACTGGAAGGTACGCCATAGCACTGTCATCGACGGCAATACGGCGCATCTTGTGGTTGGGGACAGCGACTGGCAACTGCCAATCCCGGTCGTCAAAAACGCTTCAGGCTGGCAATTTGATATCAAGGAAGCGGCCGAAGAGATCCTGACCCGTGAGATTGGACGCAACGAACTTGCTGCCATTGAGGCGTTGCACGCCTATGTGGATGCTCAGCAGAGCTATTTTGCGATGAACCAGAAATACGCGCAAAAGATTGTCAGTTCTGAAGGGAAAAAGGATGGTCTGTACTGGCCTGTTTCGCCGGGCGAAGCGCCAAGCCCGCTTGGCCCAGCCTTCAGTCCACAGGAGCCGGGCATGGGCTATCACGGCTATCGCTTCCGGATCCTTCCCGATAAAACCAGCGGTTTTGCCATGGTAGCCTGGCCCGTTAGCTACGATCACACCGGCGTGATGAGTTTTATGATTAACGGTGAAGACAAAGTCTACCAGGCCGATCTCGGTGTTGAATCACAGCAGAAAGCACAAGCGTTAACCACATTCCATCCGGATAAAAACTGGCAACCTGTAGCGCCCTGATACCGAGTCGGAAGGTTAGTAGGCCGGGTAAGGCATAGCCGCCCCCCGGCAACCCGCAACAAATTACAGGATGTTAGCGACAGATTTCGCCAATTGAGCTTCCAACACCGGCTTCGCTTCTTCGAACTTCAGATTCACTTTGTTAGCATTAGACACAACGCGGGTCTGGTATTTTGCGCGATCGCCTTGCGCGCTGCTGGTTTGCAGCTTGATGCCAGATGTCCCTTGACGCAATGCAGCAACATTATCCGTTGTCACTTTAGCTTTGCTGCGTTCAGAGATTTGCAGGTCAGTAACCATGGTGTAGTTAACGTCTTCCACCATCGCATCCGCGGCCATGCCGATCAGCCCCGCCGCGATACCAACACCCAGCGCCGCACCAGAGGAGTTGCTGTTATAAGCGGTAATCCCCGCGCCCAGCGCTGCGCCCATCGCGGCACCTTCGTAACCCGTTTTCAGGAAGCCTTGAGCTTCACGCAGATCCATTTTGTCCGCTTTCAACACGTTCGCCTGCACCCAGTAATAAGCGCTGTCTGGCGAACTGGTCACTTTATACCCCTTCGCTGACAGGTCATTTGCCAGCAGGGTTTGCAGGTTACTCATGTCTTTGTCAGAGGTGTTTTTTACCTGAATGTAGACGGTCTTCTCGCTGGAAGGCTCCAGCCAGATGGTTTCACTCATCTGCGTTTTCACTTCAAGGTTACGTTTTTTAACGGCGGTGGTCATCGCACCACAACCGGTCAGCGTCATTGTCGCGACAACCATGCCAACAACCGCGATTTTTTTTAAAGACATGTATTTTCCTTTTTCGTGTAATAGAGAGTCCAGAGCCTCTTCTCCGTGCGGCCAGTAGCCACACAATGGCGAAAAAAGTATCGGCAGTTGCGCAATTTTTTTTAGTGGAAATATCAATGAGATGACTACTAAAACTGGTAGTTTTCAGGCAAAAAAAACGCCTCCGAAGAGGCGTTTTCACAAAAGCGGGAAGATTACTTTTTCTTCGCTTTCGGGTTTGGCAGGTCGGTAATGCTACCTTCAAAGATTTCTGCCGCCAGGCCCACGGACTCGTGCAGAGTCGGGTGCGCGTGGATTGTCAGCGCGATATCTTCTGCGTCACAACCCATTTCGATCGCCAGACCGATTTCGCCCAGCAGCTCGCCGCCGTTGGTACCGACAATCGCACCACCGATAACACGGTGAGATTCTTTGTCAAAAATCAGTTTGGTCATACCGTCTGCGCAATCGGAAGCGATAGCACGACCAGAAGCAGCCCACGGGAAGGTGGCGGTTTCGTAGCTAATGCCTTTTTCTTTCGCTTCTTTCTCGGTCAGACCAACCCATGCAACTTCTGGTTCAGTGTATGCAATGGATGGGATAACTTTCGGATCGAAGTAGTGTTTCTTGCCGGCGATAACTTCAGCGGCAACGTGACCTTCATGAACACCTTTGTGTGCCAGCATCGGCTGACCGACGATATCGCCGATAGCAAAGATGTGCGGTACGTTGGTGCGCAGCTGTTTGTCAACGCGGATGAAGCCACGGTCGTCAACTTCCACGCCAGCTTTGCCCGCGTCGAGGTTTTTACCGTTCGGTACACGACCGATAGCGACCAGCACAGCATCGTAACGCTGAGCTTCGGCAGGGGCTTTTTTGCCTTCCATGGAAACGTAGATACCGTCTTCTTTCGCTTCAACGGCGGTCACTTTGGTTTCCAGCATCAGGTTGAATTTCTTGCTGATACGCTTGGTGAAGACTTTAACCACGTCTTTGTCGGCAGCCGGGATAACCTGATCGAACATTTCAACCACGTCGATCTCTGAACCCAGCGCATGGTACACGGTACCCATTTCCAGACCGATGATACCGCCGCCCATTACCAGCAGGCGCTTAGGAACAGTTTTCAGTTCCAGTGCATCGGTGGAATCCCACACGCGCGGATCTTCATGCGGAATAAACGGCAGTTCGATCGGACGGGAACCCGCCGCGATGATTGCGTTGTCGAAGTTGATCACGGTTTTGCCGTTTTCGCCTTCAACTTCCAGGGTGTTTGCCCCGGTAAATTTACCCAGACCGTTAACCACTTTCACTTTACGGCCTTTGGCCATACCCGCCAGACCGCCGGTCAGCTGAGTGATAACTTTTTCTTTCCAGGTACGAATCTTGTCGATATCGGTTTTCGGCTCGCCAAAAACGATACCGTGTTCAGCCAGCGCTTTGGCTTCTTCGATAACTTTTGCTACGTGCAGCAGCGCTTTAGAAGGGATACAGCCGACGTTCAGACAAACACCGCCAAGGGTGCTGTAACGTTCTACGATGACGGTCTCCAGACCTAAATCTGCGCAACGGAAGGCAGCAGAGTAACCTGCAGGGCCTGCCCCAAGTACCACGACCTGAGTTTTGATTTCAGTGCTCATCATGACCTCTTAATTTATACCCGTCGTCCAGCGGGTCGTTCTATCCGCCCGTATTTTACAAAATTGTTAACAATTTTGAAACAACAAACGGCAACCGATTTGTCTTTCGCACAATAACCTCACTGACTTCATGAGATTACCAGAAAAAAGCCGGCCGTCGGGCCGGCTTTTTCGCTTACATCACCAGGCGGCGAATGTCAGACAGCATGTTGTTGATGATGGTGATAAAGCGCGCACCATCCGCACCGTCAATTACACGGTGGTCGAAGGAGAGCGAAATCGGCATCATCAGACGCGGCATAAACTCTTTACCGTTCCACACTGGCTCCATAGAGGACTTGGAGACACCGAGGATAGCCACTTCCGGCGCGTTCACAATCGGCGCGAAGTGGGTAGTACCCAGGCCACCGATGCTGGAGATGGTGAAGCAACCGCCCTGCATTTCGCCAGCGGTCAGCTTGCCATCACGCGCTTTCTTGGAGATCACGGTCAGTTCACGAGACAGCTCGGTAATGCTCTTCTTGTTCACGTCTTTGAAGACCGGAACAACCAGACCATTCGGAGTATCAACCGCTACACCGATGTTGATGTATTTCTTCAGGGTCAGGCGCTGACCGTCTTCAGACAGGGAGCTGTTGAAGCGCGGCATCTGTTCCAGAGCTGCGGCAACGGCTTTCATGATGAAGACTACTGGGGTGAATTTCACGTCCAGTTTACGTTTTTCAGCTTCGGCGTTCTGCTGTTTACGGAACGCTTCCAGATCGGTGATATCGGTCTTATCGAAGTGAGTAACGTGCGGGATCATCACCCAGTTACGGCTCAGGTTAGCACCAGAAATTTTCTGGATACGGCCCAGTTCCACTTCTTCGATTTCACCAAACTTGCTGAAGTCCACTTTCGGCCAAGGCAGCATGCCCGGGATACCGCCACCTGCTGCTGCAGCCGGAGCCGCTTCAGCACGCTTGATAGCGTCTTTCACGTAAGCCTGAACGTCTTCACGCAGGATACGACCTTTGCGGCCAGAACCTTTCACTTTCGCCAGGTTCACACCGAATTCGCGCGCCAGGCGACGAATCAGCGGCGTTGCATGAACGTAAGCGTCGTTTTCAGCAAACTCAGATTTGCCTTCCGCTTTCGCGGCCGGAGCTGCGGCTTGCGCAGGCGCTGGTGCAGCGGCCGGAGCCGGAGCTGCTGCTTGTGCAGGAGCGGCTGCAGGTGCTGCGCCTTCGACTTCGAAGACCATAATCAGAGAACCGGTTTTAACTTTGTCGCCGGTGCTGATTTTGATTTCTTTCACGGTACCCGCGAACGGTGCCGGAACTTCCATCGACGCTTTATCGCCTTCAACGGTGATCAGTGACTGCTCAGCGGCAATTTTATCGCCCACTTTAACCATCACTTCAGTGACTTCAACTTCGTCACCACCGATATCCGGTACGTTAACTTCTTTCGAGCCGGAAGCAGCCGGAGCCGCCGCTGCTGCTGGAGCAGCCGCCTGAGCCGGTGCAGCAGCAGGCGCAGCGCCCGCCACTTCGAAGACCATAATCAGGGAACCGGTAGACACTTTGTCACCCGTGTTGATTTTGATCTCTTTGACGGTACCTGCGAACGGCGCCGGAACTTCCATAGAGGCTTTGTCACCTTCAACGGTGATCAGAGACTGTTCAGCCGCAACGGTGTCGCCCACTTTAACCATGATCTCGGTAACTTCTACTTCGTCGCCGCCGATGTCAGGTACGTGTACGTCTTTCGCCGCAGAGGCAGCAGGTGCTGCTGCCGGAGCTGCTTCTTTCTTCTCTTCTGCCTGAGCAGGTGCAGCTGCTGCTGCACCGTCGGCGGAATCGAAAATCATGATCAGTTTGCCGGTCTCAGTTTTGTCGCCAACAGAGACTTTGATCTCTTTAACGATACCCGCCTGAGGGGACGGAACTTCCATAGAGGCTTTGTCGCCTTCTACGGTGATCAGCGACTGTTCAGCTTCAACTTTGTCGCCTACTTTGACCAGGATCTCGGTGATTTCAACTTCATCAGCCCCGATGTCCGGTACATTGATTTCGATAGCCATTATTCTTTTACCTCTTACGCCAGACGCGGGTTAACTTTATCTGCATCGATGTTGAATTTGATGATTGCGTCAGCAACCACTTTCTTATCGATTTCGCCACGTTTAGCCAGTTCGCCCAGGGCCGCTACAACCACGTAGGAAGCATCAACTTCGAAGTGGTGACGCAGGTTTTCACGGCTGTCAGAGCGACCGAAACCGTCAGTACCCAGTACGCGATAATCATCAGCCGGTACATAAGTACGAACCTGTTCGGCAAACAGTTTCATATAGTCAGTAGATGCCACTGCCGGAGCGTCGTTCATCACCTGAGCGATGTACGGAACGCGCGGAGTTTCCAGCGGGTGCAGCATGTTCCAGCGCTCACAATCCTGGCCATCACGCGCCAGTTCAGTGAAGGAGGTTACGCTGTAAACGTCAGATCCTACACCGTAGTCGTTCGCCAGGATCTGTGCTGCTTCACGCACGTGACGCAGGATAGAACCGGAGCCCAGCAGCTGAACTTTACCTTTCTTACCTTCGAGGGTTTCGAGTTTGTAGATACCTTTACGGATACCTTCCTCGGCACCTGCTGGCATTGCCGGCATGTGGTAGTTTTCGTTCAGCGTGGTGATGTAGTAGTAAACGTTCTCTTGTTTCTCACCGTACATACGCTCCAGACCATCGTGCATGATGACCGCAACTTCGTACGCGTAAGACGGATCGTAAGAGATACAGTTCGGGATAGTCAGAGACTGAATATGGCTGTGACCATCTTCGTGCTGCAGACCTTCACCGTTCAGCGTCGTACGACCGGAAGTACCACCAATCAGGAAGCCACGAGCCTGTTGGTCGCCTGCCTGCCAGCACAGGTCACCAATACGCTGGAACCCGAACATGGAGTAGTAGATGTAGAACGGGATCATCGGCAGATCGTTGGTGCTGTAAGAAGTCGCAGCAGCCAGCCAGGATGCGCCTGCACCCAGTTCGTTGATACCTTCCTGCAGGATCTGACCTTTCTCGTCTTCTTTGTAGTAAGCAACCTGCTCACGGTCCTGCGGGGTGTACTGCTGACCGTTCGGGCTGTAGATACCAATCTGACGGAACAGACCTTCCATACCGAAAGTACGCGCTTCGTCAGCGATGATCGGAACCAGACGATCTTTGATCGACTTGTTCTTCAGCATCACGTTCAGGGCACGAACGAAAGCGATAGTGGTGGAGATTTCTTTGTTCTGCTCTTCCAGCAGCGCACCGAAGTCTTCCAGAGCTGGCAGTTCCAGCTTCTCGGTGAAGTTCGGCTGACGAGCTGGCAGGTAGCCATGCAGTTTCTGACGCTGAGCGTGCAGATAAGTGTGCTCTTCAGAACCTTCCGGGAAGGTGATGTAAGACAGGTTTTCAACCTGCTCATCAGTCACAGGAACGTTGAAACGGTCGCGGATATAACGCACGCCGTCCATGTTCATTTTCTTAACCTGGTGAGCGATGTTTTTACCTTCAGCAGTGTCACCCATGCCGTAACCTTTGATGGTATGGGCCAGGATTACAGTTGCTCTGCCTTTGGTTTCCTGCGCTTTTTTCAGTGCAGCGTAGACTTTCTTCGGATCGTGACCACCACGGTTCAGAGCCCAAATCTGCTCGTCAGTCCAGTCAGCAACCAGTGCTGCGGTTTCCGGGTATTTACCGAAGAAGTGCTCACGTACGTATGCGCCATCTTTGGATTTGAAGGTCTGGTAGTCGCCGTCAACGGTTTCGTTCATCAGCTGGATCAGTTTACCGCTGGTGTCTTTACGCAGCAGCTCATCCCAACGACCGCCCCACATGACTTTGATAACGTTCCAGCCAGCGCCTGCGAAGATGCCTTCCAGTTCGTTAACAATCTTGCCGTTACCGGTTACCGGGCCGTCAAGACGCTGCAGGTTACAGTTGATAACAAAGACCAGGTTGTCCAGTTTTTCACGGGTCGCGATGGTGATCGCACCTTTAGATTCTGGCTCATCCATCTCGCCGTCGCCCAGGAAGGCGTAAACGGTCTGTTTAGAGGTATCTTTCAGGCCACGGTGTTCCAGATATTTCAGGAATTTAGCCTGGTAGATAGCACCGATTGGGCCCAGACCCATAGATACGGTCGGGAACTGCCAGAATTCTGGCATCAGTTTCGGGTGCGGGTAGGAAGACAGGCCTTTGCCATGTACTTCCTGACGGAAGTTGTTCATCTGCTCTTCAGTCAGACGACCTTCCAGGAATGCGCGTGCGTAGATGCCCGGAGAGATGTGACCCTGGAAGTACACCAGATCGCCGCCATCTTGCTCGTTGCGTGCGCGGAAGAAGTGGTTGAAGCAAACATCATATACCGTTGCGGAGGACTGGAAGGATGCCATGTGGCCACCCAGCTCGAGGTCCTTTTTAGACGCGCGCAGTACGGTCATGATGGCGTTCCAGCGGATAGCAGAACGAATACGACGTTCCAGCTCCAGATTGCCCGGGTATTCCGGTTCATCTTCAACGGCAATAGTGTTTACATAATTGCTGGCCCCTGCACCTGCCGCTACTTTCACGCCGCCTTTGCGAGCTTCTGAAAGCAGTTGGTCGATCAGATACTGAGCACGCTCAACACCTTCTTCACGGATGACCGATTCGATCGCCTGTAGCCAGTCGCGAGTTTCGATCGGATCCACGTCATTTGGGAAACGTTCTGACATGGGGGTATTCCTTATCTATCTAATACGTTGAGTTATCTGGAACCTGTCCCATTACGTTCTCGCCAGAGAGCGTAATAAGACAGGTTCTGCGTTTAGTTGCCGCGCACTTTATATGGCGCTTGATTTACAACATCTTCTGGTTAACGTTCTACCAGAAAAATCACTAATTCTTTCGTTGCTCCAGACGGCGTAAGGCGCGTTCACGACGGCTTTCCTCACGGCTTCTGTCTAGCAGGATCTCTTCGATAAACGCCAGGTGACGGTGGGACGCTTCACGCGCCTCTTCCGGCTTCCCGGCAATAATTGCTTCAAAAATACGGGTACGGTGACTGCTAACCAGTGGCAGCATTTCACGACGCGCATACAGCAATTCGAAGTTTTGCCGAACGTTCTGGGCCAGCATCGGCTCCATACACCTTAGCAAATGGAGCAGCACCACATTGTGTGCCGCTTCGGTGACAGCAATTTGATACTGGAGTACCGCATCAGATTCGCCGTCAAGATCGCCGGACTGTTGAGCAAGCTCGATCGCATGGTGGAGTTCACGGATACGCGTTTTGTCTTCATCCGTGCTGCGCAGTGCAGCGTAATAAGCCGCAATACCTTCCAGCGCATGGCGCGTCTCAAGCAGGTCAAACTGGGATTCAGGATGGTCGGAGAGCAGCTCTACCAGTGGGTCGCTAAAGCTCTGCCACAGGCTGCTCTGAACAAAAGTGCCACCGCCCTGACGACGAAGCAGTAAGCCCTTCGCTTCAAGGCGTTGGATCGCCTCGCGTAAGGAGGGGCGGGAGACGTCGAACTGTTTTGCCAGCTCGCGTTCCGGTGGGAGTTTTTCTCCGGGGCGAAGTGTCCCCTCAAGAATTAAAAACTCCAGCTGCTGCTCAATCACATCGGAGAGTTTTGGTTGGCGGATTTTGCTGTAGGCCATGATTTCCTGTCTTAAGCCATTTGCCCGGAGTCAATTGGTCTTACCAATTTCATGTTCTTGACGCTAAAGTAACAAAGTATTCACCTTCTGTCCATACAGGTTTTGATTGAAATCAGTAAAGGAGGCATATTTTAACAACATTACAGAAATAACGTTTCAAACATGTAACTATGCACAAATGTTAAATTTACCCACCTCGGGGTAGTTTTAACGGAATTGAAACGAAAAATTATCTCATCTGAACCGATTCACCTGCTTATTTATCGATATATCAACCACTATTAATGAATAGAAATTCAAAATGGAAATTTTGTGGTAGATAAACTCGCATTTACAAATGGTTTCTTTTTATTCAACTCGTCATCTTCCCCGCATAAAGCAGGTGCATTCGCGCTCGCATATCATTATTCTGATCAAGACAAAAGTATTAAGGCAACATTTTATCAAAAGCATCTGTAAACAAATTAATACAACAAACGGAATTGCAAACTTACACACGCATTGCTGCGTAGTTCAAAAAATAAGCACTCGAAATATGAAGAGTAAAACCACACACGAGGTTTCATGATGGAAAGTCAACAGCATGGCGATCAGCTCAAGCGCGGCCTTAAGAACCGCCATATACAGCTAATCGCGCTGGGTGGCGCGATTGGTACCGGGTTATTCCTCGGTAGCGCATCCGTTATCCAGTCTGCAGGACCGGGTATTATTCTGGGTTACGCTATTGCCGGCTTTATCGCCTTTTTGATTATGCGTCAGTTAGGTGAAATGGTGGTTGAAGAGCCCGTTGCAGGCTCATTTAGTCACTTTGCTTATAAATACTGGGGTGGTTTCGCGGGGTTCTCTTCCGGCTGGAACTATTGGGTGCTGTACGTGCTGGTTGCCATGGCAGAGCTAACTGCCGTGGGTAAATACATCCAGTTCTGGTACCCGGAGATCCCAACATGGGTGTCTGCGGCTGCCTTCTTTGTGCTGATCAACGCCATCAACCTGACCAACGTGAAAGTGTTTGGTGAGATGGAGTTCTGGTTCGCCATTATTAAAGTCATTGCCGTCGTAGCGATGATCCTGTTCGGCGGCTGGTTACTGTTTAGCGGTAACGGCGGCCCGCAGGCCAGCGTCAGCAACCTGTGGGACCAGGGAGGCTTCCTGCCGCATGGCTTCACCGGTCTGGTGATGATGATGGCTATTATTATGTTCTCTTTCGGTGGGCTGGAGCTGGTCGGGATCACCGCAGCAGAAGCGGATAACCCGGAGCAAAGCATTCCCAAAGCGACCAACCAGGTTATCTACCGTATCCTGATTTTCTATGTGGGTTCGCTGGCGGTTCTGCTTTCCCTGATGCCGTGGACGCGTGTCACGGCGGATACCAGCCCGTTTGTCCTTATTTTCCACGAACTGGGCGACACCTTTGTTGCTAATGCCCTGAACATCGTAGTGCTGACTGCCGCCCTTTCTGTCTATAACAGCTGCGTATACTGCAACAGCCGTATGCTGTTCGGTCTGGCACAGCAGGGCAATGCGCCCAAAGCGCTGATGAACGTCGACAAACGCGGTGTACCGGTGAACACCATTCTGGTTTCCGCACTGGTGACGGCTCTGTGTGTGCTGATCAACTACCTGGCACCGGAATCCGCCTTTGGCCTGCTGATGGCGCTGGTGGTTTCCGCACTGGTGATCAACTGGGCAATGATTAGCCTGGCACACATGAAGTTCCGCAAAGCCAAACAGCAGCAGGGTGTTACCACCCGCTTCCCGGCGCTGCTCTATCCGCTGGGTAACTGGGTGTGCCTGATTTTCATGGCTGCAGTACTGGTGATTATGCTGATGACGCCGGGTATGGCGATCTCGGTGTACTTAATCCCTGTATGGATTGCCATTCTTGGCATCGGCTACCTGTGTAAACAAAAAACGGCCGGCGCGGTTAAAGCGCATTAATCCCCCCCTCCCCCCACCTGCGTCAGGTGGGGGTTGTTACCTGCCTCACACTTTCCCACTCACGACTGTTTAGTCCATATCAGCGGCGTTATCCTGCAACGCAAAAACACCGGTGCCGGACAATAATTCTCTCCATATCTCATTAATGGAGTGCAGTTGATGGAAACCAGTAAGCTCACGGTGAAAGAAAAGATCGGCTATGGAATGGGCGACGCCGGATGCAACATCATCTTTGGCGCCATCATGTTGTTTGTTAACTATTTTTACACAGACATTTTTGGTCTGGCACCTGCACTGGTCGGCGTATTACTGCTCTCAGTACGCGTTATCGACGCCGTTACCGACCCTATAATGGGCGCGATGGCCGACCGCACCCGTAGTAAATATGGTCGATTTCGTCCATGGCTTTTATGGATGGCTTTCCCGTACGCGTTATTCAGCGTACTGATGTTTACCACTCCAGAGTGGACCTATAACAGCAAAGTTATCTATGCGTTCGTTACCTACTTCCTGCTATCTATTACTTATACAGCGATCAACATTCCCTACTGCTCGCTCGGCAGCGTCATCACCAACGATCCGAAGGAACGCGTCGCCTGCCAGTCATATCGCTTTGTGTTGGTAGGCATTGCAACCCTGCTGCTGTCCCTCACCTTGCTGCCAATGGCCGACTGGTTCGGCGGGGAAGACAAAGCCAAAGGGTATCAGATGGCGATGGCGGTTCTGGCTTTCATCGGCATGTGTATGTTCCTGTTTTGCTTCGCTACGGTCCGTGAACGCGTGCGCCCTGCTGTCCAGACCAATGACGATTTAAAAGCCGATCTGAAAGACGTGTGGAAGAACGATCAGTGGGTAAAAATTCTGCTGTTAACACTGTGCAACGTCTGTCCGGGCTTTATTCGCATGGCTGCCACCATGTACTACGTGACATGGGTTATGCAGCAAAGCACGCAGTTCGCAACGCTGTTTATCAGTCTTGGTGTGGTCGGCATGATGATCGGCAGTATGTTGGCGAAGGTATTAACCGATCGCTGGTGCAAACTGAAAGTCTTCTTCTGGACCAATATTATCCTGGCGATTTTCTCTGCCGCGTTTTACTTCTTCGATCCGAAAGCCACCATGATGATTATGGTGCTCTACTTCCTGCTCAACATCCTGCACCAAATTCCTTCTCCGCTGCACTGGTCGCTGATGGCGGATGTCGATGACTATGGCGAGTGGAAAACCGGTAAACGCATCACCGGAATCAGCTTCTCCGGTAACCTGTTCTTCCTGAAACTGGGCCTGGCGATTGCCGGAGCGATGGTCGGCTTCCTGCTCTCCTGGTACGGTTACGACGCTGGGGCGAAAGCGCAAAGCGACTCTGCCATTAACGGTATTATGCTGCTGTTTACCATCATACCGGGCGTAGGCTACCTGATTACCGCAGGCGTGGTTCGTCTGCTTAAAGTTGACCGCGAGTTTATGCAGCAAATCCAGACAGATTTAGAAAAGCGCCGCGCCAACTACCGTGAACTGAATGAATACCACGATATAAAAACGACTGAAACCGTAAGGAAAGCCTAATGAATCAGTGGCCAAATCCCTTTATTGAACAGCGTGCCGATCCGTTTATCTTACGTGACGGTAGCCACTATTATTTCATTGCTTCAGTACCCGAATATGACCGACTGGAGATACGCCGGGCCGACTCGCTGGAGGGGTTGCGCACCGCCGCCCCGGTTGTCGTCTGGCGCAAACCAGAAAGCGGCCCCATGAGCCAACTCATCTGGGCACCCGAAATCCATCATCAGGCAGGCAAGTGGTACATCTATTTTGCTGCCACCCACACACAGTCGCTCGACAAGCTGGGGATGTTCCAGCATCGCATGTTTGCGCTCGAATGTGCCGACGCCGATCCGCTGACCGGGCAGTGGACGGAGAAAGGTCAGATTAAAACGCAGTTTGATACCTTTGCGCTTGATGCCACCACCTTTAACCATCAGGGAAAACAGTGGTACCTCTGGGCGCAGAAGTCGCCCGATATCGCCGGAAACTCCAATATCTACCTCGCAGAGCTGGAAAATCCATGGACGATTAAAGGCGAGCCGGTCATGCTAAGTCATCCTGAGTATGACTGGGAATGCCGGGGTTTTTGGGTCAATGAAGGTCCTGCCGTCATGGTTCATGGCGATAAGCTGTTTATCAGCTATTCCGCCAGCGCCACCGATGAGAACTACTGTATGGGATTATTGTGGATTGACCTCAACGCCGATCCGCTCAAACCGCAGAACTGGCACAAATCACCGCGTCCGGTCTTTACCACCAGTTATGAAAACCGCCAGTTTGGGCCAGGACACAACAGCTTTACACAAACGCCGGAAGGTGAAGATGTACTGGTGTATCACGCGAGAAACTACACCGAAATCGAGGGCGATCCGCTGTACGACCCAAACCGCCACACTCGTCTGAAGCTCGTGCGTTGGGACGAAAACGGCATGCCAGATTTTGGCGTGCCGCCTGCTGATACGAACTAAACCGTTGCACTGCCCGGTGGCGCTAGCGCTTACCGGGCCTACACGTTTTTTCATTGTAGGCCGGATAAGCATTAGCGCCATCCGGCACAACGCTATACTAATGCCCCATAAATGGTGAGCACCGCAATAACCACCACCACCACAAACGAGGTTTTCTTCGCCAGCGAAACGGCGGCTTTTGGCGTTTCGACTTTATCGGTGTGCGGTTCACGCGCCAGCGAGAACTGCGCCAGACGCGTAAGCACCTGATATTGCGACGTGTGCAGATCCGCAAGCGAGGCAAACCAGGCCGGCAGCGCTTTCTCACCATGTCCCAACAGCGCATAGACCACGCCCGCCAGACGCACCGGGATCCAATCCAGCACATGCAGGATCGCATCAATGCCTGATTGCAGACGCTGGTGCGGTGTCTGATAGCGCGCCAGCCAGGACTGCCAGGCGCGTAAAAAAGCATAACCAACCAGCGTCACAGGTCCCCACGGACCACCGACAATCAGCCAAAATAACGGCGCCAGATAAAAACGGAAGTTGTTCCATAACAGCGCGTTCTGCAGTTCGCGCAAGAATTCACGCTCATCGCAGTCCGGCGGAACCCCATGGATAAGCGTCAGCTCGCTGGCCATCGCATCACGGGCGTGAGCATCATCGCGAGCAGCCGCGTTCAGGTAAGCGTGATAGTGAAGGCGCGCCTTGCCAGCACCGATGCACAGCAAGCCAATTAAGATCCACGCCACCAGCAACGGAACATTAAACAACAGCCCATGAAGTACGCGCAGTAGCAGAAATGTCACTCCCATCGCAATCAGAGTCATGCCTACCGTACGCATCATCGAAAAATGCTTAATCCGGCGGAAAAAAGCTTCAATCCGGTGATCAAGCTGCCAGTGCTCACCCAGCTTAAACAGGCGTTCAACAATCAACACCAATAATGTTGTAAACAGCGTCATGTCATCTCCTTGTGCGACGAGGGGGTGACCAGGGCGCGGAACCTTGCCCAGTCAAAGGACGGCCCGGGATCGGTCTTACGCTCGGGCGCAATATTGCAATGTCCTGTCATGTTGTTAGCAATGGCCGGATAACGCGTAATCAGAGTATTCGTCACGGCAGCCAGTTGCTGATACTGCGCATCGGTATAGGCCAGCGTATCCGTCCCTTCCAACTCAATACCAATTGAAAAATCATTACAGCGTTCTCGCCCTTGATAGCTCGACACACCCGCATGCCAGGCGCGTTTATCAAAAGGCACATATTGCACGATTTCACCGTCACGGCGAATCAAACAATGGGCCGAAACACGCAGATGGGCGATCCCGGCAAAATAAGGATGGGCGTTGGGATCAATCGTGCCCGTAAACAGCGCGTCTATCCACGGGCCACCAAACTCGCCGGGCGGCAGGCTGATATTATGCACCACCAGCAGAGAAGGGTTTTCGTCATCCGGGCGGCAATCGTAATGCGGAGAGGGAACGCGTCGCGCCTCTGCCAGCCAGCCCTCGTCTAACAACATGCAGAATCTCCTTATTGGTGGTGCTCATATCAGGTTCAGGGTAGCATGTTTCCACCTTATGATTCGTTAGCAATTTGGAGTTTTATCATGCCGCCTCGCCGCTATAACCCTGACTACCGACGTGACGCGCTGTTGGAACGCATAAATCTGGATATCCCTGCCGCTGTAGCTCAGGCGCTGCGTGAAGATTTAGGCGGAGAAGTTGATGCCAATAACGATATCACCGCACAGCTTTTACCCGAAGACATGCGCTCCCATGCCACCGTAATCACCCGCGAAGATGGCGTTTTTTGTGGAAAACGTTGGGTGGAAGAGGTCTTTATTCAGCTGGCTGGCGATGATGTCAACATCACCTGGCATGTCGAAGATGGCGACAGCATAAAGGCCAATCAGCCGCTGTTTGAACTGGACGGCCCTTCCCGCGTTTTACTGACCGGTGAACGTACTGCGCTGAATTTTGTGCAGACGCTTTCAGGTGTAGCGAGTGAAGTGCGTAAATACGTCGACCTGTTAGCGGGAACCAAGACCCAACTGCTGGATACGCGCAAAACCCTGCCGGGACTGCGTACCGCGCTAAAATACGCCGTATTGTGCGGCGGCGGCGCGAATCATCGTTTGGGGCTGTCCGACGCCTTCCTGATTAAAGAAAACCACATTATTGCTTCCGGCTCGGTACGTCAGGCCGTCGAAAAAGCCTTCTGGTTGCACCCGGATGTGCCGGTTGAAGTCGAAGTAGAAAGCCTGGATGAACTGGACGACGCGCTGAAAGCCGGGGCCGATATCATCATGCTCGATAACTTCGAAACTGACCAAATGCGCGAAGCGGTAAAGCGCACCAACGGCCAGGCGCGTCTGGAAGTGTCGGGCAACGTCACCCATGAAACGCTGCGCGAATTTGCCGAAACCGGTGTGGACTTTATCTCCGTTGGCGCGCTGACCAAACATGTTCGCGCACTCGATCTCTCCATGCGATTTCGCTAATTGCTGATTGTATTGCCCGATGACGCTTCGCTTATCGGGCCTACTACACAGGTTTATTCCGTAAGCCGAATACGGCATTTACACCACCACCCGGCAGTTTCTTCGAGTCTCTTCGCAAGTACATTGTCTGACTCTGTAATTTCGTAAAAATCCTCTGAACCCGCTTTCCCGTTTTGTTTTTTGTCTCTCGCCGTCCTCCCGTCGGTTTGCCAAAGTAGCGCCAGCAAACTCAAGGAGCGAACGATGAACAAGCAACGAGGCTTTACGCTTATCGAACTCATGGTGGTGATTGGCATTATTGCCATCCTTAGCGCCATCGGCATTCCGGCATATCAAAACTATCTGCGCAAAGCCGCGCTGACGGACATGCTACAAACATTTGTCCCCTATCGCACGGCGGTTGAGCTCTGTGCACTGGAGCATGGCGGAACAAATACCTGTGATGCCGGAACGAATGGTATTCCCTCTCCAACAACTACCCGTTACGTCTCAGCCATGAGCGTTGAAAAGGGAGTTGTCAGCCTTAGTGGGCAGGAAAGCCTGAACGGGCTAAGCATCACCATGACGCCAGGTTGGGACAATGCCAACGGCATTACCGGCTGGAACCGAAACTGCGTCATCCAGAACGACAGCGCATTGCAGCAGGCCTGTGAAGACGTTTTCCGCTTCGATACCCACTAAGGAACAGAGATGAACACCACCCAACTTACGGCACTATGCCAACGTTATCAGGCAATATTACTGGATGCAGACAATGAAGTGGTGCATATCGCCGTCGTAGACGCCCCATCACACGAGCTGCTGGATGCGCTGCATTTTGCCACCACCCGACACATCGACATTGTCTGCTGGACACGTCAGCAAATGGAAGGCCACACGCATACACCGCAGAAAATGCTCCCAGCAGTAGTCACGAAAAGCAGCGCCAGCGCGGCAGACTTGCTGAATCAGACGTTTCATTCCGCTCTGACGCAACGGGCTTCTGATATTCATTTTGAACCCGAGGAAAATCACTATCGAATCAGATTACGCGTAGATGGCGTGCTTCACGCTTTACCGGAAGTCACGACCGAGATGGGCATTGCCATCACCGCAAGGTTAAAAGTATTAGGCAGCCTGGATATCGCCGAGCATCGGCTTCCACAAGACGGACAATTTACCGTTGAGATTTCAGGAGAGCCGGTCTCGTTTCGCATCGCCACCCTACCCTGTCGCTACGGCGAAAAAGTCGTGTTACGGCTACTTCATCAGGTCGATCAGTCACTGGAGATCGCGGCGCTGGGAATGCAAGACGCGCAGCTGGCCGCATTTTCGCAAGCCTTGCAGCAGCCTCAGGGGCTGATTCTGGTTACCGGGCCTACCGGAAGCGGCAAAACGGTCACGCTGTACAGTGCGCTGCAAACCCGAAACACCCCGGATGTGAATCTTTGTAGCGTGGAGGATCCGGTAGAGATCCCGATCGCAGGCCTCAACCAGACGCAAATTCACCCACGCGCCGGTTTGACTTTTCAGGGAGTCTTACGCGCGCTGCTGCGCCAGGATCCCGACATTATCATGGTGGGTGAAATCCGCGATGGCGAAACGGCAGAAATAGCCCTTAAAGCCGCACAAACAGGTCATCTGGTTCTTTCTACGCTGCATACCAATTCCACCAGTGAAACGCTGGTGCGCCTGCAACAAATGGGTGTCGCACGCTGGATGATCGCCTCCGCGCTGACGCTCGTTATTGCACAGCGGTTGGTCAGAAAGTTGTGCCCCCATTGCCGACAACGTCAGAGTACGCCTATCACGCTCCCGAAAACTGTCTGGCCTACACCACTACCGAATTGGCAGGCCCCTGGCTGCAAACATTGTTATCACGGATTTTATGGCCGTACGGCATTGTTTGAAGTGCTCCCTGTTACTCCGGCATTACGTCAGAGTATTGCCAGTGGCACATCCGTAGACGAAGTGGAATCTGATGCTCAGCAATCAGGAATGAGAACGCTTTTCGAGAATGGCTGTCAGGCCGTCGAGCAAGGGTTAACGACATTTGAAGAGCTGATTCGTGTACTGGGCATGCCTCATGTCCGCTAAACAGCTTTGGCGCTGGCAAGGCATTAACAACGAAGGTAAATCGCTGGAAGGCACACTATGGGCCGATACCCGACCGTCATTGATGCTGGCTCTTGAGAAACAACAGATTACGCCGCTGCGCATTAAATGTATGCGTGTCAAAACCTCGCACTGGAGCCGAACAAGAAGCGCCGAAACCATACACCAGTTGGCGACATTGCTAAAGGCAGGGTTAACGCTCTCAACAGGGCTAGCTCTGCTTGCTGAACAGCATCCCAGCACTCAATGGCAGGCGCTACTGCGTACGCTGGCTTACGATATGGAACAGGGCATAACCCTCTCCGCCTCGTTATCACAATGGCAACACGTTTTTCCGCCCCTTTACCAGGCAATGATCCGTACCGGAGAACTTACGGGTAAGCTGGACGACTGCTGTTTTGAACTCGCCTACCAGCAAAAGAAACAACAGCAACTTGCTGATAAAGTTAAAAAAGCCCTGCGCTATCCGATCATCATCATAACAATGGCGGTGATGGTCGTATTTGCGATGCTGCAGTTTGTACTCCCTGAGTTTGCCGCTATCTACCAGACGTTCAACACCCCGCTACCGGCGCTCACTCAGTGGATTATTACCATCGCACACTGTAGCAGCCAATGGGGATGGCTGGCGGTAGCGCTTGGCCTGGTAGCAGTTGCCACACATCATTTGATAAAGCAGAAACCGTACTGGCTCATTCTGCGCCAGAAATTGCTGCTCAGCCTCCCGGTCATAGGGACGATGGTGAGAGGGCAAAAACTCACGCAGATATTCACTGTTCTGGCGTTAACGCAAAATGCGGGCATTCCCTTTTTGCAGGGTCTTGAGAGCGTTACCGAAACGCTGGCTAACCCTTTCTGGTCGCAACGTTTAGCACTGGTTCAGCAGGACATCAGCTCAGGAAAACCGATCTGGTTAGCACTTAAAAATAGCTGTGAATTCAGCCCATTGTGTATACAGCTGGTCAGAACTGGTGAAGCTTCCGGCTCGCTGGATGCAATGCTGCGCAATCTTGCTCATCACCATGGCGAGAAAACCCTGGCTCAGGCTGATAATTTGGCTGCATTACTTGAGCCTGCGTTGCTGGTCATTACGGGGCTTATCATCGGTACACTGGTCGTCGCGATGTATTTACCGATTTTCCATTTGGGAGATGCGATGAGCGGGGTGGGATAGATTCAAATGCCTGATGACGGCGTAACGCCATCAGGCATTTCACAGAACTAGCTGTTCTTACAGGCTATTGAAAACACGGTTTTCTTGTTCCTGTACACGAATAAACGTTGTACGTTTGGTCAGCTCTTTCAGACGGGATGCGCCCACATAGGTACAAGCAGAACGCAAACCGCCGAGGATATCGCGAGCAGTATTATCAACCGGGCCGCGCAGTGGCAGCTTGACGGTTTTACCTTCTGCAGCGCGGTACTGTGCAACACCACCTACGTGACGCGTCATGGCAGATTCAGAGCTCATACCGTAGAACAGCATGAATTTCTCACCGTTCTCTTCAACAATTTTGCCGCCACTTTCTTCATGACCAGCCAGCATGCCGCCGAGCATCACGAAGTCTGCGCCGCCACCGAACGCTTTTGCCACGTCACCCGGCATTGTGCAGCCGCCGTCGCTGACAATCATGCCACCCAGACCGTGGGCTGCATCGGCGCATTCAATAACCGCAGAAAGCTGTGGATAGCCAACGCCGGTTTTTACACGCGTGGTACATACAGAACCTGGGCCAATGCCGACTTTGACAATATCAGCACCGGAGAGTACCAGCTCTTCGCACATTTCACCGGTGACCACATTGCCCGCACAGATCGTTTTAGTCGGCCATGCTTCACGCGCTTTCGACACGAACTGAACAAAATGCTCTGAGTAGCCATTGGCCACATCAATGCAGATAAAGTTCAGCGCGGGGTTGAGCGCCAGAATCTGTTTAGTTTTTTCGAAATCTGCATCAGACGTACCGGTTGAAACCATTACGTGTTTGAGCACATCGGCAGAGCTCTCTGCGATGAAGGCGGCCCAGTCTTCAACAGAATAGTGTTTGTGCACAGCGGTCAGGATGTCGAAGGAAGCCAGTGCCGTTGCCATGGCAAACGTCCCGACAGTGTCCATGTTCGCGGCAATAATAGGTACGCCGGACCAGGTCTGACCTGAATGCTTAAAGGTAAATTGACGTTCCAGCTCAACATCGGAACGGCTTTTGAGAGTAGAACGCTTAGGGCGGATAAGAACGTCTTTGAAACCTAACTTCAGATCTTCTTCGATACGCATGTGCGGATTCCTGGGGTTAATGGCGAAAAATCGAAACTCACAACTCCAGTGACGCTATCATACGCACTAATCAATGCTGCGCAAGACTGCGAAATTCTCTTTTTTTACGCTACAATCCCATAAATTTACCTGGCGAATAGTAGGTTAATCCTGCAGCAGCCTCGCCTTCGCACGCATAACTTTTAACTGTTTGATAATCAAACTTAAACTCCAGGATCGGCATCTATGAGGTATACGGTAGCCTTAACCGGCGGCATTGGCAGTGGTAAAACCACCGTTGCAAATGCGTTCGCTGACCTCGGAATAAACGTCATTGATGCAGATATTATTGCGCGCCAGGTGGTTGAACCCGGCACACCTGCTCTTAAGGCGATCGAAGAACATTTTGGTTCCGACGTTATAGCCGCAGACGGATCGTTGCAGCGACGCATTTTACGCGAACGCATTTTTTCCAATCCTGAGGAGAAAAGCTGGCTGAATGCCCTGCTTCATCCGCTTATTCAGCAGGAAACGCAGCGTCAGTTTCAGCAAGCAACCTCTCCTTATCTGCTATGGGTTGTCCCTTTGCTGGTGGAAAATTCGCTGTATAAAAAAGCCGACCGCGTACTCGTGGTGGATGTCACCCCCGAAACCCAGCTCAGACGCACCATGCAGCGTGATGACGTCACGCGTGAGCATGTTGAACAAATTCTTGCTGCCCAGGCAACGCGTGAAGCGCGGCTGGCCGTGGCAGACGATGTTATTGATAATAATGGCGCACCGGAAGCCATCGCCTCGGATGTCGCCCGCCTGCACGCGCTCTATTTGCAATGCGCGTCGCAGTTTGTCTCACAGGAAAAACCGTAATGCACACCCAGGTCCTTTTTGAACACCCTCTCAATGAGAAGATGCGTACATGGCTGCGCATTGAGTTTTTAATCCAACAGCTCTCCGTTAATTTGCCCATTACTGACCATGCCGGCGCTCTGCATTTTTTCCGCAATATCGGAGATTTACTGGATGTATTTGAACGCGGCGAAGTCCGTACCGAACTCCTCAAAGAACTGGAGCGACAGCAGCGTAAACTCCAGGCCTGGGTCGAAGTTCCCGGCGTCGATCAAAGCAGAATCGACTCTTTGCGTCAGCAGCTAAAAAGTGCAGGCAGCATTCTGATTTCTGCCCCGCGTATTGGACAGACGCTGCGCGAAGATCGTCTGATTGGTCTCGTCCGTCAGCGTTTAAGTATTCCTGGCGGGTGCTGTAGTTTCGATCTGCCGACTCTGCATATCTGGTTACACCTGGCACAGTCACATCGTGACGCGCAGGTTGAAACCTGGCTTGCCAGCCTGAATCCGCTCAACCAGGCGCTGTCGCTGGTACTGGATTTAATTCGCAACTCAGCACCGTTTCGTAAGCAAACCAGCCTGAATGGTTTTTATCAGGACAACGGCGAAGATGCAGATCTACTGCGCTTACAGCTGCCGCTTGATTCGCTGCTTTATCCGCAAATTTCTGGTCATAAGAGCCGTTTTGCCATCCGCTTTATGCCGCTGGATAGCGAGAATGGTCAGGTGCCTGAGCGCCTCGATTTTGAACTGGCGTGCTGTTAAGGAGTCAACATGTCTGAACAAACCATCGTCAACTGCCCAACCTGCGGCAAGCCTGTAGTATGGGCTGAGGTCAGTCCGTTTCGCCCATTCTGCAGCAAGCGCTGCCAGTTAATCGATCTGGGAGAGTGGGCCGCAGAAGAGAAACGCATCCCAAGCTCTGGTGATCTGTCAGAAAGCGACGACTGGAGTGAAGAACAGAAGTAATTCTGCTAAAACGGTGGGCCGGATTAGGCAACGCCGCATCCGGCATTTTATGTTGTTTTGCCTGATGGCGCTGCGCTTATCAGGTCTACGAACTAAAACGTAGGGCGGGCAAGCGTAGCGCCCCGCCATAACTTGCCGGATGCGGCGTTGCCTTATCCGGCCTACAGCACCATTAGCCAGCTATCAGCTTTTCAATGACCGGTGCATTCGCGGGCGGGAAATCCTTCGCATTCAGAGCATCTTGCGCAATCCACTGCGCCGGTTGCCCTTCTTTTCCCCACGGCTCGCCTTCCCAGCTTTCAACCAGCCAGAACCACAGAGTGATATGCCTGTCCGGAAACTGATACTCCAGCTTTTCGAACAATGAGCTTTGAGTCGGCGTGATCCCCACTTCTTCCTGTAGCTCGCGAATCAGCGCCTGCTCCGGCGTTTCGCCCGCTTCAATTTTCCCGCCGGGGAATTCCAGCTTATTTGCCATGTGGGCATCAGCCGCACGCTGGGTGATAAAAATTTCATGTTGCTGATTACGAATAATCCCGACGGCGATTTGCAGTATTTTCATCTTTATCGTCCATAAAAAAGGCGCAGAATTCTGCGCCTTTTCAGTAAGTTATTTTCTTAGCTCAGACGGCCGTGGCACTGTTTGTATTTTTTGCCAGAGCCGCAAGGACACGGATCGTTACGACCCACTTTACGATCGCCGGTTTGTGCTGCCAGCTCTTCTGCTGCGGCAGAATCGTCGCCTTTATGACTCAACTGCTGCATCTGCGCTAAGCGCTCAGCTTCTTCACGACGCTGCTGCTCCATGGCTTCGACTTCTTCAGGCATACGCACCTGAACTTTGCTCAGGGTGCTGATCACTTCGTATTTCAGTGATTCCAGCATTGACGCAAACATAGAGAAGGATTCACGCTTATATTCCTGCTTCGGATCTTTTTGCGCATAACCACGCAGGTGGATACCCTGACGCAGATAGTCCATCGCAGCAAGGTGCTCTTTCCACAGAGAGTCGAGAGTTTGCAGCATCACGCCTTTTTCGAAGTGACGCATCATCTCCGCGCCCACAACTTCTTCTTTACGCTGATAAACTTCGATGGCGTTTGCCAGGATACGTTCACGCAGCGTTTCTTCGTGCAGCTCAGGCTCTTTATCCAGCCACTCTGAAATCGGCATCTCAAGATCGAAGTCGTTTTTCAGACGTTCCTGCAGACCCGGGATATCCCACATTTCTTCCAGAGACTGCGGCGGAATATAGGCATCAATAGTTGCTTTGAAGACATCTTCACGGATGCTGTTGATGGTTTCGCTAACGTCAGTTACGTCCAGCAGTTCGTTACGCTGGGTGTAGATAGCACGACGCTGATCGTTGGCAACGTCATCATATTCCAGCAGCTGCTTACGAATATCGAAGTTGCGGCTTTCCACTTTACGTTGCGCGTTAGCAATTGCTTTGGTCACCCATGGGTGTTCAATGGCTTCACCTGGCTTCATACCCAGTTTACGCATCATGCCTGACACGCGGTCAGAGGCAAAAATACGCATCAGCGCATCTTCCATCGACAGATAGAAACGGGAAGAGCCCGCATCACCCTGACGACCCGAACGACCACGCAGCTGGTTATCGATACGGCGAGATTCGTGACGCTCGGTACCGATAATATGCAAGCCACCGGCAGCTAATACCGCGTCATGGCGAACCTGCCACTCGGCTTTAATCTGCGCGATTTGTTCCGGAGTTGGGTTTTCCAGCTCGGCAACTTCCGCCTGCCAGCTACCGCCCAGCACGATATCGGTACCACGACCGGCCATGTTCGTCGCGATAGTCACGGCTGACGGGTAACCCGCTTGGGCGACGATTGCAGCTTCGTTGGCGTGGAACTTGGCGTTCAGAACATTGTGTTTGATACCCGCTTTGCTCAGCTCGTTAGACACTACTTCCGATTTTTCAATGGAGATAGTACCTACCAGTACCGGCTGGCCATTTGCGGTACGCTCTTTAATATCTTCAATGATCGCCTGAATTTTTTCCGCTTCGGTCATGTACACCAGATCCGGTAAATCCTTACGGATCATCGGACGGTTGGTCGGCACAACCACGGTATCCAGTTTGTAGATGGAGCTAAATTCAAACGCTTCAGTGTCGGCTGTACCGGTCATACCGGCCAGTTTTTCGTACAAACGGAAGTAGTTCTGGAAGGTAATAGATGCCAGCGTCTGGTTCTCGTTCTGGATCTCTACGCCTTCTTTAGCCTCAACAGCCTGGTGCAGACCATCGGACCAGCGACGCCCCTGCATGGTACGACCGGTGTGTTCATCGACGATGATAACTTCGCCGTCTTTCACGATGTAGTCTACGTCGCGGGTAAACAGCACGTGCGCACGCAGTGCGGCAGTCACGTGGTGCATCAGCATAATGTTGCCTGGAGAGTACAGTGACTCGCCCTCGTCCATAATGCCTTCGTTAACCAGCAGCTCTTCAATCAGTACCAGACCACGTTCGGTCAGGTTAACCTGGCGCGCTTTCTCATCAACAGAGAAGTGGCCTTCGCCCTGGAACGTGTCGGAATCTTCCTTCTCCTGACGGATCAGGTGCGGGATGATTTTATTCACTTTTTTGTACATTTCCGAGCTGTCTTCAGCCGGGCCGGAAATGATCAGCGGCGTACGCGCTTCATCGATCAGGATGGAGTCGACTTCATCGACCAGCGCATAGTGCAGTTTACGTTGAACACGCTCTTCCGGACTAAACGCCATGTTGTCACGCAGGTAGTCAAAGCCGTATTCGTTGTTGGTACCGTAAGTAATATCGGCGTTGTAGGCTTCACGCTTGGCTGGCGCAGGCAGGCCAGACATGTTGATACCAACGGTCATGCCGAGGAATTCAAACAGCGGGCGGTTATTTTCGGCATCACGCTGAGCCAGATAGTCGTTCACGGTAACCACGTGTACGCCCTTCCCGCTTAATGCGTTCAGGTAGGCTGGCAGCGTCGCGGTAAGGGTTTTACCTTCACCAGTACGCATTTCCGCGATGCAGCGATCGTTAAGCACCATACCGCCCAGCAGCTGAACGTCGAAGTGACGCATACCGAACACACGCTTACTCGCTTCACGCACTACTGCGAACGCTTCCGGGATCAGGCTCTCAACGCTGGCACCTTTTTCCAGACGGGCGCGGAATTCAGCGGTCTTCGCTTTCAGTTCATCATCGGAGAGTTTTTCCATCTCCGGTTCCATCGCGTTGATGACATTGACCACTTTACGCATACGACGCAGCGTACGCTCGTTACGGCTACCGAATACTTTCGTTAATAATTTGATTAGCATAATAAAATCTCAAACGCCCCGCGGTGCGGAGTCAAAAATTATAAGTTGGAAGGTTCTTTTTTAGCTGAGGCGTTGAGGACCAGCGCGGATACCCTGCAGTTGGCTGATCCAGACCGGAACGCTAAACGCGGCCTGAGAGGTAAAGTGTGCGTATGTCACGCGACTTACTGTCGCGGGCGGAGTGCCTTCCTGCGTCAGCATCGCGCTGAGCGTATTCAGTAACGCAAGATGGTGCGCCTGGATTGGCAATGGCTCTTCGGCAACGGGCAACGCCTGAGGCGCCATGGCAAAAGAAAGATGGCGGATAACCGTACGAATGGCATGTTGATGCCAGTAATCGACGGTAAAATTTGGGCGGCGATTAGTCGCTTCCAGCAAAGCAAGCTGGCTAAAGTTAACTTTAGCACCTTGATCGTGATTGCTGGCGGTCGCCTTCGCGGGGGTATTAGGTTCAGCAGCATTACCGAGCGCGGGCAGGCCAAAACTAGCCGCGACCATCCCCAACAGGAGATGCGGCCAGAAGTACCGTCTGCCTAACTGTCGCCAGCGCGTCAGTATTCCACTCACGTTATTGCCACCTGATATACCCTGCGTTTGGGGTTACAAATGCAAAACCATTTTTTGCGCACAAATCTTACCATTAATGCGTTCGCACCACAGCAGTAATGACAGCAAGTCGCGGGTAAATATGCTTAAGAAAGCAGCGATCGAACGGTATTTTAATCTACCTGTGGGGAAAAAGTCGCTTCAGATAAGGTGGTTTGCACTCGGAAGATAAAAAAACGACTGGCTCACCTGGCCGGAGAGAGTGCCAGATTTACCAGTCGAATTTAAGCGACAGCGTATGTCGTTATGCCAGTACGGTCGATGGTGCTTTGAACGCCAACGGCAGTTCTGCATCGTCCTGGAAGGTCACATATTCCCAGGCTTCCTGTTTTGCCAGGACCGCCTGCAACAGTTTGTTATTCAATGCATGACCGGATTTATACGCGGTAAATGCACCAATAATGTTGTGACCACACATGAACAAGTCACCGATCGCGTCGAGCATTTTGTGACGAACGAATTCATCTTCAAAACGCAGGCCGTCTTCGTTCAATACGCGATAATCGTCAACAACGATGGCACAATCGAAGCTGCCGCCCAGGCACAGGCCGCGGGACTGCAGATATTCGATATCACGCATGAAGCCGAAAGTACGCGCACGGCTGATCTGACGCATGAACGCATCCGCAGAGAAGTTCATCGCGTAGCGCTGCGTGCTGGAGTCGATCGCCGGATGGTTAAAGTCGATGGTGAAATCCAACGTAAAACCATTATACGGCTTAAACTCAGCCCACTTATCGCCATCTTCGACACGAACGGTCTCTTTGATGCGAACAAATTTTTTGGCGCTGCTCAGTTCTTCAATACCTGCATCAAGCAGCAGATAAACGAACGGAGCGGCACTGCCATCCATGATCGGGATTTCCGGTGCGTTAACTTCAATAACGATGTTATCGATACCTAAACCCGCCAGAGCAGCATTAAGGTGCTCTACGGTTGAAATCCGTACATCATGCTCATTGACCAGACACGTACAGAGCATGGTATCACGCACAGATTTGGCATCGGCCGGGAAATCTACCGGAGGATTCAAGTCGGTGCGACGATAGATGACCCCGGTGTTGGCCGGCGCAGGGCGTAATGTCAGGGTGACTTTTTTGCCGGTATGCAAACCGACGCCAGTCGCCTGAACGATACGTTTAAGAGTCCTTTGTTTGATCATCGTATAATCTCGCCAAATTACCTATCCAACCGAAGTGTACTATACATTCGGTGGGCCAGTTTAGCACAAAGAGCCACAATTCCCAAATTCCAGCTAATTCTTAATCAGCTTGCTTACGCAGGAATGCTGGGATATCCAGATAATCCGGCTCTTTGGTGGTTTGCGGCGTATTGTCGTTAACCACTTTCGCTACCGGTTTCTGCTCTTGCGTCAACGGCGCCATGCCGTGCTGCTGGTAACGATCCATTACCGGCTGCTGTACCTGCTTGTTGGTCACCAGAGTGATTTCAGGACGTTTGTCCATACCAATTCCAGTTGCAACAACGGTCACACGCAGTTCGTCGTTCATATCCGGGTCCAGGGAGGTACCGATAACCACGGTCGCATTATCCGATGCAAAGGCACGAATCGTGTTACCGACGGTTTCGAACTCATCCAGACGCAGGTCGAAGCCCGCAGTAATGTTGACCAGCACGCCGCGCGCGCCAGACAGATCGATGTCTTCCAGCAGCGGAGAAGAGATAGCCATTTCAGCCGCTTCTTCTGCACGGTCTTCACCGCTTGCCACGCCTGAACCCATCATCGCGTAGCCCATTTCGGACATCACGGTGCGCACGTCTGCAAAGTCGACGTTCATCAGGCCCGGACGAGTAATCAGTTCAGCGATACCCTGGACTGCGCCTTTCAGCACATCGTTCGCTGCGCCAAACGCATCCAGCAGGGAGATACCGCGACCCAGCACTTTCAGCAGTTTGTCATTCGGAATAGTGATCAGAGAGTCCACATGTTTGGACAGCTCGGTGATACCCTGCTCCGCGAATGCCATACGCTTCTTACCTTCAAAGTTGAAAGGCTTAGTCACGACAGCAACGGTCAGAATACCTAAATCTTTTGCTACTTCAGCAACCACTGGCGCTGCACCGGTACCGGTACCGCCGCCCATGCCAGCTGCGATAAACACCATGTCTGCGCCGTCAAGCGCTGCACGCAGAGCTTCACGATCTTCGTCTGCCGCATTACGGCCTACTTCCGGGTTTGCACCCGCGCCCAGACCTTTGGTGATGCCGCTACCAATCTGAATGGTCTGTCCAACCGCCGTTTTACGCAACGCCTGAGCGTCGGTATTCACCGCGAAGAATTCAACACCTTCGATGCGCTCGCGCACCATGTGTTCAACGGCATTACCGCCGCCGCCGCCGACGCCGATGACTTTAATCACCGCGTCATTGGTAAGTTCCATAGGTTCAAACATAGTTTCTCTCTCCGTTGTGCCTGTCGCCTGAGACCGTTAATGTGCGTTGGTCTCTTTAAAAATTAAAACTCTTTTCGCAGCCAGCTATTGAGTCGTTTGATCCACGAGCCAACTGATGCCGTAACGCGTTTTTCTACTTCAGCCTCACCACTCAAATGGGATTCTTTCCCGTAGTGAAGCAGCCCCACTGCCGTTGAATAATAAGGCTCCTGGGCATAATCCGTCAGACCAGTGATATTCAGCGGTGCGCCAATACGTACTTGCGTATGGAACACGCGCTGTGCGCAGGCCGCAAGACCTTCAATTTGCGCAGCGCCACCGGTTAACACAATCCCCGCCGCCAGATGATGTTTCACACCCTGCTGGCGAAGCTGTTCTTGTAATTGCAAAATTTCTTCGTTGACCAGGTTGAGCAGCTCGGTATAACGCGGCTCAATGACCTCTGCCAGGGTCTGACGTTGCAGGCTACGCGGTGGACGACCACCTACGCTTGGCACTTCAACGCTTTCGTCTTTACCCACGATGGAGCCCAGCGCGCAACCATGACGCACTTTGATGGCTTCAGCATCGCTCGGCGGCGTACCAAAGGCATACGCGATATCGCTGGTCACTACATTCCCTGCATAAGGGATAACTTTAGTGTGGCGCAACGCCCCGCCAGTATAAACGGCGATGTCCATTGTACCACCACCAATATCCACCACGCAGACACCCAGCTCACGTTCATCTTCCGTCAACACGGAATAACTGGCTGCCAACCCGGCAAAAATCAGTTGGTCAACTTTCAGACCACAACGTTCAACGGCTTTGACAATGTTCTTTGCCATGTCGTTGTGGCAGGTAATAAGATGGACTTTTGCCTGCATACGCACGCCGGAAAGACCGACCGGATTTTTAATGCCTTCCTGGTAGTCGATGGCGTATTCCTGCGGAATAACGTGCAGAACACGATGTTCATCGCGAACGCGTACGGATTTTGCCGTATGTACCACGTTTTCCACATCTTCCTGCGTCACTTCCTCTTCGGAAATGGGCACCATACCAATTTCATTTTGACAGCTAATATGTTTACCGGAAAGTGCCAGATACACCGAGGAAATCTGGCAATCTGCCATCAGTTCAGCCTGGTCAATGGCGCGCTGTACGCACTTCACCACTGACTCAAGGTCATTCACCCCGCCTTTATCCATACCTCGCGATGGACAACTGCCCACGCCAATGATATTGACCATACCGTCGGGCAGAACTTCCCCTACTAAAGCGGCTACCTTCGCGGTGCCAATCTCCAGTCCAACTACCAGTTTTCTGTCCGTCGCCTTGATCATTGTTGTTCTGCCTGTGCCTGATTCTGTTGCTGATTAGATTCCTCAGGAGGCAAGGGAACCCAGCCTACTGCCGCTCCTGAGTCATAACGCAAATCAACGTAGCTAATCCGTTTGCCATCGGTTTGCGCCTGCTGCTGTAAAACCGGGTAGAGTTCCACAAAGCGAGCCAAACGTTTTATCGTATCGCCCCTGCCCAGATTCAGCTTAATATCGTTATTCAGCGTCAACTGCCAGGAACGACGAGCGGTCATCGCCGCTTCCTTCAGGGTGAATCTATCCTTAGCCAGCACCTGCCCCATATCGCGGAACCCTTGCAACACTTCACTTGCGCTGCCTTCCGGTCCATACAACATGGGTAATACCTGCTTATTGGCCCGACCGGTTGGAACACTGAACGTATTTCCTTCAGCATCCACCATATGTTGGTCATTCCAACGCGCAATGGGCACATATTCAACCAGATGAATCTTCAATTCATCGGGCCATTGCTTTCTGACGCTCGCCTGTTTAATCCAGGGGAGGCGTTCAATTTGACTCTGGATGATGTTCACATCCTGAGTCATAAAGGTTCCCGGAGCGCCCAGTGCCAAAATGGACTGACGAATATCGTCATTGCGCGTGTAATGCCGTTCGCCGGTTAACACCAGTTTCGATAAAGGCAAACGTTGCGCATCTTCCATCCATCCCAACACTACCCAGCCGCTGACAAACACGGTGCACAGCACTGTCAGCAGGAACAATATTCCTGCAAGACGCGTTCCATTATTGCGGCGTGAGGAGTTTACTTCTTCTTCATCACCGTTTCGCGTGTTCAGCGCAGCCTGCGACATATCAGTCCGCCAACTCCAGAATTCTTACCACCAACTGCGAGAAGCTCAGGCCCGCCTGACGCGCCGCCATCGGCACCAGACTGTGGCTGGTCATACCCGGAGAGGTATTCGCTTCCAGCAGATAAAACTGGCCATCGCTGTCCAGCATGACGTCAATGCGACCCCAACCTTTACAGCCCAATGTGGTCCACGCTTTCAGGACTAATTCCTGTAAACGGGCCTCTTGTTCGACTTCCAGACCGGCAGGGCAGAAATATTGTGTCTCATCAGAGAGATACTTCGCCTCATAATCATAGAAGGTTCCCGCGGGTTGGATACGTATTGACGGTAAAATTTCTTCACCAAGTATCGCAACTGTAAATTCCGGGCCACTGAGCCATTTTTCGATCAGTACTTCTTCATCATGCTGAAAAGCCAATGCTAATGCACCATGCAAAGCATTTTCTTCTTCAACTTTTGACATCCCTACGCTTGAGCCTTCACGGCTGGGCTTCACAATCAGCGGCAAACCTAGCGCAGAAATCTCCGTAACCACCTCATCATTAAGGCCTTTTTCGAACTCAGCGCGGGTCAATGCGACCCAAGGCGCGACCGGTAAACCAGCCCCCTGCCACAACAGTTTGCTGCGCAGTTTGTCCATCGAAATCGCAGAAGCCATGACGCCACTACCGGTGTACGGCAGACCAACCAGCTCCAGCATGCCCTGCAACGTGCCATCTTCACCACCACGACCGTGCAGCGCAATAAACACCTTTTGAAAACCCATCGATTTCAAAAGCGTGACATCAACCTCTTTTGGGTCAATTGGATGAGCATCCACACCACCTTCGCGTAACCCTGCCAGTACGGCCGCGCCGGAATTCAGCGAAACGTCACGCTCTGCGGAGGTTCCCCCTAACAGGACCGCGATTTTATCAGCCATGTTGTTCTTCCTCCGGGTTTTGCGGCTTCAGTTTGATTTCAGCTAAGGAACGCGCGATTTTGCCGATATTTCCAGCGCCCTGCACCAAAATCAGATCGTTGCCGGTTAATACCGGCGCCAGCATGTCTGCCACCTGAGCCGGATCGGATACCAGAATCGGGTCGATCTTACCGCGACCACGGATCGTACGGCACAGCGAGCGACTGTCGGCTCCTGGAATCGCGGCTTCACCCGCGGCGTACACATCCAGCATCAACAGCGCATCGACCTGAGTCAGCACGTTGGCAAAGTCGTCATACAGATCGCGAGTACGCGTAAAGCGGTGCGGCTGGAACAGCATCACCAAATTTTTGTCCGGCCAGCCCGCGCGTGCAGCTTTAATCGTGGCATCCACTTCCGTAGGGTGATGACCATAATCATCCACCAGCATCGCCGTCCCGGCTTTACCGTTTACCGGCTCAAGCGGGAATTCGCCGAGGAAGTCAAAACGTCGTCCGGTGCCCTGGAAACTTTCCAGCGCGCGCAGAATTGCGTCGTCTTCAATGCCTTCTTCTGTTGCAACTGCTACCGCCGCCGCCGCGTTCAGCGCATTGTGACGGCCCGGTGCGTTCAACGTCACGCGTAAATCGGCCATCCCCTGACGCAGCAGTGTGAAGTGTCCTTGTGGACCAATCTGCTGGTAATCTTCGACGCGCACATCAGCATCATCGCTGAAACCATAGGTTGTGGTTTGACGACCAACTCGCGGCAACAACTCGCGGATCACCGGATCGTCAACGCACATCACCGCACGACCATAAAACGGCAAGTTATGCAGGAAATTAATAAACGTCTGCTTTAAATTTTCGAAGTCGCCATGGTAGGTATCCATATGATCGGCTTCGATATTGGTAACAATCGCTACCATCGGCTGCAAATGCAGGAACGACGCATCGCTCTCATCCGCCTCCGCTATTAAATAACGGCTATGACCCAGACGCGCATGGACGCCTGCGGCCTTCACCAGACCGCCGTTGACAAACGTCGGATCCAGCCCCGCTTCCGCGTAGATACTGGAGACCATCGCTGTGGTCGTGGTTTTACCGTGCGTCCCGGCAATGGCGATACCGTGACGAAAACGCATTAACTCCGCCAGCATTTCAGCACGACGGATCACCGGAATGCGCGCTTCATGCGCCGCAACAATTTCCGGGTTATCCGCAGAAATGGCGCTGGATACCACCACCACGCTCGCATCGCGCACGTTTTCCGGGCGATGGTTGAAGAAAATCGTGGCGCCCAGATTCGTCAACTGCTGCGTCACCGGGTTCGGCGCTAAGTCAGAACCGCTGATCTGATAACCTTCGTTGGCCAAAACTTCGGCAATACCGCCCATACCAGCACCACCGATGCCGACAAAGTGAATGTGCCGAACGCGACGCATTTCGGGCACGATGGAACGCAGTTTTGCCAGTTGTTGTGTATTCATTCTTTAGCCATTAACTTCTTAGTTCATGCGATGCAAAAGGCATCACCACAATTACGCCCGGGCAGCCCGGCTCACTTCATTAGCAACGCGCTCTGTAGCATCCGGAATGGAAGCGGCGCGCGCACGTTCTGCCATGGTTAATAAGGTTTCTCGCGACCACCCGGAAAGGGTGTTAGCGACGGCATCCACAGTAAACTGCGGCTGCTCAAGAATTTTTGCGGCGCCCGCTTTCTCCAGCGGCAGCGCATTCCAGTACTGCTGTCGGTCTTTGTGCTGGAAAGGCACAAACAGCGCAGGCAAACCTGCGGCGGCAATTTCGCTTACCGTCAGCGCGCCGGAGCGACAAACTACGACATCCGCCCACGCGTAGGCTGCTGCCATATCATCAATAAACTCAGTGACCTTGTGCTGCGGTTGTCCCGCGTCGGCATACGCCTGTTCAACGGTTTGCTGCGCGCCTTTGCCACTCTGATGCCAGATAGTCACCGCGTCACCAAGCTTTGCGGCAACCTGCGGCATCGTCTGGTTCAATACGCGTGCGCCCTGAGATCCCCCGACGACCAGCACGCGAACCGGGCCTTCACGCCCCGCCAGACGCGCTTCGGGCAACGGCAGCGCCAGAACGTCGGTGCGTACTGGGTTACCCACCACTTCCGCATTCGGGAAAGCGCCAGGAAAAGCCTGCATCACCTTCGTTGCAATCTTCGCCAGCCACTTGTTGGTTAATCCCGCAATGCCGTTTTGCTCATGCAGGACAACCGGAATGCCTAATGACCAGGCAGCCAGACCGCCAGGGCCGGACACGTAGCCGCCCATCCCCAGCACCACATCAGGCTTAAACTGCTTCATGATGGCGCGCGCCTGACGCCAGGCATTAAAAATACGCACGGGGGCGGCAAGTAGCGCGTTGACACCTTTGCCACGCAAACCGGAGATGCGAATAAAGTCAATTTCAATGCCATGCTTCGGCACTAAGTCCGCTTCCATACGATCGGCGGTGCCCAGCCAACGAACCTGCCAGCCCTGGGCCATTAAATGGTGCGCAACCGCCAGCCCCGGGAACACATGCCCGCCGGTACCGCCTGCCATCACCATTAACCGCTTCGGTTGACCACTCATCGTGCACCTCGTGTAAACGCCTGGGCTTTTTCCAGACGCGTTTCATAATCAATACGTAACAAAAACATGATGGCCGTCGACATAATCAACAAACTGGAACCACCATAACTGATCAGCGGTAACGTCAGACCTTTTGTTGGCAGCATACCTGCTGCCGCGCCGACGTTTACCAGGGCCTGGAAGCTAAACCAAATCCCGATGGAGCAGGCTAAAAAGCCTGAAAAACGGTGGTCAATTTCCAGTGCTTTGCGACCGATCGACATCGCGCGAAAAGCGACGAAGAATACCATTAAAAGCGCCAATACCACACCGATATAACCCAGCTCTTCCCCAATGATGGCGAAGATGAAGTCGGTGTGCGCTTCCGGTAAATACTCCAGTTTTTGCACTGAATTACCTAACCCCTGACCCCAAACCTCACCGCGACCAAAAGCCATCAGCGATTGCGTTAACTGATAGCCGCTGCCAAACGGATCTTCCCATGGGTTCCAGAAAGAGGTTACGCGGCGAATACGATACGGTTCGGCAAGGATCAGCAGCACCACCGCCGAAATCCCCATGCCGATAATGGCAATGAACTGCCACAGTTTCGCACCAGCGAGAAACAGCATCGCCAGCGTCGTGACAAACAGTACCACTACCGTACCAAGGTCAGGCTGCGCCAGCAGTAAGACTGCCAGCACCAGAATCACGCCCATCGGTTTTAAGAAGCCGCGCAGGTTGTTACGCACTTCATCGACTTTACGCACCAGGTAGTTAGCGAGATAACAGAACAGCGACAGCTTGGTAAATTCCGCAGGCTGAATACGCAGTGGACCCAGCGCGATCCAGCGCGATGCCCCGTTAACGGAGCTTCCCACTACCAGCACGATCAACAACATGATGATCGAGGCGATCAGCATCGTCGTGCTGTACTTTTGCCAGAACTCCATCGGCAGACGCAGCGTCACCATCGCCAGACAGAACGCGAGGAAGATATACAGCGCGTCACGCTTAGCAAACAGGAAGGGATCGCCTGCCAGGCGTTGCCCTACGGGCATCGATGCCGATGTCACCATCACAAAACCGATCGCTGCCAGACCAAAAGTCAGCCACAGCAGCATGCGGTCATACATGATCAAGCTGTCCGCGTCTTTATCACGCGAAGCCATCACCCAGCCTTTAAGTGCCGCGAAGATCCACGCCAGGACACCCAGTCCCGGTACGCGCGGCATTTTCAGACGAGGGAGAGAGAAGCGCATCAACCCAACTCCTTCGCTAAACGGGTAAAGACGTCACCGCGTTGCTCAAAGTTCTTGAACTGGTCAAGGCTGGCGCAGGCTGGCGACAGCAGCACCATATCGCCCGACTTCACACGCGGTGCGAGCAGACGCATTGCCTGCTCCATGGTTTCAGTGTGTTCCGCAACCTCAGGACGCAGAGCGGCAAGCTGCGCGCCATCGCGACCAAAGCAGTACAGACGAATGTTGTCGCCAGTCAGGTAGCGTTGCAGCGGCATAAAGTCGGCGGATTTCCCATCGCCGCCCAGCAGCAGGTGCAACGTACCGTCAACGTGCAGGCCATTCAGTGCCGCTTCGGTGCTGCCAACGTTGGTGGCTTTTGAGTCGTTGATCCAACGCACACCGTTATGATTCAGTACCAACTGGAAACGATGCGCCAGACCGGTAAAGGTAGTCAGCGCTTTCAGGCTGGATGCCCGCGGCAGACCCGCAGCATCCGCCAGCGCCAGCGCCGCCAGGGCGTTGGTATAGTTATGCTGGCCGGTAAGCGTCATCTCTTTCACGTTCAGGACTTTTTCACCCTTCACCCGCAGCCAGGTCTCACCCTGCTGACGATTGAGATGATAGTCACCCATGTTGATGCCAAAGCTCACGCAGCGCTCATCCGCCCCGCGAATCGGCATGGTCAGCGCATCATCGGCATTAACCACACACACTTTCGCATTCTCATAGACGCGCAGTTTGGCCGCACGGTACTGCTGCAAGCCAAACGGATACCTGTCCATATGATCTTCGGTGACGTTCAAAATGGTGGCGGCTACGGCCTGTAAGCTGGAGGTTGTCTCCAGTTGGAAGCTCGACAGCTCCAGTACATACAGCTCACGTTCGTCATCCAGCAGCATCAGCGCGGGCAGGCCGATATTTCCGCCAACACCCACGTTCACACCAGCCGCTTTCGCCATTTCTCCCACCAACGTGGTGACGGTGCTTTTCCCGTTGGAACCGGTGATCGCGACGATCGGCGCCTGCGCTTCACGACAGAACAGCTCGATGTCACCGACAATTTCGATCCCTGCATCAGCAGCGGCGCTCAGAGAAGGATGCGCCAGGGCAATACCAGGGCTGGCGACGATGAGATCGGCGGCCAGCAGCCAATCATCATTCAGGCTGCCAACATGACGCTCAACCGCTTCCGGCAATTTATCCAGGCCAGGTGGCGTTGCGCGGGTATCCATCACACGCGGCGTCACGCCACGCGCCAGAAAGAAATCCACGCAGGACAGCCCGGTCAATCCCAGACCGATAATGACGACTTTTTTACCCTGGTAATCAGCCATGATTAACGTACCTTCAGCGTTGCCAGGCCAATCAGCACCAGCATCAGCGAAATAATCCAGAAGCGCACAATTACGCGCGGTTCCGGCCAGCCTTTCAGTTCATAGTGATGGTGAATCGGCGCCATACGGAAGATGCGCTGTCCGCGCAGCTTAAAGGAGCCAACCTGCAGAATGACCGACAGCGTTTCCACAACAAATACGCCGCCCATAATTACCAGCAGGAATTCCTGACGCAGCAGCACGGCAATAATGCCCAGCGCGCCGCCCAGCGCCAGAGAACCGACGTCGCCCATAAAGACCTGCGCCGGATAGGTGTTAAACCACAGGAAGCCTAACCCCGCACCGACAATCGCCGTACAGACGATCACCAGTTCGCCGGCATGGCGTAAATAGGGAATGTGCAGGTAGTTGGCAAAGTTCATGTTACCTGTAGCCCATGCCACCAGCGCAAAACCTGCGGCCACGAACACGGTCGGCATAATCGCCAGACCGTCCAGGCCATCGGTGAGGTTTACCGCATTGCCAGTACCCACAATCACGAAGTACGCCAGCAGCACGTAGAACAGCCCCAACTGCGGCATGACATCTTTAAAGAACGGCACCACCAGCTCGGTAGCCGGGGTATCTTTACCGGCGAGGTACAGCGCAAAGGCTACACCCAGCGCAATCACCGACATCCAGAAGTACTTCCAGCGGGCAATCAACCCCTTGGTATCTTTGCGCACCACTTTGCGGTAGTCATCGACAAAACCGATAATGCCGTAGCCAATCAATACCACCAGCACGCACCATACATACGGGTTCGACGGATATGCCCACAACAGAACGGAGATAACAATCGCGGTGAGGATCATGATCCCGCCCATGGTTGGCGTACCACGTTTACTAAAGTGCGATTCCGGACCGTCGTTACGTACAACCTGTCCAAAGGACATTTTTTGCAAGCGGGCAATCATGCGCGGGCCCATCCACAAAGAGATGAACAGCGCGGTCAGCAGGCTGACGATGGCGCGAAACGTCAGATAGGAAAAGACGTTAAAGCCGGAATAATATTTGACCAAATGTTCGGCCAGCCAAACTAACATGTCCCATTCTCCTGTAATGCGCGTACTACCTCTTCCATGGCGGCACTACGTGAACCCTTCACTAAAATCGTCATGACCTGATGTTCTGCAATCAATGCTTTAAGATGCGCGGCCAGCGCGCTTTTATCCGCAAAATGTTCGCCAACGCCGCTGGCGTCGCTAATTGCCTTACTCAGTTTTCCTGTACTCAGTACACGGTCGATACCTGCTGCTTTCGCAGCAACACCTACCTGTACATGGCATGCTTCACTTTCTGCGCCAAGCTCTGCCATATCGCCAACGACCAGTACGCGATAGCCCGGCATTTCAGACAGCACCTGCACCGCTGCGGTCATCGAACCGACGTTCGCGTTATAGGAGTCGTCCAGCAGCAACTGATTTTCTGCGAGTTGAATCGGGAACAGACGTCCCGGTACCGCTTGCAGATCCTTCAAACCCGCTTTGATCGCCTCGTGCGTCGCGCCTACCGCCATAGAAAGCGCCGCCGCCGCAAGGGCGTTAGCGATATTGTGGCGACCCGGCAACGGCAGCAGGACATCAATGCTTCCGGTCGGCGTTTGCAGAGAAAATTCTGTGCCATGCGAGGTCACATGAACGTTGGTAGCAGAAAAGTCGCTGTTGGCCGCATTCGGGGAGAAGCGCCAGACTTTGCGTTCGCCGATGATGCTTTGCCAGTTCAACCAGTCGTTGTTGTCGGCATTCATAATGGCGATACCATTCTCAGACAGGCCGGTAAAAATCTCACCTTTTGCCTTCGCAACGCCCGCCAGAGAGCCGAAACCTTCCAGGTGCGCGGCGGCCAGATTGTTCACCAGCGCCGCTTCCGGACGCGTCAGGCCGACGGTCCAGGCGATTTCGCCCTGATGGTTGGCGCCGAGCTCAATCACGGCATAGTCGTAATCGTTAGTTAAGCGCAGCAGCGTCATCGGTACGCCGATGTCGTTATTCAGATTGCCCGCGGTATATAGGGTGTTACCACACTGGCTCAGAATGGCAGCCGTCATCTCTTTGACGGACGTTTTACCGGATGAGCCGGTCAGCGCGACAACGCGCGCCGGAACCTGAGCGCGAACCCACGCCGCCAGTTCACCAAACGCCAAACGCGTATCTTTAACAATCAGCTGCGGCAGGTTGGTGTCCAACGGGCGGCTGACCAGCAGCGCACCCGCCCCGCTCTCTTGCGCTTTGTCTGCAAAATCATGGGCATCAAAGCGTTCGCCTTTCAGCGCCACAAACAGGCAGCCCGGCGTCACTTTACGCGTATCGGTTGTTACGGCATCAAGGGTCAGATCGGCCCCTTTCAGTTCGCCACGGAGGATCTCCGCCAGTTGGCTGAGCGTTACGCTAATCATGCGATAACCCCCAGCAGACGCGCTGCGGTCACGCGGTCAGAATAGTCGAGACGCTGCGAGCCGACGATCTGGTAATCTTCGTGACCTTTCCCGGCCACCAGCACCACGTCGTTTTCTTTCGCCTGCATAATGGCGTTTGTCACGGCTTCTGCGCGCCCTTCCATCACCTTCGCCTGTCCGGCATCCAGCATACCCGCCAGAATGTCGTTAATAATGGCGCGCGGCTCTTCGGTACGCGGGTTGTCATCAGTCACCACGACAACATCTGCAAACTGCTCGGCGATTGCGCCCATCAACGGACGTTTGCCTTTATCGCGATCGCCGCCGCAGCCAAAGACGCACCACAGTTTGCCAGTACAGTGCAGACGTGCCGCCTGCAGCGCTTTTTCCAGCGCATCTGGCGTATGAGCGTAATCAACCACCACGGTGGTTTTACCCGGCGCGCTGAACACTTCCATACGTCCGCAAACCGGCTGCAATTGTGTCGCCGTTTTCAGTAAATCAGCTAACGGATAGCCCAGTGCCAACAGCGTTGCCAGCGCCAGCAAAAGATTGCTGACGTTAAACGCCCCCATCAGGCGGCTTTCAATTTCGCCGTCGCCCCATGAGGAGGTAAAACGAATCGTTGCCCCACTGTCGTGATACTTCACGTCAACCGCTTTTAACCAACGACCATGACAGTTCGGGTTGATGTGGTCTTCCATCGAAACGGCAACCGCATCCGGGAGTTTCGCCAGCCAGCGACGACCGACTTCATCATCCGCATTGACGATGGCCTGACCGCAATGGTGCGTGGAATACAGCAGCCATTTCGCGGCTTCGTAATGTTCCATGTCGCCGTGATAGTCGAGATGGTCGCGGCTTAAGTTAGTAAATACTGATGCGGCAAACTTCAGCGCCGCCACGCGATGCTGAACCAGGCCGTGTGAAGAGACTTCCATCGCGCCAACCGTTGCGCCCTGCGCAGCCAGCCCCGCCAGCACATGCTGGACATCAACGGCTGAACCGGTGGTATTTTCCGTTGGGATCACTTTGCCCAGCAGGCCATTGCCTACTGTTCCCATTACCGCGCTGGTTTCGCCAAGCAGTTGGCTCCACTGGGCCAGCAATTGGGTGGTGGTGGTTTTACCGTTAGTCCCGGTTACGCCGACCAGACGCATTTTCTCAGAAGGCTCGTGGTAAAAACGGCCCGCCAGTGCAGATAAACGTTCGTTAAGCTGACTGAGATAGATGACCGGAACGCCATGCATTTCACGGATTTCACCATCAGTAGCTTCATCTTTTGCTTCTGCAATAATGGCAGCCACACCTTGCGCTATCGCCTGCGGGATATACCGACGCCCGTCCGCCTGATGACCCAATACTGCGACAAAGAGATCGCCTGATGCAGCCACACGGCTGTCAAGCGTCATCTCCCGCAGTGCTCGCTCCGGTGCACCCGGCACCCATGGAGCAAGAAGGTCGCGCAAATTACGATCTGCCACCTGTTGCCTCGCCTTGATTATTCACAAATTCATTTTTATCGCCCGTTGTCAGCGCATCCGGCTCGATGTTCATGGTGCGCAGTACGCCGCCCATGATGGCACCAAAGACCGGCGCGGAAACGGCGCCACCGTAGTATTTACCCGCCTGCGGATCGTTGATAACAACAACCAGCGCGAAGCGCGGCTGACTCGCAGGCGCAACGCCTGCGGTATAAGCAATGTATTTGTTGATGTAGCGGCCATCCGGCCCTACTTTTTTCGCTGTACCGGTTTTAATAGCGATGCGATAGCCTTTAATCGCCGCCTTCACGCCGCCGCCGCCCGGCAGCGCCACGCTTTCCATCATATGCACGACGGTACGCACGGTATCTTCCGGGAAGATACGCTCACCCGGAACAGGAGGGTCTACTTTGGTAATCGACAGTGGACGATAAACGCCGTAGCTGCCGATCGTTGCATAGACTCGCGCTAACTGTAACGGCGTTACCATTAGCCCGTAGCCGAAAGAGAAGGTGGCCCTCTCTATGTCAGACCACCGTTGTTTTTGAGGATATAAGCCACTGCGTTCTCCGACCAACCCCAAATTGGTCGCTTTTCCCAGCCCAAAACGTGAGTAAGTATCTACTAACGCTGAGGACGGCATCGCTAACGCCAGCTTGGAAACACCGACGTTACTCGACTTCTGCAAAACCCCGGTGAGGGTTAATTCGCTATAACGCGCCACGTCTTTGATTTCGTGACCATTAATTCGGTAAGGGATAGTATTGAGGACGGTATTTTCGCGAACCACGCCACGCTGCAGCGCGGTCATCACCACCATCGGTTTAACGGTAGAACCCGGTTCAAACACGTCGGTGATGGTACGGTTACGCATCGCGTCTTTTGGCGTACCGGTGAGATTGTTCGGGTTGTAGGACGGACTGTTGGCCATGGCCAGCACTTCACCGGTGTTTACATCCACCAGTACCGCACTGCCTGACTCCGCCTTGTTGAACGCCACGGCGTTATTCAGTTCACGGTAGACCAGTGCCTGTAAACGCTCATCAATGCTCAACGCGAGGTTATGCGCCGCCTGGCTGTCGGTAGAGGAGATATCTTCAATGACGCGGCCATAACGGTCTTTACGTACAATACGTTCGCCCGGTTGTCCGGTGAGCCACTTGTCGAAGCTCTTCTCAACGCCTTCAATCCCCTGGCTGTCGACGTTAGTAAAGCCGATGAGGTGAGCAGTCACTTCTCCGGAAGGATAGTAACGGCGGGATTCTTCGCGCAGGTGGATACCTGGCAGCTTCAGTTTCTTGATGTAGTCGGCCATGTCAGGGTTTACCTGACGCGCCAGATAGATGAAGCGCCCTTTCGGGTTGGCGTTAATGCGGGAAGCCAGTTGATCGAGCGGGAGATTCAGCGCGGTTGACAGCGCTCTCCAGCGTTCGCCAACGCTCACGCCGCCTGCATCATGTACTTCTTTCGGGTCGGCCCATATCGCTTTAACCGGAACGCTCACCGCCAGCGGGCGACCAGAGCGGTCGGTAATCATTCCGCGTGATGTAGACACTTCCTGGACGCGTAGAGAGCGCATATCACCCTGACGCACCAGCATGTCCGGCGCGATGATTTGCAGCCAGGCAACGCGCCCCAGCAGAAAACCCAGTGCCAGCAAAATACAGCCGCACAGTAACGCAAAACGCCAACTGATAAAGTTGGCTTGTTCTTCCTGGCGTTTTGGTTTGTGCGTTTTTGCCGCTGCTTTCATGCGTCGCGTTTATCCTTATTTTTGTACTACGATATTTTCTTGTGAGGGATCGACATGCTGCATTTGCAGCTTTTCCGTTGCGATCCGTTCAACACGGCTATGGTCGCCGAGCGCGTTCTCCTCAAGGATCAAGTTGCGCCATTCGATATCCAGCGCATCTCGCTCCAGAACCAGCTGCTCACGCTGCGCAGTCAGTAACCGCGTATGGTGTGCTGTTGTCACGACGGTAACCGCCGTCAAAATAATGCAAATGAACAGGCAGAGTGGCAGCTTCCCAAACCGCAAAAGATCGTCACCGATCACGCCAGGCAAGGCATGGCGCTCGTTGCTTCCTATCGATCCTTTAACTTTGCTGAGGGCTTCTGTCACTCTGCTGATCATGCGTTCGTCCTCTCTGCAATACGCAGAACTGAACTACGGGCACGAGGATTCTCAGCTACCTCTTCTTCACCCGGCATCATCTTGCCTAGTGCTCTTAACTCACGGCCGCCCAGCTTTTTGATCTGCGCTTCGGTCATCGGTATTCCAGCCGGTACCTGAGGACCACGGCTTTGTTCACGCATAAAGCGTTTCACAATGCGGTCTTCAAGCGAATGGAAACTGATGATCGAAAGGCGACCACCTGGAGCCAGCACGCTGAGCGAGCTTTTTAGCGCCTGCTCTATCTCCTCCAGTTCACTGTTCACCCAAATGCGCACCGCCTGGAAGGTACGGGTCGCGGGATGTTTGAATTTGTCCTTCACCGGCATTGCCGCTGCAATAACTTCCGCCAGCTCTTTGGTGCGGGTCATCGGTTCGATGCGGTTGCGCTCCACGATGGCGCGCGCAATGCGTTTGCCGAAGCGCTCTTCGCCAAAGGTTTTAATCACCCAGGCAATGTCTGCTTCATCGGCGGTTTGCAGCCATTCGGCCGCTGACTGACCGCGTGTTGGGTCCATACGCATATCTAACGGACCGTCACGCATAAACGAGAAACCGCGCTCTGCGTCATCGAGCTGCGGTGAAGAAACGCCGAGATCGAGAAGAATCCCGTCGATCTTACCGGTCAGTCCACGCTCGGCGACATAGTCAGCCAGCGCAGAGAAAGGTCCATGTACGATGGAGAAACGGGGATCGGTAATCGTTTTTGCAACGGCAATAGCCTGCGGATCGCGATCGATTGCCAGTAAACGTCCCTCTTCGCCAAGCTGGGAGAGGATCAGACGTGAGTGACCGCCGCGACCAAATGTCCCGTCAATGTAGATGCCGTCTGGACGAATATTCAGGCCGTTTACGGCTTCATCCAGCAACACCGTTGTATGTTTATAATTTTCCGTCATTTTATAGAGACAAATCCTGCAATCGTTCCGACAACGCGCCAGTAACAGACTGCTCAGCGTCGATATCTTCCTTGACCTGTTGATACCAGGTCGTTTCATCCCACAGCTCAAACTTATTGAACTGCCCAACCAGCATCACTTCTTTCGTTAGCCCTGCGTGTTGCCGCAGAATGGGTGCTATCAGTAATCGACCAGCGTTATCCATCTGACATTCGCTGGCATGACCCAACAATAAGCGCTGTACGCGGCGCTCAACTGGATTCATGCTCGACAGACGCGATAGCTTCTGCTCGATTATTTCCCATTCAGGCAGGGGGTACAGCAGCAGGCACGGGTGATGGATGTCAATGGTGCAAACCATTTGACCGGTAGCGCTCTCAAGCAGTTGATCCCGATAACGGGTAGGCACGGATAAGCGCCCTTTACTGTCGAGATTAACTAACGTTGCTCCCCGGAACATGCCAGTCTCACCCCCAATTACCACTTTATCCCACAAATTCCCACTTAAAGGAGTTTACGGAGCGGAGGAAAACCTTGTCAAGCAAGTCGCGGCGCTTAGCGGAGCAAAAAACCCATTGTTTACGGCTAATATCAGCGTTGAACAAATTCCGTACAGCAAACGAAGCAAATTAACGTCATGAATATTTGTAAGAAAAAAATCCAACAACTCATCATTGTTTAAAACAACTGAATATCATCCAAAGAAAATATAAAGTGTCAGTTTGCGACGCGAGCGGCATTTTAGGACAATATGCAGCGAGTTAACAGTACCAGTTAATCGGTCTGTACGCCGCGCAGAGCCGAGGAAAGCACCAGATGGCCGCAATACGAGAGCAAAGTGTTTGTTAATTCGGCAAATCCATACAAGCATGTAACAAAATAATACAAGCGTAACGCGTCGTTACGTATCAATAACCCAAAAATGGATAGTTGCATTTTTAATTCGGGGTATTTCAAGAATGATTTCAGATAATTCTAAAGAATATTCTTAAATATAATGCGGTTATTTCTGAGAATAGAAAAATTGAAGACGTCAGAGGCTTATCCCGCCGACGTCATCAATTGAGGAAACTTAGTTACGGCTGAGAATACCGCGACGGTACAGATTACGCCGTATACGCGTTAAACCTGGTTTTGGTTTACGCGGTTCGTCCAGACTTGCCAGTACAATCTCCAGCACGCGTTCTGCGACATCACGATGGCGCTGTGCCACTGCCAGTACCGGGCACTGCAGGAAGTCGAGCAGTTCGTGATCGCCAAAAGTCGCAATCGCTAAATCAGACGGCAGTTGCCCATCACGACGCAGGGTCACATCCATCACGCCCTGCAACAGGGCAAACGACGTGGTAAACAACGCCTGAGGCATTGGGTGCGTTTCCAGCCATTTATCAAACAACTGCGCAGCCGCTTCCCGCTCATAGCTGTTGGCGTACAGGAAATGGACTTCACGCGGATCGTCCTTCCACGCGGTACGAAAACCCTGCTCGCGCAGGAAACTGACGGATAATTCAGGAAGCGCGCCCAGATAGAGGACGGTTTCAGCAGGGAATTTGCGTAACTCCTCTGCCAGCATTTCCGCATCATCCTGATCCGCCCCCACAACGCTGGTAAAATGTTCGCGGTCCAGTGCACGGTCCAGCGCCACAATCGGGAATGAACTGTTTGCCCAGCGTTGGTAGAACGGATGCTCAGGCGGCAAAGAAGTCGACACAATAATGGCATCGACCTGGCGCTGTAAAAGATGCTCAATACAGCGCATTTCGTTATCCGGCTGATCTTCAGAGCAGGCAATCAACAACTGATACCCACGCTGACGCGCCTGGCGTTCCAGATAGTTTGCGATCCGGGTATAGCTTGTGTTCTCAAGATCCGGGATCACCAGCCCGATAGAACGTGTGCGTCCAGCACGCAGCCCGGCCGCCACGGCATTCGGGTGGTAATTATGCTCACGCACCACCGCCATGACTTTTTCAACCGTTTTGTCGCTTACGCGATATTGCTTTGCTTTGCCATTAATAACGTAGCTTGCAGTCGTTCGCGAAACGCCGGCCAACCGAGCGATTTCATCCAGTTTCACAATTGCCCCTTGCGTAAAATGTACAAACCATAACCTTTTAGATGGCATGGGTTAAACTTCTTAACATCTAAGCGCAGAATAATGACTGCGGCAACCGCTTTTGTCTCTGGTTACTGCTGATTTCGCAAAAAAAAGCGCAGCAGGTAGCATCAGCGAAAGCGGGTTCGTTACCTGCAGGCAGGATAAGGCGTTTATGCCGCTATCCGGCATGACCTCCACGATGAGGCCTGATAGCGCTTTGCTTACCAGGCCTACGGTTGACGATTAGCGCATAATTTTATCGCCACGGGAGAGTCCCACCACACCGGAACGAGCAACTTCCACAATTTTGGCGACTTCACGCAAGGTTGCCAGAAACGCATCCAGCTTGTCGCTGGTGCCCGCCAGTTGTACGGTGTAGATAGACGGCGTCACATCGATGATTTGCCCGCGGAAAATCTCCGTGTTGCGTTTCACCTCCTCCCGGCCATAACCGCTGGCCTGGATTTTCACCAGCATGATTTCTCGTTCAACGTGGGCCCCCTGCCCCAGCTCGCTAACGCGCAGAACATCCACCAGTTTGTGGAGCTGCTTTTCGATCTGCTCAAGGACTTTCTCATCCCCTACCGTCTGAATCGTCATCCGCGATAAGGTGGGGTCGTCGGTCGGCGCGACGGTCAGGCTTTCAATGTTGTATCCACGCTGGGCGAAGAGGCCAATCACCCGCGACAATGCACCCGACTCATTTTCCAGCAATACTGATAATATCCGGCGCATAATCAGGTCCTCTCCGTTTTGCTTAGCCACATTTCATCCATCCCGCCCCCACGAATCTGCATCGGGTAGACATGCTCACTGCCGTCGACGGTGACGTCGACAAACACCAGGCGATGGTTACGCACATGCTCCAGCGCTTCACCCAGCTTGCTCTCCAGTTCATCTGGATGATTAATCTGGATACCGATATGCCCATAAGCCTCAGCAAGGCGCACAAAATCGGGCAGCGACTGCATGTAAGACTGGGAGTGACGCCCGGAGTAGATCATGTCCTGCCATTGTTTGACCATGCCGAGATAACGGTTGTTAAGGTTGAGCACCAGCACCGGCAGTTCATACTGCAGCGCCGTCGACAGCTCCTGGATGTTCATCTGAATGCTGCCATCCCCGGTGACGCACACTACCGTTTCATCCGGCAATGCCATTTTCACCCCTAACGCCGCAGGTAAACCGAATCCCATCGTGCCGAGGCCGCCTGAGTTAATCCAGCGACGCGGTTTATCGAACGGATAATAAAGTGCGGCAAACATCTGATGCTGGCCAACGTCAGAGGTCACATACGCTTCCCCTTTCGTCAGACGCCAGATGGTTTCAATCACCGCCTGCGGCTTAATGCTTTCGCTTTGCGTGTCGTATTTCAGACACTGACGGGCGCGCCAGTGCTCAATCTGTTGCCACCAGTCACGGTTATCATCCAGTGGCTGCTGTGATTTCTCTTGCTCCAGCAGTTCGAGCATTTGATCCAGCACCAGACGGGCATCACCCACAATCGGAATATCCGCAGTAACGGTTTTAGAAATAGAGGTCGGATCGATGTCGATATGCAGCACGGTCGCATTCGGACAGTATTTTGCCAGGTTATTTGTCGTTCGATCGTCAAAGCGAACGCCGACAGCAAAGATCACATCGGAATGATGCATGGTCATATTCGCTTCGTAGGTACCGTGCATCCCTAACATGCCCAGCGCCTGACGATGCGTGGCAGGAAACGCGCCCAACCCCATTAGCGAGGAGACAACCGGCAGATTCAGCGCTTCAGCAATCTGAGCTAACTGCTCATGGCAAGCAGCATTGACCGCGCCACCGCCCACATAGACAACCGGTTTCTTCGCCGCGACCAGCGTCTGTAGCGCCCGTTTGATCTGTCCTTTGTGCCCCGTCGTCGTCGGATTATACGAGCGCATACTCACCGAGTCCGGCCAGCTATAAGGCAGTTTCTTCGCCGGATTCAGAATATCCTTCGGCAAATCCACCACCACCGGCCCTGGGCGACCGCTTGCTGCCAGCCAGAAGGCTTTTTTCAGCACCTGTGGGATATCTTCCGTTTGTTTGACCAGGAAGCTGTGTTTTACCACCGGGCGGGATATACCTACCATGTCGCACTCCTGGAAGGCATCGTAGCCAATCAGCGACGTTGCGACCTGTCCGGAGAGGATCACCAGCGGAATGGAATCCATGTAAGCCGTTGCGATTCCGGTAATCGCGTTGGTCGCCCCCGGTCCGGAGGTAACTAATACGACCCCCACTTCTCCCGTGGCACGCGCCAGGCCATCAGCCATATGTACCGCCGCTTGTTCATGGCGAACCAGCACATGATCAATACCGCCGACCGTATGCAGCGCATCATAAATATCGAGAACGGCCCCCCCGGGATAACCGAATACCTGCTTCACACCCTGATCGATGAGCGATCGGACGACCATCTCGGCTCCAGACAACATCTCCATGGCTTGCCTCACTCTTATAATGAATTACGGTTTAACAACACATTAACCGCTGACGATGACGCATGGCAATTGACTCCGAAGGGGTGTCACTGGAGTAAATAAGAATAAAAAGGAGGAAAGACGCGAATAAACGGAGAATTAAACCAGCATAAGCAATCAGTATGATAAATAATCGCTTAAAAATGGGAACTTACAGCAATTACTCTATTTTTTGACACTTTTGGACAGACGTAAAAAATAGAGTTCAGCATAAAATTTCAGTTATAAAGACAAAAGCAGAATAAACAGGATGTATTGTCCGGTTTACTCTGCCAAGTGCTACTGCTTACAAACGGAGACTAACAGCTCTTCCATCCATTGATGTCCTTTATCTCGGCCCGCGGCTTCATGCCAGGAAAGATAGCATGTGCGGCTGTTCAATTTTAACGGTAAAGGTAAGATCTGTAGTTCTAAAGAATCGGCAAATTCTTCTGCTAACCAACGCGGCGCAATAGAGACCAAATGCGTTTGCGACACAATATTAAGAACGCTAATTAATGCCATGCCCTGATAAGCTACGCAGGATTGTTTATCCGGTGTGTCATACCATGGTTGGCTGAATGATGCGAAGCGATCAAGTGACACCACCGCATGCTGTTCATTATAGACATCGCTTTCCAATAACGGACCACTAATGCGCGGATGCTTTTTACTTGCGACTAACACCATTTCGTCATTGAATAACGGAATACTGGTAAATTCAGGACGACGGAATTCTTCATAGCTAATAACGAATTCTGTTTCCTGGTAACGTAATTGATGCTCTGTATTTTGATTGAGTGAAGATTTAAATACGACATGAATGTTTGGTGCAACTTGCTCAACCCGATTATAAATCAACGACGTCAGAATATTATCCAATGGGCTGCATACGCAAAGATTGAATACGCGCTCGCTGCTGGCTGGCTCAAAACCCGATCCAGGCAGTTCATTTTGCACTAATTGCAATGCCTGGCGAACAGAACCAAATAGCTGGAAGGCTCTTGCTGTCGGCTGGATACCGCGTCCATAACGAACAAAAAGCTCATCATTAAACATCACTTTCAGGCGCGCGACCGCATTACTGACAGCGGGTTGCGACATCCCCAAAGTATGCGCGGCACGGGTAATGTTTTGTTCTTGCATCACCGCATCAAAGACGGTTAATAAATTAAGATCAACCATGCGAAGCTGTGGCTTCCCCATATCTATAATATTTGTTTTATCTATTATTTTTACTTCTGGCATATTTAACTCCACTGTCACTCTAAACTCCCTTTTCCCAGACGGAGTGAAGAAATAATCTCCGTTAATATGATTTACCATACATATAAGATGAGAAAAAGAAAAAACATTAAAATTAGGAAAACATAAAGGCACAAACCTAAATGAACAAAAAACCAATGCGAGCGCAGTGTGGCAGGTGTCACTGCACGGTGATTCATATGTTTAAATTTCAAAAACAATATAACCATAAGCATGGCGAATATACAATCATACGTATCGTGAATACGTATTTAAGTTTTAATTAAATGTTTATATTATTAATACATTAAAAGTTAACATTAATTTATCAATTATGTGGTGTTACACTGCCCATAGCCATTCATGATTACTATAAGAACAGATAAATCATAAAGATATGAAATCCCAAGAGCGACCTTTTCTTCAGTTCGCCGTTACAATAAATGCAAATAATTATGCTCAAATATGTCAAACCATGAAAAGTATGTACAACCATCAACTGATTAATTTTATGTACTCCGAAAAATTCAGCACAATTCGCTTAAGTTTTGCAGAAACTTCTCCCCTTAAGTAAGGCATTTGCTGGGGTGAGGGTTGACATCAGTCTTCATATCCAGTACCACTAAAAGCATATCGCATTCGCCTGGAGCTTAATTGATGACTTACATTGCTCGTTTTAACGGTCTACTACTACTAAACGCATCTTCATTGCGCGGTAGACTGGTGGACGACATTCAGCATTAAGTCAGCTCCAGTTAAGACAAAAACCCGCGCCGTTGCGCGGGTTTTTTTATGCTCGAAGCAAGGCGCCCTAAGAAACCAAGGACCTAAACCATGAGCCAGCAAGTCATTATTTTCGATACCACCTTACGCGATGGTGAACAGGCGTTACAGGCAAGCCTGAGTGTGAAAGAAAAACTGCAGATTGCGCTGGCCCTTGAGCGTATGGGCGTTGACGTGATGGAAGTAGGTTTCCCCGTTTCTTCACCGGGCGACTTTGAGTCAGTTCAGACCATTGCTCGTCAGGTTAAAAACAGCCGCGTTTGCGCCTTAGCCCGCTGCGTAGAAAAAGATATCGACGTCGCTGCAGAATCGCTGAAAGTCGCTGAAGCTTTCCGTATTCATACGTTTATCGCCACCTCGCCGATGCACATCGCGACGAAATTACGCAGTACGCTGGATGAAGTCATTGAGCGCGCGGTCTACATGGTTAAGCGTGCGCGTAATTATACCGATGACGTGGAGTTCTCCTGCGAAGATGCAGGCCGTACCCCTATCGCCGATCTGGCTCGCGTGGTTGAAGCTGCTATTAACGCGGGTGCCAAAACCATTAACATCCCCGATACCGTCGGTTACACCATGCCTTTCGAATTTGGGGCAATCATTTCTGGCCTGTATGAACGCGTACCAAATATCGATAAAGCCATCATCTCCGTACACACCCATGATGATTTAGGTTTGGGCGTCGGCAACGCGCTGGCAGCCGTTCACGCCGGAGCGCGTCAGGTGGAAGGCGCGATGAACGGTATCGGCGAACGCGCCGGTAACTGCTCACTGGAAGAAGTGATCATGGCGATCAAGGTGCGTAAAGATATCCTGAATGTACAGACCCGCATCAATCACCAGGAGATCTGGCGTACCAGCCAGTTAGTTAGCCAAATCTGCAACATGCCTATTCCGGCAAACAAAGCCATTGTCGGTAGCGGCGCCTTTGCCCACTCCTCCGGCATCCATCAGGACGGCGTACTGAAAAACCGTGAAAACTACGAAATCATGACGCCTGAATCCATTGGTCTGAACCAGGTACAGCTGAACCTGACCTCCCGTTCCGGACGCGCCGCGGTGAAACACCGTATGGATGAGATGGGATATAAAGAAAATGAATACAGCCTGGACAACCTGTATGACGCATTCCTGAAACTGGCGGATAAAAAAGGTCAGGTATTTGATTACGACCTGGAAGCGCTGGCCTTCATTAATAAACAGCAGGAAGAACCAGAGCATTTCCGTCTGGATTACTTCAGCGTGCAGTCCGGCTCAAACGACATCGCCACCGCCTCCGTCAAGCTGGCCTGCGGTGACGAAGTCAAAGCCGAAGCGGCGAACGGTAACGGTCCGGTCGATGCTATTTATCAGGCCATCAACCGTGTAACTGAGTACAACATCGAACTGGTGAAATACAGCCTGACCGCCAAAGGGCACGGTAAAGATGCGCTGGGTCAGGTGGATATCGTTGCCAACTATAACGGTCGTCGTTTCCACGGCGTCGGTCTGGCGACAGATATCGTCGAATCTTCTGCTAAAGCGATGGTGCATGTGCTGAACAACATCTGGCGCGCCGAAGAAGTCGAAAAAGAATTGCAACGCAAAGCTCAGAACAACGAGAACAACAAGGAAACCGTGTGATGTCGAAGAATTATCATATTGCTGTTTTGCCGGGTGACGGTATTGGCCCGGAAGTAATGGCGCAAGCCCTGAAGGTACTGGACGCAATCCGCAACCGCTTTAATATGCGCATTACCACCAGCCACTACGACGTGGGTGGTGCCGCTATCGATAACCACGGTCAGCCGCTGCCACCTGCAACGGTTGAAGGCTGTGAACAAGCTGACGCCATTCTGTTTGGCTCCGTTGGCGGCCCGAAATGGGAAAACTTACCGCCAAACCAGCAGCCAGAGCGTGGCGCGCTGCTGCCATTGCGTAAGCACTTCAAATTATTCAGCAACCTGCGCCCGGCTAAGCTCTACCAGGGGCTGGAAGCGTTTTGCCCTCTGCGCGCAGATATTGCCGCGAACGGTTTCGACATCCTGTGCGTACGCGAACTGACTGGCGGGATTTACTTCGGTCAACCAAAAGGCCGCGAAGGCAGCGGACAACATGAAAAAGCCTTTGATACCGAGGTTTATCACCGTTTCGAGATCGAACGTATTGCGCGTATCGCGTTTGAATCCGCTCGCAAACGTCGCCGTAAAGTTACGTCGATTGATAAAGCTAACGTACTGCAAACGTCTATTCTGTGGCGCGAAATCGTCAATGAAATTGCTAATGAATACCCGGACGTTGAACTGGCGCATATGTACATCGACAACGCGACTATGCAATTAATTAAAGATCCATCCCAGTTCGACGTGTTGCTGTGCTCTAACCTGTTTGGTGACATTCTGTCTGATGAGTGCGCCATGATCACCGGTTCAATGGGCATGTTACCGTCCGCCAGCCTGAATGAGCAGGGCTTCGGTTTGTACGAGCCTGCTGGCGGCTCCGCTCCGGACATCGCCGGGAAAAATATTGCCAACCCTATCGCCCAGATCCTGTCGCTGGCGCTGCTGCTGCGCTACAGCCTGGATGCCAATGATGCGGCAACCGCAATTGAGAGCGCCATCAACCGCGCATTAGAAGAAGGCATTCGCACCGGTGACTTAGCCCGTGGCGCTGCCGCAGTCAGTACCGATGAAATGGGCGACATCATTGCCCGTTACGTCGCAGAAGGGGTGTAATCATGGCCAAAACGTTGTACGAAAAATTGTTTGATGCGCACGTCGTCTTTGAGGCGCAAAACGAAACCCCACTGTTGTACATCGACAGGCATCTGGTGCATGAAGTGACCTCTCCGCAGGCGTTTGATGGTCTGCGCGCGCATGGCCGTCAGGTGCGCCAGCCAGCCAAAACCTTTGCCACCATGGATCACAACGTCTCGACCCAAACCAAAGACATCAACGCGTCGGGTGAGATGGCGCGCATCCAGATGCAGGAGCTGATTAAGAACTGTAACGAATTTGGCGTCGAGCTGTACGACCTGAACCATCCGTATCAGGGTATCGTTCACGTGATGGGGCCAGAACAAGGCGTGACGTTGCCGGGTATGACCATCGTCTGCGGCGATTCCCACACCGCTACACACGGCGCGTTCGGCGCACTGGCATTTGGCATTGGCACCTCTGAAGTTGAACACGTTCTGGCGACGCAGACCCTGAAACAGGGGCGCGCCAAAACCATGAAGATTGAAGTCAACGGTAAAGCAGCCGCTGGCATTACCGCCAAAGATATCGTGCTGGCGATTATCGGTAAAACCGGTAGCGCAGGCGGTACCGGACACGTGGTTGAGTTTTGTGGCGAAGCCATCCGTGCATTGAGCATGGAAGGCCGGATGACCCTGTGCAATATGGCCATTGAAATGGGCGCCAAAGCGGGTCTGGTCGCACCGGATGAAACGACCTTTAACTATGTTCAGGGTCGTTTACACGCACCGAAGGGCGAGGATTTTGACCACGCGGTTACATACTGGAAAACCCTGAAAACCGACGACAACGCGACGTTTGATACCGTCGTTACCCTGCAGGCAGAAGAGATCGCTCCGCAGGTCACCTGGGGAACAAACCCGGGTCAGGTCATCTCGGTGAACGATAATATTCCCGACCCGGCGTCATTTGCCGATCCCGTTGAGCGTGCATCAGCTGAAAAAGCGCTGGCGTATATGGGGCTGAAACCGGGTATTCCGTTAACGGAAGTGGCTATCGATAAAGTGTTCATCGGTTCCTGCACCAACTCGCGTATTGAAGATTTACGCGCCGCGGCAGAAATCGCCAAAGGGCGCAAAGTTGCGCCGGGCGTGCAGGCACTGGTGGTGCCGGGCTCTGGTCCGGTGAAAGCGCAGGCGGAAGCAGAAGGTCTGGATAAGATCTTTATCGAAGCCGGTTTTGAATGGCGTTTACCGGGCTGTTCCATGTGCCTGGCGATGAACAATGACCGCCTGAACCCAGGCGAACGCTGCGCATCCACCAGCAACCGTAATTTTGAAGGTCGTCAGGGCCGCGGTGGTCGCACGCATTTAGTCAGCCCGGCCATGGCCGCCGCTGCCGCCGTTACCGGTCATTTTGCCGACATTCGCAGCATCAAATAAGGAAACTACCATGGCAGAGAAATTTACCCAGCATACCGGCCTGGTTGTCCCACTGGATGCCGCCAACGTTGATACCGACGCAATTATCCCTAAACAGTTTTTGCAGAAGGTTACGCGCACCGGTTTTGGCGCCCATCTGTTTAACGACTGGCGTTTCCTGGACGAAAAGGGCCAACAGCCGAATCCTGAGTTCGTTTTAAACTTCCCGGAATATAAAGGGGCATCAATTCTGCTCGCACGGGAAAACTTTGGCTGCGGCTCTTCACGCGAACATGCGCCGTGGGCACTGACCGATTACGGCTTTAAAGTGGTGATCGCACCAAGCTTCGCCGACATCTTCTACGGCAACAGTTTCAATAACCAACTGTTGCCGGTGACCCTGAGCGACGCGCAGGTAGATGAAATGTTCGCGCTGGTGAAAGCCAATCCGGGCATTAAATTTGAAGTGGATCTGGAAGCGCAGGTGGTGAAAGCAGGCGATAAGTCCTACAGCTTTAAAATCGACGACTTCCGCCGCCACTGCATGCTGAACGGTCTGGACAGCATCGGGTTGACGCTGCAGCATGAAGCGGCCATCACCGAGTACGAAGACAAGCAGCCAGCATTTATGCAGTAATCTCTTCCGCTGGTCACCGCACGGTGGCCAGCCCTTTCTCTTCGCCTACAGCGTATCGCCGTAATAGATTTGGTAGCCAAGATTGACGCTGCCCGGCGCATCTTTCCCGTTCAAACGCTTAATCAGAATATCCGCCGCCGTTTTGCCAATCTCAAAGCGTGGCGTAATCACGCTGGCGATTTTTTGCAGCCGCGCACGGCCAATTTCCAGCCCGTGGAAACCGGCAATCGCCATTTTTCCCGGCACATCGTACTGCTGTGCCTGACACTCCAGCAGCGCGCCAACCGCCAGGTCATCGTTGGTACAGAAAATAGCGTCAATATCCGGCTTTTCCGCCATCGCCTGCTGGAACATCTTACGTCCCAGCGCCACCGACGAAATAGTTTTTGGCGCCAGGTGGTACGCTTCCAGTCCCTGCGCCGCCAGCGCTTTCTCGGTGCCGCGAAAACGGCTAAGGTCTCGGGGGTCATCCATCGAGCCAAAGAAAGCAATGCTGCGTTTACCGCTGTCGATAAAAGCCTGCGTCATTTCAAACGCGGCTTTTTCGTTATCAAACCCAACCTGTATATCAAGATACTGGCCGCTAATATCCATCAGTTCCGCCACCGGTACGCCGCTGGCGCGCACGTACTGGATCATTCGCTCTGTATGCAGCTTTCCCGTGAGGATCAGGCCGTCGATATTGTAAGAGAGCAGGTTCAGCACCTCGCGTTCTTCACGCTCGGCATCATATTCGTAGTTGGCGATCAGCGTCTGGTACTGGCAGGCCGAGGTGACGGATTCAATCCCTGCCAGCACGTCGGCAAAGATCTGATTACGAAACGAGGGGATCAGCACACCAATGGTTTTGCTGCGTGCGTTGAGCAAAATTTCCGGGGCGCGGTTGGGGATGTAGTTGTTCTCTTCCATCACTTTCGAAATCAATTCGCGGCTGCGTTGCGACACCTGATTCGGGTCACGCAGATAACGGCTGACCGTCATCTTATTCAGCCCGGCCAGATTAGCGATATCCTGTAATGTCATCCGATTGTTTTTCATGAGGTTCTCTACGACCAACAGCCCATTATGCTCGCAGAGAACCTTATCACAGCCGGTTAGCGACTGCACTCCTCGCTCAACCTTAACGCGTCGCCATCTCAGCCGACGGCGACGTGGTTTCATTTTGCGCACGAACGCAGTACATCAGCACCACCGACGCCAGCAGAGCAATCGCCATGAAGGTGTAGGAGACGCCCGGCCCGCCGGTCACACCGTTGAGGTAACCCACCAGCCACGCGCCGAGGAATGCCCCTAACGCGCCAAAACTGTTGATCATCCCCATCGACACGCCGGAGACGTTGCGCGGCAGCAGTTCGGGGATCAGCGCAAAGAACGGCCCGTAAGGCGCATACATACAGGCGGCGGCCACAACCAGCAGCGCGTAGGAGAGCCAGAAGGACTGGTTGCCCAACAGCCACGAGGCAAAGAACGCGATGGCGGCAATCAACAGCAGCGGCCAGATAAACAGCTTACGGTTCTGGAACTTATCGGACAGCCAGGAGACGGTCAACATCAGGCAGATCGCCGCCAGATACGGTACCGCTGCCAGCCAGCCCACCGCCACGATGTCCATCTGCGCCGCATTTTTGAGGATTGACGGCATCCACATCATGAAGCCATACACCCCGATGCTCCACAGCGCATGCACCGCGCAAAGCATAATGACGCTGCGTGAACGCATCGCTTCACCGTAGTTACGCATCGGTTTGATGTCGCGCTGCTCGCGATCCATCGCCTGCTGTAATGCCTGTTTCTCCTGCTCGCTCAACCAGCCCGCATCCGCCGGTTTGTCCCGTACCAGAATCACCCAGCAGAACGCCCAGATCACCGCCGGGATACCTTCGATAATAAACATTTCGCGCCAGCCCCAGGCTTCAATCAGGTAGCCGGAGACAATCGACATCCACAGCACTGTGACCGGGTTGCCGAGAATTAAAAAGGTGTTGGCGCGCGAGCGTTCAGTTTTGGTAAACCAGTTGCTGATATAAATCAGCATCGCGGGCATTACCGCCGCTTCGACGATGCCGAGAATAAAGCGGATCGCCATCAGCGTTGGGATATTGCTGACAAAGCCGGTCGCCGCGGCACAAAGCCCCCAAAGGATCAGGCTGTAAAAAATCATTTTGCGCACGCTATGCTTTACGGCGTACATCGCGCCCGGCACCTGGAAAAAGAAATAGCCCAGGAAGAATAACGCGCCAATTAACGATGCTGTTCCCTGAGTAATCCCTAAGTCATGTTCAATACCGGCGGCAGCGGCAAAGCCGTAATTGGCGCGGTCGAGATAAGCTAAGCTGTAGGTAATAAAAATAATCGGCATTAAATACCACCAGCGACGCGCTGGCAGTTTTGCGAGCATATTCATACTCACTCCTTGGATTATTGTTTTATCGCTCAGGCCGCGCGTTGCGGCCCATTATTGATCAGACCGCGGCCAGCATGCCGCCGTCCACAAACAGAAGATGCCCATTCACAAAGTCAGAAGCGGGCGCGGCAAGATAAACCGCCGCGCCGATCAGCTCCTCCGGGTTACCCCAGCGAGCGGCGGGCGTGCGCTGGAACAGCCAGGCGGAGAATGCTTCATCGTTGACCAGCGCGGTGGTCATGTCGGTGGCGAAATAGCCGGGAGCAATGCCATTGACCTGAATATTGTATTCCGCCAGTTCCACGCACATGCCACGGGTTAACATTTTGACCGCGCCTTTTGACGCCGCGTATGGAGTAATGGTTTTACGACCTAATTCGCTTTGCATTGAGCAGATATTAATAATCTTCCCGCGGCGGCGTTGCACCATGTAGCGGGAAACCTGCTGCGACACCAGAAAGACCGATTTCTGGTTTACATCAATCACTTTGTCCCATTCAGCCTCCGGGAATTCGGTGAAGGGAAAACGACGCTGAATTCCGGCGTTGTTAATTAAAATATCAATGGCCCCAACTTCCTTTTCGATTTGCGCGATGGCGCGCGCAACCTCTTCCCCGTTGGTGACATCAAATCCATAGCCAACGGCGCGATAGCCTTCGGCAACCAGTTTGTCCGCCGCCGCCTGAGCGCGCTGCTGGGTAATATCGTTAATCACAATCTCAGCACCGTGCGCCGCCAGACCGTTGGCCAGCAGGTTACCAATGCCCTGAGCGGAACCGGTAATCAGCGCGCGTTTACCGGTCAGGTCGAATAGGTTCTTCATAAAAAACTCCTTTTTTAATAACTGTTACGCGTAACTGTATACGCGTAACAGTAGAAAAAAGAAGATCCAGGAAGAGGAAAATGATCGTTATGTGATCAACATTGCATTTACGTGCAAGATGAAAAAAAGAGGGATTGGCCTGATAAGCGTAACGCGATCAGACCGTAAGGACAGGTTGCCGGATGGCGGCGTAAACGCCTTATCCGGCCTACAAAAACGACAAAAGCGAATACGAAATGTCGTCCGGTCGGGCACTGCAACGCCGGGACTGCACCGGACTAAACATCCTTCACCCGCCCGGTCATCCACAGCGTCACCACCGAAATCACCGCAATCACCCAATAGACGGCATAGTGACCGTAGCTTTGCGCAACAGCCCCCTGAATCACCCCTGCCAGAATGACTCCCGTTGAAATACTGTTGGTAAATAATGTGGTCGCTGATCCCGCACGTCCGGGCATCAGATCCTGAAACCACAGCATGCCTATCCCGGCGATAATACCGATAAATACCGCGTTAAACAGTTGCAGCACCAGCAGCGCCGTACGGCTGTGAAAGAAGATCAAACCAAGATAAAACAGCACACCTGCCGCTACGGCCGCGATCATCATTCGCCGTTTGCCAAAGCGCTTCACGTAATAGCCCGCAAGAATCATCGCCGGAATTTCCAGTCCAGCCGCCGTCCCCATTAGAATCCCGGCCAGCTTGTCCGGCAAGCCCAGTTCGAGGCTTATCCACAGCGGCATATCGATGATGTACATGGTGTTGCAGGTCCACATCAGAGTGGAGGCAATAAACAACATGCGTACATTTTTGTCCTGCCAACCGCCGGTCTGTTCCAGCGGCACGTCTACAGGCTGCTCCACCCGAGCAACTGACGGCAGTATCAGCGCAATCAGCACCAGGCTAATGGCAAAAATCCCTGCGGCAATGGAAAACATCGCCGTAAAGCCGTAATTCAGCGCCAGCATAAAAGCCAGCGGTGGGCCAATTACCCAGGCCAGTGAAAGCTGCGCACGCATCACCGAGCTAAACATCACTACTTCACGCGCGGAGTTATCAGCATATTCCCGCGCCAGCGCAAACAGCTGCGGCATGGCGGTGTTCGCCAGCGAGGCCAGCAGCACACCGCAGGTGATCAGCGTAAGATAGTGACGATTAAAGGCAAACAGCAACGCATTGCCAATTGCCATCAGGCAGCAGAACATGATCAACTTACGTCGATCGCCCTGGCTGTCGGATCGTTTCGCGAGGCCAAGGCTGACGACGATCCCGACAATCGCATTGACGGTGTAAAACAGCCCGACCCAAAATGGCTGCGCCCCGACTTCACGGCTCAGGAACAGACTCAGCGTGGGTGCCTGCAATGCCCCCGCCACGCCCATCATAAAAGCGACCAGCATAAATGCCGCGTAAACGCCGTTGAGGCGCCGTCCCATGGTCATAATCCAGAGCATATCTTTCCTTTTAAGCGCAGCTGAAACGAAAAAAGCCAGCAGATGATACCTGCTGGCGCGGCGATTAACACCAATACTCAGTCACACATGATGTCTGCAATTTTCAATTCAGGAGTCAGATGTCATCTCCCACTGCATCAGCTCTTCGAGCATCTTTAAGCGCTGCGGGGCGCTCGGGCAAGCCAACCAGGACGATTTTTCTGTCGCGGTAAAGTACTTCAACCAGAACTGACGCATAGATGACCCCTTCGTTGTCTCATCGCTTCATCGGAATCTATTATTGGCTTAATATAGGGATTATAAAATTGCTGAGTTTTCCGCAGGAGTTCCCCTTTTATGTCTTCTGGTCGTTTGCAACAACAGTTCATCCGTCTGTGGCAATGCTGTGACGGCAAGACGCAAGAAACGACGCTCAACGAGCTGGCGGATCTGCTGAGCTGCTCGCGCCGCCATATGCGTACGCTGATTAATACCATGCAGGATCGTGGCTGGTTAACGTGGGAAGCTGAAGTTGGACGAGGCAAACGCTCGCGACTGACATTCCTCTATACCGGGCTGGCGCTCCAGCAGCAGCGCGCGGAAGACCTACTGGAACAGGATCGCATCGATCAACTAGTGCAGCTTGTCGGTGACAAAACGGCCGTCCGGCAAATGCTGGTCTCCCACTTGGGCCGCAGCTTTCGCCAGGGTCGGCATATCATGCGCGTTCTCTATTATCGCCCGATGCACAACCTGCTCCCCGGTACGGCATTACGCCGCTCCGAAACCCATATCGCCCGCCAAATCTTCAGTGCCTTAATTCGGGTAAATGAGGAAAATGGGGAACTGGAAGCGGACATTGCCCATCACTGGCAGCAAATTTCACCTTTGCATTGGCGATTCTTCCTGCGCCCGGGGATCCATTTTCATCATGGCCGCGAGCTGGAAATGGAAGATGTTATCGCCTCGCTGAGGCGCATTAACGCCCTGCCGCTGTACTCACACATCACGCAGATCGTCTCCCCCACGGCCTGGACGCTGGATATCCATCTGGCCCAGCCAGATCGCTGGCTTCCCTGGCTATTGGGGCAGGTCCCCGCCATGATCCTGCCGCGAGAATGGGAAACGCTAAACAACTTTTCCAGCCGCCCGATTGGTACCGGTCCGTATGCGGTAATGCGCAATACCAATAACCAACTGAAAATTCATGCATTTGATGATTACTTTGGCTACCGGGCGCTGATTGACGAAGTTAACGTTTGGGTATTACCCGACATCGGAGAAGAGCCTGGCGGCGGGTTGACGCTAAAAGGTCCAACAGAGGATGAAAAGGCGATCGAAAGCCGCCTCGAAGAAGGTTGCTACTACCTGTTGTTTGATGCGCGTAGCCACCGTGGCGCGAACCAGGAGGTTCGCGAGTGGGCAAGCCGCGTTCTCTCGCCAACGAATTTAATCTGCCACGCCGATGAACAGTACCAGCGGTTGTGGTTTCCCGCCTACGGTTTGCTTCCCCGCTGGCATCACGCCAAACCTGGCCATGGTGAAAAACCCGCCGGGCTGGAAACGCTGACGATCACCTACTATCGCGATCATATCGAACACCGGATTATCGCGCAGATCATGAAAACGTTGCTGGCGCAGCATCAGGTACAGTTGAATATTCAGGAGATCGACTACGATCAATGGCATGCAGGTGAAATCGTCAGCGATATCTGGCTCAACAGCGCCAACTTTACCCTCCCGCTGGACTTCTCATTGTTCGCCCATTTGTGCGAAGTCCCTTTGCTGCAAAACTGTATCTCGCGGGACTGGGAAAACGATGCGGCTCGCTGGCGAACGGGCGAAATGAGCCTGGCAGCATGGTGCCAACAGTTGCTCGCCACAAAGGCCATTGTGCCATTAATCCACCACTGGCTGATCATTCAGGGACAGCGCAGTATGCGCGGGCTGCGCATGAATACCCTCGGCTGGTTTGATTTTAAATCGGCGTGGTTTGCTCCGCCGGATCCATAAGAGCCAGCTCTTAATTGCTGCCCGGCAACAAAATCACTACACTAACGCCGTTCTCAACGGGGTGCTAAATAAAAACATACACAAAATCATTCGATCTGTGTATGGGCTGAGAGATACCCGTCGAACCTGATCCGGATAATGCCGGCGAAGGGATTTGAGGCTTATCTCAAGTCCTTTGCCACCCAACTCTTGAGGTGCAAAGTGTTTAAAAAATGTCTTCCGCTTTTACTGCTGTGCGCAGCGCCTGCCTTCGCTAAACCTGTACTGACCGTCTATACCTACGACTCGTTCGCAGCTGACTGGGGCCCGGGCCCGACAATCAAAAAAGCCTTTGAAGCTGACTGCAACTGCGAGCTAAAACTGGTCGCGCTGGAAGATGGCGTCTCGCTGCTTAACCGCTTGCGCATGGAAGGAAAAAACAGCAAAGCCGACGTCGTGCTGGGTCTGGATAACAACCTGCTGGAAGCGGCCACGCAAACCAAACTGTTTGCCAAAAGTGGTGTTGCAAACGACGCCGTTAACGTACCCGGGGGCTGGAAAAACGATACCTTCGTTCCGTTTGACTACGGCTATTTCGCCTTCGTTTATGATAAGAACAAGCTGAAGAATCCGCCCAAAAGCCTGAAAGAACTGGTAGAGAGCGACCAAAAATGGCGCGTCATTTATCAGGATCCGCGTACCAGCACGCCGGGATTGGGTCTGCTGCTATGGATGCAGAAAGTCTATGGCGATAAAGCGCCAGAGGCGTGGCAGAAGCTGGCGGCAAAAACCGTCACCGTCACCAAGGGCTGGAGCGAAGCCTACGGCCTGTTCCTGAAAGGTGAAAGCGATCTGGTGCTCAGCTACACCACCTCTCCGGCCTATCACATCATCGCCGATAAAAAAGACAACTACGCCGCAGCCGACTTTAGCGAAGGCCATTATTTGCAGGTGGAAGTCGCCGCCCGTACCGCGGCCAGCAAGCAGCCGGAACTGGCCGAGAAATTCCTGAAGTTTATGGTATCCCCGGCATTCCAGAATGCGATTCCGACCGGCAACTGGATGTATCCCGTGACGCAAGTCGCCCTACCGCCAGGATTCGAGCAACTGAATAAACCGGCCACCGCGCTGGAATTTACGCCGCAGCAGGTTGCGGCCCAGCGTCAGGCATGGATTAGCGAATGGCAACGCGCCGTCAGCCGCTAATCCCCGGCTGGCTGGTTCCAGGGCTTACCGCCGCCACGCTGATGGTGGCCGTTGCCCTGGCCGCATTTTTGGCACTGTGGTTTAACGCCCCGCAGGGAGAATGGCTCTTGCTGTGGCAAGACGACTACCTGTGGCACGTGGTGCGCTTTTCTTTCTGGCAGGCTTTTTTATCCGCTGTGCTGTCGGTTGTCCCGGCGATTTTCCTTGCCAGAGCGCTCTATCGTCGCCGTTTTCCAGGACGTCTGGCGCTGCTGCGCCTGTGCGCGATGACGTTAATCCTGCCAGTGCTGGTCGCGGTATTCGGTATTCTTAGCGTCTACGGCCGCCAGGGTTGGCTGGCCTCGCTCTGGCATACATTCGGGCTGGAGTGGACGTTTTCGCCATACGGTTTGCAGGGCATTCTGCTGGCGCATGTCTTTTTCAATCTGCCGATGGCCAGCCGCCTGCTGTTACAGTCGCTGGAGAATATTCCCGGCGAACAGCGGCAGTTAGCCGCTCAGTTGGGTATGCGTGGCTGGCATTTCTTCCGTTTTGTTGAATGGCCGTGGCTGCGTCGTCAGATCCTGCCCGTCGCGGCACTCATCTTTATGCTGTGCTTCGCCAGCTTCGCCACCGTTCTGTCGCTGGGCGGCGGGCCACAGGCCACCACCATCGAGCTGGCTATCTACCAGGCGCTGAATTTTGATTACGATCCTGCCCGCGCAGCCATGCTGGCGTTGATCCAGATGGTTTGTTGTTTGGCGCTGGTGCTCCTCAGTCAACGTCTGAGCCGGGCGATTGCTCCCGGTGCTACCCTGGTACAAGGCTGGCGCGATCCCGACGATCGCCTGCACAGCCGACTGGCTGACGCAATCCTGATTATTCTTGCCCTGTTGCTGTTACTGCCGCCGTTGCTGGCGGTGATTGTCGATGGCTTAAACCGCCATGTTCTGGATGTACTGATGCAGCCAGTGCTGTGGCAGGCGCTGGGAACCTCGCTGCGCATCGCATTAGCAGCAGGAGCGTTATGCGTCGTGCTCACTATGATGCTGTTATGGAGCAGTCGTGAACTTCGTGCCCGACAGCAACTGCTGGCAGGTCAGATGCTGGAGTTGAGCGGCATGATGATCCTCGCCATGCCGGGCATCGTGCTGGCAACCGGCTTCTTTCTGCTGCTCAATAACACCATTGGTCTTCCTGAATCTGCCGACGGCATTGTCATTTTTACCAATGCGCTGATGGCGATCCCTTATGCACTGAAGGTACTGGAAAACCCAATGCGTGACGTCACTGCGCGCTACAGTATGTTGTGCCAGTCGTTGGGCATTGAGGGATGGTCGCGCCTGAAAGTGGTTGAACTGCGCGCCCTGAAGCGCCCGCTGGCGCAGGCGATGGCGTTTGCCTGCGTCCTGTCGATCGGCGATTTTGGCGTAGTGGCATTATTTGGTAATGAGGATTTCCGTACCCTGCCGTTTTATTTATATCAGCAGATTGGCTCTTATCGCAGTCAGGATGGCGCGGTTACGGCGTTATTACTGCTGATCCTGTGCTTTACGCTGTTTACCGTTATTGAGAAATTGCCGGGTCAAAATGTTAAAACTGATTGATATCACATGGCTTTATCACCATTTGCCTATGCGCTTTACGCTGTCGGTCGCGCGCGGTGAGCAAATAGCTGTACTCGGGCCCAGCGGCGCCGGGAAAAGTACGCTGCTGAATCTGATTGCCGGCTTTCTCACGCCTGCCAGCGGTACCATGATGATTGACGGTGAAGATCACACCACCACGCCTCCCTCACGCCGTCCCGTTTCCATGTTGTTTCAGGAAAATAACCTGTTCAGCCATCTGAGCGTACAGCAAAACATCGGCCTGGGCCTGAATCCGGGATTGAAGCTGAACGCATCGCAGCGGGAGAAAATGCACCACATCGCTCAACAAATGGGACTCGACTCTCTGCTGGAACGCCTCCCCGGTGAGCTTTCCGGCGGGCAGCGGCAGCGCGTGGCGCTGGCGCGTTGTCTGGTGCGAGAACAACCTATTTTACTGCTTGATGAACCGTTCTCAGCGCTCGATCCCGCGCTGCGCCAGGAGATGCTAACGCTGGTCGCCGAAGTCTGTCGCGAGAAGCAGCTGACGTTGCTGATGGTTTCTCACAGCGTAGAAGATGCGGCGCGAATTGCGTCCCGCTCGATTGTGGTCGCCGATGGGCGCATCGCGTGGCAGGGCAAAACGGACGATCTGTTAAGCGGCAACGCCAGCGCCTCGGCGCTATTGGGAATTAAAGCATAATGCGTTGCCGGATGACGGCGTGAACGCCTTATCCGGCCTGTAGGTCGCACATTTTGTAGGCCGGATAAGGTGAAGCCGCCATCCGGCAAAGGTATCGTCAGTAACCTACAACCTTACGCAGAATGTCGATATACACCGGCATCAGCGGATGGCGTAGTAACGCCACCAGCGCGACCACGCCGATCCCGAGCGTTAACGGCGCCAGATACAGCAAACGGCTGCGGGGGAAATACGCCGTTAAGCGATCAACAGCCGCTTTGCCACTACGCCATAGCCGCCAGCAAAACCAGCCGCCCACCCAGAGCAACACCGCCGTCGCCAGCAGCAACCATTTAAAATCCCCGCTCTGCATATCAGAAGGGATATCAATTGCCGCTCCCGCCAGGATCCCCGGCAGGAAGTAGAACGGTGGCCACAGCACGCAGCCAATAATATTCGGGACGATAAATTTAGCGACAGGCAGATCCAGCATGCCTGCTACCATCGGCACCAGCGGGCGCGTCGGTCCGACAAAACGCCCCACCAGAATAGTAAACATGCTGTGTTGATGCAGGGCGTGCTCGGTTTTATCCAGCAGCGCCTTGTTCTTTTTCATGAATGACCAACGGTGCAGCGGCTTTTTAAAGCGCCAGCCCAACCAGAAGGAGATCCAGTCCCCCAACAGGCAGCCGACAATGCCCGCAAGCCAGGCATGCCAGAAGTTCAGTTCGCCGCTGCCAATCAGCGCGCCCAACCCCGCCATCATCACGGTCCCGGGCAGAATCAGACCAACCAGCGCCAGCGACTCCAAAAAAGCCACCAGAAGTACGGCGATCAGAGAGTACAGGGCGGACTGGAGAATAAAGTGTTCCAGCAATGCTTGCATAATGTGTCCGTCAAATTTACGAAGCAGGGATTTTGATAACCCCTCTCAACTTCGTCAAGCCATCAATTGTCTGAATAGATTGCGAGTTATGACAACTTTCAGGATACATCATTCACTTTTTATTCACATCCAGCGCGAAACTCGCTCGGACTGGCACCGGTACATTTTTTGAAAACACGAGAGAAATAGAGCTGGTCGTCAAAACCAACATTGCGACCTACGGTGGCGATAGGCATACGTGTGGTACTCAGCAGTAACTTCGCCTGGCTGATGCGCTGGTCCTCGCGCCAGCTTAATACGCTGATCCCCAACTGCTGACGGAACAGATGCGACAAACGGGAAGGCGACAGGCAGACGTGCTGCGCGACGCTGGCGATATCAAAATTGCTGTCCGCCAGGTGATCGCTGATGTACTGGCAGGCATCGCGGACGCGGTTGTCCATGGGCGGGTGTAGCGATTCATTGATGGCTTCCATACGTCGGAGCAACAACTGCTCCAGTAAATTAATCGCCAGCAGTTCGGAATAACGACCTTCTCCCTGCCCGGCGTTAATTATTTGCCCAAACAGCTCGTTAAAATGCGGCTGATGTGCTTCATCCGGGCGGAAAAAGCCGGTCTGCCCAAAAATGGCCGGCCAGGTCAGCCACTCCTGCCAGTAGGCGCGCGGACGAAAGTAAACCCACTGGTGATACCACTCGCTGGCATCAGGATGGCGCCCGTAGTGGTGAATTTCTCCAGGTGGAAACAACAGAATATCGCCAGGCCGGCAGACAAATTGCTTGCCCTGATTATTGATAACCCCTTCGCCACGGATGGTGAGATTGAGGATATAACCCTTCATACCCAGCGGCCTGTCGATAAAAAAATCCAGGTATCCGTTCGCCTCAATGGGGGTTAATCCGGCCACCAAATGCGCGTTAAACGAATAACCTGGCAACAGGGGATCGTTTTGCGTTTCAGCCATAATTTCAATACTCCCTACGTCCTGCCAAGAAACAATTTGTCCATATTACGCCAGACATCATCGCTGTCGCCCCTGCGGGCCGCTGTATTTGCGGCAATGGACCACCAACCCCGCTTGTGAAAAGCTCTTTGTAAAAAACATGTACTACGCCAACGTCAAAATCGGCTAACAAAAGTGTCTATAACTACGGCAGAAATGTCCACATTGATTATTTGCACAGCGTCACACTTTGTGATGCCACAGCATTTTAGTCCATAAGATTAGCGGATCCTGCCTGACGGTTTTTATCGCTACTCACTACTGTTTATCCATACCCGTATTTTTGGATGGAGTAAGACGATGGCGATTGCAATTGGCCTCGATTTTGGTAGTGATTCAGTACGCGCTTTGGCGGTGGAATGTGCCACCGGCGAAGAGATCGCCACCAGCGTTGAGTGGTACCCACGTTGGCAGGAAGGGCAGTATTGCGATGGCCCAAACAACCAGTTTCGCCATCATCCGCGCGACTACATTGAATCCATGGAAGCGGCGCTGAAAACCGTACTGGCCGAACTGAGCGCTGAGCAGTGCGCGGAAGTGGTCGGTATTGGCGTTGACAGTACCGGCTCAACCCCGGCACCCATCGATGCAGACGGTAATGTACTGGCGCTGCGTCCGGAGTTCGCGGAAAACCCGAATGCGATGTTTGTCCTGTGGAAAGATCACACCTCAGTAGAAGAAGCCGAAGAAATCACCCGCCTGTGCCATACACAGGGCAAGATCGATTACTCCCGCTATATCGGCGGCATTTATTCCAGCGAATGGTTCTGGGCCAAAATCCTGCATGTCACTCGTCAGGACCACGCAGTTGCCGAGGCTGCGGTTTCGTGGATTGAGCTATGCGACTGGGTTCCGGCCCTGCTCTCCAACACCGTACGCCCACAGGATATTCGTCGCGGTCGCTGCAGCGCCGGGCATAAATCTCTGTGGCATGAAAGCTGGGGTGGTCTGCCGCCAGCCAGTTTCTTTGACGAACTCGACCCCATCCTCAACCGCCATCTGCAATACCCAATGTTTACCGATACCTTCACCGCGGATCTGCCGGTTGGCACCCTGTGCGCCGAGTGGGCACAGCGTCTGGGGCTACCGGAGAGTGTGGTGATTGCAGGCGGCGCTTTTGACTGCCATATGGGCGCGGTCGGCGCAGGTGCACAGCCTAACACGCTGGTAAAAGTCATCGGCACGTCAACCTGCGACATTCTGATTGCCGACAAGCAAAGCGTTGGCGAGCGTGCGGTGAAAGGCATTTGCGGCCAGGTTGATGGCAGCGTGGTGCCTAATTTTATTGGCCTCGAAGCTGGTCAGTCTGCATTCGGCGATATCTATGCCTGGTTTAGCCGCGTGCTGAGCTGGCCGCTGGAACAGCTTGCCGCACAGCATCCGGAACTGCAGACCCAGATTAAAGCCAGTCAAAAACAGCTGCTGCCTGCACTCACCGAAGCATGGGCGAAAAATCCGTCGCTGGATCACCTGCCGGTCGTGCTCGACTGGTTCAACGGTCGCCGTACGCCCAATGCCAACCAGCGTTTGAAAGGGGTGATTACCGATCTGAACCTGGCAACCGACGCGCCAGCGCTGTTCGGTGGTCTGATTGCCGCCACTGCCTTTGGCGCGCGCGCCATTATGGAATGCTTCACCGAACAAGGCATTGCGGTTCACAACGTGATGGCGCTTGGCGGTATCGCGCGCAAGAACCCGGTCATCATGCAGGCCTGCTGTGACGTGCTGAACCGTCCGCTACAAATTGTCGCTTCAGACCAGTGCTGCGCGCTCGGTGCGGCTATCTTCGCCGCCGTTGCCGCGAAAGTACACGCCGATATCCCTGCCGCTCAGCAGCAGATGGCAAGCGCCGTGGAAAACACGCTGCAACCTCGCCCAGAGCAGGCTCAACGTTTTGAACAGCTTTACCGCCGCTATCAGCAGTGGGCAGTAAGCGCTGAACAGCAATACCTTCCGACTGCCGCTCCGGCGCAACAAGCCCCGGTAGACCTGGCAACCCTGACACATTAAGGACACGACAATGACGATTTTTGATAACTATGAAGTGTGGTTTGTGATTGGTAGCCAGCATCTGTATGGCCCTGAAACCCTGCGTCAGGTAACCCAACATGCCGAGCATGTCGTTAACGCACTGAATACTGAAGCCAAACTGCCCTGCAAGCTGGTATTAAAACCGCTGGGCACTTCCCCTGATGAGATTACCGCTATCTGTCGTGACGCGAATTACGACGATCGCTGTGCAGGGATGGTGGTCTGGCTGCATACCTTCTCCCCGGCCAAAATGTGGATTAACGGTCTGACTATCCTCAACAAGCCGCTGATGCAGTTCCACACCCAGTTCAATGCCGCCCTGCCGTGGGACAGCATTGATATGGACTTTATGAACCTGAACCAGACTGCGCACGGCGGTCGTGAGTTCGGCTTCATCGGCGCGCGTATGCGTCAGCAGCATGCCGTGGTCACCGGTCACTGGCAGGATAAACAAGCGCACGAACGCATTGGCTCCTGGATGCGCCAGGCCGTGTCCAAACAAGATACCCGCCACCTGAAAGTCTGCCGTTTTGGCGACAACATGCGTGAAGTTGCGGTCACCGATGGCGATAAAGTCGCTGCGCAGATCAAGTTCGGCTTCTCGGTAAACACCTGGGCCGTGGGCGATCTGGTGCAGGTAGTGAACGCAATTAGCGACGGTGAAATCAACGCGCTAATCGATGAGTACGAAAGCACCTATACCATGACGGCGGCGACGCAAGTCCACGGTGAAAAACGTCAGAATGTCCTGGAAGCGGCCCGTATTGAACTGGGGATGAAGCGCTTCCTGGAACAGGGCGGATTCCACGCCTTCACCACCACATTTGAAGATTTACACGGCCTGAAACAGCTCCCTGGTCTGGCCGTACAGCGTCTGATGCAGCAAGGCTACGGTTTTGCGGGCGAAGGCGACTGGAAAACCGCCGCTCTGCTTCGCATCATGAAGGTGATGTCAACCGGTCTGCAGGGCGGCACCTCATTTATGGAGGATTACACCTACCACTTCGAGAAAGGCAACGATCTGGTGCTCGGCTCGCACATGCTGGAAGTGTGCCCGTCCATCGCGGTGGAAGAGAAACCGATCCTCGACGTACAGCACCTCGGCATTGGTGGTAAAGACGATCCTGCCCGTCTGATCTTCAACACCAAAACCGGCCCGGCAGTGGTTGCCAGCCTGATCGATCTCGGCGATCGCTATCGCCTGCTGGTTAACTGCATCGACACGGTACAAACGCCGCACTCCCTGCCAAAACTGCCTGTCGCTAACGCGCTATGGAAAGCTCAACCGGATCTGCCAACCGCTTCTGAAGCTTGGATCCTGGCCGGTGGCGCGCACCACACCGTGTTCAGCCACGCGCTGGATCTGAACGACATGCGTCAGTTCGCTGAAATGCACGATATCGAGATCGCGGTGATCGATAACGATACCCGCCTGCCGGCCTTTAAGGACGCGCTGCGCTGGAACGAAGTGTATTACGGCTTCAAACGTTAACAACTGCCGGATGACGGCGTAAACACCTTATCCGGCCTACAAGAATGTGCGATTTGTAGGCCGGATAAGCGTAGCGCCATCCGGCAAGATTCATCGGAGAGCATCATGTTAGAAGATCTCAAACGTCAGGTACTGGAAGCCAATCTGGCGTTGCCTAAGCACAATCTGGTCACCCTGACCTGGGGGAACGTCAGCGCCGTCGATCGCGAGCGCGGCGTGTTTGTGATTAAACCTTCGGGAGTCGATTACAGCGTAATGACCGCCGACGATATGGTGGTAGTCAGTATCGCCACGGGTGAAGTTGTAGAAGGTACGAAGAAACCTTCCTCAGATACCCCAACACACCGTTTGCTGTATCAGGCGTTCCCGACCATTGGCGGCATTGTTCACACCCATTCGCGCCATGCAACCATCTGGGCACAGGCGGGTCAGTCGATTCCGGCAACGGGGACCACCCATGCGGACTATTTCTACGGTTCGATTCCCTGCACACGCAAAATGACCGACGAAGAAATCAACGGCGAATATGAATGGGAAACCGGTAACGTAATCGTTGAAACCTTTGAAAAACAAGGTATTGACGCCGCACAGATGCCTGGCGTGCTGGTGCACTCTCACGGTCCATTTGCCTGGGGAAAAAATGCCGAAGATGCGGTGCATAACGCCATCGTGCTGGAAGAAGTCGCCTATATGGGGATTTTCTGCCGCCAGCTCGCGCCGCAATTACCGGATATGCAGCAAACCCTGCTAGATAAACACTACCTGCGCAAACACGGTGCAAAAGCGTATTACGGGCAGTAACCTCTTCTGAGCATGACAACTGTATAAAATCACAGCTAATCTATCAGAACCAGGCTATAATAATGCCTGGTTTTTTGACGGATACGCAGCGTGGCGCAAGCAGGTTTTATTTTAACCCGGCACTGGCGGGACACCCCGCAGGGAACTGAGGTCTCATTCTGGCTGGCTACAGACGATGGGCCGCTGCAGGTCACGCTCGCGCCTCAGGAGTCGGTCGCGTTTATTCCCACCAGTCAGGTTCCTCGCGTAATGTCATTATTACGCACTGAAAACGGCTATCGCCTGAAATCGCTGCAATTGAAAGACTTCCACCGCAATCCTGTTTCCGGCCTGTATTGCCGCTCACATCGCCAGCTCATGCGGTTGGAAAAACTGCTGCGCGAAAACGCAGTCACCGTCTATGAGGGCGATGTACGCCCACCTGAGCGGTATCTGATGGAGCGCTTTATCACCTCCCCTGTTTGGGTCGAAGGCGACAGACATAATGACATGCTGGTGAATGCCCGCCTGAAGCCGAACCCTGACTATCGACCACCGCTAAAATGGTTATCGCTGGATATTGAAACCACGCGCCACGGCGAACTCTATTGCATCGGCCTTGAAGGCTGCGGGCAGCGTATTGTCTATATGCTCGGCCCGGCAAACGGCGACGCCTCTACGCTTGATTTTGAACTTGAGTACGTTGCAAGCCGCCCGCAGTTGCTGGAAAAACTCAATGACTGGATTGCCCGTCACGATCCTGATGTGATAATCGGCTGGAACGTCGTGCAATTCGATTTACGCGTCCTGCAAAAGCACGCCGAACGTTACCGCATTCCCCTGCGTTTTGGTCGCGATAGCAGCGAGCTTGAGTGGCGCGAGCATGGCTTCAAGAACGGCGTATTCTTCGCTCAGGCTAAGGGGCGCCTGATTATCGACGGTATTGAGGCGCTAAAATCCGCGTTCTGGAATTTCTCGTCATTTTCACTGGAAACGGTATCGCAAGAGCTGCTTGGCGAAGGGAAGTCGATTGATAATCCGTGGGACAGAATGGACGAAATCGACCGTCGATTTGCCCAGGATAAGCCCGCGCTTGCCACCTACAATCTCAAAGACTGTGAGTTGGTCACGCGCATTTTTCACAAAACCGAGATCATGCCATTTCTGCTGGAACGATCGACGGTCAACGGTCTGCCGGTCGACCGGCACGGTGGTTCAGTTGCCGCCTTCGGACATCTCTACCTGCCACGAATGCACCGGGCGGGTTATGTGGCGCCGAATCTGGGTGAAGTCCCCGCGCACGCCAGTCCCGGCGGCTATGTGATGGACTCGCGCCCGGGATTGTACGACTCCGTACTGGTGCTGGATTACAAAAGCCTGTATCCCTCAATAATTCGTACTTTTTTAATCGATCCGGTGGGGCTTATCGAAGGGATGGCGCAGCCGGATCCGGAACACAGCACCGAAGGTTTCCTTGACGCCTGGTTTTCACGCGAAAAGCACTGCCTGCCTGAAATCGTTACACAGATCTGGCACGGGCGCGAAGAAGCAAAACGCCGCGGCAATAAGCCACTCTCGCAGGCGTTGAAAATCATCATGAACGCATTTTACGGCGTGCTGGGCACCACCGCCTGTCGCTTTTTCGACCCGAGACTGGCCTCGTCCATTACCATGCGCGGCCATGCGATCATGCGCCAGACCAAAGCGTTAATTGAGGCTCAGGGTTACGATGTCATTTATGGCGATACCGATTCCACCTTTGTCTGGCTGAAAAAGGCGCACTCAGAAGACGATGCAGCCCGAATTGGTCGGGAACTGGTGAGCTATGTCAACACCTGGTGGGCGCAATCGCTGAAGCAACAAAATCTGACCAGCGCGCTGGAGCTGGAATTTGAAACCCATTTTTGTCGCTTTCTGATGCCGACCATTCGCGGTGCAGATACCGGCAGTAAAAAACGCTATGCGGGGATGATTCAGGACGGTGCTGAGCAACGTATGGTGTTTAAGGGACTGGAAACGGTACGAACCGACTGGACGCCGCTGGCCCAACAGTTTCAGCAGGAGCTATACCTGCGAATTTTTCGTAACGAACCTTATCAGGAGTTTGTTCGCGAGACTATTGCCCGTCTGATGGCCGGTGAAATGGATGAACAACTGGTGTACCGCAAGCGCCTGCGCCGCCCGTTAAGCGAATACCAGCGAAATGTTCCACCACACGTTCGTGCCGCGCGACTTGCCGATGAGCAGAATGTAAAACTGGGGCGTCCACCGCAGTATCAGAATCGCGGAACCATAAAATATGTCTGGACGGTCAATGGCCCAGAACCTGTTGATTATCAGCTATCTGTGCTCGACTACGAGCATTATCTGACCCGCCAGATCCAACCCGTTGCCGAGGGAATTCTTCCCTTTATTGACGATAATTTTGCTACACTACTCACAGGACAACTGGGGTTATTTTGACGCGTGACGAAACCGCCGCCATCCAGTACCATAGCGCCCTTTCCATTCCTGGACCCATTTAACACCACTACCACTGATTTATTAGCCTGGTAGCGGGGTCGTATGCTCTCAATAACGGGGATTAGCCCGGAAAATGACGAGTATTGCCTGCAATTAAAGATATAGAGCCGAACATATATGCCTTTTACACTTGGTCAACGCTGGATCAGCGATACAGAAAGCGAATTGGGACTTGGTACTGTTGTCGCCATGGATGCGCGAACCGTCACTTTACTTTTCTCATCGACGGGCGAAAACCGTCTGTATGCGCGCAGTGATTCCCCCGTGACCCGCGTGATGTTCAATCCTGGCGATACGATAACAAGCCATGAAGGCTGGCAACTGCATGTCGATGAAGTAAAAGAAGAAAACGGCCTGCTTGCCTATATCGGAACCCGCCTGGATACCGAAGAAACCGGTGTCATGCTGCGTGAAGTACTGCTCGACAGCAAACTGGTATTCAGCAAACCGCAAGATCGCCTGTTTGCCGGCCAGATTGACCGCATGGATCGCTTTGCTCTGCGCTATCGCGCCCGTAAATTTCAGAGCGAACAATACCGTATGCCGTGGAGTGGGTTGCGTGGTCAACGTACCAGCCTGATTCCTCACCAACTGAACATTGCCCATGATGTTGGCCGTCGTCATGCCCCTCGCGTTTTACTGGCAGATGAAGTGGGTTTAGGTAAAACCATTGAAGCCGGGATGATCCTGCATCAACAACTGCTGTCCGGCGCCGCAGAGCGCGTGCTGATCATCGTCCCGGAGACATTACAGCACCAGTGGCTGGTCGAAATGCTGCGCCGCTTCAACCTGCGTTTTGCACTGTTTGATGATGAGCGTTATGCAGAAGCGCAGCACGACGCCTACAACCCGTTTGAAACCGAACAACTGGTCATCTGCTCGCTGGACTTTGCCCGTCGTAATAAACAACGTCTGGAGCACCTGTGTGACGCCGAGTGGGATCTGCTGATTGTCGATGAAGCCCATCACCTTGTGTGGAGCGAAGACGCGCCCAGCCGCGAATATATGGCCATTGAACAGCTGGCAGAACGTGTGCCGGGCATCCTGCTGCTAACCGCTACACCGGAGCAGCTGGGCATGGAAAGTCACTTTGCACGCCTGCGCCTGCTGGACCCGAGCCGTTTCCATGATTTCGCCCAGTTTGTTGAAGAGCAAAAAAATTATCGTCCGGTCGCCGACGCCGTCGCCATGCTGCTGGCTGGTAACAAGCTGAGTAACAATGAGCTGAACATGTTAGGCGACATGATTGGCGAGCAGGACATTGAGCCGCTATTGCAGGCGGCAAACAGCGACAGCGAAGACGCCCAGAGCGCGCGTCAGGAGCTGGTTTCGATGCTGATGGACCGCCATGGCACCAGCCGTGTGCTGTTCCGTAACACCCGTAACGGTGTGAAAGGCTTCCCGAAACGCGAGCTGCATACCATCAAGCTGCCGCTGCCGACCCAATACCAGACGGCGATTAAAGTCTCCGGCATTATGGGCGCGCGTAAAAGTGCAGAAGACCGGGCACGCGACATGCTTTACCCGGAACAGATTTATCAGGAATTCGAAGGTGACACCGGCACCTGGTGGAACTTTGACCCGCGCGTGGAATGGCTGATGGGCTACCTGACCAGCCACCGCTCGCAAAAAGTATTAGTTATCTGTGCAAAAGCCACCACCGCGCTTCAGCTGGAGCAGGTTCTGCGCGAGCGCGAAGGTATCCGCGCTGCCGTATTCCATGAAGGGATGTCGATCATTGAGCGTGACCGCGCCGCAGCATGGTTTAGCGAAGAAGATAGCGGCGCCCAGGTAATGCTGTGTTCTGAAATCGGCTCCGAAGGGCGTAACTTCCAGTTCGCCAGCAATCTGGTGATGTTTGACCTGCCGTTCAACCCGGATCTGCTGGAACAGCGTATTGGCCGTCTGGACCGTATTGGTCAGGCGCATGATATTCAGATTCACGTTCCGTACCTGGAAAAAACCGCGCAATCTGTGCTGGTGCGCTGGTACCACGAAGGTCTGGATGCGTTCGAACACACCTGTCCGACCGGCCGTACTATCTATGACACGGTCTATAACAATCTGATCGGCTACCTGGCTGAACCAGAAAATACCGAGGGCTTTGACGATCTGATCAAAACCTGCCGCGAACAGCATGACGCGCTGAAAGCACAGCTAGAGCAAGGTCGCGATCGCCTGCTGGAGATCCACTCTAACGGCGGCGAAAAAGCACTGGCGCTGGCTGAGAGTATTGAAGAACAGGACGACGATACCAGCCTGATCGCCTTCGCCATGAACCTGTTTGATATCGTCGGTATTAATCAGGATGACCGTGGCGACAATTTAATCGTGCTGACGCCGTCCGATCATATGCTGGTGCCGGATTTTCCTGGGCTGCCGGAAGATGGCTGCACCATTACGTTCGAGCGCGATGTCGCCCTGTCGCGTGAAGATGCACAATTTATTACCTGGGAGCATCCGCTGATCCGCAATGGTCTGGATCTGATCCTCTCCGGCGACACCGGAAGCAGCACTATTTCGTTGTTGAAAAACAAAGCATTACCTGTTGGTACACTGCTGGTTGAGCTGGTCTATGTTGTTGAAGCGCAAGCGCCGAAACAACTGCAGCTAAACCGCTTCCTGCCACCAACGCCGGTACGCATGCTGCTGGATAAAAACGGCAATAACCTTGCTGCACAGGTTGAGTTCGAAACCTTTAACCGTCAGCTCAGCGCCGTTAACCGCCACACCGGCAGCAAACTGGTCAACGCCGTGCAGCAGGATGTTCATGCCATTCTGCAACTCGGTGAAGCGCAGGTGGAAAAATCAGCCCGCGCGCTGATCGACGCAGCGCGTAAAGAAGCTGACGAGAAGCTGACGGCAGAACTTTCCCGTCTCGAAGCGCTGCGTGCCGTTAACCCGAACATCCGTGATGACGAACTTAGCGCAATTGAAAGCAACCGTCAGCAGGTGATGGAAAGCCTGGATCAGGCGGGCTGGCGTCTCGATGCCCTGCGCTTGATCGTCGTGACGCATCAGTAACGGAGCCATACATGGGGATGGAAAACTACAATCCGCCGCAGGAGCCCTGGCTGGTCATCCTGTATCAGGATGACCACATTATGGTGGTCAACAAGCCGAGCGGCTTGTTGTCTGTGCCAGGTCGTCTGGATGAGCACAAAGACAGCGTGATGACGCGTATTCAGCGCGATTATCCGCAGGCTGAATCCGTGCATCGTCTGGATATGGCAACCAGCGGCGTGATTGTAGTCGCGCTAACCAAAGCGGCAGAGCGCGAGCTAAAACGCCAGTTTCGCGAGCGCGAACCGAAAAAACAGTATGTCGCACGCGTCTGGGGGCATCCTGCTCCGGCCGAGGGTCTGGTTGATTTACCACTGATTTGCGACTGGCCGAACAGGCCAAAGCAAAAAGTGTGTTATGAGACCGGGAAATCGGCGCAGACCGAGTATGAAGTTGTGGAGTTCGCGGCGGATAACACCGCCCGGGTAGTGCTCAAGCCCATTACCGGACGCTCCCACCAGCTGCGTGTGCATATGCTGGCTTTAGGGCATCCTATCCTGGGCGACCGCTTCTATGCTCCGCCGGAAGCTCTGGCGTTAGCGCCACGCCTGTTGCTGCATGCAGAGATGTTAACCATCACGCATCCCGAATACGGCAACAGTATGACGTTTAAAGTCCCGGCGGATTTTTAAATTCTGAGCCAATTTATGCCGGGGGCGCTTCGCTTGCCCGGCCTACATTCATTAACGTAGGCCGGATAAGGCGCTAGCTGCATCCGGCAATTCAATCACTTGAATCCTTTTTGATCCTTAATCAGCTCGTAAGCTTTTTGGATTTCCTGCGCTTTTTGCTTCGCCATTTCCATCATCTCTGGCGGCAGACCTTTCGCAACCAGTTTGTCCGGATGGTGCTCGCTCATCAGCTTACGGTAAGCCCGCTTGATGGTGGTCGCATCGTCGGTCGTTTTCACACCCAGCACATTACAGGCGTCTTCCAGCGTCGGGCCGCGTTGCGCCTGCTGCCAGCCACCGCCGCCAGACTGCTGCTGATATCCGCCGCCAAACTGTGCGCCGCCCTGCATCATGCGCAGGAACTGATCAAATTGGGTGCGTGAGATCCCCAACTCTTCAGCAATCACATAAAGCACTTCACGTTCGTTAGGATGCAACGACCCATCGGCAAATGCCGCCTGGATCTGAATCTCCAGAAACATGCGGATCAGATCGAATCGCCCAAAACAGACGCTGCGAAACTGACGCATCTTTTCACGTAATGGGTAATTATCCGATTTTCCTACCCGGAAGGCATGTTGTGCAGCCGTTCGCGAGTCACCGTGCAAATTCATCCGATCCATCAACTGGCTGGCGATATGTATATCAGCTTCCGTGACGCGACCTTTGGATTTGGTCAGATGTCCCATCACCTCAAAAGTGGTGGCAAAAAACAGCGCCTGGCGTTCACGTTGGTTGGCAAACCACGCCATTTTGCGCATGCGGGCTTTGTCGAACATGTGGCCAACTAACAGCCCCAGAACCACACCCCAGAAGCCGCCGCCCATCATTAAGGCCACGGCTACACCAATTATCTTTCCCCAATACTGCATAGACTCCCCAAATCTTTCCGCTCTCAGCCAGGCTATGTCCCACAATATAAGGTGCTTTTACCGATTTACGGCTGCGGTCAATTGTGGGACATCGCCTATAATTTGCATTATCATACCTGTCATTCAATGCCGTGCCTAACACCACAAACGCTATACCCGTTGGATTTCGAGTTGCAGCAAGGCGGCAACGTAGTGAGTCCCCTGGAGCTTACCCATATAAGTGACTGGGGTGAACGAGGAAGACAACGAAGATGCAGCTTGAAAGGTGGCGGGTATAAAATGGGCAGGATTAATACTAGCGAAGTGAAGATGAGATAAGTTAGGCTGTGACCGTTTGTCACGCGCGACGCTACTGATGATGGAACAATAAATACAACGTATGAAAAAACGTATTCCCACTCTTCTGGCCACCATGATTGCCAGCGCCCTCTATAGCCATCAGGGCCTGGCAGCCGATCTCGCCTCACAGTGTATGCTGGGCGTACCGAGCTATGACCGTCCTCTGGTACAGGGCGAGACTAATGAGTTACCCGTCACCATCAATGCCGACAACGCAAAAGGGAATTATCCCGATGACGCGGTGTTTACCGGCAACGTGGATATCGCACAGGGTAACAGCCGCCTGCAGGCCGACGAAGTACAGCTTCATCAGAAGCAGGCTGAAGGCCAGCCGGAGCCAGTACGTACCGTCGATGCGTTGGGCAATGTCCATTATGACGACAATCAGGTTATTCTGAAGGGGCCAAAGGGTTGGTCCAATCTGAATACCAAAGATACCAACATCTGGGAAGGTGATTACCAGATGGTGGGCCGTCAGGGGCGCGGGAAAGCCGACCTGATGAAACAGCGTGGGGAAAACCGTTATACCATTCTGGAAAACGGTAGCTTTACCTCCTGTCTGCCAGGTTCCGATACCTGGAGCGTCGTCGGTAGCGAAGTTATCCACGACCGTGAAGAACAGGTCGCGGAGATCTGGAACGCCCGTTTTAAACTGGGTCCGGTTCCGGTCTTTTATAGTCCTTATTTACAGTTACCCGTCGGCGATAAACGCCGTTCCGGTTTCCTGATCCCGAACGCAAAATATTCCACCAATAACTATTTTGAGTTCTACCTCCCGTATTACTGGAACATTGCGCCCAATATGGACGCCACCATCACGCCACATTATATGCACCGTCGTGGCGGGATCATGTGGGAGAACGAATTCCGCTACCTCACCCAGGCGGGTGCGGGCTTGATGGAGTTCGACTATCTGAATTCCGATAAAGTGTACGAGGACGAACATCCGAAGGATGACAATTCACGTCGCTGGCTGTTCTACTGGCAGCACGCCGGTGTACTGGACCAGGTGTGGCGTTTCAACGTCGACTACACCAAGGTCAGCGACACCAGCTACTTTAACGATTTCGATAATAAATACGGTTCCAGTACCGACGGCTACGCCACGCAGAAATTCAGCGTCGGCTACGCGGTACAAAACTTTGACGCTACGGTATCGACCAAGCAGTTCCAGGTCTTCGACGCACAAAACAGTAATAGCTACTCTGCGCAGCCGCAGTTAGACGTCAACTACTACCAAAACGACGTTGGTCCGTTTGATACCCGTATTTATGGCCAGGCGGTCCATTTCGTCAATACCAATGACAACATGCCGGAAGCAACGCGTGTTCACCTGGAACCGACGATCAATCTGCCGTTGTCGAATAACTGGGGTAGTATCAATACCGAAGCGAAGCTGCTGGCGACACACTATCAGCAGACCAATCTGGATTGGTACAACAACAACCCGAGTAACGTTAACAAGCTCGACGAGTCAGCCAACCGCGTCATGCCGCAGTTTAAAGTTGACGGCAAAATGGTATTCGAGCGCGACATGCAAATGCTGGCACCGGGCTATACCCAGACGCTGGAGCCGCGCGCGCAGTACCTGTACGTACCGTATCGCGACCAAAGTCATATCTATAACTATGACTCATCCTTGCTGCAATCTGACTACAGCGGCCTGTTCCGTGACCGTACTTATGGCGGTCTGGACCGTATTGCTTCTGCCAACCAGGTGACGACCGGGGTCACATCTCGCGTTTATGATGACGCTGCCGTTGAACGTTTTAATATTTCTGTGGGTCAAATCTACTATTTCACCGAGTCTCGCACCGGCGATGACAACATTAAATGGGAGAATGACGACAAAACGGGTTCACTGGTATGGGCGGGCGACACCTACTGGCGTATCTCCGATCGCTGGGGTTTACGCAGTGGGATCCAGTACGACACGCGTCTGGATAGCATCGCAACCAGCAATAGCAGTATCGAATACCGTCGCGATGAAAACCGGATGCTGCAGTTGAATTACCGTTACGCCAGCCCGGAATATATCCAGGCTACTCTACCGTCTTACTACTCTACGGCAGATCAGTATAAAAACGGGATTTCGCAGGTGGGCGCGGTGGCAAGCTTCCCAATTGCTGAGCGTTGGTCGATTGTTGGCGCTTACTACTTCGATACCAACGTGAACAAAGAAGCAGATTCAATGCTGGGCTTACAGTACAACTCCTGCTGTTACGCCATTCGCTTCGGCTACGAGCGTAAGCTGAACGGTTGGGATAATACCCAGCAACACGCGATTTATGACAACACGATCGGCTTTAATATCGAACTGCGCGGTCTGAGCTCCAACTACGGTCTCGGCACCAACCAAATGCTGCGTTCGAACATTTTGCCGTATCAAAGCTCTTTATGATCTGATTGATTTACAACGTAATCCGCATTGCGGTTAATTGAAATGGAAAAAGTATGAAGAACTGGAAAACGCTGCTTCTCGGTATCGCCATGATCGCGAATACCAGTTTCGCTGCCCCACTGGTAGTCGATAAAGTTGCAGCCGTCGTCAATAACGGCGTCGTTCTGGAAAGCGACGTCGATGGCTTAATGCAGTCAGTAAAACTGAATGCAGGTCAGGCAGGTCAGCAATTACCGGATGACGCTACGCTGCGTCATCAGATCCTGGAACGTTTGATCATGGATCAAATCCTCCTGCAAATGGGTCAGAAGATGGGGGTGAAAATCTCTGACGAGCAGTTGGATCAGGCTATTGCCAACATCGCCAAGCAGAACAACATGACGCTGGATCAGATGCGCAGCCGTCTGGCACAGGATGGCTTAAGCTATTCAACCTATCGTAGCCAGATCCGCAAAGAGATGACCATCTCCGAAGTGCGTAACAACGAAGTTCGCCGTCGCGTCACTATCCTGCCTCAGGAAGTGGATGCCCTGGCGCAGCAGGTAGGAAACCAAAACGATGCCAGCACCGAGCTGAACCTGAGCCACATTCTGATCCCATTACCAGAAAACCCAACGTCCGACCAGGTTAACGCGGCTGAAAGCCAGGCGCGCTCGGTTGTTGATGAAGCGCGTAACGGTAGTGATTTCGGCAAACTGGCTATTACTTATTCTGCTGACCAGCAGGCGCTGAAAGGCGGTCAGATGGGTTGGGGACGTATTCAGGAGCTGCCGGGTATCTTTGCCCAGGCGTTAAGCACTGCGAAAAAAGGCGATATCATTGGCCCAATTCGTTCCGGTGTCGGCTTCCACATCCTGAAAGTCAACGATATGCGTGGCCAAAGCCAGAGCATCTCCGTGACTGAAGTTCATGCTCGCCACATTCTGCTTAAGCCGTCGCCGATCATGACCGATCAGCAGGCACGTCTGAAGCTGGAACAAATCGCGGCAGATATTAAGAGCGGTAAAACTACCTTCGCGGCAGCCGCTAAAGAGTTTTCTCAGGATCCAGGCTCTGCCAACCAGGGCGGCGATCTGGGCTGGGCTGCAGCGGATATTTTCGACCCTGCTTTCCGCGATGCGCTGACCAAACTTAACAAAGGCCAGATGAGCGCCCCGGTGCACTCCTCTTTCGGTTGGCATCTGATCGAACTGCTGGATACGCGTAACGTTGATAAAACTGACGCAGCGCAGAAAGACAGAGCTTACCGTATGCTGATGAACCGTAAATTCTCGGAAGAAGCAGCAACCTGGATGCAGGAACAGCGCGCCAGCGCTTACGTTAAAGTTCTGAGCAACTAATGACTCGTGCTCAACGCGTTGTTATCACTCCCGGCGAACCCGCCGGGATTGGCCCGGACCTGGTGGTTCAGCTCGCCCAGCGCGATTGGCCTGTAGAACTTGTTGTCTGTGCGGATGCAGCACTCCTCAATGACCGGGCAGCGATGCTCGGTTTACCGCTTTCACTCCTCCCCTACTCTCCAGATACCCCAGCCAAACCGCAATCAGCAGGCACATTGACGCTGTTACCGATTGCGCTGCGGGCACCTGTTGTCGCGGGTCAGTTGGCGGTAAAAAACGGGCAATATGTGGTGGATACGCTGGCTCGCGCCTGCGATGGCTGTCTGCAAGGTGAGTTTGCGGCGCTGATCACCGGCCCGGTTCACAAGGGCGTTATCAATGACGCTGGCGTCCCGTTTACCGGACATACCGAGTTTTTTGAAGAGCGCTCACAGGCAAAGAAAGTTGTTATGATGCTGGCGACCGAAGAGCTGCGCGTTGCCCTGGCAACCACGCATTTGCCGCTCAGAGCCGTTGCCGACGCCATTACGCCCGCCCTGCTTCAGGAAGTGATCGGCATTTTGCATCATGATTTACGCACCAAGTTCGGCATTGCCGATCCGCATATTCTGGTGTGCGGTCTTAACCCGCATGCTGGTGAAGGCGGTCATATGGGAACGGAAGAGATAGATACCATCATTCCGGTACTCGATGAACTGCGTGCGCAGGGAATGAAATTAAACGGTCCGCTGCCCGCAGATACGCTGTTTCAGCCCAAATATCTCGACCACGCGGATGCCGTGCTGGCAATGTACCACGATCAGGGTCTCCCCGTGCTAAAATACCAGGGATTTGGTCGCGGTGTGAATATCACGCTGGGCCTGCCCTTTATTCGCACATCCGTCGATCACGGCACCGCACTTGAACTCGCGGGCCGTGGACAAGCAGATGTCGGCAGTTTTATTACGGCGCTTAATCTCGCCATCAAAATGATTGTTAATACCAATGAATAATCGAGTCCATCAGGGCCATTTAGCCCGTAAACGTTTCGGGCAGAACTTCCTCAACGATCAGTTTGTGATCGAAAGTATTGTCTCTGCTATCAACCCGCAGAAAGGTCAGGCTATGGTCGAAATCGGCCCGGGCCTGGCGGCATTGACCGAACCAGTAGGCGAACGTCTGGACAAGCTCACGGTCATTGAACTCGACCGCGATCTGGCAGCACGCCTACAGACACACCCGTTTTTAGGGCCTAAGCTGACGATTTATCAGCAAGATGCCATGACCATGAACTTCGGCGAACTGGCACAAACGATGGGGCAGCCGCTGCGCGTATTCGGCAACCTGCCGTACAACATCTCCACGCCGCTCATGTTCCATCTTTTTTCCTATACTGATGCCATTGCCGACATGCATTTCATGTTGCAAAAAGAGGTGGTGAATCGTCTGGTTGCAGGGCCAAACAGTAAAGCGTATGGTCGATTAAGCGTCATGGCGCAGTATTACTGCAATGTGATCCCGGTACTTGAAGTACCGCCTTCCGCATTTACGCCAGCGCCTAAAGTTGATTCAGCCGTTGTGCGTCTGGTGCCTCATACGACGATGCCGTACCCGGTTAAAGATGTTCGTGTGCTGAGCCGTATTACCACCGAAGCGTTTAATCAGCGCCGTAAAACGGTACGTAACAGTCTCGGCAACCTGTTTAGCGTTGAAGTACTGACAGAGCTGGGCATTGATCCGGCGATGCGAGCGGAAAATATCTCTGTCGCGCAATACTGCCGGATGGCTAACTATCTGTCAGAAAACGCGCCATCGAAGGAGAGTTAAACATGATCAATTCGCCCCGAGTGTGCATTCAGGTACAAAGCGTCTACATTGAGGCGCAATCCTCACCTGATGATGAACGTTACGTTTTTGCTTACACCGTAACTATCCGCAATTTGGGGCGAGCGCCTGTGCAGCTGTTGGGGCGTTATTGGTTGATCACTAATGGTCATGGCCGCGAAACCGAAGTTCAGGGTGAAGGCGTGGTTGGCGTCCAGCCCCACATCGAACCCGGCGAAGAGTACCAGTACACCAGCGGTGCGGTGATTGAAACGCCGCTGGGCACCATGCAGGGTCATTACGAAATGATCGATGAACAAGGCATCGCCTTTACCATCGATATTCCCGTATTCCGACTCGCCGTTCCAACACTCATTCATTAAAACAATAATTATGGCGACATACCTTATTGGCGACGTTCACGGTTGTTACGATGAACTGGTAGCCTTGCTGCATCAGGTAGACTTTAATTCCGAAAAAGACACCCTATGGCTCACCGGCGATCTGGTCGCTCGTGGACCGGGCTCGCTGGACGTTTTGCGCTACGTGAAATCACTGGGCGACAGCGTGCGGTTAGTATTGGGTAATCACGATTTACACCTGCTGGCCGTATTTGCTGGTATCAGTCGTAATAAACCTAAAGACAGGGTCACATCGCTGCTCGAAGCACCGGATGCCGACGAATTACTTAACTGGCTCCGCCGTCAACCGCTGTTGCAGGTAGATGAAGAGAAGAAGCTGGTGATGGCGCATGCCGGTATCACCCCACAGTGGGACCTGCAGACGGCAAAAGACTGTGCTCGCGATGTTGAAGCCGTGCTGTCGAGCGACTCGTATCCCTTCTTCCTTGATGCGATGTACGGCGACATGCCCAATAACTGGACCCCGGAACTGACCGGGCTGGCGCGCCTGCGTTTTATTACCAACGCCTTTACCCGCATGCGTTACTGCTTCCCTAACGGTCAGTTGGATATGTACAGCAAAGAGTCACCAGAAGACGCACCTGCCCCGCTGAAGCCGTGGTTTGCCATTCCTGGACCTGTCAGTGAAGCATACAGCATTGCATTCGGGCACTGGGCATCGCTGGAGGGTAAAGGCACGCCAGAAGGTATTTACGCGCTGGATACGGGGTGTTGCTGGGGAGGCGATCTCACCTGTCTGCGCTGGGAAGACAAACAGTACTTCGTGCAGCCGTCAAATCGCCATCTGAATCTGGATCCTGGCGAAGCGGTCAACGCCTGATAGTCGTTTGCCGGATGCGGTGCTCGCACCTTATCCGGCCTACATTAGCTGGATGATAAGGCGTTTCGCCGCCATCCGGCACTTACAGTATTAACGACGTTCCAGAATCTCGAAGCAGTAGCTGTGAGAGTTTTGCGCGTCGGCATCGTGGAATTCACTGAACACCGATTCCCAGTCATCCGGTTCGTAGTCCGGGAAATGCGTATCCCCTTCCACTTCCGCATCAATGTGCGTCAGATACAGTTTCTGTGCTTTTGGCAGGAACTGCTCATACACACGCCCACCGCCAATTACCATAATTTCAGGTTCATCGCCGCAGGCCGCAATTGCTTCATCCACAGACTTCACCCACTGCACGCGATCGTCGGTGCCAGGCTTACTGCTGATGACGATATTTTTACGCCCAGGTAACGGTCGCCCGATGGATTCCCAGGTATGGCGTCCCATGACAACCGGCTTGTTTAAGGTATTACGTTTAAACCAGGCGAGATCGGCAGGGAGGTTCCACGGCATGGCGTTCTCCATACCGATGACGCGATCTACCGCTAACGCCGCAATCAGACTGATCATTGAATATTTCCCGGATACAAAAAAATTGTCGCCACTATACGGAAAGCGCAATCTTTCGTCGACTGGCGGAAAGAGGATGAACAGGAAAATTTTCCGTTCTGCTGGCGAACCGACCTATTTAAGGTGGTACGCCAGCATTACAGTAGTTCAAAAACAGCCAATTAGCAGTAAAGTTTGCAGAACATCACATTTTTTACCCTATGCTGACGGTTTCACTTCCGGCTCATCGGCGACGTCGCCCGTATGCTTACCTTCATCCGTGCCTTGCCAGCCATGGCGTTGAATTAACGATAAGTGCTGACGATCTTCCGCAATAATTTCACTCAGCATTGCGCTGGCGCGTTTATAAACGGCCGCGCGGGAAGTCGCGTCATTTTCCCCTTTCACCATCTCCTCTACCATCATGGTATTGAATCGGCGGAATACGTCAGCCCGCTCACGTGCCTCATAGCGCCCTAGCCCGAGACCTTCCAGCGCCAGACGTCCGGTCTTCAGTGCACCTTCAAAGGTTTCACGTTCCGGCATATCCACGCCCGCCTGGCGCAGGCGGATGTAATGATCCACGTCGCGCGCGCGGGCAATAATTTGCAGATGCGGGAAATGCTCTTTCACCATTTCGGTTAATTGCAGGCTGGTTTGCGGATCGTCAATGGCATTAATAATAACTTCAGCTTTCGCCGCCCCGGCAGACTCCAGCAGATCCATCCGGGTCGCGTCGCCATAGAAAACCTTCATCCCGAATTTACGCAGCGTTTCGATATGGTCCGGGTCATGATCAAGAACCACCATTTTGACCCCGCTCGACAACAGCAAACGACCGGTTATCTGGCCAAATCGCCCAAACCCGGCGATGATCACCCGCGGTTGCTCCTCATCGATTTCATCGGCTTCGCGCTCTTCCTCAGTCGCCGATTTTTCCAGACGCGTCAAAATCACCAGCAAAATCGGTGTAGCCGCCATCGACAACGCCACCGCCAGCGTCAGCGATTTCGCCCAGTCAGGATCGAGCACATTTGCCATTTGCGCCGCGCCAAACACCACAAAGGCAAACTCACTGCCCTGCCCTAATAATACGGCAAACCAGCGACGCTGCTTGTTCGGCACCTGCAACGGTTTCGCTATCAACCACAGCATGACGGTTTTGATAACCAGGAAACCGACCAGCAAAATGATAATGCGCAAGGGATTATCAATCAGCGTACCAAAGTCGATAGACATCCCTACACCGATGAAGAACAGCCCCAGCAGCAGTCCTTTAAATGGCTCAATGTCGCTTTCCAACGCGTGGCGATACTCAGAGCTTGCCAGCAGCACCCCGGCCAGGAATGCCCCCATCGCCATCGACAATCCAACCTCTTCCAACAGCAGACCGAAGCCAAACACGAGGAACAGCGCAACGGCACTGAACACTTCCCGCAGGCCCGAACGGGCGACAAAACGCAAGGCAGGACGTGTGACATAACGACCTAACAGCACCACCAGCACCAGTGCGCCCGCTACCTTAAGGGCAGACAATGCAAACGCCCCAAGCGTTGTTGATGCGCCACTCGCTGCCAGTAATGGGATCATCGCCACCAGTGGAATAGCAGCGATATCCTGGAACAGCAGCACGGCAAACGCGCTGCGGCCCATTTGCGAAACCATCAGGTTGCGTTCATTCATTGCCTGCATAGCGATAGCCGTAGAGGAAAGCGCCAGCGTCATGCCGATCAGCTCCGCTACCTGCCAGCGCAGGCCGAGGAACATACAGAACACACCAATCAGGCCTCCGCAGACCACCATTTGCAATGCGCCGCCGCCGAACACCGAGGCTCGCAGTTTCCACAAACGTTGAGGATCCAGCTCCAGACCAATGACAAACAGCATCAGCACCACACCGATCTCCGCAAAATGCAGGATGGATTCGGCGTCCGTCACCAGCCTCAGGCCCCATGGGCCGATAATGCACCCGGCGATGAGATACCCCAGTACCGACCCGAGCCCCAGCCGTACGGCGATGGGGACAATCAGTGCCGCCGATCCGAGATAAATCAGCGCCTGTATCAGCGTATGGCTATCCATGGTGTGCCTCCTGCCATTCCATCAGACGCTGTTTGTAGTGACGCGCCTGCGCTTGCAGGGTTTCATCATCACAGATAAACGTACAGTGCATCGCAAACGGCGGTAGCCATTTGAGGCCACAATAAAGTGCCGTCGCCTGTAAGGGTTGAGAAAGCACATCAAATCCGGGATGGGAGCCAATATCGAAGTGGTTTTCACCGCCGCCGGTCGTCACCGCCCACAGCAGATGTTTACCGTGCAGCGCAGTACCGCCATGGCCATACGCCCAGCCGTGCGAAAGGACTTTATCCATCCACAGCTTGAGTAATGGAGGTGTGCTGTACCACTGCATCGGATGCTGCCAGATGATCAAATCAGCGCGTGCCAGCGCATCCTGTTCAGCGGCAATATCGATATTGAAGTCGGGGTAGAGCTGGTAGAGCGAGCGGATCTCCACGCCCTCCAGCGTCCTTGCCTGTTCAAGCATCCGCTTATTCGCATGCGAATGCTGCGGATAGGGATGCGCATAAATGATGAGGATCATGATTAGCCTGTTTCACTGCATTATTGTAATAACAGTGAGTTTAGTCACTTAATCCACAGGCTAACAGTCAATATTATTGAGTGGCTGAATGGAGAAAACTGAACTAGTTATCCAGTTCACTCATATCTTTAACCTGATCGCGGTTAATCTGTTCCGTCTTACCCGTTTGCGCATTTTTATACGACACCAGGCCAGTATCATCATCGACTTGCGGTTTGCCGTCAGTGACGATTGTTTTGCCATCGGTGGTTTTAACCGCCTGGTTTGAGGAACAACCGGCCACGGTAAACAGTGCTGCTGCGGTAAAAATTGAGGTGATCAGGATATGTTTTTGCATGGTGTTCTCCCTGCTTTTCAGTTGTTTTCAGTGATATACCCAGTTAACTGTAGGCTAACTGACTGAGTTGCAGGGAAAATACAGAACACTCCTAATAACTCGCCCTGGTCACGGGCTTACTGCGAATCGTCATTTGACTGGTTTGCGCCAGCGTCAGACCTCGCGTTTCCGGGGCGAAAGCGATGGACACAAGCAGGCCAATCAGCGAAATTCCTGCGCCCATCAGCATGACATTGCTGATCCCGTATTTGGTAATGAACACCGGCAGCGCCCATGTTGAAACAATGGTGCCGATGCGGCTTAAGGACATAATCACCCCGACGGCAGATGCGCGAATGTCGGTAGGGAACAGTTCATTTGGGTACAGCCACTGAAGATTTCCCGGTCCCCCCGAGAAAAAGGCGTACACGGCAAACGCCAGCACCACCAGCCACGCTCCCATATCAGGAATTAACCCCAGCACGGCCAGCGCCAGCGTCATCATAATAAAGCTGCCAATTAACAATGGCCGACGGCCCGCGCTATTGAGCCAGAACATGGGTGGAATGCACCCCAGCATAAAGCACAGGCTTATCACCACATTGCCCAACGCCGCGCTTTTCCCGGCACCAAGCCCCAACAGTCCAACAATCTGCGGACCAAAGGTATAAATGGCGAACATCGGGATCACCTGACAGGTCCAGATAGCGGCGACAAACAGGACAAACGGGAAATGACGGCGGTTAAACAGCTGTAGGAAGCGCGTCTCCTGCGGCGCCTCTTCGTCGAACACCACCGGTTCGCCGAACAGTTTGATCATCATCGCTTCACACTCTTTCACCCGACCTTTACGCAGCAGCCAGCGCGGCGATTCAGGAAGATCGAAGCGCCCAATCAGGATCAAAATACAAGGGATCACCGCGCTGCCCAGCATCCAGCGCCATCCTCCTTCAACATCATACAGCCAGTAACCGACCAGATCGGCACAGGTGGCGCCGACATACCACATCGCGGCGATAAAACCGATGGAGAAAGCGCGCTGGCGGGTATTGGAGAACTCAGTAATCATCGAGGTAGCAATCGGATAATCGGCACCAATCACAATGCCGATCAGCACACGCATTACCAACAGCTCAATGGGTGAGGAAACAAACATGGTTGCCGCCGATATCACGCCAATGGCGATAATATCGATGATGAACATTTTGCGCCGCCCGACCTTATCGGAAATGTAGCCAAACAGCGACGTCCCCACAAACAGACCGGCGAGCGTGCCGGCACCCAGCAGACCAATCCACTGTGCGTCCAGTTTCAACGCTGGCGTGAGCTGTTCCAGCGCCACGCCAATCATCACCAGCACATAACCATCCAGAAATGGCCCACCGCTTCCCCACAGCATTATCCGGCGGTGAATAGAGGTAAATTTGATGTCATCAAAGTTCCTGGGCTGCTGCATAGCGACTTCCTGTTTCAATACGGGCAAAGCGTCATCTGTAGGCCGGATAAGGCGTTTACGCCGCCATCCGGCATTGGCGCCACATGATTGCCGGATGGCGACGCTACCGCGTCTTATCCGACCTACGGGTGCACAACCTCATACTTATTAGCCGTAGCGAAACTCCACGCCAAATGTCCCGCGCGGGTATTCCCACTTTTCGAGCGCTGTATCAAGTCCGAGAATGCGGCACGTTCCGCACTCCAGGCATCCGGCGTAATCAAAACGGACGCTGCCGTCGTCCTGTTTTTTATACAGTCCGGCCGGACAGGCCTTAATCAGTACTTCCAGCGCCTGTTTATCAGGATCGGTTTTGAGAATGATGTGCGGGCTGTCTTCATCCACATTGAACTTATTGACGCCCAGTTTGACGTCCACATTGACGGGAGATGTCATAATACGGTCACTCCTTTCAGGCCATCTTTCATCAGGTTGATGAAGCCCACTTTCTTCGCATGACGCAGGATTTTTTTGCGCATTGGCACCGGAGCAGAGCCATCTACGGTGAACAGGTCGCGCGCGATGCTGACCGCCATTTCGGGATAGGCGGTAAACATGCGTGGGTTATCTAGGAAAGCGGGAAGCTTCTGATACATGCGCATATCGCGCATTGGACCATCATCGAGATGCTGACGGTATTCGCCCAGCGACTGTTTGCTGAAGTCGTCGCGCTTCATTGCGGAAAGCACCGTTTTCGCGGCCGCTTCGCCTGCGGATATGGCGAGATCCATACCGCGGATGGTAAAGCCGAGGTTCATACACATTCCGGCAGCATCACCGGCAATCAGCACACCGTCACCCACCAGTTCAGGCTGCATATTCATACCGGCCTCCGGTACGACGTGCGCGGCATATTCCACCAGCTTGCCACCGGCGATCAGTGGGGCAACCGCCGGATGCTGTTTGAAATCTTCCAGCATTTGTGGGACCGATTTTTTAGCATCTTTCAGATGATGAAGACCGCAGACCAGCCCCAGAGAAAGGGTCGTTTCATTAGTATAGAGGAAGCCCCCGCCCATCAACCCATCAGTTGGAGAACCGGCAAACAGGCAAGCTGCACCTTCGTTCCCCTGTAACTGGAAACGATCTTCAATCACCGATTTTGGCAATTCGATCAGCTCTTTTACGCCAACGGCAACATGCGATGCCTCAACGCGCTTTGCCATGCCCAGTTTTTCTGCCAACAAAGAATTCACCCCGTCAGCGAGGATCACCACTTTGGCTTCCAGAATATCGCCGTCGGCTTCCACGCCCACGACTTTGCCTTCGCGCTGCACAACGTTATCCACCCGAATACCGGTGATAAGCTGGGCTCCCGCCTCCTCGGCCTGCTCCATCAGCCAGGCGTCAAATTTGCTGCGTAAGACGGAATAAGAAACCTGCGACGATGCAGCCTCTTCACCATTGCAATAGTCGATGGTCATCGCCCCTTTATCGGTCATAAAGGCGAGTTTTTCGTGGGTGATTATGCGTTCAATGGGGGCCTGCTCAGCAAAGCCGGGAATGATGCGTTCCAGGCTATGGGCATACATGCGCCCACCGGTGACATTCTTCGCGCCAGCAGAATTGCCGCGCTCGATGACCAGCACCTGTGCACCTTCCCGAGCCAGCACCAGCGCCGCAACCGAACCGGCCAGACCTGCACCCACGATGATGGCATCAAAGATATCTTCGGACATACGTACTCCTGTCAGTGGCAGGATACTTTCGCACCCTGCCCGAATGGTTTAACGCGCCAGAGCAGCCGTCAGCGCAGGCAGGATCTTCAGCGCATCGCCAACGATGCCAAAATCTGCGTACTGGAAGATCGGCGCATTTTTATCTTTGTTGATGGCGAAAATCGTCTGCGCGCCGTTGGCGCCGACCATATGTTGGATCTGCCCGGAGATCCCCACGGCCAGGTACAGTTCTGGTTTGAGCATCAGGTTGGAAATGCCGACGTAGCGTTCGTGCTCCATCCACTTTTCGTTTTCCGCCACTGGACGGGAACAGGCCAGCTCAGCGCCAATCGCCTGGCACAGCGCTTCGGCCAGCGAGATATTTTCTTTGCTACCAATACCACGTCCCACGCTGACCACCAGACGGGCTTTGTCGAGATCAACGCTGTTGCTCTGACGCGCCTGCGTTGCCGTACGGGTCACGGCGATAGTCGGAGCCTGCCACTGGACGGTGTGCACCTCGCCGCTGTGAGCGGTATCCGGTTGCTGCGCGTCAAACGTTCCGCTGCTGAGAGTGATCACGGCAAACGGTGAAGCGATTGTTTCTGCTCCCATCGCCAGGCCGCCGTAGACCATATGTTTGACCGCCGCTTTTCCGTCCTGCACCGCGACTGCGCTGGCGTCGTTTGAGACCGCAGCCGACAAGCGAAAGCCCAGCTTTGCCGCTAACAGCTTGCCCCGACGCGTATTCGGCAGCAGCACCGCGCCGCCCTCGCTGTGCTGACGAATGGTTTCGGCCATCGCATCGGCGTAGTCTTCAACCATACGGTCTTCTGGTTTGCCGCTGAGCAGCCAGACATGATCTGCGCCTAAATGGCATGCCGCCGCGCAGTCCTCATCGCTGAGCACAAACGTGTTAACGTTTTCACCTAAAGCCTGCGCACCATTCATCAGTTCCGGCAGACGAGAAGGGGTATCGCTGAATACCCAGACACTGGAAAATTTGTTCATAACATCCCCTGATAATTAAATGATTTTGCGAAGATTCTCGACAAACGCGGCAATCTGTTCTTCACCGTCACCTTCAATCACAACGCGCTGACGCTCGCGCTGCTTCGGTGCGGCAACCTGTTGTTCGGAATACGCTTGCGCGCCGTTCAGCCCAATGTCCGCAGACGACCAGACCTGGACCGGTTTTTTCGCCGCGCCAAGAATGGCTTTCATGGAAGGGATTTGAGGGGTGTTGATGTCGGTAGAGACCGCGATCACCGCCGGAAGCGGGATACTCAGGGTTTCAACTTCATCTTCCAGTTCACGCTCTACCGTCAGCGTGCTGTCGGTAAGAGAGAGGATTTTACTCACGCCGTTAATCGCCGGCACGTTCAGCATTTCGCCCACCAGTAGGCCAACCTGCTGAGCATAAAGATCGGAAGAACCGTCGCCGCAAATAAGCAGATCAAAACCTGATTTTTGTGCGGCGGCAGCCAGCGCAGTGGCGGTTTGTTGCGGCAGCGTCTGTTCAAATTGATCGTCAATGACAACAATCAGTTCATCAGGGCCACGGGAGAGCACATCTTTGCGCCCTTTTGCATTGGTCAGCGCTTTGCCGCCGACGCTCATGGCCACAACCTGAGCCTCTCCCACCTGCTGTTTTAACTGGCAAGCCGCTTCGATCGCATTCAGATCATATTGGCTGATTTTGCCATCTGCTTTGCTGAAATCGAGTGTTCCATCAGCATTATTAATCGCAATATCCTGCTCATCAGGTACGCATTTGTAGCAAGTAATTATCTTCATTGCATCTCCAGAAATCATGAAGGAAACGTATTTATATCGGCGGTGTTAAATACAGATATCACGCTCTTTAATTCGGAAATAAAACATTAATCACCAATATTGAAAATGTCACACATTGATATTCGTAACTTTCAATAGTGTTACCCACTTCACCAATATTGAAAGAAATATGTCAAATACGAAAATTTTCAATATTGTTTGCTGGTTCAACAATATTGAACGCCAGTCACTTAAAAAAGTTAAAAAATCAATATCAAGATTATGATTAATAAAGAAAATATCTATATTTTAAGACAAAATAACCAGCATAAAAAAGTGTGATCTAGATAACAGAATAGCAGGAAATGAATACCCATTATGAGTTAATCACTGAGGCGCCCCAGAGGTTAAAAAGTTATCAACAAATCATTAATAACAAATAAACAAATGATCACATACGGGCACGCTAAATAAATTTCGTTTTCACACTGGAATTCACTTATGAAAAATGAAAAGAGAAAGTCGGGAATTGAACCGAAGGTTTTTTTTCCGCCATTAATAATTGTTGGGATACTTTGTTGGTTAACAGTAAGAGATCTTGATGCCGCTAACGTCGTTATTAATGCGGTATTCAGTTATGTCACCAACGTCTGGGGTTGGGCATTCGAATGGTATATGGTCGTCATGCTCTTCGGCTGGTTCTGGTTGGTCTTTGGCCCGTATTCGAAAAAGAAATTAGGCGACGAAAAACCTGAGTTTAGTACCGCCAGCTGGATTTTTATGATGTTCGCTTCCTGTACATCCGCCGCGGTGCTGTTCTGGGGTTCCATCGAGATCTACTACTATATCTCTACCCCGCCGTTTGCTCTCGCCCCCAACTCCGTTGGCGCAAAAGAGATAGCTCTGGCGTACAGCTTGTTCCACTGGGGACCGCTGCCGTGGGCGACCTACAGCTTCCTTTCAGTCGCGTTCGCCTACTTCTTCTTTGTACGCAAAATGGACGTTATCCGCCCCAGTTCCACGCTGGTACCGTTAGTTGGCGAGAAGCATGCTAAGGGCTTGTTCGGCACCATCGTCGATAACTTCTATCTGGTGGCGCTGATCTTCGCGATGGGCACCAGCCTCGGTCTCGCTACCCCGCTGGTAACCGAGTGTATGCAATGGCTGTTCGGTATTCCGCATACGCTGCAACTCGACGCCATCATCATTACCTGCTGGATCATATTGAACGCCATTTGCGTGGCCTGCGGCCTGCAAAAAGGGGTCAAGATCGCCAGCGACGTACGTAGTTACCTGAGCTTCCTGATGCTCGGCTGGGTGTTTATCGTCAGTGGCGCCAGCTTCATCATGAACTACTTCACCGACTCGGTCGGCATGCTGCTGATGCATCTGCCGCGCATGCTGTTCTATACCGATGCCATCGGCAAAGGCGGCTTCCCGCAGGGCTGGACTGTTTTCTACTGGGCGTGGTGGGTTATTTACGCTATCCAGATGAGTATCTTCCTGGCACGTATTTCTCGCGGTCGTACCGTACGTGAACTGTGTTTCGGGATGGTACTGGGCCTGACCGCTTCCACCTGGATCCTGTGGACCGTCCTTGGCAGCAACACGCTGCTGCTGATGGATAAAAACATTCTCAACATCCCGCAACTGATTGAACAACACGGCGTGGCGCGCGCCATTATCGAAACCTGGGCTGCTTTACCGCTCAGTACCGCCACCATGTGGGGATTCTTTATCCTCTGCTTTATTGCCACCGTCACGCTGATTAACGCCTGCTCCTACACCCTGGCGATGTCCACCTGTCGCGAAGTTCGTGATGGTGAAGAACCGCCGCTGTTGGTGCGTATCGGTTGGTCCGTTCTGGTCGGCGTCATCGGCATCGTTCTGCTGGCGCTGGGTGGGCTGAAGCCTATTCAGACCGCAATTATCGCCGGGGGATGTCCGCTGTTCTTCGTCAACATCATGGTGACGCTGTCCTTTATTAAAGACGCCAAAGTGCACTGGAAAGACAAGTAATTCTTATTAACCCAATTGATCAAGAGGCTGAAAGATGGATTTCAACTTAAATGACGAGCAGGAACTGTTTGTCGCCGGTATTCGTGAACTGATGGCCAGTGAGAACTGGGAAGCTTATTTTGCCGAGTGCGATCGCGACAGCGTCTACCCTGAGCGTTTTGTAAAAGCGCTGGCGGATATGGGCATCGATAGCCTGTTGATCCCAGAAGAACACGGCGGCCTGGAAGCCGGTTTTGTCACCGTTGCCGCCGTCTGGATGGAACTCGGACGTCTTGGCGCACCGACTTACGTGTTGTACCAATTACCGGGAGGTTTTAACACTTTCCTGCGTGAAGGGACTCAGGAGCAAATTGATAAAATCATGGCGTTCCAGGGCACCGGTAAGCAGATGTGGAACTCTGCTATCACCGAACCGGGAGCGGGATCGGATGTTGGCAGTCTGAAAACCACTTATACACGCAAACATGGTAAGGTTTATCTTAATGGCAGTAAGTGCTTTATCACCAGTAGCGCCTATACCCCGTACATCGTAGTGATGGCGAGAGATGGTGCATCACCGGATAAACCTGTTTATACCGAGTGGTTTGTTGACATGAGCAAAGCGGGTATCAAGGTCAACAAACTGGAGAAACTCGGTCTGCGCATGGATAGCTGCTGTGAAATCACCTTTGATGACGTTGAACTGGACGAGAAAGACATGTTCGGTCGGGAAGGTAATGGCTTCAACCGTGTGAAAGAAGAGTTTGACCATGAACGCTTCCTCGTCGCGCTGACCAACTACGGTACGGCAATGTGCGCTTTTGAAGACGCCGCGCGCTACGCCAACCAACGCGTACAGTTTGGCGAAACGATCGGCCGTTTCCAGCTGATCCAGGAGAAGTTCGCGCACATGGCGATCAAACTGAACTCCATGAAAAACATGCTGTTGGAAGCCGCATGGAAAGCGGATAACGGCACCATTACTTCGGGTGACGCGGCAATGTGTAAATACTTCTGCGCCAACGCCGCGTTTGAAGTGGTAGACACCGCCATGCAGGTACTGGGAGGTGTTGGTATCGCGGGCAACCACCGCATCACGCGTTTCTGGCGTGACCTGCGCGTTGACCGTGTTTCTGGTGGTTCTGACGAAATGCAGATCCTGACGTTGGGTCGTGCGGTACTCAAGCAATACCGATAGAACGACGCAACCTGTAGGCCTGATAAGACGCCTTAGCGTTGCCATCAGGCAATCAATGCCGGATGGCGGCGCGAGTGCCTTATCCGGCCTACATGGACACCCATAAATGCCAGGAGAAAAATGATGAATCATTTACCAATGCCAGCCTTCGGCCCGCTTTCCGGGGTACGAGTTGTCTTTTCAGGGATCGAAATTGCCGGTCCGTTCGCCGGACAGATGTTCGCCGAATGGGGCGCTGAGGTTATCTGGATTGAAAACGTCGCATGGGCCGATACCATCCGCGTGCAGCCTAACTATCCGCAGCTCTCACGCCGTAACCTGCACGCCCTGTCGCTGAATATTTTCAAAGATGAAGGCCGGGAAGCGTTTCTGAAGCTGATGGAAACCACCGATATTTTCATTGAAGCCAGTAAAGGCCCGGCCTTTGCCCGCCGCGGTATTACCGATGAAGTGCTGTGGGAACATAACCCGAAACTGGTTATCGCCCACCTTTCCGGCTTCGGCCAGTTTGGTACCGAGGAGTACACCAATCTTCCGGCGTATAACACCATCGCACAGGCGTTCAGCGGCTATCTGATCCAAAACGGCGACGTGGATCAGCCAATGCCCGCCTTCCCGTACACCGCCGATTACTTCTCCGGGATGACCGCAACGACAGCAGCGCTGGCGGCCCTGCACAAAGTGCGCGAAACGGGTAAAGGTGAAAGCATCGATATCGCTATGTACGAAGTGATGCTGCGCATGGGTCAGTATTTCATGATGGATTACTTCAACGGCGGCGAAATTTGCCCACGCATGACCAAAGGCAAAGACCCGTATTACGCTGGCTGCGGCCTGTATAAATGCGCCGATGGCTATATCGTCATGGAGCTGGTCGGCATCACGCAAATCAACGAATGCTTCAAGGATATTGGCCTCGCCCACATTCTTGGCACACCGGAAGTCCCGGAAGGCACCCAGCTTATCCATCGTGTTGAATGCCCTTACGGCCCGCTTGTGGAAGAGAAACTGGACGCCTGGCTGGCAACGCACACCATCGCCGAAGTCCAGGCGCGCTTTGCTGAGCTGAACATCGCCTGCGCGAAGGTGCTAACTATTCCTGAACTGGAAGGCAACCCGCAGTACGTTGCCCGTGAATCTATTACGCAGTGGCAAACAATGGATGGCCGCACCTGCAAAGGGCCAAACATCATGCCGAAATTTAAAAACAACCCGGGGAAAATCTGGCGTGGCATGCCGTCACATGGCATGGATACTGCCGCCATTCTGAAAAATATTGGTTATAGCGAAGCAGACATAAATGAGCTGGTCGGCAAAGGCCTGGCCAGAGTTGAGGAATAAACGCGACGCGCTGACCCCTCGATGGTTAGCGCTCACGCCTGATTTCAGTGGATAAAGCAATATGGATATCGTTGGCGGACAAAACTTACGTCAGATGTGGGACGACCTGGCCGGGGTGTACGGAGATAAAACGGCGTTAATTTTCGAATCCTGCGAAGGAATCGTTCGGCAGTTTAGCTATGCCTCGCTCAATGAAGAGATTAACCGCACGGCAAACCTGTTCCATTCCTTAGGGATCCGCAAGGGCGATAAGGTCGCATTGCATCTGGATAACTGTCCGGAATTCATTTTTTGCTGGTTTGGGCTGGCAAAAATTGGCGCCATCATGGTACCGATTAATGCCCGCTTGCTGGGTGAAGAAAGTGCCTGGATCCTGCAAAACAGCCAGGTAAGTCTGCTGGTCACCAGCGCCCAGTTTTATCCTATGTACCGCCAGATACGGCTGGAAAATAGCACCCCGCTTAATCATATCTGTCTGATTGGCGAACAGCTTCCGGCTGACGACGGCGTGAGTCACTTTACCCAACTGCAATCCCGCCAGTCCGCCACGCTGTGCTATACGCCCACGTTATCCACTGACGATACGGCGGAAATTCTGTTTACCTCAGGCACCACCTCGCGGCCTAAAGGGGTGGTAATTACCCACTACAACCTGCGTTTTGCAGGCTACTACTCTGCCTGGCAAATCGCCCTGCGCGATGATGACGTCTACATGACGGTGATGCCCGCGTTTCATATCGACTGTCAGTGTACCGCCGCAATGCCCGCATTCTCCGCTGGCAGCACCTTTGTGCTGCTAGAGAAGTACAGTGCCAGGGCGTTCTGGAATCAGGTGCATAGATATAAGGCGACCGTTACCGAATGCATTCCGATGATGATCAGAACGCTAATGGTGCAGCCCGCTGCACCAACCGACAGACAGCATCACCTGCGCGAAGTGATGTTCTACCTCAATTTATCCGAGCAGGAAAAAGACGATTTTACCGAACGCTTTGGCGTCAGGCTGCTGACCTCCTACGGTATGACTGAAACCATCGTCGGTATTATCGGCGACCGTCCCGGTGACAAACGACGCTGGCCCTCCATTGGTCGCGTGGGATTTAGCTATGAAGCCGAAATCCGCGACGATCACAACCGTCCCCTGCCCGCCGGAGAAATTGGCGAAATCTGTATTAAAGGCGTGCCGGGCAAAACAATCTTCAAAGAGTACTACGCGCAGCCGGAGGCTACCGCCAAAGCGCTGGAACCTGAGGGCTGGTTACATACCGGTGATTCGGGCTATCAGGATGAGGATGGCTATTTTTATTTCGTCGACAGGCGCTGCAACATGATTAAACGCGGCGGGGAAAATGTCTCCTGCGTCGAGCTGGAAAATATTATTTCTGCGCATCCCAAAATTCAGGACATTGTGGTTGTCGGTATTAAAGATTCGATCCGTGATGAAGCCATTAAAGCGTTTATCGTCCTTAATGAAGGTGAAACATTAAGCGAAGCCGAGTTCTTCAGCTTCTGCGAAAACAATATGGCGAAATTCAAGGTTCCCTCTTTTATGGAGATAAGAACCGACCTGCCGCGCAATTGTTCAGGAAAAATAATCAAAAAAAATCTGAAATAACCCTTCCGACAGGAACTCCTCCTGCCGGGAAATCTATTTATCTGGAGATGAACTATGAGTGATTCATTACATCTGACCCGTAACGGCCCGATCCTGGAAATTACCCTCGATCGGCCTAAAGCCAATGCCATTGACGCCAAAACCAGCTTTGCCATGGGTGAAGCGTTTCTTAATTTTCGTGACGACCCGGAATTACGCGTAGCGATTATCACCGGCGGCGGTGAGAAATTCTTTTCTGCGGGCTGGGACTTAAAAGCAGCAGCTGAAGGTGAAGCGCCAGATGCCGATTTTGGCCCAGGCGGCTTCGCCGGTTTAACCGAAATTTTCGATCTCGATAAGCCGGTCATCGCTGCGGTAAACGGCTATGCGTTTGGCGGTGGTTTTGAGCTGGCGCTGGCAGCGGATTTTATTGTCTGCGCGGAAAACGCCAGCTTCGCACTGCCGGAAGCCAAGCTCGGGATCGTGCCTGACAGCGGCGGCGTACTGCGTCTGCCTAAGCAGCTGCCACCGGCAATCGTCAACGAAATGGTGATGACCGGCAGACGAATGAGCGCCGAAGAAGCGCTGCGTTGGGGTATCGTCAACCGCGTTGTCAGCCAGAGCGAACTGATGGATAGCGCGCGTGAACTGGCGCAGCAGTTGGTCAATAGCGCCCCGCTGGCTATCGCCGCACTGAAAGAGATCTATCGCACCACCAGCGAAATGCCGGTGGAAGAAGGCTACCGCTACATCCGCAGCGGCGTACTGAAGCACTATCCATCTGTACTGCATTCGGAAGATGCGCTTGAAGGACCGCAGGCGTTTGCCGAAAAACGCGACCCGGTGTGGAAAGGTCGTTAATGTGCCGATGCCGGATAGCGATTCGCTTATCCGGCAATAAAACCGAGATAAAACGATGAGCTACTACGCCTTTGAGGACCTGATTCCGGTGGTACATCCGGATGCCTTTGTCCATCCCAGCGCCGTGCTGATTGGCGATGTCATAGTGGGTGCCGGAGTTTATATTGGCCCGCACGCGTCATTGCGCGGTGACTATGGTCGCTTGATCCTGGAGGCTGGTTCTAATTTGCAGGATGGCTGCATCATGCACGGCTACTGCGACACCGACACCATCGTGCATGAGAACGGACACATCGGCCATGGCGCAATCCTGCACGGTTGCGTGGTGGGCAGAGATGCGCTGATCGGCATGAACAGCGTCATTATGGACGGCGCAGCGATTGGCGAAGAGAGCATTGTCGCCGCCATGAGCTTTGTCAAAGCCGGATTTCAGGGAGAGGCAAGGCAGATGCTGGTTGGCTCACCCGCTCGCGTATTGCGCGAAGTCACGGACCAGGAACTGCACTGGAAACGGCTAAACACCAAAGAGTATCAGGATCTTGCAACTCGCTGCCACACAGGTCTACACGAAACACTACCCTTAACGCGGGTCGAAGAAAACCGGCCACGCCTGAAAGGCACAACGGACGTAAAACCCAAATCAGCACAGTAATTGATGCCGGATGCGCTCACGCTTATCCGGCCTACGTGTCAATCACCGTTTATGCCGCCATCAGGCAAACTGATTATTAGCGACGCATACTCTTGGAGAGCATCATCTGCCATTTCTGCTCACGGTTGAGCTCTGTTGGAGGAACGGCAGACAGGCGTGGCGTTTTCGCCATGCTCACCTTTTTCTCCTGCAAATTGTGATTCAGTCGGCTGTAGAGATGAGAGTCAATGCTCACGACTTTCACCAGACGCTGGCACTGACAACCCCGACCGGCAATCTGATTAGGGATCATCTTAACTTCACAAACAATTTCTCCCACTTCCGACAGAATATAAGAGAGCGTATTAATTGCTTTGCAGTGCTCGATATCAAAATGGCGGGAAATTTCCTTTGCGGTGATCCAACGATCCTCGGCCATCATCCAGTCAGCAATTAACAAATAAAGCGGTCTTTCAACATATTTTTCACACATAAGCACACCATTTTCACAAATTAAAAATCTGGCTACGGCCTGTCCAAATTAATAAAAACTAAGCCATATTAAAATTGTGGATATAAAGGATAGTATGCGACTTGAATGTTGATTAGTGTGAGCAATATCGTGCTTATTACATTGAAAATGTGGTTACGGAAACGGACTTGTCCAGGAATGACCTTACGCAAGACAAAAAAAGGGTTTCTTTACAGAAACCCTTTCAAAATTATATTACAGATCCGGTTAGAGCAATATTCACCGGACCTTTTGTTTATTACTTTTTGATCTGCGCGTGCATTTCCTGCACCGAGGTTACCTTCTCGGTGGCATCGGCATTCAACGCCATCGCTGTGGCGAAACCGCCGTTCAGCGTAGTGTCATAATGCACTTTGTACTGCAGCGCGCTGCGGCGAATAAGCTTGGAGTCTTCAATCGCCTGACGACCTTCGGTGGTGTTGATGATATAGGTGTACTCGCCATTCTTGATACGGTCCTGAATGTGCGGACGACCTTCATGCACCTTGTTCACCAGACGTGGATTGATACCCGCTTCACCCAGAACAATCGCGGTCCCGTGCGTCGCATCCAGCTCGAAGCCAAACTTCAGCAGTTTCGCTGCCAGGTCAACCACGCGCTCTTTATCGCCTTCGCGAACGGAGAGCAGTGCACGACCCTGTTTTTTCATGGTGGAGCTGCTGCCCAGCTGTGCCTTGGCGAACGCTTCCGCGAAGGTACGGCCCACGCCCATCACTTCCCCGGTAGAGCGCATTTCTGGCCCTAACAGCGGGTCAACGCCCGGGAACTTGTTGAACGGCAGCACCACTTCTTTTACCGAGTAGTACGGCGGGATAACTTCTTTGGTTACGCCCTGCTGTGCCAGCGTTTTCCCGGCCATCACGCGCGCCGCGACTTTCGCCAGCGGTACACCAGTTGCCTTGGAGACGAACGGAACGGTACGTGCCGCACGCGGGTTCACTTCAATCAGGTAAACTTCGTTATTCTTCACCGCAAACTGGACGTTCATCAGACCGCGAACCTGCAGTTCGAAGGCCAGTTTCTGCACCTGTTGGCGCATCACATCCTGAATTTCCTGGCTCAGGGTGTACGCTGGCAGAGAACATGCGGAGTCACCGGAGTGCACGCCCGCCTGTTCGATGTGCTCCATGATGCCGCCAATCAGCACCATTTCACCGTCGCAGATAGCGTCCACGTCCACTTCAACCGCGTCATCAAGGAAACGGTCCAGCAGTACCGGCGCATCGTTAGAAACGCTGACTGCGGTCTGGAAGTAGCGACGCAGGTCGGCTTCGTCGTAGACGATTTCCATCGCGCGACCACCGAGAACATACGACGGACGCACTACCAGCGGGTAGCCAATCTCTTTCGCCTTCTCAACAGCCTGTTCGATAGCCGTTACGGTAGCATTCGCCGGTTGTTTCAGCTTCAGACGGTCAACCGCCTGCTGGAAACGCTCGCGGTCTTCCGCGCGGTCGATGGCATCCGGGCTGGTACCGATAACCGGTACACCTGCCGCTTCCAGCGCACGCGCCAGCTTCAGCGGGGTCTGTCCACCGTACTGTACGATGACGCCTTTCGGCTTCTCGATACGAACGATTTCCAGTACGTCTTCCAGCGTGACCGGTTCGAAGTACAGGCGGTCAGAGGTGTCGTAATCAGTTGAAACGGTTTCCGGGTTACAGTTGACCATGATGGTCTCGTAACCGTCTTCGCGCAGCGCCAGCGAGGCGTGTACGCAGCAGTAGTCAAACTCAATACCCTGACCGATACGGTTTGGACCACCGCCCAGCACCATGATTTTATCGCGGTCAACGGACGGGTTCGCTTCGCACTCATCTTCATAGGTGGAGTACATGTAAGCGGTGTCGGTGGCAAATTCTGCCGCACAGGTATCCACGCGTTTGTAGACCGGGTGCAGATTGTACTGGTCGCGCAGTTTGCGGATTTCCGCTTCGCGAACGCCGGCCAGTTTCGCCAGACGCGCATCGGCGAAGCCTTTGCGCTTCAGTACGCGCAGGAAGTCAGCGTCGAGGCCGTTGATGCCAAGGTCGGTGACTTTTTCTTCCAGACGTACCAGCTCTTCAATCTGCACCAGGAACCAGCGGTCGATGTTGGTCAGATTGAACACGCCATCGACGGACAGGCCAGCACGGAAGGCATCGGCGATGTACCAGATACGCTCAGCGCCCGCGTCTTTCAGCTCGCGACGGATTTTAGTCAGTGCTTCCGGGTCGTCCAGGCTTACTTTCGGGTCGAAGCCGGTCGCGCCCACTTCCAGACCGCGCAGCGCTTTCTGCAGCGATTCCTGCTGGGTGCGGCCAATCGCCATCACTTCACCGACAGATTTCATCTGCGTGGTCAGACGGTCGTTAGCGCCAACGAATTTCTCGAAGTTGAAGCGTGGAATTTTGGTCACAACGTAGTCGATGGACGGCTCAAATGAAGCCGGAGTACGGCCGCCGGTGATGTCGTTCATCAGTTCGTCGAGGGTATAGCCCACCGCCAGCTTGGCGGCGACTTTCGCAATCGGGAAACCGGTGGCTTTAGATGCCAGCGCAGAAGAACGGGATACGCGCGGGTTCATCTCGATGACAATCAGGCGACCGTTTTTCGGGTTTACCGCAAACTGGACGTTAGAACCGCCGGTTTCCACGCCGATTTCACGCAGTACCGCCATCGAGGCGTTACGCATGATTTGATATTCTTTGTCGGTCAGCGTCTGGGCAGGTGCTACGGTGATGGAGTCACCGGTATGGATGCCCATCGCGTCGAAGTTTTCGATGGAGCAAACGATGATGCAGTTGTCGTTTTTATCACGCACCACTTCCATCTCGTACTCTTTCCAGCCAATCAGTGATTCATCAATCAGCAGCTCGTTGGTTGGGGAAAGATCCAGACCGCGTTCGCAGATTTCTTCGAACTCTTCGCGGTTATAGGCGATACCGCCACCGGTGCCGCCCATGGTGAAGCTAGGGCGGATAATGCACGGGAAGCCAACGTCAGCGGCAACCGCCAGCGCTTCTTCCATGGTGTGAGCGATGCCTGAACGTGCGGTGTCGAGACCAATCTTTTTCATCGCGATATCGAAGCGACGACGGTCTTCCGCTTTATCAATGGCATCCGCCGTTGCGCCAATCATGGTCACGCCGAACTCAGCCAGTACGCCCTGGCGTTCCAGTTCCAGCGCGCAGTTCAGCGCTGTCTGACCGCCCATGGTTGGCAGCACCGCATCCGGGCGTTCTTTCTCAATAATTTTGCGCACCACTTCCCAGTGAATCGGCTCGATGTAAGTGGCATCGGCCATTTCCGGGTCGGTCATGATGGTTGCCGGGTTGGAGTTCACCAGAATAACGCGGTAACCCTCTTCACGCAGGGCTTTACACGCCTGCGCGCCGGAATAGTCAAACTCACACGCTTGACCGATAACAATCGGACCCGCGCCCAGAATCAGGATACTTTTTATGTCTGTACGTTTTGGCATGGCTCTTTTACTCCTGATTATTTCGCGGACTGACGGTATTGCTCAATTAACTCGATAAAGTGGTCGAACAACGGTGCAGCGTCGTGCGGACCCGGACTCGCTTCAGGGTGCCCCTGGAAGCTAAACGCCGGTTTATCGGTACGATGAATCCCCTGCAAGGTGCCGTCGAACAGTGACTTGTGGGTCACGCGCAGGTTGGCAGGCATGGAGGCTTCATCTACAGCAAAACCGTGGTTCTGTGCGGTGATCATCACGGTATTGTTATCAATATCTTTTACCGGATGGTTACCGCCGTGGTGGCCAAACTTCATCTTAATGGTCTTCGCACCGCTCGCCAGCGCCAGCAACTGATGGCCGAGGCAGATGCCAAATACCGGAATATCGGTTTCGAGGAATTTCTGAATCGCGGTAATTGCGTAGTCGCACGGTGCCGGGTCGCCAGGGCCGTTGGACAGGAAAATACCGTCCGGATTCATCTTCAGAACGTCTTCTGCTGAGGTTTTCGCCGGTACAACCGTCAGGCGGCAGCCGCGGTCCGCTAACATACGCAGAATGTTACGTTTGGCGCCGAAATCGTAAGCCACAACGTGGAACGGCATTTCATCGGCAGATTTCGCTTCCGGCAGGTCACCGGCTAGCGTCCAGCTCCCCTGCGTCCAACTATAAGGCTCCGCGGTGGTCACTTCTTTCGCCAGATCCATACCGTTCAGGCCTGGGAAAGCTTTTGCTTTTTCCAGTGCCAGCGCCGCATCCGGGTTATCGCCCACGATGATGCAGCCGTTCTGTGCGCCCTTTTCACGCAGCAAACGCGTCAGCTTACGGGTATCGATATCAGCAATCGCCACAATGTTATGGCGCTTGAGGTAAGAAGAGAGGTCTTCAGTATCGCGGAAGTTGCTGGCAATCAGCGGCAGGTCGCGGATGACCAGGCCTTGCGCATGTACCTGAGAAGATTCTGCATCGGCTTCATTGGTGCCGACATTACCGATATGAGGATAAGTAAGAGTGACGATTTGGCGGGAATAGGAAGGATCAGTGAGGATTTCTTGATAACCGGTCATTGAAGTATTGAAAACGACTTCCCCAACCGCCGAACCTGTTGCCCCTATGGCCCGACCGTGAAACTGGGTTCCGTCTTCCAGAACCAATAGCGCTGACTTAATCAAAACACCCTCCAGAGAATATTCACTCACTTTATTTGCATATTAATTCATTAACACCTCATGAATCAATGCAAATTTGCTTACCTTGGATTTCTGGCAAACGGCGGCATTCTAGAGATAGCTCACACAAAAGTCTACCCAAAAGGGCTTTTTTTATTATTATTTTGCGCCACTGGGATAAAACACACGATTTAACAGGCAAAAAGATCAGCTAACTCAGGGTGGAAAACGCTTGCGGCAGACAAAGAGTGTAAAAACAGAATGCGGGAGAGAAAAAAGTGGACCATTTGGTCAAAATTTACATTGAGATAACAGAATTACCCAACAAAACATAGACAAATAACCAATTAAAAGAAAAAACACATTCAGAAGCCAAAAATAAAAGGGCAATAAAATATTGCCCTATGTAATCAAATAATTATGATTACAATAACCACATCACGAAGGGTAATGAAAGCTATAAACTGCGTAAATCAAGCACATCTTTCATGTCAAAAAGACCATTTGACTTTGATTTTAGCCAAATTGCCGAACGCACTGCGCCATTGGCAAAAGTCATGCGGCTGGACGCTTTATGCGTGATCTCAATACGCTCGCCAATATCAGCAAACATCGCGGTATGCTCACCGACGATATCCCCCGCCCGCACCGTGGCAAAACCGATCGTGCCCGGTACGCGCTCGCCGGTGTAACCTTCACGCGAATAGACGGCACACTCTTTTAAATCCTTATCCAGCGCCCCGGCAATCGCCTCGCCCATCGCCAGCGCAGTGCCTGACGGCGCATCAACTTTATGGCGGTGGTGAGCTTCAATAATCTCAATATCGGTGTAATCACCCATCACTTTCGCCGCCTTCTCCAGCAGCTTAAGCATGACATTGACGCCAACGCTAAAGTTCGCGGCGAAAACGATAGCAATCTCCTGCGCGGCATCGCGAATAGCCTGTTTACCTGCGTCATCAAAGCCGGTGGTGCCAATCACCATCCCTTTACCGTGCTGGCGGCAAAACGCCAGATGCGCCAGCGTGCCTTCCGGGCGGGTAAAATCGATGAAAACATCGAAATCATCTTTCACCGCGTCAAGGCTGCTTTGCACGGTAACGCCCGTTTTTCCGGCCCCCGCTAATTCTCCGGCATCGCTTCCCAGTAAGGACGAGCCTTCGCGCTCTAACGCGGCACCCAATTGAACACCTTCCATCGCCATGGCGGCCTGGATTAACTGCCGTCCCATGCGGCCACCGGCGCCGGCAATGGCGACACGGATTTGTGCTTCATGCATAGCTATTCTCTTTTATAAAAATTGCGTAAACCGTTTTCAGAGTAACCAGCGCGCCCGGAGGCCGCTAGCTGAAAACACCCATAATTAGAATTTAATGATAAACAGAGGGGAATATCAGTAAAAGACATGATTCATCCCGCAGGATGAATCATTGCTGGAGTACAGGAAAGAAGTCAAACTTACTCAGTATGGCGCAAAATGATGGGAAAACGACGGAAATACGAGCAGAAATCAGCCAGTCTGCGTAGATATTTTCGCGAGTGTGGTTTTATGGCACGAGCGTGTAGTTGACGATCATTTGCCCTTTTTTCATCTTCACCTGAGTAATCGTCACCGGTCCAATCTCAGAGAGATGGGCAACATGCGTCCCTCCGCAGGGATAAGCGAGGAGATGACCAAATCCAACCTGCCGCAACCCGTCGGTGAATATCACTTGTCTGGCGAGATTGTCTGCCTGCCAAGCGTTAATTTTCTCCTGCAGCGATAGCGTATCCGGTAACGTACCGTTTTCACCGGCGGCGAAAGTAATGCGCCCCTCATTGGGCCAATGGTGTGCTTTCACCGGGAGCCAGCCGAACGCTGTACCCGCCAGGCCGATAAGATGTCCTGCCGAGTGCAGGCGGGCGTGCAGTTGACGCAGCGCGGCATCCACACGCAGGTTCACGATACCGGGGAGGAGCGGTTTTGCCACAATGTGCACCACATCGTCACCGCGCGCGAGGACTGTTTCAACCCGCTCACCATCAATCCAGCCCGCATCCGCAGGCTGCCCGCCTCCCTGCGGGTGAAAAAGGGTTCTATCCAGTACCACCGCGTACCGTCCATCCGGCTCAGCCGAGCAACTCAGTAAGTTAGCCTGGCCTTCAGTGTTATCGCTGGTGTAATAAAGACGTTCAGTCATGATTGCTCTCCTATTGATGGGAAGAGTATATTCACTTTACTGACGGCGATAATCCTGAGCTGGTTCAATGCATCTTTGCCTGGTACGCACAAATGAACCCTAATCTTCTTCCCGACCTTGCCACCTTTGTGTTGATTATCGACCAGGGGAGCTTCTCCGCCGCCGCCAAAGCCTCGGGTGCTACGCCTTCCGCTATTAGCCGCAGCGCTTCACGCCTCGAGAAGGCGTTGGGCAGTAAGCTGCTGCACCGTACGACGCGCAAGCTGGCGCTCAGCGAAACGGGCAAAATTGTGTATGCACACGCGCAGGAAATGCTGCATGCGGCACAAATGGCCGTCGACTCAGGCAGCAGTCGACAAACCATCGCGCAAGGGCAACTGACCCTCAGCGTGCCGAAAGCGGTGGGGCGATTTGTCATTCATCCACTGATGGCCGAATTCTTTACGCGCTACCCGCAAGTGGACGTCTGCCTTCGGCTGGAAGACCGGTATATGGATTTAATCGACGACGGCGTCGACCTTGCACTGCGCATCAGTCAGTCGCCTTCCCCGGGCCTGTACGGGAAACCGCTGATGCCGGTCAGCCATGTGATATGCGCAACCCCCGAATACTTACGCAAGCACGGTACGCCCGAGCACCCGCAGGCACTGCGCGAGCATAGCTGTATCAGTCTTGGCGAGACACCTGCGGATTCACGTTGGAAGTTTCGACGCGGTGAGCGCATGGAGACCATTCAGACTCATGGCCGCTACGCCGCCAACCACACCGGTGTACGCCTGGACGCGGTAAAAAAGGATCTGGGAATCGGCAGCCTGCCACTGTTCACCGCCAGCGAGGCACTCGCCAATGGCGAGATTGTCCAGGTACTGCCAGAATGGGAATTTATCAGCGACTACAGCGGGGAACTGTGGCTGCTATGGACGCGCAATCAACATATGCCCGCCAGAATGCGGGCGATGATTGATTATCTCAGCGAGAAGGTGCCGTTGCACAACACCTGATTACAGTGCGCGGGCAAATACCTCTGCCACCCACTGCTGGAAACCTTCAACGTTCAGGCCCAGCGCAACCTGCGCATTTGCCGGATGCCCCAAGCGTCCTTCAATGTCCACTACCGTCGTACCCGAGGTATATTCGCCCTGGGTTTCAACCGCCACGAAACACGACTGCAGGGTAAACAGTTCCGGGCGCACCAGCCAGGCAATGGCACACAGATCGTGCATTCGCAGCCCCGTATTCATGCTGCCGCTACGGTAATGGCTAAACAGTGCATGCAGCATTTTTCCCGTCTGGTTAAGTTGAGGCAACGTCGCCAGATAGTCTGGGGCGAGCATGGCCTGATTGGTCACATCCAGCCCACACATCACAATCTCCAGCCCACTCTGGAAGACTTTCGCTGCGGCCTCGGGATCGATAGCAATATTAAACTCGGCGTTGGGTGTGAAGTTCCCGCGCCCGGCAGAGCCGCCCATAATCACCAGACGGTGAATGTTAAATACGCATTCAGGATAATGGGTCAGCAGCAGCGCAATGTTGGTCAGCGGGCCAATCGCCACCAGCGTCACGGGCTGCGGGGCATGCATCAGCGCATCGCGAATCGCCTGGAAGGCGGGTTTTGCCATCGCCTGGCGGTCGTGTTCGACAAATTCATACCCTTCCATACCGGACTCGCCGTGCACGGAAGCGGCATCACGCAGTGGCCGCACCAGCGGCATTGATGCTCCCTGCGCCAGCGGAACATCCGCATTCCAGAAGTGCAGCAGTTGCAACGCATTACGGGTGGTTTTCTCCACCGACACATTGCCTGCTACCGTGGTCATCAGTTGCAGATCCAGCTCAGGGGCAAACAGCGCGGCGGCAATGGCGGCGGCATCATCAATGCCGGGATCGGTATCAAGAATGATCGGTAAGCGCATGGTTTCTCCATAAAAAAATGCCAGACGTTAAGTCTGGCATCTTCTCATAATCGTAACCGGAAAGACTTACTCTACTTCACGAACATCCACACGCAGCTCTTTCGGCACTTCGAAAACGATGTTCTCTTCGCGGCCTTCCAGTGGGATCGCTTCCCCACCACCAAGCTCTTGCAGGCGAGCAATCACGTTTTGCACCAGGATATCCGGCGCCGAGGCTCCGGCCGTCACGCCCACACACTTCGCTTCTTTCACCCACGCTTCCTGAATGTCGGTCGCATCGTCAATCAAATACGCCGCTTTCCCCATTCGCTGGGCCAGTTCAGCCAGACGGTTGGAGTTAGAGGAGTTCTTAGAGCCGACCACCAGCACAACATCAGCCTGTTCCGCCAGCGCGCGAACCGCTTCCTGACGGTTGGTGGTGGCATAACAGATATCGTCTTTGCGCGGCCCGACAATTTTCGGGAAGCGTTGACGCAGTGCATCAATAACGTCAGAAGTGTCGTCAACGGAAAGCGTTGTCTGCGTCATGAAGGATAATTTGCCTTCATTTTTCACATTCAGTTTCAGCACATCATCTGGTGATTCAACCAGATACATTCCCCCTTGCGGGTTGCTGTACTGGCCCATCGTGCCTTCGACTTCCGGGTGCCCGGCGTGACCAATCAGAATGGATTCTTCGCCACGACGACTGGCACGGGCAACTTCCATATGCACTTTCGTTACCAGCGGGCAGGTCGCATCAAAAACCGTGAGGTCACGGCCTTTGGCTTCGTTACGCACCGCCTGAGATACGCCATGAGCGGAGAAAATCAGGATCGCGCCATCCGGCACTTCGCTGATTTGCTCGATAAAAATAGCGCCGCGCTCGCGCAGGCTATCCACCACATAGCGGTTATGCACCACCTCGTGACGGACATAAATCGGTGCGCCATAAATAGCCAGCGCGTTTTCCACAATGCTGATAGCGCGGTCTACGCCAGCGCAAAAACCGCGCGGGTTGGCCAACAGGATCTGCATTTTACGCCTCCAGTGCCGGTTCGACTTCCAGCACTTCAATATCAAAATGAACGGTATGCCCGGCCAGCGGATGGTTGAAATCAACCGTGATCGAATCACCGTTGATTTCGCGGATCACGCCAGGCATCTCACTGCCGTCCATTGCGGTAAAGAGCATGATAGCGCCAATTTCTGGCTCGCCCGCGTCCATAAACTCCCGACGCGAGAAATACTGAATTAAGTCCGGACTTGACACGCCAAAGGCGGCATCCGGTTCCAGAGCAAAAGTGGTTTTATCACCTTCTTTTAGCCCCAGCAGGTGTTGTTCCAGTCCTTCAGACAGAGAACCGTCGCCCAGGCGAAACAGCGCAGGCTTGCCGTTATTGCGGGTTGACTCTGCGGTTGAGCCATCGTCGAGCTTAAGGGTGAAGTGCACCAGCACCGCACTGTTACTCTGTACTGATTTAGACATGCAGGTTGCTCTTTAAAATTGCTGCCGCCTGTTTGCCCGGTGGCGATACGCTTACCGGGCCAACAAGGATCGCAGTATATTGTAGGCCGGATTAGCATAGCGCCATCCGGCATTTTTTTATGCGGCTTTTTTCTCTTTCGACGGCAGGAAGCCTTCGAGAACAATCAATGCCGCGCCGATACAGATAGCAGTATCGGCCAGATTGAAGGTCGCGAAATGCCAGTCGCCGACGTAAAAGTCAATCATATCAACCACGAAGCCGTGCCACAGGCGGTCGAACAAGTTGCCCAGTGCACCGCCAATGATTAACGCATACGCGATGTTGTTCAGCTTCTGCGTCGCCTTCGAGCGATACATCATCACCATCAGGATGACGCAAATACCGATGGCGATTCCGGCAAAGAACCAACGTTGCCAGCCGCCGCTGTCGGCTAAGAAGCTAAACGCCGCACCATAGTTACGCGCGTAGTGCAGATTAAGCGACGGAAACAGCGACACCGTATCCCCCAGAGCAAAGTTCTGGAGGATCAGGTATTTGCTGCCTAAATCGATAATCAGCACGACTACCACCAGCCACAGCCAGCGTAGTCCTGTTGAACAAAGAGGCTTACTCATCAGGCAAACTTACGTTGTTCGCCATCACCGGCGATGTTGCTGACACAGCGTCCGCAGATATCTGCATGTTCCGCCACCTGGCCGACGTCGGTAGTGTAATGCCAGCAGCGCGGGCATTTCTCACCTTCGGCTTTGCTCAGTACGATTTTCAGACCTTTGAGCAGTTCGCTCTGCTGAGCATCAGCAGGAGCCGCTGCATAATCCGCAACCGTCGCACCAGAGGTCAGCAGTACAAAACGCAACTCTTCGCCCAGCGCGGTCAGTTTCGCCGCCAGCTCAGGTTCAGCGTACAGGGTCACTGCCGCTTCCAGAGAACCGCCGACTTTCTTATCCGCACGCGCCTGTTCGATGACTTTGTTCACTTCGCCACGCACTTTCAACAGCTCGTCCCAGAAGGCATCGTTCATCGCTTCGGTTTCGCCTAAGCCAAACAGACCTTCGTACCATTCACCGGTAAAGACATACTTCTCACGATCGCCCGGCAGGTAGCCCCAGATTTCATCGGCGGTGAAGGACATGATCGGCGCCATCCAACGAACTAGCGCTTCAGCGATATGGAACAGCGCTGTCTGGCAGCTACGACGCGCCACGCTATCCGCTTTCGCGGTGTACTGACGGTCTTTGATGATGTCGAGGTAGAACGAACCCATTTCGACGGAGCAGAAGCGCATCAGGCGCTGTACCACTTCGTGGAAGTCATAGGCTTCATAGGCTTTCAGGATTTCGTCCTGCGCCGCTTGCGCACAACCTACCGCCCACCTGTCCAGCACCACCATCTCTTCCGGTTTCACCATGTCTTTAACCGGATCGAACCCATTCAGGTTCGCCAGCAGGAAGCGCGCGGTGTTACGGATACGACGATAGCTGTCGGCAGCACGTTTCAGAATTTCGTCAGAAACGGCCATTTCACCGGTATAGTCGGTTGAAGCCACCCACAGACGCAGAATATCCGCGCCCAGTTTGTTCATCACATCCTGCGGAGAAACGGTGTTACCGATAGACTTGGACATCTTACGGCCCTGACCATCAACGGTGAAACCGTGAGTCAGTACCTGGCGATAAGGTGCTTTGCCTTTCATGGCGGTGGAGATCATCAGAGATGACATGAACCAGCCACGGTGCTGGTCAGAGCCTTCCAGATACATATCTGCCGCATGGCCTACAAACTCAGGACGTACGTCCACGACGGAGGAGTGGGTTGAACCAGAGTCGAACCACACGTCCAGCGTATCCGGGACTTTGACATACTGGTCAGCTTCGTCGCCGAGGATATCTTTCGGATCGAGATCCCACCACGCCTGGATGCCGTCAACTTCAACGCGTTTAGCCACTTCTTCCATCAGTTCGATAGCGCGCGGGTGCAGCTCTTCGGTGTCTTTGTGAACAAACAGAGACATCGGCACACCCCACGTACGCTGACGGGAGATACACCAGTCAGGACGGTTAGCAACCATCGATTCAATACGCGCCTGGCCCCAGTCCGGGATCCACTGCACGCCTTTGATCTCTTTCAGCGACTGTGCGCGCAGGCCTTTTTGATCCATGCTGACGAACCACTGTGGGGTCGCGCGGAAGATGATCGGTGACTTGTGACGCCAGCAGCATGGGTAGCTGTGCTGCATCTTCTCAACGTGCAGCAGCGCGCCTTTTTCGCTCAGCAGCGCAACGATTTTGTCGTTGGCCTTAAAGACGTTCACGCCGTCCAGATCCGGATAAGTACCCGCCAGGTATGCGCCGTCCGGGCCAACCGGGTTAGCGATTTCCAGACCGTATTTCTGGCTGATGACGTAGTCATCCGGACCGTGACCGCCAGCGGTATGAACCGCACCGGTACCCGCATCCAGCGTAACGTGATCGCCAAGGATAGCCGGCACATCAAAGCCCATAAACGGATGGGTAAAGCGCAGCAGTTCCAGCTCAGCGCCTTTAACGGTGCCGAGAATGGTGTATTCAGCCGCGCCAATACGCTGCATAACACTTTCAACCAGATCTTTCGCCAGAATCACAGCCTGGCCGTCAATCTGCACCAGCGCATAGTCAAAATCAGGTGCCAGAGAGATTGCGCGGTTCGCCGGTAACGTCCACGGGGTAGTGGTCCAGATAACCAGAGAGATCGGGCCGTTGACGTCAGAAACGCCAAATTTCGCTTTCACCGCATCCTGATCGGCGGCGTGGAACGCCACGTCGATGGACGGGGAGGTTTTGTCATAATACTCAACTTCCGCTTCCGCCAGCGCGGAACGGCAGTCAACGCACCAGTGCACCGGCTTCGCACCTTTGTGCAGGTGACCGTTGCCGATGATTTTACCCAGCGCACGAATGATGTTGGCTTCGGTTTTGAAGTCCATGGTCAGGTACGGATGCGACCAGTCACCCAGTACGCCAAGACGGATAAAGTCTTTACGCTGACCGTCAACCTGGGTCGCTGCGTATTCGCGGCACTTGGCACGGAACTCAGCGGCGGTAAACTTCTCGCCCGGTTTGCCGTATTCCTGCTCTACTTTCAGCTCGATCGGCAGACCGTGGCAGTCCCAGCCCGGAACGTAAGGCGAGTCATAACCCGTGAGTCCTTTGGACTTCACGATAATGTCTTTCAGAATCTTGTTAACCGAGTGACCAATATGAATGCTGCCATTCGCATAAGGAGGGCCATCATGCAGAATGAAGGTTTTTTTGCCTTTTTTGGCCGCACGAATGATGCCGTACAGGTCATCATCAGTCCAACGCGCCAGCATTCCCGGTTCGCGCTTGGCGAGATCGCCGCGCATCGGGAACCCTGTTTCCGGCAAATTCAGGGTTGATTTATAGTCACTCATCAGATTCTCGGTTCCGTATTTAAAACTCGTATAGGCATTAAGCCGGTTTTGTTAGCCCAAAAAATTCACGGGCAGTCAACTCATCACGCGCAATCTGCGCTTTTAGTTCATCCAGCGAGGCAAATCGCTGTTCGCTGCGTATTTTTTTACGCAGTACTACATCTATATGGCGACCATACAGGTCCATTACAACGTCCAATAGATGCACTTCCAACTGTTGGCGTACGCCTGCTACCGTCGGGCGGGTGCCGATGTTGGCGACGCCGGGCAACGGTTTATCGCCCAGTCCCATCACTTCAACCGCATAAACCCCTTTCACCGGAGAAACCTGGCGACGCAGCGGTAAGTTTGCCGTCGGAAAACCGATGGTGCGCCCTAATTCATCACCGTGAACGACACGTCCTGAGATAGTAAAAGGATGCCCAAGCAGGCTTTCGGCCAGTTGCAGGTTATCTTCTGCCAGCGCCTGACGTACCGCGGTGCTGCTAATGCGCACACCGCCTTCGCAGAAGGTTTGGGTGCTGGTGATATCAAAACCATACTCAGCGCCCGCTTCCTGTAATAACAAGAAATCGCCCGCACGGCTAGCGCCAAAGCGGAAATCATCACCAACGGCAAGAAATTGTACACCAAGGCGCTTAACCAGCAGATCGCTGATGAAGGTCTGCGCCGTTAATGCCGCAAAGCGCCTGTCAAAACGCACGCACAGCACGTAGTCCACGCCGCATTCCGCCAGATAACGCAGTTTTTCGCGCAGGCGAGTGAGGCGCGCAGGTGACTTGTCGGTCGCAAACAGCTCCAGCGGCTGCGGCTCGAAAATCATCACCATCACCGGTAAATTGCGTTTGCGCCCTTCTTCCCGTAAACCCTGCAGCAACGCACGGTGGCCACGGTGCACGCCGTCGAAATTACCAATAGTCAGCACACACCCATGCGGGGCCTGACTGAGATTATGTATGCCTCGTATCAGCTTCATGTCTGGCTCAAAACAGTGAAAATCGTGAAAGTATACCCTGTACCGCGGTCAACGTTAACCGGCGATTGTTTCTACGAAACAGAAAGAGGATTGTTTTCATTGTTATGAAACAAATTGCAGACCTTCACGGGCACGCCAATGCAATTTTTCTCGTGGAAAAGCTGTATTCACGCCACGCAAGCTGGTAGAATCCTGCGCCATCACTACGCAACGAGTGCTGCAATTTAAACGGCGCTTATTTGCACAAATCCATTGACAAAAGAAGGCTAAAAGGGCATATTCCTCGGCCTTTGAATTGTCCATATAGAACACATTTGGGAGTTGGACCTTGGCTAATATCAAATCAGCTAAGAAGCGCGCCGTTCAGTCTGAAAAGGCCCGCAAGCACAACGCTAGCCGTCGCTCTATGATGCGTACTTTCATCAAGAAAGTATACGCAGCTATCGAAGCTGGCGACAAAGCTACTGCACTGAAAGCATTTAACGAAATGCAACCAATCGTGGACCGTCAGGCTGCTAAAGGTCTGATCCACAAAAACAAAGCTGCACGTCATAAAGCAAACCTGACTGCACAGATCAACAAACTGGCTTAATCGCCTGCTTGTTGTCGCTTTGTGAAAAACCCGCGCAAGCGGGTTTTTTTATGCCTGCTATCTGACGTTTTTCTCTTTAGCCACTGATGTTGTTCTCGCTCGTTCACACTCTTCCTGACCAGCCTGTTTTTTCAGCTATCCCTTCCTCAGTCGCGTCGCGTAATACGTGAAAGTTATTTTCTTTCACTGTTTTCCTTTTTTTATTTCATTATTAAAAAAACTGTGACCACCTTAGCAAATAGAAACATCGTTCATTCAAAAACGAATAAACGCAATCCTGATGTAAGATTTGATAATTGATTGCCGCGGTAGGGTTAACTACTTTTCATGTACACCTTACTCACTCATTTTAATCTGAGGTTAAATTCAGTAACGACATAAAAAATAATATTTAAAACTTGCTTGGAAAGTAGAAGCTGTTTTTCTGGGCGTATCGTTCCAGTATCGGAGTTATTATTATGAGTTCTGTTATTGAGGATACCCAGTCATGCGGGTCAACATCATTATCTTTACTACAGCGTATTAGCTACGGCTCTTTGGATGTGGCGGGTAATCTGCTGTATTGTTTCGGTTCAACTTACATTTTATATTTCTACACAGACGTTGCAGGTATTAGCCTCGCCGTAGCAGGCGTCATCCTGCTGCTGGCGCGTATTGTCGATGGCATAGACGCCCCCATATGGGGGATCATCATCGATAAAACGCGTTCGCGTTACGGTAAATGCCGCCCCTGGTTTTTATGGTTGCCATTACCTTTTGCCGTATTCAGCGCCCTGTCATTTTGGTCTCCTGATATCAGTATGACCGGAAAAGCTATCTATGCAGCAATATCTTATATGATTGCCAGCATTCTATTTACCGGACTTAATACACCGCTCAGTGCAATATTACCCCTGATGACCTTATCTCCTAAGGAAAGACTGGTTTTAAATTCCTGGCGAATGACCGGTGGGCAAATTGGGGTTTTATTAATGAATGCGACCGCACTGCCGTTAGTTGCTTTTTTAGGTAACGGAAATGATCATGCGGGTTTTATTTATACGGCGATTATATTTGCCGTAATATCCTGTTCGTTAACGCTTTTCGCCTTTAAAAATATCCGAGAAATGAATACGGATAAAATTCAGCAAGAACCTAAATTGCCGATGAAAAAGAGTTTTGCGGCAATGAAAGGCAACTGGCCATGGATCCTGATGGTGCTGGCAAACCTGATCTTCTGGATTGCCCTACAACAACGCTCCACAACGATTGTCTACTATCTTACCTACAACCTCGACCGCAAAGATCTGGTTCCGCTGATTAACAGCCTGGCGACAATTCAGATCCTGTTTATCATCGCTATCCCCTTCTTTAGCAAATACCTGGCTAAAACGTGGATATGGGTAGGCGGTCTGCTGGTCGCCACGCTTGGCGGCATCATGATGTGGCTGGCAGCGGACAACATTCCTTTTCTCATCGCCGCCTGGGTACTCGGCAATATCGGCAGCGGTATCGCCTGCTCAATGCCGTTTGCCATGCTGGGCTTCGCAGTCGACTTCGGCGCATGGAAGACGGGTATTAAGGCTACCGGCATTCTTATCGCCTTCGGCAGCACCTTCTGCATCAAGATGGGTAGTGGCCTCGGTACCGCTTTCGCTGCCTGGATCATGAACAGTTTTGGCTATGTCCCCAACCATGCCCAGAGTGCTGCGGGTCTGGAGGGAATTACCTGGGCCTTTATCTGGGCACCCGCCCTACTCTTCGCGCTCGCAGCGATCCCACTACTTTTCTTTCGTAAATACGAAGCGATGGAAGAGAAGATTCGCCACGATCTGGAAACCATCAACTAAAAACGATCTTTACCTTCACCCTCGAAATATGGGAGGCACCACCATGCCATTTATGCAACATGACCCGCGTCGCCTGGTCTGGCAGCAAAACGATCGCTATTTATGGATTGAACCCTGGGGCGAGAACAGCCTGCGCGTACGCAGTGGCCGTCATCTGCCGGTAATGAGAAATGAAGACTGGGCATTGACTGAGCCAGTCGCAGAAAGCCACTGCCACATTGATTATGAGCACCACCAGGCGACGCTGACCAACGGCAAAATTATCGCTATCGTCAATCAAAAAGGACAAGTTACCTTTTACCGCCATCCACACAAACCTCTGTTGCAGGAGTTCTGGCGCCTGCGGGGCGAAATTGGCGAGGATGAATCTTCTCACGGCCAGTACGTCAGCGCACTCAACCTTGAAGGGCGCGAATTCCGACCTATTCAGGGTGGGAAATATTCACTTAAAGCCCGCTTCGAAGCCACCGAAGGGGAAAAAATTTATGGTATGGGGCAGTATCAACAGGCTAACCTGGATCTCAAAGGATGCGTTCTTGAGCTGGCGCAACGTAACTCCCAGGCCTCAGTACCGTTTATGCTCTCCAGTCTGGGCTACGGATTTTTATGGAACAACCCGGCAGTCGGGCGCGTAACCTTTGCCCACAACGTTACCGAATGGGAAGCACAGGTCAGCGAACAGCTGGACTACTGGATCACGGCTGGCGATACCCCAGCAGAAATTAGCCGGGCATATGCGCTGGCTACCGGCACACCGCCGATGATGCCGGACTACGCCATGGGCTTCTGGCAGTGCAAACTCCGCTATCGTACGCAGGCAGAGCTGCTGGAGGTTGCCCGCGAATATAAGCGCCGCAATCTGCCCATCTCGGTGATCGTTATCGACTTCTTTCACTGGCCGAATCAGGGTGACTGGATGTTCGATGCGCGCGACTGGCCCGACCCTGATGCCATGATTGCCGAGCTGAAATCGCTGGAAATTGAGCTGATGGTCTCCGTCTGGCCGACGGTGGATAACCGCACAGAAAGCTATCGGGAGATGCGCGAAAACGGCTGGCTGGTACAAACGGAACGTGGCTTGCCGATCAATATGGATTTCCTCGGCAACACCACTTTCTTTGATGCTACCCATCCGGGTGCGCGGGACTACGTCTGGGGCAAAGCCAAACGCAACTATTATGATAAGGGCGTGAAGCTATTCTGGTTAGACGAAGCCGAACCTGAGTTCAGCGTTTATGACTATGACAACTATCGCTACCATGCCGGGCCGGTACTGGAAGTGGGCAATATCTACCCGCGAATGTACGCCAAAACCTTTTTTGATGGTATGAAAGCCGATGGTGAAGACAAGGTTATCAACCTGCTACGCTGCGCCTGGGCCGGCAGTCAAAAGTATGGCGCACTGGTCTGGTCAGGTGATATTCACTCCTCGTTTAGATCGCTACGCAACCAGTTTGCCGCCGGACTCAATATGGGAATCGCGGGGATACCGTGGTGGACGACGGATATCGGTGGTTTTCATGGCGGTAATATTCACGACCCACATTTCCATGAACTGCTGATCCGCTGGTTCCAGTGGGGCGTATTTAGCCCGGTGATGCGTCTGCACGGCAACCGCGATCCGCAGATTTTACCGGAACAACCGTACCGGGATGGTATCGCCCAGTGTCCTACCGGTGCACCGAACGAAGTCTGGAGCTACGGTGAGGACGTGTGCGACGTACTGACGGGTTGCCTGGCGTTGCGAGAGAAACTGAAGCCCTATATCAAAGCGCTGATGGAGGAAACCCATAAGCACAATACGCCAGTGATGCGCCCCCTGTTTTTTGATTTCCCCGAACAGGAAACAAGTTGGGCAATCACTGACCAGTACTGTTTTGGTCCTGACCTGCTGATTGCCCCCGTAATGCATGAAGGTATGCGCGAACGTGATATCTGGCTACCGGAAGGGGAAACATGGACGGATCTTACGACCGGCGAGAGTTATTCGGGAGGGCAAACGTTGCACTATGCCGCGCCATTGAACAAAATTCCGGTATTTATCCGCGAAGGTGGGCAGTATCGTAGCTTATTGAGGCTATAGCATGAAACCGGCTGCGGGTGAGTACCGCAGCCGGGAGTATTACGGTAAGTATGTCTACTGTAGCTTGAACAATGCCGAGTAGTCCGCATTGCAAATACGCTGCACCGCCGGATGCTGGATCATTCTTTCCGCAAATATGGCGTGATACTCTTCCATCACATTTTCTACGCGTCCAATTTCAACAATAGAATCATCGGCATAGAAATTGTGCGAATACAGCGTAGGTGCAACAAAAATAGCATTATGCGTTGCCCCAAACGCTTTCATCAGCGCAGCGTCATCAAACTCACCGAGGATTTCGACATTCAATCCTTGTGAGTTGATCCAGTTCAGCAGCTTACGTCCGAGCATCGAACGGCGCCCTGGGATCAGCAACCGACGCTCTTCAAGACAGGCCGGGAATGGTTTCTCAGGCAGCGGTTTGGTGCACCAAAAACTCACGCTGCATTCGCCTATCCGCACTGAGAACAACCCTTCCTGCTGCGTTGAATCAATCGGACAGTCGGAGATAATCATATCCAGCTTATGCTGGCTGAGTTGATCCAACAGCATCTCGTGCGTTGACTCAAAACAACGCAGATGGATTTGTTCATCTTCAACCACAGCGGCATCCAGTACGCTGCTGACCAACTGCTTCGATAGCGCATCCGCCACGCCGACATCGAACAGCAAATTAGACTCTTTGCGGTAGTTCACGATATCCAGCATTTCCTGGCTTAAGGTGAACATCTTATCCGCGTAACGAAAAACCAATTCGCCTAACTCACTGGGCTCCAGCCCACGCCCCTTCCGCTTAAACAATTTTCCCTGTAAGCGTTCCTCAAGCGCTTTAATCTGCCCGGTAATGGTCTGCGGTGTCAGATAAAGCGCTTCTGCTGCACCAACCACTGACCCTTCTTTATAGACATGCCAAAAGTAGTACAGATGGTTGTAATTTATATGAGACATACTCTCTCCCTGAAAATTGTCACGAAAGGGTTATCCCGTCAGGCTGATGCGTTCAACCGGGCACGTAACCAGCAGTAACCTATCACTGCCGACAACAAGGAGCCGATCAGGATCCCCAGTTTTGCCCAGTTAATCAGCTCAGGATCGACGTTGCCAAACGCCAGGCTGGCAATAAAAATCGACATCGTAAAGCCAATGCCGCAAAGAATACCGACCGCCATAATCTGCTGGAAATTCGTTCCTTCCGGCAATTGCGCCACCTTGAGGCGTAACGCCAGCCAGCAAAACAGACTGATACCCAACGGTTTGCCGATCAACAAACCCGCAATGATCCCCAGCGGTAACACCGAGGTCAGTCCATCAATAGTGACGCCCTGCAGTGAAACACCCGCGTTGGCGAAAGCAAACAGTGGCAGGATCAGGTATGCCACCCATGGATGCAGAACATGCTCCAATCGCTTCGCCGGTGAACGCCCGTGTTTTTCCTTCAATGGAATGAAGAAGCCCACAATCACGCCCGCCAGCGTTGCATGCACGCCAGACTTCAGTACGGCAGTCCACAGCACCACGCCGACCAGAATATAAATACCGGTGCGTCTCACTCCGCACAGATTCAATCCTGCCAAAACAAGGATTGCGCACGCGGCAACGCCCAGCGACAGCAGCGAGAGATCGCTGGTATAGAACAGTGCGATGATTACGATAGCGCCGAGGTCATCAATAATCGCCAGCGCCATCAGGAAGATTTTCAACGCCAGTGGTACACGACTGCCCAACAACGCCAGCACACCTAACGCAAAAGCGATATCCGTTGCCGCCGGGATCGCCCACCCTTCACGGGTGATGGGATCGGCATAGTTGAATGCCAGGTACAGCAGCGCCGGGACAATCATGCCCCCGATAGCAGCAATGATCGGGAACGCCGCCTGACGCAGACTGGCCAGCGAACCTTGCATTAACTCGCGCTTTACTTCCAGACCAATCAACAGGAAGAACACCGCCATCAACGCGTCGTTGATCCACAGCAGCATATTTTTGTTGATCTCAAGCGCGCCAACCCGCAGTTGAACGGGCGTTTCCAAAAAGGCGTGGTACCATCCACTGGTAACCCCGATATTTGCCATCAGCATAGCGACCACGGCTGCGATGATCAGAATGATGCCCCCCGAGGCGTCACTACTAAAAAAACGATGCAGATGTTTCACTTTTATTCTCTCTATTGGGTGAATACTTCGTAAATACTATCTTACACCCTCAAAAAGCTCGTTAAAATTAGATTATTCATGATGGATAAATCGGTTTTTACGATCTATACAGAGTAAGTCGATAAAGATTTTCCGAGCGGAAAACAGAAATAAAAAAGCCTGAGACTTTTCAGTCCCAGGCTTTTTATTCGAGATAAAACTGCGAATTAGCGAGTCAGATCGTCAAAGAACTTCTTCACACCGTCGAAGAAACTTTTGGAGCGCGGACTGTTTTGTTCGCCGGTCGGGCCGCCAAAGCTGTCCTGCAGATCTTTGAGCAGTTGCTTCTGCTTGTCGTTCAGGCCCACTGGGGTTTCAACCACCACGCGGCACAGCAGGTCGCCCTGAGCGCCACCGCGTACAGACTTGACGCCCTTTCCACGCATGCGGAAAAGTTTGCCAGTTTGCGTTTCGCCCGGAATTTTTAGCTTCACGCGACCGTCCAGCGTTGGGACTTCAATCTCGCCGCCCAGCGCAGCCATCGCAAAGTTAATCGGTACTTCGCAGTACAGGTTATTGCCTTCACGTTCGAAAATTGGGTGCTGTTTTACCTGCACCTGAACGTACAAATCACCTGCTGGCGCACCATGTTCACCGGCTTCACCTTCGCCCGCTAAACGAATGCGGTCGCCGGTATCAACCCCTGCCGGGATCTTAACGGACAGCGTTTTGCTTTTCTCAACACGACCATGACCGTGGCATTTGTTGCACGGATCTTTGATCAGCGTACCGCGGCCCTGACAGTGTGGACAGGTCTGTTGTACGGCAAAAAAGCCCTGACGCATCTGTACCTGACCAGAACCGTGACAGGTTGGGCAGGTCTGTGGCTGAGTACCTGCCTTCGCACCGCTACCGTGGCAGACGTCACACTCTTCCAGAGTCGGAATACGGATCTCTTTGGTGACGCCACGCACGGCTTCTTCCAGAGTGAGATCCATGTTGTAACGTAAATCAGCACCACGTGAGGCGCGCTGACGACCACGACCGCCGCCAAAGATATCGCCAAACACGTCACCAAAGATATCGCTGAAGTCAGCCCCGCCGCCAAAACCGCCGCCGCCGCCCATGCCGCCTTGCTCAAACGCAGCATGACCGTACTGATCGTAAGCCGCACGTTTTTGCGCATCGGTCAGGATTTCGTACGCTTCTTTGATCTCTTTAAACTTGGCTTCGGCCTCTTTATCACCCTGGTTGCGGTCCGGGTGAAATTTCATGGCCAGGCGCTTGTAGGCCTTTTTGATTTCACGCTCTTCCGCTGACTTGGAAACGCCTAAAATCTCGTAATAGTCTTGCTTAGCCATCTCTTTTTATCTGCCCCTAACATGCGTGCACGGGCGGAGAGGAAACCTCTTCGCCCGTGCCAGTAATTACCCGTTCAAAGGGCGATTATTTTTTGTCTTTCACTTCTTCAAACTCGGCATCGACAACGTCGTCATCTTTCGCGTTGTTTGCAGAAGCATCAGCGCCTGCTGCACCAGCCTGCTGCTGTGCGTGCTGCTGCTGAGCGATTTCCATCAGTTTCTGGGAAACCTGTGCCAGCGCCTGCATTTTCGCTTCGATATCCGCTTTGTCTTCGCCTTTCAGAGAAGTTTCCAGTGCGGTCAGTGCAGACTCGATGGCAGTTTTGTCGTCAGCCGGCAGTTTGTCGCCTGCTTCTTCAACCTGCTTACGAGTACTGTGCAGCAGATGGTCACCCTGGTTACGAGTCTGAACCAGCTCTTCAAACTTACGGTCAGATTCTGCGTTCGCTTCTGCTTCGCGAACCATTTTCTGAATTTCTTCTTCGTTCAGACCAGAAGAAGCCTTGATGGTGATCTTCTGCTCTTTACCGCTGTTTTTGTCTTTCGCGGAAACGTGCAGGATACCGTCGGCATCGATGTCAAAAGTAACTTCGATCTGCGGCATACCGCGCGGAGCCGGGCTGATACCATCCAGGTTAAACTGACCCAGATCTTTGTTATCAGCGGCACGTTTACGTTCACCCTGCAGCACGTGGATGGTTACCGCAGACTGGTTGTCTTCAGCGGTAGAGAACACCTGGCTGTGCTTGGTCGGGATAGTGGTGTTTTTCGCGATCAGTGGAGTCATCACGCCACCCATGGTTTCGATACCCAGAGACAGCGGGGTAACGTCCAGCAGCAGCACGTCTTTCACATCACCGGTCAATACACCACCCTGAACGGCAGCACCGATTGCCACTGCTTCGTCCGGGTTAACGTCTTTACGCGGCTCTTTACCGAAGAACTCAGCAACTTTCTTCTGTACCATCGGCATACGAGTCTGACCACCGACCAAGATAACGTCCTGAACGTCGGAAACAGACAGACCAGCATCCTGCAGAGCAACTTTCAGCGGCTCGATAGAACGGTTAACCAGGTCTTCAACCAGGCTTTCCAGTTTCGCACGGGTCACTTTGATGTTCATGTGTTTCGGACCAGTCGCGTCTGCAGTAATGTACGGCAGGTTCACGTCGGTCTGCTGAGCGGAAGACAGTTCGATCTTCGCTTTCTCAGCGGCTTCTTTAAGACGCTGCATCGCCAGCGGGTCATTACGCAGATCGATACCCTGATCTTTCTTAAATTCGTCAACCAGGTAGTTGATCATACGGCTGTCGAAGTCTTCACCACCCAGGTGGGTATCACCGTTGGTTGCCAGAACTTCGAAGGTTTTTTCGCCGTCAACTTCGTCGATTTCGATAATAGAGATATCGAAAGTACCACCACCGAGGTCATAAACCGCGATAGTACGGTTGCCGACTTCTTTATCCAGACCGTAAGCCAGTGCCGCTGCGGTCGGTTCGTTGATGATACGTTTTACTTCCAGACCTGCGATACGGCCAGCATCTTTGGTTGCCTGACGCTGAGCATCGTTGAAGTATGCAGGTACGGTGATAACCGCTTCAGTTACCGGTTCGCCCAGGTAATCTTCAGCCGTTTTCTTCATTTTTTTCAGCACTTCAGCAGAAATCTGCGGCGGTGCCATTTTCTGACCTTTTACGTCAATCCATGCATCACCGTTGTCAGCACCGATGATTTTGTACGGCATGATGGCTTCATCACGCTGTACTTCTTCGTCCTGGAAGCGGCGGCCAATCAGGCGTTTAATCGCAAACAGGGTGTTTTGCGGGTTTGTCACTGCCTGACGTTTAGCCGGCTGACCAACCAGAGTTTCACCATCCTGGGTATAAGCAATGATAGAAGGCGTGGTGCGATCGCCCTCGGCGTTCTCCAGCACACGTGCAGTAGTGCCATCCATAATCGCTACACAAGAGTTGGTAGTACCCAGGTCGATACCAATAATTTTACCCATCTAAACGTCTCCACTAAAAATTCGGTCATCATGTGGTTGTGAATCTGTAATAAGGGCGAAACGTGCGGTTTCAACTACCCTGAATCGTTTTTTTTCAGACTCACCACTGCGGTTGTCTACAAGATGGGGTCGTAACCCACGTCATCAAGGGGGGCATGAAAATTTTTTTTAGCACAGTGGCGATAAAATTAAGGTAAAAAGGCAGAAAGGCAAAAAAACGAATAGTTTCCAATCAAAATCAATTCATAAAACAAATCAAAACCAGCACGGTCATTCATGTGAAAATTGTAATAAAAAGAAAAGATTACGACCATGAAACGGTTTCCCGTCGGCGGTAAGATGGTCTGATGTCACACACTTTTACAGCCGTCAAAGAGAAATTCCATGAAATCCGTGTTAACCCTTTCCACCAGCCTGCTTATGGGCCTGCTGCTGAGCAGCGCCGCGCACGCTAACGATCATAAAGTTCTGGGTATGATTGCGATGCCCCGCAACGCAACCAACGATCTCACGCTGAGAATTCCCGTTTGCCGGGTAGTGAAGCGCATTCAGCTCACCGCCGATCGCGGCGATATTAAACTTAACGGCGCATCCGTCTACTTCAAAGCAGTACGCACTTCCAGCCAAAGCCTGAACGTCCCGTCATCCATTAAAGAGGGACAAACGACCAACTGGATCACTATTAATAGCGACAACGACAATAAACGCTGCGTGTCTAAAATCACCTTCTCAGGCCAGTCAGTAAACTCCTCTGACATGGCAACGCTGAAAGTTATTGGCGACGATTAATTCCGCACATTTTGATTCAGAAGCCATAGAAAACATGCGGGGCAGACACGCGGTTGATGTGAAAGCCTTTGATCTGGAATAACCACTGCCGCGCCCATCTGGCGATGGGTATTTCTCACCAGATCGTCCACCAAATCCCTCAGATCCCGGCGGTACTTCAAATCGTCTGTCTTAGCAAAATGATCAACCACGCGTAAGCGTGATGCCCATCACAGGGAAAATAATTCATTTTCCCTTCGTTAGATCATAGACAGTGCCCTCTCCCCTGATTATCATGCCGCGCCCCGAAGACAGTGATCGTTATTTGGGGAAACTATTTCACCATTCAATCAATGATGATTTTGAGGAATTATGGGCAACACTAAGTTGGCTAATCCGGCACCGCTGGGCCTGATGGGCTTTGGCATGACCACCATTCTGCTTAACCTGCACAACGCGGGTTTCTTCGCCTTTGACGTTATTATTCTGGCGATGGGCATTTTCTACGGCGGTATCGCGCAAATATTTGCCGGTCTGCTGGAATATAAAAAAGGCAACACCTTCGGTTTAACCGCCTTTACCTCCTACGGTTCGTTCTGGCTGACGCTGGTTGCAATCCTGATCATGCCGAAAATGGGCCTGGCGGATGCAACCAATGGTCAGTTCCTGGGCGTATACCTGGGTCTGTGGGGCGTGTTTACACTGTTCATGTTCTTCGGCACGCTGAAAGCTAACCGCGCGTTGCAGTTTGTCTTCCTGAGCCTGACAGTGCTGTTCGCACTGCTGGCGGTCGGCAACATTGCAGGTAACGAAGCGATCATTCACGTTGCTGGCTGGATTGGCTTAGTGTGTGGCGCAAGCGCCATTTACCTGGCGATGGGTGAAGTGCTGAACGAACAGTTTGGCCGTACCATCCTGCCGATCGGTGAAGCGCACTAATCTGACGCTATCCCCCCAAACGGGGGGATATTCCTTACAAGCGCTGTAACTCTCCCTGCACGCTCGTATCGCGATGATAAATATCCTGTCGCAGCCAAATCCCCAGACCTAATCCCACCAGCGATAACGCCAGCACATACCAGGCCGGAGCCATTGGCGACACGCTCATTAACATCGTCACGGCGATTGGCGTCAGACCACCAAAAATGGCGTACGACACGTTGTAAGAAAAGGAGATTCCGGTAAAGCGGACCTCCGCCGGAAACGCCCGCACCATCACATAAGGCACAGCCCCCACCACGCCAACGCACAACCCTACCAGCCCGTATAACAAGAACAAGTGCTGAGGATGGCTACCGGTCAGATGATAGAAAAACCAGCTTGAACAGGCCAGCAGCAGGCTGCCGACAATAAAGGTTTTGCTGGCGCCGACCCGATCGACAATAAACCCTGCCAGCAGACAGCCGACGCACAGCATAATGGTCGCGACACTGTTGGCTTGTAACGTCAACGCCGGTGCAAAACCATACTGCTTCTGCAACCAGACTGGCGACATCAGGATCACCACCACAATCCCGGCCGATAACAGCCAGGTCAGCAGCATGGAAATGACCACCGCTTTTTTATGTTTGCTCACCACCGACTTCACCGGTAGCTCTTGCGCCAGCGCTTTACGCTGCTGCATTTTGAGGAAGATGGGCGTTTCCTGCAACCAGCGACGCAGGTACATCGCCACCAGCCCAAACACGCCACCCAGCAGGAACGGGATACGCCAGCCGTAGTCATGCACCGCCTGCTGCGTCAGGCTGGTATTCACCAGCGTCGCAACCACCGATCCCAGCAGAATCCCCACCGTCAGCCCGGCGGTCAGCGTGCCACAGGCAATGCCGATGCGGTGCTCCGGTACGTGCTCTGCCACGAACACCCACGCGCCGGGCACTTCTCCGCCGATGGCAGCGCCTTGCAAAATACGCATCAGCAGTAACAGCAGCGGCGCGAGGATCCCCATTGAGGCGTAGGTAGGCAAAAGACCAATCGCCAGCGTCGGTATCGCCATCAGCAAAATGCTCAGGGTGAACATTTTCTTACGCCCGACCAGATCGCCAAAGTGCGCCATGATGATGCCACCCAGCGGACGCGCCAGATATCCGGCGGCAAAAATGCCGAAGGTTTGCACCTGACGTAGCCATTCAGGAATGTCTGCCGGGAAGAAGAGTTCGCCAACAACAGCGGCAAAGAAGACGAAGATAATGAAATCATAAAACTCAAGCGCACCGCCGAGGGCAGCAAGCGTAAGAGTTTTATAATCCTGGCGATTCAGCGGTCGAGTGTGTTGTGACATAGCAAACCATGAGTCAGTGGAGTTATTGAATCTGTCTGTCGATATATGTAAAGCAAAAATTACTATATCGTAAACAATTCAATACTCCACTGTCATTGGCACTTATGTCACGATCGGGCTACTTTCAGGCGTTTGTATCGCGGATTGCGCTTTTAGGACGAAAAGATGCTACAACAGCCGGTGCGGTTTCCACATACGGCCCATCCAGCAACTGTATACAATACGGTACACTTGCAAAAATACCCGGCACGATAACCTTACCGTCGGCATCTTTCACGCCTTCCAGCGTTTCTTTGATCGATTTCGGCTGCCCTGGCAGATTCAGAATCAACGCCTGTTTGCGAATCACACCAACCTGGCGGGAGAGAATAGCCGTTGGCACAAAGTGCAGGCTTATCTGGCGCATCTGCTCGCCAAAGCCCGGCATCTGGCGGTCGGCTACGGCCAGCGTGGCATCAGGCGTTACATCGCGGCGGGCCGGACCCGTTCCGCCGGTAGTCAGCACCAGATGACAGCTCATTTCATCCACCAGCTCACATAAGGTCTGTTCGATGATCGCCTGTTCATCCGGGATCAGTCGCGTTTGCAGCTCAAAAGGGGTGGTAAGGGCAGATGCCAGCCACTCTTCAAGGGCCGGGATACCTTTATCCTGGTAAACGCCGCTGGAAGCACGGTCAGAAATGGAAACCAGGCCAATGCGTAAAGTATTCATGATTATTCCGTTTAAACAGTCTCGTTAAACAGAATGATACACTGCGAAGGGAAGGACAGACAGGTTTCAGAAGAGGTAGCGTGACCCATATCAGGGCCACGCATTAATGATTACAGCAGATCGCCGATCATTTTTTCCAGTTTACCCTGGTCTACAGCAAACTTACGGATACCGTCCGCCAGTTTGTCTACAGCCATCGGATCCTGGTTGTGCTGCCACAGGAACTCAGCTTCGGTGATGCGTGCAGGACGCGCTTTCACTTCACCAGAGAAGGACAGTTTACGTTCGATAGTGCCTTCGCTTTCCGCCAGTTCTTTCAGCAGTGCCGGAGCAATAGTCAGACGATCGCAGCCTGCCAGCTCAATGATTTCGCCGACGTTACGGAAGCTCGCACCCATCACCACGGTTTCGTAACCGTGCTGTTTGTAGTACTCATAGATTTCCGTTACGGAAACCACACCCGGATCTTCTGCCGGTGCATACTCTTTCTTGTCAGTGTTGGCTTTGTACCAGTCCAGAATACGACCAACAAACGGAGAAATCAGATATACGCCAGCTTCTGCACATGCGCGCGCCTGCGCGAAGGAGAACAGCAGAGTCAGGTTACAGTTGATACCTTCTTTTTCCAGCTGCTCAGCGGCACGGATGCCCTGCCAGGTTGAAGCCAGTTTGATCAGAATGCGATCGTTGCTGATGCCAGCATCGTTGTACATTTTGATCAGACGTTTTGCTTTCGCGATGGACGCGTCGGTGTCGTAGGACAGACGAGCGTCAACTTCAGTAGAGATACGACCCGGGACCAGTTTCAGGATCTCCAGACCGATATTTACTGCCAGTTTATCGGTCGCGTCGACGATCTGCTGTGCGCGGTCGTTGCTCTGCTGCTTAGCCCAGGCTACAGCGTCATCAATCAGCTTGCGGTATTCTGGGATCTGCGCTGCGTTAAGAATGAGAGAAGGGTTAGTTGTGGCATCCTGAGGCTGATACAGCTTCATTGCCGCGATGTCTCCGGTGTCGGCCACTACTGTGGTGAACTGACGAAGGGAGGTCAATTTGTCCGTCATGATAGCGATTCTCTTTAAACAGCTTGTTAGGGGGATGTAACCGATCTTCCCTGATGATAGCACGACGCACTCTCAGCGCAACCGCCTGGATTGTCCGACCCGCCGCTCAGCCCTGATTACGCATCTCACAGCTCGTGATGCGCAATTAAGGATATACCCATTGTTATGGTAAACTCCCGCAATCAATCACCTTATAAGGTATATACTGGTCGATAATTGGTAGCGCTTACACGGGATTATTCGCGCTTACCGGCATCAACAAGAGGGATGTTAATGCCTGATTTTTTCTCATTTATTAATGAAATACTCTGGGGATCGGTGATGATCTACCTCCTGCTTGGCGCAGGATGTTGGTTCACCTGGCGTACAGGGTTCGTGCAGTTCCGCTATATTCGCCAGTTTGGCAAAAGTCTTAAAAACAGCATCAGCCCGCAGCCGGGCGGTTTAACTTCTTTTCAGGCTCTGTGCACCAGTCTTGCCGCGCGCGTCGGTAGCGGAAATCTGGCGGGTGTGGCGTTGGCGATCGCCGCCGGCGGCGCGGGAGCCATTTTCTGGATGTGGGTCTCGGCGGTCATTGGTATGGCAACCTCATTCGCCGAATGTTCCCTTGCCCAGCTGTATAAAGAGCGCGACAGCAAGGGACAGTTTCGCGGCGGTCCTGCATGGTATATGGCCCGTGGATTGGGCATGCGCTGGATGGGCGTGCTGTTTGCCATCTTTTTACTCATTGCCTATGGCCTGATTTTTAACAGCGTGCAGGCAAACTCAGTCTCTCGTGCGTTGACCTTTGCTTTTGACATCCCTCCCCTCTTCTCCGGTATCGCACTGGCAATAGTGTCATTACTGGTCATCGTCGGCGGCATTAAAGGCGTTGCCCGCCTGATGCAATGGTTTGTTCCGATGATGGCGCTGCTGTGGATCGGTTGTAGCCTCGTCATCTGCCTTTGGCATTTCGGACAGCTCCCCGGCATTATCATGACCATCATAAAAAGCGCCTTTGGCTGGCAGGAAGCCGCGGCCGGTGCAGCCGGGTATACGCTAAGCCAGGCCATTGCCAGCGGTTTTCAGCGCGGTATGTTCTCTAATGAAGCCGGAATGGGCTCAACTCCGAACGCGGCTGCCTCGGCAGCATCCTGGCCGCCACACCCTGCAGCACAAGGCATTGTGCAAATGATTGGTGTATTGGGCGATACGCTAATTCTTTGTACGGCCAGCGCAATGATCATTTTACTGGCGGGTAATGGCACCACTTATGTGCCAATGGAAGGCATCCAGTTGCTGCAACGAGCCATGGTCTCGCTGACGGGTGAATGGGGGGCCGGATTCGTTGCCTTAATAGTGATTCTGTTTGCCTTTAGCTCTATCGTCGCCAACTACATTTATGCGGAAAACAACCTCATTTTCCTGAAACTGGACAACATCCGGGTTATCTGGTTATTACGTATTGCCACCGTTTGCACCGTCATTGGCGGTACGTTAATCAGTTTTCCGCTGGTCTGGCAACTTGCCGACATCATCATGGCCTGTATGGCCATTACTAACCTGACGGCGATTCTTCTGCTTTCTCCGGTTGTCCATACCATCGCCAGCGACTATCTGCGCCAGCGAAAACTCGGGGTGCGCCCGGAATTCGATCCGCGCCGTTATCCTGATATCAGACAACAGCTTGCGCCCGATAGCTGGGATGAAACGCCGCGCGAATAGCGCGGCAATCGCAACCATCGATCAATTCAGTCGTTTTTTTTGCTAAAGTCGCAGTAAATTTCCTGCAAGGACTGGATATGCTGATTCTGATTTCACCTGCAAAAACGCTCGACTACCAAAGCCCGCTGGCAACGACACGTCATACGCTGCCCGAGTTGCTGGATCACTCTCAGCAGCTTATTCACGTGGCACGCCAGCTCTCTGCACCGCAGATTGGCAAGCTGATGGGGATTAGCGACAAGCTGGCGGATCTGAACGCCACCCGTTTCCATGACTGGCAGCCTGACTTCACGCCGGACAATGCACGTCAGGCCATTCTGGCGTTTAAAGGCGACGTCTATACAGGGTTGCAGGCTGAAACCTTCAGCGAGGCGGATTTCGACTTCGCTCAACAGCATTTACGGATGCTGTCCGGGTTGTACGGCGTTTTGCGTCCGCTGGATTTGATGCAGCCATACCGTCTGGAGATGGGCATTCGTCTGGCCAATGCGAAGGGTAAAGATCTCTACCAGTTCTGGGGAGATACCATCACCGATAAACTTAACGAAGCGCTGGAAGCGCAAGGCGACAGCGTGGTGATCAACCTCGCCTCGGATGAGTATTTTAAATCCGTGAAGCCGAAAAAACTCAACGCTGAGCTTATCAAACCGGTCTTCCTCGACGAGAAGAACGGCAAGTTTAAAGTCATCAGCTTCTATGCCAAAAAAGCGCGCGGCCTGATGAGTCGCTACATTATTGAGAACCGCTTAACGCAACCGGAACAGCTGACCGCATTTAACAGCGAAGGCTACTTCTTTGATGAAGAAGCATCAGGAAACGGCGAACTGGTGTTTAAACGCCACGAGCAATAGTAAAAAGGCCGGATGACGGCTAACGCCTTATCCGGCCTACAGGTTTTGTCGGCCCGCTATGCAAAGCGCCAGCGGGCGCAACCGTTAACCGCGGGTCATCATCAGCTTGCGCAGTTCAGCAAAATCAGCTGGCAGGTGATGAGAAAGCAGCGGCAGGTCCGCGCGTTCCGCCAGTTCTTTTGGCAACGCCAGCGTCAGGTCAAGAATCTCTTCAACGCTTTCTTTAAACTTCGCCGGATGCGCAGTACCAAGGAACAGGCCGTACTCGCCAGGATTCAGTTGGTCACGCAGCGCTCGGTAAGCCACCGCCGCATGCGGTTCTGAGGTGTAGCCTATCTCATGTAACTCACGCATCGTGTCCTGAGTTGTTGCATCGTCAACAGCGGCATAACCCAGCTCATTCAGACGCCAGATTTTACGGCGGAACAGTTCTTCCACGCGCGGCCAGTTGTTCGGCTGGCTGACATCCATCGCATTCGACAACGTTGCCTGGGTCGCTTTCGGCGCCCACTCACCTTCTGCAAGGAAACGCGGAACCGTATCGTTAACGTTCGTCGCCGCGATAAAACGCTTCACCGGCAAGCCCAGTGATTTCGCCAGCAGCCCGGCGGTCAGATCGCCAAAGTTACCGCTGGGAACGGAAATCACCAGTTGATTACGCGCCTCTTGCGGCAGTTGGGCCACAGCCTCAAAGTAGTAACAGATTTGCGCCAACAGGCGGCTGATGTTAATTGAGTTCGCCGAGTTCAGTCCCAGAGCCACCTTCAGCTCTTCGTCATCAAACGCCTGTTTCACCAGCGCCTGGCAGGCATCAAAATCGCCATCAATCGCCACAGTTTCAATATTACCGCCCAGCGTACAGAACAGTTTTTCCTGTAATGGGCTGATCTTGCCGTTCGGGTAGAGGATCACCACGCGCACATTTTTCAGTCCATAAAAGGCATGCGCAACCGCCGCCCCGGTGTCTCCGGAAGTCGCCGTCAGAATCGTTACCGGTTTGTCGCCACTGATGTGCGTCAGCATCTGCGCCATAAAGCGCCCGCCAAAGTCTTTAAATGCAAGCGTAGGGCCGTGGAACAGTTCCAGACAGCCGACATCCGCGGCAACCTGGGCAACCGGAGCCGGAAAGGCAAATGCCGCACGCACGCGCTCTTCCAGAATTTCCTGAGGGATCTCATCACCAATAAATGCGGACAGGATCTTCGCGCTGCGGCTAACGAAGTCCTGGTTCAGCATCTCATCCACTTCTGTCAGATTGAATTCCGGTAGATCGTGCGGAAAAAACAATCCCTGATTCTTGCCCAGTCCTTGCGTAACAGCCTGTGCAAAGCTGACCTGTTCGTTGTGATCTTTCAGATTATACAGTTTCATTGATTATCCCAGTACCCGTGCGCCCGCCGTGTCCAGCCGGCAAATATGAACAAAGCCTTCCTGATTTTGTAGGTAATTTTTACCCAGCCAATCTGCTACGCGCTGTGCCGTATCCGGCTTATCGCACAAAGCGAACAGCGTCGGCCCTGACCCGGATATACCGCTGGCCAGCGCGCCAATTTCTGCGACCGCCTGACGCGCCTGGCTAAAGCCTGGCAGCAAGCGGGTACGATACGGCTCAGCAATGACATCTTTCATCAGCTTCGCGGCCAGAAGAGGCTGACGGGAATAGCAGGCATGGATGAATCCAGCCAGATGCCGCCCGTGAGCGATACAGTCCTGACGGCGATACTGCGCTGGGAGAATCGCCCGCGCTTCAGCCGTCGACACTTTAATCCCTGGATACGCCAGTACCCACAGCCACTCATCAAAGCCTGGCACCTGCTGGCTAATAATGCCGTTTTCTTCAATCATTAACTGCATACCGCCCAAAAAGCACGGAGCGACGTTATCGTAATGAATGCTGCCGGAGATACGCCCTTCAAGTTCGCCCATTATCGCTAACAGGCGCGTATCGTTGAGCGGCTTACCGCAATGTTCGTTCATAGCGACTAACGCCGCCACGACGGAACAGGCGCTGGAGCCTAACCCGGAGCCAATCGGCATATTTTTTTCCAGCGTCATCGCCACCGGAACGGTTTTACCCAGCTCCTGGCAGAATCGCTCCCAACACTGGTAGACAATATTTTCACGTGGCTCGGACGGCAGTTTGTTGGCAAAGCGCCCAAGGTTGTTCAGGCTGAACTGGTCAGCCGCCTCAACGGACACCACATCACCCAACAGCGAACCATCCACCGGAGTTACCGCCGCACCGAGTACATCAAACCCGACGCTCATATTGGCACTGGAAGCCGGGGCATAAACTCTCACCATGTCAGACTCCTAACTTCCATGAAAGGGTGCGTAGCAGGTCGGCAAAGACGCCCGCCGCCGTCACATCGTTACCCGCGCCATATCCGCGCAGAACCAACGGTAACGGCTGATAATAGTGGCTATAGAACGCCAGCGCGTTTTCACCGTTTTTCACTTTAAACAGCGGATCGTTGCCGTCTACTGCATCAATTTTCACGCGACAAACACCGTCCTCTTCGATATTGCCAACATAGCGCAATACTTTTCCCTCATCACGGGCTTTCGCCACGCGCGCGGCAAAGACGTCATCCAGTTGCGACAATTTCGCCATAAACGCGGAAACATCACCGGAGTCATCAAACTCTTTTGGCAGGACCGGCTCAATGACAATGTCAGAAAGCTCCAGCTCACGACCAGTTTCACGGGCCAGGATCAGCAGCTTACGCGCCACGTCCGTACCGGAAAGATCGTCACGCGGATCGGGTTCGGTATAGCCCATCTCACGCGCCAGGGTGGTGGCCTGCGAGAAGCTCATGCCTTCATCCAGCTTGCCAAAAATAAACGACAGTGAGCCAGAAAGGATGCCTGAAAAACGTTGCAGTTCATCACCTGCGCTGAGCAGATTTTGCAGGTTTTCAATAACCGGCAAGCCCGCGCCCACGTTGGTGTCGTACAGGAATTTACGACGAGACTTCGCGGCGGCAAAACGCAGCTGATGATAGTAATCCATCGACGACGTGTTGGCCTTTTTGTTCGGCGTAACCACGTGGAAGCCTTCACGCAAGAAGTCGGCATATTGATCCGCTACCGCCTGGCTTGACGTACAGTCGACAATCACCGGATTGAGCAGATGGTATTCTTTCACCAGACGAATTAAGCGCCCAAGGTTGAAAGGCTCTTTCGCGCTCTCCAGCTCCGACTGCCAGTTTTCCAGATTCAGACCGTGGACGTTGGTCAGCAGGGCCTTCGAGTTCGCCACGCCGCACACGCGCAGATCGATATGCTTCTTTTTGAGCCAGGTTTGCTGACGTTTAAGCTGCTCCAGCAGCGCACCGCCCACGCCGCCTACGCCAATCACAAACACTTCAATCACCTGGTAGGTGTTGAACAGCATCTGATGGGTCACGCGTACGCCGGTGGTCGCGTCATCGTTATTCACCACCACCGAAATAGAACGCTCAGACGAGCCCTGGGCGATCGCTACAATATTGATGTTCGCACGAGCCAGCGCGGCAAAGAACTTCGCCGAGATGCCGCGCAGGGTGCGCATACCATCGCCAACAACAGAGATGATGGCCAGACGCTCAGTCACCGCCAACGGCTCCAGCAGGCCTTCTTTCAGCTCGAGGTAGAATTCATCCTGCATGGCGCGTTGTGCACGCGTGCAGTCGCCCTGCGGGACGCAGAAGCTGATGCTGTATTCAGAAGAGGATTGGGTGATCAGCACTACCGAGATGCCCGCACGCGACATCGCGGCAAAAACGCGCGCCGCCATGCCCACCATGCCTTTCATTCCAGGGCCGGAAACGCTAAACATCGCCATGTTATTGAGGTTAGAAATACCTTTTACCGGCAAATCATCGTCATCACTGCTGGCACCGATCAGCGTACCGGGCGCTTGCGGATTGCCGGTATTTTTAATCAGGCACGGGATCTGGAACTGGGCAATAGGGGTAATGGTGCGCGGGTGCAGCACTTTAGCGCCGAAGTAAGAAAGCTCCATCGCTTCCTGATAAGACATCGACTTTAGCAGTCGGGCGTCGGGTACCTGACGCGGATCGCAAGTATATACACCGTCGACATCGGTCCAGATTTCACAACAATCGGCACGCAAACAGGCGGCCAGTACGGCGGCAGAGTAGTCAGAGCCATTACGCCCCAACACCACTAACTCACCTTTTTCATTTCCAGCGGTAAACCCTGCCATCAGAATCATGTGGTCCGCAGGAATACGGCTGGCGGCGATGCGGCGCGTAGATTCGGCGATATCAACGGTAGATTCGAGGTAATGGCCGACAGCCAGCAATTTCTCCACCGGGTCGATGACCGTTACGTTATGCCCGCGTGCTTCCAGCAGGCCGGCCATGATAGCAATCGACATTTTTTCACCACGGCAGATAAGCGCGGCATTGATGCTGTCCGGGCACTGTCCCAGCAGGCTGATGCCGTGCAGGACGTGCTTAATCTGAGCAAATTCTTGTTCAACAAAGGCTTTGAGCTGCGCCAGCGGAAAACCTGGTTGCTCGGCGGCAAGACCCACCAGCAGCTCGGAGAAAATGCGTTCGGCGTCGCTGATATTAGCTAAAGCATCCTGACCACCGATGGTCTTCTCAATCATTGCCACCAGATGGTTGGTAATTTTTGCGGGGGCAGAGAGAACGGTCGCGACCTGCCCCTGTCTGGCATTGCTTTCCAGAATATCGGCAACCCGCAGAAAGCGCTCTGCATTTGCCACTGATGTACCGCCGAACTTCAACACTCGCATGGTTTACCTCATTGCCTTTGGTCGAAAAAAAAGCCCGCACTGTTTAGGTGCGGGCTTTTTCTTGTGTTTCCTGTACGCGTCAGCCCGCACCGTTACCTGTGGTAATGGTGATGGTTGTGGTAATAGTGATGCTGATGCGTTTCATGATGTTGTGTGCTCTGTAATTATTATCTGTCTGTGCTGTATTCTTTTAGGGTTAAAGTATCTGCTGACCTAAGTCAATAAATTTTTAAATTGATCACATTCCGAAACTTGTTCATGAGCGACTGCTTGCCCTTTTACTTTCAACCAATACAGCATGTTGAGCCCACTTGAACCAAGAACAAAACACTGCACAACAAAAATTGTTCGACATTTTATTTTGTGATGTTTTTTTCAATATCATGTAAAAAACGGTGCAACATTGCCGTGTCTCGCTGCCCCAACAGACCCATTCGCTGTTGCAACCAGTCCGTCAGCTTGATGTCGTCAGAAACGTTCAGCGTGGCTAATAAACGCAAAACGCGTGCGCGCAATGCCTGCAGCTGAAGTTCATCCGTCACCTCAACGTTTTTGGCCGGTTGTTGTATTAAACCTGCTAATTGATAGCAATACACCATCACCGCCTGCCCCAAATTGAGTGAAGGATAGTCAGCGACCATCGGTACACCAGTGAGTACATCTGCCAGCGCTAATTCTTCATTGGTCAGCCCCGAATCTTCACGACCAAACACCAGCGCTGCATGTTCCATCCACGTGGATTTCTCCTGTAACAGGGGAACCAGTTCGACCGGGGTGGCGTAATAATGGAACTTCGCCCGGCTACGCGCGGTGGTCGCAACGGTAAAATCAACGTCGTGAAGCGCATCGGCTAACGTTGGAAAAACGTTAATATTATCAATAATGTCGCCAGATCCATGCGCGACCCATCGCGTGGCGGGTTCCAGGTGCGCCTCGCTGTCAACGATACGTAATTGAGTGAATCCCATGGTCTTCATCGCACGGGCAGCCGCACCAATATTTTCCGCTCTGGCAGGGGCAACCAGAATAATTGTTAAACGCATTTCGATACTCTTTTTGGTCAGTCTGCAAGTAATAATGTGACGCACGTCAACATATTACGCAGCGCGAATTTACATTTTTTTAACAGAAGTCACTGAAAAAGGATTTCGCATCCGGTAAAAAATGCTAAACTATTTCCAAACTGTACTATTGCTTTTTATGTTAACAAAAGTTGTATATCCCTCTGTTTATCCATGATAATTTATTTTAAAATGGATCGCATTGGTTGGATTCATTACATTTATTAATTAGCTCGTGCAACTAGTTGTAATATTGCAATTTTGTGATGAAAGCAAACATTTGGATACGTTGATTTCATCAAACTGTTAACGTGCTACAATTGAACTTGATATATGTCAACGAAGCGTAGTTTTATTGGGTGTCCGGCATGTCTTAGCCTGTTATGTTGCTGTTAAAATGGTTAGGATGACAGCCGTTTTTGACACTGTCGGGTCCAGAGGGAAACTACCCACGACCAAGCTAATGATGTTGTTGACGTTGATGGAAAGTGCATCAAGAACGCAATTACGTACTTTAGTCATGTTACGCCGATCATGTTAATTTACGGCATGCATCAGGCAGGTCAGGGACTTTTGTACTTCCTGTTTCGATTTAGTTGGCAATTTAGGTAGCAAACATGCAGACCCCGCACATTCTTATCGTTGAAGACGAGTTAGTAACACGCAACACGTTGAAAAGCATTTTCGAAGCAGAAGGCTATGATGTATTCGAAGCGACAGATGGCGCGGAAATGCATCAGATTCTCTCTGAATATGACATCAACCTTGTGATTATGGATATCAATCTGCCTGGGAAAAATGGCCTCCTGTTAGCGCGCGAACTTCGCGAACAAGCTAACGTTGCGCTGATGTTCCTGACGGGCCGTGATAACGAAGTCGATAAAATTCTCGGCCTCGAAATCGGCGCAGACGATTACATCACCAAGCCGTTTAACCCGCGCGAACTGACTATCCGTGCTCGTAACCTGCTGTCCCGTACCATGAACCTGGGTACTGTCAGCGAAGAACGCCGTAGCGTCGAAAGCTACAAGTTCAACGGCTGGGAGCTGGACATCAACAGCCGCTCTCTGATTGGTCCTGACGGCGAGCAGTATAAACTGCCACGCAGCGAATTCCGTGCAATGCTTCACTTCTGTGAGAATCCGGGCAAAATCCAGTCTCGCGCAGAACTGCTGAAAAAAATGACCGGTCGCGAACTGAAGCCGCATGACCGTACCGTTGACGTGACTATCCGCCGCATTCGTAAACATTTCGAATCTACGCCGGATACGCCAGAAATCATCGCCACCATTCACGGTGAAGGCTACCGTTTCTGCGGCGACCTGCAGGATTAATTCAATCCTCACAGGTAAAAAAACGGCGCGTTATGCGCCGTTTTTCATTTCCCCACCGCCCTATTTCCATAAGCGAAACTCGTCACTCTGCGCAGGCAGAGGCTCCGGAATTTCTGTCGGCTTTGGTTTTGGCTGTGCCAGCGAGTGCCAGTCAAGATGACGCGTCAGGAACATCACGCCACACAACGCGACCAACAGCACGCCGGTTCCCAGCAGTAAAGAGCTGTCCTGTGAACGTAGCAGCACCCACATCACCCCATCCAACCCCAGCAGCGCCACGGTGAATAAAATACTGTTCCGCCAACTCTGTAATATCGCCTGCAGATACACCCCGTTCATTAACGCGCCTACCAGGCTTGCCGTAATCCACGCCGCCGTAAACCCAATGTGCTCAGACAATGCCAGCAGCAGCAGATAAAACATCACCAGCGATAGCCCCACCAGCAGATACTGCATCGGGTGCAGACGCAGGCTGGTCATACTTTCAAGCACGAAGAAAGACATAAAGGTCAGTACAATCAGCAGGATGGCATACTTGGTAGCCCTGTCCGTTAACTGATACTGATCCGCTGGCGTGGCGACGGCAACGCTAAATGCAGGCATTCCCTTCCAGCCAATCTTTTCGCCATCAAAGCGTTCGCCGAGGTTATTCGCGAACCAGCTGCTTTGCCACTGGGCCTTAAATCCTGACTCGCTGATTTCGCGCTTCGCCGGGAGGAAATCCCCCAGAAAATTGGGATGCGGCCAATTGCTGGTTAAAGTCATTTCACTGTTACGGCCAACCGGAACAACGGAGAAATCTCCGGTTCCGCTCAAATTCAACGACAGCACCATGCTCAGGTTTTGCTCTGCCCAGCTCGCGTCAGGTAGCGGAATGTGGATCCCTTGAGCTCCTCCATCCAGCCCCGTCCCTGGCTCAACGGCCAGCGATTCCCCATTGACCTGCAGCGCTTGCACCACACCGATCCCGCGCGCATCCCCCACGCCAACCACGATAAACGGTTTGCCGACGCTGACGTTGGGATGGTTTAAATCACGCAAGCGTTCAGCGTTAAACTCGGCCTTCACCGAGAGGTCATTGTGCCAAACCTGGCCTTCGTAAATACCGATTTTACGCGCTTCAACGTTCTGATTCCCCTCAACCACCAGCGACTCCGGCAGCCAGAAATGGATATAGCTGCGCTTACGCTGGATCTGTTTGTCGCCTTCCAGCTCGATATACAGTTCCGTCACCGGGACGGCAATCAGCGGCCCGACCATCTTTTGCGGCCCGCTGGTGCTCTGACGAATAGCATCTTCGACTTCATCACGATAATCCGATCGCTCAACGATTATCTGCCTGACCATCGTCAGTGGTATTAACAGCAATAATATGGCGCCGCCTAAGGTGACAATTTTCCAAAACAGGGGTGATTTAAACATAGCGTTCTCCTTTGCATTATCAGTAAGGTAGAACAGCTATGTGCGGAGAATTTGAAGTTATGTGAAGTGACGGTGAAGCGTAAACGAGGCCTGGGCGCCGCCCTCTGGTCGGTTAGATAATGTCACCGTACCTTCATGCAGTCGTGCAACTTCACTGACAAACGCCAGCCCCAAACCGCTGCTCTTGTGCCCATTCTCGCGGGGCAGCGAGTAGAAGCGCTCAAAAATACGCGGCAACGCAAAATCAGGGATCCCGCTACCGCTGTCGGTAACCTGCAATGTGACCAGCTCCTCCTGCTGATGCGCGCTCAACGTAATCGTCCCGCCCTGTGGCGTGAAGTCGATAGCGTTGTCGAGCAAGTTCCCCAATGCCTGCTCCAGTAACGCGGGATCGGCAGCGACGCTAAGCGATGAAGGCAGAATGGTCAGCGTAATGTTTTTTGCCGCCAGTTGCACGCTACGCGCCTCTTTGAGCTGAGCAAAAAGCGTATCTACCTCCACCGCCGTCAACGTAATGTCCTGTCGATTCTCCAGTCGCGCCTGGCGCAGCAAAGTTTCGACCAGCGCCTGCATACGCGCATTTTGCGTCAGAATATTATCGGTAAAACGCGCTACCACGTTTGGCGGCGGGCCTTCGCGCAATATCTCTGCCGCGCCACGAATAGCCGCCAGCGGACTTTTCAGCTCATGCGTTAACGCGTAGACATACTGCTCAATGTAGTTCTTGCCTTCGAGCTTCAGGCGCATACTTTCCAGCGCCTGCGCCAGTTTGCGTAACTCGCTGCTGCCTAAATCAGGCAGTGGGACGGGGCGATTCTCGGTAACGGAGTCGGCATAACGCGCCAGCCGGGCAATGGATCGGTTTATCCACCATACCATCCCGAAGCCAATCACCAGGGCAATGCCCAGCAATACGGCGCTGGCCCACAGCATTCGCCGTTCACTGCGTTTAATCACCGGTGCCATCGCCGCATTTGGTTTGCCGACACTGAGCACGCCGATAATACGCCCACCGTCTACGATCGGCGCGGCAACGTACATCACCGAGCTTTCCGGATCGTTCGGGTTTTGCGGCGTGCTGCGGGCGCCATACTGCCCACGCAGCGTTAACCACACATCGTTCCAGCGGGAGTAGTCCTGACCGACGGCCTGGTTAGCTGAATCAAACAACACCTTGCCCTGCGCGTCCGTCATGTAGACATGGTATTCATTACGCACTTTGTTAATGCCGCTGATGTTGGCATTAAATGGGCGGTTATGCAGCTGCGCAAATGCCTGCGCCAGCTTGCCGTTAGCCGGTGAGTCAGAGAGCACGTCATCACGCGCCAGTGCAGCCAGCAGCGTGGCGGTATCAATTAGAGTACCTTCGGTCGCCCGACGAACGCCTGGCTTAATTTCCTGCACAAAGATCGACAGAACAAACCAGGCGGCGACCGCGACAATCAGAAAATAGCCGAGCAGCAAACGCATGCCAATGCGCATCAGCAATTCCTCAGGCTGTATCCCATACCGCGATGTGTATTGATGGGGGAAAGTTCCGGATTGATAGCCCGCAGCTTGGCGCGCAGCGTTTTGATGTGAGTATCAACCGTTCTGTCAAAGGTATCCTGCGCGTCTGCCCAGACTAAATCCATCAGTTGCTGGCGAGAGTAAATACGTCCCGGCGACATCAGCAATGTTTTCAGCAGCAGGAATTCATAACGCGTCAGGTTCAACGGCATGCTGAACCAGGTAATCTGCGCGGCCAGCTCATTAAGTTCAAAATCCCCACAGCGTGTCATCGATGAAGGCGTGGAGAATTTTTGCACCCGCCGCAGCAGCGTACGCACACGAGCGCACACCTCACGCGGCGAGAAAGGCTTGGCAACATAGTCATCTGCGCCAATTTCCAGCCCCAACAGGCGATCCACTTCATCGCTGCGCGCGGTCAGAAATAGGATCGGCAACGCCGGGTGGCGTTCCAGTAAACGTCGGCACAGTTCAAAACCGCTGATATCCGGTAGCCCGACATCCAGAATGATGGCATCAGGGCATTGCTGGCGAGATTTCTCCAGCACGGGAAATCCGCGCTCAAACGCCTCTACGCTAAACCCTTCCTGTTGCAGCATGTAGATAAGCGTATCAGCGATTCCCTGCTCATCCTCAACCAACCAGATCAACGGCTGTTGCATTGTGCTTCCTTGTTATTGCCGCCACGGCATGATGGGTACCGCACTGATGGCATTTTTGGGCGATCCATCGACAACTTTATCTGAATAGGCCAGATAGGCCAGCGCATTACGTTTCGCATCGTAAAAACGCACGACCTGTAAAGATTTAAACACCAGCGAGGTACGTTTCTTAAATACCACCTCGCCCTGAGCTTTACCGTTCTTGATTCTGTCGCTCAGTTCTACCGGCCCAACCTGCTGGCAAGAGATGGCGGCATCGGAGGTATCTTCCGCCAGCCCCAGTCCACCTTTGATGCCGCCGGTCTTCGCACGACTCACGTAGCAGGTCACATTGGTAACATCCGGATCGTCAAACGCTTCGACCACAATTTTATGATCCGGCCCAAACATTTTGAACACCGTATCGACAGATCCAATCTGCTCCGCATGGGCGACCTGCGCCAACATCAGCAGAATTGAGGAAATGACTAAGCTCTTATATTTCATATTGTTACCATTCTTAAAAGTTGTTCTGCGTAATTATTAAACATTCTAAGATAAAATGTATACAGATCACAGGATTACAATAATCACGCTTTCGTATGTCCGAAAAAAGCACTTATGAGCAAAAAAAACACTGAATGCTAAAACAGCAAAAAATGCTATTATCCTCATACCTGACGTCAGGTACTCGTTGTTGAAAGGATGAGGATATTTTATGGATCAGGCTGGCATTATTCGCGACCTATTAATCTGGCTGGAAGGTCATCTGGATCAGCCTTTGTCGCTTGACAATGTGGCGGCAAAAGCGGGCTATTCCAAGTGGCACCTGCAGAGAATGTTTAAGGACGTGACGGGCCATGCTATTGGCGCCTATATCCGCGCCCGTCGTTTATCGAAATCCGCAGTGGCGCTGCGCCTGACTGCGCGTCCAATTTTGGATATTGCGCTGCAATATCGCTTCGACTCTCAACAAACTTTTACTCGCGCATTCAAGAAACAATTTTCGCAGACACCAGCGCTGTATCGCCGTTCACCGGAATGGAGCGCATTCGGTATTCGCCCGCCAATGCGACTGGGTGAATTTACAATGCCTGCGCACGAGTTCGTTACGCTGGAAGATACGCAACTGCTCGGCACCACGCAAAGCTATTCCTGCTCGCTGGAACAGATTTCAGATTTCCGTCATGAAATGCGTATTCAGTTCTGGCGCGACTTCCTTGCTCAGGCTCCGGCGATCCCGCCAGTGCTGTACGGGCTTAACGAAACGCGTCCGAGCATTGAAAAAGACGACGAACAGGAAGTGTTTTACACCACAGCACTGACACCGGAACAGGCCAATGGCTATGTGCCGTCGGCGCAGCCTATCCTGTTACAGGGTGGCGAGTACGTGATGTTTACCTACGAAGGGCTGGGAACCGGTGTGCAAGAGTTTATCCTGACGGTTTACGGCACATGCATGCCAATGCTGAACCTGACGCGCCGTAAAGGACAGGATATCGAGCGATACTACCCGGCAGAAGATGCCAAAGCGGGAGATCGCCCGATCAACCTGCGCTGCGAATTCCTGATTCCGATTCGCCGCTAGCGCTGCAGTTCATCCAACGCAGGGGCGTCCAGATGTGAGATGTCCCCTGCCGTTTCAACGACCCATCCCGGCGCCAGCCATAAGCTTTCCTGGTAATCAACTCGAGAAATAGAACAGTTGCGCAGACGCAAGCGACGTTCAGCCCATGCCGGTAATCCCAGAATTGTGCTCACCAGGCAACCCAGCGCGATACCGTGGCTGACCAGCAGTGGACGACTTCCCGGCGGCAGCTCCAGACAGGATGCCAGCGCCGCATTGACGCGATCGCTCAGTTCCTGCATCGATTCCCCTTCCGGAATACGACCATCCACCGTGCCGTTCACCAACTGGCGACGCCAGCCCTCTTCCTCTGGCGTCAGCGTATCGATGTGACGTTTTTCCAGCACCCCCATATTCAACTCACGCAGACGAGAATCATAGGTGATATCACAGCCGCAGGCCTGGGCGATGATTTCTGCGGTGCGTCGTGTACGACCAAGATCGCTACTGATGACATGCGTAATACCAAACGAGCGGGCGCGTTCTCCCACCTGCATGGCTTGTTGTTCACCTTTAGCGGTTAGTGGGCTATCTGACTGGCCTTGAATACGTCGCTCGGCGTTCCACTGCGTTTCGCCATGGCGAACAAGGTATACCTGTAACATGCTTTTTTTCCGTTATATACTCGTCATACGTTGAGTAGACTCTGCGATGAATTTTCAAACTGAGCTTAATTATGCACAAGGTTATCTCTGCGACCACCAATCCTGCCAAAATTCAGGCAATTCTGCGGGCATTTGAAGAGATTTTCGGGGAAGGATCCTGCCATATTGAACCCGTCGCCGTCGAGAGTGGCGTGCCGGAACAACCTTTCGGAAACCAGGAAACGCGCACTGGCGCACGAAATCGCGTTGATAACGCTCGCCGCCTGCACCCGCAGGCTGATTTCTGGGTCGCCATTGAAGCAGGAATTGACGACGATGCCACCTTTAGTTGGGTGGTGATTGATAACGGCATTCAGCGCGGTGAAGCCCGTTCAGCCACGCTGCCATTGCCGACTGTCATTCTCGACAGAGTCCGTAAAGGTGAAGCGCTCGGCCCGGTGATGTCGGACTATACGGGTATTGATGAAATTGGCCGTAAAGAAGGCGCAATCGGCGTTTTTACCGCGGGCAAGCTGACGCGCTCAAGCGTCTATCACCAGGCGGTGATTCTGGCGCTCAGCCCGTTTCATAACGCGATATACGATGAGTCATTGTAATTTGTAGGCCTGATAAGCGTAGCGCCATCAGGCAAGCAGCGCGCACCATTGCCGGATGGCGGCTTCGCCTTATCCGGCCTACGAGAGAATCAGACACTTTTTAGCAGTACCTGCTCCAGCCACTGACGCAAATCCACCGGTGCGGATTTGAGGCTGTTCGACCCCCGCGTAATAGTGGCAATCCCCGCCCCAAGCTCGTTTTTAAGCTCACGCTGGCTCATCTCGCCGCGCAGCAGCTCTTCAATGATACGCACACGCGTGCCCAACGCTTCACGCTCATCCGGCGTTAACATCAAATTGAGCAGCGGCAGGTGTAAATCTTGTTCATAGGCGTGTTTAAGCAGATCGACAAAACGTAACCACTCCTGGTGACGTTGTTCTGCCATCTCTGCTGAATAGGGTGATTGCTGAGTCATAAGATATCGCCATCGTTGCGGGGGAAGCGTGCTTGCTTCCCCCTTTTGTACTCTTTAACGAGTACGATAGCATAACACAATCGACACGATCAGTAACGACGTTGCCATTCTGCGTCGCTCATCAACTCCGGTTTATCGCCGAGGAAATAGCGATAGTACGCATCATAAGCCAGCACATTCTTCACGTAACCACGCGTCTCTGAGAATGGAATACTTTCGACAAACGCCACAGCATCAATGCGGCCAGCGCTATTGCCAAGCCAGGTGCGAACGCGTCCCGGACCGGCGTTATAGGCTGCCGACGCAAAGATGCGGTTATTGCCGAATTGCTGATATACGTACTGCAAATAGCTGGTACCAATGTTGATGTTGGTATCAGGATCCAGTAGCTGGCTCGGACTGCTGTAACCTGGAATCGAGAACATTTTCACCGTATGCGTCGCCGTGCCCGGCATAATCTGCATCAGCCCGCTGGCGCCGACCGGTGATTTCACTTTCGGGTTCCAGGCGCTTTCCTGACGCGCTATCGCCATCGCATAGCTTGGCTGAATATCCTTGCCGCTGGTGTAACGGGTAAACAGATCTTTATAGGCCAATGGGAAGCGCTCTTCCAGATGATCCCACAGCTTACCGGCGATCGTCGCCTGAACGCTCAGATCCCACCAGTGATTGTTGAACGCGTAACGCGCCAACTGAGCCTGCTCGGACTTGGTACGGCTGGTAACCAGATTCGCCCATTCACTGCGCGCGGTATTATCCATGTTCCAGTACATTAGCTCGCGTACGCGTGCCATTTCTGGCCCCTGAGTCAGCGCAGAATCAACGTTCGCTGGCGCTTTATCCACTTTCAGCTCGTACTCTTCGCCCAGGCGCTGTGCCGCCACCATCGGATAGAAACCACGCTGCAGCATGAGCTGGTGCAGGATCTCTTTGGCTTCCGCATCACGTCCGCGCTCCAGCAGCAGATCAGCCTGCCAGTAGCGCCACTCGTCTTTTTCTTTTGCTTCCATTGGCAGACGTGCCAGCCAGGTATTCAGGCCACGACGATCGCCGGTTCCCAGCGCCATGCGCACGCGACGCTCCACAAGCGAGGTGGAATTGGAGCGCATAATCGCATCATCACGCCATTTGGCCTGCTCGTCGGTGACGTCATTGCCCATCAGACGCCAGGCAACAATGTCGCGCAGCTCCTGGGTTTGCTCGTCATTGAGCTGTTGCGCCTGCACCAGGGACGGGATCATCAGGCGGGCGTTTTCCACATCCTGACGCGCCACGCTGGCAAAGGCGACCGCCGCCATCTGTCGGGTGAAATCCGTGGCGCCGGTGGTACGTGCAAAAGTCATCACCGAATTCGGATCGTTGGCCAGCGAGATGATCGCAGAGGCAATGGTTTGGTATTGCGCGGGCATCTGTCCGGCCAGCGCCGTCACCAGACCGGTATTCCCGGCTTTCATCGCCAGACGAATACGCTCCAGATACGCCAGCGGATCCTGAGTGCCTGAGGCGCGCCATACGCCAAATAATTTGTCACAGGCATTCGGCTGACTTTTCCCGGTCAACCACAGCTCTTTCGCGCCCTGCCAGGCTTCTTCGGTTTGCCCGGTACTCCATTTCGCGAAGTAATAGTTACATTGCGCTTCCGTGGTACCCGGTTTTTCCGGGCTGAACGCCAGCAGTCCGCGCCAGTCTTCGCGGCGCGCCAGTTCATTCACGAAACGCGATTGCAGCGTACGCGCAGGAGGCAGTGTCGGATTGGCACGCACAAAATTGGTAACGGTAATGGTGGGCTGATTCATCAGATCGTCAGTGATCTGACGATATTCCAGATACGGGTACAGAGGATAGTTCTTCAGGCCGGGCATCATCTGCTCTACGACATCCATCTGTCGGTTGTCCCAGGCTTGCTTGATTTGCGCATAACGATTGCGCTGCTCATCCAGGGAGTCGGCTCGCGCCACCTGACTGACCGTCAGCAGACATACGCTGGCTGCCAGCAGGCGCCAGGTAAATTGATTGGCTTTGTCCACAAGCTCTTCCTCTTCTCATGTTACGTCTGTGCAGCATCATGCCGCTTAATTAATTCATGCTAACCAGACATTGCAGAATGCGCCACGTCACGGACACTTTTTTACTTTTGTTGCGAGTGAGATCTGCTGGCTGGGATTGGGCAATGAAAAAGGCTACACTTCGCCTTTGAAAACTCTATTCATCACTATAAAAGAGGCGAAGTCCACGTGGCTCAATTCGTTTATACCATGCATCGTGTCGGCAAAGTCGTTCCGCCGAAACGTCATATTCTTAAAAACATCTCACTGAGCTTCTTCCCTGGCGCCAAAATCGGTGTTCTCGGTCTGAACGGTGCGGGTAAATCTACCCTGCTGCGCATCATGGCCGGTATTGATACCGATATCGAAGGTGAAGCTCGCCCACAGCCAGGCATTAAAATCGGTTACCTGCCGCAGGAACCAAAACTGAACCCAGAACATACCGTTCGTGAATCCGTTGAAGAAGCGGTTGCCGAAGTGGTTAGTGCACTGAAAGGTCTGGATGAAGTTTACGCCAAGTACGCCGAGCCGGACGCCGACTTCGATAAGCTGGCCGCGCAACAGGGCAAGTTTGAAGAAATTATTCAGGCGCACGACGGTCATAACCTGAACGTGCAGCTCGAGCGTGCCGCTGACGCCCTGCGTCTGCCGGACTGGGACGCTAAAATTGAGAATCTCTCCGGTGGTGAACGCCGCCGCGTTGCGCTATGCCGCCTGCTGCTGGAAAAACCAGACATGCTGCTGCTCGACGAACCAACCAACCACCTGGACGCCGAATCCGTCGCGTGGCTGGAACGCTTCCTGCACGATTTCGAAGGCACCGTAGTGGCGATTACCCACGACCGTTACTTCCTCGACAACGTTGCGGGCTGGATCCTGGAGCTGGACCGTGGTGAAGGTATTCCGTGGGAAGGTAACTACTCTTCCTGGCTGGAACAGAAAGATCAGCGTCTGGCCCAGGAAGCCTCTCAGGAAGCGGCTCGCCGTAAATCCATTGAGAAAGAGCTGGAGTGGGTGCGTCAGGGCGCTAAAGGTCGTCAGTCTAAGGGTAAAGCCCGTCTGGCACGCTTTGAAGAGCTGAACAACACCGAATACCAGAAACGTAACGAAACCAACGAACTGTTTATTCCACCTGGAGCACGTCTGGGCGATAAAGTCGTTGAAGTCACCAATCTGCGTAAATCCTACGGCGATCGCGTTCTGATCGACGATCTGACTTTCTCCGTACCGAAAGGCGCAATTGTCGGCATCATCGGTCCGAACGGCGCGGGTAAATCTACCCTGTTCCGTATGATGTCCGGTCAGGAACAGCCTGACAGCGGCACCATCACGCTGGGTGAAACCGTCAAACTGGCCTCCGTTGACCAGTTCCGTGACGCCATGGACAACAGCAAAACCGTGTGGGAAGAAGTTTCCGGCGGGCTGGATATCATGCGAATCGGCAACACCGAGATGCCAAGCCGTGCCTACGTGGGCCGCTTCAACTTCAAAGGTGTGGATCAGGGCAAACGCGTCGGCGAGCTGTCCGGTGGTGAGCGTGGTCGTCTGCACCTGGCGAAGCTGCTGCAGGTTGGCGGCAACATGCTGCTGCTCGATGAACCAACCAACGACCTGGATATCGAGACCCTGCGCGCGCTGGAAAACGCCCTGCTGGAATTCCCGGGCTGCGCGATGGTTATCTCGCACGACCGTTGGTTCCTCGACCGTATCGCCACCCACATTCTGGATTACCAGGATGAAGGTAAGGTTGAGTTCTTCGAAGGTAACTTTACCGAATACGAAGAGTACAAAAAACGTACGCTGGGCGCCGATGCGCTGGAGCCGAAACGTATTAAGTACAAGCGTATTTCTAAGTAATTAGCGTTAAGTGCCGGATGGCGGCTTTACGCCTTATCCGGCCTACGAGGTTAGTGCGACTTGTAGGTCGAATAAGCACAGCGCCATCCTGTCTATGAGGTTAGTGCGACTTGTAGGCCGGATAAGCGCAGCGCATCCGGCATTAAAACCTACCTCTGCTCGCCCATCAACTCTTTCACCAGTTCCACGCAGCGCAGGAAGCGGCCGTCGTAGTCAGGCTCCTGAACGTGCACAAAATTGATATTGTTTTCCTGCAGCATCTCGACCAGCAGCGTCTGAAACGCTTTTCTGTCAACTGAGCTTCCAAGGCTGCGTAAGCCATCCGCCACCCATGGGGTGTTGTTTTCCAGCAGGATCACCAGGTCGAAGCGATACTCATCAATAAGCGCTTGCACAAACGGGTGTTCACGCCCTTCATACTTTTTACAGAAGGCCTGAGTGGTCACGAAATCGGTGTCGATGAACGCCACTTTATTGGCGTACTTAACAGCAAAATCGATGTATTGCGCTTGCCCCAGGGCGATTTTATCGTAGTCAGAATACTGCAACGCCATCTCATCGCCGCCCAAATGGGAGAAGACATAATCACGCCCGTATTCCCACGCACTGGTGGTGTTAAAGATATTGGCGAGCTTATTCACCAGCGTCGATTTGCCGCTCGACTCCCCGCCGAGGATCGCCACGGTGCGCACGAAAAACGGCTTCACTTCGGTCGGAATATACTCCCAGTAGCGAAACGGGTTTTCACGGATTTGCCCGCCGCTGATGCTCATGAACGTCCGCTTAGGATCCACCAGCACGGTTTCGATCCCCAAATGTTCGAGATACTGCGGGGCATCTGATTCTTCAGAGGTGTAGATCCAGTTTGGCTGGATCCCTTTCTCCTGCATAAACGTTTTGATCCCGTTGCTCCACACGTCCCAGCCGTGCGGATACGGCTCCATGCCTTCTTCGTTGAAGGCATGAATACGGATATTTTTCTGATACTTAAAGGTTTGCAGCAGCCAGCGTAAACGATCGGGCACCGTAGGCTGTTGCGACATGGCACTGTCTTCAAACAGGCTGCGATCGCGCGTGTCGTCATAGCCCATGATGATATGCAGTTCATCGACCTGGCTACAGGCGCGCTGGATAAGATAGATATGGCCGGTGTGCAGCGGATAAAACTTGCCGAATACCACACCGATATTTTTCTGCTGGCGCGGAAACTCCAGACCGAGAAAGCGGTGCAACGCCTCCAGCTTCTGCGCGCTGGGGCTTTTGATTTTGGCATTCAGCAGTTGGCTTAGGTATCCCTTGGTCATGCCACTGGCATCCGCCACCTGTTGCAAGGTACAGCCCTTTTGCTTTATGGCGGTTTTCAGATATTCAAATGACACAAGAGCCTCCTGCTGGAAAAATCGCGTAACACTGCCTGATGGCGCTTCGCTTATCAGGCCTACAAAATCAGTATGTACGGGTATTTGATTATAGGTCGTCAAACACGCTTAACGCATCCGCAAGCTTCTTAACGCCAAAGACCTGCATGCCTTCCGGTACTTTTTTCGGTACGTTAGCGGCAGGGACAATCGCCCGGCGAAAGCCGTGCTTCGCCGCTTCCGAAATACGCTCCTGCCCGCTGGGTACCGGACGGATTTCGCCCGCCAACCCCACTTCGCCAAAGACCACTAAATCCTGTGGCAGCGGTCTGTCACGCAGGCTGGAGACCATTGCCAGCAGCAACGCCAGGTCGGCGCTGGTTTCGGTGACTTTTACGCCGCCGACTACGTTAACAAACACGTCCTGATCCGCCATCTGCAAGCCACCGTGACGATGCAGCACCGCCAGCAGAATCGCCAGACGGTTCTGTTCCAGACCGACCGCCACGCGACGCGGGTTCGCCATCATTGAGTGATCGACCAGCGCCTGAATCTCTACCAGCAGCGGGCGCGTACCTTCCCAGACCACCATCACCGAACTGCCGGAGGTGACCTCATCGCCACGGCTTAAGAAGATAGCGGAAGGGTTGCTGACTTCACGCAGGCCCTGTTCGGTCATAGCAAAGACGCCCAGTTCGTTCACCGCGCCAAAGCGGTTTTTATGGCTACGCAGAGTACGGAAACGGGAATCGGCGTCACCGTCGAGCAGTACCGAACAGTCAATACAGTGTTCGAGCACCTTCGGCCCGGCCAGCGAGCCGTCTTTGGTGACGTGGCCGACCATGACAATCGCCACGCCGCGCGTTTTGGCAAAGCGCGTCAGGTAAGCCGCCGTTTCACGCACCTGCGCCACGCTGCCCGGCGAAGACTGAATATCCGCCATGTGCATTACCTGAATGGAGTCGATCACCATCAGCTTCGGCTGTTCTTCTTCGGCAATCAGGCAAATTTGTTCGATACTGGTTTCCGACAGCATATTCAGATTCGCTGTCGGCAAACCGAGCCGGTGCGCACGCATCGCCACCTGCTGCAGTGACTCTTCACCGGTGACGTACAGAGTTTTCATCTGCTCAGCAAGCTTGCACAGCGTTTGCAGCAGCAGCGTTGATTTCCCCGCGCCGGGGTTACCGCCAATCAGAATAGCGCTGCCGGGTACCACCCCGCCGCCCAGCACGCGGTCAAACTCTTTAAATCCAGTGGAAAAACGCGGCAGTTCTTCAAGGCTGATGTCAGACAGCTTCTGCACTTTTGCCACGCCCGCATTCCCGGCATAGCCACTGAGCCGCTCGTTACGCGCCACCGTTGGCGATGCGGCAAGGCGCACCTCGGTAATGGTATTCCAGGCCTGACAGGCGCTGCATTGCCCCTGCCAGCGCGGGTAATCGGCCCCGCATTCATTACAAACAAAGGCGCGTTTTGGAGCTTTGGCCACGTTTTACCTCTTCCGTTAACGCTTTTGCCGGATGGCGCAGGCGCTTATCCGGCATACGGACACCCTGCCATCAGGCAATTTAATCATTTCTGGTTCATGCTGCCGGAGAGAATGCAGAACACGCCCATCAGGTCAGCGTGGCGGATAGTAATCTCCGTCTTTTCATTCACTTTCGGTTTAGCATGATACGCAATACCCAGCCCGGCCGTTTTGATCATCGGCAGATCGTTAGCACCGTCGCCGATCGCCACCGTCTGCGCCATCGGGATCTCATACTCTTGCGCCAGGCGGGTCAGGGTATTGGCTTTGTACTGGGCATCGACGATATCGCCGATCACGTTGCCGGTAAATTTACCGTCCATGATCTCCAGCTCGTTTGCCACAGCCGCCGTCAGACGCAGTTTATTACGCAGGTAATCGGCAAAGAAGGTAAAGCCGCCAGAGGCAATAGCCACTTTCCAGCCAAGCGTTTCCAGTTTTAACACCAGCTGTGTCAGGCCTGGCATCAGCGGTAGCGTTTCGCGCACCTGGTGCAGAATATTGGCATCAGCGCCCTTCAGCGTCGCCACGCGACTACGCAGGCTGGCGGTAAAGTCCAGTTCGCCGCGCATTGCGCGTTCCGTGACTTCCGCAACCATCTCACCGGTTCCAGCCAGTTTAGCAATTTCATCAATGCATTCGATCTGGATTGCCGTTGAGTCCATGTCCATCACCAGTAAACCCGGTGTGCGCAGATGCGGAATTTTGCCTAACGGGGCAACATCCAGTTTGGCATCATGCGCCAGTTTTGCCGCGCGCGGCGTTAACGAACCCGCCAGGCGAATCACCTGATAATCCTCGACGCACCAGGCAGCAACAATCACCATCGCTGCACCCAGTTTGCTCTGGTATTGCGTTAAACGTTGTTTATCCAGACCACGACCGTACAGCAGCCAGCCACTGCGGCCCGCGTGGTAGTCCAGCGGCATGACTTCATCGCCACTTAAAGAGAGAGGCAGACCTGGCCACAGAGAAACATCTTCAGGTAGATCGCACCAGGTTATGTTAGGCATTAAAGCTCCTGTAAAATCGTTCGGGTCGGAATCATCAGGGGAAAATAACGCATGAGGCTACCCTGTAACCAGCGCTTCTGGCAACATTAAGTCTCAAATTTTCAGCAGGTGGAATATGGCTCGCGCAAAACTGAAATTCCGACTTCATCGTGCAGTGATTGTATTGTTCTGTCTTGCGCTGCTCGTCGCCCTGATGCAGGGCGCATCCTGGTTTAGTCAAAGTCACCAGCAGCAGCGTAATCCGCAGCTCGAAGAGCTGGCCCGTACGCTGGCCCGCCAGGTGGCGCTAAATGTTGCTCCGCTAATGCGTACCGAAACGCCGGATGAAAAACGCATCAAAGCGGTACTCACACAGCTGACGGAAAGTAGCCGTATTCTGGACGCTGGCGTATACGATGAACAGGGAGACCTGATTACGCGCACCGGCGAGAGCGTCAACGTTCGTGACCGACTGGCGCTCGACGGCAAAAAAGCCGGGGGTTATTTTAACCAGCAGATTGTCGAACCCATTCAGGGGAAAAATGGTCCGCTGGGCTATTTGCGTCTGACGCTGGATACCCACACCCTCGCCACCGAGGCGAAGCAGGTAGATAACACCACCAATATCTTACGCCTGATGCTGCTGCTGGCGCTGGCGATTGGCGTCGTGCTCACCCGTACCTTATTGCAAGGCAAGCGTACCCGCTGGCAGCAATCCCCTTTCCTGCTGACCGCCAACAAACCGGTGCAGGAAGAAGACAACGAGAAAAAAGAGTAAGAGCAGTAAAAACTGTAAAACAGAAGGGAAATCAACCATGACTACACTACGCCTGCTTATCTCAGACTCTTACGATCCGTGGTTTAACCTCGCGGTCGAAGAGTGCATTTTTCGCCAGATGCCCGCCACGCAGCGCGTCCTGTTCTTGTGGCGTAACGCCGATACGGTGGTGATTGGCCGGGCGCAAAACCCGTGGAAAGAGTGTAATACCCGCCGTATGGAGGAAGACAACGTGCGGCTCGCCCGCCGTAGCAGCGGCGGCGGCGCGGTGTTCCATGACTTAGGCAATACCTGCTTTACCTTTATGGCCGGTAAACCGGAGTACGATAAAACCATTTCCACCGCGATTGTCCTCAACGCATTGAATTCTCTGGGTGTGACGGCAGATGCCTCCGGGCGTAACGATCTGGTTGTGAAAACGCCAGACGGCGATCGCAAGGTTTCAGGCTCTGCTTATCGGGAAACGAAAGATCGCGGCTTCCACCACGGCACGCTGCTGCTAAATGCCGATCTCAGCCGCCTGGCAAATTATCTCAATCCCGACAAAAAGAAACTCGCGGCAAAGGGGATCACCTCTGTCCGCTCACGGGTGGCGAATTTGACGGAGCTGTTACCGGGTATCACCCATGAACAGGTCTGTCAGGCCATCACGGAAGCCTTTTTTGCTCATTATGGCGAACGCGTTGAAGCGGAAGTGATCTCACCGGATAAAACGCCGGATCTGCCAAATTTTGCCGAAACCTTTGCCCGCCAGAGCAGTTGGGAATGGAATTTTGGTCAGGCACCTGCTTTCTCGCATCTGCTGGACGAGCGTTTCACCTGGGGTGGCGTTGAGCTGCATTTCGACGTCGAAAAAGGTCATATCACGCGCACACAGGTGTTTACCGACAGTCTCAATCCCGCGCCGTTAGAAGCGCTGGCGGAGCGGCTACAGGGCTGCCAGTATCGCGCCGATGTTTTACAGCAGACTTGCGAAGCGCTGGTTACGGAATATCCGGATCAGGAAAACGAGCTGCGTGAACTGGCGGCGTGGGTGGCGAAGGCCGTGCGTTAAGCGATTAGTGGCGAATTGCCGGATGGCAGCTGCGCCTTATCCGGCCTACAAGACCGCTCCTGTACGCCTGATAAGCGAAGCGCCATCAGGCATTAATAGCGGCATTCCCGTAGGCCCGGTAAGCGAAGCGCCACCGGGCCATAACAACCCTTACTCTTTATCGCCCAGCAGAACGGATTCCAGCGCGATTTTGATCATGTCGTTGAAGGTCGTCTGACGTTCAGCGGCAGTGGTCTGCTCGTGAGTACGGATATGGTCGGAAACGGTGCAGATGGTCAGCGCTTTTGCACCAAATTCCGCAGCAACACCGTAGATGCCCGCCGCTTCCATTTCCACACCCAGCACGCCGTATTTTTCCATCACGTCGAACATTTCACCGTCCGGAGAGTAGAACAGGTCAGCAGAGAACAGGTTGCCCACGCGCGCGTCTACACCCAGTGCTTTTGCCGCATCAACCGCGTTACGCACCATGTCGAAGTCAGCAATAGCAGCGAAGTCATGATCTTTAAAACGGATACGGTTAACTTTGGAGTCGGTGCAAGCGCCCATACCGATAACCACGTCACGCAGTTTAACGTCCATACGCACAGCGCCGCAGGAGCCTACGCGAATGATTTTCTTCACGCCGAAATCGGTGATCAGCTCTTTGGTGTAGATGGAGCAGGACGGGATACCCATACCGTGACCCATAACGGAGATCTTACGGCCTTTGTAAGTACCGGTAAAACCTAACATGCCGCGAACGTTGTTCACTTCACGAACATCTTCGAGGAAAGTTTCAGCAATATGCTTTGCACGCAGCGGGTCGCCCGGCATCAATACGACGTCAGCGAAATCACCCATTTCTGCATTAATATGTGGAGTTGCCATTTTTTGTCCTTATTTCGTTGTTATTGCCTGATGGCGGCCACGCCTTATCAGGCCTACAAAACGTATGCAAAACAGTGAAATACCCTAAGGATTTCGCGTTGTAGGAAGGCGACGAATTCGTGAATCCCCGGGAGCATAGATTCACTATGTGACCGGGGTGAGCGAATGAAATCAACGCATCTACAGCGCGAAAGACAACGGGTATTACAGCATGTTTTTACCGTAGTCCATCGGTGACGTACCAAAGTAGCTCGCCAGCGTCTGACCGATATCCGCGAAGGTTTCACGGTGACCTAAAGAACCAGGTTTCACTTTCGGGCCGTAGACCAGTACCGGGATGTGTTCACGGGTGTGGTCAGTGCCGGTCCAGCTTGGGTCGCAGCCGTGGTCAGCGGTCAGGATCAGAATGTCATCTTCACCCACCAGCTCCATCAGCTCAGGCAGACGGCGGTCGAACAGTTCCAGGCCCGCAGCATAACCGGCGATATCGCGACGATGTCCCCAGGAAGAGTCGAAATCAACGAAGTTGGTGAAGACGATGGTCTTATCACCTGCTTCTTTCATCTCTTTGATGGTGGCGTCGAACAGCGCGTCCAGACCGGTGGCTTTCACTTTTTTGGTGATGCCGCAGTTAGCGTAGATATCCGCAATTTTACCGACGGAAACCACGTGACCGTCTTTTTCGTCGACCAGTTTCTGCAGCACGGTCGGTGCTGGCGGCTCAACGGCCAGGTCGTGACGGTTACCGGTACGCTGGAAGTTACCGGCTTTATCACCGATAAACGGACGTGCGATAACACGACCGATGTTGTAACCACCTTCGGTCAGCTCTTCACGTGCGATTTCGCACAGCTCGTAAAGTTTATCCAAGCCAAACGTCTCTTCGTGGCAGGCAATCTGGAACACGGAGTCAGCGGAGGTATAGAAAATCGGCTTGCCGGTTTTCATATGCTCTTCACCCAGTTGATCCAGGATCACGGTACCGGAAGAGTGGCAGTTGCCGAGGTAGCCTGGCAGGTTGGCACGTTTTACCAGTTTATCCAGCAGTTCCTGCGGGAAGCTGTTTTCATGATCGGAGAAATAACCCCAATCAAACAGAACCGGGACACCCGCGATTTCCCAGTGGCCAGACGGCGTGTCTTTCCCGGAAGAAAGTTCATGTGCCCATGCGTAGGCACCAATCACTTCCGCGTTACCGTCCATACCAGCAGCAATTTTACCGGTAGAACCTTCGTGAGCTTTCACCAGGCCCAGACGGGTCAGGTTAGGCAGATTCAGTGGACCTTTGCGACCATTGTCAGCCTCACCTTTCGCACAGGCTTCTGCAATGTGTCCCATAGTGTCTGAACCTACGTCGCCAAAGCGATCCGCATCTTCAGTCGCACCAATACCAAAGGAGTCCAGCACCATAATAAATGCACGTTTCATCTCGTTCTCCATACATCTGCGCCGCAAAAAAGCGATCAGATCAGTATACAGTTATTCGGTAATACGACGATAGACTGTCGGTGTAATTTCTGGCGCTTTATCGTCAAGGCTAATTGCCGCTTTGACCGCTTTCGCCGCTTCCTGCCAGCTGGCTTCGTCTTTCGCGTGGATCACCGCCAGCGGGCGTTGTCCGTCTACGCTGTCGCCCAGGCGCGCCATATCGCTAAAGCCAACGCTGTAATCAATGGTGTCCGAAGCCTGACGACGACCGCCGCCCATGGAAACGACCGCCATCCCCAGCGCGCGGGTATCCATCGCGCTGACAAAGCCTTCGGTATCAGCATATACCGCTTTGCTGAGCATTGCCGTCGGCAGGTACTTCGCATAATTTTCGACGAAATCGGTCGGGCCTTTTTGCGCCGCAACCATGCGACCAAAAATCTCTGCCGCTTTACCGTTGTCCAGCACCGCCTGCAATTTCACACGGGCTTCGGCGTCATCTTTCGCCAGATTGCCGGAGATCAGCATTTCCACGCACAGCGCCATGGTGACGTCTAACAGACGTGGATTGCGGTATTCACCGGTCAGGAACTGCACCGCTTCGCGAACTTCGACCGCGTTACCTGCGCTGGAGGCCAGCACCTGGTTCATATCGGTTAACAGCGCAGTGGTACGTACACCCGCACCGTTTGCCACACCGACAATCGCTTCAGCAAGAGCTTCGGAAAGCTCGTAGGTCGGCATAAAGGCGCCGCTGCCCACTTTCACATCCATCACCAACGCATCCAGCCCTTCCGCCAGTTTTTTCGCCAGAATGGAACCGGTAATCAGCGGGATGGAATCCACCGTCGCGGTAATATCGCGGGTGGCATAAAAACGTTTATCCGCCGGTGCGAGCGAGCTGGTTTGCCCAATAATCGCCACACCCACGTCTTTAATAATTTCACGGAAGCGCGCGTCGTCCGGGAAGATGTCAAATCCAGGAATCGCTTCCAGTTTATCGAGCGTACCGCCGGTATGCCCCAGACCACGCCCGGAGATCATCGGAATATAGCCGCCGCACGCTGCGACCATCGGGCCTAACATCAGTGACGTTACGTCACCCACACCGCCGGTAGAGTGTTTATCCACAATCGGGCCGTTCAGTTGCAGGCTTTTCCAGTCCAGCACGGTTCCTGAATCACGCATTGCCATGGTCAGCGAAACTCGCTCAGGCATTGTCATATCGTGGAAGAAAATGGTCATCGCCAGGGCGGCGATTTGCCCTTCAGAGATGGTGTTGTCGCGAATACCATTGATAAAGAAACGAATTTCTTCATCGCTCAGCGCATGACCATCACGTTTTTTACGAATAATTTCTTGTGCGAGAAACACGGTAACCCCCAGGGGAAAAGAGTAGAAGGCCGTTGTAGGCCGGGTAAGCAACGCGCCACCCGGCAGTCGTCTTAATGCCGGATGGCGGCTACGCCTTATCCGGCCTACGTCGCTACAGCTCCGGCAATATAAGGCTTAGTAGCTGCTTGCGCTCTTGCCGTCGCCGTGACCCAGCGCTTTCAGCAGACTCGCCAGCAGGCTGGATGCGCCAAAACGGTAGTGACGAGAATCAGCCCAGTCAGCGCCAAACAGTTCATCGGCAATCGCCAGGAACTGCTGTGCATCTTCTGCAGTGCGCACGCCACCAGCCGGTTTGAAACCTACAGTTTTAGAAACACCCATGTCGCGGATCACTTCCATCATGATGCGTGCGCTTTCCGGCGTCGCATTGACCGGCACTTTACCGGTAGAGGTTTTGATGAAATCAGCACCAGCTTTGATGGAGATTTCAGACGCTTTGCGAATCAGTGCTTCTTCTTTCAACTCACCGGTTTCGATGATGACTTTCAGCAGCACGTTTGCCGCCGCACACGCGTCTTTGCAGGCTTTAACCAGATCGAAACCAATCTGCTCGTTACCGGCGATAAGCGCACGGTACGGGAACACCACGTCAACTTCATCTGCGCCGTAAGCAATCGCCGCGCGGGTTTCAGCCAGCGCAATCTCGATGTCGTCGTTGCCATGCGGGAAGTTGGTTACGGTTGCAATGCGGATGTCCGGCGTGCCCTGCTCTTTCAGGGTCTTACGCGCAATAGGGATGAAACGCGGATAGATACAGATTGCGGCAGTGTTGCCAACCGGGGTCTTCGCCTGATGACACAGCGCGATCACTTTTTCATTGGTGTCGTCGTCATTCAGGGTGGTCAGGTCCATCAGTTTCAGTGCACGCAGGCTGCTTGCTGTTAAATCGGTCATAACATTCTCCAACGGCATCGCCGTATAAAATTTCACCTTGCGAGTTTGTTAGTATTCTAACATCCGCTCGCTATTACACTTCGATATACATCACAGTTAATGAAAACCACATACAGATTTGCATTACTCTAATGAGATCTACTTCAAATAAATCACCTTTTCTAAAGGGATGCGGTGGCATCAGGCGCATCCGGATCAAAGGTTGCGGCGGCGTTGCTTTCTACAATGGCGTTACACCTTCGGGATAAAAAGGAATCAACGATGCCCACTTCAAGCGAACTCGCGCTGCAACAGCGTTGCCAACAAATCGTGACCAGCCCAGTGCTCAGCCCTGAGCAGAAACGCCACTTTCTGGCGCTGGAAGCTGAAAACGCGCTGCCTTACCCGCAACTGCCTGCACAGGCACGTCAGGCGCTGGATGATGGGGTAATCTGCGATATGTACGAAGGTCATGCCCCGTTCAAACCGCGCTATGTTTTACCCGATTACGCGCGTTTTCTGGCCAATGGCTCATCGTGGCTGGAGCTGGAAGGCGCCAGGGATCTTGATGACGCGTTATCCTTACTCACTATTCTTTACCACCATGTTCCGTCAGTGACGTCGATGCCGGTTTATCTCGGTCAGCTCGATGCCCTGCTGCAACCGTATGTTAGAATTCTAACACAAGACGAGATCGATATTCGAATAAAACGTTTCTGGCGTTATCTCGACAGAACCCTGCCAGACGCGTTTATGCATGCCAATATCGGCCCCGCCGATACACCAGTCACCCGTGCAATTTTACGCGCGGACGCAGAGTTAAAGCAGGTTTCGCCTAATCTGACATTCATTTATGACCCGCAAATCACACCTGACGATCTGCTGCTCAACGTGGCGCAAAATATCTGTGAGTGCAGTAAGCCGCATATTTCCAACGGCCCTGAAAATGATAAAATTTTCACAAAAGGTCAGTATGGCGTCGTCAGTTGTTACAACTCTTTGCCACTCGCCGGGGGTGGAAGCACGCTGGTCAGGCTTAATCTGAAAGCCATCGCAGAGCGCTGCACCTCTGTCGATGACTTCTTTACGCGCACCCTACCGCACTACTGCCAGCAGCAAATCGCCATCATTGATTCACGATGTGAATTCCTCTATGAGAAATCACATTTCTTTGAGAATAGCTTCCTCGTGCAGGAAGGGTTGATTGATCCCGAACGTTTTGTGCCTATGTTCGGGATGTATGGTCTGGCGGAGGCGGTTAACCTGCTGTGCGATAAGTCGGGACAGAATGCGCGCTATGGGAAAGATGAGTTCGCCAATCAGCTCGGCTATCGTATTAGCGCCTACCTGGCGGAGTTTGTCGAAAACACCCCGGTGAAATATGGCTGGAAGCAGCGCGCGATGCTGCATGCACAGTCGGGCATCAGTTCTGACATCGGCACCACGCCAGGTGCACGCCTGCCTTACGGCGATGAGCCGGACCCGATCACCCATCTGCAAACCGTCGCGCCACATCACGCGTTTTATCACGCCGGGATCAGCGACATTCTCACGCTGGATGAAACCATCAAGCGTAATCCTCAGGCGCTGGTGCAGTTGTGCCTCGGGGCGTTTAAAGCCGGAATGCGCGAGTTTACCGCCAACGTGAGCGGCAACGATCTGGTTCGCGTTACGGGTTATATGGTGCGTCTGTCGGATCTGGAAAAGTATCGCGCCGAAGGGTCACGAACCAACACCACCTGGCTTGGCGAAGAAGCCGCGCGCAATACGCGCATTCTGGAACGACAACCTCGCGTGATTAGCCATGAACAGCAGATGCGCTTTAGTCAGTAGGCTGATTCCTTTCTCCTGCGTCGACGGCCCGGGCAGTCGCTTGGCTCTGTTTCTGCAAGGATGTAATCTGCGCTGTAAAAATTGCCACAATCCGTGGACGATGGGACGCTGCAACGACTGCGGGGAGTGTGTGCTGCATTGCCCGCATGAGGCGCTGAGCCTGAGCGCAGGGAAAGTGTGGTGGCAGTCCGATGTGTGTCAGCAGTGTGACACCTGCCTGCATATGTGCCCCCAGCAGGCCACGCCGATGGCGCAGAGTATGAGCGTTGATGAAGTGCTGCAACATATTCGTAAAGCGTCACTGTTTATCGAAGGGATAACCGTTAGTGGCGGTGAAGCGACTACCCAGCTCCCCTTTATTGTGGCGCTATTTACCGCGATAAAAACCGATCCGCAGTTGCAACACCTGACCTGCATGGTCGACAGCAACGGCATGCTGAGCGAAACCGGCTGGCAGAAGCTGCTGCCAGTGTGCGACGGCGTAATGCTGGATTTAAAAGCCTGGGACAGCACGTGTCATCGGCAGCTTACCGGCCGCGATAACACGCTGATTAAACAAAGCATTACCTTTTTGTCCGGGCAGAGAAAACTGGCGGAACTCCGCCTACTGGTAATTCCTGGTCAGGAAGATTATCTACAGCATATCGATGCGCTGGCGGCGTTTATCAAACGCACCGGTGACGTACCGGTACGGCTGAATGCCTTCCATGCGCACGGGGTGTATGGCGAAGCGAAGGACTGGCCGAGCGCCACGCCGAAGGATGTGGAACACCTGGCGCAAAGATTGCGCGAGCGCAGGGTGGATAATTTGATCTTCCCGGCGCTGTACCTGTGATTGCCGGATGCGGCTACATCATTTGCAGGCCGGAGAAAACACAGCTGCATCCGACGAAGTTATGCCTGATGCGCTTCGCTTATCAGGCCTACGGAGCGCATACTTTTGTAGGCCGGATAAGACGCAGCCGCGATCCGGCGAAGTTATGCCTGATGCGCTTCGCTTATCAGGCCTACGGAGCGCATACTTTTGTAGGCCGGATAAGGCGCAGCCGCCATCCGGCAAAGATATGCCTGATGCGCTTTGCTTATCAGGCTTACGGAACGCACACTTTTGTCGGCTGGGTACGCCATCCAATCACATGTTAAACAACGCCGTGGTATTACGATACAGCGCGTCAGCGATCACGTCCGCAGGTTCCGGGCGCAGTTCGCATAAGACGTCGAAGACTCTGACTACCTGCTCCGGGCGGTTAGGCTGCCCCTGAAAGCCGTTGAGCGGCATATCCGGCGCGTCGGTTTCCAGCAACAGCGATTCCAGCGGCAGTTGCGCTATTACCTCGCGGGTTTTACTGGCGCGCGGATAGGTAATGGTGCCTCCCACGCCAATTTTGTATCCCAGTTGCACAAAGCGCTCTGCCTGCTGCACGCTCCCGGAAAAACCATGCACCACGCCAGTTCGCGGCAAAGCATGACGTTTCAGGTGCATCGCCAGCTTGTCATGGGTGCGCCGCGAATGCAGGATCACCGGCAATTCATACCGCTTCGCCAGCTTTAGCTGCGCTTCCAGCACCCGCTCTTGCTTTTCGAATTGCGGATCGTCCCGATACAGATCCAATCCAATCTCGCCTAGCGCCACCAGCTTTTGTGGGCGCTTATCCAGCTCCTGTTGCAACTGGTCCAGGCAGTCATCGCTATGTTGCTCAATAACAATGGGATGCAGACCAAGCGCGGCAAACAATGGAGGATAATTTTCCGCTAACGCCAGTACGCGGGGAAAATTCGCCGCTTGGGTGGCCGGAACGATAATGCTCTGTACACCAACCTCCGCCGCGCGCTGAATGCTGGCAGATTCATCGCCGGTAAACGGCGGGAAATCAAAGTGACAATGCGTATCGATAAAACGATAACTCACGCCAAATCCTCATTATCAAACGTCGTGTCGTTCGCCTGAGGCGCATCGGTCACCACTGGCACATGGGCATCGTTGGCCACCGGCGCGGGAGGAACTACCACCGGCCCCGGCACCACAATCTTCGGCGTCTGACGAGGCAGCGGCGCATTTTTCGCCAGCAGTTTGCCGACTGTCGCCAGAAAGTAACGACCGCACAGGCGTCCGGTTTTGTAATCTTCCCTCAGTGCCGGAATACGGCTGCCCAACGCCATGCTATGGAGTGGTTTTGGCGGATAGATCTCAAAAATACGCAGCTTGCCCGGCGGCTTCTCAATAAAACTCTGGATAGCACGATAGCTGGTCTCATGATGCTGCACCAGATTCAGAAACGGTTGCAGGCTACTTTCACCCAACCAGCGCTCCATACGTTTGAACCACTGCGGGGTGTAGTACATTTGCGAAGGCACAGTGCGAATCACTACCAACGTTTTTGCCCCTTGCTTCGCTGCCTCCTGCACAGGTATGGCATCACTAACTCCTCCATCCAGATAGTTCACGCCGTCCAATACAACCCCTGTGCGGTAGAACCCGGGAATCGCGCTGGAGGCTCGAATGAGGTCGAGCCAGTTTTGCCGGTTCGGCGAAAAATAGCCGGGCGTGTAATCATCGCCCCGACAGGCGCACATATAAAACGCTTTCCCTGCGGCAAACAGACGCTCGGCGTTATCCATTGCCAGCGGCATCTGGGACGCAGTCGAATCCACCAGCCAGTCGAGATCGATTAAGTTTCCCCCGCGCACAAAGCGCACCGGGTCAAAAAATTCGCGTCGGGTAGTGTATCGCATAATAACTTTGCGGCCGTAACCGGGCTGGTTACAGAGATAGGCTGAAAGGTTTTGCGCGCCAGCGGACGTCCCGTAGAAGAGCTCAAAAGGATTAAACTGCGCGCGCATGAATTCATCCAGTACGCCAGCGGTAAAGATACCTCTTTGTCCCCCACCCTCGCACACCAGCGCCATATTGCCTGGTTGAAACGGACGTAACGATAACGGCGCAATATTACCGAGCGTGACGGGTATTCTCTGCCCCACCTCTGCCTTCCTGTTGTTTTTGTAATAGAGCAACAAAGTAACGCAAATCGCCTGACGCTAAAACCGTAAAAGCCAGTCCAATGGACTGGCTTAGTAGCAATTTTTCTTTACGGCTATGGGCTAGGGTCGTTTACGCCCGGTAAACAGGCTGACCAAAAACAGAATGATCCCCACCACGAACACAATTTTCGCTGCGCCGGCTGCAGTACCCGCCAGTCCACCAAAACCGAGTGCGGCGGCAATTAACGCGATAACCAGAAATATGATGCCCCATCGAAACATATGCTTCTCCTTTACCATAGTTAATTTCACCGCTTGATATGAGCGCTCAGGCTGCCCATCGGCGATATTTTCAGTGTGGTGCACAACACGCCTCCCGACAAACGTCAGGAGGACGAATTAAGTCTAATTACTGAGTTTTGAGATCGTTTTTGACGCTTTTCACGCCATCAATCGCTTTGGCGATGCTCTCAGCACGATCGCTTTGAGCCTGTGAATCGACGGTGCCTGAAAGTTGCACTACGCCATCGGTGGTCTCAACTTTCACCTTGCGGGAAGGGACGATATCATCGGCCAGCAGCTTGGCTTTTACCTCACTGGTGATTGCCGTATCGCCCGCATAACCTTTTACAGAGGTGTCTTTGCTATCGCGCACGTGCAGTTTGTCGCTAACGGAGGTCACACCCTCAACGCCTTTCGCCACTTTCACCGCTTCTTCGGCCTGTGCCTGGCTTTCAACAAACCCGCTTAGTGTCACCACCTTTTGATCTGTTTTGACGGAAATATCGGTGCTCTTAATACTTTCGTGGTCCACCAGCGCGGCTTTTACTTTCGCGGTGATGGTGCTGTCATCCATGAAATTACCGACTTTGTTCATAGAGCTATCGACTTTCTGCCCCGCACTTTCGACGCCGGATTGCGCTTTATCCATCGTGGCGTTTTCTGCATAAGCAGAACCCGTTGCAACAGCGGAGGTCAGCATCACGGCCAGCAGCGTTTTAGAAATCTTAAGTCCTGTCATTGTCATCGATGTATTCCTGTATGTTTTGCTAAAAGCTATGCTCTGCCGTTACACGGCCTGAACCAGCAACTAATCTTGTAAGTGGAATAAATATCAGCAATAGACGCTGCAACAGGCAGCCTAAAAAGCATTTAACGCCGATATTTATGTCACCACATTGTTAAATATAGTTCACGATTTCGTGATCGCAGTCAGAATTGATTAAAAAACAGGCAAACAAAAGAAAAACGCGAGGTTTTAAGAACATTCCGCAAGGGATTTAAAAGACAGGAAAAGTTGCAGGACACGGTGGATACCGTGCCCTGGGAGGTCGATTAGTGTTCGCGTGTTTTACGGAACTGAACGTCCGGGTAACGTTCCTGAGTGAGATTCAGGTTAACCATGGTTGGTGCGATATAGGTGAGGTTATCGCCGCCATCCAGCGCCAGCTGAATTTCGTTCTTACGCTTAAATTCTTCGAATTTCTTCACGTCAGAACATTCTACCCAGCGCGCAGTCGCCACGTTGACAGATTCATAAATCGCTTCAACGTTGTACTCGCTCTTCAGACGTGAAACCACCACGTCAAACTGCAGCACACCGACAGCGCCCACGATCAAATCGTTATTGGCGATCGGACGGAATACCTGCACTGCGCCCTCTTCTGACAGCTGAACCAGCCCTTTCAGCAGCTGTTTCTGCTTCAATGGATCCTTCAGGCGAATACGACGGAACAGCTCCGGTGCGAAGTTCGGAATACCGGTGAACTTCATCATTTCGCCCTGTGTAAAGGTATCGCCGATCTGGATAGTGCCGTGGTTATGCAGACCGAGAATATCGCCCGGATACGCTTCTTCCACATGAGAACGGTCACCGGCCATAAAGGTGAGTGCGTCGGAGATCACCACGTCTTTACCAATGCGCACCTGGCGCATTTTCATGCCTTTCTCATACTTGCCGGATACCACACGCATGAACGCCACGCGGTCACGGTGTTTCGGGTCCATGTTGGCCTGAATTTTAAACACGAAACCGGTGAACTTCTCTTCTGAGGCTTCGACGACGCGGGTGTCGGTTTTACGCGGCATCGGCGCAGGCGCCCACTCCACTAAGCCGTCCAGCATATGGTCAACGCCGAAGTTACCCAGCGCGGTACCGAAGAAGACCGGGGTGATTTCGCCCGCGAGGAACAGCTCATGGTCGAACTCATTGGACGCGCCCTGCACCAGCTCCAGCTCGTCACGCAGCTGCTGCGCCAGGTCTTCACCCACGGCAGCATCAAGTTCCGGGTTGTTCAGACCTTTAACAACACGCACTTCCTGAATGGTGTGTCCTTTACCGGTCTGATACAGGTAAGTTTCATCTTTATAAAGGTGATAGACACCTTTGAACAACTTACCGCAGCCAATCGGCCAGGTGATTGGCGCACAGCCGATTTTCAGTTCGTTCTCGACTTCATCCAGCAGCTCCATCGGATCGCGGATGTCACGGTCGAGTTTGTTCATAAAGGTCAGGATCGGCGTATCGCGCAGACGGGTAACTTCCATCAGCTTACGGGTACGATCCTCGACGCCTTTTGCGGCATCGATAACCATCAGGCAGCAGTCCACCGCCGTCAGAGTACGATAGGTATCTTCGGAGAAGTCTTCGTGCCCCGGGGTGTCCAGCAGGTTCACCAGGCAGTCATGATACGGAAACTGCATCACAGAGGTGGTAATTGAGATACCACGCTGCTTTTCCATTTCCATCCAGTCAGATTTTGCATGCTGGCTGGAGCCACGGCCTTTTACCGTACCGGCGGTCTGAATGGCCTGTCCGAATAACAGTACCTTTTCAGTAATTGTCGTTTTACCGGCATCCGGGTGAGAAATAATGGCAAAAGTGCGGCGTTTGGCCACCTCTTGCAAATAAGGAGACAACGTCATAGTCAAATCTTCTTAGGTAAGCACGGCAACGGGCCGGGCAAGTTGAATACGAAAAATTGCGGCTATTTTACCCATCAACGGGGGGGAGGCAATCAGTGTTTACACAGGAGCTGCTCCAGTTCGCTTAATGACGCTACGGTCCAGGTCGGCTGAATGCCCGCTGGCTGCTCGCGGTGGTGCGTATTTAGCCAGCAGGTGGATAGCCCGGCGTTAATGCCGCCAAGAATATCGGACTCTGCGGTGTCACCCACCATCAGCACGCGAGAACGGTCAGGATTACCCGCCTGCTCCAGCGCATGGTCAAAAATACGGGGGTCGGGTTTTGCCACCCCAACCTGCTCAGAAATCACCAGCAGGTCGAAATAGTCGCGCAGCCCCGTCCGCTCAAGGCGGATTTGCTGCAACGCGGTAAAGCCGTTAGTAATGATGCCTATTTTCGTTTTATCACGAATCGCATTGAGCAGAGAAACCGCCCCCGGCAACGGTGAGCAGATCTCCGCCATCGCATTGATGAATGCGTCATTAAGCTGGCCCGGTTCAACCTTCAGGCGTTCGGCCCAGCTCTGAAAACGGGCATGCTGCAGTTGTAATGAGGTAATCGCGCCGTTTTGGTAATCCACCCACAGCGGTTTATTCACGGCCTGGTAGTCCTGAAAATCTTCAGCGGTAAAGGTAATGCTATAGTCGAGAAACATCCGCTGTAAGCCGGTAAACGAGTCAAACGTAAACAGCGTTTCGTCGGCATCAAAGAAAATCCAGTCCCACTTCTTCATCATTACACCTTGTCTTACATGCTGATTGGCAACGCCATGATGATGGCGTCTTCGTGACCATCGGCCGTTGGATAGTAGTTGCGACGGATCGTCGCCTCGTTAAAGCCTAAGCTTTCGTACAGCGCGATAGCGGCCGCATTCGAGGCGCGCACTTCAAGCCACAGGGTCAAAATGCCACGCTTTTCCAGCTCATCGATCAGGTGCTCCAGCAGCTCACGCCCCAGGCCCCGGCGCTGAAAGTCAGGATCGACGGCGATATTGAACAACGTCGCTTCATCCAGTACGACCTGCGTAATTGCAAAGGCGGCCATCACGTCGTCAACCCTCAACTGAAAATTGAGGTAGCGATCGCCCTGGTTGCTGGCAAATGTTTTTTCACTCCACGGAAAAGCGTGGGCGCGTTTTTCAATCTGAAATGCTGCGGGTAAATCAGTCGGCTCGAGGGAAGAAATCGTGTTCATATGCGCAGATTTGTTGCCATAACGCGGCGCGTGCCGCTGGGTTTTCCCGTAATTCATTAAACGCAGGACTCTCGACCTGAGCGCCCTCCAGCAGCAGCGGCTCTTCGGTTCCCAGCCGCCAGCTATTACAGCGACTGCCTTGCGGCAGCATGGCGACACGGTCAGGCGTCAATTGTAAAACCTGATCCGGGCTAACGGTTAATGCACGTAAAATATCGCTGATCAACGGTTCGGTTAGCGCGGGTAACTGTGCAGCAACCATCACCAAACGGACATGCGCAGGAATGGAAATCGCGATCTCGCCCTGCAGTGCGCCAGGACGACGCAACGACCACTGCGTAATGCCCAGTTGCTGTAACTGCCAGTCTCGTCGGGATGTCATAGCGAAACACTCCTGTCTATCAGGGGCGCAAATATAGCAAATTTGTCGAATCCGTGCCATCAAACAACTATAATCCCCCGCTGTACAATTTAAGGAGCATTCCATGTCTGCTTTTACCCCGGCAAGTGAAGTCTTGCTGCGCCACAGTGATGATTTCGAACAAAGCCATATTCTGTTTGCCGGTGATTTGCAGGATGACCTGCCTGCCCATTTTGAAAGCGCCGCAAGCCGTGCGCACACCCAGCAACTTCACCACTGGCAGGTGCTTAACCGCCAGATGGGCGACAACGTCCGCTTCAGCCTCGTCGCGCAGGCCGATGACGTTGCCGATAGCGATACGCTGATCTACTACTGGCCGAAGAATAAGCCGGAAGCCCAGTTCCAGTTGATGAACATTCTGTCGCTGTTACCGGTGGGCACCGATATTTTTGTTGTCGGAGAGAATCGCAGCGGTGTACGTAGCGCAGAGCAGATGCTGGCCGAATACGCACCGTTAAACAAAGTCGACAGCGCACGTCGCTGTGGCCTGTACCACGGTCGTCTGGAAAAACAGCCGGTCTTTGATGCAGAAAAATACTGGGATGAATACCAGACAGAAAATCTGACCATCAAAACGCTGCCGGGCGTCTTCAGCCGTGACGGTCTGGATGTTGGCAGCCAACTGCTGCTCTCCACGCTGACGCCGCACACCAAAGGCAAAGTGCTGGATGTCGGCTGTGGCGCAGGCGTTCTCTCCGTCGCCTTAGCCAGTCACTCGCCGAAAGTGCGCTTAACCCTGTGCGATGTTAGCGCCGCCGCCGTTGAAGCCAGCCGCGCAACGCTTGCAGCCAACGGCATTGAAGGTGACGTCATCGCCAGTAACGTCTTTTCTGACGTGACGGGTCGTTTTGATATGATCATCTCCAACCCGCCGTTCCACGACGGTATGCAGACCAGCCTTGATGCCGCACAAACGCTGATTCGTGGCGCAGTGCGTCATCTCAACAGCGGTGGTGAACTGCGTATTGTGGCGAACGCCTTCCTGCCTTATCCGAAGGTTCTGGATGAAGTGTTTGGCTTCCATGAAGTTATCGCGCAGACCGGACGTTTCAAGGTCTATCGCACTGTGATGACGCGCCAGGCGAAAAAAGCCTAACGGCTGTAGGCCAGATAAGGCGTTTACGCCGCCATCCGGCGTGACACCGAGCAACGCCGGATGGCGCTATCGCTTATCCGGCCTGCATAAAACGCCAAAAACCGAAGAAACGCCTTTTTTTTCGGCAATCACGTTAAGTTCGAAAATTAACTGTTGACGCCCTGCATAAAATCTCTAGAATTCGCCCCCGTGGTAACGATACTTTTTGAGTGTCGATGGTATGCGAAGGTGGCGGAATTGGTAGACGCGCTAGCTTCAGGTGTTAGTGTCCTTTCGGACGTGGGGGTTCAAGTCCCCCCCCTCGCACCATAATCCACGTTGATATTGCTCGCACTGGGCGAAGGTGGCGGAATTGGTAGACGCGCTAGCTTCAGGTGTTAGTGTCCTTAGGATGTGGGGGTTCGAGTCCCCCCCCTCGCACCAACGAGGCGATATCAAAAAAATAAGATGACTGTGCGAAGGTGGCGGAATTGGTAGACGCGCTAGCTTCAGGTGTTAGTGTCCTTAGGATGTGGGGGTTCGAGTCCCCCCCCTCGCACCAATTATCTTATTTCCCTCTCGATTTCCTTCTCTGTTTTGTTCATCCCTGATTCCAGTTCATCATTACCAAAACAATGCCACCAATCAGTGCCGCGCATGAAGGTAACAAAACAAAGTGACGTAAACGTTTGTGGTACAGCATGAGCGAAGTCAGCAGTAATCCTAATACAATCATCACCTTCCATACGTAGACCGACAGGTCGCTATATGCCATCCCGGCAATCAGCATTCCCGGCAGCAGAACACCCCATCCACTGCCCAGCGTACGTTGCAACATGATTTCACCTATGACATTGATAATGATAACCAATATCATATGATAAAATTTCTCATTTGTCAGCCGTGAAGCACTATCAATTATATGAGTTTTACTTAACGATTGATGACATGAATAATCCAAGGTGATAAATTGCTCACCGGTTAGATCTTCAACTAAAAACAATAAAAACCTCTGCGAATGATACCCCGTTCGTTATTTGTTTTATTTACCAACACACCTTCGTACATTGCAGATAACTAACAATATTTACCTATGACAGTACAATCCTGGCGAACTCTGCGCACAAAAAAATACCAACTCTCTTTACGACTGTTTCTGCTGCTCAACGCAGTCTCCGCGCTGTTTACGCTTTTTTTCCCACTGTTTGCGGTCAAAGCCTTATCAGTACCGGCGTTGCTGATGCTGGTGATGAGTACACTGCTGCTGGTATGGCATGGGAAATACGCGGATAAAAGAATTAATCTCCCTTTTATTTCAATCGTTTTTGGCTTGTTATGGGCGTTACATATATTCTTGAAATATAATGCTCTAGGTCAGAATGATTATTATTTCCTGTTAATAGCGCTGCTCAGCGTACTGTTTATTGGCTCTATCGCTTTTGCCAATAATATCATCGCGTTTACGCTCCACTCACTCCCCTCCGTCGCTGTTTGTTTATGGCTTAACGGCAGCGAACATGGTTTGCGGATTTTCTATTTTATGGCGCTGCCTATGGCCGGTATCGCCATTCAGCATGTGATACAAAAGCGCTACGATGGATTCGCTCAGCAACTGATGTACAAACTGCTGGAGGAAAGGGAAACCCTGAACGGGCTCAGCATGCTCGACCCGCTAACCGGTTTGTATAATCGCCGGGGGCTGCAACACCGGCTCGATACGCTGTTGGCTCTGAGTAATTCGAGGCACTTCGTTCTGCTGCTGGATATCGACCATTTCAAATCCTATAACGATCATTACGGACATATGATGGGCGACCAGGCGTTGATCCGTGTTTCTGCCGCCATCCGAGACTCCGTACGCTCCCGGGACGTGGTGGCGCGTTTTGGCGGTGAAGAGTTTATGATTTTGCTGACCGCGGTCGATCCACAGCAGGCCCAGGCTGCCGCCGAACGTATCCGCCAGAAAGTGTACGATCTTAAAATCCCTCACATGTTTAATGAGAGCGTGGCAACCAACGTAACCGTCAGTATCGGCATTGCACCTCTGGTAGAACAGGATATTGATGCTGCTATCGCCAAAGCGGATAAAGCCCTTTACGAGGCCAAGAATCTTGGGCGTAACAATACCCTGGTCAGCGATGAGCTGCGGGTAAACTGCCCCTCTACCTGAGCTTTCTGTGCGCTGCCGCTCGGGATGGCGACAAAGATCTTGCCATCGCTCAATGTCAATTATAGGATTAGCAATCATTATCATTAAGATTAACATCCTTATATCGACATGGCTTATCGTTCCGCACCGATCGTTGAAGATGTCATCTGGCGTAGCCATCTCCCCTCAGAGATGCCCTCGCTGGCTGCTGCCGTACGCACAACGATAGCCAAAACTCGCGAGCACCTGCTGGACTTCATTCGTCTTGACGAAACGCCTGTGCCAGGTGCAATGACGCTGCATGAATGGACGCAACCGGCGACGCTTAGCTCGCTGCTGGCCGTTTATTCAGACCATATCTATCGCAACCAACCCACGCTACCCCGCGAAAATAAGCCCCTGATTTCTCTTTGGGCGCAATGGTATATCGGCCTGATGATGCCTCCGTTAATGGTGGCCCTACTGACGCAAAAAGAGGCTATCGACGTCTCTCCTGAACATATGCGCGTAGAGTTTCACGAAACGGGCCGTGCGGCCTGCTTCTGGATCGACGTCCATCAGGATCACCAGGCAACAGCTCTGTCCCCTCAACAACGCATGGAAACGCTGATTCTCTCAGCGCTGACGCCGGTTGTGCAGGCGCTGGAAGCGACGGGCGAGATCAACGCGAAGCTTATCTGGAGCAACACCGGATATTTAATTCACTGGTATTTAACGGAAATGAAGCCGTTGCTAGGTGAGGAACTGCTGACCACGCTGCGCCAGACCTGCTTTTTTGAGAAACAACTCTCCTGCGGTCAGGATAACCCTCTGTGGCGAACCGTTGTTCCGCGCGAGGGGCTGTTAGTACGCAGAACCTGCTGCCAACGCTATCGCCTGCCTGACGTTCAGCAATGCGGAGACTGCACGCTGAAGTAAGCGAGGAGCCGTAGCCCCTCGCCAGATATTTATGCAACCTGCTGGTTTTCCTCTTCCATACGCTGCGCTTCTTCTTTTTCCTGCGCCAATAGCTGCTTTTCGTAGACCTTAAAGAATGGGAAGTAGATAACGGCCGACACTAGCGCCAACAGCACCACCAGAATAGCCGCACGATAATCCCAGCCTAATGCCCATGCCGCGCCAACCGGTGCCGGTGCTGTCCAGGGAACCACTGAAATGACCCGCCCAATTAAATCCAGTTTCATCGCCGCCCAGGCCAGTACCGCATTCACCATTGGGGCCAGCAGGAAGGGGATAAAAAACACCGGGTTCATGACAATCGGCGTACCAAAAATCACCGGTTCGTTAATATTAAAAATGCTGGGGACTACGCTCAGACGCCCAATCGAGCGTAGATGAGCCGAACGACTACGCAGATAGCAAATCACCAACCCCATCGTTGCACCTGACCCTCCGACCACAATAAAGAACGTCCAGAACGCTTCCATAAAGATATGCGGTAACGGCGCGCCCTGCGCCAGCGCCGACTGGTTCATCCCAAGATTAGTTAGCCAGAACATTTGCAGCATTCCCGACACAATTGCCGCGCCGTGAATACCCGCAAACCACAATAGATGTCCAATCAATACCGCCAGAAGTATCGCCGGGAGAGAATCTGCAGCCGACACCAGTGGTTTAAAGATGGCCATAATGGCCTGAGGGATCAGCATGTCAAACTGCGACTGTATCACCAGACTCAGCGGGTACAGCGTCAGTACTACCACCAGCACCGGGATCAGCAGATCGAAAGAGTTTTTGATCATCGGCGGCACCTGATCGGGTAAACGGATGCCGATGTTGTGCGCCTTCAGGAAGCGCATCATTTCAACACAGTAAATGGCCACCAGGATGGCGGTGAAAATCCCCGTTCCTCCCAGGCTATCAACCGGCATTGTGCCTTTGGTTTTTGGCGCGGCAATCAGCAAAAAAGCCATGATTGATAGCATCGCACACATAAACGGATCTAACTGATGGGACTTCACATAGTGCTTGCCCAGGTTATAAGCAATAGCCGCACATATGTAGACCGACATAATCCCCATCGTCATATCAAACGGTGTGAGGATTTGGCCTTCAAACTGTTTTGCCAGATCCAGCCACGCGCGAGCAAATCCCCAGGTGGTATCCGGAGAAAAAGGCGGATAGGCAAAAACCAGCAGAAAAGAGCCTACAATCATAAAAGGCATCGCCGAAATAAAACCGTCGCGAATGGCCATTACATGTCGTTGCGAAGAGATGCGCCCGGCAACAGGGCTGACGTAATTTTCAACAAAGCGGAAAATCACGTTAAACACAGCATGGTTAGTAGACATAGCCGTTCTCCCGTTGTGCAAAACCCTGCAACCGTGCTGGCATCAACACCGCCACCACGTAAAGCCCATTACCACTTTTCGCAACCGTGCCGGGAGGAACACCAGCGCTACCGCTTTTCGAGTTAAGTTTCATAGATGGCTCTTATTATGTGATACAGAGGAAGTGACAACTTCAGTATTAATCGTCATTTCAGCATTCTGCAACCGGTTACTGTAACCGGTTTCTTTGATTGTGAAGACGATCGAAAAACTGCTAATGTTGCTATGTTGTTACAATAAAATATTTACAGTGTGGTTGCCCCTATGACAAATTACATCCTGCAGTTTTCTGCTGTGCAGGGCTATCTGTAAGCGATAGGGAGAGAAGAATGAGTTTGCAATCAGTACGCCAATTCCTGGCGCAACATGCACCAGATATCGAGATAATCGAATTAAACCAGAGCACAGCAACCGTTGATCTGGCAGCAAAAGCCCATAACGTTGAACCTGGCCAAATAGCGAAAACACTTTCGCTAAAGGTGAAGAACGATATCATCCTGGTCGTGGCAAAAGGCGATGCCCGACTGGATAATAAAAAGCTTAAGAGTACGTTCGGTGCCAAAGCCCGAATGTTAAGTAGTGATGAGGTCGTGAACGCGACGGGGCACCCCGTTGGCGGCGTTTGCCCCTTCGGATTAGAAACACCGATATCAGTGTACTGTGATGTTTCTCTGAAACACTACGCTGAAGTGCTGCCTGCCGCAGGTGCCATCCACAGCGCGGTTCGCATCACGCCTGAAAGGATGGTTGAACTGACTTCTGCCACCTGGGTTGACGTGTGTCAGTAATGTTTCACGCGCTAAACCGGCTGCCAAGCCCGGCAAGAAACACGTCAACGTTGCCCGTCACGAAACCGCCTGCATAAAAGGCGCTGGCTCGCCGGCACGCAGATACAACAGGATGTCGGCGGCATCCAATAACCCGGCATCCGAGCTGACCCCCAGTTTGGACATCACATTAAATTTGTGTGCCCGAATGGTTTTGATGTTCCGTTCAAGCTGAACAGCAATCTGTGGCATCGAATAACCATTCGACATAAAGCGCAGTATTTCTCGTTCTGTCGGGCTGAGCATACGGCTTTGATTAATATACCAATGGTTTTTCGTGCCTTCGGTTCCCCGACCAGGGCTGCTTAACGCCGTAAATAACGCGTCCTGCAACAACGTTAACGAAGAAGCTTTACTCACAACGCCATCTAACGGCAAGGGGGATAGGGAACCAATTAAACGCGCTTCAGCGTCATCATCGGCAATCACCACACGGCGAATCCGCGGATAATTTATCGCCAGCTCCGTTAAATAGGTCAACCCTGCTCTTCGATCGGTTCTGATTGCAGAGAGGGAAAAAATAACTGCCGAAAACGACATCTTTAACATTGCCTGGCTAAAAGCGGGCTGGTTTGAAAAGAGATGAAGTTTATATTGGTCATCCGGCATGGTATTAAATAAACTCTTAATACCCACGCTGCTCATCGTGCACTTTTCTACCAGCGCAACGTTTCTTTTGATGATTCTGCTTTCCATTCCGTGGTTTCTCCATAAACTGAAGGTAAATTAAGTTCTCGCGATCCTTGAGAACTATTTATCCAGGCATACATTTCTGCATTGCTATTTATCGACAAGCGACGCATAGCGCTATTCTTTTGGGCACTGATTGTTTTATTGCTTTTTTTCAGCAACGCCGCAATCTGGTTAATCCCCCATCCTTTCCCAAGGAGGCGCAATACTTTTCTTTCAGAGAGAGTGAGAACGATAGATCGTGCGCTATGGTCTAACAATTGCGGCATAGCAGGCGGAGAGAGCAGCGCCTTGCTTATTCTCTCTGCTCGTGTATTTCCCGCGTGAATGACATTCACTAAACTTCCAATCGGCTCGGCGTCAGAGAGCAGCGAGCTGACAGGACACATCAGTAGTTCAACCGCCAGAGGATAAAAGATACGAGATACGAGAAATACCCAGTGAATATCACGGTATTGAGATAATAAAGAATAATATTGTTCGCAAACTGCACGTGGATGATTGCAGTCTCCGGTTAAATCAGCAATTACCAAATCAGCACACCGTAGCTGTAATAACGTCAGTTCTTCAACAGAACGACAGTAGGTAAGTTCGTAATCGGAGAACTTTCCCTGCATTATACCTTTAAGCCCAGTTTGTATAATCGGTGATTTACTAATAATAATTGCGTTTTTGCAGCGTCCTGGCAACATATCCCCTCCACACTCACCAGTCCGCAATCGTACTTAATTAAATTCTCCCGGGTGGATTAATAATCTTAACTCACAGGAAAATACTCCGAACAATAAGCGGGGTGAATTGTTATCCTTGGTATTTATTTCAAAAAGTATTGACGGCACCATCCAAATAGCGCCAAATTCTAAGCTATTATTGCACAATTACGTATAAATACATTATCTGTACAATTATAATAACTACAATAGATCGTTAGCATGGCTTACGTATTTGCCATCCGGGAAAATAGCGCTACATTTCAATCATGTCTCCCTCTCGTACCTTAGCGAACGGGGGCGTTAAGATGCCACAACCGTATCACCTGTGTCTTTTTTCGACACAAAGATTGATCTTAGCCAGAGCCAGCGGGCTCATGCTTCATGATAAAAAGAAGACATTCGTCACTCAAAGAGATCCTTTTCAGTCAGAGCGAGCCATGCAAACAGAGCAGTCGTCACAGCGAACGGTTACACGGTTATGTATTCAATGCGGACTTTTTTTACTTCAGCATGGGGCAGAAAGCGCTCTGGTTGACGAGTTATCCACCCGACTCGGGCTGGCACTTGGCATGGATAGCGTAGAAAGCGCCATCTCCTCTAACGCTATCGTCCTGACCACCATTAAAGACGGGCAATGCCTGACATCAACGCGAAAAAATCAGGATCGCGGCATTAATATGCACGTCGTGACGGAAGTGCAGCACATTGTCATTTTGGCGGAACATAAACTGCTGGATATTAAAGGGGTAGAGAAACGCTTTAGCCAGATTAAGCCGCTACGCTATCCAAGATGGCTGGTCGCCTTCATGGTCGGTTTGTCCTGCGCCTGCTTTTGTAAACTCAATAACGGCGGATGGGATGGTGCGGTGATCACCTTTTTCGCCAGCATGGTGGCAATGTATATCCGTCAGATTCTGGCATCCCGGCATTTGCACCCACAAATTAACTTTTGCATCACCGCGTTTGTGGCGACAACGATTTCTGGTCTGCTGCTGACGCTACCGACGTTTAGCCACACCCCGACCATCGCCATGGCCGCCAGCGTGCTGCTACTGGTTCCGGGCTTTCCGCTGATCAACTCCGTCGCGGATATGTTTAAGGGACACATTAATACCGGGCTCGCCCGCTGGGCAATTGCCAGTTTGCTGACATTGGCAACCTGCATTGGCGTGGTCATGTCGATGACCTTATGGGGGCTGCGCGGATGGGCGTGATCGATTTCATATTGGCGTTAATGCAGGACATGATCCTGTCGGCGATCCCGGCGGTAGGCTTTGCCATGGTATTTAATGTCCCTCATCGGGCGCTCCCCTGGTGTGCGTTACTCGGCGCGCTCGGCCACGGTTCGCGAATGGTGATGATGAGCGCAGGGTTTAATATCGAATGGTCGACTTTTATGGCATCGCTGCTGGTCGGCTGCATTGGGATCCAGTGGTCGCGTTGGTATCTGGCACATCCGAAAGTCTTTACCGTTGCGGCAGTGATCCCGATGTTCCCTGGGATCTCCGCTTACACCGCCATGATCTCGGCGGTAAAAATCGGTCATTTTGGCTACAGCGAAGCGCTGATGATCACCCTGCTGACCAATTTCCTGAAAGCCTCATCGATCGTCGGCGCGCTCTCCATCGGACTATCCGTGCCAGGATTATGGCTGTATCGCAAACGCCCACGCGTTTGACGGTGCACTTTCTTTAATGCCCTGCAGAGAGGGGAATCTCCCCCTCATCTGCTGCTCTCCTTCTTCTCTGTGTTACTATAAAAGCAGTCCCCTTCTCGGTTGTTGTTCAGTATTGAGAAACATTATGCCCTGCAAAATTTTGACGCCAGACGTCACTAGCATTGACGCCTTACTACACGATCACCACGCCGTGCTGGCCAAGTCTACGGGTGGCGCCGTAGCCGTATTCGCTAACAATGCGCCAGCGTTTTACGCGGTGACGCCTGCGAGACTGGCTGAGCTGTTGGCGCTTGAGGAGAAACTGTCACGCCCGGGAAGCGATGTGACATTAGATGATCAATTTTATGAAGAGCCGCAAGCCGCTCCCGTTGCCGTACCAATGGGGAAATTTGCGATGTACGCTGCCTGGCAGCCTGATGCCGACTTTCAGCGTCAGGCCGCTTTATGGGGCGTAGCGTTGAGAGAGCCGGTTACTGCTGAAGAGCTGGCCTCATTTGTTGCCTACTGGCAGGCTGAAGGAAAAGTCTTTCACCATATTCAGTGGCAGCAAAAACTGGCGCGCAGCATTCAGATTGGACGGGCCAGCAATGGCGGAATGCCAAAGCGCGATGTGAACAGCGTCAGTGAACCTGACAGCCACATTCCACCGGGTTTTAGAGGATAACGATGAAAAACGTTGGCGACCTGATGAAACGTCTGCAAAAAATGATGCCACCTAATGTCGAGCCCGCCTTTAAAACGGGCGAAGAACTGCTGGCATGGCAAAAAGAGCAAGGTGAAATTCGTGCCGCAGCGCTGGCCCGCGAAAACCGGGCTATGAAAATGCAGCGCACATTCAACCGTTCCGGTATCCGTCCGCTGCATCAGAACTGTTCGTTCGAAAACTATCGGGTAGAGTGCGAAGGTCAGATGAACGCCCTGAGCAAAGCCCGCCAGTATGTTGAAGAGTTTGACGGCAACATCGCCAGCTTTATCTTCTCCGGCAAACCCGGCACCGGCAAAAACCATTTAGCCGCCGCCATCTGCAACGAACTGCTGCTGCGCGGCAAGTCGGTATTGATCATTACCGTGGCCGATATCATGTCGGCGATGAAAGAAACGTTCAGTAATCGTGAAACCAGCGAAGAACAGCTGCTCAACGATCTGAGCAATGTGGATCTGCTGGTGATCGACGAGATCGGCATGCAGACCGAATCCCGCTATGAAAAAGTGATCATTAATCAGATTGTCGATCGCCGTTCGTCCTCAAAACGTCCGACCGGTATGTTAACTAACAGCAATATGGATGAAATGAACAAGCTGCTGGGTGAGCGCGTGATGGATCGTATGCGCCTTGGCAACAGTCTGTGGGTCATTTTTAACTGGGAAAGCTACCGTAGTCGGGTAACCGGGAAAGAGTATTAAGGTATTAGGAACACTCCTAAGACAGGCAGCGCTATACTGCGCTGAAAAGGCATAACACGAGTTGCATATAATGATGAAAACTACCAAACGTCTGCTGTGCTGTGCGCTTGCCGCCAGCACGCTCATATCTACCAGCGTTTTCGCCGCCTCCTGGCAGGATTCGCTCTCCAGCGCGGCCAGTGAGCTGAGCAAACAAAGCTCCGGCTCGCAAAGCAGCTCGTCTCTCTCTTCCCTGACCAGCCTGCTGAATGGCAGCAATCAGTCTTTGACCTCCAGCAGCATGAATAACGCAGCCGGGATCCTTGAATATTGCGCGAAACAGAAGCTGGCTTCGGTCACCGACGCGCAAAACGTCAAAAACCAGGTACTGGATAAACTGGGACTCAGCGCGCCTGAGCAGAAACAAGATACCAACTATATGGACGGTATTCAGGGTCTGCTCAACGCCAAAGATGGTCAACAGCTGAACCTGAGCACGATCGGTAACAGCTCACTGGCACAGCAGGTAAAAACCAAGGCTTGCGATCTGGTGTTAAAACAGGGCATGAACTTCATTTCCTGACGCACGACATGCCGCGTATAACCTGCGCGGCATCTATTTATTTTCGACAATACATTCACATTCCAAATAAACAGTATTTCTCCACAAAAACGCGCATATCTAAACCAATTCTGAATAACAACGTAATTTAATGTCACTACAATTGCAGCAATGTAACAACGCTATTACATTGTTCTCTCACCAAATGATTAGCCTGCCAGGCAATTGCCCGGTTTACTGAGGATCGACCGTTGTCAGAATTAATCTCCATCACTCTGTTTCTCGCTTCAGTGCTGATTTATGCCTGGAAAGCGGGTCGCAACACCTGGTGGTTTGCCGCCACGTTAACGGTGCTGGGGATTTTTATTGTCTTGAATATCACGCTTTATGCCAGTGACTATTTCACCGGCGACGGGATCAATGACGCGGTTCTCTATACGCTGACCAACAGCCTGACCGGCGCAGGCATCGGCAAATATATCCTGCCGGGCGTTGGGATCGCGCTGGCGCTGACTACCGTTTTTGTCGCTCTCGGCTGGATCCTACGCCGCCGTCGCCATCATCCACATCATGTGGGTTACAGTCTGCTGGCCCTGCTGCTGGCGCTGGCCTCCGTTGACGCCAGCCCGGCGTTTCACCAGATAACCGAACTGGTGAAGTCGCAGTCACGCGATGGCGACCCGGATTTCCCGACGTATTATAAAGAGCCATCGAAAACCATTCCCAATCCGAAGCTGAACCTGGTGTATATCTACGGTGAGAGCCTCGAACGCACCTATTTTAATAACGACGCGTTCCCGGATCTGACCCCGGAACTCGGCGCGTTGAAAAACGAAGGTCTGGATTTCAGCAACACCATGCAGCTGCCGGGTACGGATTACACCATCGCGGGCATGGTCGCCTCCCAGTGCGGTATTCCGCTGTTTGCGCCGTTTGAAGGCAACGCCTCTGCGTCGGTTTCAAGTTTCTTCCCTAACAATATTTGTCTGGGCGATATCCTGAAAAACTCCGGCTATCAGAACTACTTTGTGCAGGGTGCCAACCTGCGCTTTGCTGGCAAAGACGTGTTCCTGAAATCTCACGGCTTTGACCATCTGTATGGTGCGGAAGAGTTAAAAAGCGTGGTGGCGGACCCGACCTATCGTAACGACTGGGGCTTCTACGACGATACCGTGCTGGACGAAGCGTGGAAAAAATTCGAAGAGCTTTCGCGCTCGGGCCAGCGTTTTTCACTGTTTACCCTGACCGTGGATACCCATCATCCGGATGGATTTATCTCCCGTAGCTGCAACCGTAAACGTTATGACATCGACGGGAAGGCCAACCAATCGTTCAGCGCGGTCAGCTGCAGCCAGGAAAATATTGCCGAATTTATCAATAAAATCAAAGCATCGCCGTGGTTTAAAGATACCGTTATCGTGGTGTCTTCCGATCATCTGGCGATGAACAACACCGCATGGAAGTATCTGAACAAGCAGGACCGCAACAACCTGTTCTTCGTACTGCGCGGCGATCAACCGCAACAGGACACGCTGGCGGTAAAGCGTAACACGATGGATAACGGCGCAACGGTACTGGATATTCTCGGCGGCGATAACTTTATCGGCCTTGGCCGCAGCAGCTTGTCGAGCGAATCCGTCTCGGAAGTGTTCCTGAACATCAAAGAAAAAATGCTGGCGTGGAAGCCCGATATCATTCGCCTGTGGAATTTCCCGAAAGAGATGAAAGAGTTCACCGTCGACCAGGACAAAAATATGATCTCTTTCTCCGGCAGTCATTTCCGCCTGCCGCTGCTGCTGCGCGTATCGGACAAACGCGTCGAGCCGCTGCCGGAAAGCGAATACTCGGCCCCGCTGCGCTTCCAGCTGGCAGATTTCGCCCCACGCGATAACTTCGTCTGGGTCGATCGCTGCTACAAAATGGCGCAACTGTGGGCGCCGGAGCTGGCACTCTCTACCGATTGGTGCGTATCACAGGGGCAGCTGGGCGGACAGCAAATCGTACAGCACGTCGATAAAGCCAAGTGGAAAAGTAAAACCGTATTTAAAGACACGGTGATCGACATGGAGCGCTATAAAGGTAACGTCGATACGCTGAAAATTGTCGATAACGACATTCGCTACAAAGCAGATAGCTTCGTTTTCAACGTGGCGGGCGCGCCGGAAGAAGTCAAACAGTTTAGCGGCATTTCACGCCCCGAATCCTGGGGACGCTGGTCCAATGCGCAGCTCAGCGAAGAAGTAACGATTGAGTACAAAGCCCCGCTACCAAAGAAATTCGATCTGGTCATTACCGCGAAAGCCTTCGGTGACAATGCCAATCGTCCGATCCCCGTGCGCGTTGGCAACGAGGAGCAGACGCTGGTGTTAGGCCATGACGTCAGCACCACCACCTTACATTTTGATAACCCGGCGGATGCCGATACGCTGGTAATTGTTCCACCCGATCCGGTCGCCACCAACGAGGGCAATATTCTCGGTCACTCACCGCGTAAGCTGGGGATCGGGATGGTTGAAATCAAAGTAGTGGCTCAGGGTTCGTAACATGAAAGGCCTGATAGCGCTTTGCTTATCAGGCCTATCGTGAACCGAATGTATTGTCTGAAAAAAAAACAGCGCCCAACACCACACCGGGCGCTGCATGGCAACCTTATTCCAGACCGTTCACCGCCTGGCGCATACCCTGCACCAGAATCATCTCCAGATTGGCCGTCACCTGCCCGGCGAGCCCAGGTAACAACGTCAAATCCTCTCCCCAGTGCGCCGCATCGCCGAGCACGGCATCCACCAGTTCACGCAGCGTTAAATCATTGCCAACTCGCGGCCACAGGCTGGCATACAGGCTTACCCACTGCTCATCATCCTGTATCGGATAGCGTTCCCCATCGCGCTCTGCACGATAAAACGCCAGCAGCGCAGCGAGGGCAAACGTTAACCGCACGGGCCAGCGCCCATTGTGCTGACCCGCCAGCAGCTGCGGCAAAATTCGGGTGCGGAATTTGGTCATCCCGTTAAGCGCAATGGAAAGCAACTGGTGGCGAATGTAGGGGTTCTGAAAACGCCCGCTCACCGCATCGGCAAATTCACGCAATTCGTCCGCTGGGAGATCCAACACCGGAATAATCTCCTCACTAATCGCCCGCTCGACAAAGCGGCGGACATCAGCATCCTGCATCGCCTCGCCAACGGTCTCCAGCCCGCACAGCCACGCGACCGGCACCAGAGCCGTATGCGCACCATTGAGGATAGCGACCTTGCGCTCTTTGTACGGTTTGATATCGCTCACCACACGGATATTCAGTGGACACTGCGCCAGCTTCAGCTCCTCTGCCAGCCACTGCGGCCCCTGGATCACAAACAGGTAAAAATGCTCCGCGGTATCGAGAAACGCATCGTGATAGCCAAGCGTAGCCTCCAGCGTAGCGGCTTCTTCGCGCGGGTAGCCGGTGACAATGCGGTCGACCAGCGTGGAACAGAACGTGTTTGCCGTCTCCACCCAGTCGGCAAATGCCGGAGGAAGCTGCCACTCCTGCGCATAGCGCAGCACCAGGGTTTTGAGCGCCTCACCGTTATAGTCGATAAGCTCGCATGGGATAATTACCCAGCCCTTATCCACCGCGCCCGCAAAGTGGTTAAAACGCTCCAGCAGCAGGCGTGTCAGCTTGGCCGGAAAACTCACCGGCGGCGCATCATCCACACGGTCCGCTGCGTGATAGCTAATTCCGGCTTCGGTGGTATTCGAAAGCACAAAACGGATGTCCGCATTGTGCGCCAGCGCCAGATACGCCGCGAAATCCTGATACGGGTTGATTTCGTTATTCACCGAGCGGATAAGCCGAGCCTCACTCACTGCCTCACCCTGCTCGTTTAGCCCGCGAATAAGCGTGGTATACAGCCCGTCCTGGGTATTCAGCGACGGCGGAAAATCGGTATTGATCGGGCGAATGATGGTCACGCCAGCGTTCAGATCGGTTTGCTCGTTGAGGATATCCAGTTGCCAGTCAACAAACGCCCGCAGGAAGTTACCTTCACCAAACTGGATCACGCGCGTTGGGTAGCAGGCCCCCGGAAAATCACGTCGATTCAATGTCTTCATCGCATTTCTCCTCTCAGAACGTGATCACGCCTTTAATCAGCTCACGGTTGTTAATCACATCCCGTTCGTAGATTTCTGCCAGTGTGGCAAACGCGTAACGGTGCGTGAGCATCATGTCGGCGGTAAGTTTGCCTTCCGACATCAGACGGCCCACTTTGGCGAAATCTTCCGGCGTGGCGTTGCGACTGCCCATCATGGTGGTCTCTTTCTTGTGGAACTCAGGGTCAGAGAACTGTAAATCGCCTTTGAACAGCCCAACGAAAACGATGCTGCCGCCATGACGAATCAAATTCACCGTGTTGTTCATCGCATGCTGATTCCCCGTGGCATCAATAACCTTTTGCGCCAACGAACCGCCAAACTGAGCGCGCAGCTGCGCATCAAAATCTTCAGCGGATGGGTCGATAACCGGGAGTCCCAACCGGGAAGACACGTGCTCCCGGCGTGCTGGACTGGTATCGGCGACCACCACCTGTGCGCCATCGGCTTTGGCAATCGCTGCCGCCCCCAGACCAATCGGACCCGCGCCGACCACCAGCACCTGCTCACCCGGAGCCACCGCCGCCCGGCGTACCGCATGAGCGCTGATAGCGTAAGGCTCAATCAGCGCCGCCGCCTGCGGGTCAATCCCCTGCGCATCCAGCAAATTGGTCACCGGAACGGACAGATATTCACTGAATCCGCCATCCTGGTGCACGCCAATCACTGAAATCTTCTCGCAGCAGTTGGTGCGCCCGCTCAGGCATGCCGGACACTGCTGGCAGGCCACGTAAGGAATAACCGCCACCTGCTGACCATTTTTCAGATTCTGTATATTCTTACCCAGACCGACAATTTCCCCACATATTTCATGCCCTAATACACGCGGGTAGCTGAAAAAAGGTTGATTGCCACCCCAGGCATGAATATCGGTACCACAAATTCCTACCGATTTAATTTTAATTAATGCTTCACCCTCACCCGGAATAGGTATTTCGCGCTCTTTCCAGACTAATTTTTTAGGTTCCTGGCAAATCAACGTATTCATCGTAGACATGATTCTGCTCTCCTGTTTTTTTGTTGCCTCAGATATCAACGAAAATAAAAAGGACGGAGAAAGCAGAAACACAATCTGTGAATTCCAGCGCATAAAAATGTTTTAAATCGGGTTTTAATAGATAAAAAGGAGAAACCATGAGCCGTTCGCAGAACTTACGCCACAATGTGATTAACCAGATAATCGATGATATGGCGCGTGGTCATATCCCTTCCCCACTCCCCTCACAAAGCGCACTGGCGGAGATGTACAACATCAGCCGCACCACCGTGCGCCATATGCTGAGCCACTTAGGCGAGTGCGGCGTTCTGACCCAGGTCGGCAGCCACTATGTCATCATGCGAAAACCCGATCATGACGATGGTTTTGCCTGCACCACCGCCTCCATGACCGAGCAAAACCGGATTTTTGAACAGGCGTTTTTCACCATGATCAACCAGCGACAGCTGCGTGCAGGCGAGAGCTTCTCCGAACTGCAGCTTGCCAGAGCCGCAGGCGTCAGCCCGGTGGTAGTGCGGGAATATCTTTTAAAATTCGAGCGTTACAACCTGATTAAAAACGAAAAACGCGGTCAGTGGAGCATGAAGCAATTCGATCAGGCCTATGCTGAACAGCTGTTTGAACTCAGAGAGATGCTGGAAACGCATTCTCTGCAGCATTTCCTCAATCTGCCCGATGATGACCCGCGTTGGTTGCAGGCTAAAACGCTGCTGGAGCGCCATCGGATCCTGCGCGACAGCATCGGCAGCAGCTTTCGCATGTTCTCGCAGTTAGATCGTGAGTTCCATGCTTTGCTACTCTCTGCTGCCGATAATGTATTTTTTAATCAATCACTTGAAATCATCTCCGTGATTTTCCACTTCCACTATCAGTGGGATGAGAGCGACCTCAAGCAGCGTAACATCATTGCCATTGATGAGCATATGACCATCCTCAGCGCGCTGATATGTCGCAGCGACCTGGATGCCACCCTCGCGCTCTGTAACCATTTGAATTCAGCCAAACAATCGATGATTCGCTCCATCAACCAGGGTTGTAACGTCGCTCATTAAGTACCGATAAAAAACAGCAAATCATTACCGGGAGCACGATTTTATAAAAATAAAAACGCCTGAAAAATACCTCTTGCCTATGCTCACGCTAAGTCGACTGCATTAAAAACTTTTGTGAGCGGTGATGAGCAAATTGATTCATCACTGGTATTTTTTCAATACTGCACAGTCCTGCTGTGTGAAAAATAAATTATTGAGGTTCAGGAGTCCGGCGTGGAAAAAAATAATATTACCCTCGACCCAAGTTCTTCGTTTGGCACGTCGTCATCTGCGGATATTAATGTTCCGCCTGAGGGCATGGTGCAACGCAGTAGCCGAATTAAACGTATCCAGACCACAGCAATGATTTTATTATTTTTTGCTGCGGTGATTAATTACCTCGACCGCAGTTCACTGTCTGTCGCCAACTTAACGATTCGTGAAGAACTGGGGCTGAGCGCCACGCAAATCGGCGTGCTGCTGTCGGTATTCTCTCTCGCTTACGGTATTGCGCAACTGCCCTGCGGTCCGCTGCTGGACCGCAAAGGTCCGCGCATTATGCTGGGACTGGGGATGTTCTTCTGGTCGCTGTTTCAGGCGATGTCCGGCATGGTGCACAGCTTCACCCAGTTTGTGTTGGTGCGTATCGGAATGGGGATCGGCGAAGCGCCAATGAACCCGTGCGGCGTAAAGGTCATCAACGACTGGTTTAACATCAAAGAGCGCGGCCGCCCGATGGGATTATTCAACGCCGCCTCCACCATCGGGGTTGCCATTAGCCCGCCGATTCTGGCTGCCATGATGCTGGTAATGGGCTGGCGCTGGATGTTCATCACCATTGGCGTGCTGGGTATTTTCCTCGCCATCGGCTGGTACATGCTGTATCGCAACCGCGAGCAAATTGAGCTGAGCGCCACGGAACAAGCGTACCTGAACGCCGGTAGCGTCAATGCCCGCCGCGATCCGCTGAGCTTTGCCGAATGGCGCAGCCTGTTCCGCAACCGTACCATGTGGGGCATGATGCTGGGCTTTAGCGGCATCAACTACACTGCATGGTTATACCTGGCCTGGCTGCCGGGCTACCTGCAAACCTCCTACAACCTGGATTTAAAAAGCACCGGATTAATGGCGGCGATCCCATTCCTGTTTGGCGCAGCCGGCATGCTGATTAACGGTTTTGTCACCGACTGGCTGGTGAAAGGCGGTATGGCGCCGATTAAGAGCCGTAAGATTTGTATTATCGCCGGGATGTTCTGCTCCGCGGCCTTCACCTTCGTCGTGCCACAGGCCACAACGTCAATGGCCGCCGTGTTACTGATCGGTATGGCGCTGTTCTGTATCCACTTCGCAGGTACCTCGTGCTGGGGTCTGATCCACGTCGCCGTCGCCTCACGTATGACAGCTTCCGTGGGCAGTATCCAGAACTTTGCCAGCTTTATCTGCGCGTCGTTCGCACCGATCGTCACCGGTTTTATTGTTGATACCACCAACTCTTTCCGCCTGGCGTTGATCATCTGCGGCTGCGTCACCATGGTGGGTGCCCTCGCCTACATCTTCCTGGTTCGCCAACCCATCAGCGATCCGCGTAAAGATTAATCCTCCAGATGCCCGATAACACCGCGTTTATCGGGCATGTTATGCTCCTCGTATGAACATCACCTTGCGCGCTACTACTCTGGCAGACACTGCCGCTCTTCCCGCCATCGAACGATCTGCGGGACAACGTTTTTTACGCATCCCCGAACTGGCGTGGATTGCTGAAGACCAGATGTTATCCGCTGCTCAGCATCGGGCTTTTGCCGCCGCTGGCATGAGCTGGCTGGCGCAGGTCGATGCGCTTCCGGTCGGTTTTTTGGTTGCCGAAACGCTGGGGTCATCGCTGTTTATTGCTGAACTGTCGCTGCATCTGGAGTGGCAGGGAAAAGGAATTGGCCGCAGATTGATTGAGTATGTTGCCGAACAGGCGCACGCGAAAGGTTATACGTCGCTCACGCTGACCACCTTCCGCGATGTGCCGTGGAATGCGCCATGGTACGCGCGACTGGGATTTGAAATGCTGGCTGACGAGACGCTGCCTGCAAAGTTGCGCCAGAAAAGAGAAGAGGAAGCGGCGCACGGACTGGCATTTGAATCGCGCTGCGCCATGCACCTGATGTTGCGCTAATTGCCCGATGGCGGCTACGCCTTATCGGGCCTACGTAACATTTCCGGTAAGCCTGATAAGCGGCAGCGCCATCCGGCAACCACGTATCTTTCCCCGTAGGCCGGATAAGCGGCAGCGCCATCCGGCAACCACGTAACTTTCCCGTAGGCCGGATAAGCGACAGCACCATTCGGCAACCACGTATCTTTCCCCGTAGGCCGGATAAGCGATAGCGCCATCCGGCAACCACGTATCTTTCCCCGTAGGCCGGATAAGCGGCAGCGCCATCCGGCAACCACGTAACTTTCCCGTAGGCCGGATAAGCGATAGCGCCATCCGGCATCACAGGCTTAGAACGTTTCCCAGTTATCCCCGGCATCCGTTACCGCGGCTTTGCGCGGCTGGACCGTTGAAACCGGTTTAGCGGCCGCAACGTCACGCGCGCGCTGTTGGTCATGCTGAATACGGAACACGGCAACGGCCTGAGTCAGGCGGCTGGCCTGCTCTTCCAGCGCCGCAGCGGCGGCAGCGGATTCTTCCACCAGCGAGGCGTTCTGCTGCGTCACGCGATCCATCTCGGCAACGGCCAGACCCACCTGGTCAATACCGCGGCTCTGTTCATCAGAAGCAGAGGCGATTTCACCCATGATATCGGTCACGCGGGTTACCGCATTGACGATCTCATCCATGGTTTCACCGGCGCTTTCTACCAGCGTTGAACCAACATCCACGCGGCTGACCGAGTCTTCAATCAGGCTCTTAATCTCGCGCGCGGCCTGCGCACTACGCTGGGCCAGGTTACGCACTTCACCCGCAACCACCGCAAATCCACGGCCCTGCTCGCCTGCACGTGCTGCTTCTACCGCGGCGTTGAGTGCCAGAATGTTAGTCTGGAAGGCAATGCCGTCGATGACGCTGATAATGTCGGCGATTTTCTGCGAACTGGACGCGATATCACGCATGGTTTGCACCACGTTATCCACCACTTTGCCGCCTTTCTGCGCGGTTTCAGAAGCACTCAGCGCCAAATGGCTGGCCTGACGCGCGTTTTCGGCGTTCTGCTTCACGGTCGCCGTCAGTTGTTCCATGCTGGCTGCGGTTTCTTCCAGAGATGCAGCCTGCTGTTCGGTACGCGAGGAGAGATCGTTATTGCCCATCGCAATCTCGCTGGCCCCACTGTAAATCGCGTTGGCACCGTTACGCACGTCACCCACGGTATTCATCAGCTCACCCTGCATATGGCGCAGGCTTTCCGCCAGCTGTCCAATCTCGTTGGAACCTTCCACTTCAATACGTTTCACCAGGTCACCGCTGGCGATATGACGAATGCTGTCAATCAGACGGTTCATTGGGGAGATAAGGGTCAGCTTGATACCAAACCACACCGCAATAATCGCCGCCAGTACGGTAATCAGCACACAAACCAGCACCCACATCGCCTGGCTGTAAGAGCTGTTGTTATCTGCCACCGCGATGTCATACAGGCGATCGTTCTGCTGCATGTAGTTGATATATTGCTTCTCAAAACCATCCTGATAGCTCTGTGTCGGTTGATCAAAGAACGCGTTGATCTTCCCGTCACCCAGTAACTGGATCAGCTCCGCCAGCGCACCGTGATAGATGTCATAGGTGCGATTGATCTCCTGGAAAGCGGCTTCGCTTTGACGCGGATCGCGCGGGAGCGATTCGTAAATCGCCCAGTTTTTTTCCGTCAGCTTCAGCGCCGTGCTGGCTACCTGCATCAGTTCGGCAACGGTCGCGCCGCTGCCAATATTGCTCTGATCCATCATGTAGCGAATGCCTGCCCGGTTCAGGGTGTTACGCGTTTGCAGCAGCTCAACCCAGGTGGCGTTCAGCGCAGACTGTTGCTGGCGAATGGTTTGCAGAACGGTAAAGTTCTCTTTGTCATTCTTAAGTGAGTTAAAAAACAAGCCGCCCGAGGCGAGCTGTAAAAGGCCAAATAGCGCCAATACCAGCAGTAAGCTGGTAACAATCTTCATTCGTTTTAACATGTTTTCTCTTTCCGCTAGACAGATGTCAGAATTTTCGGCCTGGAAAGGGAAAACTTTATGAAATTTGTGCTAGTTGAATCGATCTCAGCATCGACGATTCGTCGATCCACGCCGTCTGCCAAAGCGCTAAGCGGGTTTATTAGTGATCTCAATCACATAAATTTCCCCGTTCCCCCCGCAGTTTACCGCTCACTGACACTTGGGACCGCTTAAGCTGACATACAACCGCTCACTTATTTACCTTACTTTACGCGCGTAATTCTCTGGCAAGATCCCTCCAACATAGCAGTCAATTTACCTCCTCAAACACAAGATCAAACCCACGCGGCTTCGGCCAATTATTAATTAGATACCAGGTTTTACTATGGATACGAAAAAGATATTCAAGCACATACCCTGGGTGATTCTCGGAATCATCGGTGCATTCTGCCTCTCGGTAGTGGCATTACGTCGGGGTGAACACATTAGTGCCCTGTGGATCGTGGTCGCCTCAGTTTCTGTTTATCTGGTGGCCTATCGTTACTACAGCCTTTACATCGCCCAAAAGGTGATGAAACTTGACCCAACGCGTGCCACGCCGGCGGTCATCAATAATGACGGTCTGAACTACGTTCCAACCAACCGTAACGTCTTGTTTGGTCACCACTTTGCCGCTATCGCAGGTGCTGGTCCGCTGGTTGGGCCGGTACTGGCTGCTCAGATGGGCTACCTGCCTGGTACACTGTGGCTGCTGGCAGGCGTCGTGCTGGCCGGTGCAGTGCAGGACTTCATGGTGCTGTTTATCTCTTCCCGCCGTAACGGTGCATCTCTGGGTGAGATGATCAAAGAAGAGATGGGCCCAATACCGGGAACCATTGCGCTGTTCGGCTGCTTCTTAATCATGATCATCATCCTCGCAGTACTGGCGTTGATCGTGGTGAAAGCGCTGGCAGAAAGCCCGTGGGGTGTGTTCACCGTCTGCTCAACCGTACCTATCGCGTTGTTCATGGGGATCTATATGCGATTCCTGCGACCGGGACGCGTGGGCGAAGTGTCGGTGATTGGTATTGTGCTGCTGGTTGCCTCTATCTACTTCGGCGGCGTGATTGCGCACGACCCGTACTGGGGCCCGGCGCTGACCTTTAAAGACACCACCATTACCTTTACCCTGATCGGCTACGCATTTATCTCTGCGCTGCTGCCGGTATGGCTGATCCTCGCCCCGCGCGACTATCTGGCTACCTTCCTGAAAATCGGCGTTATCGTCGGTCTGGCGGTGGGGATTGTTATCCTCAACCCGGAACTGAAAATGCCGGCAATGACGCAGTACGTTGATGGTACTGGCCCGCTGTGGAAAGGCGCTCTGTTCCCGTTCCTGTTCATCACCATCGCGTGTGGTGCGGTATCTGGCTTCCACGCGCTGATTGCTTCCGGTACCACACCGAAGCTGCTGGCCTGTGAAACCGACGCGCGCTTTATCGGTTACGGCGCAATGCTGATGGAATCCTTCGTCGCAATTATGGCGCTGGTTGCCGCGTCTATCATCGAACCAGGTCTGTACTTCGCGATGAACACTCCGCCTGCGGGCCTTGGCATCACCATGCCGAACCTGCATGAAATGAGCGGCGAAAACGCACCGCTGATTATGGCGCAGTTGAAAGACGTCACCGCACATGCGGCAGCGACTGTCAGCTCCTGGGGCTTCGTCATTTCGCCTGAGCAGATCCTGCAAACCGCGAAAGACATCGGTGAACCGTCCGTTCTGAACCGCGCAGGTGGCGCACCGACGCTGGCTGTTGGTATCGCTCACGTGTTCCACAAAGTGCTGCCGATGGCTGATATGGGCTTCTGGTACCACTTCGGTATTCTGTTCGAAGCGCTGTTCATCCTGACCGCACTGGATGCCGGTACCCGTTCTGGCCGCTTTATGCTGCAGGATTTGCTGGGTAACTTCGTGCCGTTCCTGAAGAAAACCGACTCCCTGGTTGCGGGTATCATCGGTACTGCGGGCTGCGTAGGCCTGTGGGGTTACCTGCTGTATCAAGGCGTTGTTGACCCGCTGGGCGGCGTTAAGAGCCTGTGGCCGCTGTTCGGTATCTCTAACCAGATGCTGGCTGCCGTGGCACTGGTTCTCGGCACCGTGGTACTGGTTAAAATGCAGCGCACCAAATACATCTGGGTTACCGTTGTTCCGGCTGTATGGCTGCTTATCTGCACCACCTGGGCGCTGGGTCTGAAACTGTTCAGCACCAACCCGCAGATGGAAGGCTTCTTCTTCATGGCGAATCAGTACAAAGAGAAGATTGCTAACGGCGGCGAACTGACCGCTCAGCAGATTGCCAACATGAACCACATCGTCGTCAACAACTACACCAACGCAGGTCTTAGTATTCTGTTCCTGGTGGTGGTGTACAGCATCATTTTCTACGGGTTCCGTACCTGGCAGAAAGCCCGCGCCATCAACGGTCGCTCTGATAAAGAGACACCGTATGTGCCGGTGCCGGAAGGCGGCGTGAAGACCTCTTCACATCACTAAGATGTATTCAGCCCCGCTCCGGCGGGGCTTTTCGCTTATCAGGATTGTTTATGTTTGGTACTTTAGGGCAAGCTAAAAAATATCTCGGTCAGGCGGCGAAGATGCTGATTGGCATTCCGGACTACGACAACTATGTCGAGCACATGAAGACCAACCATCCCGATAAGCCGTACATGACCTACGAAGAATTCTTCCGCGAGCGCCAGGAAGCCCGCTACGGTAGCGGCGGAAGCAGTTGCTGTTAGAAGGAGAAGTGAATGACCCCGATTGCAGTTACCCTACTCACCGGTTTTCTTGGCGCGGGTAAAACCACCCTGCTGCGCCATATTCTCAACGAGCAGCACGGTTACAAGATTGCCGTTATCGAAAACGAATTCGGCGAAGTCTCGGTGGACGATCAGCTGATTGGCGATCGCGCCACGCAGATCAAAACCCTGACCAACGGCTGTATTTGCTGTACCCGCTCCAGTGAACTGGAAGACGCATTGTTAGATCTGCTCGACAACCTCGACAAAGGCGCCATCAATTTCGACCGTCTGGTGATCGAGTGCACCGGCATGGCCGACCCCGGCCCGATCATTCAGACCTTTTTCTCCCATGAAGTGATTTGCGAACGCTACCTGCTGGACGGCGTAATTGCGCTGGTTGACGCGGTACATGCCGACGATCAGATGAATCAGTTCACCATCGCCCAGTCGCAGGTAGGCTATGCCGACCGCATCCTGCTGACCAAAACCGACGTCGCAGGTGAAAGCGAAAAGCTTCGTGAACGCCTGGCGCGCATCAACGCCCGCGCCCCGGTGTATACCGTCACGCATGGCGACATCGACCTCTCCCTGCTGTTCGACACCAACGGTTTTATGCTGGAAGAGAACGTGGTCAGCGCCAAACCGCGCTTCCACTTTATTGCCGACAAACAAAACGATATCTCCTCGATCGTCGTCGAGCTGGATTACCCGGTCAACATCAGCGACGTGTCGCGAGTGATGGAAAACCTGCTGCTGGAATCCGCCGAGAAGCTACTGCGCTACAAAGGCATGCTGTGGATTGAAGGCGAGCCGAACCGACTGCTGTTCCAGGGCGTCCAGCGCCTTTACAGCGCCGACTGGGACCGCCCGTGGGGCGACGAACAACCACACAGCCTGCTGGTGTTTATCGGCATTAACCTGCCGGAAGATGAGATTAGAGCAGCGTTTGCGGGATTGAAGAAGTAATCCCCTGCTGAATTGCCCGGTGGTGCTACGCTTACCGGGCCTGGAAATCCTGCTCCTTGTAGGCCGGATAAGGCGCAGCCGCCATCCGGCATGGGCAGTTTTCATTCCGATAAGTGATTCATCCCATGGAATTTTTCATCTGGTATGGCAAGCTATTGCCATTGCACTCGTTAAGGGACCAACGTGAAAAATTACAAAGTGATTACCCCGCTTTTTCCAACCTACGCCCAGGTAAAAGCGATGATGAAAGCCGTTTCAGGCTATTCCCTGAAAGCCGTGCGGGATATGATTACCGCCATTCACGAGCAAACAGGAACCCCGCAACAACCCGTTGATTGGTCCGAACCGGATCTGTGGATCAGCGAGCGCTTATCAGGTGAAGATGCCGAAATCGCCCGCCGTATCTGGGATACCGATAACCATATTCTGAACCCACGCCACAGCTACGGCTGCTATTTGTTCCTCAACTATCCTCAGTTTGACCTGATGAAAAGCACGCCAGATGATGCCTGGCAACCCACTCCTCGTGGACAACAATTTCTGCATGATGACGAAAAGACATTGCGTTCGCTTGACGATCAGGAAGGCAACCTGCAACTGCTGGAACTGCTGGCTGGTCGGGAAATGTCGCGTCGCGCGGATTTACTTCCCGAATGGCAAGCCTTTTTGCACCAACACTCTAAATTCGCTTCTGCCAGTTCCGTTAAGAGCACGCTCTACTCTCGCCTGTATAACCTGATCGACCGCGAAATGGTTAACCGCGAAGGTATGAGCTATCGCATCACCGATGCCGGGCGAGCCTGGCTTGGCAAAGCGCTGCCGGCCCGAAAAAGCGATCCGCGTAAAGAACTTTTGGACGCCGTGAAGCGCTATAACGAACAGCAAAAAGAACTGCTGCGCGAGCAAATCAGCACCATGAATCCGTACAAGTTTGAGCATCTGGTTGGGCAATTGCTGGAAGCGATGGGCTACGAGCAGGTTGAAGTGACCAAAGCCTCCGGCGATAAAGGCGTGGACGTGATTGGTCAGGTTCAGGTGGGCATCACCACCATCACCGAAGTCGTACAGGTGAAGCGGATGCAAAATACCATTACCCGTCCGTATATCGATCAGCTGCGCGGCGCTCTGCCCTATCACAAAGCCATTCGCGGCACGCTGATCACTACCGGGAAATTTGCTGCCAAATGCGCGGAAGCAGCGTTGTTTCCGGGTGCCGCGCCGATTACGTTAATCGACGGCGATCGCCTGCTGGAGCTGTTGATTGAAAATAACGTCGGCATTCGACGCAGCAATGCGGTTGAGCTGCTGGATGTGGATTTGCAGTTGTTCGACGAACTGGAAATCGACTAAAGGGCGAACTTCACCGCTTTTACCGTTACAATAGCTCCCAAATTTTTCCTGATTGAGTTCATCATGGCCAAAGCACCAACGAAAAAAGCCAAAGCAAAGAAAGGCTTTGAAGACACATTATGGGATACCGCGAACCAGCTTCGCGGCAGCGTAGAATCCTCCGAGTACAAACACGTGGTGTTGAGCCTCGTGTTCCTCAAATTTATCAGCGATAAGTTTGAAGCCCGCCGTCAGAAGATGAAAGATGAAGGCCAGGGTGATTTCCTCGAAATGGAAGTCTTCTATCAGCAGGACAACATCTTCTATCTGCCGGAAGAGGCGCGCTGGTCGTTCATCAAACAGCACGCCAAGCAGGATGATATTGCCGTGCGCATTGATACCGCGCTCTCCACCATTGAGAAGCGCAACCCGTCGCTGAAAGGCGCGCTGCCGGACAACTACTTCAGCCGTCAGAACCTGGAAACCAAGAAACTGGCGTCGCTTATCGACACCATTGATAACATCGAAACGCTGGCCCACGAAACCGACGTCGAAGCGCTGTCGAAAGAAGACCTGGTCGGCCGCGTGTACGAATACTTCCTCGGCAAATTTGCTGCTACCGAAGGTAAAGGCGGCGGCGAGTTCTATACGCCAAAATGCGTGGTCACGCTGCTGACCGAAATGCTGGAACCGTTCCAGGGCAAAATTTATGACCCGTGCTGTGGTTCGGCGGGGATGTTTGTGCAGTCGGTGAAGTTTGTCGAAAGCCATCAGGGGAAAAGCCGTGATATCGCCCTGTACGGCCAGGAGCTGACGGCCACCACCTACAAGCTGGCGAAGATGAACCTTGCCATTCGTGGCCTTTCCGCCAACCTTGGCGAACGCCCGGCGGACACCTTCTTCAGCGATCAGCACCCGGACCTGAAAGCCGACTATATTCTGGCCAACCCGCCGTTTAACCTGAAAGACTGGCGCAACGACGCCGAGCTGACCAAAGACCCGCGCTTTGCCGGTTACCGTACGCCGCCGACCGGTAACGCCAACTACGGCTGGATTCTGCATATGCTCTCCAAGCTGTCGGCCAACGGCACCGCCGGTTTTGTGCTGGCGAACGGCTCGATGAGTTCCAACACCAGCGGCGAAGGCGAGATCCGCGCGCAGATGATCGAAAACGATCTGATCGACTGCATGATCGCCCTGCCCGGCCAACTGTTCTACACCACGCAGATCCCGGTATGCCTGTGGTTTATGACCAAATCAAAGGCAGCCGATCCGGCCAAGGGCTATCGCAACCGTCAGGGCGAGACGCTGTTTATCGATGCGCGTAATCTCGGCACCATGATGAACCGCACCACCAAAGAGCTGACGGCGGACGATATCGCCACCATCGCCGATACCTACCACGCCTGGCGCAGCACGCCGGAAGAGCTGGCCGAGCGCGTGAAGCGCGGCGACAGCAAGCTGGCGCAATACGAAGACCTGGCAGGGTTCTGCAAGGTCGCGACTATTGCAGAGATGAAAGCTAACGACTACGTGCTGACCCCGGGCCGCTACGTCGGTGCCGCCGAGCAGGAAGACGACGGCGTGGCGTTTGAAACCAAAATGCGCGAGTTGTCGCAGACGTTGTTTGCGCAGATGAAGCAGGCGGAAGAACTGGATAAAGCGATTCGCCAGAACCTGGAGGCGCTGGGTTATGGGGAGTAAGTGGATAAAATATCGTCTAGGTGATATAGCAACTTTTTCTTATGGTAAAATGCCAAAAAAAGAACTTATTGGCTTAGGTAAATATGTCGTTTTTTCCGGGTATAAATATACTGATAGCTACCCGGAGAAAAACCTATCAGTTGGTGATTTAATTGTTGTCGCTCGAGGAGTCGGCGGAACTGGTGATGTAAAAATAGCAAATCAAGATTGTTATTTAACAAATTTATCAATTAAGATAGATTTGGATGACAAAATAATAAGAAAAGAATATTTTTATTATCTATTTAAACAAAATACATTACGTTATCTTGATAGCGGTTCTGCTCAAAGTCAAATAACCATAAATGATCTATCGAATATTGAAGTAGTAGCACCTTTGCCAGAAGTGCAAGACTCAATAATAGAAAAATTAAGAAATCTCGATAAAAAAATAGTAATAAATACATCCATAAACCAAACCCTAGAACAAATGTCTCAAACCCTGTTCAAATCCTGGTTTGTGGATTTCGACCCGGTGATTGATAACGCGCTGGATGCGGGAAACCCAATCCCGGAAGCACTGCAATCTCGCACCGAACTGCGTCAAAAAGTACGCAATAGTGCAGATTTCAAACCACTTCCGGCGGATATTCGTGCACTGTTCCCGGCTGAATTTGAAGAAACAGAGTTGGGCTGGGTACCAAAAGGTTGGGAAGTCGGAAAACTTCAGGACTTACTTATTTTACAAAGAGGATTTGATCTTCCTTCTACCCAAAGAAATATCGGCTTACACCCAATAATAGCTGCTAGTGGCTATAATGGCACACATGACATCGCAATGGTGAAAGCCCCAGGGATTGTTACTGGCCGCTCTGGTGTATTAGGTAATGTTTTCCTAATTCTTGAAGACTTTTGGCCTCTGAATACAACGTTGTGGGTGAAAGAACTAAAGCATGCCACACCATGTTACGGATATGAGTTACTTAAAATGATAGATTTCTCTTCATTTAATGGCGGCTCAGCTGTTCCAACATTAAACCGTAATCATATTCACAACCTGGATTACTTGCTTCCACCTAAAATTTTAATTGAAAAATTTGAATTATTTTCTATGCCTTTACATAAGCGAGTTCACGAATTCCAAAAACAAATCCAAAACCTAACCGCCCTCCGAGACACCCTGCTCCCCAAGCTCATCTCCGGCGAGCTCTCCCTGGAGGATCTGCCAGATTTAATCGACCAAACCGAACCCGCATAACGCATTTTGCCCCTGAAAAATCAGGGGCTTTCTGTTAAGGTTTTCTCTGTTACAGGAACCCTTACCAGAAAACCAGCCAGGGCCGGAGCGAGATATGCATCTCTCATTCAGTGAAGCGAAGTTAGAACAGGCGATAATTGAACTGTTACAGGATCAGGGCTATCAGCACCTGATCGGCGATAATGTGCCGCGTTCCAGCCTCGATCAGGTGATTATCGAAGACGATCTTCGTCACTATCTCGCCGCGCGCTATCAGGCCGACGGCATCACCGAAGAAGAGATCCAGCGGCTGATCAAACAGTTCACCACCCTGCCCGCCTCCGATCTCTATGAAAGCAATAAAACCTTCTGCGCCTGGCTGGCCAACGGTTTCCTGTTTAAACGCGACGATCGCCAGCAGAAAGATCTCTATATCGAACTGCTCGACACCCGGCACCTGCCCGCCGCGCTGCGTGAACTGTTCAATACCGAAGAGGTTCCGCTGCGACAGGCCGCAGAAACGCCGGCAAGTTATCATCTTACCCAGCCGCTGAACCGGGTAAAAATCGTCAATCAGATGACCATCACCGGTAAAGAAAACCAGCCGCGTATTCCGGATGCCATCCTGTATATCAACGGCCTGCCGTTAGTGGTGTTTGAATTTAAAAGCGCGGTGCGCGAGCAGGAAGCCAATATTGGCGATGCGTATAAACAGCTCTGCACCCGCTATCGCCGCGATATTCCGCAGCTGTTTGTCTATAACGCGCTGTGCATTATCAGCGACGGCGTCAATAACCGCATGGGCAACCTGTTTGCGCCGTACGAATATTTCTACTCCTGGCGCAAAGTCACCGGCAATGAAAACCGCGAGCAGGACGGCATCCCTTCCCTGCACTCGATGATTCAGGGGCTGTTTCACCCGGTCCGCTTGCTGGACGTGATCAAAAACTTTATCTGCTTCCCGGATAAAGCCAAACACGAAGTAAAAATCTGCTGCCGCTACCCGCAGTACTATGCGGCGCGCAAGCTGTACTACAGCATCGAACGGGCGCGTAAACCTTTCGGCGACGGCAAGGGCGGCACCTACTTTGGCGCGACCGGCTGCGGCAAGAGCTACACCATGCAGTTCTTAACCCGTCTGCTGATGAAAAGCGTCGAGTTCGCCAGCCCGACGATCGTGCTGATCACCGATCGCACCGATCTGGACGATCAGCTCTCGGCGCAGATGTGCAATGCCAAAAACTATATCGGTGACGACACCGTGGTGCCCGTCACCAGCCGCGACGATCTGCGGGAGAAGCTGGCCGGTCGCAACAGCGGCGGCGTCTTCCTGACCACTATCCATAAATTTACCGAAGACACTGAACTGCTCTCCGGGCGCAGCAATATCATCTGTATTTCCGATGAAGCGCACCGCAGCCAGGTCAACCTCGATCAGAAAGTGATCGTCGATAAAGAAAGCGGCAGGGTGCGCAAAACCTACGGTTTCGCCAAATATCTGCACGACTCGCTGCCGCAGGCCACCTACGTCGGTTTTACCGGCACGCCTATCGACGCCACGATGGAAGTCTTTGGCAACATCATCGACAGCTACACCATGACCGAATCCGTGCAGGATGAGATCACCGTGCGCATCGTCTACGAAGGCCGCGCCGCGAAAGTGATCCTTGATGCCCGCAAGCTGGAAGAGGTGGAAAAGTACTACGCAGAGTGCGCCGACGCCGGTACCAACGAGTGGCAAATCGACGAGAGCAAAAAAGCCAGCGCCACCATGAACGCCATTCTTGGCGATGAAGATCGCCTGAAAGCGCTGGCAGAAGACTTTGCGCAGCACTATGAAAAACGTGTCGCCGAAGGCTCAACGGTGAAAGGCAAAGCGATGTTTGTCTGCGCCAGCCGCGAGATTGCCTGGGATTTCTACCGTCAGTTGAAAGACTTTCGTCCCGCGTGGTTTGAGGTTAAGCAGGCTCCGGATGGGGTTGAGCTGACTGAGCAGGAGGAGAAAGAGCTGCCGCCGTCCGAAATGGTCAAGATGGTGATGACGCGCGGTAAAGACGATGACGCGAAACTGTACGAGCTGCTGGGCAGTAAAGAGTACCGCAAAGAGCTGGATAAACAGTTCAAAAACGCGAAGTCGAATTTCAAAATCGCCATCGTGGTGGACATGTGGCTGACCGGTTTTGACGTGCCGGAGCTGGACACCATTTATATCGATAAGCCGCTGCAAAAGCATAACCTGATCCAGACCATCTCCCGCGTTAACCGCAAGCTGGAAGGCAAAAGCAAAGGGTTAGTCGTCGACTATATCGGCATTAAACGCCAGATGAACCAGGCGCTGGCGATGTATTCGCGCATCGACGCCACCAACTTTGAAGATATTCAGCAGTCGGTGATCGAGGTGAAAAACCATCTCGCGCTACTGGCTGAAGTTTTCCATGAATTCGACAGCCGCGCCTATTTCAGCGGCGAGCCGCAGGCGCAGCTGGCCTGCCTGAACTTCGCGGCAGAATTTGTCATGCGCACCCAGAAGCTGGAACGCCGCTTTATGGGGCTGGTGAAGCGGCTGAAAGCGGCCTATGACGTCTGCTGCGGCAGCGAGGCGCTGTCGCAGGCCGAGCGCGACCATATCCATTTTTATATTGCCGTGCGCTCTATCGTCTTCAAACTGACCAAAGGCGACGCGCCGGACGTCACGCAGATGAACGCCCGCGTGCGCGAGATGATCGCCGAAGCGCTGAAAGCCGACGGCGTGGAAGAGCTGTTTTTCCTGGGCGATAAGAAAGCGGAGTCGATCGATATTTTCGACGACGATTATCTGGCGCGCATTAATAAGATCAAACTGCCGGCCACTAAAATCCAGTTGCTGCAAAAGCTGCTGGAAAAAGCCATCAGCGATTTTAAACAGATCAACCAGCTTCAGGGGATCAACTTCACCCGTCGTTTCCAGTCGATTATGGATAAATATAACGAGCGCCGGGAAGATGACGTCCTCAACGGCGAAGAGTTTGATACCTTTAGCCAGGAGATGACCGATATTATCTACGATATTAAAACCGAGATGGGCACCTATGCCGAGATGGGGATTGATATCGAAGAGAAAGCCTTTTACGACATCCTGGCGCATATGCGCGATAAGTATCAGTTCACCTATGAAGAAGACAAGATGCTGGCGCTGGCGAAAGAGATGAAGGCGGTGGTCGATAACACCTCGAAGTATCCGGACTGGAGCAAGCGTGATGATATTAAGGCGAAGCTGAAGGTGGAGCTGATCCTACTGCTGCACAAACACAAGTTCCCGCCGGTGGCGAATGATGATGTGTATATGGGCGTGCTGTCGCAGGCGGAGAATTTTAAGCAGCACCATATAACTACACTGCACTAATTTTATGGCCGGATGGCGCTTTGCTTATCCGGCCTACTTTATATTTCCCTTCGATTTAATTCCCGTATTTATATTTCCAGTTACGCGTTTATTATTGTCTATTTTTAGCTGGCTTTATTTTTATTTACTGGTTAGATTTACAGGTGTTATTTTTCGCAAGACGCCCGTGCTGCAACACGAGCGCCTCGCTAATCACAATCCCTATTGAAAAGGAATAGAGACCATGACTACCCCGCATTCTATTGCAGAATTCACCGATCCAGAAGTCTCCCCAACAAATAATCGTCTGGGTACCGTCACTTATGCGAGTCGTTATCCGGATTACACGCATGTTCCGGCAATTATTATGAAAGGCCAGTGGCTGGAAGCCGCCGGTTTTACCACTGGCTGCAAATTCGATGTCAAAGTGATGCCTGGCTGCATTGTGCTGACGACAAAGCTGCCGGAGCCGGAAGAACCCGCGTTATTGCAGTCGCTGCGTCGGGTGTGCAAGCTGTCCGCGCGTAAGCAACAGCAGGTGCAGGAGTTTATCAACGTGATTTCGGCGAAGCCGCGCAAGCAGGGATAAATTCTCAGATGCCAGACGGCGCTAAAGTATAGATTCGCGTTTGTGCCGGGTGGTGGCTACGTCTTACCCGGACTACATGTATTGTAATATCAACACGTTGTGTAGATCTCATGTAGGCCTGATAAGCGAAGCGCCATCAGGCGCTGATTTGTCATCAGCCCCACAGTTTCTGAGGAGCCGTTTGTTCAAGCCTTTAAGCGATAACTCAGGTCTCGCCATTTACATTGCCTTATTAAATGGAACAGAATTTTCGACAGTATTTATCATGACCGCAATACACCGTTTCCCTTCTGCCGTTTTGATCTTATACATTTCCCTGATGGAGTTAACAAATAGCTTATTCATTTCGTCTTCTGACTCAGGGAAAGAGGAAAATGCACATATCTGCTCAATAGTCAACAATGGTCTCTTATCGTTGAGAATAGCCAGAACACCGGCTGGATTATGTGGAATGGCTTCAGATACCGCCCCCTGCAAATCTTCCGCAGTACTGGCATCAACTCCAGGTTCCAAAGCACTTGCCACCGTTAACCAGCCATTATTACCTTTGCTAATTTCAGGAATGATATGGTTCCACCATTCTGATTCATTGTCATGATAAAGTGTGTGTACAACAGCATTTGCTCCTTTTTCATTTATCATCTGCAGAAGCTGAGGTGCAGTATGCTCTGCAGCGCAGGAGGCACCCGAAAGCATAAATAGAAAGAAGATAATAATAAATTTCATTATCTTACCACCAAAATTGTATCACCCGAATCGTAAATGGTTTGGCGCTTATCTTGTCCATTCATAATGATACACCCTGCAGATGCCGTTCCCGGTGGCTGCCCTTTTTTATCGCCATGAATTTCGAAATGATCTCTGCCAAAAGTATTGGTCCCTGCAATAGGTTCAAGGATGATAGCGGAGGGGCTTTTGTGATTATTCCATCCTGCAATAAAATAAATACCTCGAGGAATGGGGCCCTTGTTACGTATGTGTTCACAGTTCGGTTTATCCTTTGATTCACCGGCACCACTGTAGCAATAAGCAATTAACTCACCGTTATGGCTCAGTATACCTGTCGATACTTTATATTCCCATGTCATATGGATTTATACCCTTTAAAATATAATAATCACACCCATCATATTTAATCGTAAAAATATATTTATTTATAAGGTCACAATTATTAAAATTCAGAATATTTATAATTTATATATTTTTATTTCTCGAACAAATAAATTGTATTCTGAATAATTTGAGAACGGTGAAATAGCAGGCAATTTGAAAACGCCCGGTGGCGCTACGCTTACCGGGCCTACAAATGGCACTTTCCCGTAGGCTGGATAAGGCGCAGCCGCCATCCGGCACTTGCCCCCACTCATTCGGTAATAACAAACCGCGTCGCGGCAAAGCAGTTCAAAACCCGGTGCACCAGAAATACCATGGTGAGCGTTACCACCAGCGCGACGGTGACGGAGGTGATACGGTACAGATCGCTGAATACCAGGTCCTGATCCGGGTGCAGGTTCTGGCCAAACATAATGCCGATGGTAGTGATACTGGCAAACCCCACGCCTGCCCCGACTTTTTCCATTACGTGCAGGCGGGCACTGAACGCCAGCCCGAGGCCAATCAGCGGCATCATCAGCAGCATATGGTTGCTGAAATCATAGATAAGCAGCTGCACCAGCAGAATATACAGGCAGGCCAGCACCACGCCGACCACGCGCCAAATCGAGCTGATCACCGCGCCGCGGTAGTGCATCGGAAACAGGATCAAAATGCCGGCCATCAGCGCCGACAGCGAATCACTCAAATCGCAGATCTGGAAGACCACAAAAATCATCGTCGCCACCGTGCCGGAAAGCAGCGATTCATGGCGCACCCGGGCGGCATCTTTCTCAATGCGCGGCGGTGGCTGGCGGGGTTCCACGTCCGGGATCAGATAATGCAGCAGCGCGCTCAGCGCCACCGCCATGACGCAGGCTTCCATATTGGAGAACATCAGCGTATGCCAGTTGGTGGTGGGATAGCTCATAAAGTTGAGCATCGTACTCTGGCACACCACGCCCATCGAACCGAGCAGAAACAGCGGTCCTTTGCTCATAAAACGAAAACGCATTACATACAGGCCGAACACCACCAGTGTCATAACCAGCGGCCACTGTGAAAGATAACCGACGATCAGCACCATTTCAACGCAGTTCACCGCCGCGCTGAACACGAACTGTGTTGCCACATGGCGGTTGAATACCGGTACCAGCGACAGCAGCATCAGCGGATAAACCACAAAGAACACGCCGTACTGCACGTTGTAGAAGGTCGAAATACTCAGCGCGATTGTCCCGGCAACGGAGATACGCAGGGTCTGGCGAAAATCATTGGCGGTGTAGACAATATTCCCGTGCGGCGTAAAGACGTGGGCCAGTGTGTTAATAGACATAATGCAGCCAGCTAACGAGGTGGATCTGCGCCCCGGCAAAAGTGCGAGCGAACACGCCCTCGCTGTTATACAGCTGTACCGTGGCGCGCGCCCCGGTCGGTAACGGCGTGTCGAGCGGTTCGTTCAGCGCTACGTGAATACGCATACGCTGGGCATCGCGCACCCAGCGGGTGGACTGTTCCGGCTGCGACAGCTGGCCGTTAACCTGTTCCTGGCCCGCCAGAATACCGGCATCACTGCTGGTGACGCGGGCAGAGAAAACCTTGCCCGGCATGGCGTCGAACACCACGGCGGCATCGGTATCCACGCGAGTGTGGCGCAGGCTTTTCTCGCGAAAGTCGGCCACGATATCGGTCTGATGACTGACCAGCGCCAGTAGCGGCGTGGCGGCGGTGGCGTAAAGTCCGGGGCTAAGCTGAAGGTTACTCACTATACCGTCGGTCTGGGCATATACTTTGCTCCAGCCGAGGTTCAGCTGCGCCTCTTCCAGCGTGTTACGATATTTTTGCAGCGTTACGTTACGTTTGTCATCGCGCTCTCCGCGCTGGATCAGCAGGTTCTGAATACTGGCATTCAGCGCCGCCACCGACTGCTCGCTGGTTTGCCAGGCGGTACGCACCTTGTCGAGATCGGATTGCGACACGTTCTGCATGGCGCTCAGGCGCTGATAGCGGTCTAAGGTGGTCTTATCGTTGCGGGCGTTGAATTGCGCGGTGCGCAGGTTGGCGCGGGCAGAGACGATCTGCGCATCCAGTTGTTGGTTACTCAGCTTCGCCTGCTCAAGGGCAATTTGCGCAGCCTCGACCTTATTGATAAATGGCGTCGGATCCAGTTCGTACAGCAAATCGCCCTTCTTCACCTGGCTATTATTGTGTACATGCACCTGCGAGACGTAGCCGGAAACGCGTGAGGAAACAGGCGTTACCACGCGCATCACCGTGGAGTCCGGCGTCAGCGGGATCCAGATATCGGCAACGATAAACCAGGCGAATATTACCAGGAAAGCGGCAATACTCACCCTTACCCAACGGGCAAATTTTTGTTCTGGGGTCATCATAGTTTTTTAGATCTTGTTATCTTCTTCGCGGATTGTCCGCAGATTGCAGGCGATTTGATTGAGCGTGGCGCTGAAGGAAGCGAGTTCCGCCTCAGGGATGGTGCAGGTGACGCGATGTTGGTATGTCTCTATCACCCGGTTGAGTTCATCCAGCCTTGCGCGGCCTTGCGCGGTCAGCGCCAGCAGGCGGATGCGTTTGTCATAGGGCGATGTGGAGCGCAGCAGATAGCCCTGCTTTTCCAGCTGCGAGAGGGTGCGCATCAGCGGCGGCAGTTCGATGCCCTGCATTTGTGCCAGTTCACTGACTGAGACGTTGTCTCCCAGTTGATACAGTTGCATCAGTACCGTCCAGCTGGACTGCGTCAGGCCAGTATCGGTGATGGCAGCATCAATAATGGCCCGCCACTGGCGCACCACCATTGCCATGCGCATCCCCATCGGGCGGCGGGCAAACAGTTCATCTTCAGTCATCTTACTTTCCTCTCATCGCTGAAGAGAAAATAATACTTATCAGGATAAGTATCAAGAAACGGACTAACCAGAAGCATGAATTGATAAATATCGTGAATATAAAAGAGGAGGGGCGATAATCCCCAGCCTCTGTCGATGAAAGAAAATCACTCCACCTGATCGCGTCGCAGCCCGACGTCCCGCAACCGCTCATCACTCATCTGTTGCAATACGCGCCGCGTTTGCGCTCGCAGCCGCCACGCCTTGTATGCCCGCCAGATCAGTACAAACCCAATAAACGGCTGTTTTGCTTTATTCTCGTGAAATTCCATACCTTGCCTCCCCGCCTTGCCAGAGGCTTTATCTTCACGGATCTGGCCCAAAACAATACAGACTCAAAAAGTACTTTTATTTAACATACAGATTGGTTAAAAAGAGTTCTGCATCGCTTTTTTCACGCCATTCTGTACTGGTTTTTTAATCTGTATGGTACCCATGAGGGATACAGCATGACGCGTTACCAACATCTGGCCAATCTGCTGGCCGAACGCATTGAGCAGGGGCTGTATCGCCATGGCGAAAAATTGCCTTCGGTGCGTAGCTTGAGTCAGGAACATGGGGTCAGTATCAGCACCGTCCAGCAGGCATATCAGACGCTGGAACAACTACAGCTGATCACACCACAGCCGCGTTCCGGTTATTTTGTCGCACCGCAAAAAGCGCAGCCGCCGGTGCCGCCAATGTCGCGTCCGGTACAGCGTCCGGTCGAGATAACCCAGTGGGATCAGGTGCTGGACATGCTGGCAGGTCATGCGGATAAATCGATAATCCCTTTTAGCAGTGGCGTGCCAGATATCAATCAACCCAGCCTGAAGCCGCTGTGGCGCGAGCTAAGCCGCGTGGCGCAGCATAATCTCAAGGCGGTGCTGGGTTACGATGAATTACCTGGCTGCCGGGAATTGCGTCAACAGATTGCACGGCTGATGCTGGACGGCGGTTCGGTGGTCAATGCAGACGATATTGTGATCACCAGCGGCAGTCAGAGCGGAATGTCGCTGGCGCTGCTAACGGTTTGCCAGCCTGGCGATATTGTCGCCGTTGAATCACCGGCCTACTACGGCACGATGCAGCTACTGCGCGGCTTAGGGATCAAAGTTATTGAGATCCCAACCGATCCGGATACCGGGATCAGTGTTGAAGCGCTGGAGCTGGCGCTGGATCAGTGGCCGATCAAAGGTGTGCTGCTGGTTCCCAACTGCAACAACCCTCTCGGATTCATTATGCCGGATGCGCGTAAGCGGGCAGTGCTCGCCCTCGCCCAGCGCCACGACATCGTTATTTTTGAAGACGATGTGTATGGCGAACTGGCAACGGAGTACCCACGCCCGCGCACGATCCACTCCTGGGACAGCGATGGTCGGGTAATACTCTGCAGTTCGTTTACCAAATCCGTCGCCCCCGGTCTGCGCGTGGGTTGGGTGGTGCCCGGTCGTTATTACAACAAACTGCTGCACATGAAGTACGCCGTCATTGGAACTAACGTTCCCGCTACGCAACTGGCAGCGGCTTCCTTTGTGCGCGAAGGACATTATCATCGACATATTCGTCGTATGCGCCAGATTTATCAGCGCAATATGGAGATCTACACCTGCTGGGTACGGGAATACTTCCCCTGCGGGATCTGCGTCACCCGACCGAAAGGCGGCTTTATGCTGTGGGTCGAGCTGCCGCTCCAGGTCGATATGGTCTGTGTCGCTAAGCAGCTCTGTCGCCTCAAAATCCAGGTTGCACCGGGTTCTCTGTTCTCCGCATCGGGGAAGTATCGCAACTGTGTGCGCATCAACTGCGCATTGCCGCCAAACGATAAGCATCGGGAAGTAATGCAGAAGCTCGGAGAGGCGGTAAAAACGGCAATAGAGTAGATCGAGCTGCCCGGCGCTTCCGGGCAGGCAATTAGGCAGTTTAAGCTATATCTAATGGCTTAAACCCTGAATATCTTCAGCGGAAAGTCGGGTGATTTTTTGTACCGTGCTGATATCGATGCCATCTGCCAGCATGGTGCGGGCAATACGCAGTGCCTCATCACGTCGCCCCTCTCGAAGCCCTTCCAGCCTGCCTTTTTGTAGTCCTGCCTCATGTAATCTGTCTGCGATCGTCATCAAATGCTCCTTGTGCTGCGGTGAACGTTCGGCAACCCCGCGAATAAACTCACTGAATCGAGGTGCATCGCCAGTTCGTAAAATATAATTAAACAGCGTCTTTATCTGGCTGTCATTAGTCAGTCCGGTAAGTAGCAGGGAAACAATTTGCTCGACCAATCCCATAAGATCGCGTTGACGGATATGTTTTTGGATTAACTCCAGCAGCGCCATACGTCGATGCTGCACAATTTCGTCATCCGGAATAACCGTAATATCCACCAGCGGAAACGCCGCAGCATACAGCTGACGAGCCAGCTTCGGGTTGGCAAACTCATCCAGCCAGCACAGCGAATAAGGGTACGGGCTTTTAGCGCCGTGATAAAACAGCATCGGCACCACCAGCGGCAACTGCTGATGCCCGGCATCTAAATGTTTCTGCATGGCCGCTACCGCATAGCGCATCAGTCTGAATGCCATATGCGCATCCGGTGTGCTTTGGTGTTCAATCACCACATAAATATATCCATCCCCATCCGTCGTTTTCACCGACCACAGCACATCGGAATAGTACGCACGTAAATTCTCTTCGATAAAACTGTCTGACTCGAGTTTAAGCGTCTGAAGATCGCAAAGCTCGCGCAGCGAAGCGGGAAGATGTATTTGTAGGAAATCCCGAGCGGTCTCAGGATGGCGCAAAAACGTTTTAAAAACCGCATCATGTGGTGTTGAAGTTGAAGCTTTGCTCATGGCGATCCTTCACCTGAAAATAAGATGCCATGACTGTAGCGCCGGAAAACCACATCCTCACCTGCAACTTTCTCTCTTTGCGAGGCGATTTCCGGGATAACAACGCCCTTATGTAACGTCTGCATTTGTCTGGAACACGTCACGCAGAATCACCATCTCAATGCGCATTCCCACTTTTTCACCACTCGGCCTGTGCTATAACAAATCATCACTTTCAGGGAGGACACGATGTGACGCATACCCGAGATATTCCACAATCGTTCTGGCGTGATGAGCAGTTGCCGTGGCTGGAACTGCGCAGCACCTGGCAGAGCCAGCAGGCCTATAAGCGGCATCACCACTCTCAGCTCTCGATTGGGGCAATTCTCGAGGGGGAAACGTGCTGTCTGTGCGATGGCGAGGAATACCATCTGCAGGTGGGCGATCTGATTGTGATACCGCCGCTGGCACCTCACAGCTGTAATCCTGTTAACGGACAGTTTCGCAGCTATCATATGCTTTATCTTGATACCCAGTGGTGTCTTGCTAATCTGCCTGCACAGAACACCAATCAGCGGCTTTGCACGCCTGCTCCCGTCATCCGCGATGCGCAATTATTCCAGCGTTATATGCACCTTGTGACGCTCATGCCGCAACGCCAAACCGCGCAATTAACGGATGCCGCACAAGCATTGCTGCACACGCTGCCGTTGCAGTCGGTCACACAAGACAACCTAAGCGCAACCAGCCAGTATCTGCGCGAACGGTTGCAGTCCAGCCTGCTCGCGCCGCCCTCGCTCGATGAGCTGGCACATGAGTGTCATATGCGTAAAGAGACGCTGATCCGTACCTTTAAGCAAGACACCGGGCTGACGCCAGGAAGTTATCTGAACATCATACGGATTGACTATGCTCGCCAGCGGCTACGGGCCGGGGACGAAATTGCCGATGTCGGCTACCAGAGCGGGTTTGCCGACCAGAGCCATTTCCATCGCACCTTTGTTCGCTACACCGCCGCCACACCGCGCCAGTACGCGTTGGGACGATCAATATCAGACAATAATTAGCGCTGCGTCAGGCGTACGGTGATCTCAGATTCATTCTCTGAGGTCGCTATGTCGCTGCTTTCTGTACTTTTTCCTTCTGCTTTTCCCGCGCTGGCGCTGGCGCATTTCGTCGCATTGCTTAGCCCCGGGCCGGACTTCTTTTTACTGGTCGGTTACGCCGCACGATACCGGATGCGCGGCAGCGCCGGGTTGTGCGTGGGGATCGCTTTCGGCAACGGGTTGTATATCCTGCTGGCAATTATCGGTTGGGGGATCCTGCGCCAGCTTCCCCTGTTGTTTACGGTTATTGAGCTGCTGGGCGCGCTTTATTTATTGTGGATTGGCAGCCTGCTGGTACGCAGCCGCCCGCAAACGCTGACCGGAGCAGACGCTGAGTCTACCTGTCCAGGATTTGGCAAACAGCTACTGCTGGGATTGGGTTCGTCACTGCTCAACCCAAAAAATGCGCTGTTCTATCTGGCGCTAATGACCGCCCTGTTCGGCCCGTCGGTGACGCTGCTGCAACAAACCATGAGCGGGATCTGGATGACCAGCGTAGTGCTGTGCTGGGATCTGCTGATCGTGATGTTCATCGGTTTACCGCAGATCCAGCGACGGTTATCCAGAGGGATATTATGGGTAGAACGTATCGCTGGCGGTGTATTGATTATCTTCGGTTGTGCCATCGCACTGCGGTTTTTGCAGAGCATCGTAGTCTGATTTACAGGGCGATTTTCTGCACAGAAACCGGATAAACTCGTTTAATTAATATCCAATCCGCATTAAACTGCGGATGGTTATTACCCGTTCAACTTACTCTTCCTGAGGTGCGATGTGCTGATTGTTACCTGTAATCGTTACGTTTTCTGACCCCGCGTCAGTGAGCGTATCTTCTGTTTGCGCTTCGCGCAGACAGCGTTTTTGATTACATGAAATTCAGTACATTTGCAGTCTGCTTTTTTCTGTCATCGGTCTGACGTCTCAAAGACGGTATTGAATTTCGCTATTCCCGTTGAGGGTTTTTTCCCGACAAGGAGCTGTTTTATGCAACGGATTCTCGCGTTTTTCTCCCAACGCGCCACAACGCTATTTTTTCCTGTCGCGTTGATTTTATATGACTTCGCCGCCTATTTGTCGACGGACCTGATCCAGCCTGGCATCATCAATGTGGTACGTGATTTCAACGCCGATGTTAGCCTGGCACCCGCTGCGGTGAGCCTCTATCTGGCGGGCGGCATGGCGCTGCAATGGCTGCTGGGGCCGCTTTCCGACCGAATTGGCCGTCGACCCGTGCTGATTGCGGGGGCGTTAATCTTTACCCTCGCCTGCGCTGCCACGCTGTTCACTACCTCAATGACGCAGTTTCTGGTAGCCCGATTTGTGCAGGGCACCAGCATCTGCTTTATCGCGACCGTTGGCTATGTCACGGTGCAGGAGGCGTTTGGGCAAACGAAGGCCATTAAGTTAATGGCGATAATCACTTCCATTGTGTTGGTTGCACCGGTTATCGGCCCGCTCTCCGGGGCCGCGCTGATGCACTTTGTACACTGGAAGATCCTGTTTGCCATCATTGCCGTCATGGGGTTTATCGCCCTGATTGGGTTAATGTTAGCCATGCCGGAAACCGTCCAGCGCGGCGCGGTGCCGTTCAGTGCCCGCGGCGTAGTGCGTGATTTCCGCGACGTTTTCCGTAACCGGGTGTTCCTGTTTGGCGCAGCCACGCTGTCGTTAAGCTATATCCCGATGATGAGCTGGGTGGCGGTCTCACCGGTTATTCTGATCGATGCTGGCGGCATGACCACATCGGAGTTTGCCTGGGCACAGGCCCCGGTATTTGGCGCGGTGATCGTCGCCAATATGGTGGTCGTCCGCTTCGTGAAGGATCCGACCCGGCCACGCTTTATCTGGCGAGCGGTTCCCATTCAGTTGAGCGGGCTGGCGGTATTGATTGCTGGCAATTTACTGTGGCCGCACGTGTGGTTGTGGTCAGTGCTGGGGACCAGCCTGTATGCGTTTGGCATTGGAATGATCTTCCCAACGTTATTCCGCTTTACACTATTTTCCAACAACTTACCGAAGGGTACGGTTTCGGCGTCGTTGAATATGGTGATCCTGACGGTGATGGCGGTTTCTGTCGAAATTGGGCGTTGGTTATGGTTCAACGGCGGCAGGATTTCGTTTCATCTGCTGGCGGTGGTGGCTGGTATTGCCGTCGTGTTCACGCTGGCAGGCTTACTAAAGCGCGTACGTCAGCATGAGGCCACCGCATTAGTCACAGAGAGTTAACCTCCTATGAACCGCCCCCATTCGCGAACAGTGGTTTTGTGTTTAGCGGTCGGGGGCAATCCATCATAGTGCATCAACTTTTAATCATCTGACGAGAGATAACGGAACTTCCGCATCGGGTTCATGCGTGATCCGATTACGCAGGTCACGACGAATCATTTCAATGACCCAAAACCAGAAAATATGTCCAATAATTTCCGACACATATTCATCAAATGGTAGCTGAGACAAGGGCGGCGAAAGATGAAGGGCGGGAATGAAGATGCCATGAACTGCCACCGTCACGATTAAACCTGCCAGTACCCCCTGCCAAAGTTTAACTTTTGGAAAAATTTCAGCGGCAACGCAATATCCGACTGCAAACACTAATGAAAATATGATGTGCGTGACCATAACCGGATTAATCACATGTTCAGAAAAGGTATAGACCGTTTGCGTGGGGTCAATCCCTAAATAGTCTCGGAGAAAAAGGTACGGAGGATTAAACTCATTTCTTCCCAGAGAAAATGTCCTGGGTGGAAGCGGAACTTCGGCTCCCCACTTAACAAATGCAGAAAGTACGCCAGAAACGATACCGACTAACACGGCAACACCATAATGGCGGCGTTCCGTCGGTGTCTTTGAGAATAAATCTTTCAGCTTCATAACTCATCATCCCTTATATGCCATAACACTTAAAACCAGTGGCTATGCTACCCAGGAGGGATGCTGAAAATTGTGACAAAGATTACTTTTGATAAAAAATGATCTTAAATGACCACTTATGAGTTAATTTGATTGTGAATATAGCTTCATCGCGAATGTCGTACAGGCGTTTTATCCGGCCTACTGGGTTACGTAGGCCGGATAAGCATCAGCGCCATCCGGCTACGCTCACCTCACCTTACGCAATGCGTGCAAATCCCGCGTCTAGATCGGCAATCAGGTCGTCGATATCCTCAAGGCCGATATGCACCCTGACCAGCGTGCCGCTGAAATCTACTTCTCCGGCCGGGCGAATGCTGTTCAGCTCTTCCGGCTGGTTCGCCAGAATGAGCGACTCAAATCCGCCCCACGAATAGGCCATATGGAACAGCGAGAAGTTATCGAGGAAATTCGCCATCTGTTCGTCGGTCAGTCTCTTTTTCAGCACAAACGAGAACAAGCCTGAGCTTCCGATAAAATCACGCTGAAAATACTCATGGCCCGGACATTCCGGTAATGCCGGATGATTCACCCGTGCCACTTCCGGCCTTGCCGACAGCCAGCGGGCAATATGGATGCTGCTCTCCTGATGCTGCTTAAGGCGTACCGCCAGGGTGCGCAATCCGCGGCTGCCGTTGTAGGCCGTATCGGCATCCAGCGTTTGCCCCATCAGATAGGAGTTCTCACGTAAACGATCCCAACAACGGGCGTTCGACACCGCCGTGCCCAGCATGGCGTCCGAATGGCCGATGGTGTACTTCGTTCCCGCCTGAATGGAAATATCCACGCCATAATCCAGCGCTTTGAACAGCACGCCCGCCGCCCAGGTGTTGTCGATCATAATGACAATCTCCGGATTCACCGCGCGGATAGCCTTCACCATCCCCGGCACGTCCTGGACTTCCATGGTGATAGAACTTGGTGACTCAAGGAATACAACCTTTGTTTCCGGACGCAGAAGATCGACGATACCTGCACCAATCAGCGGATCGTAATACGTTGTTTCCACGTTGAATTTACTCAGGATCTTATTGCAAAAATCCTGGGTTGGTTCATAGGCCGCCCCCGTCATCAGAATATGATCGCCACCCTGAACAAACGCCAGAATCGCATTGGTCACCGCCGCAGCACCACATGGGTACAGCGCGCAGCCAACGCCGCCCTCCAGTTCGCTCATTGCCTTCTGGAAAGCAAAGTGGGTATAGGTTCCGCGACGACCATAAAACAGCTCGCCGTTCGCGCGATTGGCGGTGGCAAATTTCTTGTCCTTCACGGTATCAAATACCAGTGAAGAGGCGCGTTGGATAACCGGATTCACCGCTCCCTGGGTATAGCGTTTGTCGCGACCAGCAACAACCAGGTGCGTTTCAAGCTTCATTGCGTCTTTCATAACATCTCCTGTTCTTAATCCGTGTGAAACCTATACCACCGCAGCAGTAGAGTTTATTTCAGTGTTGGTCTGCTTTTTTCCAGCGAACCGTTCAACAATCTGCGCCGCATTCAAATCATGGATAACGTTAATCAGTGTGGCCGGCGCATCGGTAATGGTGCCCAGCACCACCAGCATAGGGATTGCTTCCATCGGCAGGCCGAGCGTTGTGACGATAAAGATTTCACCGAGGAACGCCCCGCCCGGCACGCCACCAACGATAATGGCGGAGAGCACCGCAATCAGCATCGTCAGGAAGAAGGTTTCGGTGGTGAATTCCATGCCCAGCACGGAATAGATAAAGACAATTTTTAGCGCGGCAATCATCGCCACGCCGCCCTTGTTGAGGTTAACCAGCAGCGGAATGGAGACATCAACGATTTCCGGGTTAATCCCCATCGCCTTACCGGCACGCAGCGTCACCGGGAGCGTCCCCAGTGAAGAGCAGGTACCCAGCGCAGTCGCAGACGGTTCAATCGCGTTACGCCAAAAGGCTTTGATCGCCGGAATACCGCCGCCAATATACGAATAGAGAATCGAGCCAAAGACAAAGTAGACCAGCGTGGCAACCATAAACAGGCCGATGGCGCGGGCAAAGGTTAACAGTAGTGCAGAGTCCTGACTGGCCATGGTGGCGGCGAAGTAGCAGCCCAGACCAATCGGCGCGACCTTCATAATGATCGAAACGATCTTCATGATCACGGTATTGGCGTCTTCCAGCAGCGACGCAATACGTTTACCGGCCTGATCCGACTGGCCAATTGCGACACCGGCGATGATCGCCATTACGATCAGCGCCAGAATATTGGACTTAGAAAACAGTCCGATAAAGTCGCTGGTGGTGATCATACTGACAAAATCCATCTTACCGCTGCCCGCCTGTACCGACTGCGAGAGATCGATAGTGACGCCCTGCGCCGGGTTATACCAGAGCGCCAGCGCGACGATCCCGGCGGCTGGAATAAAGGCCATGGCGATCGAAACAATAAAGATAATCGCCATAATGCGTCCCAGCCTTTTCAGGTCGGTCATACTGGCGATCGAAGACATGACGCTGATACCCACCAGCGGCACAATAATCATAAATAGCAGGTTTAAGAATATCTGACCTATTGGCTGGAGTTTACTTGCAAACGATGGGGCATAAATACCTAATAAGCCGCCAATCACCAGAGCAACTAATAAAATAATCGACGATTTGTAGGGTTCGAGTCGTGACCACATAATCGGTACCTTTGGAATAATAATTAATGAGATTAAATTCACAATGTGATGAGTTTCCGTTTCGCCTCCTTTTATTTTGTGACGTAACTCACCTAAGTTGTTATTTTTTCATTTTGCCAGCAAGTTGTTTCCTGTGATTCAATAGTTGCATGTTTAAAACGCGAATGTAACGGCCTATTCGTACCGTTTTTGCAAATCACTTGTGAATTAAAGGAAACTATGAGTACGCCGATTTCACTCAAGCATCTGGAGTTTTTTACTAAAATCGTCGACTGCGGAGGATTGTCAGAAGCCGCGGCGCAACTCAACGTATCGCCGTCTGCGGTCAGCAAAAGTCTGGCCGCGATGGAAGACACGCTGGGCACGACATTAATTAAACGCACCACCCGCAGTATTACCCTGACCGACGCCGGGCAATATCTCTTCAACCGCGCTAATAAGCTTTTGAAAGAATTCGATGAAACGCTGAATACCACTTCCGGTTATTACCACAGCCCGCAGGGTGAATTACGCATAACCTGCTCAATTGCGTTTGGTTATTCCCGGCTGGTGAACCTGGTGGATAAATATCGCTCCCAGTTCCCGGATGTAAATCTGTATATCGATCTCAACGATAACTTTGTGAATCTGAACGAAACAGATTTCGACATCGCCCTGCGCATCTCCACCGCACCGCCGCAAAACTATGCGATGCGCAAGCTGGTGCCTGTTCGCTGGGCGTACTGTGCCTCACCCGGCTACCTCGCCAAAAAAGGCATGCCCCAGCGTCGAAGCGATCTGGTGGATCATGATTGTCTGGTTTATCCCGGCCTCACACCGGTGCTGAAGGTGGCGGATGAACAGGATCGTCTGCATCAGTTGAAACTGCATATGCCGATCCAGGCCAACAGCAGTCTGGTATTGCTGAAGTCAGTGTTAGAAGATCAGGGAGTGGCGTATTTGCCCACCTATCTGATTGGCGATCATATTCAAAAAGAAGAGATAACGCCGCTGATGCTCGACGGCACTATCACCTGTGAAACTCACGCCCTGTATGCGCTGTACTTTCCCAGCAAGTACAGCAATCCTAAGGTGCGATCGTTTATCGATTTTCTGGTGGCGGAACTCGGCCCCTTGCCCGCCTGGGACAACTGGATCCCGGAGTAAGCCCAGCCCACCTGAAAATGGGAGGCGCTCCACATTTTTTGCGCGATCCCCCCGTCTGGCTCTATCCTTAAGCCTATGAATAAAATTGCTGAACTCAAACGCGCCAAGCGACTGGCACTCTCATTGCTGCTGATTGCCGCTGCCACCTTCGTCATCACGCTGTTTCTGCCGCCTAACTTTTGGGTACTGGGGATCAAAGCGATCGCCGAAGCGGCGATGGTGGGCGCGCTGGCGGACTGGTTTGCCGTGGTGGCGCTTTTTCGCCGGGTGCCGATCCCGTTTATCTCGCAGCACACGGCGATTATCCCGCGCAATAAGGATCGGATCGGCGAAAATCTCGGGCAATTTGTGCAGGAAAAATTTCTCGATACCCAGTCGCTGGTCGCGCTGATCCGCCGCCATGAACCGGCGCTGTTGATCGGCAACTGGTTCAGCCAGCCGGAAAACGCCCAGCGTATTGGCCAGCATCTGCTGCAGATCATGAGTGGTTTTCTCGAACTGACCGACGACTCGCGCATTCAAAGGCTGATCAAGCGGGCGGTGCACAAGGCCATCGACAAAGTCGATCTCTCCGGTACCAGCGCGCTGATGCTGGAAAGCATGACCAAAAACAATCGCCATCAGGTGCTGCTCGACACGCTGATTGCCCAACTGATCGCCCTGCTCCAGCGCGACAGCTCGCGAGCGTTTATCGCCAGACAGGTCGTGCACTGGCTGGAAACCGAACATCCACTGAAAGCGAAGATCCTGCCAACAGAATGGCTGGGCGAGCACAGCGCCGAGCTGGTGTCTGATGCCGTTAACTCCTTGCTGGATGACATCAGCCACGATCGCGCACATCAGATCCGCCATGCCTTCGATCGCGCCACGTTTAAGCTCATCGATAAGCTCAAACACGATCCGGAGATGGCCGTGCGGGCCGAAAGCCTGAAAAGCTATCTGAAAGAAGATGAAGCCTTCAACCGTTATCTTGGCGAGCTGTGGGCAGACCTGCGTCAGTGGGTGAAAACCGACATTAACGCCGATGATTCCCGCGTGAAGCAGCGCATCGCCAGCGCCGGGCAGTGGTTCGGCGAAACGTTGGTAGCCGACAGCGCCCTGCGCGCCTCACTGAATGGGCATCTGGAGCAGGCCGCACATAAAGTAGCGCCAGAGTTCGCCACCTTCCTGACGCGCCACATTAGCGACACGGTGAAAAGCTGGGATGCACGCGATATGTCGCAGCAAATCGAGCTGAACATCGGTAAAGATTTGCAGTTTATCCGCGTCAACGGCACGTTGGTTGGCGGTTCTATTGGGCTGGTGTTATATCTGTTGTCGCAAATTCCTTCCCTGCTGACGCTGGCGAATTTTTAAGGAGAAAAATTCAATGACGATGAACATCCGCATTTTTTCCCTGCGCGAAACACCGGAAAAACTGCACGAGGTCACCGCTTACTTTCAGCAACAATGGGCCTCAGAAGACTCCATGAGAGTTTACGAGGATGCACTGCATCGTTGTATTGGCGCAAAGAACCCGCTACCGCAGTGGTACTGGATGCAGGACGGCGACAGCATTGTTGGCTGCGCCGGATTGATCACTAATGATTTTATCAGTCGCGGCGAACTGTGGCCGTGGCTATGCGCACTCTATATCGATCCTCGCTATCGTGGTCACGGTCTGGCGTTTCGCCTGATTGAACATATTGCGCAGCAGGCCAGACAGTTAGGCTTTATGCAGCTTCATTTGTGTACTGACCTGGAAGGTTTATACGAGAAAGCGGGGTTTTACTTTGACGGGCCGGGCTATCATCCGTGGGGGGAAGTCTCACGGGTCTACAGCCGTAATCTGTAAGCGCGCAATTGTTGTACATCAATAAAGCCAGATAAATTGCAGGGTTATAATGCGACGTCTTTTTACTGTCTCCCGTGTTACGGGGAAGGAAAATCATGTCGCTAATCACCGATTTACCCGCCATTTTTAATCAATTCTCCGACGCCCGTCAGAAAGGTTTTCTCACCGTAATGGATCTTAAAGAGCAGGGTATCCCGCTCGTTGGAACCTATTGCACCTTTATGCCACAGGAGATAGCGATGGCGGCAGGTGCGGTCGTCGTTTCGCTATGCTCAACCTCTGATGAAACCATTGAAGAGGCCGAAAAAGATCTGCCACGTAACCTGTGTCCGCTGATCAAAAGCAGCTACGGGTTTGGTAAAACGGATAAATGTCCGTACTTCTACTTCTCTGACCTGGTGGTGGGCGAAACGACCTGCGATGGTAAAAAGAAGATGTACGAGTACATGGCTGAATTTAAAGCGGTACATGTGATGCAACTGCCCAACAGCACCAGTGATGCGGCTTCACGGGCGCTGTGGAAAGCCGAGATCCTGCGTTTGCAGCAGGTTATCGAAGCCCGTTTTGGCACCCCGATTACCGAAACTGCGCTACGTGAAGCTGTTATTCTAAAAAACCAGGAACGTCGTGCACTGGCAAACTTCTACCGCGTTGGTCAGCTCAACCCACCCGCACTCAGCGGCAGTGACATTCTGCAAGTCGTCTACGGTGCAACCTTCCGCTTTGATAAAGCAGCACTGATCGACGAGCTTAATAGCATGGCCGAGCGGGTACATCAGGAATGGCAGGCCGGGAAACGTCTGGCGTCGCGTCCACGCATACTGATAACCGGCTGCCCCATCGGCGGCGCGGCAGAAAAAGTGGTTCGTGCCATTGAAGAAAACGGCGGTTGGGTGGTGGGCTATGAAAACTGCACCGGGGCGAAAGCCACTGAACAGTGCGTGGAGGAAACTGGCGACGTCTACGACGCGCTGACCGATAAATACCTCGCCATCGGCTGCTCATGTATTTCCCCTAACGATCAACGTCTGAAAATGCTCAGCCAAATGGTTGAAGAGTACCAGGCTGACGGCGTCGTCGATGTCATTTTACAGGCTTGCCACACTTACGCCGTTGAATCACTCGCCATCAAACGCCACGTCCGCCAACAGCACAACATTCCCTACATCGCCATTGAAACTGACTACTCCAGCGCGGATATCGGCCAGCTTAGCACTCGTGTCGCCGCGTTCATTGAAATGTTGTGAGGAACAGGGATGACATACTCAATAGGGATAGATTCCGGCTCCACAGCGACTAAAGGTATTTTGCTGGAAAGTAACGTCATCAGACGTCGCTTTCTCTGCCCAACACCTTTTCGCCCTGCCGAAGCAATCGCGCAGGCATGGGAAACGCTGCAGGCGGGGCTGGACGTTAGACCATTTTTAACCCTCACTGGCTACGGACGGCAGCTCGTGGATTATGCTGACAAACAGGTCACTGAAATTTCCTGCCACGGACTGGGGGCACGCTTGCTGGCTCCCGGTACCCGCACAGTGATTGATATCGGCGGTCAGGACAGTAAAGTCATCCAGCTAGATGATGATGGTAACCTCAGCGATTTCTTGATGAACGACAAATGTGCGGCTGGGACCGGACGATTTCTGGAAGTCATCTCACGCACGCTCGGCGCCAGCGTAGAGCAGTTAGATGCGATTACCGCTGGCGTCGAACCACATGCCATCACCAGCATGTGCACGGTTTTTGCCGAGTCAGAGGTTATCAGCCTGCGCTCTGCGGGTGTCGCGCCGGAGACCATTTTAGCGGGTGTGATCAACGCGATGGCCCGACGCAGCGCGAATTTCATCGGACGGCTTTCAGGGCAGGCTCCACTGTTATTTACCGGGGGAGTAAGCCACTGTCACGCCTTTGCTCGTATGCTTGAAGGCCACATTGGTATTCCCGTACACACGCATCCCGACGCGCAGTTTGCTGGGGCGATTGGGGCCGCGTTAATTGGTCAGCGTCAGGGGAAACGTGAGTGAAGGAAACACTGTTCTTGTTTCATACTACCCTCGGCGTCATCAAAACGCGTAAAGCGCTACAGGCTGCGGGTATGTGCTTTCGGGTGGCAGATATTCCCCGCGAGCTACGCGGTGGCTGCGGGCTGTGCATTTACATCGACTGTGTTGCTGGCAAGGAGGATGAGTGGATAATTCCGGGTCATACCGAATCTATCTACCATCTTGAAAACGGAGACTGGCGCTGCCTTGCCACTTTTCCTCCTTCCTGAACGTGCCAGGGGACTTATTTTTATTTTACTTTTCATTATCATTTACACATGTAATATAACAATTATCAGCTAACAGCGCGAAATGAGAGTCCGTATGTCCCAGGGAAGCCCAGATTCAAATCGTCATGCCATCAGCGTCGCGCTTTTTGGCATGCTGGTCTTAACACTGGGTATGGGAATTGGGCGCTTTCTGTATACGCCAATGCTGCCGGTGCTGCTGTCGGAAGGTCAATTTACATTTGACCAACTCTCCTGGATTGCCAGCGCCAACTACGCCGGGTATCTGGCGGGAAGCCTGCTCTTCTCCTTCGGGCTCTTCCATCTTCCCTCTCGCTTACGCCCGATGTTGCTAACGTCCGCGCTCGCTACCGCAGGACTGATACTGGCGATGGCCAGCTTTACGCAGCCCGCGCTGGTGATGCTGATCCGCTTTCTGGCGGGCGTCGCCAGTGCCGGTATGATGATCTTTGGCTCAATGATCGTTCTGCATCATACCCGGCATCCCTTCGTGATCGCGGCGTTGTTCTCCGGCGTTGGTGCAGGTATTTTGCTGGGCAATGAATATGTCATTAGCGGTCTGCATTTTGCGCTTTCATCGCACACGCTCTGGCTGGGCGCAGCGGCAGCCTCGGCTCTGTTCTTTGTGCTACTGGTTATACTCCTGCCATCTCGCGATCACGTGCTCCCCGCTGCGGCCCCGGTAAAAACAGAGCATCAGCCTATGTCCTGGTGGCTGCTGGCTCTACTGTACGGGCTGGCCGGATTTGGCTACATCATTGTCGCCACCTACCTGCCGCTAATGGCGAAAAGTGCCGGTTCGCCGCTGTTGACTGCCCATCTCTGGTCGCTGGTCGGCATATCGATAATTCCGGGGTGTTTCGCCTGGCTGTGGGCCGCCCGACGCTGGGGAGTATTGCAATGCCTGACGGCGAATTTGCTGATTCAAAGCGCCTGCGTGGTCATGACGCTCGCCAGCGGCTCCTTGCCGCTGCTGGTGATAAGCAGCATGGGGTTCGGCGCAACGTTTATGGGAACCACCTCACTGGTGATGCCGCTTGCCCGTCAACTAAGCGTACCGCGCAATATTAATCTGCTGGGCCTGGTCACTCTGACTTACGGCATTGGGCAAATACTTGGTCCGCTATTAACCAGCCTGCTGGGAAGCGGCGCACAGGCGATCGTTAACGCCACGGTGTGCGGCGCGGTCGCGTTGTTTATTGCGGCACTTATCAGCCTCACGCAATTATACAAACAGCGTTTCGCCTCGCCAAAAAGGGTATAACCGGCTAACGTCTAAAGAAGATATATTCGGATTAGTCCGCAATTAAATGTCAGCATTTAATAAATCGCAAATAATCGGCAATTACCCGCCAGACAATTTATAATTCCCGGCTGTTCATTTATAAACTCAATTTAAAATGCGTAAAAATGGACATATTAATTCAACATCAACACCATCTTCGGGAAAGGCACATGTCGTGGTTTAAAAAAATACTACTGGGGTTAATTATTTTGGCGGGTTTAATTGGCACGCTAAAGGATTATAAAGACTTTGGCCTGTTTGGCGCACTGGGATTGTTTATTATCTTCCTGTTATCAACAACATTCTTATGGCAATGGGCCTCTGGCAAGTTACCAGAGATAACAAAGTTACATGCCATACTTATTTTACTGGCCAGCGCGGTAGCCTCTATTTTTGTTATCAATATGGCAATTGCCGGAAATTTGCATGTGGATTTAATGGAAGTCATGCGCGTTACCATTACCCATAATCCGCTTTTTTATCTGATCCTCTGCGTGGTCGCATGGGTAAAAGTGGGCATCTGGCAATGGCTGTTTAGCGGTGTACAGATGAAAGAAAGTCAGCCGGTTTAAACTCCAACAGATGTAAAAAAGGCGTCTTAACCAAGACGCCTTTTTCGTACTAGTATAACTACTTAGAACTGATAGGTCAGACCCGCAACAACCTGATTGTCGCCGTCTTTGCCATCGAGCAGGTTAATTTTGTAACCCACATCAGCAACCATGTTTTTGTTGAAGTAGTAGTCTGTGCCCAGCGCAACGTATTCGGTCAGATCAGTGTTGTTGTTATCACGCGCATGAACGTAAGCCACGTTCGGACGCAGACCAAAATCAAACACATAGGCCGCCATCGCTTCAAAGTGCTGCGCTTTGTCCGCATCCTGAATCAGGTTGTGGGATTCGCCGTACATGGTCGCAACGTAGATAGCGTTTGCATCATATTTCAGGCCAGCACCCCAGAATTCTGCGTTTTCGCCATCCCAACCATTTTGTTTCTGCTGAGCAGTCACAGAACTGTTGGTGTAGGCTGCAATGGCAGATACGCCGGAATCAGCGATATTGTCGTAGCCCAGGGAGAAACCGTAGCCATTGCCGTGCTGTTTCGTCGGATCCTTATCGGAATCATCCTGACCCTGATATTGCGCGCCCAGGCTCAAGCCATCAACGGCACCAAACAGATTTTTGGTGCGGAGTGTTGCAACGCCAGAAGTGCGTGTAGTAAGGAAGCGGTCAGTATTTTCAAAGGAGTCACCGCCGAACTCTGAGAGAGTGTCAGTGTAAGCTCCCACGTCGTAAGCGATACCGTAGTTACGACCGTAGTCAAAGCTAACGTCATGGCCGTAATCCAGGCCAGCAAACGCCAGACGTGTGTTAACGCCATTCTGAGAACCTTCTGCTTTAGAGGCATCAAACTGACTCTCAAATTGGCCATAACCGGTCAGTTGATCGTTGATTTGTGTCTCACCGCGAAAACCCAGACGCGCGTAGGTACCATCGGCATTAGTGCCGTCACTCCAGGAATGGACCGCTTTGACTTTGCCGTACAGATCCAGTTTGTTGCCATCTTTATTATAAATTTCCGCTGCATGAACGGAGGTTACCCCTAATGCTATTACAGCTAATGCCACTACTGACTTTTTCATGTTATTACTCACTTTTAATTGTGAATTTTGCTATCAACTTTGTTATGAAGGCGGAATGCCCACATAAAAAAGTCCCCTCCAGATAAGGGGAAACACCAATAACACACCGAAAAAATATACCAATAAAGGCAATAATGAAGTGGCAAGACCTATTTCAATTTTGGGTTTTAAATAAAACCCGAACAGAGAGTAATTACTTAGATTCTTCGCTTGTGCTCTCATTAATAGAGCGATGCAACATTAATGCCTCGGCAATAATGTCTTGTTTACTTTTACGGGTTTCAAATGCCAGCGTCCGAACATATTCCCATAGAGAAGTATCGACACGGGCACTTAATAGAACCATATCTTTTGATCGGGTTCCCCTGGCTTTTCGGATATCAGGGTAATCTCGAGAGGGCATAGTCATCTCCTGAACGCAAACACGCTTATGGCGATGAAATATGCAGTCAGTGTAAAAACATGTCAACGGCAAAATACAGTCACAATAGTAATGAAACTGTTAATAAACAAAGAAAAACTGGAACACTATTTCAAATGAAAGATAACTTGATTATAGAATAATGTGTAATGTTAGCTTTACACATATTCGTTTTTATTCATTTGATTAAAAAGGCATGAATCATTCACATGTAAAATGGCATGAATTCAAAACATCATTGCTGCCAATAGGTTACATATCGTTATTAATGTCTACTTTTACGCAAACCACGTGTTTTTATGCGCTGCTATGCCAGGCGGCCCTGCCCTAACCGCAGCGGAAATCACTTTGATTCTCACTTAATACAGACCAGTTTTGTCTAAAAATACGCACGAAAAGGTAAAAATAAGGTAAATAGCGCATTTTTTCGCAAGCAAAAATAAGTTGTTTTTAATTGATGAAAATCAATTTACATCACACAGGGCGGCGAAAAAAATGATCACTGAAGACTATGGAAACCATTTTTTACATGAGGTTTAAGACGTGAAAAGAAAGGTTGCTATGCAATGCCGAGCGGGCCGGAACAGCCCGCATGAGAGGTGGTAAAATCAAGCGTTAACTTTATCCAGCGGCCAGGAGTCAAACAGATAGCCATCGAAGTCGATGTCATCAACATTTGAAAACTCCAGCAGGCGCTGTTTGACGTTTTCCAGATGCTGCCACATCGCCAGCTTGGCCGCGCGGGCATCCTTTTTGATTAACGCCGCCAGGATCTGTTTATGGTCGCCCATCCACTCTTTACGATAGTGGGTATCATCGAGATGGCTATGAAGCTGGATCCACATCGGGTTGTTCTCGCGCCACTGCCATGACTGGCGAAACAGCTCCACCAGCATGCTGTTATGCGTGGCCTCGGCGATAGCGAGATGGAACTGCATGTCACCGCTTTCAGAACCGTTCGGTTCGCTGGAGGCCAGCTCCCGCTCTTCCAGCTGCAACGCCTGGCGCATTTTGACGATATCTTCGCGGGTGGCCTGCAGCGCGGCAAATTCGGCGATGTTGCTTTCCAGCAGCTGTCGCGCCTGGAGCAGCTCAAACGGGCCTGCATCATTGCAATGATTCACATCCGAACTGTCGATGGTCTGAGCTTCTGCATTGTCGAGCACGTAGATCCCGGCGCCACGACGCACGTCCACCAGACCTTTAATTTCCAGCATGATTAACGCTTCGCGCACCACCGTGCGAGTGACATTGAGTCTCTCGGCGATTTCACGCTCCGGCGGCAAGCGCTCACCAGGCTGGTACGGCGTCTGGACAATCAGATCGCGGATCATTGCACCCACTTCCTGGTAGGGTCTTTGCTGAGAAGTGTTTGATTTCATCGTGTTATGTCCGTCAGATGCGTCAATTCAGAATCCGGAGGCTGGATGACTGCGCACACCTTATCCGGCCTACCAATAACGTTTTTTCGCCTGAACTATAGCATTTGCGGGAAGCCAAAAACAGAAAACGGGTCAACCAAATTAGTATTTTGATTGACCCGTCATACCTGGGAGGTTATGCGTCAGCGCTTAACGCTGCAACGCACTCGCGTGCGCCGTGTTCACACAGCTGTTGATACGCCGCGGTAACCGTCGCAACAAAGTCGGCGTTTTCCGCCAGATCATGACCAAAAATGCCGCTCAACCCCAGCAGCGCCGTCACGCGTTCGGCTCCCTGGAACTGTTGGTTAATGCGCTGGAATTCGGCCTGCATTGGGTCGACAACATCAATGACCTGCCCCTGTTCATCCACACCGTGGGTGTAGCGCATCCAGCCCGCGATGCCCAGTGCCAGATGACGCCAGCCGCTGCCGTTTTGCAGATGCAGACGCACCGGATCCAGCAGGCGCTGCGGCAGCTTCTGGCTGCCGTCCATCGCAATCTGCCAGGTACGGTGGCGCAGAGACGGGTTGCTGAAACGCTCGATCAGCAGCGTCGCGTAGGCGTTGAGATCGGTACCTTCCGGCATCGAAAGCGTCGGCGCTTGCTCCTGCATCATCAGCGCAAACGCCGCTTTGCGGTATGCTGGATTGGTCATGGTGTCAGCGATGGTTTCATAACCGCCGAGATAGCCCAGATAAGCGAGGAAAGAGTGGCTGCCGTTGAGCATGCGCAGTTTCATCATTTCAAACGGTACTACGTCGGCAACAAACTGTGCGCCGACTTTGTCCCAGTCAGGGCGACCGTTAACAAAGTTGTCTTCAATCACCCACTGGCGGAACGGTTCGCAGGCGATAGCGCACGGATCGTAAACGCCCAACTGGTCGGCAATCTCCTGCAACGTTTCTGGCGTTGCCGCCGGAACAATGCGGTCTACCATGGTGCACGGGAAAGTGGCGTTTGCTTCAATCCACTGCGCCAGCTGCGGGTCACGCGCCTGCGCCAGGCCCAGCACCGCGACTTTCGCCACATGCCCATTTTCACGCACGTTATCGCAGGACATCACGGTAAAGGCCGCCAGCCCCTGCTCACGACGCAGATGCAGCGCCTGTACGATGTAACCAATCGCCGATTTCGGCGCGGCTGGATTTGCCAGATCGTGTTTAATCAGCGGGTTATTGAGATCTAACTGGCCGCTGGCAGCATCGGTGCAGTAGCCTTTTTCCGTGACCGTCAGCGAGACAATTGCCGTCTGCGGGCGTGCCATTGCCTGTAAAATACCATCACAGCCGTCAAGCTCTGGGTGCAGCGCTTCTTTCATCGAGCCGATCACTTTCAGCACGGTGTTGTCCGCGCCTTTTTCCGCCACGGTATACAGCAATTGCTGCTTGCGCAGGTTTTCAATCAGTATGCAGTCATTACCCGGCATCAGGTTAACTTCACAGATACCCCAGTCGCTGTCGGTGGTTTCCAGCAGATGGTGGGTGTACAGCGCCTGATGCGCGCGGTGAAAAGCGCCGCATCCCAGGTGAACAATGCGGGATTGCAGACGAGAGCTGTCCCATGCAGGGCGTGCAACCGGCAGGTTGCTATTGGCAATTGTCGTTGTCATTGTGAACTCCAGATCCCGTCGGAAAGACCAACGGAGAGAAAAGAAAAAAGCCGGCCAGACAGGCGACCGGCAACACTGCTTTAGCGGCTAAAGAAAGCGCGCTGGATAGCCATCTCAACGCCACGCACTTCCGCCAGGCCTTTCAGGCGACCAATCGCGGAGTAACCTGGGTTGGTTTTCTTTTTCAGGTCGTCAAGCATCTGGTGACCGTGGTCCGGGCGCATAGGGATCAGATCCTCTTTGCCCTCGGCTTTACGGCGCTGTTCTTCCTCAACGATCGCTTTCACCACTTCGTACATGTCAACGTCGCCATTTAGATGCGCCGCTTCATGGAAGGTTTTCGGGTTATCTTCACGCAGCGTGGAGCGCAAATGGGTGAAGTAGATGCGCGGGCCAAACTGTTTGATCATGTCGACCAGGTCGTTATCCGCACGAACGCCGTAGGAGCCGGTACACATGGTGAAACCGTTCGCCATGCTGTTGACCGTATCGACCATCCACTGCATGTCTTCCACGGTGGAAACAATGCGTGGCAGGCCAAGGATTGGGCGCGGCGGATCGTCCGGGTGTACCGCCATGCGCACACCGACCTCTTCTGCTACCGGAATAATCGCCTTCAGGAAGACGGCAAAATTCTCACGCAGCGCAGCTTTATCGATATCCTTATAGCGCTCAAGATGCTGGCGGAACTGGTCGAGCGTGTAGCCCTCTTCCGCGCCCGGCAAACCGGCGATGATATTGCGGGTCAGACGTGCTTTGTCTTCTTCGCTCATGGTGGTGAAGCGTTCATGCGCCTGCGCAATCTCTTCGGCGGTGTAGTCCGCTTCCGCGCCCGGGCGTTTGAGGATATGCAGCTCAAAGGCGGCAAATTCAATTTGATCGAAACGCAGCGCTTTAGAGCCGTCCGGCAGGACGTATTCCAGATCGGTACGGGTCCAGTCGAGAACCGGCATAAAGTTGTAGCACACGGTACGAATGCCGCACTCGGCCAGGTTACGCAGGCTTTGCTGGTAGTTGGCAATCCACTGCTGATAGTTGCCGGAACGGGTTTTAATGTCTTCGTGGATCGGTACGCTTTCGACGACCGACCATACCAGGCCCGCCTGCTCAATAATGGCTTTGCGTTTTAGGATCTCATCAACCGTCCACACTTCCCCGTTCGGGATATGGTGCAAGGCAGTGACAACGCCCGTTGCACCCGCCTGACGCACATCCGCTAAGGTGACCGGATCGTTAGGACCATACCAGCGCCATGTCTGTTCCATGTTTTATTCCTCGTTTACGTTATGGACTCGACGATATGGCACATAAATTCCTCCTTTTGGTATTACATGTCAACCTGAAGCGATAAATTGGTTAACCAAATCACGATATCTGCTGACCATACCGCTAATTAACGGCCATACAACCCAGTATTAATGTAAACATGTAACGCAATGTGACATCCATCGCATCATAGGTTGACCAATATATGTAACATCTCAACCAAAATCATAATAGTTCAACCAAAGTAAGGTAGACGTTATATGCACGTTCTCAATATTCTGTGGGTTGTATTCGGCATCGGCCTGATGCTGGTGCTCAATTTAAGATTCAAAATAAACTCGATGGTCGCTCTGCTGCTGGCGGCACTCTCGGTCGGTATGCTGGCGGGAATGGATTTAATGGAACTGCTGCATACCATGAAATCCGGTTTTGGCAGCACGCTGGGTGAGCTGGCGATTATCGTGGTATTCGGGGCCGTCATCGGTAAGCTGATGGTTGATTCCGGGGCGGCGCATCAGATTGCCCATACGCTGCTGGCGCGACTCGGTCTACGTTACGTGCAGCTGTCGGTGATCATTATTGGTCTGATCTTCGGCCTGGCGATGTTCTATGAAGTGGCGTTTATTATGCTGGCACCGCTGGTGATCGTCATTGCCGCGGAAGCGAAGATCCCGTTCCTTAAGTTGGCGATTCCTGCGGTTGCCGCCGCCACCACCGCTCACTCACTGTTCCCACCGCAGCCAGGTCCGGTCGCGCTGGTTAACGCCTACGGCGCTGACATGGGCATGGTTTACATCTACGGTATCCTGGTGACCATTCCGAGCGTGATCTGCGCCGGACTTATCCTGCCGAAATTCCTCGGCAACCTCGATCGTCCAACGCCTTCATTCATGAAGGCCGACGTACCGGTTGACCAGAACAACCTGCCGTCCTTCGGCGTGTCTATTCTGGTGCCGCTGATCCCGGCGATCATCATGATCTCCACCACCATCGCCAACATCTGGCTGGTGAAAGGGACGCAGGCGTGGGAAGTGGTCAACTTCTTAGGCTCCTCGCCGATTGCAATGTTTATCGCCATGGTTGTCGCCTTCGTGCTGTTTGGTACCGCGCGCGGTCACGACATGCAGTGGGTAATGAACGCCTTTGAAAACGCGGTGAAAAGCATCGCCATGGTGATCCTGATCATCGGCGCGGGCGGCGTACTGAAGCAAACCATTATCGATACCGGCATCGGCGATACCATCGGCATGCTGATGTCGCACGGCAATATTTCTCCCTACATCATGGCGTGGTTGATAACCGTGCTGATTCGTCTGGCAACGGGTCAGGGCGTGGTCTCAGCCATGACGGCGGCGGGGATTATTAGCGCAGCGATCCTCGACCCGGCAACCGGTCAACTGGTGGGCGTCGACCCGGCGTTGCTGGTGCTGGCAACAGCGGCCGGCTCCAACACCCTGACCCATATCAACGATGCTTCGTTCTGGCTGTTCAAAGGCTACTTTGACCTGTCGGTGAAGGATACGCTGAAAACCTGGGGTCTGCTGGAGCTGGTAAACTCCGTGGTTGGCCTGATTATCGTGTTGATCATCAGCATGATTGCATAACGTCGATACCGCTCTGGCCTATAGCGCCAGAGCGGTTTTCCATCCTGCCTCAACAATCCTCAATAATCAGATACACCGCTTTCACCGGGCCATGCACCCCAACCACCTTGATAAGCTCAATATCCGCCGTCGAGCTGGGTCCACTGATGATATTAATGCACGATGGCATACGCTCACCGGCCTGTGCTTTCTGATGCAGTTTTTCTGCCAGCTGCGCCACGCGCGGCAGGATGGTGCTTTTACGCAGCACGAAAATAGAGGACTCCGGCAACAGGCTCAGGGAGCGCCCGCGCTCTGGTGCGGAAAACAGTACCACGCCGCCGGACTCGGTCAGGCCATACTCGGCATACACCACGCCCACTTTCGCCTGCTCGGCCTGGGTAATATTTTCGCTACCACGCGCCGGATCCCAGACCACGGCGTGGCATTCCTGCTGCAAGCGTTCGGTGATGCCCAGCTCCACCAGCCGGCTGTCGCCGCTCAGCACCACCGGCTGCTGACCCAATTCTTCGCACAGGCGCAGCGCCGCGCCTGCGGCCTGGTCCTCGTTGGTCAGTTCGCAGCGGGCCAGCATCACTTCGCTGGCAAACTGGATAAACGCAGAGCAGCGCTGCTCGGGGCTAAGCTCGGTCAGGCGCTCGTTGGCATAGTTGTTAACCGGCGCGGCATCTGCTTGCGGCTCGAAGCGCAGCGGGCGACCCAGCGCCTGGGTGATGGTGTTTAAAAACGCGGTACGGTTATCCATTCTTTTTCTCCTGCGCCTGATGTTTCTTAAACCAGCTACGGAAGCTCTCGCCGTCAGCATCAGGCAGATCGCGCGCCTCCATCCAGTCACCAATCGCGCCAACCTTGAGCGGGGTTTTGCCGCCATTGATAAACCAGCTCGCCGCATGCGCGCCCGCCATCATCCCGACTTTCCACAGCCCCGGATGGCTATTGGCATAGGCGAACATTTTGATCGCCCGTCGCTCGGCTTTCGGCGTAATGCCCTCCTCGGCCATCACCCGGCGATGACGCAGGATCAGTTTTGAAAGCGGAATACGCACCGGGCAGACGCTGTCACAGGCCGAGCATAAAGAACAGGCGTACGGCAGGTCTTTAAAATCTTTATAGCCGCCGAGCAGCGGAGAAATCACCGCGCCAATAGGTCCAGGATAGATAGAGCCATAGCCGTGTCCACCGATATGGCGGTACGCCGGACAGGTGTTCATACAGGCTCCGCAGCGGATGCAGCGCAGCACATCGCGAAACTCTGAACCCAGCACCTGCGAGCGACCGTTATCGACAATCACCAGATGGAACTCTTCCGGTCCGTCAACGTTGTCCGCCTCACGCGGGCCGGTCAGCCAGGTGTTGTAGCCCGTCAGACGTGCGCCCACGGCGCTGCGCGCCAGCATGGTGATCAGCACATCCACCTCGGCAAAGGTCGGCGCGATACGCTCCATGCCCATCACCGCAATGTGCGTTTTCGGCAGCGTGGTGCACATGCGCGCGTTGCCTTCGTTGGTCACCAGACACACCGAGCCGGTTTCCGCCACGGCAAAGTTACAGCCAGTAATACCGATTTCGGCACTGAGGAAATCCTCGCGGATCTTCTGACGAATGAACAAGGTCATAGCTTCCGGGGTTTCCGGGCCGTCGTATCCCAGACGTTCGTTCAGCACGCGGCGGATCTGGTAGCGATCTTTATGAATCGCCGGGACCACGACGTGCGAAGGCGGATCCTGATCCAACTGCAGAATATATTCCCCGAGATCGGTTTCGATCACCTGGATTCCGGCATCCTGCAGCACGTGGTTGACGCCGATTTCTTCGGTCACCATCGACTTGGACTTCACCACCTTCTTCGCATTTTTACTCTGCGCGACCTGCAAAATGTAGCGAGTGGCGTCTTCTTTGGTTTTGGCGAAATAGACGTGTCCGCCGTTTTCCGTCACTTTCTCGGAGAGTTGGTACAGGTAAGCGTCGAGGTTGCTCAGAACGTGATCGCGGATCTGGCTGGCACGATCGCGCCAGTCTTCCCAGTGGCCTAACTCATCGACCATTTTTTGCCGATTCGCGCCGATACGCTCCTGCGCATTAGCCACGGCTTTGCGCATGATCGGATCTTCTATCTGCTGACGAATACGCAGTTTAAATTCTACATCGCTGGTTTTTATCGACATCTCTTTCCCCTCAGCGGCTCATCAGCACTTCAGCAATATGCATCACTTTGACCGGCTGGCCTTCCCGTTGCAGTCGGCCGCCAATGTTCAGCAGGCAGCTAACGTCTGCGCCAATCAAATATTCCGGCTTTGCATCCATCAGATGTAAGACTTTCTCTTTCACCATCTCACCGGATATCTCGGCCATCTTGACCGAGAACGTCCCGCCAAAGCCGCAACAGGTATCCTGATCGGCAAACGTCAACAGCTCCAGTCCGCGCACGTTTTTCAGCAGCGTAAGCGGCTCTTCCTTCACTCCCAGTTTGCGGGTCAAGCTACAGGAAGGATGATACACAGCACGGCCCTGCAGGCTGGCACCAACGTCCACCACACCCAGTTTGTTGACGATAAAGGAGGTGAGATCCTGCATACGCGCGGAAACTTTTTCAGCACGCAGCGCCCATTCCGGTTCATCGGCCAGATACGTCGGGTAGCTTTTTACCGCGTAGGTGCAGGAGCCTGCCGGGGAGATAATCGGATCGTCGTTGTCTTCCAGCGCGGCGATCAGGTTTTTCATCCCGGGGATCGCCTCTTTGATGTATCCGCTGTTGATGGCTGGCTGACCGCAACACCCTTGCTTCTCGGGGAAATTCACGCGACAACCCAGTTTTTCCAGCAGCAATACGGAGTCTCGTGCCATCCGTGATTTCAGTGCGTCACCAATGCAGGTAACAAAGAAATTTACATTCACAATAACTACTCCATTGCTTCATTTCTGTTTATTGCGCTTGATATCGCGATATCAAGCAAAGATTCAGCTGTATTTCACGCCCAGTTTTTGTATTTGCTTGTTTTACTAATGTCTGGGTTCATTATGATGCACGGATCGTTTTCCTTTGATAGCGACTCTCCTCTTCTTATATCAGGACAATCGCAAATGTCTGTATTTTCATTTGTATGACAAAACCGAATAATCCCCTAATCAACATGCATATGCAATACCCATGTTTATTTATTTCGGACTTGCTCACATTTTTATATTGAAAACAACAGTGTTATTAACACCTTATAAAATAGTTTCGAATGATTACTACCTTCGTCACTACCATTATTAAAAATGTTATTAAATAACCACTTATGGGTATTTACCTTGCTCTTAAGTATATTTATCTGGCATTGAATTTTAATTAAAAGATTACAATAGTTACAAAACCATAAATCATAATTACTTTATTCACTGAAGCGATTCAGTTTACATATTTTATTTGCACGGCAATGTAGTCTTCCCGCCATAAATATAAATCAGGTTTAATGAACCAATCAGGAATAGCAATGAACGAATATTTTATGTTTGCCCTGGCACTCTCTCCTTTACTACTTATGGTATTTTTAATACTGAAATTAAAAATGCCCATCCATTATTCCGTACTGATTTCTTTGGTATTCACCGCTGCATTATCGGCAATATTCTGGGAAATGCCCGTACAAAATCTGAAAGCCGCGATAGGCTATGGCGCACTGAAGGGGTTATGGCCGATTGTGATTGTGATCCTCGGCGCTATCTTCAGTTATAACGTCATGCAGGCGACCAAAGCGCTGAATATTTTGCGCGATATTCTCGCCAGCATTAGCGAAGATAAGCGTATTCAGGTGTTGCTGATTTCATGGTGCTTTGGTGGATTTCTTGAAGCCGCAGCGGGCTATGGCACGGCGGTCGCTATTCCGATCGGCATTCTTATTGCGCTGGGATTCAACCCGCTGAAAGCAGCGATTGCTTCTCTCGTGGCGAATACCGTTCCCACCGCATTCGGCGCAGTCGGGATCCCGGTTTCTATTCTGGCAGAACAGGTGAATCTGCCGGTTTATACCTTAGGCGGAACCATTATTTTGCAGCTTGCGCTGTTTAATATTCTGCTGCCGTTTGTGATTGTCTGCATTATTGGCGGCGGCCTGAAAGCCATTCGTGGCGTATTTTTGATCACGTTGATTTGCGGCATTTCCACGCTGGTTCCGCAATATTTTGTCGCCATCCATCTTGGCGCGGAATTACCCGCTTTTGCCGGTAGCCTGGTCAGCCTGTTTGCCGTGGCGATGGTCAGTCGCCTGCGCAAAGGGAAAACCGATCCAGAGTGGCGCATTGAGGTCAGCCATACCCGCGAAACCACGCCGCGCTCGGCAAAAGTGCTGTTCCGGGTTGGCTCTATCTATCTGTTTATTTTTGTGTTTATCCTGCTGTGTTCGCCGCTGTTCCCGACAATAAAAGGCGCGGCGTCCCAACTGGCTTCGGTGCTGCATTTCACGTTGGCTGACGGTAAAACGATGGCACTGAAAGTTGAATGGGTGACCACACCAGGGATGCTGATCATCTTTGCGACCATTATCGGCGGTTTTATTCAGGGGGCGTCCGCACGCGGGATGCTGGAAGTATTTATCAAAACCATTTTCCAGCTTAAAAACTCTATCGTCGCAATTATGGCGATCGTCGCGCTGGCCACGGTGATGGACCTCAGCGGGATTATCTCCACGCTGGCGCAGTCGATTGTCGATCTGACCGGCAGTTCGTACGTCTTCCTCGCCCCGGTGATTGGCGCGCTGGGCACGTTCGTTACCGGCAGCGATACTAACTCGAACATTCTGTTCGGCAAGCTGCAAACCATTGCTGCCAGCAAGTTGCATATCGATCCTAACTGGCTGGCGGCGGCCAATACCTCTGGCGCTACGGGGGGGAAAATGATTTCGCCGCAAAGCATCGCCATCGCGGTTTCTGCCACCAAAATGGACGGTCAGGCCAACCAGATTATGTCTGGCACCATGAAATACTGCTGCGCCTACATTGTGATCCTCGGCCTGAAAGTCGGTCTCTTTTATTACTGGTTTATGGCGTAAGCCATTGTCAACCCCGTCAAATTCGCGGCAATCGTATTTGACGACACAGTGACCAAAAAGGTTTACACCGTCCCAGGAACGGAACAAGGCGACAGGCTTTACGATTTGTCGGCGCTGACTAAAATAGCGCCGATGTTTCAAATCGAGGATTGTTGTTATGTTGTTCTGGAAAAAGATGGTGAAGAAGTTCGACGCCTTTTCCGCGTTGATTCCACCACGCTACTTCCGCGTGTAATACCAGGCACTTATGCCTGATGGCGCTTCGCTTATCAGGCCTACATTTCACACTCATTTGTAGGCCTGCGTTTCACGCTCATTTGTAGGCCGGATAAGGCGCGAGCCGCATCCGGCAGCAACAGCAGCGTAAAATACTCACCCCTTCCTCTTACGCAGACCGCATGCTCTTAACACCGCCACCCACAGACGAAGCCACGCGAAACGGTAGACCAGAGGATGCTGAAGCCGCAGCAATGTCAGAAACATAGAGCCCCCTCGTGGCGCTACAGTACCGCTGCCCGATAGCGAATTTGCGGATCCATTATCTGGTGACGCGCATCTATCAGTCGCAGTTCATACGAATCATGCTCTTTCGTCAGTCGCATCACCGCATCGACGACACTGGTGGTCCGCTCCAGCGCCTGCTTGTCCTCATAACCATTGAGCAGTGAGGCCAGCATCACGCTGCAAATCAGATCCCCAACGCCCACCGGCATTTTGGCAAAGGTATACAGCGGCCGGGCAATGTGTAACGTCTGTTCCGGCGTCACCAGCAGCATTTCAAACGCCTGTTTGTCCCGCGAACAGTCGCCGAGATGCTTCACCAGCACCTTCTTCACACCCCACGACACCAGCTGCTGCGCAGCTTCCACCACCTCGTCAAAACCACGCAGTTGTCTGCCCGTCAGCACGCCCAGCTCATAGAGATTCGGTCCCATGATGTCGGCCAGTTGAATGGCATCATCGACAAAAAAGGACTCTACGCCCTGCGCGACAATGCAGCCTTTTTGCGGATCGCCCATCACCGGATCGCAAAAATAGAGCGCCTGCGGATTACGCTGACGAATGGTGGTGACCGCGTGCTTCACCTCTTCACAATGACGTTTATCCCCGAGATACCCGGACAGCACGGCGTCGCATTGCGCCAGCTTTTGCAGGTCATCCAGCCCGCTGATGATGGCGCTCAGCTCGCCGTGCGGCATCGCCATGCCCTGCCACATCCCGTACTGGGTGTGGTTGGAAAACTGTACGGTGTAAAACGGCCAGACATCGATCCCCGAAAGCTGCATCGGCAACACAGCGGCTTTATTTCCGGCATAGCCATAAACGACTGACGACTGAACAGACAACACGTTTTTCATTTTGACTCCGTCTAACGAAACGTTGGCAGCAGACCAAATACGTCCAGAACAACCGTCAGATAGACAACCGCCCCACAGACAATCACCAGGTTAAGCACGGTGTTATTACAGGGCGCGGTATAGCTGGCGGTCGGAAAACGTTTCCGCGCGGCTTTCACCAGGAACGGCGGCAGGATCACGCTCCAGATGGTAAAGGCCAGACCGGCATAGCCAATCGCGTGCACAAAACCGTTCGGGAAGAAGAAGCACACGGCGGCTGGCGGGAAGTAGGTCACCAGCGCGGTTTTCAGTCGGCCCATGCCGTCATCCGGGAAGTGAAACAGGTCGGCGATGTAATCGAACAAGCCAAGCGTCGCCGCCAGCAGAGAACTGGCTACTGCGAAGTTGCCGAAGAAGGTCAGGATCAGATCCATATACCGGCTGGTGAACAGCTCGCTGATGGCTTCAACAAACACGTCGATATTGCCGCCTTTGGCGATAATTGGCGGGAACGCGGAACGGCTGATGTTACCCATCGTGACGCCCAGCCAGAAGATGTACAGCAGCAAGGCAAACAGCGTACCGATGATAATCGAACGCGTGATATTCGAGACCCCACTCTTGCCATACAGCTTGACCAGGCTCGGCACGTTACCGTGAAAACCAAACGAGATAATACAGAACGGCAGCGTCATCAGAATGTAAGGCAGGTACTGTGAGTTGGGCAGCGCCACCGCCACGCTGTCGACAAGTTTCGCCACTTCAATATGACCAACCAGCCCGGAGAAAGTAGCAAAGAACGCGATAAACTTACCGATAATCAACACGGTAGTGATGCGTCCGACCAGCAAGGAGCTGTACCAGGCAATCGCGCCGACCAGCATACTGACGATCACCACCGAGATATTCGCCGGAAAACGCACGCCGCTGTATTTGAACACGGTTTGCGCCATCACCGCTGACGATCCGGAAATATAGGCATAAGTCAGAATATACAGCACAAAGCCGAAAGCGATACCGACAACGATATTCCACTTACGGCCTAATAAATCCTGAGTAAAGGTATTAAAACTGGCACCGGCGCCATAATGCAGGTTGACTTCAACCAGCATCAGACCGGTTAATAACATCATGATGGCGATAAACAGAAGAATAACAGACGCACCGGGGAACCATACGCCGGCCATCGCAATCGGCAGGGAGAACATCCCGCCACCCACTACGGTCGCGATAACCAACATGGTTCCGCTAATCAGTCCGGGGGTACTACTCTGTCGCTCAATGGCATTAATATCCATGATAAATGTTCCTGTAGACTATTCGTTATAATTACAGCTGTCATTTGTACATCATGCGGATAATAAAAATGTCGGAGTCAGGGTTTACTTTTTTTAATTATGTCACGGTAACGGGCACCGCAAAGGCTTCCTGTTCATGGAAAAGGAATACAAAAAAGCCCCATCACGTGATGGGGCCATAACTATTTTTTAGATGTAATCAAAGCGTGCAGTAAAGAAACGCAACTGCTTCGGCTCGTAAATAAACTTCAGCCCGCGAATATCTTCTTTGTGCTGGTAAAGTTTAATAATACCGTCAGCCACGACATCCATATGTGCATAGGTATAAACACGGCGTGGAATAGTCAGACGCACGGTTTCCAGTTTCGGTCTGTGGTGTTCACCGGTCACGTTATTACGGCCCGCAGAGATAATTCCGCGCTCCATACTACGTACGCCGGTTTCCACATAGATGCTGGCGGCCAGACTTTGTGCCGGGAACTCGTCCTGCGTCAGATGCTCGCAGAAGCGACGCGCATCGAGGAATACCGCGTGACCACCCACCGGTTCAACAATCGGTACACCAGCAGCTTTCAGCTTATCACCCAGGTAGCGAACCTGCTTCACGCGGTGCTCGATGTACTCATACTGCATGGCTTCGCGCAGGCCAATCGCCATGGCTTCCATGTCGCGTCCGGCCAGGCCGCCGTAAGATGGCATACCTTCGTAGACCACGACTAACTCTTTGGCAGAAGAGAACATTTCGTCATCGTTCATGCACAGGAAGCCGCCGATGTTCACCAGACAGTCTTTTTTACCACTCATGGTACAACCGTCGGCGTAGCTGAACATCTCATGCACGATCTCGGCGATGCTCTTGTTCTCAAAGCCCTGCTCTTGCTCTTTGATAAAGTAGGCGTTTTCTACGCAGCGGGTAGCGTCGTAGAACACTTTAATGCCGTGCGCTGCCGTCAGTTCACGCACCGCACGCATGTTCGCCATCGAGACCGGCTGCCCGCCCGCGAGGTTAACCGTCACCGCCAGGCAGATATACGCAATATTCTCTGCGCCTTTTTCATCAATCAGTTTTTGTAATTTTTGAAGATCGATATCACCTTTAAACGCAATATTCAGACCGGCATCGTGCGCTTCGTCACGAACGATATCGACAAACACCGCACCATTTTTTTCCTGGTGATAACGAGTGGTAGTGAAATACATATTCCCGGCAACATATTGCCCTGGTTTAATAGCCAGTTGTGATAATAAGTTTTCTGCGCCGCGGCCCTGGTGAGTCGGAACAATATGTTTAAAGCCGAACAGTTCCTGCACGGTTCTTTCCAGATGATAGAAGTTTTCGCTGCCCGCGTACGCTTCATCACCCATCATCATTCCGGCCCACTGCTTGTCGCTCATTGCGTTGGTACCACTGTCGGTCAGCAGGTCAATATAAATATCTTTCGAATTTAACAGGAAAGTATTGTAACCCGCTTCCTGCATTTTCTTAAGGCGCTCATCACGCGGGATCATAGATACAGTTTCAACGCTTTTAATACGGAAGGGTTCTGCCGGATAATTCATTTTGTTTCTCCAGTAACAGTGGTCATGTACGTATTAATGTGAAGTAAATCATACCTGGTTCATCAATAAAGTCTGATGAAATATAACTATTCGCCTCCTGAGCCAGGGGGAGAAATAATGTGGAGGCACTATGCAAGATTTGATTGATTATGGAAATAGCCCGGTCAACATTAATCACTGGCAATAATTTAAAAAGCTGTAAATATGAGTGATGCAAATCACACGTCATTTTTTTACCCGTTCATATTCAACGAGTTTTTTTTGCGTGTTGATTTGCCCTTCACCGTTGCATGTCACTGGAGAGGGAAAATACTGAAAACTTAACTTTCCAGGCTGTGCTCATAATGTATTGCTCAATGAGTACACCCCAATTTGTGAGAGTCGGATCACTTCACGGGTTTATATTTGTGATTCACATCACTAAAAGTGTAAAGCAAAGTGTACAATTAAGCGTTGTTTCAGAGTTTGCTATTTGCTTCAGTGAGTTAGATCGCATTTTTGGCCTGATGCCGACAGGCGTTGTTTTCTGGAGCATGGGGATATTCAGGCGCGTGAAAGATAATGAATAAATGCGATGAATAATACCGGATTTATTGGGGTGAAGGCGTTTTCTATTTATTCCGAAAGCGTGCAATTCGCGCTTATTTCATCTTATTTACATCTGGACTTACCGAAGATCACTGGGGGAATTTACAGGGGTTTTATTAGCGCGATACGAAGGTGCGCCAACACCTGCGCATCGCTAATCACAGTAACTATTTATATAAACGTATAACAGGAGGGACATCATCCCTCCTGTTCTCGCGATAATTATTTCACTAACGCGGATATATCCTTGAACAGCGAATGGGTTATTTCTACACCGTCACGAGTTGTACGCATACGGGAATGATAGCGACGCTCGCCCGGCAAACGCGCTCCTTGCCGCTGCATATCGGCAAAGAGTCTCTCGGCACGTGCCAGATGCTGCGGAGCCTCCCGTCCCAGAAAGCGGGCCGGGTCCAGGGCCAGAATCAGCTCGCCACCATAGGGCAACCCGCCCGCCCCTTTATCCCACGCCAGCGATTCCGCGCTGGTCATATCGCCGATGAGCGGTCCGGCAAGCAGTTCCACCATTGCCGCCAGTGCAGACCCTTTATGCCCGCCAAACGTCAACATCGCACCGTCGAGGATCGCCTGCGCGTCGGTGGTGGCCTGACCGTCACCGTCAATCCCCCACCCTTCCGGCACCGCTTTTCCCGCCCGTTGATGGAGTTGGATCTCTCCCCGTGCCGCCGCACTGGTGGCCATGTCGAAGATAAACGGGGGTTTTTCTTCACGCGGCCAGCCAAATGCTATCGGGTTAGTGCCAAAAAGCGGCTGCGTCCCGCCTGCGGGAGCAACCCACGCATGGCTGGGCGTCGTCGCCAGCGCCACCAGCCCCGCCTCCGTGAGCGGCTCAACATCGGCAAACAGCGCCGAAAAGTGCACACAGCGGTTAATCGCCAGGGCTGCAATACCGCTGTGGCGCGCCTTTTCTATCAGCAGTGGAAGCGCGCGCTCGAATGCCAGCAGGGAAAATGCCCCACCGGCGTCCACCTTCACAATGGCCGGCGCGGTATCGGTGATAACCGGCTCAGCGTCAGGTGACACCTTTCCTTTACGTCGCGTCTCCACAATCCCCAGCAACCGCCACAAACCATGCGAGGCACAGCCATCACGCTCACCGTGGGTCACGTTTGTCGCGATCGCCACGGCATGCGCTTCACTGAATCCGTTCCCGCGCAGCACCTTATATGCCAGCGCATAAGCCTCTGTTAACGAGAGGTTTACCATCTCCATGACCGACTCCTTTACTCTTCTTCATCACCGGTAAAGTTAGCCCGCGGCAGACAGGTTCGCTCACCCCAGTAGTAAATTCCCAGCGACATCACCGCTACCACCACCGTATCCCACGGATGACCAATCACCCCTGTGCCCCCAAAACTGCCCAGCCAGGAGAAGAGCATAATCAGCGCGTAGAAGGCGATAAGCCACAGAGACGATTTCACCTGCTGCGCCAGACTCACGGTGTGTACCGGCACTTTTGATTTGCAAAGCACATAGACGACAAACATCACAATCTGCAGTCCCAACAGCCATGACAGCGTGCCCCAGCCAGACCAGAATACAATCAGCGCCGAAATCACAAACGACACCGGACCGATAATCCCGAAGGCACGCACGCGGAATGGGCGCGGCAAATCCGGTGCATTACGACGTAGCCCCGCCGCCGTGACCGGGGCAATGGCGTAGCTCAGTACCAGCGCCGCCGACACCACGCTTATCAGCTGTTCCCATGACGGGAACGGTAATGTCCAGAAGATAGACAATGCAAAGGTCAGCCACAGCGCCGGACGCGGAATGCCAGACTCTTTATCGATGTGGGTAAACGTCTTAAAGAAGGTGCCTGCTTTCGCCCAACCATAAATCACGCGCGGCGTGGCGTTCATGTAGATATTGCCGGTACCACTTGGGGAGACAATCGCGTCGCACACCACCATAAACGCCAGCCAGCCCATACCGAGCGTAATGGCGATATCCCGGTACGGCAGCGAAAATTGCTTGCTGATCTCCGCCCAGCCGCCACCCAGCATTTCGGTAGGAATACTGCCAAGAAATGCCAACTGCAACAGCACGTAAATAATCGTCGACAGCACCACGGATAAAATCAGCGCCACCGGGATGGTACGCTGCGGATTCTTTACTTCACTCGCCACCGAAATAATTGGCGTCAACCCCAGGTAGGCGAAGATGATCCCACCGGCGCTAATCGCAGCCTCAACGCCCGACATACCAAAGGGTGCAATTCCCTGAACGTGCAGGTTCTCAGGTTTGAAAAAGGTAAAGAGCGTCACAACGACCGCCAACGGCACCAAAAATTTCAGAATACTGATGATGTTATTGGAACGGGCAAACGTTTTTACACTGTAGTAATTCAGCCCGAAGAACAAACACAGCAGCAAAAACTGCACTATCCATCCCAGCAACGTTGGGTCGCTTGAGCCAGTTTGAGTCAGCATCGGGAACCATGCTGCCGCATACTGCCGCGCGGCAACAATCTCTATGGAGATGAGGCTTGAAAACGCAATCAGCGTAATAAATCCAAGCAGATACCCCATCAACTCACCGTGGGAAAAGACCGGATAACGGATAATCCCCCCGGCACGAGGCAGTGCCGCGCCCAGCTCACAATAGACAATCCCCAACAGCAAAACGGCAATCCCACCGATGACCCACGAGGCAATGCCCGCAGGTCCGGCAATCGATGCCACATGGCTTGCGGCAAACAGCCAGCCGGAACCGAAGATAGCCCCAAGCCCAATAAACGTCAGGTCGGTCAGCGTTAGCTGCTTTTTAAATTTACCCACCTCAGCAACGCGGGCCTGTGTTTGGTGCGTAGAGTGAATCGTCATGGTCATGCCCTTCAGTCAACAGAGGGGGAAATGGCTTCCCGGGTCCACTGCCCGTTAATCAGGCGCAGCAGGTTCAGAGGGTTGTCATCCTGGACAGCAGGCGGAAGCAGCGCGGCAGGCACATTTTGCAGGCATACCGGGCGTAAAAAACGGTCGATGGATTGCGTCCCTACCGAGGTACCGCGAGCATCGGTGGTGGCAGGCCACGGACCGCCGTGCACCATGGCATCACAGACCTCGACCCCGGTCGGATAACCGTTAAACAAAACGCGTCCCGCTTTTTCAGTGAGGGCTGGCAGCAGGCGCTGTGCCAGCGGCCCATCATCAGATTCGGCGTGCACAGTAGCCGTCAGTTGGCCCGGAATCACGCGCAAAATGGACTGCAACTCCGCCTCATCGTCCACCTCGACCAACACTGCCAGCGGGCCAAACACCTCCTGCTGTAGCAGTGGATCCTGTTCCAGCAGCAGCGAAGCCGGAGCCTGATACAACCGGGCCTGCGCGCGGCCGATAACCGATTCATCAGACCCTGCCAAACGCTGAATATGAGGATGTGCCTCAAGCGCGCTGACACCCTCTTCATAATGGGCAAGCGTCGGGGCATTCAGCATGATCTGTGCCGGTGCCTGGTCAACCGCGACCTTCAGCGCCTGCGTGAAACGGGACATACCCTCGCCGCGTAAGACAAGGATCAGCCCCGGCTTGGTACAAAACTGTCCACATCCCAAAGTGAAAGAGGACACCAGCTCATTGGCCAGCGTTTCTGCCCGCGTGGCGACAGCCTGCGGCAGAATAATCAGCGGGTTAATAGCCGACATTTCCGCAAAGACGGGGATCGGCTGCGGACGCTGCTGCGCCAGCTGCCAGAGCGCCTTGCCACCGCGCAGCGAACCGGTAAAACCCACCGCCTGAATCGCCGGATGGCGAACCAGATCCGCGCCAATATCGGTGCCGAAAATCATGTTAAAAACGCCCGCAGGCAGGCCAGATGCCGTGACCGCACGCACAATCGCCTGGGCAGTCAATTCCGCCGTCGCCATATGTCCGGGATGAGCTTTCACCACCACCGGACAACCCGCCGCCAGCGCGGATGCGGTATCGCCTCCTGCCGTAGAAAAGGCCAGCGGAAAATTGCTGGCCCCGAACACCGCCACCGGGCCAAGCGCGGTCAGATACTGACGCAGGTCCGGGCGTGGCAGCGGCTGGCGGTCAGGGAGTGCGGTATCAATACGTACGCCAAAGGCATCGCCCCGACGTAGCACCCCGGCAAACATGCGCAGCTGATTACTGGTACGGGTGCGCTCTCCCTGTAACCGCGCCAGCGGCAGTGCCGTTTCCTGGTGGGCTATGGCGAAAAAATCCTCGCCGAGCAAATCCAGCTCGTCGGCAAGGGTGTCGAGAAAGCGGGCACGCACGTCCGGCGCTGTCTGTGAATAGACAGGAAACGCCTGGTCAGCCGCCTCCGCCGCGGCGGCGGCCTCCTCACGAGAGGCCGGGTAAAAATGGTATCCGGTCAGCTTGCCGTCAGCGGCACGCAGGCTTGGCAGCGTCGCCTCACCGCTTGCCACGCGGCGTCCGGCGATAAACTGCTGACCCGAAACAGAGAGAGGTAGCGTCATCATCACTCCTTTACTTAAAGGCCAACATCCGGCAGCTGTGGACGGGTCGCCAGCGCCTTCTCAACAATCGCCACCACTTGCGCACGGGTATCCCCTTCCAGCGCCAGACGCGGTGGACGGGTAATGGCGCTGCCACGCCCCAGCAATTCTTCACAGAGCTTGATGCACTGCACCAGATCCGGGCGCGCATCCAGATGCAGCAACGGCATAAACCAGCGGTAAAGCGCCATCGCTTCCTCATAACGCTGTTGTTTCGCCAGGCGGAACAACGTCTCCCCTTCACGCGGGAAGGCGTTCGACATTCCGGAGATCCAGCCTTCCGCCCCAACGGCAATGCTCTCGACCACCACATCATCCAGCCCAGCGAACAGCACAAAGCGGTCGCCAACGGAGTTGCGCAGGTCGATAAAACGGCGGGTATCGCCGGAGGAGTCTTTGAAACAGACGATGTTGTCGCAGTCGGCAAGCGTCGCCAGGATGTCCGGCGTCACGTCGTTTTTGTAAATCGGCGGGTTGTTGTACACCATGATAGGCAGGTCGGTAGCCGTAGCCACACTGCGGAAGTGGGCCGCTGTTTCATGCGGTTTTGAGGAATACACCAGCGCAGGCATCACCATAATACCGTCGACGCCCACGCGCTCTGCCTCTTTCGCCATCTTCTGTGCAAACGCGGTGGTGAATTCGGCCACCCCCGCAATAACCGGGATCTGACCGCCCGCAGCATCTTTCGCTACTTCGATGATCTGTAGCTTTTCCTGCGTGGTCAGAGAGGTGTTCTCCCCCACGCTGCCGCACACCACCAGGCCAGAAACACCATCCTTGACCAGGTTTTTCATCACCGTATGGGTGGCATCCAGATCCAGGGAATAATCGCTACGAAACTGGGTGCTGACTGCCGGGAATACACCGCTCCAGTGAATGGCTTTCTTGCTCATGTTCGGTTCCTTGTCGTCAATTTGTTAATTTAAAGTGAATGAATGGTGAATATTCACTGACAGATTGACGTTTCAGGCGACCGACTGCTTGGTGGTTTTCTTCCTCTTTGATGACGAAATTAGCACAGTGAGTGTGTCTTACCCGGCAAGCGTAATGCGAAAATCACGCGGCGTAGAGCCCGTCATCGCCTTAAACTGGCGGCTAAACGCGCTGTGATCGGTATAACCGCACTGCAACGCAATATCGGTAATCGGCGTATCGCCCGCCAGCAGTTCGGTGGCTTTTTCCAGCCGAACTTTGTGGATCATCTGGCGCGGCGTGAGATGAAAAATACGCTTACAGTAGCGCTCAATTTGCGCCACCGACATGCCGCTCAGGGCGGTTAACTCCTCCATCGCGATGGGACGGTGATAATGGTTGCGGATATGATCGTCGACGATCGCCAGCCGCTGCCACGCCGGGTGACGCGCCTGCGCTTCCTGCAGATCGTGTGAAATCCCCGCCATACCGATGACCTGGCCCTGCGCATCCCGCAGCGCCAGCTTCTGGGTCAAACACCAGCCGCGTTCACGACCGTTGTAGAGATGCATTTCCAACTGATCGCGCAGCGTTACCCCTTCGCGCAGCACCCGCATATCCTGCTCGGTATAGCCCAGCCCAAGCGCTGAAGGGAAAACATCAGCAGAGGTTTTACCCAGCAGAGAAACGACCGTCTTAAACCCGCAGCGTCGTGCCAGGGTCATATTGACCATTAAATAGCGGGCCTGCACATCTTTGATAAAAAAAACCACATTCGGAATGGCATTGAGCAGCGGCGCAATCAATGCCATCGCATGGAGCAACGTCTGGATATTGTCCGGACGCTGACGCGCCAACCCCTCACATATCTGGCTAAGTTCAGCCACTTCAGGCACCGGCGACGGGGCCCGCACATCATTAATCACACAGGACATCACGCTTCCTCCCGATTAGTGATCTGAATATTTATTAACTTTTTGTTAACTCAGCAAGCATCCTTACTGCGTTTTGCGATCCTGCCGTAGATTTATAATTTCCCCTTTTCCAGCCACTGGCGCGGTTGCCTTTTTTGGTTTACCACACCACTAACAAAATGATTAATAACAAATAAATATGATATCGCCTTAACGATGACAGCGGCCATTATGCTGATTTCGTCATTTACAGTGACGAAAGCGATCAAGCCGGGACGCAAAGCTTGCGCCAGCATTTAGCAACAAAATATTAACTTCCCGGAGATCCTATGACAGCACAGTACAGTGAACTGAGAGTGATTGATTCTCACACCGGCGGTGAACCCACTCGCCTGGTCATCGACGGCTTTCCGGATCTGGGAATGGGGAACATGAGCGAGCGTCGGGAGCGTTTTTCCCGCGACTACGACGACTGGCGTAAAGCCATTATTCTTGAGCCGCGCGGTAACGACGTTCTGGTCGGTGCATTGCTCTGTGAGCCAGTTTCGCCACAGGCCACGGCGGGAGTCATCTTCTTTAACAACTGCGGCTTTTTGAACATGTGCGGTCACGGCACCATCGGGCTGATTGCCTCGCTGGCATGGCTTGGGCGCATTCAGCCCGGTAAACATCTTATTGAAACGCCGGTGGGCGATGTGACCGCCACGCTGCACGAAGACGGCAGCGTCTCGGTCGAAAACGTGCCGGCCTACCGCTGGCGTAAGCAGGTACAGGTTGAAACCATCCACGGTACGGTAACGGGTGATATCGCCTGGGGCGGCAACTGGTTCTTCCTTGTCAACGATCATCCGTTCGCGGTCTCGCCGGAAAAGATCCCTGAATTGACGGAGTACGCATGGGCAATCCGTGAAGGGTTAGATCGTGCAGGCATCCGTGGCGAACATGACGGCATTATCGATCACATCGAACTGTTTGCAGAAGATGATCGCGCGGACAGCCGCAGCTTTGTACTCTGCCCCGGTAAAGCCTGGGATCGATCGCCCTGCGGCACCGGCACCAGCGCTAAGCTGGCCTGTCTGGCAGAGGACGGAAAACTCAAATCCGGAGAATCATGGCGACAGGCGAGCATCATCGGCAGCGAATTTACGGCGCATTTCGTGCCGCATGGCGACAAGATCGTCCCAACAATCCGCGGGGAGGCATGGGTCTGTGGTGACAACCGACTGATCCTCAATCCTGAAGATCCGTTCTGCTGGGGGATCTCGCTGTGATCGAAAGTGACGTCATCGTCATCGGTGCCGGGATTATTGGGGCCGCCTGCGCCTGGCAACTGGCCGCTCGCGGGCAGCGAGTCACGCTGGTCGATGACGGCAATGCGGGCGCGACGGCGGCGGGTATGGGTCACCTGGTGTGCATGGATGACGATCCTGCGGAGCTCGCACTCTCTGCATGGTCTCTGGCGTACTGGCGCAAACTGACGCCCCGGATGCCGGAAAGCTGTGCCTGGCGCGGATGCGGCACGCTGTGGCTGGCGGAAACGCCGCAAGAGCTTGCGCTGGCAGAAGAAAAGAAACAACGGATGGCACAATACCAGGTTGTCAGCGAAATGCAGACCCGCGATCGGCTTGCCGCGCGCGAACCGCTGCTCACCGCCGGACTCACTGGCGGGCTGTGGGTCCCCGGCGACGGGATAGTTTACGCCCCAAACGTCGCCCGCTGGTTTATTAACGATGCCGATTTAACGCACCTTCGGGATAGCGCCCTCTCTGTTGATGCCCCTTACGTCACTCTACACAGCGGCAAACGACTGCGCGCACGCGCCATCGTCATCGCCAGCGGTCTGGGGGCCAACACGCTGCTGGGTGAAAACTGGCTCAGACCCAAAAAAGGTCAGTTGGCGATCACCGACCGCTACGGCCCCTTGCTCAGCCACCAGCTGGTAGAGTTGGGATACGGTGCCAGCGCCCATGCAGGCGGCACCTCAGTGGCATTTAACATTCAGCCACGCCCCACCGGACAGTTGCTGATTGGCTCCTCCCGCCAGTTTGATAACACCGACCGCGAGGTTGATCTCCCCCTGTTGGCACAGATGCTGGCGCGCGCGCGCCATTTTTTACCCTCTCTGGAGACGCTAAATATCATCCGTTGCTGGAGCGGTTTTCGCGCGGCATCGGCTGACGGTAACCCGCTGATTGGCCCACATCCTGCGCGTCCGGGTATCTGGCTGGCGCTGGGACATGAAGGACTCGGCGTCACAACCGCGCCAGCAACCGCCGAGTTACTTTGCGCCCAGATCCTTGGCGAGCGCCCGGCGGTGTCCCCGGATGCCTGGCTTCCCGCTCGCCTGCACAAGCAGGAGGCCATCGCATGACGACCCTGAACATAATTATCGACGGCCAGACCTGTGAGGTTCCCGTCGGAATGAGTATTGCCGCAGCACTGGCCCTGGTGGGCAACGGCGTGACCCGTCGTTCGGTGAGTGGTCAACTGCGCGCGCCCTTCTGCGGAATGGGGGTGTGCCAGGAGTGCCGCGTCACGGTGAACGGACACCGGGTGCCGGCCTGCCAGACGGAATGCCAGCCCGAAATGGTGATTGAAAGGAGCCATCATGCAAAGCGTTGACTGTGAGATCCTGATCCTTGGCGCAGGGCCAGCCGGATTGTCGGCGGCACTGGCTGCCGCACGCTGTGGAAAATCAGTGATAATCCTTGATGACAATCCTCGCCCCGGCGGGCAAATCTGGCGCGACGGGCCGCAGGTCTCGCTCCCCCGGGACGCCAGGCGGCTTCGTCAGGCGGTAGCTGAACATTCCAACATCACGCTGCTGAGCGGTGCCCGGCTAATTGCCCGCCCCACCCCACATTCCGTAGTCTTCGAAACCGCAGACGACTGCGGCGAAATCCGCTGGCAGCGGCTGATTTTATGCTGCGGCGCCAGAGAACTCTCGCTGCCTTTTCCCGGCTGGACACTACCCAATGTGACGGGGGCCGGAGGCCTGCAGGCGCAGATAAAACATGGCCTGCAACTCAAGGGGGAACGCGTGGTCATTGCAGGCAGCGGTCCTCTTCTGCTGGCGGTCGCCAGTACGGTGAAACGCGCTGGCGGGAATATTGTCGCCATTATCGAACAGGCCCCGATGACCGCACTGGCCCGTTTCGCAACCGGGCTATGGCGCTGGCCTGAAAAATTGCGTCAGTTCGGCGAGCTCTTTCCAGCCCGATATCATCCGGCAAGCCAGGTCATCCAAGCGCAGGGTGATACCTGTCTGCAGTCAGTGACCGTGCGCCACCAGGGGCAAACCCGGGAGATCGCCTGCGACAGGCTGGCCATTGGCTATGGGCTGGTACCGAATATAGAACCTGGCGCAATCTTTGGCTGCAAAAGAGAAAATCAGGCTATTTGGGTCGATGCGGATCAACGCACCAGCGTGCAGGATATCTATGCGGCAGGAGAATGCACGGGCTTTGGCGGCAGCGAGCTGGCGTTAGCCGAGGGAGAAATTGCCGGCTATGCCGCCGCAAATTGTCCGCAAAAGGCCCAAAGCGCCATCTCCGCGCGCGCCCGCTGGCAGCGTTTTGCCCAGGCGTTGCATACGACGTTTGCGCTGCCGGAGTCGCTTAAAGCCGCGACCACCGCGGATACGCTGCTCTGCCGTTGTGAGGATATTCGTTGTGGCGACGTGCAAAACGCCGAAAGCTGGCAGGCGGCAAAGCTCGCCTCACGCTGTGGAATGGGGGCCTGTCAGGGGAAAGTCTGCGCCACCAGCGCCCGCTGGCTGTACGGCTGGCCGCTGCCGCAGCCCCGCGAACCGCTCTCCCCCGCGCGTGTCGACACGCTTATCCATCTCGCAAAGCCTGAGGGGTGATGGTCAGGTATAAAGGCGCCCACTGGCGCCTTTTTTGATGTGGTGTATCCGTAGACCGTTTCGTCAAAGGGAATAATTTTTATCTTCACCCATATCTATTTCGCTCTGTGTATTGGGAACCGAGCGTCCTATTTCTGCCAAACATTCAAAAATATAAAGGGAATGTAATGCATGTTTAAAATATGATAAACCCAACACTTCAAATTACCGATATTGCTTTTATTAATAAGCAGAAACCAGCATAACACCCCAGGAAATAACCTTTTCTTTTCGTATAGTTAGAAAAATAACACTTACTAAAGCAAGGTTTATTTTTATACCACCCCCTATGAATAAGCATGAATAACTTAAAAATAATATGGCGAAAAAAGTGTTTTATTTAATCTGCGAATTCGATAATGAATATTGTTTTTAGTGTTGGCCGAAATAGACACAGCAACGCTTGATTAAGTGATATTTTGCGAGCATCATCGCAATTATTTACCCGAAAATGAAATCAATGACTTCCAGTAAATCCCTGCAACGGGCAATTGCCGACATCACCATCTGGCGTAAAGGCGAGCAGCGTGCTCCGCACAAGCCTCTGCTGCTGCTTCATGTGCTGGCGGGGTATCAGCAGGGTCACGGTCGCCTGTTTGACTACGGGTCGGAAGTTCGCGACCCGTTGCATAGCCTGCTGGAGCGATTTGGGCCACAGCGCGCGCAGTACCGCCCCGATATGCCCTTCTGGCGCTTACAGGGAGATGGGTTCTGGGAGCTACAAAACTCCGAGCATTGCTCAACATCCGGCAGCAGCAAACAGCCCCCTGCCGGAGAACTGGTGGCGCATAACGTTGCCGGAGGCTTTGATGAACAACATTTTGCCCTGCTGAAAAAGAGCAACAACCTCATTAACACCCTGGCACAGCAAATTCTCGAGGCTCACTTCACCGAAAGCATCCAGGAAGAGATCGCGGATGAACTGGGGTTTGATATCCTGCAAATCCGCAAACAGCGGGACCCATTGTTCCGCCAGCAGGTTCTGCGTGCCTATAACTATGAATGCGCCATTTGTGGCTTCAATATGCGCCACGACAGCACTTCGGTTGCCCTAGAGGCCGCCCATATTAAATGGAAACAGCACGGCGGCCCGTGCGAGATTTCAAACGGCCTGGCGCTGTGTGCAATCCACCATAAAGCATTTGATAAAGGTTCGATTGGGCTGGATGAGAGTATGCGAGTTCAGGTGTCACCCGCAGTAAATGGCAGCGGCATGGTGGGCAGACTATTCTGGGATTTCGACGGGAAGGAGATTGCTCTACCGATGATGCGCGAGAATTATCCAAAAGAAGGTTTTGTGGAGTGGCACAGGAAGGAGGTGTTTAGAGGGTGAGTGCGAAGGCCGGACTCAAATCACAACTTAACATGTTAAATATAAAGAATTTATTTACCACATCTCATTAAAGTGCCCCCATTTGTGCCCCCATCATTTTTTAACCCCCTTCAAACGACAACACATTGATAAGAAAGATTAATAACTTCAAAACATAATCTCCGGTTTGGATCCGTGCTACGGATCCAAACCGGAAGAATGAAGGACCTAAAAAAAACTTTTTTTACGGAAAACTGTTCACACTGTTCACTCGCCATTATTTGTCTTTAATTTCAATGCGATATGCAGTGAACAGTCCGTGAACAGTGAACACTTTACTGTTCACTTTCCGGGATTTCAGATAAAAAAAGACCGGCTGATGCCGGTCCGGGTAGGTTATGTCGCGGTGGTTTCGTTGCACCGGGGCAGCCAGTCGGCGTTGCTTTCCTCCCTGAGCGCAAGGTTCGTCTGCATCCCCTGATTTGTTCGCCGCCTGGCGTAATTCAGCCCGTACTCTTTCAGCATCGATGACAGCCCTTTGCCGAACATGGTCAGGCTGAGTGTGTTCTTGTAGCCGTGCGCCTCCATGTAGACCAGATAGGCGTGATACAGGTACAGGCGCGGCTGTCGCGGGATGATATTCGCATTCCCCATGTACATACCGTCAGGCTCGGGCAGCGCCTCCAGATAGCCACAAAAATCGAATGTCGGGTCAGCGTCGCGCTTGATGCTGAGTGCCTCGTCGGAGTTCTGCTGCGACTGGAGCAGTGTGCGCGCGGTCATCGGGTCGCTGAACGTCTGCATGAGCTGGCGCACGATGACGGCCAGCTCCCGGGCGATTTTATCTTTCAG
>NZ_JAOWHM010000022.1:0-88760 GCF_030332595.1 Citrobacter sp. Cpo100 | reverse complement strand
GGCTTGTAATCCGTTGTTCCGTGTCAGTGGAGGCGCATTATAGGGAGTTATTTCAGGCTGACAAGGGGAAATTTAAAATATTCTTCCGAGTGCGTATTTTTTATGCTTTACGTTTATTTTAACAACGCTTTGTTGGTTAATTGGGCTATTTCCCGCGCGAATCTCGCAACCTGTTCCCAATCGGTATACACCACTTCTTTATTCGTATCCGTTTCACCACCTGACATCTTCATTATCAGTTGGATCATAACGCGGTCATACCAGCGATAGCGTGGATACCGCAAAGCACCCGCAATGACTGCGCTGTGGTCTGGTCGCCACGGCGAACTCATCAGGAACTTACGCGCATAGCTGTTGGTTTGCGGCGTACGTTTCTCCGGTTTACGGGCAACCAGGTTTACGGAGTAGAACGCGCTCGGCATCGAATTCAGCCGTGTGGCATGCTTTTTCACAAACTCCTGAAAAGCAGCATGGTAATGACCGTAGCGAATCGAGGCGCCAATTACCACGCTGTCATAATTTTGCCAGTCCGGCTCCGCGGTACGATGCAAATTAACAACATCTGCCCAAACGCCCAGCTCTTTGAGTTCAGAAGCCAGATATTCAGCGATTTCACGCGTTTGTCCGTCCCGGGAAGAAAAAAGAATCAGTGTTTTCACGTGTTACTCCATTATTCACGCCAGAAGGTAGGGGTAAAGAGCACCAGCAGAGTAAAGACCTCCAGACGACCAAACAGCATATTGGCAATCAGGATCCACTTCGCCACAGGGTTCATACTGGCAAAGTTGTCGGCGACAACCCCCAGTCCAGGCCCCAGGTTATTCAACGTTGCCACAACAGAGGCAAACGCGGAGAAGTCATCAACACCGGTCGCAATAATCGCCAGCATACTGATAATAAAGACCAGCGCATAGGCAGAGAAGAATCCCCATACGGCTTCAAGAATTCGCTCCGGCAACGCACGGTTACCCAGTTTGATACTGTAAACCGCATTCGGATGGACCAGTCGTTTCAATTCGCGGTTACCCTGCTTAAACAGCAGCAGGATACGAATCACCTTCAAGCCACCGCCCGTCGACCCAGCACAGCCGCCGATAAAAGCAGAACACAGCAACAACACTGGCAGAAACAGCGGCCAGCGGGCAATACTGTCCGTGGTAAATCCGGCGGTCGTCGCCATCGATACCACCTGGAAAAAGGCCTGGTTGATCGTCGTGAGCGCCGAGCCATAGGTATTGTGTATCCATAGCACCAGCGTACAGACTGCCACCAGCGTCAGCTGCACGCCGATAAACATGCGGAATTCCGGATCCCGCCAGTAGACCTTCAGACTACGCCCACTTAATAAAGAGAAGTGCAGACCATAGTTACAACCGGAGATCAGCAAGAAGATAGCAATGATGGTGTTAATCGTGGGACTGTCGAAATACCCCACGCTGGCATCGTGTGTGGAAAAACCACCGATGGCGATTGTGGCAAAACTGTGCCCAATGGCGTCAAACGCGGGCATCCCGGCAAACCATAGCGCCAGCGCGCACGCCACCGTCAGTAATACATAGATTAGCCATAGCGTTTTCGCCGTTTCGGCAATACGCGGGCGCATTTTATTATCTTTCAGCGGCCCCGGCATTTCTGCACGATAGAGCTGCATCCCACCAACGCCAAGAATAGGCAGGATAGCCACCGCCAGCACGATGATCCCCATCCCGCCGAACCATTGCAGCATCTGGCGATAAAAGAGAATCGCGTGTGGCAATGAATCCAGCCCCACCAGCGTCGTCGCACCTGTAGTGGTTAATCCGGAAAAGGATTCAAAAAAAGCGTCGGTTATCGTTAGGTTAGGGCTTTCTGCAAAGATGAACGGTAGCGCACCCACACTGCCCAGAACGGTCCAGAACAAAACGACAATCAGAAATCCTTCACGCGATTTCAGCTCACCCTTCTCTTTACGGTTTGGCCACCACAGCATGGAGCCGATCGCCAGAGCAACGAAGAAAGTTTGGGTGAATGCACGCCCTGCCCCATCGCGGTAGATGAGCGCTACCAGTCCGGGGATAATCATTGTCCCCGAGAATAAGATGACCAGTAGTCCAACGATTCGGGTGATGGCGCGAAAATGCATCTCTGCCGCTTCCTTAGTTCTTTAAAATGAGGTGGGGATTATTCTTCAATCGCTAACAATTGCAATGAACCACGACTAAAATCCGCCAGTTTTGCCGAAAACTCATCCACTTTGGCAAAAGGAAGCGCCACCCTGAGCCGAACAAAAGCCTGGTAATCACTGGCAACGACTTTACCGTCAAACTGCCCCAGCAAGGCTTCAATGCCTGCCAGCTGACCGTACTCACACTGCAAAGTATATTCGGTTAATGGCGTCTTGCGCTGTGTCGTTAACTGGCGCAACGCCTGATTCACACCACCACCGTAGGCTTTTACCAACCCTCCAGTACCGAGAAGGATACCGCCGTAGTAGCGCACGACTACAGCGGTAATCTCGCCGACACCGCTCCCCATCAGCTGCGCGAGCATCGGTTTACCTGCCGTACCCGCCGGTTCGCCATCGTCTGAAAACCCTAGCTGCTGCGAGTCATTGGGCGCACCCGCCACCCACGCCACACAATGGTGGCGGGCGTCCGGGTGTTCCGCTTTGACTGACTCAACAAACGCCTTTGCCGCTTCTACGCCGTCCGTATGGGCGAGCAGCGTAATGAAGCGGCTTTTTTTGATCTCTTCGACGACGCTAACCGGCGCCGCAGGGATTAACCAACTGTCCATTACGCCAGTTTCAAATCCCGCGTCATGTTTTCGATATTGTTTTCGTGGACCACCACGTTGTCTTCAATACGAATACCGCCGAACGGTTTCAGTGCTTCAATTTTCTGCCAGTTGAAGTGCTTGCTGAACTGTCCTTCACGCCACGGTGCCAACAGAGATTCAATGAAGTAAATGCCCGGTTCGATGGTCAGAACCATGCCTGGTTGCAGTACGCGGGTGCAACGCAGGTAAGGATACTTCGACGGCGCGGCCAGATGAGTACCGCTGTCATCCTGCATAAAGCCTGCGACATCATGTACCTGCAGACCCAGCGGGTGACCAATACCGTGCGGCATAAACGGCCCGGTAAGATCGTTTTCCACCATCGCTTCTTCACTCATACCGGTGATGATTTGATGCTTACGCAGCAGCTTCGCGATACGCTGATGGAACTGAATGTGATAATCCACGTAGCTGGTGCCTGCTTTCATGGTGGCAATCAGCGCCAACTCTTCGTCGTTAACGTCTTTCACCAGATGCGCATAGTCGTTGTCGTTTTTCGCCGACCAGGTACGCGTCAGGTCTGCCGCATAGCCGTTGTATTCCGCACCAGCGTCGAGCAGGAAACTGCGGATTTCAGACGGTGCCTGATGATCCAGCTTGGTGTAATGAAGAACCGAAGCATGCTCGTTAAGCGCCACGATGTTGCTGTATGGCACGTCGGTGTCGCGGTGACCGGTGGCAGTCAGGTAAGCGAGGTTGATGTCAAACTCGCTCATTCCGGAACGGAACGCTTCTTCTGCTGCACGGTGTCCATTTACCGCCATTTTCTGCGCTTCGCGCATACAGGCCAGTTCGTATTCCGTTTTATAGGCGCGGTAATAATGCAGGTAGTCGATCACCCCTTTCGGGTTGATGTTGCTGGCCGCGATGTCCAGTTGCAGCGCACGTTCCGGAACCGGGCCGATGTAACCGATATTGCCGCGAGCAGCAGGCAGTTGGCTACCGATACCATCCGCTTTCGGCAGCGCGATGATCTCGATTTCTTCCGTCCAGAAAGAGGTTGGTAGCGGCTCAACGTTGTGCCAGTAATCGACCGGCAGGTAGAACCACAGTTTCGGCTTGTTTACGCCATCCACCAGCAACCAGCAGTTAGGAACCTGTGTTACAGGCACCCAGGCTTTAAATTGTGGATTGACCTTAAACGGATATGGATGATCGTCGAGAAAGACGTTAACAAGTTCGCCAGAGTGAATAAGTAACGCATCCAGTTTGAAGCGATCCAGCGCGTCGCGCGTCCGTTCCTGTAAGGTAACAATATGATTTTTATAGAGTGCGGCCAGCGATTCCATTTTCTATCCTTCTGTTTTTTGACCTCAAGTCTCCGCATCTTAGCACATCGCTTTGTGAGTGCGTGATTTCTGCCGAGCGTGATCGAATCGTCATTTCTTTAATCATTCATTTGCATTTTATTAACATAAAACACACACTTCGATTCATCTGGTATGACCAGATCACCTTGCGGATTCAGGAGACTGACATGCTTTACAAAGGCGACACCCTGTACCTCGACTGGCTGGAAGATGGCATCGCCGAACTGGTGTTCGATGCCCCTGGTTCGGTCAATAAACTCGACACGGCCACCGTTGCCAGCCTGGGCCATGCGCTTGATGTGCTGGAAAAACAACCGAATTTAAAAGGGCTGCTACTGCGTTCTAACAAAGCAGCCTTTATTGTTGGTGCCGATATCACCGAATTCCTTTCACTGTTCCTCGTGCCTGAAGAACAACTGAGCCAGTGGCTGCATTTTGCCAACAGCGTCTTTAATCGCCTCGAAGATCTGCCTGTTCCGACCCTGTCAGCAGTAAACGGCTACGCGCTGGGTGGCGGCTGCGAGTGTGTTCTGGCAACCGATTATCGTCTGGCAACGCCGGACCTGCGCATTGGCCTGCCGGAAACCAAGCTGGGCATTATGCCGGGCTTTGGCGGCTCCGTGCGTATGCCACGTATGCTGGGTGCGGACAGCGCGCTGGAAATTATTGCGGCAGGTAAGGATGTTGGTGCTGAGCAGGCGCTAAAAATCGGCCTGGTCGATGGCGTAGTGAAGCAAGACAAACTGCTTGATGGCGCGATCGCAGTATTACGTCAGGCGATTAACGGCGACCTCGACTGGAAGGCCAAACGTCAGCCGAAGCTGGAGCCGTTGAAACTCAGCAAAATTGAAGCGGCTATGAGCTTTACCATCGCTAAAGGCATGGTGGCACAGACGGCAGGGAAGCATTATCCCGCGCCGATTACCGCGGTAAAAACCATTGAAGCAGCGGCCCGTTTTGGCCGTGAAGAAGCGCTGAATCTGGAAAATAAAAGCTTTGTTCCACTGGCGCACACCAGTGAAGCTCGCGCGCTGGTTGGGATCTTCCTTAACGATCAGTTCGTCAAAGCCAAAGCCAAAAAACTCACCAAAAATATTGAAGCACCGAAGCAAGCTGCGGTGCTGGGCGCGGGCATTATGGGCGGCGGCATCGCTTACCAGTCAGCCTGGAAAGGCGTGCCGGTTGTCATGAAAGATATCAACGACAAATCATTAACGCTGGGCATGACTGAAGCGGCCAAGCTGCTGAACAAACAGCTTGAGCGCGGCAAAATTGACGGTCTGAAAATGGCGGGCGTGATTTCCACTATTCATCCAACCCTCGACTATAGCGGTTTTGAGCGTGTGGACGTGGTGGTTGAAGCTGTCGTAGAAAACCCGAAAGTGAAAAAAGCGGTACTGGCAGAAACCGAAGATCAGGTACGCCCGAACACCGTACTGGCTTCAAATACCTCCACCATCCCAATCAACGAGCTGGCCAGCGCGCTCAAGCGCCCGGAAAACTTCTGTGGGATGCACTTCTTTAACCCAGTACACCGCATGCCACTGGTTGAGATTATTCGCGGCGAGAAAAGCTCGGATGAAACCATCGCCAAAGTTGTCGCCTGGGCAAGCCAGATGGGCAAAACCCCAATTGTGGTCAACGACTGCCCCGGTTTCTTCGTGAACCGCGTGCTGTTCCCGTATTTTGCCGGTTTCAGCCAGCTGCTGCGCGATGGGGCGGATTTCCGCAAAGTCGACAAAGTCATGGAAAAACAGTTTGGCTGGCCGATGGGCCCGGCTTATCTGCTGGACGTGGTGGGAATTGATACCGCACATCACGCGCAGGCAGTGATGTCCGCAGGCTTCCCTCAGCGTATGCAGAAAGATTATCGCGACGCGATAGACGCCCTGTTTGATGCGAACCGTTTCGGACAGAAAAACGGTCTTGGATTCTGGCGTTATAAAGAAGACAACAAGGGCAAGCCGAAGAAAGAAGAGGATGCCACCGTTGACGATCTGCTGGCAGAAGTCAGCCAGCCGAAACGCGACTTCAGTGATGAAGAGATTATCGCTCGCATGATGATCCCAATGGTCAACGAAGTGGTGCGTTGTCTGGAAGAAGACATTATCGCCAGCCCGGCAGAAGCCGATATGGCGCTGGTTTATGGCCTGGGCTTCCCTCCGTTCCATGGTGGCGCGTTCCGCTGGTTGGATACGCTCGGCAGCGCGAAGTATCTCGATATGGCCCAGCAGTATCAGCACCTCGGAGCGCTGTATGAAGTTCCGGCTGGTCTGCGTGATAAGGCGCGCCATAACGAACCGTATTATCCCCAGGTTGAGCCTGCCCGCCCGGTTGGCAGCCTGAAAACGGCTTAAGGAGTCACAATGGAACAGGTTGTAATTGTTGATGCGATCCGTACCCCGATGGGCCGTTCGAAAGGGGGCGCGTTTCGTAACGTGCGGGCAGAAGATCTCTCCGCACACTTAATGCGTAGCCTGCTGGCGCGAAATCCTGCGCTGGAGCCATCCGCGCTTGATGATATTTACTGGGGCTGTGTGCAGCAAACGCTGGAGCAGGGTTTCAACATCGCCCGTAACGCCGCGCTGCTGGCGGAAGTTCCGCACTCCGTTCCAGCCGTCACGGTCAACCGCCTGTGCGGTTCGTCCATGCAGGCGCTGCACGATGCGGCACGCATGATCATGACCGGCGATGCTCAGGCGTGCCTGATTGGCGGCGTGGAGCATATGGGCCATGTGCCAATGAGTCACGGCGTTGATTTCCACCCGGGCATGAGCCGCAACGTGGCAAAAGCCGCGGGAATGATGGGTCTGACTGCGGAAATGCTCTCTCGCATGCACGGCATCAGCCGTGAAATGCAGGATGCTTTCGCCGCACGTTCACATGCTCGCGCCTGGGCTGCAACACAGTCTGGCGCATTTAAAAACGAAATCATCCCGACCGGCGGCCATGATGCCGACGGCGTGCTGAAGCAGTTTAACTACGATGAGGTTATCCGCCCGGAGACAACCGTTGAAGCGCTCTCCACCCTGCGTCCGGCGTTCGATCCGGTTAGCGGAACGGTCACTGCCGGTACCTCCTCCGCACTCTCCGACGGCGCTGCGGCGATGCTGGTCATGAGCGAAAGTCGCGCCCGTGAGCTGGGTCTGACGCCGCGTGCCCGTATTCGTTCGATGGCTGTTGTTGGCTGCGACCCTTCAATCATGGGTTACGGCCCGGTTCCGGCCTCAAAACTGGCGCTGAAAAAAGCGGGACTCTCCACCAGCGATATCGGTTTGTTTGAGATGAACGAAGCCTTTGCCGCTCAGATCCTGCCGTGCATTAAAGATCTGGGGCTGATGGAGCAGATCGATGAGAAGATCAACCTCAACGGCGGGGCGATCGCTTTGGGCCATCCGTTGGGTTGCTCTGGGGCGCGTATCAGCACCACCCTGCTCAATCTGATGGAACGCAAAGACGTACAGTTTGGCCTGGCGACGATGTGTATCGGGTTAGGCCAGGGCATCGCGACGGTATTTGAGCGAGTTTAATCAAAGCATGCCGGGGGCGCTTCGCTTGCCCGGCCTACGAAATGTTATCTCAAAGCCATTGGTGCCAGAACAAGGCGGCAAGTGAATGAATCCCGATGAGCTTACGTATAGTAAGTGATTCGGGTGAATGAGCGCAGCCAACACAGTTATGGTGCCAATGGCGAAGAGAGAAAGTTTAGTTGCCGTTCTTCCCGCCTGTCAGGGGCGGGTTTTTTATTTCTCTGAACTACCACGTACCACTAACTGCACCGGCAACAGCAGATTCTCTTCCTGATTTTCTTCCAGCAATAAACGCAGCGCTTCACGCCCCAATTGTTGTTTATCAACCGCAATGGTGGTGAGTGGTGGATGTGACCATGCCGCAGCATCGATATCATCAAACCCAACCAGCGCAAGATCTTCCGGGATACGTATACCCTGCTGCGCACACACCTGTTGAACAACCAGCGCTGCCGCATCGTTATAGGCAAAAATAGCGTCGGGCGGCTCTGGCAGACTGAGCAATTCATTCACCGCTTCCACCAAAGATTGCTCGGTATCCAGCAGCGGCGGCGCAATGGCTTCATACTCTGGCGGCATCAGCAAACGGGCCTCATACAATGCCTGACGGTAGCCCTTCTCGCGCTGACGGATGCTGTAGTGCGCAAGCGTGCTGGCAAGAAAAGCAATACGGCTGCGACCTTGTGCAATCAAATGTTGTGTAGCCAGATAACCGCCCTGGGTGTTGTCCGGATTCACGCAAGGCAGGCCCGGCGCCCAGAGATCCACCAGCACCAACGGCAGCTTCATCTGTTGCAGCAAGCCAAGTAATTCAGGCTCAAAAAATCCGGCACAGATCAGCGCATCAGGCTGGTGCAGCAGCACCTGCTCACTCACTGCATCGCCTGGACCAATGGAGAGAAAGCTCAGCGCAATACCATGGTCACGACAGTTATCTTCTATGCCCAGCAGCAGTTGAGAGTAAAACGGCAATGCCCGGCTGATATTGTGCTGGCGGTGAAGCAAAAACAGGACGCGTTTGATCTTGTCAGTGCGCAGACGGGAAAAATCATAACCCTGCTGCTGCGCCACAGAAATAATGCGCAGCCGGGTGTCTTCACGCAGCCCCGGCTGCCCTTTTAGGGCGCGGGAAACTGCGCCAACTGAAACACCACAAGCTTCGGCAATATCTCTGATACGTACAGGTTTTGTCATTTCACTCTCATTGATTCTACTATGGCTTGTTGCGCCCCCAGCCAGGCCGCACCGCGTACGCCGCTGCTGTCACCGTGACGGGCCCGAACGATCGGTGTGCGGCACTGCTTACCAAATACGTACTGCGCCACTCGCGCCTGTAAACCCGAATACAGTAAATCGATATTGGATACCCCACCCCCAAGCACGATAACATCGGGATCGAGCGTATTCACCACGCCCGCCAATGCACGCGCCAGTTGATCGCAATAGCGTTCCCATACAAAGCAAGCATCCGCATCACCCGATTCTACCTGTTGCATAATTTGTGGCACACCCACATGCTGCGCGGTGTGATTCAGGTACTGGCGTTCCAGACCGCTGCCGGAAATAAAGCTCTCAATACAGTTCAACTGTCCGCAATAGCACATCACTCCAGTCCCGTCCTGAGATTCGTGGTAGCGCGGCAATGCATTATGCCCCCACTCTCCTGCGCAGGCGTTAGGTCCAGAGATCAAGCGGTTATCGATGCATAGTCCGCCGCCGCAACCGGTACCGAGGATCACGCCAAATACCACGCTATACCCGTGTCCGCTACCGTCCATCGCTTCCGACAAGGTAAAGCAGTTGGCATCATTGGTAACCGGAACTGGCATTCCTGATGCTCGCTCAAGGTCTTGCGCAAAGGCCTGCTGATTCAGCACCAGGATGTTCGAATTCTTAATCAAACCTTCGCTATCCACCGCGCCTGGCACCCCAACGCCAACCGATAAAGGCTGATTAACGGCCAGTCTGGCCTTAGCAATCATCTCCGTCACGGCCTGGAAAAAATCACCGTAACTCTGCTTTGGTGTCGCGCATCGCTCGCGGTAAACAATTTCACCCGCCTTATTAATCACCACTGCTTCGATTTTAGTCCCGCCAATATCCAGTCCGAGCCTCATGGTTTTCCTCGTTTGCGCCTCGCAATTTGATTGTGTCTAGTTTGCCAATTTTGTTTACTAAACAAAAAGAGACCTGTCACAAAAGCTAAGTTTTGTGATTAATAGATAGGAAAAACATGTTTACTAAAAAACGTGGTGAAAAAGAGAAACAACGAGACCGGGCTTGCACCCTGTTAGAAGAAGTAAGGTTGGTGATGAATGCGCCGGAAGGGCTCCGGCGCACAGCGCTTAAATGAACGCGAAAGCGTCGCCAAACAGGCGATCTTCACGCGCACTGCGCTCATTACAGAAGAGATCGCGCGCGATTTTGGCCATTTCAAAACGCCCGGCAATGTAGATATCATGCTCCGCCAGGGTACCGTAATCCTGCAATACTGCCGTTAACACGGTTCCCGTACGACCACGCCAGCCGTCTTCAGGCTGTTCCACCACTGGCTCAACGCGCAGATTCGGGTGGTTCACAGACAGCGCTTCCAGCTCGGAGAGATCGTAGAGATGCTTCTCCTCGCGACCGCCCCAGTAAATGGTGATATCGCGATTTGGATTACGCGCCAGCGCGGTAAGCAGAATAGAACGCACGTAAGAGAACCCTGTACCTCCGGCAATCAGGATCAGCGGGCGCTCGTCTTCGTCACGCAGCCAGGCTTCGCCATGCGGAATGTCGACCTTGATTTCCCGGTCTTTCAGAATACGGTCCATCACGGCCATGGCGTAAAGATTTAGCTCAGAGGCGCCAACGTGCAGCTCAATGAATCCTTGCTCGTCCGGCGTTGATGCCATGGAGAACGGACGCTTATCCCTTTCATCCATCACGACCATTAAATACTGGCCAGCACGAAAGGAAAACGCCGCGTCTGGCACTAAACGAACGCGATATACGGTGTCAGTGATAGCTTCTACCGAGGTCACTTTACAGCTTAAGGTTGTCATGCGCTCTCTCTGTCGGATCAATAGGCAAAACGATCGCGCCTCAGGCGCTTTTGCCGTCATTAAAGATGGCTAGTTCATCCCAAATTGCGTCAATGCGCGCAGTCACTTCAGGATCTTTTTTAATCGGACGTCCCCATTCACGTTGGGTTTCGCCCGGCCATTTATTTGTGGCATCCAGCCCCATTTTTGAACCAAGGCCGGAAACCGGCGAGGCAAAGTCCAGGTAATCAATTGGCGTATTCTCTACCAGTACCGTATCCCGGGCCGGGTCCATACGGGTAGTAATTGCCCAAATCACATCATTCCAGTCGCGTGCGTTGACGTCATCATCGCAAACAATAACAAATTTGGTGTACATAAACTGACGCAAAAACGACCAAACGCCCATCATGACGCGTTTGGCATGACCAGCGTACTGTTTTTTCATCGTCACGACGGCCAGGCGATAAGAACAGCCTTCCGGAGGTAGATAAAAATCGACGATTTCCGGGAACTGCTTTTGCAGAATAGGCACGAAGACTTCGTTCAGCGCCACGCCGAGCACCGCGGGTTCATCTGGCGGGCGTCCGGTATAGGTAGAGTGATAAATTGCATCTTCACGCTGGGTAATGTGCGTGACGGTAAAGACCGGGAAGCTATCTACTTCGTTGTAGTAGCCGGTATGATCGCCATACGGCCCTTCCGGAGCCAGCTCGCCCGGTTCAATGTACCCTTCCAGCACGATTTCTGCGCTGGCAGGCACTTCCAGGTCGTTGGAAATACATTTAACTACTTCGGTCTTGGTTCCGCGCAACAGCCCGGCAAATGCGTACTCGGATAATGTATCAGGGACCGGCGTCACGGCCCCCAGAATGGTCGCAGGATCTGCTCCTAACGCCACAGAAACCGGGAAGCGTTCACCCGGATGCGCTGCGCACCACTCCTGGTAATCAAGCGCGCCGCCGCGATGGGACAGCCAGCGCATAATGAGCTTGTTTTTGCCAATCAGCTGCTGACGATAGATGCCCAGATTCTGCCGCTCTTTATGCGGACCACGCGTTACGGTGAGCCCCCAGGTAATCAGCGGCGCGGCATCTTCCGGCCAGCAGGTCATAATCGGAATGCGGTTTAAATCAACGTCATCGCCTGAGTAGATTTTTTGCTGACAAGGTGCACCGCGCAACCGCTTAGTCGGCATGTTCAACACCTGCTTAAACTGCGGCAGCTTATCAAACAGATCGCGGAATCCTTTCGGTGGCTCTGGCTCTTTCAAAAACGCCAACAGTTTACCGACTTCTCGTAGCGCCGAGACATCTTCTTGTCCCATCCCCATCGCAACACGCTTTGGTGTGCCAAACAGGTTACACAGCACCGGCATTGAATAGCCTTTCGGATTCTCAAACAGTAACGCAGGCCCACCGGCACGCAGAGTGCGATCGGCAATTTCAGTAATTTCCAGGTGGGGATCCACCTCAAGCGAAATGCGTTTGAGCTCACCCTGCTGTTCAAGCAGCGTCAGGAAGTCGCGTAAATCGTGATATTTCATGGCGTCCATTGTGGCCTCTTCGTAAGCGCTTCATTATACGGCGTTCATCATTGTGATGCTGTATTTTTGTTAAATTAGCGTGAACTCTGGCGATACATATAAGCCCCGGGCGTATATACCCATTGGGTTTCAGCCTGCGTTGAGGTGGGTATAATTAACTTAACGCATGGCTTTTGCTATGCTTGCGCTCAGAACAAGCGGATAAGAGTTATTATGCAATCCTGGTATTTACTGTACTGCAAACGTGGGCAACTTCAGAGAGCCCAGGAACACCTGGAAAGACAGGCGGTGAACTGCCTGACGCCTATGATCACCCTGGAAAAAATAGTGCGCGGTAAACGTACCACAGTCAGTGAACCACTATTCCCTAATTACATGTTTGTCGAGTTCGACCCGGAAGTGATCCACACCACCACTATCAATGCCACGCGTGGTGTCAGCCATTTCGTCCGTTTTGGCGCGACGCCTGCGACCGTCCCTTCTCCCGTTATTCACCAGCTTTCTATCTACAAGCCTGAAGGTATTGTGGACCCGCAAACTCCTCAGCCAGGGGACAGCGTGATTATTACTGAAGGGGCATTTGAGGGGCTAAAAGCGATCTTCACCGAACCGGATGGCGAAGCGCGTTCCATGCTACTGCTTAACCTGTTGAATAAAGAAGTTAAGCAGAGCGTGAAAAATACCGGTTTTAGAAAAATTTAAGCCGTTTAGAAGGTCACTTCAAACAACGTTCGGACGTTAGCATCAATGGTTGCTGACAGCCATTGAGGATCTTCTCCGCGCCAGTGGGCAATACGCTCAAGAATATGTGGCAGGTGCGCCGGTTCATTGCGCCGTGACGTCGGTTTAGGCGTTAAGTCGCGAGGAAGTAGGTAAGGCGCATCGGTTTCGATCAGTAGTCTTTCTACCGGAATAAACGGCAGCAGTTCCCGCAGTTCCATCCCCCGACGCTCATCACAGACCCAGCCGGTAATACCAATATAAAGCCCTCGGTCCACACACTCCTGCATCTCCTGCTGCGTTCCGGTAAAACAGTGCAGCACCGCGCCCGGGAGACTATCCAGCCACGGCTCCAGCAACGTCAGAAAACGCTCATGGGCATCCCGACAATGCATGAAAATCGGCATCTGCAGTTCAGCGGCAATGCGCAGTTGTGCCTCAAAAGCACGTTCCTGCTCCTGCGGCGTGGAGAAATTGCGATTGAAATCCAGACCGCACTCGCCAATAGCGACCACCTCAGACTGGTTTGCCAGCGCGATAATCTCGTCTTCCGTTGAGGATTGCCATTGGCTACTGTCATGCGGGTGCACGCCAGCCGTGGACCAGCAATGCGGATAATGTTGCGCCAACTTCAGCGCCTGCTGGCTTTCGTGCAGGTTTGTTCCGGTCAGAAGCATACCGTTTACGCCCGCAGCAAAGGCGCGCGCCACAACATCATCCCTGTCTTTCGCAAATTGTGAACTGGTTAAATTAACGCCAATATCAAACATGCTACCTCCCATATGACAACCGCCCTGACGGGCGGTTGAATTTACTCTTCTGTTTTCTCGGTGGCTTCGGCTTCTTTTGCTTCTTCAGCCTCGTTGTCCTCATCTCGCGTACGTCGCTTACCGACATAGAAACGAGAGAAGAAAACGCCCACTTCAAACAGGCAGTACATCGGTATCGCCAACAACGTTTGCGAGAAGACATCTGGCGGAGTCAGTAACATCCCGACGACGAATGCTCCCACCACAACGTAAGGTCGTTTCTTACGCAAATCTTCAGGTGTCGTAATGCCCATCCAGCATAGCAGCACAATGGCGACAGGGACCTCAAAAGAGACACCGAAAGCCATAAATAGCGCCATTACAAAGCTGAGATAGCTGGCAATATCTGTCGATACCTGCACGCCTTGCGGAGCCGTGTTAGCCAGAAAACCAAACGCCAACGGGAAGACGACAAAATAGGCGAATGCCATGCCGATGTAGAACAACAACGAGCTGGAGACCAGCAGCGGCACAACCAGGCGACGTTCATGTTTGTACAAAGCAGGCGCAATGAATGCCCATACCTGGTAGAGGATCACTGGCGCTGACAGGATCAGCGACACCATGAAGGTTAACTTTATAGGGGTAAAGAACGGTGAGGCCACATCGGTGGCGATCATCGTTGCACCCTGCGGCATCTGTTTAATCAGCGGTGCCGCAACCATATGGTAAATGTCGTTGGCAAAGTAAACCAACGCCAGAAAGATCACGATAACCGCAATAATGCAGTTCAGGAGTCGCTTACGCAGCTCGATAAGATGCGTAATGAGCGGTTGGGTATCTTCTACAGCCATGTTTACGGTTTATCACTCGACGAGGGGGAGGATTCGACAACAGGTGCGGCAGCTTTCTTTTCTGCATCCATCAACGTGGCGGAAGTGTTTTCCGTCTGCTCTGGCGTTTTAGCACCCGCGGATTCCGGTTTTTGCTCCGGCGAACTGGCCTGGTTTTCAGCGGCGGCAGGGGTGACCCCTTCTCGCTGCGCTTCACCTTCTTTCACCACCGGATTATGGATAGTGTGCGCTTCATCGCTCGCTTTCTCAGGATCGTGCACGCTGTAAGAACGCTTCATCGATTCCGCCGCTTCACGCAGCTCATCCATTGACGCTTTCAGCTCCGGGGTCAGATTTGTCAGGCTCGCTTTCTCTACTTTCTTCAGGCTGTCCTGAAACTCCTGAAGCTTAAGCTCCTGGGTCAGTTCATTCTGAACAGTAGTTGCAAGGGAACGCAAAGCGCGAACCCAGCCAGCAACCGTTTTTACCGCTACAGGTAATCGTTGCGGCCCCAGAACAATGAGGCCGATCACGAACACCAATAACAGTTCGCTAAAACCGATATCAAACACGGATTATACCTGCTCTTTATCTTGGCTTTTGGCGTCTTCCTTTTTCACTTCACCCTGCTTATCGGTGATGGATTTAGCAGTAAAATCAGCGTCCTGGCTGGTCTTATCTTGCTTAGGCTCATCATCACCCATCGCTTTTTTGAAGCCTTTGATCGACGCGCCAAGATCGGAACCGATGGAGCCGAGTTTCTTGGTGCCAAATAGCAGTACAACGATGACGGCAATGATCAACAACTGCCAAATACTGATACCACCCATACATGTTCCTCTGTCATAGATGATGAATTAATAAGGCCGTAGTATACGTTACACGACCTGCCTTGGGCGATGAAAAATTCAGCGCATTTTGCGCCAGCCGATCAACCAGGCTATGACGCCTCCCGCCATTAACCAGCCCGGCATAAGCCCCCACTCAGGGCGGCTTACCAGCAGGAATGTTCCACTTAGCAACAATGTTGCGCCAATGCCCAATAAATAACGGGATTGTCCCTGGCGTACATGATTTGCGTGAAGCTCGCGGGCAATCTTATCAACACTGTGCTGTAAATATTTGCCCTGGCGCAAACTGTCATACACCAGTTCAGGTATTTCTGGCATTTTTTCGACCCAGAACGGTGCTTTTTCTTTAAATGCCCTAACGAGCGCCGGAATACCGACCTGATCTTTAATCCAGGATTCGAGGAATGGCTTAGCCGTTTTCCACAAATCTAACTGCGGGTAGAGTTGTCGTCCGACACCTTCAACGTACAGCAGCGTCTTCTGGAGCAATACCAGTTGAGGCTGAACTTCCATATTGAAGCGGCGCGCAGTGTTGAACAGATTCAACAGCACGTGACCAAAGGAAATCTCCGCCAGCGGCTTTTCAAAAATCGGCTCGCACACGGTACGAATGGCAAATTCAAACTCTTCTACGTTGGTATCCGGTGGAACCCAACCAGAATCTACGTGCAGTTCAGCAACTTTGCGGTAATCGCGGTTAAAGAACGCAATGAAGTTTTCAGCCAGGTAACGCTTATCTTCTTTGTTTAAAGAGCCCACAATCCCACAATCAATACCAATGTATTTCGGGTTTTCAGGGTGCTCATAACTGACAAAAATGTTCCCGGGGTGCATATCCGCATGGAAAAAGCTGTCGCGGAATACCTGAGTAAAGAAGACCTGAACACCACGCTCGGCCAACAATTTCATATTGGTGCCGTTCTTCTCAAGCGTGGTGACATCTGAAACCGGGATACCATAAATGCGCTCCATCACCATCATGTTCTGACTGCAGTAGTCGGAATACACTTCCGGGATGTACAGCATCGGACTATCTTCAAAATTACGTCGTAGCTGAATGGCGTTCGCCGATTCGCGCAGCAGATTCAGTTCATCGATCAACGTTTTTTCATATTCACGGACGACTTCTGTTGGTCGCAGGCGACGCCCATCTGGCAGCAGACGAGGAACCCAACGAGCCAGGCGGTAGATCAGTTTTAAATCCGCTTTGATGACCGGAAGTATGTCCGGGCGAATAACTTTGATCACCACCTCTTTGCCATTCGATTTCAACCGCGCAGTGTGGACCTGAGCAACAGACGCAGATGCCAGTGGCGTGATTTCAAAATCATCAAACCATTCCTCAACGGGCAGCCCGCCCATGGCCTCTTCGATTTGTTTTTTCGCTCTAAGGCCATCGAACGGGGCAACCCGATCCTGCAATAGCGCAAGCTGATCGGCGATGTGCGGAGGGAAAAGGTCACGACGGGTAGAGAGCATTTGCCCAAATTTGATCCACACCGGGCCCAGTTCCTGTAAAGCCAGTCTCAGCCTTTCTCCCAGCGGTTTGTCTTTATGTCGGTTGGGCATCCAGAACAACGAGTAACGCCACAACCGAAGCGGCAGCGTGATTCGCATTTTGGGGATGAGTTCATCAAGACCGTAGCTTAAAAAAGTGCGAATGATGAAATAAAGGCGCCGTACTTCACCTGGCGTCATTTGGCCTCCAGTTTTTCCAGCCGTTTGGCCAGAGATTCAACCGCGCGCTCAACGGCTGCCGTTTCTTCAGCAAACCATGCAACCTCTAGTGGACCAGGAGCCATGCGCCACTCTTCGGTGATCGCTTCGGCGACATAGCGCTGCTGGCGCTGAAAGTTATGGCACAGGAACTTCGCTCCACCACGCAAGACTTTGCTGACCCCTTCCGCGACGATATCGCCGGTATAGGGTGCTAACAGTTCTGCAGGATCCAACTCCGCCAGATCGGCCAGCGCAACAAAGTTCTGTACTACCTGGATATCGCCTTGGACTTCCAGCTCACCGCTGCGGATAAGCGTGGTGAGTTGCTGTCGGTCACGCAATTTCGGTAACACACTGGCATATGTGATTACGGTGCAATCGGCTTCGCCTTCCCATGCCCCCAGCACATCGACCTGGCGCTCGCTAAATACCAGGACTAACGGTGTTGAAAATCCTTTGAGATCAACACGCAGCACCTTACCCTGTAAACGCGTTCGGGCTGACTTCAGCGCAGGAGAACGGTACAGAAAGGTGTTGAGCAGATTTTCAACGCCTGCGGTTACTAAGGGTTTTAAAGGCATCCCCACTCTCCTGTCAGAACTTGTAACCACGATGCAGCGCAACGACACCTGCTGTCAGGTTGTAGTAATCAACGCTTTCGAACCCGGCATCTTGCATCATTGCTTTTAAGGTGTCCTGATCGGGATGCATACGGATGGACTCCGCCAAATAACGGTAGCTGTCCGCATCGCTTGCTACCATTGAACCTATGCGCGGCAGAACATGGAAAGAGTATGCGTCGTAGGCTTTGCTCAACGGTTCGATTATGGGTTTGGAGAATTCCAGCACTAGTAGACGTCCGCCCGGCTTCAATACGCGGTACATGGAGCGTAATGCTTTGTCTTTATCCGTTACGTTGCGCAGACCGAAAGAGATGGTGATGCAGTCAAACGTGTTGTCAGGGAAAGGTAATGCTTCCGCATTCGCCTGAACGTACTCAACGTTACCTACCACGCCAATATTACGCAGCTTTTCGCGACCCATTTTGAGCATTGAGTCATTGATATCCGCCAGCACAACTTTGCCGGTTTCACCAACCATGCGAGAGAATTTCGCCGTCAGATCGCCGGTACCGCCTGCTAAATCGAGAACGGTTTGCCCGCGACGCACGCCACTGCAATCAATGGTGAAGCGCTTCCACAAACGATGAATGCCAAATGACATTAAGTCATTCATAACGTCATATTTAGACGCCACAGAATGAAAAACGTGGGCCACCATGTCAGCTTTCTGCTCTTTAGCGACGGTCTGAAAGCCAAAGTGCGTCGTTTCTTGTGAATTATCCACCATCTCAGTGCCTGCTCATCCAAAAAATGTTCGAGAAGTGTAACAGATTGGGCCAATTTGCCCTACCCTTCTACCGGGTTCAACTACCCCAAATGGACTAGTTTGATTGCTGATTTACCGCTTCATCCTCGGGGTAAGACGCATCTTGTTGCGTCTCAGGGACCGAGCGCAAGCGGTATTCCTCATCCTGTGTAGTAGCTTGTTCAGCCAGCTCAGGATTTATCTCGCGCTTAATTTCCACGCCTAAACTACGAAAAGCTTCTGCCTGCGACAGGACGTTTCCACGACCGGAAGAGAGTTTTTTCATCGCCTGTCGGTAGTTGTCCTGGGCTTTGTCCAGGCTTTGACCTATTGCCGACATATCATCCACAAACAACCGCATCTTGTCATAAAGTTTGCTGGCCCGATCGGCAATTTGTTGCGCATTACGACTCTGATGCTCGTAGCGCCACAGGTTGGCGATCGTGCGCAATGCCACCAACAGCGTGGTAGGGCTCACCAGCATAATGTTATTTCTAAGCGCTTCGGTAATCAGTTCGGGCTGTCGGTCGAGCGCCAGTAAAAAAGCGGGCTCAACGGGGATAAACATCAGCACGTAGTCAAGCGTACGCAGCCCAGGAAGCTGCTGATAATCTTTGCGCCCCAGCAGTCGAATATGGTTACGCACCGAGGCGATGTGCTCCTGCAATGCACTTTCGCGGGTGTATTCGTCTTCTGCGTTAAAATAGCGCTCATAAGCAACCAGCGTCATTTTCGCATCGATCACCACATCTTTACCCTGCGGTAGCCGAACGATGACATCAGGCTGCATTCGCGAACGGGCGTCGTTTTCGATGCTGACCTGGGTTTCATATTCATAACCTTCACGCAGACCAGAGGCTTCGAGTACCCGCGTGAGTACGACCTCTCCCCAGTTACCCTGCGTTTTGTTATCGCCTTTTAATGCACGCGTCAGGTTTACCGCTTCCTGCGCCATCTGCGCATTCAGTTGCTGGAGATTACGAATTTCGTGTGCCAGGGTATGGCGTTCTTGTGCCTCTTTACCAAAGCTATCCTGAACCTGGCGACGAAAACCGTCCAGTTGTTCACGAAGCGGCGCAAGCAGGCTGTTCAGACTTTGGCGATTTTGCTCATCAACACGGCGGTTGCTGTGCTCAAAAATACGATTCGCCAGATTTTCAAACTGTTCACTCAGACGCTGTTCGCTGTTGATCATCTGGCGGATTTTATCTTCCGCATGCTGTTGCGTTGCTTCCAGCCGGGTAGTGACTTCACGGAGATCGGCTTCCAGAGAGGTGTTGATACTGTGCAGACTGCGTAATTCGTTATTGAGGAGTTCGCACTCATCACGCCAGTGTGCTTCCTGCGAGAGCTGCTGGCGAGCGGCGCTTAGCGCAATATCCAGTTCACGTCGCTCTTCGATGAGGTCGGCGCGGATTTGATCGGCGCGTGCTTTTGTCGCCAGCCACCCTACCAGTAGCCCTGCGGCTAACGCCAACACGGCACTCATCATAATTGAAATATCCACAACGCCCCCTTACAGCAACGACTTACCCGCACAAAATAGAATTGTGCTGTATAAACGTCCAGTTTAAAAGGAATTTCCTGCGAGGCACTACGCAAAATAAAAAGGCCGAACGCGTCGGCCTTTTTGAATAGAAGGGAGAATTACAGTAAACGACGCGCGGCTTCTACCACAATTTTCACCGCGTGACTTTCCGTTTGTTTCATCGTTTCCGCATTAGGGATCTCTTGCTGAGTACGGTTCACGATAACACCCGCGACCATACCGGCACGCAGACCCTGGCTTGCGCACATGGTCAGCAGCGTAGCAGATTCCATTTCGTAGTTCATAACGCCCATAGACTGCCACTCTTCCATTGAGCCTTTGAAACGACTCACGACGCGACCAGAGAAGGTGTCATAACGCTCCTGGCCTGGGTAGAAGGTGTCAGAAGACGCAGTAACACCCACGTGAGTGGTGGCGCCGATAGATTTCGCCGCTTCCACCAGCGCGGTGGTGCACTCGAAGTCCGCAACGGCCGGGAATTCCATTGGTGCGAAGTGCAGGCTTGCACCGTCCAGACGAACAGATGCAGTGGTAACCAGCACATCACCCACGTTGATATGCGGCTGGATAGCGCCAGTCGTACCGATACGCAGGAAGGTACGAATGCCCAGCTGTGCCAGTTCTTCTACGGCAATAGAGGTGGACGGGCCGCCGATACCGGTAGAGCAAACGATCACGGCTTTACCATCCAGCTCAGCACGCCAGGTGGTGAACTCGCGATGAGATGCCAGCTTAACCGGCTTATCCATCAGCGCGGCGATCTTTTCCACACGTTCCGGGTCGCCAGGGACGATAGCAAGCGTAGCCCCTTGTAAATCGTTCTTAGTGAGGCCGAGATGAAAAACATCAGACTTAGACATAAAAACTCCTCTGTGAATCGGTTTTGTCAGAAGAAGCAAAAACACACTTTACCGAAGGCATAAACATATTTTCGTGACAGTCATCACTATGATGTAAATCAATTGCATTCGATTACCATTAAATAGTGATCTTTATCACATAAATGATGCGATATAAGTAAGCCCTGCACAAAAGATAGCCCGTTTAAGGCAATGTGGTTCGTTGCATGTGTCTATAGTTAACAATGCGCTTTTTTGCTGAATATTTAAGGGTACGGAGAATACCATGACAACACGACAATCTGGCTTTGCACCTGCTGTATCTCCACCGACGTCTACCACGGTTCACACCCCGGATAATGCAATTATCGCCGGTGTAACGTCCATACCTTCACAAGGCGATGATATGCCAGCGTATCACGCACGACCAAAACAGACTGATGGCCTGCTGCCCGTAGTTATTGTCGTGCAGGAGATTTTTGGTATTCATGAGCACATTCGTGACGTTTGCCGTCGTCTGGCTCTGGAAGGGTATCTGGCTATCGCACCAGAACTCTATTTTCGCGAAGGCGATCCCAATGACTTTGCCGATATCCCTACGCTGCTTAGTGGCCTTGTCGCCAAAGTGCCTGACTCTCAGGTACTGGCCGATCTGGACCACGTCGCTAGCTGGGCCTCCCGCAACGGAGGAGATGCGCACCAGTTGATGATCACCGGATTTTGCTGGGGTGGACGCATCACCTGGCTGTATGCCGCACATAATCCGCAGTTAAAAGCGGCCGTAGCGTGGTATGGCAAATTGGTGGGTGACAAAACCCTCAACTCGCCAAAACATCCCGTTGATATCGCAACCGATCTTAACGCCCCCGTTTTGGGGCTTTATGGCGGCCAGGACACCAGCATTCCGCAAGATACCGTTGAAACAATGCGCCAGGCGCTACGCGCCGCCAATGCTAAAGCGGAAATCGTGGTCTATCCCGATGCCGGACATGCGTTCAACGCCGATTATCGCCCGAGCTATCACGAAGAGTCCGCGAAAGACGGTTGGCAGAGAATGCTGGAGTGGTTCGTGCAATACGGTGGGAAGAAATAAACGTTAATTGCCCGGTGGTGGCGACGCCTTACCGGGCCTACAACTATTGCGATTTCCTGTAACCCGGGTAAGCGCAAGCGCTTCCCGGGCAATGAATTACGCCTGACGCAGATTCTGCGCCGCTTTGACCATGTTCGCCAGCGCAGCACGGGTTTCCGGCCAGCCGCGGGTTTTCAGGCCGCAGTCCGGGTTCACCCACAGACGTTCTGCTGGAATGCGCTGCTCGGCTTTCTTCAACAGGGCTTCAATCCACTCCACGCTCGGAACGTTCGGCGAGTGAATATCGTATACGCCCGGCCCGATTTCGTTCGGATAGTCGAACTCTTCAAACGATTCCAGCAACTCCATATCAGAGCGCGAGGTTTCGATGGTGATCACGTCCGCATCCAGCGCCGCAATGGAGTCCATGATGTCGTTGAACTCGCAATAACACATGTGGGTGTGGATCTGGGTTTCATCCTTCGCTACCGCCGCGTTAATGCGGAAGGCTTCCACGCCCCACTCCAGATACGCCGCCCAGTCGCTGCGACGTAGTGGTAAACCTTCGCGCAGTGCCGGTTCATCAATCTGGATGATGCCGATACCCGCCGCTTCCAGATCCGCCACTTCATCACGCAGCGCCAGCGCGATCTGCTTCGCGATGGTTTCACGCGTCACGTCTTCACGCGGGAATGACCAGCAGAGAATGGTCACCGGACCGGTCAGCATGCCTTTTACCGGTTTGTCGGTCAGCGACTGGGCATATTTCGCCCACTCCACGGTGATCGCTTCCGGGCGGCTGACGTCGCCAATCACCACCGGCGGCTTCACGCAGCGAGAGCCGTAGCTCTGCACCCAACCGTTCTGGGTAAAGACGAAACCGTCCAGATGCTCGCCAAAGTATTCAACCATGTCATTACGCTCGGCTTCACCGTGTACCAGCACGTCGAGACCCAGACGTTCCTGTTCAACAATCGCCTGTTTAATATGTTCCGCAATTCCGGTGCGATAGTTACCGGCATCCAGGTTGCCCTTTTTGAAATCCAGGCGCAGGCCGCGAATTTCTGTGGTTTGCGGGAATGAACCGATAGTCGTAGTCGGCCATGCCGGCAGATTAAAGCGGGCACGTTGCGCCTCGGCACGAACCGGGTAAGCGTTAGCGCGCTGGCTGTCCTGGGCGGTGATTGCCGCCAGACGTTTTTCCACTGCGGCGTTGTGTACGCGGGTAGAGTGACGACGAGCCTGAATCGGTGCACTCCACTCGACAATTGCCGCCGTATCTCCGCTATTCAATGCATCGCGCAGCAGCGCCAGCTCGCCGCATTTTTGCAGGGCGAAGGCAAACCAGCTCTTCACTTCTGCATCAAGGCGGGTTTCAACACTGAGATCGATTGGGCTGTGCAGCAGGGAGCAGGAAGAAGCCACCCACAGGTTACGTTTCCCGACGATATCTTTGATTTGTGCGTATTTTTCGCTGAGATCGGCACGCCAGACGTTGCGGCCGTTCACCAGCCCCGCTGACAGCAGCCAGTCGGCTGGCAGACGCGTGTGCAGCTCGGCTGCATCATCTTTGCCGTGCACGAAGTCAACGTGCAGCCCCTGTACCGGCAGGGCGGTAATGGTATCCAGGTTTGGCGTTACGCCTTCGAAGTAGGTGGTCAGTAGCAACTTCACCTGACCCGTCAGCGCGTCATAAGCAGGTTTGAAGGCGTCCAGCCACGCTTGCGGCAATTCCAGTACCAGCGCGGGTTCGTCAATCTGCACCCACTCAATACCGCGTTTCGCCAGCTCGGCCAGTACCTGCTGGTAAACCGGCAGAATGTCGTTCAACAGGCTCAGGCGATCAAACTGTTCGCCTTTCACTTTACCCAACCACAGGTAGGTTACCGGCCCCAGCAGCACAGGCTTCACCTTGTGACCGAGCGCCAGCGCTTCGTCCACTTCATCCAGCAGTTGGGTCCAGGTCAGTTTGAACTGCTGACCTTTAGTGAACTCTGGCACCATGTAGTGATAGTTGGTGTTAAACCATTTGGTCATTTCTGCCGCCGCCGCGGGTTCACCCGTTGGTGCGCGGCCACGGCCAATGCGGAATAAGGTATCGATATCGACCGAGCCGTCTTTATTTTGATGGCGAGCCGGAACGTTGCCGAGCAGTAGGCTGGTAGTCAGCACGTGATCGTACCAGGCAAAATCACCCACCGGCAGCAGGTCAACGCCCGCCTGCTTCTGCTGATCCCAGTGGCGGGCACGCAGCTCGCGGCCAACGGTCAGCAAATCTTCACGGGAAGAATTTCCCGCCCAGTAGCTTTCTTGCGCTTTCTTCAACTCGCGACGCAGGCCAACGCGAGGGAAACCGAGGGTGTGATTCAATATTGTCATTTTTCTTCCTCTAATTATATGTAAATCCTATGGATTTTGAATTTAGGGAAGGCGGCAAGCTTACTCATCCCCAGGAGCTTACTGAAGTAAGTGACTGGGGTGGGGAAACGAAGCCAACGCACCATAAATTTAAAAGACGAAGGATTTTAGCCGTCCAGATGTTTACACATCCATAATTGGCGGTTACTGTATATTCCTCAAGCGCAATTTGTTCATGCCGAAGTGAAGGACTTTCATGATCGAGATTAAACACCTGAAAACGCTCCAGGCGTTGCGGAATAGTGGTTCTCTGGCAGCCGCAGCGGCGACGTTGCATCAGACCCAATCCGCCCTTTCTCACCAGTTCAGCGATCTGGAGCAGCGCCTTGGCTTTCGACTTTTTATCCGTAAAAGCCAGCCTCTGCGCTTTACGCCGCAGGGAGAAATCCTGCTGCAGTTAGCCAATCAGGTGTTGCCGCAAATTGGTCGTGCGCTGCAGGCCTGCAACGAACCGCAGCAAACCCGGCTGCGAATCGCGATTGAATGTCACAGTTGTATTCAATGGCTGACGCCCGCGCTGGAGAATTTTCGTGCCAACTGGCCGCAGGTGGAGATGGACTTTAAATCCGGCGTGACGTTCGATCCGCAACCAGCGCTACAGCAGGATGAGCTGGATCTGGTGTTAACCTCCGACATCCTGCCGCGCAGCGGATTGCACTACTCACCGATGTTTGATTTTGAAGTCCGCCTGGTACTGGCGCCTGACCATCCGTTGGCCAGCAAAACACAAATCACACCGGAAGATTTGGCCAGCGAGACGCTGCTCATTTACCCGGTACAGCGGACTCGACTGGATGTATGGCGGCATTTCCTGCAGCCTGCAGGCGTTAGTCCGTCGCTGAAAAGCGTGGATAACACCTTGCTGCTGATTCAGATGGTTGCAGCCAGAATGGGTATCGCGGCATTACCGCACTGGGTGGTGGAGAGTTTTGAACGCCAGGGCCTGGTAGTGACCAAAACCCTGGGTGATGGATTGTGGAGCCGACTGTACGCCGCCGTGCGTGATGGCGAGCAGCGACAGCCGGTCACAGAAGCGTTTATTCGCTCAGCGCGGAATCACGCCTGCGATCACCTACCGTTTGTACGGAGTGCGGAACGACCCACTTTCGATGTACCCACAGTGAAGCCACTATCACAGCCGCACCAATGATGAAGCTTGGCCAGTGAGGTTGTTGATGCCAGATAGCCAGGTTAACCAGCAGTCCGGCAGGGACATGCATATTGTTCATGATGCCCAGCGTGCCCGCATCCACCTGGGTCGCGCCGTAGTTCCACATAAAGTAACCAATGCCGGACGCCGCCACGCCAAGAAAGACCAGAATTCCCCACTGTAGCGTGGTTGCAGGCATTTTCTGCGCATTGCCCAGCATGAACCAGGCCACGACAGCCACCATAAAGGCGCCCATATAAAACCAGGCAAAGGCGTTGTGCTGCGGCATTGGCCGTGTTTCCATCAGACGTTTATAACCCACCATACCAATGGCAAAGCTGATATTGGACAACTGCACCAACAGCAGACCGGTCCAGAAGTGGCTGGTCACCTGATCGTAACGAATGATCCCCGCGCCAATCACCGCCAGTAACGCACTAAAGGCGTAACTCCAGCGCAGACGACGTCCGCTCATCAGATCATAAATCAGCGTAATGTAGAGCGGCGTCAGCACGGTAAAGAGCAGCAGTTCTGAAACCGTCAGGTACAGATAGGCGTGAAAACTCAGCATGTACATAATGCCAAGCTGCATGGCACCCACCAGCATATACAGCCCGATCGTTTTTACGCTGTACCCACGAGTACGTAGAAACGGCAGGAACACCAGCGCCGCCAGCCCAACGCGCACCAGCACCGCAAAATAGCTATCGACATGACCGGCAAGGTACTCGCCAAACAGGCTAAAGGAAAAGGCCCACAGAATTGTGGTAATGATGAGTAACGCCACAATGGATGTCTCTTAACAAAAGGTACACCCATTGTAGCGAAGTTTTTAGTTGACAACTGGTCAACTAACGAACAGAAGGTTACTGCAAAAACAGTTCACGCAGATAGTGTGGCACGGCATCGTCGGCATTAAGACCAATGACTTCCAGTTCCGGGTGCAGATCCTTCAGGCGCTGGTGGGCATTGCCCATGATGCAGCCTTTGCCTGCCATTGAGAGCATTTCCGCATCGTTCATCCCGTCGCCAAAGGCGATGCAGTCTTTCAGGCTGTAGCCCATCGCTTTTGCTACCGCTTCCAGCGCATGACCTTTCGATACGCCGCCAGCCATGACTTCCAGACAGGTAAGCGTAGAGAAGCTGACGTTGACGCGATCGCCCCAGCGGGCGTTAATCGCCTGCTCCAACGGCAGTAGCCTTTCGTGAGAGTCGGTGGTGAAGAACACTTTGCTGACGCCCTCAGGCTCCAGTAATGCAGGTTCAAACAGTGAATAGTTAAACACCGCTTCTTTGAAGAAACGCATTTCGTCCGGACGATGGCGATTCATAAACCACTCATCATCACGATATACGTTGGTCACGATGTCCGGGTTTGCATTCACTACGCCAAACAGGTCGCTGGCAATATCGCGATCCAGGTTATGGGAAAACACCAGATTCCCGTCAGAATCATGCACGCGCGCGCCGTTGGACGTGATCATGTAGGTTTTAATGCCGAGGTTATCGCGAATTTGCCCCACATCAACATGATGACGGCCAGTCGCAAACACGAAGTTAACGCCGCGAGCGGTCAATAACTTCAGCGTCTCTTTGGCATAAGGGGACAGAGTATGGTCGGGAGAAAGCAGCGTACCGTCTAAATCAGACGCAACAACCTGATACATAAGAAAATTCAACCTCTAGGCAAAGCGGGTTCCGCTGGATGAGTTATGCTTGTCGAAAAATTCGACAATAGCGTTAAGCGCGACTGAACGCATGGCGTCCTTTTCAAAAAGGATCTCATGGTACGCGCCTTTGATGACAAGCGGCTGACCCCCTTCTACAGGATGGCCCGCTGCGGCGCGGAGTTCACAAAAACGATCGTGCATGCGGTTATCTACCACACGCTCTTCTTCAGCCTGAATCAGCAGCGTCGGCGTCGCATCATCTCCGGCGCCAGCCAAAACCTGTTCGCCAGCCAGAATCCCTTCACGTACCCAGTGATAGGTGGGGCCGCCAACGCGCAACCGCGGCTCATCAGCATAAAAGCGTAGATTGCGCCGATAGCGCTGTCGACTATGGGTTAACGCATTCATACCGAACGGCAGCGCCCGCCAGCGCCCGGTTCCCATCGCATAGCCTTCGCGGATCCGCGGATGCCCTTCGGCCCAGTCCAGTATATGGCGCACCATCCAGTCGGGAAAGCGCATCACAATACCAAACATCGGAGCGCAAAGCGCGATGGCATCACACTGATTCGGGTGGCGCTGCAGGAATAACGTGGCAATCGCCCCGCCCATTGAATGCGCCAGGATATAGCGTTTTCTCCACGGGCCGGGTAGCACTTCCTGCTGCCAGAAGGCGGTTAGATCGTCGACATAATCATTAAAGTTATCGACATGACCGCGATGCGGATCCGAAAGCATACGCCCGGAACGCCCCTGGCCACGGTGATCGATAATGAGAACGTCAAAACCAGAATGAAACAGGTCATACGCCAGTTCAGCGTATTTCACGTAACTTTCAATGCGTCCAGGACAGACGACGATGACGCGATCGTTTTTTTCTGCATGAAAACGAACAAAATGTACGGGAATATCATCCACGCCCGTAAATTCCGCTTCTTCCCGCTGACGCCAGAAATCTGTCAGTGGCCCCATGGAAAAAGCAGCAAACGCGTTTTCTCTTGTTTCCCAGTCTTTTTGCTGCTGAAACATCGGGTATCCAGCCTCGCTGACCAAGTAAAATCGTTTTTTTCGCCGTCACTGACACAACCTAACGGCAGTAGCGTATTGTGGCATAAAAATAGACAATCCGGGAGTTTCTCATGACCTTTGAATGGTGGTTCGCCTACCTGCTGACCTCTATTATTTTGAGCTTGTCCCCAGGCTCTGGCGCAATCAATACCATGACCACCGCCATCAGCCACGGATATCGCGGTGCCAGCGCGTCGATTGCGGGTTTGCAGACCGGGTTGGGTATTCATATCGTTCTGGTTGGCGTAGGACTGGGAACGCTATTTTCACGTTCGGTGATCGCATTTGAGGTGCTGAAGTGGGCGGGAGCGGCCTATCTGATTTGGCTGGGTATTCAACAATGGCGGGCGGCGGGTGCTATCGATCTGAATACCATGGCGAATACGCAATCGCGCAGCCGGCTGTTCAAACGCGCGGTCTTTGTTAATCTGACCAATCCTAAGAGCATAGTTTTCCTTGCCGCTCTGTTCCCGCAGTTTATCCTGCCGCAAGAACCGCAGTTGATGCAGTACGTGGTGCTTGGCGTCACGACCATCGTGGTCGATATCATTGTGATGATCGGTTACGCGACGTTGGCCACGCGCATTGCTGGCTGGATTAAAGGACCAAAGCAAATGAAGGCGCTGAACAAAGTGTTTGGTTCGCTATTTATGCTGATAGGCGCCCTGCTGGCATCGGCAAGGCATGCGTGATGTGAGTGCCGGATGGCGCTAGCGCTTATCCGGCCTGCTGGTAAATTAGCGCGAAATAATCAGATGGATACCAAAGCCTGCGAACAGCGCACCGGCAAAACCATCAATCCACTTCGCCAGACGCTGATAGCCACGACGCATTTTCGGGAGCGCAAACAGGCTGGCGACCACGGTAAACCACGCCAGCGTTTCCACGATAATCAGAGCAAAGATCCCCCAGCGCGCGCCCGTTCCCACGTTGTCGCCAACGAACAATGAGAAGACGGAGCCAAAATAGATAATGGCTTTAGGGTTCGCCAGGTTGGTCAGCAGACCTTTCAAAAAGCTGCGTCCGCTCTGCGCCAGCTCCACCTGCGGAGTGGGCGCTGCAACATCCTGTTTTTTAAACGCGCCGCGCAGCATCTGATAACCCATCCAGCACAGATACAGCCCCCCGCCGACCATAATAATGGTATGCAGCCAGGCCATTTTTTCGATAATCAGATGCAGGCCGAGCAGTGCCACGCCAGCCCAGACCATGACGCCGCAGGTAATGCCCAGCACGCCCATCATAGCTTCTTTGCGCGAACGGCTAACCGCAGTTTGAGAAACAAAAAAGAAATCGGGACCGGGGCTCATCAGCGCAACGATATGCACCAACGCAACGGTGAAAAATAGCGTTAACATAAAAATGACTCGCGGGGGAATAGTTCAGTGAGTCACCATCCTGGCACTTTTTTGCCCGGCTGACTACTCTTCGTCGTCACCATCAACGTGTGCGCGAATAAGCGCCATAAACTCTTTACCGAAACGCTCCAGTTTACGCATCCCCACACCGTTTACGCTTAGCATTTCACTCGGTGAAACCGGCATCTGCTCTGCCATTTCAATCAGCGTGGCGTCGTTGAACACCACGTACGGCGGAATGTTCTCTTCGTCGGCAATGGCTTTACGCAGCTTACGCAATTTGGCGAACAGTTTGCGGTCGTAGTTACCACCGAAGGATTTCTGCATCGCACGCGGTTTCAGCGCCACAATACGTGGTACAGCAAGCTGTAACGCAACGTCACCGCGCAACACCGGACGCGCGGCTTCGGTTAGCTGTAACGCGGAGTGATGAGCAATATTCTGCGTCACCAGGCCCAGGTGAATAAGCTGGCGAATAACGCTCACCCAGTGTTCGTGGCTTTGCTCGCGACCAATGCCATAGACCGGCAGTTTGTCATGAGCCAGTTCGCGAATACGCTGGTTATTCGCTCCGCGCAGAACTTCCACGACGTACCCCATGCCGAAGCGTTGGTTAACACGGTAAATCGTCGACAGCGCTTTGCGCGCATCCATAAGTCCGTCGTACTGTTTTGGCGGGTCGAGACAGATATCGCAGTTGCCACACGGCTCCTGGCGCCCTTCGCCAAAATAGTTCAGCAGCACCAGACGACGACAGGTTTGTGCCTCGGCAAACGCCCCCATCGCATTGAGCTTATGACGCTCGATATCCAGTAGTTGCCCAGCGGGTTTCTCTTCGAGGCAACGGCGTAGCCATGCCATATCAGCCGGATCGTAAAACAGCATCGCTTCCGCCGGCAGGCCATCACGCCCGGCGCGGCCGGTTTCCTGGTAATAGGATTCGATGTTACGCGGAATATCGAAATGCACCACGAAGCGTACGTTAGGTTTGTTGATCCCCATACCGAACGCCACGGTCGCCACTACGATTTGCAGGTCATCACGCTGGAATTTCTCCTGCACCTCGGCGCGTACAGCATTTTCCAGCCCGGCATGATAAGCCCCGGCGCTGATGCCACGGCTTTGCAGACGCGCGGCGGTGTCTTCGACTTTGGCGCGACTGTTACAATAGATAATGCCAGACTTACCGCGCTGCTCTTGCACGTAGCGCATCAGTTGATCGAGCGGCTTAAACTTCTCCATCAGCATGTAGCGAATGTTTGGGCGGTCAAAGCTGCTGATCTGAATTAACGGATCGTTGAGTCCCAGCAGACGCACAATGTCCAGCCTGGTTGTCTCATCCGCGGTCGCGGTCAGCGCCACAAACGGCAGCGTCGGGAAACGCTGGCGCAGCTGGCCCAGCGCAGCGTACTCGGGGCGGAAATCATGCCCCCACTGCGAAATACAGTGCGCTTCATCAACCGCCAGCAGCACCGGATTCCAGTGCGCCAGATGCTCAAGGAAGTTATCCAGCATCAGGCGTTCGGGCGCAATATACAGTAAGCGAATCTGCCCGCTGCGACAGCCCGCCATCACCTCAAGCTGTTGTTCACGACTTTGAGTAGAATTCAGGCACGCCGCCGCCACGCCGTTGGCCAGCAGTTGATCGACCTGATCTTTCATCAGGGAAATCAGCGGGGAAACAACAACGGTGAGTCCGTTTAGCAATAATGCGGGAATTTGATAGCACAGGGATTTACCGCCGCCGGTCGGCATAACGACCAGGCAGTCGCGACCAGAGAGCACGGTATCAATGATTTCTTCCTGACCGGGGCGAAACTGTTGGTAGCCAAAGGTTTCCTGCAAAACCTGTTTAGCGCCCATTTCCAGATTCAACACTTCCGCCTGCGCCACATTAACCCCATTCGCCCGAAATAAAAACAGGCGCTATTTTCAGCGCCTGAGAGAGAAACTGCAATGATTAAAATACTCTCAATACTTATCAGAAGATATCGTTGAGCATCACGCCCACACCGACACGCGTCTGATTGAAGTTGTAGTCAATCAGCGATTCGCCGTAACCACTGTAGACCTGAGTATATAGACGCACATGTTTCGTGATGGGATAACTGGCCCCCAGCTCTGCGCCGCCGTAGCCGGTATTCCAGTTGTACTGGCCTTTCACGCTGATAACCGCGTCACCCAGGTGATACCCCATTTTCAGCTGATAGTAGCCCATGTATTTAGTGATATCAGGGTTATCGTCGGTGCTACCAATCACGTACCACGGCTTAACTTCCACCAGCCAGTTACCATTTTCAGCCATCAGACGGGTATAAAGACGGTTCCAGCTACGTGACGTGGGATCGGAACGGCCGTTGGAGTCATGGTTATAACCCATTTCGACATCACGAAGAGTCCAACCGGCAAAGCGATAGTCGGTGGCGAAACCGAGGAACAATTGCGGTTCGTAGTTGGTTTCGCGAAACGGTGAAGACTCTTCACTGTTCGAAAGCTGCCACCAGGACTTCTGGGTATAGGAACCGCCAAGTACCGAGTTTGGGCCTAATATCCCGCGCCAGAGCGGAAACGCCAGGCTTAACTGAAACTTAACTTCATCTTTGCGCGCATTTTCGGACCAGCTATAACTGCTGATCGCCTCTTTGTTCATGTCGCTGGTATTGGTGTAAATAAGATAGTTGGTATCATAAGGATAAAGCGTGAAAGGGTTGTCATGTTCCTGCAGCATATTGGCGATAATACTGCCACGAACCGCCGGTGCATCATGAATCTCTTTCACTGTCGCTTCCTGCGCATACGCGGTCAACGGCAGCATAATTGCTGGTAGTAACCATCCCAGAATCGCCCGCATCGGTAATGTTCTCCTGAACCAAAATATTGATGAATTGTATAATTATCTGGCAAGTATTCTACATACTTAGCTAGTTACTCGTTAGTTATCCCGTCCTAAAGTAGAAAACAACAAATAATAAGCATAATATCAACATTTCATTAACTACCGAGATGTAGGGATCGTATGTCTGCCGTACTTACTGCTGAGGAAGCGCTGAAGTTAGTGGGTGAAATGTTTGTCTATCATATGCCGTTTAACCGGGCGCTGGGACTGGAGCTCGAACGCTATGAGAAAGAATTTGCTCAATTAGCCTTTAATAACCAACCGATGATGGTCGGCAACTGGGCGCAAAGCATTCTGCATGGCGGCGTGATCGCCTCGGCGCTGGACGTCGCCGCCGGGCTGGTATGCGTTGGGAGTACGCTGACCCGCCATGAAACGATCAGCGAGGACGAACTGCGTCAGCGGATGTCACGCATGGGCACAATCGATTTGCGTGTTGATTATCTGCGCCCCGGAAGAGGGAACCGCTTTACCGCCACCAGTAGCCTGCTGCGGGCGGGTAATAAAGTCGCTGTTGCGCGTGTGGAATTGCATAACGAAGAACAGCTTTATATTGCCAGCGCAACCGCCACTTATATGGTGGGGTAAGTGCCTAAAAAAAGGTAAACTGCTGTTACATTTCTGCAATGAGTTTTCCCGATGGATGCTAAACAAACGCGGCAGGGCGTGCTACTCGCTCTTGCTGCTTATTTTATTTGGGGTATCGCTCCCGCCTACTTCAAGCTGATTTACTATGTTCCGGCGGATGAGATCCTGACGCACCGCGTCATCTGGTCATTTTTCTTTATGGTGGTACTGATAAGCATCAGCCGCCAGTGGTCAGGCGTCAAAACGCTGCTACAAACGCCAAAGAAGATCTTCCTGCTGGCGCTCTCTGCAGTGCTCATCGGCGGAAACTGGCTGCTGTTCATTTGGGCGGTCAATAATCACCATATGCTGGAAGCCAGCCTCGGCTATTTTATTAACCCACTGGTGAATATTGTGCTGGGAATGCTATTCCTCGGTGAGCGCTTTCGTCGCATGCAGTGGCTGGCGGTACTGTTAGCCGCCTGCGGCGTGCTGGTACAGCTGTGGACCTTCGGATCGCTGCCAATAATCGCGCTGGGACTGGCGTTCAGCTTTGCGTTCTATGGGCTGGTGCGCAAGAAGATTGCCGTCGAAGCACAAACCGGCATGCTGATCGAAACCCTGTGGCTTTTACCTGTCGCCGCCATCTATCTGTTTGGCATTGCGGACAGCTCAACCAGCCATATGGGGCAAAACCCCATGTCGCTCAACCTGCTGCTGATTGCCGCGGGTGTCGTGACCACCATTCCGCTGCTGTGCTTTACCGGCGCGGCAACCCGCCTGCGTCTGTCCACGCTGGGATTCTTCCAGTATATCGGGCCTACGCTGATGTTCCTGCTGGCCGTCACCTTCTATGGTGAAGTTCCGGGAACGGATAAAATGGTCACGTTTGCGTTTATCTGGGTGGCACTGGCGATTTTCGTGATGGATGCGATTTATACGCAACGACGGGTTCGTCGGAGCTAGGGGAGTGCCGGATGGCGCTTCGCTTATCCGGCCTACAAAAGCACATCGCCGTAGGCCGGATAAAGTACAGTGATTACAGCCAGTTCTTGCGCTTAAAGTACAGATACGGCGCCAGTCCCGCGAGCATCATAAAGACAATCGCGCCCGGGTAACCGAAGCTCCAGTGCAATTCCGGCATAAACTCAAAGTTCATCCCGTAGCTGGAAGCCACCAGCGTCGGCGGCAGGAATACCACAGAAACCACCGAGAAGATCTTGATGATGCGGTTCTGCTCGATGTTGATAAAGCCCATCGCCGCCTGCATCAGGAAGTTAACCTTCTGGAACAGCGATTCATTATGAGGCAGCAGGGATTCGATATCGCGCAGGATCTCACGCGCCTGCTCCAGCTGACTGCCCGGCAAACGCGCTTTACGTACCAGGAAGTTCAGTGCGCGCTGGGTATCCATCAGACACAAACGTACTTTCCAGCCGATATCTTCCAGTTCCGCCAACGTCGACAGCGCTTCGTCATACTCATCGCCCTGACGCCCTTCCATGATCACACGGCTGAGTTTTTCCAGGTCGCTGTAGATGTTTTCGATTTCATCTGCCAGCTGTTCAATTTTGGTTTCGAACAGGTCGAGCAACAGCTCGTAGGCGTTGCCATCCACCATCGCCTGGTTACGCGCACGCATGCGGTACAGGCGGAAAGCCGGCAGTTCGCGCTCGCGCAGAGTAAACAGGCGGCCTTCGCGAATTGTAAATGCGACGGTTGAGTTACCCGCGTGATCGTCGGCGTCTTCGTAAAAGAAGAAGGAGTGGATGTGCAGACCGTCTTCGTCTTCAAAAAAACGTGCGGATGCTTCGATGTCTTCCAGTTCAGGGCGCGTAGCCAGATTCTGGCCCAAGTCCTTTTGCACACGGTTTCGTTCTTCGTCATCGGGCTCGACTAAATCGACCCAAACCGAACTGGCCAGGTGCTCGATCTCGTCTGCCTCAAGGCGAGTTAAACGATTGTTTTCCAGTTGAAATGCGCTCAGCATGACCGGGACTCCCAATGCAAAAAATTATCGGACAGTTCGGAGGGCACACAGAAACAAATTGGGTTTCAGACCATTAAACAGCCTGACTCAGCGCGACAGGAAAAAACAGAAGGTCGCTGACAACCGCGAAGGCTATCAGCAAAAAGGGATAGCCTTAGGAGTTGATCCTGGATGACAGGATAATGAGCCAGTATCTACTGGGTGTGTCCAAGGCGAATGTCCTCTTAGCGTAATCGTGCGCGCATGTTACGCCAGCAAAATTTTGACGTCAACACGCAACGGATGGCGAAAAAGTAATAATTTCCCCTTATACAGAAAGGTTAGCAGAGGGGAATTATTTATCTATGATTTCAGAATATTAACCGACAGATAGCCGGATGGCGGCTTCGCCTTATCCGGCCTACAAATCAAAATATTACGTTCCGCGTAGGCCTGATAAGCGCAGCGACATCAGGCGATCATACCGTTTCCAGTCTGGCGTAGGCGGCAACCAGCCATTTGATCCCCTGCCCCTGGAACGCGACCTGCAAACGACTATGTTCGCCGCTTCCTTCCAGGTTGACGATGGTGCCCTCGCCAAATTTAGCGTGGCGCACGCGTTGGCCGAGCTTGTAGCCGGTATCATTTTCCGCCATTGGCGTACCCATCCGCTGATGGCTCACCGGGCGGCTGACCGTGGCGCGCAGGCGAACCTCTTCAACGCATGCTTCCGGCAGCTCGCCGATAAAGCGCGACGGACGATGGTAAACCTCTTTGCCGTACAGACGACGCGTTTCGGCGTAGGTCAGCGTCAGCTTTTGCATTGCGCGGGTCACGCCTACGTAAGCCAGGCGGCGCTCTTCTTCGAGGCGACCACCTTCGTCCAGCGACATCTGGCTGGGGAACATGCCTTCTTCCATCCCCACGATAAACACCTGCGGGAACTCCAGACCTTTCGCCGAGTGCAGCGTCATCAGCTGTACCGCGTCCTGCCAGGTATCCGCCTGCCCTTCGCCCGCTTCCAGCGCAGCGTGAGACAGGAACGCCTGCAGCGGCATTAAGTCTTCGTCTTCTTCGTTGTAGCTGAACTGGCGCGTTGCCGTCACCAGTTCGTCTAAGTTTTCGATACGCGTCTGGCCTTTCTCGCCTTTTTCCTGCTCGTACATCATGCGCAGGCCGGAGTCTTTAACCACCCGGTCAGTCTGCACGTGCAGCGGCATATCGGAGGTCTCCTGCGCCAGTGCGTCAATCAGCTCCATAAAGCGCTGTAAGGCGCTGGCGGCGCGACCCGCGAGGGCTTTTTCCTGCAACAGCTCACGACAGGCCTGCCACAACGTTAGCTGGCGGTCACGGGAGGTCTGACGCACCACATCCAAAGTACGATCGCCAATCCCGCGGGTGGGCGTATTCACCACGCGCTCAAATGCGGCGTCGTCATTGCGGTTGGCGATCAGACGCAGGTAGGAAAGTGCATCTTTGATTTCCTGGCGTTCGAAGAAGCGCATCCCGCCATAAATCCGATACGGCATGCTGGCCTGTAACAACGCCTCTTCCAGTACGCGCGACTGGGCGTTGCTGCGATAAAGAATAGCGCATTGCTCCAGCGCACCACCGTTGTCCTGCCAGGTCTTGATACGATTGACCACAAAGCGCGCTTCATCGAGTTCGTTGAACGCGCAGTACAGCGAGATCGGTTCGCCGTCGACGCCATCGGTCCACAGCTTTTTACCCAGACGCCCGTTGTTGTTTTCAATCAGGGCGTTGGCCGCGCTGAGGATATTGTTAGTCGAGCGGTAGTTCTGCTCCAGGCGAATAGTTTCTGCGCCGGGGAAATCCGTAAGGAAGCGCTGGATGTTCTCCACCTGAGCTCCGCGCCAGCCGTAGATCGACTGATCGTCATCGCCGACGATCATTACCTTGCCGGTATCGCCCGCCAGCAGGCGGATCCACGCGTACTGAATGTTGTTGGTATCCTGAAATTCGTCCACCAGGATATTGGTAAAACGTTCGCGGTAGTGCTGCAGGATATGCGGTTTGTTGAGCCACAGCTCGTGGGCGCGCAGCAGCAGCTCGGCGAAATCCACCAGCCCAGCGCGGTCACACGCTTCCTGGTAAGCCTGATACACTTTCTGCCAGGTTTGCTCAACCGGGTTGCCGTAGCTTTGCAGATGATGCGGACGCAGCCCTTCGTCTTTCTGGCTGTTGATGAACCACATCGCCTGACGCGGTGGCCACTGCTTCTCATCAAGGTTCATCGCCTTGATCAGACGCTTGAGCAAACGCAGTTGGTCTTCACTATCGAGGATCTGAAAATCCTGCGGCAGGTTCGCATCCATATGGTGCGCGCGCAGCAGGCGGTGGGCCAGACCGTGGAATGTCCCCACCCACATACCGCCCTGGCTGGTTCCCATGATCTGGCCGATACGGTGGCGCATTTCCGCCGCCGCTTTGTTGGTGAAGGTCACCGCCATAATGGAGTACGGCGAGTTATTCTCAACCGTCAGTAACCAGGCGATACGGTGCACCAGCACGCGCGTTTTACCACTCCCCGCGCCTGCCAGAACCAGCATGTTGCTGCGTGGCGCGGCCACCGCTTCACGCTGTTTATCATTAAGGCTGTCGAGCAGGTAAGAAACGTCCATTGGCACCGCCGCGTAAAAGTAGGTAAGGCGGATTAGCGTAGCGCCATCCGCCAAAAAGCTGGGTATATATACAGAGTTCTGCTGGTGATTATATCAGCGAGGTCAGAGATGCCAACTGTGAAATTTCGATATGCGGAAGCAAACGACTGTCTGCGGTTTGCATCAGGTCGGCATTTTCCGGTTTGATCCAGCAGGCCTGCATACCACAACGGATGGCGCCCGCGACGTCCGTCGTCAGGTCATCACCCACGTGCAGAATCTCACCCACAGGCATTTTCAGTTTTTCCGCCGCCAAGGTGTACATGTCGCTAAAGGGTTTTGATCGCCCGTCGGGACCGGCGCGCAGCACAAACTCAAAGTAATCACCCAGCCCAAACAGTTCCGGCTGCGCGTTACCGTTGGTGATCGCCACCAGCGGCCATTTGCGGGCCAGCGCCTTCAGCGTGTCATGCGTCGTCTGCGGGACTTCAATGCGGCTACGCCATTTGGCAAAATTCATCATCGCCGCATTCGCCCCCATTCTGGCTTCTGCCGCTGACAACCCCGCCTCCAGCATAGCGCGCTCTACGGCACGGTGACGCCATTGGGTAACATCGTGGTAGATTTCCGGCTCGGCGTCGCGAACGGCCTGACGTAAGCGCTGTAGGTCGCTATTTTGCAGCGAATTCAACGCCGGATGGTAATTCTGTACAAACGCGAGCGCTTCCTGCTCGGTGCGTGTGATAACGGGACGGTTATCGTAAAGGGTGTCATCAAGGTCAAAGGTGAGCGCAGAAATGCGCCCCAAAGGCCGGTAAAAACGCATTATTTCCCCCGTTTGGCGCGCGGATGCGCCGCATCGTACACTGAAGCCAGGTGTTGAAAATCAAGATGGGTATAGATTTGAGTCGTGGAGAGATTGGCATGACCCAATAACTCCTGCACTCCGCGCAGATCGCCGCTCGACTCCAGCATATGCGTCGCAAAGGAGTGACGCAATTTGTGGGGATGTACGTGGCTGTTCAGCCCCTGCTTGATACCCCATTCAGCAAAGCGTTTCTGCACATTACGCGCCGAGATGCGTTTGCCCAATTTGGACAGAAATAGCGCATCGTCATCGCTGCCAAATAGCCCGCGTAGATCCAGCCAGTGCTCAATCCACGCCACCGCGTTGCGGCCAATCGGCAGGCGACGCTCTTTACTGCCCTTACCCATCACCCACACTTCGCCGGTGTCGAGGTCAAGATGTTTAATATCCAGCCCAACCAACTCAGATAAACGCAGACCCGCGCCGTACATCACTTCCAGCATTGCTCTATCGCGCACGGCAAGGGGATCGTTGAGATCGATATCCAGCAGACGATTAACATCGTCGACATCGATATTTTTAGGGAGATGACGCGGTGCTTTCGGCGCGGAAACGCTTTTTGCCGGATTAGCTTTCAGCTCGCCCTGATTAACCAGCCAGTCGAAGAAACTGCGTAACGCAGAGAGACGCAGCGCCAGACTCGCCGGCCCCAGTCCTTTACGACGGCTGCGAACAGAAAAACTACGTACCATCGCAGCATCACATTGTTGCCAGCTTTGCAGACCGGTCTCTCCGGCTAACGCAATGATGGCATCAAGCTGACGCTGATAATTAAGCAATGTGACCGGGCTAAGCTGACGCTCAACGCCCAGATAGCGCAAAAAGCGCGCCACATCCTGAGAAAGGGGTGAATCGGTCATACGCGTTCAATCCAGCGCTCCAGCAGTTCCGGCAACATCAGCGAGATTTCCTGCAGCAATTGCGTGCCTTGCCCCTGCTGGTAATGATTAACGTCACGGCTGCTAAACAGCATCACGCCCAGAGAGCCATCTTGCCCGAGCATCGACATCGCCACCGAGCCTATGGCTTTCGCCTCCGGCATCATGACCAGCAATTCCGGACCATTGAGCGGCCCAAGATAGTGCTGTGACTGACCCAGACGCTGGATACGCAGCGGTTCAAAAGCCTGACGGCTTAATGCCAGATGGGTGAATTTTGATGGCGCGCCAAGTCGCCAGCGATCCGGGAACAGACGAACCGTCGCTCCGGCCAGCCCTAACTCACGCGCCCAGCGATGAAATCGCATCAGCATGTCGTCAAGACTGCTGGCCGACACCAGCCGTCCTTGCAGATTTAACAGACGATAGAACAGGCTTTCATTGGCGTTGGCTTGTTCCATCAACAACGCCATGTTCTCTTCCAGCACGTTAATATGATTACGTGCCCGCGCCATATGCCATTCCACTAAAGAGACCGTGCCCCGCACTGGGTGCGGAACTCGCATCGCTTCAACGGCCTGGGCATTACGGATAAAAAACTCAGGATTACGTTGCAGGTAATCGACGACCGCCCGGTCGTCCAGCTCCATGAGCGTTTCCTGTAGTTCTTCCCCTGGTTGCTTCATAAGTGAATAAATCCGTCGTAGACATGTGCCGCCGGGCCAGTCATATACAGCGGATGACCCGGACCTTTCCAGGCGATATCAAGTCGACCGCCCGGTAATTCCACCCTCACTTCTTCTGCCAGCAGACCCTGCTGGATACCGACCGCAACGGCAGCGCACGCACCGCTGCCGCAGGCCTGCGTTTCACCCGCGCCGCGCTCATAGACGCGCAGTCGGATATGCTCGCGTTTTACCACCTGCATAAATCCGATATTGGCGCGTTCAGGGAAGCGTTCGTGGCTTTCCAGAACCGGTCCCAGTGTTTCTACCGTGGCCGTATCAACATCATCAACCTGAATCACGCAGTGCGGGTTCCCCATTGAAACCACGCCGCACAATACTGTCTGTTCAGCCGCGCGCATAATATAGGTCTTCTCTGCTTTGTTAGCGCGAAAAGGAACCTGCGAGGGTTCAAAATTGGGTTCGCCCATATTCACCCGCACCAGCTCGTCGTCGGTTACGGTTAATACCATACGACCATTCGCGGTACTGACGCGAATATCACGTTTATTGGTCAGCCCTTTCAGGCGAACAAAACGGGCAAAACAGCGGGCGCCATTGCCACACTGTGACACTTCACTGCCGTCGGCATTAAAAATACGGTAGTGGAAATCCAGCTCCGGATCATACGGAGGCTCAACCACCAGCAGTTGATCAAATCCAACGCCGAGATGTCTGTCGGCCAGGCGGCGGATCAGCTCTGGTGAGAAAAAGACATTCTGCGTTACCGCGTCGACGACCATAAAATCGTTGCCAAGGCCATGCATTTTAGAGAATTGCATCATTCACTCCGTTCACGCGGGTACAGAAATGTAAAATCTATTCCTGCCGTTAGTAATTCACCTGAGAAGGCCCATCACTAATCCCACGATCGTTTTTCTCAGGCGTGGTGGATTGCGATTGCGGCTGAACGCTCTTGGTCGGAGGCGGCGCGGTTTTATCAGCTGGCGGGAAATAGAGCGGGCCTTTTAACCCACAGCCCGTCAGGCTGAACAGAGTAAAAATGACAGCGAGTGGCTTTAACACGTTTTTCATTATGGATTGCCTGTAAAGTTCATGCTTTCTGTTTTCTATCATCGCAGGAGAAGGCGTAAAAGCAAGAGTTTGGCTAAAAACTGCATCGCGATTTATTCCACGTTATACTGCGGGCATCACGAAAAATAGGATAAGAAAATGAACGACAGTGAATTTCATCGCCTTGCTGACACCCTTTGGATGACCATTGAAGAACGTCTGGATGACTGGGATGGCGACAGCGATATCGATTGTGAGATCAACGGCGGCGTGCTGACCATCAGCTTCGAAAACGGCAGCAAAATTATCATTAACCGTCAGGAGCCGCTCCACCAGGTGTGGCTGGCGACCAAACAGGGCGGCTACCACTTTGACCTGAAAGGCGACGAATGGATCTGCGACCGAAGCGGCGAAACGTTCTGGGATCTGTTGGAACAAGCGGCAACGCAGCAGGCGGGTGAAGAGGTGAGCTTCCGCTAAGCTTTAGTGCCGGATGCGCTTCGCTTATCCGGCCTACTTTGGCCCGGTAAGCGTCGCGCCACCGGGTAAGTTAACTCACGAGAAATACTGCTGTAACAGCGGCGTGTCGTTGTCCTGACTGGCTGGCGGAACAGCGCTAATCGGCTGGGTGCGGAACGGAATCACCTGCGCGCGCCCGTCGGTTTTCACAATCTGATAGAACTGCGGCAGGTTAAAGTTGATGAAGCTGGAGCCGTAGGTAAAACGATCGTGCGACGATGAGTAGAAACGGCTGACGTCGCGTACCAACTCCTCTTTGCTACCTTCGCAGTGGTGATACACCTCGGCCCGATTGCTTTCGTCCAGAATGTAGATATTAAAGCCCTGCTCATCACCCGTTTCTTCGAAAAAGAACTGAATAATCCCTTCGCTGGCAAAACCGTCGACCACCGACGGCAGTTTCACATGGTTGGTCTCAACCTGGACGGAAAGCCCGTGCAGTTTGTTATGTGAAATCGCGCCATAGAATTCAATTGCGTTTTCCAGCTTCTGTACCGAAACGTTCAGGCGCTCGAAGAACAGTCCCCACGTCTGCCCGGAAACGCGCAGCGCTTTGAAGCGTCCGGTTTCCTGACGAGTGCTGGAGAGGCGTAATTCGATACACTCAGACACCAGTTGCTGCACGCGGGTGCGAATTAAACCGCGCAGATGCTGGCTATAGCAGAACACCTCGACGCTATCTGGCGGCGCGGCATCCTGGTGCATTTTGCCCAGAATCGTTTTTAACGCTTCAATCATCGCCTGCTCGCCGTTGAAGTGCAGCGTACGCACTTCATTCCACGAGTTGCGGTACAGCAGGTCGACGCTTCCCACCAGGCAATTTTGCTCTTCGCCAAAGCTGAAGACGTCCAGCTTACGGAAATCAAAATGTACCACCTGATTGCGAAACGCTGCCGTTGGGTCATATTCGAGGTTAACGATAATCGCCAGATGGCGAATTTCGCACGGGCTATACAGCGCTTTCGGCGTTGGCGCAGGCAGTCGCAGCGGGAAGTGGTGCGATACGTCGGCGACCATTTCCTGCAGCTTCGGCAAATCAACAATGCCGTTGCCCTTAATAAACAAATGCGTACGCGAGGTCAGCAGGCCATTGAACCAAGCCCACGCCACCAGCTTATTTAGATAGCGGTTATATTCCAGCGGCTGATGGCTGATGATCGAGTCCATGTTAGGCGCGCGGTTGTAGAGATACCAACCTGAACGGTTGGCACGACCCGGCGGTACATGGATAAAGGTCAGATTCGGTTCCGAGAGATCCGGAGATATCTGTGGGTTCACCAGCGTGACTTTACCCGGCAACGCTTCAAACGCGGCATACAGCTTACGGGTCAGCACGCCGATATCCTGCGGGCTGGCGCTGACGCTGAGGTTATTGCGCCGCGCAAAGCGGATCAGATTACGATAGCTCTGCATCATCGCATCGAGCAGTTCGTTATGCGCTTCGCGTACCTGGTCAATCTTCCAGTTAGCGCGGTTATCCAGCATGGTCAGACGGGCGTCATCCCAGCCCCACTCTTTCACTAACTGACTTAATACTTCACGACGCCAGCCCACGCAGGCGCGCTCACGGCTCAGTTTCTCACACACTTTTAAGTAGAAACATCGACGCACTAAATCCAGGCGCGTCGGATCTTCGATCGCCGTGAGGTACTCGGTAACGCGCTCCAGCATCATGCAGTAAGGATCGAGACCAAAAGAGACGATCTCGCCATCGTGCAGGCGCTGTTTTATATCTTTCGCCAACAGGCGCGGATTGGGGTATTCCCAGGAATAGGCTTCCAGCAGCAGCGTTTTCAGCACCGCCTTGTAAGGGGAGTCGATACTCTTGTACAGCTGCCACAGGCTGGCGCCAAAGTATTCTTCGGCGGAGAGCGAACTGAGTCCGCCGAGATCCAGCCATTCATTTGGCGTTAACACCCCCTGAGCGTAGAGCGTCATGACGTAATCGTCGTAATGCTCTTCTTCATCTCCCGGCACCATATTCCACAGAATACGTTTACCCGCGAGGCGCACAGCGGTGCGATAGAATTCATCAAGCAACAGGATATGCTGCGTCGAGCCACAGTCTTCGCCACCGAGACTGCCGCTTTCATTGTGACGGAAACGGTTTTCATCAATCAGGAAGAAGCTGACTTCCACGCCCAACGAGGCGGCCCAGCTTTCGAGCAGACTACATTTACGCTGCAGCAGCTGGCGCTCTTCGCTATCCAGCCAGGATTGATGGCAGACCCAGATATCAAGGTCAGAGGAACAGCTTTGCCCTACCGAAGAGGTGCTGCCCATTGAGTAAACGCCGGTGATCGGCAGTTCGCCCTTGGGAGGATCCTGCGGCGACATACCGCGGTACAGTTCCAGTTCGTTCAGGTAGTGGCGTTGGGTTTCATCAGGCGTGTAAAAGCATATGCCTTTGGGAACGTTACCATCGAGGTAACCCGGCATCAGCGGATGGTGGTAGTGCAATAATGTCGGCAGCAGACTGTATACCTGCTGGAAGGCAGGTCCCATGGCAGCAAGCGCGCGATCCACACGCAGTTGATTTATGGCATCCAGTCTCTGTTTCAGAGTCTCAATATAGAGGTACAAGACGTATCGCCTGATGTTGCTATCCGTCATGTTGTCGATTGCCGCGGCGCAAGCGCTCACAATAATCGCCATCAATTCGGATAAACCGTATGTCAAAAATAACCGTTACCTGTTTTTCGCCCATATTTTTTAATGCTGTTCAGCCGAAAAAATGGTCTAAAACGTGATCAATTTAACACCTTGCTCATTGACCGTAAAGAAAGATGCGCTACATACAAGTGTAGCACCGTTCGTTACGTGTAAATTCCTTCATACGGTCGGGAGGTTTCTCGTCATTATTCACTGCCAGTGATGATGCAGCGCCTTTTCCTCTCACTTACGTTTGAGCGTAACGCTGACATCCCTTTGATAAGGATGTTAGGATGGTCAATGATTGATAATGACGGTAACAAGCATGTTAGACAATGTTTTGAGAATTGCCACACGCCAAAGCCCCCTTGCGCTCTGGCAGGCACATTATGTCAAAGACGCCTTAATGGCAAACCACCCCGGTCTGATCGTGGAACTGGTTCCTATGGTAACCCGTGGCGATGTGATCCTTGATACCCCACTGGCGAAGGTCGGGGGGAAAGGGTTGTTTGTTAAAGAGCTGGAAGTCGCGCTGCTGGAAAAACGCGCCGATATCGCCGTGCATTCCATGAAGGATGTGCCGGTTGAATTCCCTGACGGTCTTGGGCTGGTCACCATTTGTGAGCGAGAGGATCCGCGCGATGCTTTCGTCTCAAATAAGTACAACACGTTGGATGAACTCCCCGCAGGCAGCATCGTCGGGACATCCAGTTTGCGCCGCCAGTGCCAGTTGGCGAAGCGTCGCCCGGATCTCGTCATCCGTTCGCTGCGCGGCAACGTAGGCACGCGCCTCAGCAAACTGGATAACGGCGATTATGACGCCATTATTCTGGCGGTCGCCGGATTAAAACGTTTAGGTCTTGAGTCGCGAGTCCGCACCGCTCTGCCGCCGGAAGTCTCCCTGCCCGCTGTCGGGCAAGGCGCAGTAGGCATAGAATGTCGACTGGATGATATGCGCACTCAGGCGCTGTTAGCGCCGCTCAACCATGAAGAGACCGCGCTACGCGTCAAAGCAGAACGCGCCATGAACACCCGCCTGGAAGGGGGATGTCAGGTACCTATTGGTAGCTATGCCGAAATCATCGACGGTGAGATTTGGCTACGTGCGCTGGTCGGCGCGCCAGACGGTTCACAGATGGTATGCGGAGAACGTCGCGGCGCTACACAAGATGCCGAACAGATGGGCATCTCTCTGGCAGAAGAACTGCTGGAGAACGGTGCGCGCGCCATTCTGGCGGAAGTTTATAACGGAGAAGCCCCCGCATGAGTATTCTGGTCACCCGCCCGTCTCCCGCAGGGGAAGAGTTAGTGAGCCGACTGCGCACACTGGGGCAGGTGGCCTGGAGTTTTCCGCTCATCGAGTTTTCACCTGGTCGGGAACTGGCAACGGTTGCTTCCCGACTGTCGGCGCTGACGGAGAACGATCTGGTCTTCGCTCTCTCGCAGCACGCCGTCACCTTTGCAGATGCCGAGCTTCGCCAGCAAGAGAAAAGCTGGCCATCCCTTCCGCGTTATTTTGCCATTGGCCGTACAACGGCGCTGGCGCTGCATACTGTTAGCGGCTTCAATATTCACTACCCTCTGGATCGGGAAATTAGCGAAGTCTTGCTACAATTACCTGAATTACAAAATATTGCGGGAAAACGCGCGCTTATATTACGCGGCAACGGTGGCCGGGAGCTGATAGGTGAAACCCTGACGGCACGCGGAGCCGATGTCGATTTTTGTGAATGTTATCAACGCAGTGCAAAACATTACGATGGTGCGGAAGAAGCTATGCGCTGGCAATCCCGTGGCGTAACCACGGTGGTTGTCACCAGCGGAGAGATGCTACAACAGCTCTGGTCGCTCATTCCGCAGTGGTATCGTGAGCACTGGTTACTACGCTGTCGGCTGTTGGTCGTCAGTGAGCGTCTGGCGCACCTCGCCCGGGAACTGGGCTGGCAAGATATTAAGGTCGCTGATAACGCCGACAACGATGCGCTACTACGCGCATTACAATAACTCTCATAATGGGATGCCATAATGACGGAACAAGAAAAATCCTCCGCCGTGGTTGAAGAGACCAGGGAGGCCGTGGAAACCACGTCACAGCCAGTCAATACTGAAAAGAAGAGTAAGAACAGCACGGCGCTGATTCTGAGCGCTGTGGCGATTGCTATTGCGCTGGCTGCAGGCGTTGGGCTGTACGGCTGGGGGAAACAACAGGCAACAACACAAACGGCAACCAGCGATGCGCTGGCGAACCAGCTGACGGCGCTGCAAAAAGCGCAGGAAAGCCAAAAAGCTGAGCTGGAAGGCATTATTAAACAGCAGGCAACACAGCTGGATGAAGCCACTCGCCAGCAGGCCGCGCTGGTCAAACAGCTTGATGAAGTCCAGCAAAAAGTCGCCACCATCTCCGGCAGCGATGCTGGCACATGGCTGCTGGCGCAGGCTGATTTTCTGGTGAAACTGGCCGGTCGTAAATTATGGAGCGATCAGGACGTCACCACCGCCGCTGCGCTGTTGAAAAGCGCCGACGCCAGCCTGGCGGATATGAACGACCCGAGCTTAATTACCGCGCGACGTGCGATTACTGACGACATCGCGAGCCTCTCCGCGGTGACTCAGGTCGACTATGACGGCATTATCCTGAAAGTGAATCAGCTCTCTAATCAGATTGATAACCTGCGTCTGGCCGACAACGACACCGACGATTCTCCAATGGACTCTGACAGCAGCGAGCTTTCCAGTTCGATTAGTGAATGGCGCGTCAATCTGCAAAAAAGCTGGCAGAACTTTATGGACAGCTTTATCACTATTCGCCGTCGTGATGAAACCGCCGTCCCGCTGCTGGCACCGAACCAGGATGTTTACTTACGTGAGAACATCCGTTCTCGTCTGTTAGTGGCCGCACAGGCCGTGCCGCGTCATCAGGAAGAAACATACCGCCAGGCGCTGGAAAATGTCTCCACATGGGTGCGTGCTTACTACGACACCGACGATGCAGCGACCAAAGCGTTCCTTGAAGAAGTAGACCAACTGAGCCAGCAAAGCATCAGTATGGATGTTCCGGAAACGCTGCAGAGCCAGGCTATTCTCGACAAGTTAATGCAGACCCGCGTACGTAATTTACTGGCGCAGCCTGCCACAGCACCGGTAGCAGTAGCACCTGCGCCAGCGCCTTCGACAGATGCTCCGGCAACCGCGCCGCAAGGAGAATAATGATGCTAAAAGTATTGTTGCTCTTTGTGCTGTTGATCGCCGGGATCGTCGTCGGTCCGATGATAGCCGGTCATCAGGGTTACGTGCTGATCCAGACGGATAACTACAATATCGAAACCAGCGTTACGGGCCTGGTGATCATCCTTATCGTCGCCATGGTCGTCCTGTTTGCGATTGAATGGCTGTTGCGCCGAATCTTCCGCACCGGCGCACATACCCGTGGGTGGTTTGTGGGTCGTAAGCGACGTCGCGCCCGTAAGCAGACCGAACAGGCGCTGCTCAAACTGGCAGAAGGTGACTATCAGCAGGTTGAGAAGCTGATGTCGAAAAATGCCGATCATGCAGAACAGCCGGTAGTGAATTACCTGCTGGCGGCAGAAGCGGCTCAGCAGCGCGGTGACGAAGCGCGCGCCAACCAACACCTTGAGCGTGCTGCCGAACTGGCCGGAAATGATACGATCCCGGTAGAAATCGCTCGCGTTCGCCTGCAACTGGCGCGTAATGAAAATCACGCCGCACGCCACAGCGTAGACAAACTGCTGGAAGTGACGCCACGTCATCCGGAAGTGCTGCGTCTGGCTGAGCAGGCCTACATTCGCACCGGCGCATGGAGTTCCTTGCTGGATATCATCCCATCCATGGCAAAAGCGCATGTGGGTGATGATGAGCACCGCGCCATGCTGGAACAACAGGCATGGGTTGGCTTGATGGATCAAGTCCGCGCCGATCAGGGCAGCGAGGGGCTGCGTGCATGGTGGAAAAACCAGAGCCGTAAAACCCGTCATCAGGTTGCTTTGCAGGTAGCGATGGCTGAACATCTGATTGAGTGTGACGATCACGATACGGCGCAGCAGGTCATCATTGATGGTTTGAAACGTCAGTACGATGACCGCCTGGTGCTGCCGATCCCGCGTCTGAAAACCAATAATCCGGAACAGATAGAAAAAGTGCTGCGCCAGCAGATTAAAGCCGTGGGCGATCGCCCGTTGCTGTGGAGTACGCTGGGTCAGTCGTTAATGAAGCATGGGGAATGGCAGGAAGCTACGCTCGCCTTCCGTGCTGCTCTCAAACAGCGCCCGGATGCCTATGACTACGCCTGGCTTGCTGACGCGCTGGACAGACTGCACCAGCCGGAAGAAGCCGCCACCATGCGCCGTGATGGCCTGATGTTGACGCTGCAGAACAACAATCCCCCGCAGTAATTCCCTCTTGCCCGGTGGCGCCTCGCTTACCGGGCCTACATATTTTTCAATCGCATAAACAAAATCCTTCGAGAAGTCACTTGAAGGATTTTGTTTATGCATAAAAAAACGCCCGCTCGGTAAGGAGCAGGCGTTAAACAGGTCTGTATGACAACATAAATGGGTGCTTCACTCAACGTTATGTCCATGGTGTTTGATGAGGCCTGAGCGACATCTGTCTGTGGACGATAAGCACCGTAAACGGCTCTGCATCATTCCTGAGTTTATGAGGCCAGATGGCGAACATAAGAGATGGAATGAGCATCTACCCGCATATTATTGCACAACGCATGCCACGATTGCACTGCAAAAACCAGGTATTCGGACTTTTTAAGACTTCAGGAAATTCGCAGATGCGCAGGCTAAGAAGGGAAAATCTGAAAACAAAAAACCCCGCCGAAGCGGGGTTCAAAATTGGTCGGCGAGAGAGGATTCGAACCTCCGACCCACTGGTCCCAAACCAGTTGCGCTACCAAGCTGCGCTACTCGCCGTTTTACTGCTTTTTGAATTTTTAGTTCAATTCTTTAAGTCGTGGTGCGAGGGGGGGGACTCGAACCCCCACATCCTAAGGACACTAACACCTGAAGCTAGCGCGTCTACCAATTCCGCCACCTTCGCATTTCACAACTTTAAATTAATGGGGTGGCTAATGGGATTCGAACCCACGACAACTGGAATCACAATCCAGGGCTCTACCAACTGAGCTATAGCCACCACTGCAAATCTTTTACGCGGTATTAAAACCACCGCAGCTCTGGCACCCTACTAAATGGTGCGCCCGACAGGATTCGAACCTGAGACCTCTGCCTCCGGAGGGCAGCGCTCTATCCAGCTGAGCTACGGGCGCTTAGCGCCGTTGCGGGGCTGGATATTACGGAGGTCTCGGTCTTCTGTCTAGTGCTTTTTTAAAATAAATTATCGTTTGGTCATGGTTTGTGCGTTTTGTCGCTTATTCCCGCAATTTATGGGCTGTGCCATGACGATTCAGACCAAAAACCTTATAAATGAGCGTCACGGCCAGTAAGAAACCCATGCCAACAAAAAGCGACATTCGGGTATCTTCATTAAAGTACATGCCAATTAATACGCAAATCAGGAACGCCATCGTCAAATAATTCGCCCACGGGAACAGAATGGAGCGGAATGGATGACTGGCAATCGCCGCTTTATGCGCCTGACGGAAACGCAACTGGCTTATCAGGATCACAAACCACGGCACCATCCCCGGCAACACGCTGGCGCTATAGACATAAACAAACACGCGCTGCGGGTTAGGAATGATGTAGTTCAGGCATGAGCCAATCAGCAGGATCGCGATAGAAATAGCCACTCCGGCAACCGGCACACCATGGCGTGATACTTTTCCAACAACGGCAGGAAGCTGGCGATTCTTTGCCAGCGCGTAGAGCATACGCCCACAGCTGTACATGCCGCTGTTACAGCCAGACAGCGCCGCCGTCAGCACCACAAAGTTAATAATCCCTGCCGCAGCAGTAATACCAATCTTGGCAAAGGTGAGAACAAACGGGCTGCCGTTGCTGCCAATCTCATTCCACGGGAAAATAGTGACGATGACAAAAATCGCACCAACGTAGAAAATCAGAATGCGCCACAGCACTTTACCCACCGCGCTACGCAGCGTGACCTGTGGATTCTTCGCTTCCCCTGCAGTGATGCCGATCAGCTCCACGCCCTGGTAAGACGCCACAACAATACACAATGCCGTCAGGAAGCCCTTCCAGCCCCCAGCAAAGAAGCCACCGTGCTCGGTCAGGTTGCCAAAACCAATCGCCTGGCCACCATTGCCAAAGCCGAAGAAAATCACCCCAACCCCAATGACAATCATCACAATGATGGTGGTCACTTTGATCATGGCAAACCAGAACTCAATTTCACCATACAGGCGAACCGCAGCGAGGTTTGCCAACGCAACCAGTCCGACCGCGATCAGTGCGGGTATCCATTGCGCCATTTCCGGAAACCAGAACTGCACATACACCCCGATGGCGGTAATCTCTGAGATCCCCACAGCCATCCACATAAACCAGTATGACCAGGCGGTGAGATAGCCAAAGAAGGGGCTCATATAACGGTGAGCGTAAACAGCGAATGAACCTGCAACCGGCTCGAGGAATAACATCTCCCCCATAGAACGCATAATGAAAAACACGAACAGCCCGGCGACGATATACGCCAACAGAACCGAAGGTCCCGCCCATTTAAGGGTACTGGCGGCCCCCATAAATAGCCCAACGCCAATAGTGCCCCCAAGGGCAATTAATTCGATGTGACGAGCCTCCAGCCCACGCTGTAGCTCAGGTTTGTTCTCAGCCATAAATCCTCTTGATGTGTTTGCATGCTGTCCGGTATTACCGGTTCTCGTTATGGGTACATCTTGTTATGCCATAACAGGCCATGCGGCACCGACCGCTTTACGGTTGGCGCCAAAAACACCACGGCACTGCAATGATTGTTGCGAATGGTTTCCTAAAATCGCTTAAATGGCAATTAAAGCATTCAAAAAATGAATAGATTGTGCGAGAAAGCAGCGATTATGTTGTGAATAAGTAGCGTAATTAGCAGATCACGCTACTTATCAGAGGAGAGAGCGTCAGAGGTTGCCGGTATAGTGCCAGCGGAGATAGCGCAACAAACGAAGTTGACGGGTGATACGGCTCGGCTGCGACAATAAGCGATACAGCCACTCCAGCCCCAGATTTTGCCAGATTTTAGGCGCACGCTTAACGTGACCGGTAAAGACGTCGTAGGTGCCCCCTACGCCCATATACAGCGCGTCAGGGTGAGTCTTGCGGCAATCACGCATAAAGATCTCTTGTTTTGGCGAGCCCATCGCCACCGTCACAATTTGCGCACCGCTGGCGTGAATACGCTCAAACAACGCCTGACGCTGCTCTGGGGTAAAATAACCGTCCTGACTACCCACAATATTCACGCGCCACTGCGCACGTAGTTTTGCTTCTGTTTGTGCCAGAACTTCAGGCTTGCCACCAACCAGGAAAACTGGCGTTCCGTTTTGCCCAGCTCGCGCCATCAGCGCTTCCCAAAGGTCAGCTCCGGCCACGCGTGAAACCTGCGCCTGTGGGAATTTTTTGCGCACCGAACGCACCACGCTAATCCCATCCGCATACTTGAACTCCGCGGCGTTGATCAGCTCCCTCACTTCAGGGTTATCTTCTGCTGTCAGCATCTTCTCAGCGTTGATAGCCACCAGCGTTCCTGACCTGAGGTGTCCTTCGGCAAACAGGTAATTCAGCGCATGTTGCATATCGCGCCAGCCAATCAGTTGTAATCCGCGCAGCGAATACAGCGGCGCAGTTGTGTTATCTGTCATTACGATCCTTCAATCTGTGTCCGGGGCAGCGATTTGATTCGTTTATGAATGAGTCCCGCGCTATCAAACAGCCAGAACAACAATTTTGCCACCAGTAGGCAAACGCCGAAAATCACGAGGAAAAAGACCACTCGTGAGACAAACGAATCCAGCCCTTCACGTGCCAAAACGATCATATTGAAAATGGCGCCAAAACAGAAACTGTGCAAAATCGCCGCCTTATAGCGATTGGTTTCGCGATTGCCAAGCTCATACAGCCAGTCGAACCACTTGATGATGAGCCCAACAACAATCGCGCCTAATGGTATAAACAGCGCCCCGCCCATCACCACCAGTGAACCAATTAACGTCGGCGAAATCGCCAGTCCTGAGTGGTTGTTCAACACTTCCCAGGTAAAGTAGTTCGCTGAATTGAGTACAATACTCGGCCGCCCAGGCCACAGCCAGGAGGGAATAAAGACGTAGAAGTCACGGACGATCGGCGCCAGCCCCTGGAACTCAATATTGTGGTAATTCTGCAGCAATAGCGCCAGGTTCTCCCACGGTGAGAAGGTGTCGCGCGTAAGGTACAGGAACGTATAGAACGCCTCATCGCCGCTAACGCTCATTCCGTAGCGCTTCAACGCCAGCCAGAACATCCCGACAATGCCCAACACGCCTGCAGCGGCCAACATCCACAGCGAAATCCAGCCGCGAATAATGCCGATAAACAAGAAGATGGCAAACGCGATAATGATATTGGCGCGCGTCCCACCCACAATCATATAGGTCAGCAAACCAAACGCGACGGTACTCACGAGGAAGAACACCCACGCTTTGCTGTCCTGACGCAGGAAATAAACCACCAGCATTGCCGGAATGAAGAAGTAGAAGAAACGCTTCAGAGCGACGCCAGAGACCTCACTGGAAAAAATCTGGCTATAGGATTGCAGTCTGAACAGCAGGAATCCGTTGTGCATAAAGAAGATGCCCACGCTCACCAGCGCAATCGCCATCAGAATAACCCAGGTCAAATGGGCTTCAACGCGATTGATGGTAAACAGCGGCCTGCGCGGCTTATCATCTACTCGTTTGCGCAAGCGCGTTTTATACGTCACGTAGTAGACGGCATAGAAACAGGCGGCTGACAGCAAGGCCTGCAGCAGGATCTCCGGCGGAGCCACTGCCACATCAAAGCGGAACACCAGGATGCTGGTTAACGGGAATCCGAAGAAGAACGTCAGCAAGAACAACAATGAGAAGAAAACATTGAAGTTAAAACGCACGCGGCGGAACTCAAACCAGGTCAGCGTGGCGATAAACAAGGTGGAGAGCAGCCAGACCACCAGAAGACCGCTGAATTGCATCAGGCTCATACGGTTTCTCCTGAAGCAATGCGCAGCGCGTTGTGCCACGGCTGCAGATAATTCGGGCTAAAGAAGGTAATAGTATTTTTATCTACCGATGCCAACTGGCGCTGCGCTTCACGTACGACGCCTTCATTGAGATCATCAGTGGTGAATAACACCGGAAGATTTTGTTCCACCATATCCTGCCAGAAGGGATTTTCACGGTTGAGCACGCATGGGATACCCGCCTGGATCAGCAAACACAGGGTACCGATTCCCTGTTGACGGGCAAAAATAAAGTAACCCAAATCGCATTGACGCAATAACGCGAGATAAGCGTCAAATTCCAGCTTTTCACTCAAAATTTGCAGATTATCAGCGCTAAATAACGCCAGGCCAGCCTGGCGAACCTCGTCGATATAGGCCGCATTATTGGCGGGATAACCCATCGGCACAATCACATTCACCGTGTCGCCAAACTGCTGATGAACGGCGCGAAGCGCGGCAACATGCTCATTGCTGCGATCGCCAGAGTTGCCAACCAGCACCGTCATCTTGCCGCTGCGCTGGCAATCATTGTTCATGTTATTGAGTGAAGGATCCATTCGCGTTGGGAAATAGAGCAACTCACCCCGCACACGGGGATGTTGCTCGGCGAAATAACGTAAATCGCCCCGTGTGGCAAACACGCAGCCCACACGATTCTGCGCCATGCGGCGAATCGGGTAAAACAGGCGGAATTTCAGTCCACTGGAGACTTCGTATAAATCAGCGCCCCAGATATGCCAGTAAAACTGCGCCGGTTTAATCCCGCCACTCAGCAGCGCCAGCCACAGGCTGGTGTTGAACTGACCGTGGAAGAAGAAACGCTGTTGGCGATCCGCTTTCGCTTTCGCGATCACAGCGTCAGCAAGCGCCTTTTTCCCGCTGTAGAAGCTTAGCGATAACGCCGGGCAGCTCTCACTGAGTCCCGCATCCTGACCGGCAACCATAAACGTGCGCGCATGCTCGCTCGTCGCGGCCAGCGAGTCGTTGAAAAACCGCAACACGGTTTGGTTATGGTGAGGGATATCCGATCCCAGAACGTGAATCAGTACAGTCATGCCCGCCTACGCCAGAGTAAAAACACGCCACAACAAAGAGAAAAATAGACGATGTACGTTGCCATATAAGCCTGTGCCGCTCCCAGCGCACCGTGTGCAGGGATCAGCCAGTGAGCAAACACCGTCAATAACATGAACTGGCTAATTTCAGCCAAAATATAAAACCGCAGCGATGCTTTCGCGATCACCAGATACCCAAAGACATACGCCCCAACTTTCAGTACATCGCCGACCAGTTGCCAGGCAAACAGATCGCGCATGGCGGTGAATTTTGCGGAGAAAAGCAGCCAGATCGCAAAATCACGCAGCAACCAAACAGTAAAGCTCGCAGCGGCAACCGCCGGTAACACGAACTTCAGCGACTTAATCACCTCGCGCGTAATGTCGCGCTTTTCGGTCAGTCGCGACAACGTCGGAAGCAAGTAAACGCTGAATGAGGCGGTAATGAATTGCAGATAAGCATCAGAGATACTGCTTACTCCCTGCCAAATCCCTACATCATCCCAACTGTACTGCGCCGCCAGCAGGTTTCGCATCATCACGTATGCCACAGGCAGCGTTACGGAGGTAATCAGCGCCATCAGGGTAAACTTGCTTAGCTGTCCAGCCAGACCGTTATCCCACGAGGGTTTCAGGTAATGCAGGGGAATCGCCCCACGCTTAATCAGCATAATAGCGGCGGGGATAACGACCAACGCGGGCACTAACGCCAGACCCAGCAAAGCGCCTTCATACCCTCCCAGGCGATAACAGCCATAATAAGCCACCACGCCTACCAGGCTACCCACAATCAACGACAGCGCGTTACCCGCCGCATCGCGAAAGCCCTTCATCAACGCCAGCAGCAGGTTCGCCCAGGCAATACCCATCTGCACCAGCGCAACCAGTCTTACCAGCCCCTGATAATGAGTATGGCCAAACAATCCCTGACTGATTGGCGCGGCCGCCAGCAGGAAAATCACCGCCATCAGCGTAGAGAATCCCAGCACAATCGCGGAAGATGTACCGACCACCTTACGGAGCCGGGTCGGATCGTCATGATGCTGCGCAACGTATTTCGTGACGCCATTGAAAATGCCGGCCCCCGCCAGGACACCAAGCACGGTGACCATCTGGCGGAAGTTACCCGCCTGCCCCACGCCTGCCGGGCCAAACGACACCGCCAGCAGCTTCACGACCAGCAAACCTGCACCAATTTTTACCAGCGTACTGGCTGCCGTCCATAAGGACGCTTTAGCAAGCGACATATCAGGCGAAGTAGTTGAGTAAGGTCGAAATGACCGTTCGCTGGTTTACTGGCGACAGGTTGTAAAACAGCGGCAAGCGCAGCAGACGCTCGCTCTCTTTAGTGGTGAAACGATCAACACCGGCAAATACGCCGAATTTATCGCCAGCCGGACAATCATGTAGCGGGATATAGTGGAACACCGCCATAATTTCAGCTTCTTTCAAGAAGTTAATCAACGCCGTGCGATCGTCGATATCGCGCAGCTTGATATAAAACATATGGGCATTCTGCACGCAGTTTTCCGGGACAGAAGGCAGATCAATGCGTCCGGCACGCGCCAGCGGTTCGAGAGCATCATAGTAGTTCTGCCACAGCGCCAGACGCTGCTGGTTAATACGGTCAGCCGCTTCCAGTTGTGCCCACAGATAGGCAGCCTGCAGATCGGACATCAGATAGCTGGAGCCAATATCACGCCAGGTATACTTATCCACCTGACCGCGGAAAAACTGGCTGCGGTTAGTTCCTTTTTCACGGATGATCTCTGCACGTTCCACTAATTTTTTATCATTAATCAGCGTCGCACCACCTTCACCGCCTGCGGTATAGTTTTTGGTCTCATGGAAGCTAAAGCAACCGATGTGACCAATCGTCCCCAGCGCCCGACCTTTGTAAGTCGACATGACGCCCTGGGCTGCATCTTCCACGACAAACAGGTTATGTTTGGTCGCCAGCGCCATGATGGTATCCATTTCACAGGCTACGCCCGCGTAATGCACCGGAACAATAGCGCGGGTCTTGTCGGTGATCGCCGCTTCAATCTGCGTTTCGTCAATGTTCATGGTATCCGGGCGGATATCAACAAAGACAATTTTCGCACCGCGCAGCACGAAAGCATTGGCCGTGGAGACAAACGTATAGCTCGGCATAATGACTTCATCGCCAGGCTGGATATCCAGCAGCAATGCCGCCATCTCAAGCGATGCGGTGCAGGAAGGCGTCAGCAATACTTTCTCGCTGCCAAAATGCTGTTCCAGCCACTGTTGGCAGCGACGGGTAAAACCACCGTCGCCACACAGTTTGCCGCTGTTCATCGCAGACTGCATGTAATCGAGTTCAGTGCCCACCACCGGCGGTGCGTTAAATGGAATCATCGTGTCACCTGTATAACCAATACGCGGTGCTTTCCACATTCGCACCACTGTGTATATAACGTTTAAGCGCGGCGGTATTGCCCATTTGGGTCGCCACGCGCAATGTTGTTTTACCGCGAGCCTGCGCCCAGCAAAGGGCAGCCTGCATCAATTCTGCTCCCGCCCCACGCCCGGCCAGCAGGCCAATTCGCGCATCGGTCGCATTCAGTTCACGCAGCGAGACATAGCCACGAATATCACCTGCCGGTGTACGAAAAACGAGGCATTGATGATCGAACGTCCCCAGCACCGCGTTTTCAATCCACTGCGCATAAAAACGCGTGCTGGCATCTGCGGCATACCACGGGGTACGAAAACGACTTTGCGCGAACGCCTGCCCTGCCAGTTGGCGTAATGCAGGGATATCCGTAGTTTGTGCGATCTGCGCACCGGGGTCGCCATGCGCACACATCACCGGCAGCACAAAATCCACTTCACCTTCAACCAGTGAGAAGCCCAACTGTTGCAGGGCGTCTAATTCATGGGTATTGGCGGCAGGAATTTTTGCCTGTACCCGCGACCAGGGCTGCAACATATCCGCAGTCAGAACCGGCGCGTGTTGGTCAAAACGCACAATGGCGCTATTCACGCCAAAGAACGTATTTTCCCAGCTAAGCGGCTCAATACTGGCGCGGACGAGCACGGAGCAGCTCCAGCAGGTATTGACCATAACCCGTTTTGGCCAGTGAACTGGCAGCACGCTTCACGCCTTCGTCATCCAGCCAACCGTTACGCCAGGCGATTTCTTCCAGACAGGCTATTTTAAAGCCCTGGCGTTTTTCCACCGTCTGCACAAAAGTACTCGCTTCGATAAGACTGTCGTGCGTACCGGTATCCAGCCAGGCAAAGCCACGCCCGAGCAATTCTACCGTCAGATGTCCGTCATCAAGATACATCTGGTTGATAGACGTAATCTCCAGCTCCCCACGCTCAGAAGGTTTTACGCGTTTTGCATATTCCACCACCTTGCTGTCATAGAAATAGAGACCAGTCACTGCCCAGTTGGATTTTGGTGCTTTCGGCTTCTCTTCCAGCGAAATAGCTCGAAAATTGTCGTCAAACTCCACGACACCAAAACGTTCAGGATCCATCACCTGGTAACCAAACACCGTCGCGCCTTGCGTTCTGGCGGCTACGTGACGCAGTTTTGGACTGAATCCCTGACCAAAGAAGATATTGTCTCCTAACACCAGACATGATGGTTCACCGTTAAGGAACGTTTCACCAATGATAAACGCCTGTGCTAATCCATCCGGACTGGGTTGCTCAGCATAGTGCAATTCAATGCCGAACTCAGATCCATCGCCCAGTAAGCGCTGGAAATAGCCTTTATCTTCCGGTGTAGTGATAATCAGGATTTCGCGAATTCCCGCCAGCATCAATACTGATAACGGGTAGTAAATCATCGGCTTATCGTAAATAGGCAATAGCTGCTTCGATACGCCACGCGTAATGGGATACAGGCGAGTACCTGAGCCACCCGCCAGAATGATACCTTTCATGCGTTGTCTCCTCCGGGAGCCAAAACCAGGCTGTTAGCCCTTCAGACCTAAACGTTCGCCCTGGTAACTGCCGTCCTGCACGGGTTTCCACCATGCCTGATTAGCCAGATACCATTGCACGGTTTTGCGCATTCCGCTTTCAAACGTTTCTTGCGGCATCCAGCCTAGTTCACGCGCAATTTTCGACGCGTCAATGGCATAACGCAAATCATGACCCGGGCGATCGTCCACAAAAGCGATCAAGTCGCGGTACTGCGCGATACCCTGCGGCTTTTGCGGTGCCAGCTCTTCCAACAGGCTGCAAACCGTTTCGACAACTTCCAGGTTTTTACGCTCGTTATGGCCACCGATATTATAGGTTTCTCCCACCGCGCCCGTTGTCGCCACACAATAGAGCGCCCTGGCGTGATCTTCTACATACAACCAGTCACGGATCTGTTGCCCATTGCCGTAAACCGGCAACGGCTTCCCCGCCAATGCGTTGAGGATCATCAGCGGAATCAGTTTTTCCGGGAAATGGTACGGACCATAGTTGTTAGAACAGTTGGTTATCAGCGTTGGCAGACCGTAGGTACGCAGCCAGGCGCGAACCAGATGATCGCTGCTGGCTTTCGACGCGGAATAAGGGCTGCTCGGTGCATACGGTGTGGTTTCAGTGAAGAAATCATCTGTAGAATGCAGGTCGCCATACACCTCGTCAGTCGAGATATGGTGGAAACGAAACGCTGATTTTTTCTCGCTGGTTAAATCACTCCAGTAAGCGCGCGCCGCTTCCAACAGCGTGTAGGTTCCCACGATGTTAGTTTCGATGAAGGCGGCCGGACCATCAATTGAGCGATCGACGTGGCTTTCTGCCGCCAGATGCATCACGCAGTCCGGCTGATAGTGTTGAAACACCCTGTCGAGCGAAGCTCGATCGCAGATATCGACTTTCTCAAAGGTAAAACGAGGATTCTGTGCAACCAGCTCCAGCGACATCAGGTTTCCGGCATAGGTCAGCTTATCGACCACAATTGCCGCATCCTGAGTCTCCTGAATGATATGCCGTACAACCGCCGAGCCGATGAATCCCGCTCCACCGGTAACCAGAATTCGTTTCATTAGCGCCAGACCCCTTTGGTATCAACGATATATTGCTGGTGAACCGCATCGCCTTTAATGGCTTTAAATTCATTATGGTCGACCAGCAAGACCAGCACATCGGCGCTAGCCAGGGCATCGTCCAGCGCTGCCAGTTGGCACAGACCGTCCAGTTTTTTCGGCAGTTGATGGATGTTCGGTTCCACCACCAATGTTTCGCCTTTGTGCCAATGCGCGATGCTTTGCGCAATTCCCATCGCCGGGCTTTCACGTAAGTCATCAATATTCGGTTTAAATGCCAGACCAAAACAGGCAATTTTCACTTCGCTGGCCCGTTTATTAGTATCCGCCAGACAGTCGGCCACGGCAGCTTTTACCTGATCAACCACCCAATGAGGCTTACCGTCGTTTACCTCACGCGCGGTGCGAATCAATTTCGCCTGCTGCGGGTTCTGCGCCACGATAAACCACGGATCAACCGCGATACAGTGCCCGCCAACCCCCGGACCCGGTTGTAAAATATTCACGCGCGGATGGCGATTTGCCAGTCGAATCAGTTCCCAGACGTTGATCCCCTGATCGGCGCAAATCAGCGACAACTCATTGGCGAAAGCGATATTGACGTCGCGGAAGCTATTTTCAGTCAGTTTGCACATTTCCGCCGTACGGGCGTTGGTCACGACACATTCGCCCTCCAGGAAAATGTTGTACAGTTCGCTAGCACGCGCGGAACAGACGGAGGTCATTCCCCCAATCACGCGGTCGTTTTTAATCAGTTCAACCATCACCTGGCCCGGCAGCACTCGCTCTGGGCAATAAGCAATGTTAACGTCCGCGTGTTCACCGACTTGCTGTGGGAAAGTCAGGTCAGGACGCATTTCAGCCAGCCATGTGGCCATCTGTTCAGTGGCCCCGACAGGCGACGTCGATTCAAGGATCACCAACGCGCCTTTTTTCAGCACCGGTGCAAGAGATTTAGCCGCGGCTTCCACATAAACCATATCGGGTTCGTGCTCCCCTTTAAACGGAGTAGGCACAGCAATCAGATAGGCATCCGCATCTACAGGGGTTGTGGTCGCACGCAGAAATCCATTTTCGACCGCCGTTTTCACCACGGCGCCCAAATCTGGCTCAACGATATGAATTTCACCGCGATTAATGGTATCCACCGCGTGTTGATTTACATCTACGCCAATCACATGCTTTTGACGGGAAGCAAAGGCAGCCGCCGTCGGCAGTCCGATATAACCCAGCCCAATGACAGAAATGGTCGTAAAACTCATAGCGATATCCGATTATTTTTTAACGCGTGTAAAATGCGGCCACATGCCTGCCCGTCACCATACGGATTATGGGCGCGGCTCATGGTCTGATATTCATTGTCGTCATGCAGCAAACGCGTGACTTCTTCGACAATACGCTGCGGGTCGGTCCCTACCAGACGTACTGTGCCTGCAGTAATCGCTTCCGGACGTTCCGTCGTTTCGCGCATCACCAGTACCGGTTTCCCCAGAGATGGGGCTTCTTCCTGAATCCCGCCAGAGTCGGTAAGGATCAGCCAGGCGTGATTCATCAGCCAGACAAACGGCATATAATCCTGCGGTTCAATCAGGATGATGTTTTCAACGTGCCCCAGAATGCGATTAACCGGTTCGCTGACGTTAGGATTCAGGTGCACCGGATAGACAATCTGTACGTTCTGATTGGCCGCGGCAATTTCCGCCAGCGCATGACAAATGTGTTCAAAACCACGACCGAAGCTTTCCCGACGATGACCGGTCACCAGTATCATCTTTTTATCCGAGCTCAGGAATGGGTAATGCTCTGCCAGTTCAGCTCGTAATGCATCACTCGCCAGTACGCGATCGCGTACCCAGATCAACGCATCAATAACCGTATTACCTGTAACGAAGATACGGCTATCAGAAATGTTTTCCCGTAACAGGTTTTGGCGCGAGTTTTCTGTTGGTGCAAAATGATACATCGCCAGATGCCCGGTCAGCGTACGGTTCGCCTCTTCCGGCCAGGGAGAGTAGAGATCGCCTGTACGTAAGCCTGCCTCCACATGCCCTACCGGGATGCGCTGATAGAACGCGGCCAGGCTAGTAGCAATGGTGGTTGTGGTATCGCCGTGAACTAACACAACGTCAGGTTTAAAATCAGCCAGAATTGGCTTTAATCCTTCCAGTATTCGGCAGGTAATTTCTGTTAGTCCCTGACCTGGCTGCATAATATTGAGATCGTAGTCAGGTACAATGGAAAAGAGGTTCAACACCTGATCGAGCATCTCCCGATGCTGCGCCGTGACGCAAACTTTTGCCTCAAAATCAGGATCTTTTGCCAGCGCATGAACCAGAGGTGCCATTTTTATGGCCTCCGGTCGCGTGCCAAATACAGTCAGTACTTTCACATCGATTCTCTTCGGATTGGCAGTGAGGGCCCAGCCCCTCACTGCAACGATATTGCTAAATCGTGCGGCGACGGGTTAACGCGACACCAGCACCGATCAGAGCCCCAACGATGCCCCACATAATCATCAGGAAGGCACGACGAGGGCTGTCACGTTTTACCGGTTCCTCCGGCGTACGCAAATAACGATAGGTCTGAAAACGCGGATCCAGAGTTGGCCCAACGTTCAGTGTGTTAAGCATGGCTCGGTTTTGGAAGTAGTCCAGATCGAAATCGGGACCAACAGATTGCAGGTTTTCGAGTCGTGCCTGCAGCATAGGACGTCCAAGCAAAAACAGTTCAGAATCGGGTAGCTCTTCAGCCGGAACGTCAGTGGAAGTACGCGAAATATTATGCTGTTCAGCAATTTTGAGAGCCTGCTCAATGTTGTGAACTCGGCGAGAGAAAATCGATTTCGCCACTTCTTCCTGGCGTTTAACCTGCGCCTTCATCTGCACAGTGCGCGCAGCCCAGGCTCCCTTTAACTCGTCGTTCAGATGACGCGCCGCACGCTGACTGGCAAACGCGACGTACTGACGCAACAGATTGTTGGCATCAGGTGCCGTTTCGGCAATCAACTTCACGCTGTCATTAGTATTACGAACCGCATCGCCGGGCATAAACTGAATGTTATTAATCAGTTCATCCAGCATCGCCGCATCGGCTTTACTGTTCCCCACCATACGTTGCTTGTAGTAATCAGTCTGCTGCCAGAATTCACGGCGCGTATCCCATGAGGCAAGCTGCATGATAAATTCTTTATAGGCCTCATCCATCACTGACGGCTGATCCGCAGATGCGAGACTGGCCTTGATGTCCAGGTTACGTAAGAACTGCTGCTGAGAGTAATAGCCGCCCAACATATTAACCGTTGGCCTGTCTGAAATCGCCGTCGCGCTCCACTCCTGACGAGCAAAAAACGTATAGGCGAGAGCGACTAACGCGAAGGCGAGAGCCATACCGACGATCCACACCTTCCCTGTCCACAAAGTACGAAACAACCCACGGATGTCCAGTTCATTTTCAGCGCTCATGGCATGTTCCCCCGGTAATGGTTGTGTCATCGTACCCTCAATTTATTTGGTTAAGTTTGGTTTACTGTCACGGTTTCTACGCAACTTGCGCTTCCAGCGTTTGATAAATCTCGCTACCTTCCAGGCACGTTTAATACAATAGTCGTACAAGACAAATGCCAGTAAAAAGAGCACCAGCATCACCCATTCCGGAACGACCCGAGAATATTCAGCCAACACGCCGATAGAAGCCAGGATCGCAGCAGCCAGCGTAATCAGGACAAAAGCCTGTCGGGAAGTAAACCCGGCGCGCATAATTAAATGGTGAATATGTTGGCGGTCCGGGGAGAAAGGGCTCATACCTTTACGTAAACGACGATACATGATCGCCACCATATCCATTAACGGAATGGCAATAATCCACAGTGCGGTGACCGGGCTAATAGGATGCGTTTTACCTTGAGTGGTCTCCAGCAGGATCCAGATGACCGTAAAGCCAATCAGTGTACTCCCCGCATCGCCCATAAAGACCTTATAGCGACGTCCGAGAATACCCAGGTTCAGCATGATGTAAGGCAGAATGGCGGCGATCATGGCAAAACACCAGATAGCCAGGCTTGTCTGGCCGTCAAACCACAAGATAAGCCCCATTGCGGCGAATGATACGCTGGATAGCCCGCCTAACAGACCATCAATCCCATCCACCATGTTAAAGGCGTTAATTGCAGCCCAAACGGCGAAAAGGGTAAGGAAATAGCCAAAAGGACCGAGCACCATCTCCCAAGGGCCAAAAATGAACCCAAGGCTCAACAGATAGAGCTTACCTACCGCCATCATAATGATGCCGATGATAGCCTGGATGGTCGCACGGATTTTTACACTGATATCAAAGCGGTCGTCCAGTGCACCGATAAACACCAGTACACCGGCACAAGCCAGGTAGAGAGTTGCATGCGGGATATAATAATCGGCGATGAGGAACGTAAAGCAAATGCCTGCGTAAACCGAAATCCCCCCAACCAACGGAATCAGTCCCTGATGACGTTTGCGGAAGTTGGGTTTATCCACCAATCCTATCTTTTTCGCAACCTTGCGGGCAAAGAAAAGAAACAGCGTTGTGAATAAAAAAATACTGATGAGATCAGTACTTGCTGTCAGTAAATTCACTATACATACTCTCAAAGAATATCAATATATGAAGTATAACCATCCAGGCGATTATTCAGAAGAGAAACCCGATTCCATATCAGGTGGTTCTGTATGATTATTAACCACAAAATACGAATTACAACCCTTCATCGCCAGGCGGTATGTCATACCGGATTATTATTATTGTGTCGTTAAGATTACATCCACAAAAGCAAAACGCCACGTAAAAACGTGGCGTTTTCAGATGATGCCCGAATCAGGAACGCTTCATCATATCGAAGAAGTCGTCGTTGGTCTTGGTCATCGCCAGTTTGTTAATGAGGAATTCCATTGCGTCGATTTCACCCATCGGATGGATGATTTTGCGCAGGATCCACATTTTCTGCAGCTCTTCCTGGGTAGTGAGCAGCTCTTCTTTACGGGTACCAGAACGGTTGTAGTCGATAGCCGGGAAGACGCGTTTTTCAGCAATCTTACGAGAGAGATGCAGTTCCATGTTGCCGGTACCTTTAAACTCTTCGTAGATAACTTCATCCATTTTAGAGCCGGTATCAATCAGCGCAGTCGCGATGATGGTCAGGCTACCGCCCTCTTCCACGTTACGTGCAGCACCAAAGAAACGCTTAGGACGATGCAGGGCGTTGGCGTCCACACCACCGGTCAGTACTTTACCGGAAGCCGGAACCACGGTGTTATATGCACGCGCCAGACGGGTGATGGAGTCAAGCAGAATGATAACGTCTTTCTTGTGTTCAACCAGACGTTTCGCCTTCTCGATAACCATTTCCGCAACCTGAACGTGGCGGGAGGCTGGTTCGTCAAAGGTAGAGGCAACCACTTCACCTTTCACCAGACGCTGCATCTCGGTAACTTCTTCCGGACGTTCGTCAATCAGCAGCACCATCAGCACGCAGTCAGGATGATTGTATGCAATGCTCTGCGCGATATTCTGCAGCAGCATGGTTTTACCCGCTTTCGGCGGAGCAACAATCAGACCACGTTGGCCACGACCGATCGGCGATGCCAGATCCAGTACACGCGCCGTTAAGTCTTCAGTAGAACCGTTACCGCGTTCCATACGCAGACGAGAGTTTGCGTGCAGCGGCGTTAAGTTCTCAAAGAGGATTTTGTTACGGGCGTTTTCTGGTTTGTCGTAGTTAACTTCGTTAACTTTCAACAGCGCAAAGTAGCGTTCACCTTCTTTCGGCGGGCGAATCTTACCAGAAATGGTATCACCAGTGCGGAGGTTGAAACGGCGGATTTGGCTGGGAGAAACGTAGATGTCATCAGGACCGGCGAGGTAGGAGCTGTCTGCAGAGCGGAGGAAACCAAATCCATCCTGCAATATCTCCAGCACACCGTCACCAAAGATATCTTCGCCACTCTTTGCGTGCTGCTTCAGGATGGCAAAAATAATGTCCTGCTTGCGCATACGAGCCAGGTTTTCAAGGCCCATATTTTCGCCGAGAGTGATCAGCTCAGAAACCGGCGTATTCTTTAATTCGGTAAGATTCATAATGGTGTGAGTTCTTAAACTTGGGGTAAATCTCGAACTTAATGTTGTGAATGGTATGGCAGGGTCATCCATGCCTGTTTACGGCCATCAACTCATGTCTGTTCGCTGTCTGGTCACAGGAAAGTACGCAGAACTGAAACGACAAGACGGATTGAGTGACAAGCCAGGAATCTGTCCACTCCTCGCGCGAGAAACAACGGGAAGTATTGGATATAACTAGATTCAAACTTAATAAGGTATGTTTAATACGAAGTCAACACTAACTTAGCACGACTCAAGTCGGGCGTCCAGTCATCCGAATCATTTCGAAGTAGGGTCGCCCGATCATGAGACTTCCTTATGCTAAATTAGCGTCGAGGAATTCTTTCAACTGACCTTTGGACAGCGCGCCGACTTTCGTCGCCGCAACTTCGCCGTTTTTAAACAGCAGCAGGGTCGGGATGCCACGGATACCATACTTCGGCGCGGTGCCTGGGTTTTGGTCAATGTTCAGTTTAGCAACCGTCAGTTTGCCCTGATATTCGTCAGCGATTTCATCCAGAATCGGAGCGATCATTTTGCACGGACCGCACCACTCTGCCCAGAAATCAACGAGGATTGCTCCGTCCGCTTTGAGTACATCCGTGTCAAAACTGTCGTCAGTCAGGTGAATAATTTTATCGCTCATAATAACTCCACAGGAATAAGCCTGGTGCATTGGTGTAGCATTAATCAACGACGTGTTGATGTAGCATTAACCAACTAAAGGTTGACTTTATTTCACCGGATACGCTTTCGTAAAGCAATAGTAAGCTGATATTCTACCACACTATGAGCAAAACACATTTAACAGAACAGAAGTTTTCCGACTTCGCCCTGCACCCAAAGGTGATAGAAGCCCTTGAAAATAAAGGCTTTCATAACTGTACGCCCATTCAGGCCCTCGCGCTGCCGCTAACGCTGGCTGGTCGTGATGTTGCCGGGCAGGCGCAAACCGGTACCGGAAAAACGATGGCGTTCCTGACGTCAACGTTTCATTATCTTCTCTCTCATCCCGCGATTGCCGATCGCAAGGTGAACCAACCGCGTGCGTTAATTATGGCGCCAACGCGTGAGTTAGCCGTGCAGATCCACGCCGATGCCGAGCCGCTGGCACAGACCACTGGTCTGAAATTAGGCCTGGCGTATGGCGGCGACGGTTACGATAAACAGCTGAAAGTGCTGGAAAGCGGCGTCGATATTCTTATCGGCACGACCGGTCGTCTCATCGACTATGCAAAACAGAACCACATTAATCTGGGCGCGATTCAGGTCGTGGTGCTGGATGAAGCCGATCGTATGTACGATCTGGGCTTTATTAAAGATATCCGTTGGCTGTTCCGTCGTATGCCGCCAACCACCCAACGTCTGAACATGCTGTTTTCTGCAACCCTCTCATACCGCGTTCGCGAACTGGCGTTCGAACAGATGAATAACGCGGAGTACGTTGAAGTCGAACCGGAACAGAAAACTGGCCACCGCATTAAAGAAGAGCTCTTCTACCCTTCCAACGAAGAGAAAATGCGTTTGCTGCAAACGCTGATTGAAGAAGAGTGGCCAGATCGCGCCATTGTTTTTGCTAACACCAAGCATCGTTGTGAAGATATCTGGGGCAGCCTTGCTGCGGACGGTCATCGCGTCGGTCTGCTGACCGGTGACGTAGCACAGAAAAAACGTCTGCGTATTCTTGATGAGTTCACCCGTGGCGATCTCGACATTCTCGTTGCGACGGATGTCGCTGCGCGTGGCCTGCATATCCCAGCAGTAACGCACGTATTTAACTATGACCTGCCGGATGACTGTGAAGATTACGTTCACCGAATCGGTCGTACCGGACGTGCTGGCGCAAGCGGTCACTCTATCAGCCTGGCCTGTGAAGAGTACGCGCTGAATTTACCCGCAATCGAGACCTATATCGGCCACTCGATTCCGGTCAGCAAATATAACCCGGATGCGCTGATGACCGATCTGCCGAAGCCGTTGCGCTTAACGCGCCCGCGTACAGACAATGGCCCACGCCGTACCGGTGGTGCTCCGCGTAATCGTCGTCGTTCAGGTTAAGAAAAGTTATGCCATACACAAAATCATTCAGCCTGTATCAAGGCGGCAAGAAAACGAATCCCGATGAGCTTATTTTAGTAAATGATTCGGGTGAGAGAACGCAGCCAACACAGATACAGGTTGAAGGATGAAGTGTATGAATTCTACTTCGCTGTATGCAGCAATCGATCTCGGCTCGAATAGTTTTCATATGCTGGTTGTACGCGAGGTGGCAGGAAGCATCCAGACGCTCACGCGTATCAAACGCAAAGTGCGTCTGGCCGCTGGACTCAACGGTGACAACGAGCTCTCTGTTGAAGCGATGGAGCGCGGCTGGCAATGCTTGCGCTTGTTTGCAGAACGTCTGCAGGATATTCCGCATCCTCAAATCCGCGTGGTCGCCACGGCAACATTACGCATCGCCGTAAATGCCGATGTGTTTATTGCTAAAGCGCAAGAGATCCTTGGCTGCCCTGTCCAGGTAATTAGCGGTGAAGAAGAAGCGCGACTGATTTATCAAGGTGTGGCCCACACAACCGGCGGTGCCGATCAGCGTCTGGTTGTGGATATTGGTGGCGCCAGCACTGAATTAGTCACCGGATCCGGCGCACAAACCACCTCTCTGTTCAGCCTGTCGATGGGCTGCGTCACCTGGCTCGAACGCTATTTTACCGATCGTAATCTGGCACAGGAAAACTTTGACGAGGCAGAGAAGGCCGCACGTGAAGTTCTGCGCCCGGTCGCCGACAAACTGCGTTTTCATGGCTGGAAAGTTTGCGTTGGTGCCTCTGGTACCGTCCAGGCGTTGCAGGAAATCATGATGGCGCAGGGTATGGATGAGCGCATTACGTTGGCCAAACTGCAGCAGCTTAAGCAGCGCGCCATTCACTGCGGTCGTCTGGAAGAGCTGGAAATCGAAGGGTTAACGCTGGAACGTGCGCTGGTTTTCCCCAGCGGGCTGGCCATTCTGATTGCTATTTTCACCGAACTGAACATTCAATGCATGACCCTGGCCGGCGGCGCATTACGTGAAGGTCTGGTCTACGGCATGCTGCATCTGGCGGTGGATCAGGATATTCGTAGCCGCACATTACGCAATATCCAGCGTCGCTTTATGGTCGATACAGAGCAAGCACATCGCGTTGCCAATTTAGCGACTAAATTTCTCGATCAGGTAGAAAAAAAGTGGCATCTTGAACCGATTAGCCGCGAACTACTGATTAGTGCCTGTCAGCTGCATGAAATTGGCCTGAGCGTTGATTTTAAACAGGCACCACAGCATGCCGCTTATCTGGTGCGCAATCTCGATCTCCCGGGTTTTACCCCTGCGCAAAAGAAACTGCTAGCAACGCTGTTACTCAACCAGACCAACCCCGTCGATCTCTCTTCGCTCCACCAGCAAAACGCAGTGCCACCGCGCATCGCGGAGCATCTTTGCCGTTTGCTACGTTTGGCGATCATCTTCGCCAGCCGTCGCCGTGACGATCTTGTGCCGGAAATTCAAATGGATGCAAGAAACGAGCACCTGACGGTCACGCTACCTGAAGGCTGGCTGGAACATCATCCGCTGGGTAAAGAGTTAATCGATCAGGAAAGTCAGTGGCAAAGCTATGTCCACTGGCCGCTGGACGTTCATTAGATGTTGGTTGCCGGATAGCGCGCGTTTACACGTATCCGGCCTACAAAATACCTACTTCGCTTTGGCTTTCGCCATCATTGCCCGAATATTAGCGATGCTTGCCTGCCCTTTTTGCATCCGCTCCTCAGCGCTCACCACTTTACGCTCTTGTTCCCAGATAACGTCATCCTGTGGCAGCTCCAGCAGGAAACGACTCGGTTCCGGACGCACCAACTCACCATACTGACGACGCTCTTTACACAGAGTGAAGATGAGTTCTTTCTGTGCACGCGTAATCCCTACGTAAGCCAGACGACGTTCTTCGTCGATATTGTCTTCATCGATACTGCTCTGGTGCGGCAAAAATCCTTCTTCCATTCCCACCATAAACACGTAAGGGAACTCCAGCCCTTTTGAGGCATGCAGCGTCATCAACTGCACCTGATCCAGCTCTTCTTCGCTCTCTCCACGCTCCATCATGTCGCGCAGGGTAAAGCGGGTAACTACCTGGGTCAGGGTCATCGGCTCTTCCAGCTCACTGCCTTCCAGCATCTCCGTCATCCAGCTGAACAGCGTATTGACGTTTTTCATACGCATTTCAGCCGCTTTCGGGCTCGGCGAGGTTTCATACAGCCAGGATTCGTAATCAATACCGTGGATAAGATCGCGCACGGCGGCAACCGGTTCGCGCTCCGCCAGGCGCTGAATTTCACCCAGCCAGTGCGTAAAGCGGGTCAGAGAGTCATACCCGCGCCCGGTCAGTGTCTGGCTAAGCCCCATATCAAAGCTGGCGGTAAACAGGCTTTTATTACGCGTCATCGCCCATTCACCCAACTTTTGCAGCGTGGCTGGACCGATTTCACGCTTTGGCGTGTTTACGATGCGCAAAAATGCGCTGTCGTCATCCGGGTTGCTCAGCACGCGCAGGTAGGCCAGCAGATCTTTAATCTCCGGACGCGAGAAGAACGACGTTCCACCGGAAATTTTGTACGGGATACGGTTCTGCATCAGAAACTTTTCGAACACGCGCGACTGATGGTTGCCGCGATAAAGGATGGCGTAGTCTTTATATTGCGTCTTGTTCACAAAGTGATGGGCAATTAATTCCCCGGTCACACGTTCGGCTTCATGCTCTTCATTATTTGCGCTCAGTACCTTCAGCTCAGCACCGTAACCCAACTCGGAAAAGAGCCGCTTTTCAAAGACGTGTGGATTGTTCGCAATGAGGATGTTCGCCGCCTTAAGGATGCGACCTGATGAACGGTAGTTTTGCTCCAGCTTCACCACCTGTAAAGCCGGAAAATCTTTGCTCAACAGTACCAGGTTCTGCGGACGGGCGCCGCGCCAGGAGTAGATCGACTGATCGTCATCGCCCACGACGGTAAAGCGCGCACGTTTCCCTACCAGCAACTTCACCAGCTCATACTGGCTGGTGTTGGTATCCTGATATTCATCCACCAGCAGGTAGCGGATTCTGTTTTGCCAGCGCTCACGCACTTCTTCATTGCGCTGTAGCAGCAGAGTAGGAAGCAGGATAAGATCGTCAAAATCGAGGACGTTACACGCCTTCATATGCGCGTCATACAGACCATAGCAGTGGGCAAAAATACGATCGCGCTCGCCCTTTGCGCTGGCTGCCGCCTGCGCCGGAGTCATCAGATCGTTTTTCCAGTTGGAGATCGTCGAGATCAGCTGCTGGAGAATAAGCTTATCGTCTTCGATTAGCCCTTCGGTCAGTTCCTTAAGCAAGGCCACTTGGTCAGTATCGTCAAACAACGAGAAGTTAGACTTCATCCCCAGCGCCGCGTATTCACGCTTAATGATATCCAGTCCCAGGGTGTGGAAGGTGGAGATCATCAACCCACGCGCCTCTTTACGACCCAGCGTTTGCGCCACGCGCTCTTTCATCTCGCGCGCAGCCTTATTGGTAAAGGTCACTGCCGCAATATGTCGTGCCTGATAGCCACATTCACGGATCAGATGGGCTATTTTGTTGGTGATAACACGCGTCTTGCCGGAACCCGCTCCCGCCAGCACCAGGCAAGGTCCGGTGACGAATTCGACGGCTTGTTGTTGTCCGGGGTTCAAACGCATAAGGGATTGCTCAATCTGTAAACACGGGGGAGGTGGATTGTAGCAGAAAGAGGGAGAAAAAGAGTAACTGGCTACCCCTGTGAGTAGCCAGAAAATCGGGTCAATCAGGAAGCTGTCGCGGCTAGTGGTGTATAGCCGTTGCGCTGCGCGCTCTTGATCCAGCTGTAGGATCCCATCACCGCGATTGCCGTCAGCAGGACATACTCAAGCGACATGGCGTAAACGCCCTGCACCGCGTAAATAACCACGCTAATCACGTCGATGAGCACCCACAGCAGCCAGTTTTCGACATATTTACGCGTCATCAGAATCATGGCCGCAATCGACAACACCAGCATGGTGGAATCCCAGAACGGGAAGGCATCGGGCTGAAGGTCAGGCATCGCGACCGGTATACCTATCATTTGTAGCAGTGCAATCATAATGCGGGTAAGCGCTGCAAACACCGGATCGATAAACAGCGTCATCAAAACTATCGCCACCGCGCAAACGCCGCCCAGTACCAGGGTTTGCTGACGGGAAAGCCAACGTACTTTGAGCGCTGCTTCCTGCGCCTCATTTTGCCGGCTCCACGCATACCAACCGTAAATGTTAGCGGCGAAGAAAAACACCTGTAGCAACAAGCTGGCATAGAGCTGAATCTGGAAAAAGATTGCTGCAAACAGCGTGACGTTAATCAGGCCAAACAGGTAATTGATGATTTTTTCCCGGCTGGCACACCAGATACATAACAGACCAAATACGGTACCAATGGCTTCAATCCAAGATAGTGCATAGCCGCCTTCGCCGAGAGGAATGTTGACCATTACATTGTTAATGCTAAAAAAGTCCATCACTGACCTCCTTGCTGACTATCGGAATGAATGGAGCGTAGCGCCAGAGTAATTTGCCGTTCTTCGCCCTGTTGGCACAACGTTTCCTGCTGGACATAATCATTGATACTGCTATCCAGACAACCGTTGTGGGCAACCACCACATTGAGTAATGATGCCGTACGTAACCCGCGCAGCGCACCGATGGCCATCAAAGCGGCACTTTCCATATCCGCACCCAGAACGCCGAGTGCCGACCACTGCGCATCCAGTTCCGCTTCCCGGTCGGTATAAAAACTATCGTGGCTGCGCACCAGGCCGCATGTGGCGGGAATATTCATCTGCCGCGCTTGCGCCATCAGTTCCCAGGTTAACTGCGGGTCGGCGCAGGCCGGATAGCCCGCAGGCGCATAGGTACGGCTGGTCCCGTCATCCGTTACCGCGGCATGGGCGATAATCACGTCACCAAGCGCAAGATTATCCTGCAATGCCCCGCAGCTACCGATACGAATCAAGGTCTTTACACCGATTTGACGCAGTTCTTCAATGGCAATAGCCGTAGACGGTCCACCGATTCCGGTAGAGAGCACTAAAATCTCGATCCCCTGATACCAACCTCGCGCGGCGCGAAACTCACGGTTTTGACCAAGCGATTCTGGGTTATCAAGAAAATTGGCGATGCGATCTACCCGCAACGGGTCTCCCGGCAGCAGCGCATAGCGTGCGCCTGTCATCTCCTTGCTTAACTGGATATGGGGTTGCAGCGACATTCTCCCGCCTCCTTCACTCTTGCGGTTATCCGATATCAGCCTCCCGCTTTAATTTTTCAGGGGCTGACAACACAATACTTTCACCATCGGTATCAATAATCTGTAGCGCTTTCAGGTCATGTAAAATACGGTTAATACTGCGTGTCGTCGCCGCCAGTTCCTGACTGAAGTTTAGCTTATCCAGCAAAATTTCATTCGTGCCATCTTGTTGATAACGCAGCCATAACGCCTGGCACACTCGCTGATACAGCGAGTAAAGATTGTCGCTGCTGGCCTTTTTCGACAGCTGGTAATATTGCTGACTAAAGAAGCGCAGCATCCGCTGGTTAAAATGGTTATCTAACGCCAGCCAGCGGCTGAAGTATTCCTGCGATAAGCTCAGAAGCTGCACATGTCCTACCGCCACTACCGAACAGATGTAATGGCGCGACTCAAAAATCTCGAGTTCGCCCAGCATATCGCCTTTCCGGTAGCGGGCTTGACGATAACGACGTCCATCTTCAGCCTCATAGAAAACATCGACTTCACCGGCAATAATCAGCGAAAAACGCTGACATATTTCCCCCTGCCGACAGATAAAGGCACCGCGTTGGATCTCTTCAAAACGCCAGCGCTGCATGATGTCCAGAGGGCAATATTTCAATAATTCATAGAGCTGTGGATCGCGAACAATATCACCCAGCCCGGTAAGCCATCCGACTGAAAATTCAGTTTTTTTCATTGTATCCATGATATCTCGCTCCATGGCTGTAGGGACAGGACGGAGGTCCCCGGCAAAAGGGAATGCGGCAGAGAAAATGTCGCTCATCTCCCGTTTCCATGCATCAGACGAGACATCTGTCCCGCGATGGCGAAGAGTATATGTCCACGACTAAGACGGGTGATAAAGTAATGGGACATCTTTGAGACATGAGAACAAAATAATGGCTAAGAGCGCGGCAGCCCTACATATCCTGGTGAAAGAAGAGAAATTAGCTCTGGAGATCCTGAGCAAGCTGGATCGCGGTATTAGCTTCGATCATTTGGCAAAACGCTATTCTCGCTGCCCCTCTGGGCGCAACGGAGGCGATCTGGGCGAGTTCAAACAGGGGATGATGGTGGGGCCATTTGATGCCGCTGTGTTTAGCTGCCCACTGCTTAAACCTTACGGGCCTGTAAAAACCAAATTTGGCTACCACATCATCAAAGTGCTGTATCGACGGTAAGCCATGCTAAAATCGCGAGCCTTACAGACCCCCTTTTGAAGGCACGATCATGGCAAAAACAGCAGCAGCAGTGCATATCCTTGTTAAAGAAGAGAAACTGGCACTGGATCTTCTGGAACAGATTAAAAACGGCGCCGACTTCGGCAAACTGGCGAAGAAACACTCCATCTGCCCATCAGGCAAACGCGGCGGTGATTTAGGCGAATTCCGTCAGGGCCAGATGGTTCCGGCGTTCGATAAAGTGGTCTTTTCCTGCCCTGTGCTGGAGCCAACCGGTCCGCTGCACACTCAGTTCGGTTACCACATCATTAAAGTGCTGTACCGTAACTAATAGAAAGCCCGGTGTTTAAACACCGGGCTTTTTTTGCCGGATAGCGCTTCGCTTATCCGGCCTACGAAGCGCTGTTGATATGCCATTCCTCTATGAGGAATTATCCTGCGACCGCAATGCGCTTCATATCGGTCATGTAGCCACGCAGTTTCTGGCCCACTTTCTCGATAGCATGGCCGCGAATCGCATCGTTCACGTCACGCAGCTGCGCGTTGTCTACCGCGCCTTCAGCAATCGCTTTGCCCAGGTCGCCGGTCTGCAGGGTGGTCATGAACTCTTTCAGCAGCGGTACGCAAGCGTAAGAGAACAGGTAGTTGCCGTATTCTGCGGTATCAGAGATAACCACGTTCATTTCGTACAGACGCTTACGGGCAATAGTGTTGGCGATCAGCGGCAGTTCGTGCAGTGATTCGTAGTAAGCAGATTCTTCGATGATGCCGGAATCCACCATGGTTTCGAACGCCAGCTCAACGCCCGCTTTCACCATCGCAATCATCAGAACGCCTTTATCAAAGTATTCCTGCTCGCCGATTTTACCGTCGAACTGGGCAGCGGTTTCGAACGCGGTTTTGCCGGTCTCTTCACGCCAGGTCAGCAGTTTCTTATCGTCGTTGGCCCAGTCAGCCATCATGCCGGAAGAGAATTCACCGGAGATGATGTCGTCCATGTGTTTCTGGAACAGCGGCGCCATGATCTCTTTCAGCTGTTCGGACAGCGCGTAAGCACGCAGTTTCGCCGGGTTAGACAGACGGTCCATCATCAGAGTGATGCCGCCCTGCTTCAGCGCTTCGGTGATAGTTTCCCAGCCGAACTGAATCAGTTTTTCAGCATATGCCGGGTCAGTACCTTCTTCTACCAGCTTATCGAAGCACAGCAGAGAACCGGCCTGCAGCATACCGCACAGGATAGTCTGCTCACCCATCAGATCAGATTTCACTTCCGCAACGAAGGAGGACTCCAGCACACCCGCACGGTGACCGCCAGTAGCCGCAGCCCAGGCTTTAGCAATCGCCATGCCTTCGCCTTTCGGATCATTTTCCGGGTGAACGGCGATCAGCGTAGGTACGCCGAAACCACGTTTGTACTCTTCACGAACTTCAGTACCCGGGCATTTCGGTGCCACCATCACAACGGTGATGTCTTTACGGATCTGCTCACCCACTTCCACGATATTGAAGCCGTGGGAGTAACCCAGCGCTGCGCCGTCTTTCATCAGCGGCTGTACAGAACGCACAACGTCGGAGTGCTGCTTGTCCGGAGTCAGGTTAACCACCAGATCAGCCTGCGGGATCAGCTCTTCGTAGGTACCCACTTTGAAGCCGTTTTCGGTCGCTTTACGCCAGGAAGCACGCTTCTCAGCAATGGCTTCTTTACGCAGTGCGTAGGAGATATCCAGCCCGGAGTCACGCATGTTCAGGCCCTGGTTCAGACCCTGGGCGCCACAGCCGACGATGACCACTTTTTTACCCTGAAGGTAGCTCGCACCATCGGCGAATTCGTCGCGACCCATAAAGCGACATTTACCCAGCTGTGCCAGCTGCTGGCGCAGGTTCAGTGTATTAAAGTAGTTAGCCATGATGGTGTACTCCGTGATGTTGTGTTGTGGTGCTTATTATTCGGTTCGCAGATTTGTATTTGCGAGATTGAATCCACATTACAACAGGAAATTTATTGCGGAAATTGATATATTCACAACGTCACATTGCAATTTATGCAACGTAGAAAATCGGAGGCTCGTCTGTGGATTTACGCGATCTGAAAATGTTCCTGCATTTGGCTGAAAGTCGTCACTTTGGCCGCAGCGCGCGGGCAATGCACGTCAGCCCATCCACGCTTTCCCGGCAGATTCAGCGCCTCGAAGAAGACCTCGGCCAGCCGCTGTTTGTGCGCGATAACCGCACGGTTACACTGACCGAAGCAGGTGAAGAGCTGCGCGTGTTTGCCCAACAGACGCTGTTGCAGTACCAGCAGTTACGCCACACCCTAGATCAACAAGGGCCGTCGCTGTCGGGCGAACTGCATATCTTCTGTTCGGTAACTGCCGCCTACAGCCATCTGCCGCCAATCCTTGACCGTTTCCGCGCCGAGCATCCGTCAGTGGAAATTAAGCTCACCACCGGCGACGCCGCCGATGCGATGGATAAAGTGGTCACTGGTGAAGCCGATCTGGCAATTGCCGGTAAGCCCGAAACGCTGCCTGGCGCGGTGGCGTTCTCGATGCTGGAGAATCTGACGGTTGTGTTGATCGCTCCAGCGCTGCCCTGCCCGGTGCGAAATCAGGTATCGGTCGATAAGCCGGACTGGTCAACGGTGCCGTTTATCATGGCCGATCAGGGTCCGGTACGCCGCCGCATCGAGTTGTGGTTCCGTCGTCACAAAATCAGCAACCCATCGATTTACGCCACGGTGGGTGGCCACGAAGCGATGGTCTCAATGGTAGCACTGGGCTGCGGCGTGGCGCTGCTGCCGGAAGTGGTGCTAGAAAACAGCCCGGAGCCGGTACGTAATCGCGTGATGATTTTAGAGCGCAGTGACGAAAAAACACCGTTCGAGCTTGGCGTCTGCGCGCCGAAAAAGCGGCTGCATGAACCGCTGATCGACGCGTTTTGGAAGATTGTTCTGGAACGTAAATCCGCAGAGTAGCGCCAGCGTCAGGTCTAAAATCAGTGGTAGATTCAGTATTGGCGCTCCTTTTCTGTATAATGTCGTGATCCATTGTAGTGGGGGGCTTGTTAACCATCGCGTTAAGCAGGCCAGAACAGACGGTGTCATTGCGCACTTGACAGCGAAAATACAAACTTAATTAGCCATCATTATGATAATCAAACCAAAAATTCGTGGATTCATCTGTACAACGACCCATCCGACTGGCTGCAAAGTCAACGTGGAAAAGCAGATCGAGTATGTTAAGCAGAACGGGAAAATCGAGAACGGCCCGTCTCGCGTGCTGGTGATCGGTGCTTCCACCGGTTACGGTCTGGCTTCCAGAATTTCCGCCGCCTTTGGCAGCGGTGCCGCCACTATCGGGGTATTTTTCGAAAAACCGGGCACGGATACCAAACCAGGTTCCGCAGGCTGGTATAACTCTGCAGCTTTCGACGAAGCGGCCAAGCGTGAAGGTCTGTACTCCAAAAGCATTAACGGCGATGCGTTCTCTGACGAATGCCGTGATGAAGTGATCAAACTGATCAAAGAAGACCTGGGTCAGATTGACCTGGTGGTTTACTCACTGGCTTCCCCAGTGCGTAAAATGCCGAAAACCGGTGAAATCGTCCGTTCAGCGCTGAAGCCAATCGGTGAGGTTTACACTTCTAAAGCGATCGATACCAACAAAGATCAGATCATCACCGCCAGCATTGAGCCGGCTACCGAAGAAGAAGTTCAGAACACCGTCACCGTCATGGGCGGCGAAGACTGGGAACTGTGGATGGGCGCGCTGAGCGAAGCGGGCGTGCTGGCTGATGGCGTGAAAACCGTAGCCTACTCCTACATCGGTACCGACCTGACCTGGCCAATCTACTGGCACGGCGCGCTGGGCAAAGCGAAAGAAGACCTCGATCGCGCGGCGGGTGAACTGCGTAACCAGCTGGCACCGCTAAACGGTTCCGCTAACGTTGCCGTACTGAAGTCCGTCATCACCCAGGCATCTTCTGCGATTCCGGTAATGCCGCTGTACATCTCCATGGTCTTCAAGCTGATGAAAGCGCAGGGGATTCACGAAGGTTGTATTGAGCAGATCAACCGTCTGATGACCACCAGCCTGTACGGCGATAAAGTGGCGCTTGATGACAACCAGCGTATCCGTATGGATGACTGGGAACTGCGTGACGACATTCAGCAGGCATGTCGCGATCTGTGGCCGCTGATCACTACCGAAAACCTGGCGCAAGAAACTGACTATGCAGGATACAAGCAGGAATTCCTGAACCTGTTCGGTTTTGCCCTCGACGGTGTGGATTACGATGCTGACGTGAATACCGAAGTCGAATTCGACGTTATCACGCTGTAATCTGCTGATACAGTAGCAAAAAGGGTTCATGTTTTTACATGAACCCTTTTTTAATGGCTGTCGTTAACCCGCCAGGAAGAACCTGAATGCCGGGTTATGTGTTTCATCATGACAGTCATAACCCAGTTCATTCAGCCGCGTTTCGAAATCAGGCTCGTGTTCACCCAACTCAAACGCTGCCAGCACACGACCATAGTCAGTGCCGTGACTGCGATAGTGGAACAATGAAATATTCCAGTGCGTCCCCAGGGTATGCAGGAATTTGAGCAACGCCCCCGGCGACTCCGGAAATTCGAAGCTATAAAGACGTTCCTGTAAGGGTTTCGACGGACGTCCACCGACCATATAGCGCACGTGTAGCTTCGCCATCTCGTCATCAGACAGATCCACCACGCTATAGCCGCCCTCATTGAGCAGTTGCAGGATTTCCTTACGCTCTTCCAGCCCACGACTCAGACGTACGCCGACAAAAATGCAGGCGTCTTTCGCATCAGCAAAGCGGTAGTTAAACTCGGTCACCGAGCGCCCGCCCAGCAGTTGGCAAAACTTCAGGAAGCTGCCCTTTTCTTCCGGGATGGTCACGGCCAGCAAGGCTTCGCGCTGTTCCCCCAGCTCGCAACGTTCGGAAACGTAGCGCAGGCCGTGGAAGTTAACGTTAGCGCCGGAAAGAACATGCGCCAGGCGCTCGCCGCGAATATTATGCTGGGCGATGTATTTTTTCATCCCCGCCAGCGCCAGTGCCCCGGAAGGCTCCGCCACCGCACGTACATCCTCGAACAGGTCTTTCATTGCCGCGCAAATAGCATCACTATCGACAGTGATAATATCGTCGAGATATTCCTGGCACAGACGGAAGGTTTCATCACCAATACGTTTCACCGCCACGCCTTCGGCAAAGAGACCCACTCGCGGCAGATCCACCGGATGACCGGCATCCAGCGCCGCTTTCAGACAGGCCGAATCTTCCGCTTCCACGGCAATCACTTTGATTTGCGGCATCAGCTGTTTAATTAGCACTGCCACGCCTGCCGCTAATCCGCCACCACCAACTGGCACAAATACGCGATCGAGATGCGCATCCTGCTGGAGCAGCTCCAGCGCCAGCGTGCCCTGCCCGGCAATCACCATCGGATGATCGAACGGCGGCACCCAGGTAAACCCCTGCTGCTGCGACAATTCAATCGCTTTGGCTTTGGCTTCATCAAAGTTCGCGCCGTGCAGCAGCACTTCTCCGCCGAAGCCGCGAACGGCATCGACTTTGATATCCGCGGTAGCCGTTGGCATGACAATCAGCGCCTTCACGCCTAATCGCGCAGAAGAGAAAGCGACGCCCTGAGCATGATTACCAGCCGATGCGGTAATGACGCCATGCGCTTTTTGCTCTTCGGTCAAGCCCGCCATCATGGCATAGGCACCGCGTAGCTTGAAGCTGTGAACAGGTTGACGGTCTTCGCGCTTCACCAGAATGACGTTGTCGAGGCGCGAAGAGAGTTTTTCCATTTTCTGTAGCGGCGTTACCTGTGCCGCTTCGTATACCGGCGCACGCAGTACCGCTCTGAGATACTCGGCGCCCTCAGGAGCGCCGGATAGAGGTTGTGAATCCGCCATGGTCATTATCCCCCGAGCTTCGACTTATCGCGCACCGCACCTTTGTCGGCACTGGTTGCCAGGCTGGCGTAGGCGCGCAGTGCGAAGGAGACCTGACGCTGACGATCTTTTGGCGTCCAGGCTTTGTCACCTCGAGCTTCCTGCGCTTCACGGCGCGCAGCGATTTCCGCATCACTCAGTTGCAATTGAATGCCACGATTCGGGATATCGATGGCAATCATGTCACCATCTTCGATAATCGCGATATTACCGCCGCTGGCCGCTTCCGGAGAAACGTGACCAATGGAAAGCCCCGAAGTACCGCCGGAGAAACGACCATCGGTAATCAGCGCGCAAGCCTTACCGAGGCCCATCGATTTCAGGAAGGTGGTTGGGTAGAGCATTTCCTGCATGCCTGGCCCGCCTTTCGGCCCTTCGTAGCGAATGACAACCACATCACCAGCCACCACTTTACCGCCGAGGATGGCTTCAACCGCATCGTCCTGGCTTTCGTACACTTTTGCCGGGCCGGTGAATTTCAGGATGCTGTCATCCACGCCTGCGGTTTTTACAATACAGCCGTTTTCCGCGAAGTTACCGTACAGAACTGCCAGACCGCCGTCTTTGCTGTAAGCGTGCTCCAGCGAGCGAATGCAGCCTTCAGCGCGGTCGTCATCCAGCGTATCCCAACGGCAATCCTGTGAGAATGCCTGGGTTGTACGAATGCCGGCCGGGCCAGCACGGAACATTTTTTTCACCGCGTCGTCTTTGGTCAACATCACGTCATACCGATCGAGCGTTTGCGGCAGAGTCAGCCCCAGCACGTTTTTCACGTCGCGGTTCAGCAGTCCAGCACGATCCAGTTCGCCTAAAATACCCAGTACGCCGCCTGCGCGGTGCACGTCTTCCATATGGTATTTCTGCGTACTCGGCGCCACTTTACACAGCTGCGGGACTTTGCGGGACAGCTTGTCGATATCACTCATGGTGAAGTCGATTTCCGCTTCCTGCGCGGCTGCCAGCAGGTGCAGAACGGTGTTGGTGGAGCCACCCATGGCGATATCCAGCGTCATGGCGTTCTCAAATGCCGCTTTGCTGGCAATGTTGCGCGGCAGCGCGGAAGCATCGTCCTGCTCGTAATAGCGTTTGGTCAGCTCGACGATGCGCTTACCTGCGTTGAGGAACAGTTCTTTACGGTCGGCGTGAGTCGCCAGCAGTGAACCGTTACCCGGCTGCGACAGGCCCAGCGCTTCAGTCAGGCAGTTCATCGAGTTAGCGGTGAACATACCGGAACAGGAGCCGCAGGTCGGACAGGCGGAACGTTCAACCTGCTCGCTTTGTGAGTCGGAAACTTTCGGGTCAGCACCCTGAATCATCGCATCAACCAGGTCGAGCTTGATGATTTGGTCAGAGAGCTTGGTTTTCCCGGCTTCCATCGGACCGCCGGAAACAAAGATCACCGGAATATTCAGGCGCAAAGAGGCCATTAACATCCCGGGGGTGATTTTGTCGCAGTTGGAGATGCAGACCATCGCATCGGCGCAGTGGGCGTTAACCATGTACTCAACGGAGTCAGCGATCAGCTCACGCGACGGCAGTGAATACAGCATGCCGCCATGACCCATGGCGATACCATCATCCACAGCAATGGTGTTGAACTCTTTCGCCACGCCGCCTGAGGCTTCGATTTGTTCGGCAACCAGCTTACCGAGATCGCGCAGGTGGACGTGACCCGGCACAAACTGGGTAAAGGAGTTCACCACAGCGATAATCGGTTTACCGAAGTCATCATCGGTCATCCCGGTGGCGCGCCACAATGCGCGGGCACCCGCCATATTGCGACCGTGGGTGGTGGTAGCAGAACGATACTTAGGCATGCTTGATTAACTCCCGTCTGTCTTTCCCCTGCATACTTCACGCCGCAGGTGCGTTGGCCGCCTCGCTCACCCCAGTCACTTACTGCAGTAAGCTCCTGGGACTTGCTGCGTTGCCGTCTTCCTGCAACGTGAATTATTTTGGGGAAATATTAATTTTGTTATTGGTTTACTGAATCCAACCAGCCGTATTTATCTTCCGTTTCACCGGTGAAGAGCCCAAAGAAGGCCTGCTGGATGCGTTTGGTGACCGGACCGCAGCGGCCTTCGCCCACCTGGATACCATCGACACTGCGTACTGGGGTGATTTCAGCCGCGGTACCGGACATGAACACTTCGTCAGCCAGGTACAGTGATTCACGGGACAACACCTGCTCACGGACTTCGATATCGAGATCTTTCGCCAGCTTAATGATCGCGTCACGGGTAATACCCGGCAGTGCAGAAGAGGTAAACGGCGGGGTAAACAGAATGCCGTCTTTTACTTCAAACAGGTTTTCGCCCGCACCTTCGGAGATGTAGCCATTCACGTCCAGCGCAATGCCTTCCTGATAGCCATGACGACGCGCTTCGCTACCCACCAGCAGCGAAGACAGATAGTTACCGCCCGCTTTAGCAGCAGTAGGGATGGTGTTCGGCGCCACGCGGTTCCAGGATGAAACCATCGCGTCGATCCCCTGCTCCAGCGCTTCTGCACCAAGGTAAGCACCCCACGGGAACGCGGCGATGATCACGTCGGTGGTGTATCCCGCTGGCGGGTTAACGCCCATCCCCACGTCACCAACAAACACCAGCGGACGGATATAGGCGCTGGTCAGATTGTTTTTACGAATCACCTCGCGGCAAGCTTCCATCAGCTCATCAACGCTCTGAGAAACCGGAAAACGATAGATCTTGGCTGAATCACGCAGACGCTGCATATGTTCGCGATGACGGAACACCACCGGCCCTTTGTGAGAATCGTAGCAACGGATGCCTTCGAATACTGAAGTACCGTAGTGCAGCGCGTGGGACATCACGTGAACCTTCGCGTCTTCCCAACGAATCATCTCGCCATTAGACCAAATGTAATCAGCTTTTTTCGTCGTCATTTTTCTTCCTTTTGCGCTCAGGCGCGGATTTGTTGTGATGTGGTTGTGCTCTGGCAGATAGCAACATGTGCAACGTCTACCAGTTTACTTAACTGACTAAACAGTAAGTCGACCGACCGGGGGCTGGCAACGGTCAATTCGATATTTATATTTTGCGCATCGCTGGCGGCTTCCATATTCATGGAGCACACCTGAAAACCGCGATGGCGTACCACGCGTAAAACACGTTCTAACGTTTCCGGATTGAAACGAGCCTCAACGGCGACCTGATGTTGCATCATGATAATTTCTCCAGCATTTCTGAGTTACTGGCACCTGGCGGTACCAGAGGCCAGACATTCTCAAGTTCGTCGATTGAGACATGAAGCAGGTATGGCCCCTCGCTGTTCAGCATGGTGTCGAGTGCCGCTTCAACCTGGTCTTTACGGGTGATGTGTTGACCTGGTATGCCGAAGGCGCTGGCCAACATGAGGAAATCGGGGTTATCAGTAAGGGTGGTTTCGCTATAACGTTCCTGGAAAAACAGCTGCTGCCATTGTCGCACCATGCCTAACCGCTGGTTGTCGAGTAAAACTATTTTCAGCGGCAACTGCTTGCGTTTTACGGTGCCCAGCTCCTGTACATTCATCATGAAGGAGCCGTCACCGGAGATACAGATTACCGTATCGTTCGGGCGAGCAACCTGCGCGCCAACCGCTGCAGGCAGGCCAAAGCCCATCGTACCCAGACCGCTCGAGGTGATGAAATTTTCCGGGCGGGTGTAGGTCATATGCTGCGCCGACCACATCTGATGCTGACCAACATCCGTTGTCACTACGCTGTCCGTGGGTTTGCGATCGGACAACTGCTTCAACAACAGTGGCGCGTAGATAGCCTCACCGGGATGATCATAGCGCCAGGTATGCTCTGTGCGCAGTTCAGCGCTATGCTGACGCCATGCGTCAATCTTCAGAGATTGCTGCAATGCCGGCAGCAGAGAATTTAAATCACCCTGCAATGCTACGTGCGCCTGACGCAGCTTGTTCATTTCCGCAGGGTCGATATCCATGTGGATCACGCTGGCGTTCGGTGCGAAGGTATTCAGCTTACCGGTCACCCGGTCATCAAAACGCGCGCCCACTGCAATCAGTAAATCACATTCTTGCACCGCGAAATTTGCCGCTTTAGTGCCATGCATTCCCAACATACCCAAATAGTATGGGTAGTCAGCTTCTACTGCGCCCAGACCTTTCAGCGTGCAGGCGACCGGCATTTGGGTTACCGCGATAAATTCACGCAGGGCCGGGACCGCCTGCGCCATACCAACGCCGCCACCGACGTACAGGATCGGTTTTTGCGCCTGCGCCAGCATTTTACGTGCCTGCTCAACGTCAGCGTGCGGGAAATCCTCTACGTTTTCGACGGTCGTAAAATACGGCTCCAGCGTACCGCTGGCCAGCTGGATGTCTTTCGGGATATCAACCAGAACCGGACCCGGACGACCGGAGTTCGCCACAGCGAAAGCCTCTGCCATGATGCGCGGCAGCTCTTCCAGTGACTGCACCAGGAAACTGTGTTTGGTGCAGGACAAAGACATACCCAGAACGTCCACTTCCTGGAACGCATCCGTTCCGATGAAAGGTGAGGCCACCTGACCGGTGATCGCCACCACAGGAACAGAATCTAACAGCGCATCGGCAAGGCCGGTGATCAGGTTAGTAGCACCAGGTCCGGAAGTGGCGATACACACGCCGGTTTTACCGGTCGCACGGGCATAGCCAATTGCCGCCATTGCCGCGCCCTGCTCGTGTCGGCACAACAGGTGTTCTACGCCGCCGTCATACAACGCATCGTAAACCGGCATAATTGCGCCACCAGGATAACCAAAGACGGTTTGAACCCCTTGTGCACGCAACGCATGTACCACCCACTGTGCCCCATTCATAGTTACATCCCCGCCGTAAATCTTGAGAAACAGAATTTTATGCTACCGTTCACTTTCTGCTCCTCATGTATGTTTTTAAGGTCAAAAAAAACCCCCGGACCTTTCGGTGCGGGGGTCTTAGTTCGTTAAGGCTTGTTTTCTAAGCCTTTCCTCGTCCAAGTGCAGCCCCGCACGGTGGGATAATAATCACCACCACGCTAATCACGACCAGGCTAATCACTCGTAGAAGGGCTGTCATTTTTGTATTTTCTTGCATCTTGTTCGAAGGAATACCTAAAGAGTTACCATAGAATTTGCAAATGACACAAGATATTTTTTTATTCGTTTTTCTGACGCCGTTAACGGTTTAGATAAATATCATTGTTTTTTATACAAAAAATCAAAAGTGAAAATATTTCACGTCTCAGGTGATTCTCGGCAACCCGTTTCCTACTAAAAACGTTATTCAAAAGTGTTTGCGAGCGCTATTCCAGGCTTTATGCAAGCAGTATTGAGCTACATAAAAACACGGGAATAAGCCTCTAAAAACCGTAATTATGTGAAATCTTGCCGCGATGTATTGCGACATAATGCTTTCATCAGGAGGGCTTATGTCACTATCGATTGTTCACACACGCGCTGCGCTGGGCGTGAATGCGCCAGCCATTACCATCGAGGTACATATCAGCAATGGTTTGCCTGGTTTAACCATGGTGGGATTACCCGAAACAACGGTAAAAGAGGCTCGCGATCGAGTTCGCAGTGCGATTATTAATAGCGGTTATGAATTCCCGGCAAAGAAGATAACCATAAACCTCGCTCCGGCCGATCTCCCGAAAGAAGGGGGACGATATGATTTACCTATCGCAGTTGCGCTTCTGGCAGCGTCTGAGCAGCTTACAACCCATAACCTCGATACATATGAGCTGGTAGGCGAATTAGCGCTTACAGGCGCGTTACGCGGCGTTCCCGGTGCGATATCAAGTGCAACTGAAGCTATTCGCGCAGGCAGGAGAATTATTGTCGCAAAAGAGAATGCAGCTGAAGTGGGACTGATACACGGTGAAGGGTGCCTGATAGCCGATCATCTACAGGCCGTATGCGCATTTCTCGAAGGTAAGCATGATTTAGACAGACCATCATCGGCAGATTTTACCCCCTGCGCATTAGCAGATGATCTGAGCGATGTTATCGGCCAGGAACAGGGTAAACGCGGACTGGAACTTACCGCAGCTGGCGGTCATAACCTCTTACTCATCGGGCCGCCGGGAACGGGTAAGACCATGCTGGCCAGTCGCCTGAGAGGATTGCTTCCGCCACTGAGTAATGATGAGGCACTGGAAAGCGCCGCGATTCTAAGTCTGGTCAATTCCGACACGCTACAAAAACAGTGGAAACAACGCCCTTTTCGTTCGCCGCATCACAGTGCTTCATTAACCGCCATGGTCGGTGGAGGCTCTATTCCTGCGCCAGGCGAGATATCTCTGGCGCATAACGGCATACTGTTTCTGGATGAACTTCCCGAGTTTGAGCGGCGCACGCTGGATGCACTGCGAGAGCCCATTGAGTCCGGGCAGATTCATTTATCCCGCACTCGGGCAAAAATAACTTACCCCGCGCGTTTTCAGCTTATTGCTGCCATGAATCCCAGCCCAACAGGACATTATCAGGGGAACCATAACCGCTGTACCCCAGAGCAGACGCTACGCTACCTCAATCGATTATCAGGTCCATTTCTTGACCGCTTCGATCTCTCCCTCGAAATCCCCTTACCGCCGCCCGGCATACTCAGCCAGAGCCAGGTAAAAGGGGAAGATAGCGCAACGGTGAAGCAACGCGTTATGGCAGCACGAGAGCGTCAGTATCAGCGGCAGAATAAGTTAAATGCGCACCTGGACAGTCAGGATATCCATAAATACTGTCCATTGCGTAGCGACGATGCGCAATGGCTTGAAGAAACGCTCGCGCATCTCGGATTATCCATCCGCGCATGGTTACGCCTGATAAAGGTCGCTCGAACGATCGCGGATATAGAACAATCTGACCATATCTCTCGCCAGCACTTACAGGAGGCTGTTGGGTATCGGGCGATAGACAGATTACTCATTCATTTGCAGAAACTACTGGCATAAAAAAAGGGCTTTCGCCCTTTTTTATTAATCATCAGATTCGGTGTAGTCTTCCGCACCTTCCACCTGAGGTTTCCCACCAGACAGCGTGTGGAAGCGTTTTGGACGCTTAATGCGCGTCATGTATTTGGACCACACACGTTCAGCTTCGGTAACCGGTTCGCGCTCACCACGGCATACCGCAACAAACAGTTTTTCTTCTTCCGTTACCGGCTCACGCTTGCCCAGATCCAGCTCGTTGAAAGCATAACCGTGACGCTCAAGCAGTTGTGCTTCTTTAATGGTGAAATCACCATGACGGGAGAATCCGCGGGGATAATATTTATTATCGAAATATCGATTAGTCGTCGTAAAGCTTTCCGCCATCCTGCACGCTCCTAATTCTTTGGCCGAGCTATTTATGGCGCGGAGTATTAGTTACGCTTGACAGAGCGTCAAACAAAAGATTTAAATCATAACGACAAATAATTTTATGGAGCGAGTTGTGGATACGGAATTGTTAAAAACTTTCCTGGAAGTTAGCCGGACACGCCACTTTGGCAGGGCTGCTGAAGCGCTCTATCTGACCCAATCAGCGGTTAGTTTTCGGATCAGACAACTGGAAAATCAATTGGGTGTAAACCTGTTCACCCGACACAGAAACAATATCCGTTTAACCGCTGCAGGTGAAAAATTATTACCTTACGCTGAAACGCTGATGAATACGTGGCAAGCAGCACGTAAGGAGGTTGCGAATACCTCGCGGCATAACGAGTTTTCTATTGGTGCCAGCGCATCCCTCTGGGAATGCATGCTTAATGGCTGGCTGGGGCGTTTGTACCAATCCCAGGAGCCGCAATCCAGCCTGCAATTTGAAGCGAGGATCGCGCAGCGACAGTCGTTAGTAAAACAGCTTCATGAACGACAGCTTGATCTATTGATTACTACCGAAACGCCCAAAATGGACGAATTTAGCAGCCAACTGTTGGGATATTTCACGCTGGCGCTCTATTGCAGTTCTCCTTCACAAACCAAAGATGAACTGAATTATCTGCGTCTGGAATGGGGACCTGACTTTCAGCAACACGAGGCTGGATTGATTGCGGGAGATGAAGTGCCGGTACTTACCACCAGTTCGGCAGAATTAGCCAGGCAGCAACTTTCAGTCCTCAAAGGTTTTAGCTGGCTACCGGTCAGCTGGGCTAAAGGTAAAAGCGATCTCCATACGGTTACCGACAGTACAACGCTTTCACGCCCGTTATATGCAGTTTGGCTGCAAAATAGCGATAAACATGCGCTGATTTGCGATCTGCTGAGAACGAATATTCTGGAAGATTAAGGAAAACGCTGGCAAGGATGCCGGGAGTAAAATAGAAAGAAGGAAAAACTCAAATTACAGGTAAAAAAAAATCCTTAGCAATAATGCTAAGGATTGTTTCTGGCAGGGGCGGAGAGACTCGAACTCGCGACACCCGGTTTTGGAGACCGGTGCTCTACCAACTGAGCTACGCCCCTAAATCTTCTTATCATTAAGCCTGCTTAGTAGCAGGCTTAATTTTCTAATAAGTGGCGGAACGGACGGGACTCGAACCCGCGACCCCCTGCGTGACAGGCAGGTATTCTAACCAACTGAACTACCG
>NZ_JAOWHM010000002.1:0-268 GCF_030332595.1 Citrobacter sp. Cpo100 | reverse complement strand
CAGTAAGGATGGTGGAGCTATGCGGGATCGAACCGCAGACCTCCTGCGTGCAAGGCAGGCGCTCTCCCAGCTGAGCTATAACCCCATCGTAAATGCTAATCTCTGTACCCTAATTCGTTTCCGGGCAAGGCGCGGTGGTGCGAAGCATACTGAAGTATGCGAGCATCGCCGTAACACAGCACGGAGGCGAATTTGGTAGGCCTGAGTGGACTTGAACCACCGACCTCACCCTTATCAGGGGTGCGCTCTAACCACCTGAGCTACAAGC
>NZ_JAOWHM010000021.1:0-953 GCF_030332595.1 Citrobacter sp. Cpo100 | reverse complement strand
AGGTCGGACTCGGCTTTACTGATAATGTCATCACTTGCGACGGTATCGATGCCGATAGAGGCGCTGGCGTCCAGATCCAGCCCGACGTGGTGTTTCGTCACCGCCGTCATTTCGTTGCCATGCTCGTCCGTGGTATGGATGCTGGCATGAATCACCGGGTTGTTGACCAGGTTCTGGGTATCCACCGGGATATGGTAGACCAGATTGCCGTTCGCCAGCTTCTCCACTTCACCCGAATAGTGTTGACCATTAATCACCAGCTCAACGGTATCGTGCTCTTTCGCATCGCCGCTTACCGTGCCACTGATGGTGGTCTTGCCGTTATTGTCCGTCGATTCCTTGATGTTGATGAAGTTATCAGCGGTAACGCCATCAATGGTGATATGCGACTGCGTATACAGGTCGGCGCTGATGGTTTTGGTTTCAGAATGCGTGACGCTGTTCCCCACTGGGTCCGTAGAGGTGACAGAGACAGTAAATTCCGGATGAGTTACCAGCTTATGGCTGTTTACCGGAATGCTATAGCCCAGCCCACCGCCCGCCAGCGCGATAACCGAGCTGTGAATCACCGCCCCCCCCTTCAGCTCCAGGGTAACCACATCACCCACTTTCGCATCCACGCCGGTCACGGTACCGGTAATTTGCGTGATCCCGCCGTTGGCTAAAAACTCCTTGATATTAATAAGGTCATCACCCGCGACGGTATCAATATACACCGCGTTTTCCGCGAAGTTATCGAGATGTACGTTGTGGTTGCTGGTGGCAATTGCCAGGTTACCTGCCGCATCGTGGGAAGTGACGCTGACGTGGACCGTCACGTCTTTCAGCACCTGACCGACGTTGTCAGAGAACACCGCAGAATCCACCTCGATGCGATAACCGAGGGTATTTTTCCCGGTATCAATCACCTGGCCGTGATACTGGTAGCCGTTAATCTCTACCAGCACCGGGTC
>NZ_JAOWHM010000020.1:0-320 GCF_030332595.1 Citrobacter sp. Cpo100 | reverse complement strand
ATGCGCTGCGCTTATCAGGCCTACAAAATACATTCAGCCCGGCCCCTGCAGGCCGGATAAGGCGGCACGCCGCATCCGGCAATGTACCGCCGCGTTGCCTGATGCGATGCGCTTATCAGGCCTACAAAATACGTTCAGCCCGGCCCCTGTAGGCCGGATAAGGCGGTACGCCGCATCCGGCGGTTTTCATTCCGCACAGACGCAAAAAAGCCCATCCGTCAGGATGGGCTTCTTCACTTTAATTAATGCCTGGCAGTTTATGGCGGGCGTCCTGCCCGCCACCCTCCGGGCCGTTGCTGCGCAACGTTCAAATCCGCTCC
>NZ_JAOWHM010000019.1:0-213 GCF_030332595.1 Citrobacter sp. Cpo100 | reverse complement strand
CGGGGAGTACCTCATCCGGCTCCGGTACCCGCTCAGCCCACCCCAGTATCCACCACGGCCCCTGCGGACTGTTTGTGGCCAGGTACTGATGCGGGCTCAGGCGGGTGTCTTCCGGCAGCGCCTGCCAGAGCAGGTGCAGGGGATGACTCTCGTGCAGTTTCGCCACGCCACCACGGGCGAGCCAGAAGCGTTCGCTGCGGCTGAAGGCCACTT
>NZ_JAOWHM010000018.1:0-210 GCF_030332595.1 Citrobacter sp. Cpo100 | reverse complement strand
GCACCGGCCGGCATCTTCGGTCCCGGCTGGAAAGCACCTTTCGATATCCGCTTACAGATACGTGATGAGGAACTTATCCTCAACGACAACGGCGGGCGCAGCGTTCACTTTGAGCACCTGTTCCCCGGGGAAGTGGCCTTCAGCCGCAGCGAACGCTTCTGGCTCGCCCGTGGTGGCGTGGCGAAACTGCACGAGAGTCATCCCCTGCAC
>NZ_JAOWHM010000017.1:0-221 GCF_030332595.1 Citrobacter sp. Cpo100 | reverse complement strand
GAATTTGGTAGGCCTGAGTGGACTTGAACCACCGACCTCACCCTTATCAGGGGTGCGCTCTAACCACCTGAGCTACAAGCCTGCAGAGATTTTCTTACTGCTAATTTTCATCAGACAATCTGTGTGAGCACTGCAAAGGTCGGTTCTTTAAGGTAAGGAGGTGATCCAACCGCAGGTTCCCCTACGGTTACCTTGTTACGACTTCACCCCAGTCATGAATC
>NZ_JAOWHM010000016.1:0-609 GCF_030332595.1 Citrobacter sp. Cpo100 | reverse complement strand
GGTGTGTTCGAGTCTCTCAAATTTTTGCAAGTCGATGATGAATCGAAAGAAACATCTTCGGGTTGTGAGGTTAAGCGACTAAGCGTACACGGTGGATGCCCTGGCAGTCAGAGGCGATGAAGGACGTGCTAATCTGCGATAAGCGTCGGTAAGGTGATATGAACCGTTATAACCGGCGATTTCCGAATGGGGAAACCCAGTGTGATTCGTCACACTATCATTACGTGAATACATAGCGTAATGAAGCGAACCGGGGGAACTGAAACATCTAAGTACCCCGAGGAAAAGAAATCAACCGAGATTCCCCCAGTAGCGGCGAGCGAACGGGGAGCAGCCCAGAGTCTGAATCAGCATGTGTGTTAGTGGAAGCGTCTGGAAAGTCGCACGATACAGGGTGAAAGTCCCGTACACAAAAGTGCATGTGTTGTGAACTCGAAGAGTAGGGCGGGACACGTGGTATCCTGTCTGAATATGGGGGGACCATCCTCCAAGGCTAAATACTCCTGACTGACCGATAGTGAACCAGTACCGTGAGGGAAAGGCGAAAAGAACCCCGGCGAGGGGAGTGAAAAAGAACCTGAAACCGTGTACGTACAAGCAGTGGGAGCA
>NZ_JAOWHM010000015.1:0-248 GCF_030332595.1 Citrobacter sp. Cpo100 | reverse complement strand
AAGTCAGTTTTGAGATACTTCGGTCGGCGACTTTCACTCACACATACCAGCAAGTGGCGTCCCCTAGGGGATTCGAACCCCTGTTACCGCCGTGAAAGGGCGGTGTCCTGGGCCTCTAGACGAAGGGGACACTGAAGTCTCAATCGCAAGACGCCTTGCTATTTACTTTTCATCAGACAATCTGTGTGAGCACTACAAAGGCAGGTTCTTTAAGGTAAGGAGGTGATCCAACCGCAGGTTCCCCTACG
>NZ_JAOWHM010000014.1:0-349 GCF_030332595.1 Citrobacter sp. Cpo100 | reverse complement strand
CTGGATCTGGACGCCAGCGCCTCTATCGGCATCGATACCGTCGCAAGTGATGACATTATCAGTAAAGCCGAGTCCGACCTGCATAAGACGATCATCACGGGGCCGGTTGGCGGCGATGCGCAGAAAGACGATGTTGTCACCTTAACCTTCAATGGCAAAACCTATAGCGGCAAGGTTATTGAACTCTCTAACCACTCGCTGGGCTACAGCATTGAAGTCAGCACCGATAATCTGAAAGATGGCAGCGACCAGAAGGTCCATGTCTCCATTTCAACCGTCGATGAACACGGTAACCCGTCAACGGTAACGCACGACCATATGGTGCATATCGATCTGCACGCGGAAGCGA
>NZ_JAOWHM010000013.1:0-297 GCF_030332595.1 Citrobacter sp. Cpo100 | reverse complement strand
TAATGAATTACGTGTTCACTCGTTGAGACTTGGTATTCATTTTTCGTCTTGCGACGTTAAGAATCCGTATCTTCGAGTGCTCACACAGATTGTCTGATAAATTGTTAAAGAGCAGTTGCGACGCGCTTTAGCGCTCTGTCGCGAGGTCCCGTATATTACGTTTTCCTCATTCAGAGTCAAGCATTTATTTTTGCTTTTCTCTACGAGATTCTCAGGAGAACCCCGCTGACCCGGCGGCTTGTAATCCGTTGTTCCGTGTCAGTGGAGGCGCATTATAGGGAGTTATTTCAGGCTGAC
>NZ_JAOWHM010000012.1:0-323 GCF_030332595.1 Citrobacter sp. Cpo100 | reverse complement strand
CGCGCGGTCATCGGGTCGCTGAACGTCTGCATGAGCTGGCGCACGATGACGGCCAGCTCCCGGGCGATTTTATCTTTCAGTTTCGGGTCACGCTCTTCCGGGGCAATCTGTTCCGGGAAGTGCATTATCACCCGGCGACGCGACACCCCGCCGCTGCGGTCGGTGAAACGCATCGGATTGTTGTTTACGGCCAGTATCACCGCCGGAATATGGGTGGAGTATGCATCGCGGTATTTCGGGTCAACGGAGACCGCATCCCCGCCGGTGATGGCCTTGAGTCCTGCCCCGTCACCGCTCCATTTCTCCTGGTCAGGCAGACGTAT
>NZ_JAOWHM010000011.1:0-144417 GCF_030332595.1 Citrobacter sp. Cpo100 | reverse complement strand
AATCCGCCGGGAGCGGATTTGAACGTTGCGCAGCAACGGCCCGGAGGGTGGCGGGCAGGACGCCCGCCATAAACTGCCAGACATTAATTAAAGTGAAGAAGCCCATCCTGACGGATGGGCTTTTTTGCGTCTGTGCGGGATGAAAACCGCCGGATGCGGCGTATCGCCTTATCCGGCCTACAAAAGCTAGTCCTGCTACCCGCGTACGAGGTTGAGTAACGGGTACGGTCGTCCGAGATCGTCCACCTCTGTACGTCCCGTCACGCTAAATCCCATCTTCTTATAGAATCCAACCGCCTGCTCATTCTGCTCGTTAACGTTGGTTGTTAGCGTTGAACTCATTGATAAAGCATGTTCAATCAGCAGTTTACCAACGCCACTACCACGCACATCCGGATCGACAAACAAAGCATCTATATGCTGGTCGGTCAGGAGCATAAAGGCGACGGGCTCATCCTGTTCTGTCACTGCAACCCACAGAGGGGCTTCTGGTAAAAATGAACGTACCAGCTCCTCCAGCTCAATCCGATAATCCGCAGAGAGGAAATGGTGCGTGGCATCTACTGAGCGACACCAAATAGAAACTAACTTATCTCCTTCGTCCGGACGCGAACGACGAATGGTAAGGTTCATAGCATTCTCCTTTTTTTCTTTATTGCACTATTCTACAGCAAGGAGCCGTGAAACTTTCTCAACTTGAGGATGCAGGCTCGACATTCGCATGATTCCTGGGTATCTTCAGCTATCTGGATGTCTAAACGTTTAAACGTATGTTGTGAGGTTATCAGGTTATGCCAATTCGCGTGCAGGACGAGCTACCCGCCGTCAATTTTTTGCGTGAGGAAAACGTCTTCGTGATGACGACATCCCGCGCTTCCGGTCAGGAAATTCGTCCACTGAAGGTGCTCATCCTTAACCTGATGCCCAAGAAGATTGAAACGGAAAACCAGTTCCTGCGCTTACTGTCTAACTCACCGCTGCAGGTAGATGTTCAGCTATTGCGCATCGATGCCCGCGAGTCACGCAACACCCCAACGGAGCATCTGAATAACTTCTACTGTAATTTCGAGGATATCTGCGATCAGAACTTTGACGGATTGATCGTGACCGGTGCACCGTTGGGCCTGGTTGAATTTAATGATGTGGCTTACTGGCCGCAGATTAAGCAAGTGCTTGAATGGGCCAAAGATCACGTTACCTCGACGTTATTTGTCTGTTGGGCGGTGCAGGCCGCGTTGAATATCCTGTACGGAATTCCCAAGCAAACCCGCACGGACAAACTCTCAGGCGTCTATGAGCACCATATTCTGCACCCTCATGCGCTACTGACGCGTGGATTCGATGATGCGTTCCTGGCCCCGCATTCGCGCTATGCTGATTTCCCTGCAGCGCTTATCCGCGACTACACCGATCTCGAGATCTTTGCTGAAACCGAAGAGGGAGATGCCTACCTGTTTGCCAGCAAAGACAAACGTATCGCCTTCGTGACGGGTCATCCTGAGTATGACGACCATACACTCGGCAGCGAATATTTTCGTGACGTCGAAGCGGGCTTATCGCCGGAAGTACCCTATAACTATTTCCCGAAAGATGACCCGCAAAACAAACCGCGGGCAACCTGGCGTAGCCACGGTAATTTGTTGTTTACCAACTGGCTCAACTATTACGTCTACCAGATCACGCCATATGATCTGCGTCACATGAATCCAACGCTGGATTAATCTTCTGTAGCAGACGATCCTTAAGCGTTTCAGCATATTGAATCAGGCACTTTCGGGTGCCTTTTTTATTTCCGAAACGCACCTCATCGTGTAATTAAATTTTATTTATATTGTTATCAATAGGTTAATTGATAATTAAATTAAAAATGGAAATTGTTTTTGATTTTGAAATTTAAATGAGTAGTCTTAGTTGTGCTGAACGAAAAGCGCACAACGATCCTTCGTTCGCATTGGGGATGTGTTTGGATCAATGACGAGGAACTACGCAATGAATCAACAGGCAACGACAACCGATGAACTGGTCTTCACCAGGCCGCGTGGCGAACAGGAACAGCAAATTCTGACCGCTGAAGCAGTGGAGTTTCTGACTGAACTGGTGACAAGATTTACGCCAAAGCGGAATAAACTTCTGGCTGCACGTATCCAGCAGCAGCAGGATATTGATGACGGTAAGTTGCCTGATTTTATTTCGGAAACAGCTTCCATTCGTGAAGGTAACTGGAAAATTCGCGGAATTCCTGATGATTTACTGGATCGCCGCGTAGAGATCACCGGACCCGTTGAGCGCAAGATGGTCATCAACGCGCTGAACGCGAACGTCAAAGTCTTTATGGCTGACTTCGAAGATTCACTGGCTCCTGAGTGGAGCAAAGTTATCGACGGGCAGATCAACCTGCGCGATGCGGTCAATGGCACCATTAGCTACACCAACGAAGCGGGTAAAATTTATCAGCTCAAACCTAATCCGGCTCTGTTGGTATGTCGCGTTCGTGGTCTGCACCTGCCGGAAAAACACGTCACCTGGCGTGGCGAATCTATCCCGGGCAGCCTGTTCGACTTTGCCCTCTATTTCTTCCACAACTACAAAACGTTGCTGGCGAAAGGCAGCGGCCCTTATTTCTATCTGCCAAAAACGCAGGCCTGGCAAGAAGCGGCATGGTGGAGCGAAGTGTTCAGCTATGCAGAGGACCGCTTTAACCTGCCGCGCGGTACCATTAAAGCGACCCTGCTGATTGAAACGCTGCCTGCCGTCTTCCAGATGGACGAAATTCTGCACGCCCTGCGTGACCACATTGTGGGTCTGAACTGCGGTCGTTGGGACTACATTTTTAGCTATATCAAAACACTGAAGAACCACCCGGATCGCGTGCTGCCGGACCGTCAGGTGGTGACGATGGATAAACCATTCCTCAGCGCCTATTCGCGTCTGCTGATTAAAACCTGTCATAAACGTGGCGCATTCGCGATGGGCGGCATGGCAGCGTTCATTCCCAGCAAAGATGCGGAGCGTAACAACCAGGTTTTGACCAAGGTAAAAGCGGACAAAGCACTGGAAGCAAATAACGGTCATGACGGCACATGGATTGCCCATCCGGGACTGGCAGATACCGCCATGGCGGTGTTCAACGACGTACTCGGTGAAAACAAAAATCAGCTGTTCGTGACCCGTGAAGAAGATGCCCCGATTACCGCAGAGCAACTGCTGGCACCTTGTGAAGGTGAGCGTACCGAAGAAGGCATGCGCGCCAATATCCGTGTCGCGGTGCAGTACATCGAAGCGTGGATCTCCGGTAACGGCTGCGTACCGATTTACGGTCTGATGGAAGACGCGGCCACCGCCGAAATCTCCCGTACCTCCATCTGGCAGTGGATCCACCACGAGAAGACGCTCAGCAACGGCAAGCCGGTTACCAAACCGCTGTTCCGTCAGATGCTGGCCGAAGAGATGCTGGTGATTCAGGACGAGCTGGGCGAACACCGCTACAGCAGCGGGCGTTTTGACGATGCCGCGCGCCTGATGGAGCAAATCACTACCTCTGATGAACTGATCGATTTCTTGACCCTGCCAGGCTACCGCCTGCTGGCGTAATCCACCACATAACAATATGGAGCATCTGCACATGAAAACCCGTACTCAACAAATCGAAGAATTACAGAAAGAATGGACTCAACCGCGCTGGGAAGGCATCACCCGTCCATATAGCGCGGAGGAAGTGGTGAAATTACGTGGCTCGGTCAACCCGGAATGCACGCTGGCGCAGCTTGGCGCGGCGAAAATGTGGCGTCTGCTGCACGGCGAATCGAAGAAAGGTTATATCAACAGCCTCGGCGCGCTGACCGGCGGTCAGGCGCTGCAGCAGGCGAAAGCCGGTATTGAAGCGGTCTACCTTTCAGGCTGGCAGGTGGCGGCAGATGCCAACCTGGCATCCAGCATGTACCCGGACCAATCGCTGTATCCGGCGAACTCCGTCCCGGCGGTGGTTGATCGGATCAACAACACATTCCGTCGCGCCGATCAGATCCAATGGTCAACCGGTATTGAGCCGAACGATCCTCGCTATGTCGATTACTTCCTGCCGATCGTTGCCGATGCGGAAGCAGGGTTTGGCGGCGTACTGAACGCGTTTGAACTGATGAAATCGATGATTGAGGCTGGTGCAGCGGCCGTTCACTTCGAAGATCAGCTCGCATCGGTGAAAAAATGTGGTCACATGGGCGGCAAAGTGCTGGTTCCGACGCAGGAAGCTATCCAGAAACTGGTGGCCGCCCGTCTGGCAGCCGACGTCATGGGTGTGCCGACGCTGGTGATTGCACGTACCGATGCCGACGCAGCCGATCTGATTACGTCTGATTGCGACCCATACGACAGCGAGTTCATCACTGGCGAACGTACCAGCGAAGGGTTCTACCGTACGCATGCGGGTATTGAGCAGGCGATCAGCCGTGGTCTGGCCTACGCACCGTATGCGGATCTGGTGTGGTGTGAAACCTCCACGCCGGACCTTGAACTGGCGAAGCGCTTTGCCGATGCGATCCACGCGAAATACCCAGGCAAACTGCTGGCTTACAACTGTTCGCCGTCGTTTAACTGGCAGAAAAACCTGGATGACAAAACCATCGCCAGCTTCCAGCAGCAGCTGTCGGATATGGGTTACAAATACCAGTTCATTACCCTGGCGGGTATCCACAGCATGTGGTTCAACATGTTCGACCTCGCGCACTCCTATGCGCAGGGTGAAGGCATGCGCCATTATGTTGAGAAGGTTCAGCAGCCAGAATTTGCGGCAGCTAAAGACGGTTACACCTTCGTCTCCCATCAGCAGGAAGTGGGCACAGGTTACTTCGACAAAGTCACCACCATCATTCAGGGCGGAGCTTCCTCGGTGACCGCGCTGACCGGCTCGACCGAAGAATCGCAGTTTTGATCAATGCCCGGTGGCGCTGCGCTTACCGGGCCTACGAAGGGATGTAGGCCGGATAAGCGAACGCGCCATCCGGCATGACGTTGTGCCGGATGGGAGACATTGATGACGCGTGGCCTGGAATTACTGATTGCTCAGACTATCTTGCAAGGTTTCGACGCCCAGTACGGGCGTTTTCTGGAAGTCACCTCCGGCGCGCAGCAGCGTTTTGAACATGCCGACTGGCATGCGGTTCAGCAGGCGATGAAAAGCCGTATTCACCTTTACGATCATCACGTGGGTCTGGTGGTGGAGCAGTTGCGCTGCATTACTGACGGCAAAAGTACCGACGCGGATTTTTTACTTCGCGTGAAAGAGCATTACACCCGGCTACTGCCGGATTACCCGCGCTTCGAGATTGCGGAGAGTTTCTTTAACTCCGTTTACTGTCGGTTATTTGACCACCGCTCGCTGACTCCCGAGCGGCTGTTTATTTTCAGTTCTCAGCCAGAGCGCCGTTTTCGCACGATCCCACGTCCGCTGGCGAAAGACTTTTTTCCGGATACCGGCTGGGAGTGGCTGCTGACGCGCGTCCTTAGCGATCTGCCCCTGCGTCTGCCGTGGCAGAACAAACATCGTGATATCCACTACATCATCGAACACCTGACCGAAACCCTGGGAGCGGATGTGTTGTCGGGCTGCCATTTACAGGTGGCGAACGAACTGTTTTATCGCAACAAGGCCGCCTGGCTGGTCGGTAAGCTGATTACTCCTTCGGGGACGCTACCGTTTTTACTGCCAATCCACCGGACTGATGAAGGCGAATTGTTTGTCGATACCTGTCTGACCACGACGGCGGAGGCGAGCATTGTGTTTGGCTTCGCCCGCTCCTATTTTATGGTTTACGCCCCTTTGCCCGCGGCGCTGGTGGAGTGGCTGCGCGAGATCCTGCCCGGTAAAACCACCGCCGAACTGTACATGGCGATTGGCTGTCAGAAACACGCGAAGACCGAAAGTTACCGCGAATATCTGCTCTATCTTGCCCATTGCGATGAGCAATTTATTGAAGCGCCAGGGATCCGCGGCATGGTGATGTTGGTGTTTACGCTGCCGGGTTTTGACCGAGTGTTTAAAATCATCAAAGACAAATTTGCCCCGCAAAAAGAGATGTCTGCCGCCCACGTCCGCGCCTGCTATCAACTGGTCAAAGAACACGATCGTGTTGGGCGGATGGCTGACACCCAGGAATTCGAGAATTTTGTGCTGGAGAAACGGCAAATCGATCCGGCGCTGATGGCGCTGTTATTGCAGGAAGCCCCGGAAAAAATTACCGATCTCGGCGATCAGATTGTCATTCGCCATCTGTATATCGAACGACGGATGGTACCGCTGAATATCTGGCTGGAGCAGGTCGAAGGTCAGCAACTGCGCGATGCCATTGAAGAGTATGGCAACGCCATTCGTCAGCTGGCCGCCGCCAATATTTTCCCCGGCGATATGCTATTTAAGAACTTCGGCGTGACCCGTCACGGGCGTGTGGTGTTCTACGATTACGATGAAATCTGCTACATGACTGAGGTGAATTTCCGCCATATCCCGCCGCCACGCTACCCGGAAGATGAGATGAGCGCTGAGCCGTGGTACAGCGTATCGCCGGGAGATGTCTTCCCGGAAGAATTTCGTCACTGGCTATGTGCCGACCCGCGTATAGGGCCGCTATTTGAAGAGATGCACGCTGACCTGTTCAGCGCTGACTACTGGCGCGGCCTACAGACGCGCATCAAAAACGGTCACGTGGAAGATGTTTACGCCTACCGGCGTCGGCAGCGGTTCAGCGTGCGTTATGAAACCGACCGTAGGCCGGATAAGGCACTTGCGCCGCCATCCGGCAATGTGCGCCGTGCCTGATGCGCTACGCTTATCAGGTCTACAAATCAGCCCTAACCCTGGATAGCAGGCCGGGTAAGGCGTAGCCGCCACTCGGCAACCCCATCCTAGCGAAATCCACCGTACGCCAGCGTCACTTCTTTCGCCGCTTTGATCGCCATGGCGCCAAACTCGGTCACGCGATCGTCGGTAATACGAGAAATGGGTCCGGAAATGGAAATCGCAGCGAACGGCTCGCGGTGCTCGTCATAAATGCACGACGCCACGCAGCGCAGACCCAGCGCATGTTCCTCATCATCAAAGGAATAGCCGCGCTTGCGCGTCTGGGCCAAATCCTCTTTCAGATGCACTGGCGACACCAGCGTGGCGTGTGTATAAGCATGCAGGCCTTTACGGTGCAGCAGGCCAGTCACTTGTTCTTCGCTCAGTTGGGATAAAAACGCCTTACCCGCACCGGAGGCGTGCATCGGCAGTTTGCCGCCGATAGGCGCGGACATGCGCATCAGTTGGGTGCACTGCACCTGGTCGATAATAATGGCCTGATGATCGCTTTGATCCAGCACGGCCAGGTTTACCGTCTCACCGGAATCTTCCATCAGCTTGCGCAGGATCGGATGGACAATCGCCAGCAGATTACGGCTTTGCAAAAAGCTGCTGCCGACGATGAACGCATGCGCACCTACGGCCCAGTGGCCTAATTCACCCACCTGACGGACAAAACCCTGCTGCTGCATGGTGGTCAGCAAACGGTGAGTCGTGGAATTTGGCAGGCCAGCCTGCTGCGCCAGCTCGGTCAACGCCACGCTGCCGTTGGATTCCGCAATCCACTCCAGCAGCTTCAGACCGCGGGTCAGAGACTGAACCTGCCCGGTTGCAGGCGCAGTAGCGGCGGCGGGTTTTCTACCGCGTTTCGCGGGGACAGTGGCTACCATGGCAGACTCCTTTTCTGTATCGTGGAAATCATTTTCGTTTTATTCAATTATAATGCAAGAATTCCTGTACTGATCGGATGAGTGAAGCTGAACATGTCTCATGTTGGCTGTTGTTCTCTTTTCCGCCTCTCAGGTTTGTGCCAGTATGACCTGTTGAGTTTTTTTCGGTCTGGTTGAGCGTTGTCGGGAGCGAGTGTGAGCAGCAAAGTAGAACAATTACGTCAGCAGTTAAATGAACGTATTCTGGTGCTGGACGGCGGTATGGGCACCATGATCCAGGGATATCGTCTGAGCGAAGAGGATTTCCGCGGCGAACGCTTTGCCGACTGGCCGTGCGATCTGAAAGGTAACAACGACTTGTTGGTGCTCAGCAAACCGGAGGTCATCGCCGCCATCCATAACGCCTACTTTGAGGCGGGCGCGGATATCATCGAAACCAACACCTTTAACTCGACGACTATCGCCATGGCGGATTACCAGATGGAATCCCTGTCGGCGGAAATCAACTTTGCGGCAGCCAAACTGGCGCGTGCGGCGGCTGACGAATGGACGGCGCGCACGCCGGAAAAACCGCGCTACGTCGCAGGCGTGCTCGGCCCAACGAACCGTACGGCGTCTATCTCGCCTGATGTTAACGACCCGGCTTACCGCAACATTACCTTTGATCAGCTGGTGGCCGCCTACCGTGAATCCACCAAAGCGCTGGTGGAAGGCGGCAGTGACCTGATCCTGATTGAAACCGTCTTCGATACTCTGAACGCCAAAGCCGCTATTTTCGCGGTTAAAACCGAATTTGAAGCGCTGGGCGTTGAGCTGCCGATTATGCTCTCCGGCACCATCACCGATGCTTCCGGGCGTACGCTCTCCGGCCAGACTACCGAAGCATTCTACAACTCCCTGCGCCACGCCGATGCGCTGACCTTCGGTCTGAACTGCGCGTTAGGCCCGGACGAGCTGCGCCAGTACGTGCAGGAACTGTCGCGCATTGCTGAATGCTACGTCACCGCGCACCCGAACGCCGGTCTGCCGAACGCCTTTGGTGAATACGATCTCGACGCCGACACCATGGCGGCGCAGATTCGCGAGTGGGCTGAGGCCGGTTTCCTGAATATCGTCGGCGGCTGCTGCGGCACCACGCCGGAACATATCGCCGCCATGAGCCGCGCAGTGGATGGCTTACCGCCGCGCCGCTTGCCGGAAATCCCGGTTGCCTGCCGCCTTTCCGGCCTTGAGCCGCTGAACATCGGCGACGACAGCCTGTTTGTGAACGTTGGCGAGCGTACCAACGTCACCGGTTCGGCGAAGTTTAAACGCCTGATCAAAGAAGAGAAATACAGCGAAGCGCTGGACGTCGCCCGTCAGCAGGTGGAAAGCGGCGCGCAGATCATCGATATCAACATGGATGAGGGGATGCTCGACGCCGAAGCGGCAATGGTGCGTTTTCTCAACCTGATCGCCGGTGAGCCGGATATCGCCCGCGTACCGATTATGATCGACTCCTCGAAATGGGACGTTATCGAGAAAGGGCTGAAGTGCATTCAGGGTAAAGGTATCGTTAACTCCATCTCGATGAAAGAGGGGGTTGAGACCTTTATCCATCACGCGAAGCTGCTGCGTCGCTACGGTGCCGCGGTGGTGGTGATGGCCTTTGACGAGCAAGGGCAGGCCGACACCCGCGCACGTAAAATCGAAATCTGCCGTCGGGCGTACAAAATTCTTACCGAAGAGGTGGGCTTCCCGCCGGAAGATATCATCTTCGACCCGAACATCTTTGCTGTCGCGACCGGTATTGATGAGCACAACAACTACGCGCAGGACTTTATCGGCGCGTGTGAAGACATCAAACGCGAACTGCCGCACGCGCTGATCTCCGGCGGCGTTTCTAACGTTTCATTCTCGTTCCGTGGCAACGACCCGGTACGTGAAGCCATTCACGCGGTATTCCTCTACTACGCCATTCGCAACGGCATGGACATGGGGATCGTCAACGCCGGACAGCTGGCTATTTACGACGACTTGCCTGCTGAGCTGCGCGATGCGGTTGAAGATGTGATCCTCAACCGTCGTGACGATGGCACCGAACGACTGCTGGAGCTGGCAGAGAAATATCGCGGCAGTAAAACCGACGACACGGCGAATGCCCAGATGGCGGAGTGGCGCACCTGGGACGTGAAAAAGCGCCTCGAATACTCGCTGGTGAAAGGCATTACCGAGTTTATTGAGCTGGATACCGAGGAAGCGCGCCAGCAGGCTGCGCGTCCGATCGAAGTTATTGAAGGACCGCTGATGGACGGCATGAACGTCGTTGGCGATCTGTTCGGCGAGGGCAAAATGTTCCTGCCGCAGGTGGTGAAATCCGCCCGCGTGATGAAGCAGGCGGTGGCGTACCTCGAACCGTACATTGAGGCCAGCAAAGAGAAAGGCTCCAGCAACGGCAAAATGGTCATCGCGACCGTGAAGGGCGATGTGCACGATATCGGCAAAAACATTGTCGGCGTGGTGCTGCAATGTAACAACTACGAAATCGTCGATCTTGGCGTGATGGTGCCCGCGGAGAAAATCCTCAGAACGGCGCGTGAAGTGAATGCCGATCTGATTGGCCTTTCCGGGCTGATTACCCCATCGCTGGACGAAATGGTCAACGTGGCGAAAGAGATGGAGCGTCAGGGATTCACTATTCCGCTGCTGATTGGCGGCGCGACCACCTCAAAAGCGCACACGGCGGTGAAAATCGAGCAGAACTACAGCGGCCCGACGGTGTACGTGCAGAACGCCTCGCGTACCGTTGGCGTGGTGGCTGCGCTGCTCTCTGACACCCAGCGTGATGACTTTGTCGCCCGTACGCGTAAAGAGTACGAAACCGTGCGTATCCAGCATGCGCGTAAGAAACCGCGTACCCCGCCAGTAACGTTACAGGCTGCCCGCGACAACGATCTGGCCTTCGACTGGGAAAACTACACCCCGCCGGTGGCGCACCGTCTGGGCGTGCAGGAAGTGGAAGCCAGCATCGAAACCCTGCGCAATTACATCGACTGGACGCCGTTCTTTATGACCTGGTCGCTGGCCGGGAAGTACCCGCGCATTCTCGAAGATGAGGTAGTAGGAGAAGAGGCGAAGCGCCTGTTCAAAGACGCTAACGACATGCTGGATAAACTCAGCGCCGAGAAGACCCTGAATCCGCGCGGCGTAGTGGGGTTATTCCCGGCAAACCGCGTGGGTGACGATATCGAGATTTACCGTGACGAGACGCGTACGCACGTCATCAACGTGAGTCATCATCTGCGCCAGCAGACGGAAAAAGTCGGTTTCGCCAACTACTGCCTGTCTGACTTTGTTGCGCCGAAACTGAGTGGCAAAGCGGATTATATCGGTGCTTTCGCGGTGACCGGCGGTCTTGAGGAAGATGCGCTGGCGGACGCCTTCGAAGCCCAGCACGACGACTACAATAAGATCATGGTGAAAGCGATCGCTGACCGTCTGGCGGAAGCGTTCGCAGAATATCTGCATGAGCGCGTGCGTAAAGTCTACTGGGGCTATGCGGCGAATGAGAACCTCAGTAACGAGGAGCTGATCCGCGAAAACTACCAGGGGATTCGCCCGGCACCAGGCTATCCGGCGTGCCCGGAACACACCGAAAAAGCCACCATCTGGGAACTGCTGGATGTGGAAGCGCACACCGGGATGAAGCTCACCGAATCCTTCGCCATGTGGCCAGGCGCGTCGGTTTCCGGCTGGTATTTCAGTCATCCGGACAGCAAGTACTACGCCGTGGCGCAAATCCAGCGCGATCAGGTTGAAGATTATGCCTTCCGTAAAGGGATGAGCGTGGCGGAAGTGGAGCGCTGGTTAGCGCCGAACCTCGGCTATGACGCCGACTGATTCACAAAACTGTCATCTTTCTTTACAACAAACAGGGCGCTCAATGAGTGCCCTGTCTCTTTATTACGTTTAAACCCTTATACTGAAAGGGGGCCGTTGCCGGATGGCGGCGTAAACGCCTTATCCGGCCTACATAGGGATGATTTGTAGGCCTGATAAGCGCAGCGCCATCAGGCAAATGAGCCTCAAAAAACCATAAAAATAAGGAGAACCTGATTCCGTGTTAACTCTGTTACACCTGCTTTCTGCTGTATCTATGCTGGTTTGGGGTACGCATATTGTGCGTACCGGCGTGATGCGCGTCTTCGGCGCCCGTTTGCGTACCGTGCTCAGCCGTAGTGTTGAAAAGAAGCCGCTCGCCTTTTGTGCGGGTATCGGCGTAACGGCGCTGGTGCAAAGCAGCAACGCCACCACCATGCTGGTGACCTCGTTTGTTGCACAAGATCTCGTGGCGCTTACCCCTGCGCTGGTCATAGTGCTCGGCGCCGACGTGGGGACCGCGCTGATGGCGCGTATCCTGACCTTCGATCTCTCCTGGCTGTCACCACTGCTGATTTTTATCGGCGTGATCTTCTTTCTCGGCCGTAAGCAGTCCCGCGTGGGGCAACTGGGGCGGGTCGGTATTGGGCTGGGGTTGATTTTGCTGGCGCTGGAGCTGATTGTGCAGGCGGTAACGCCGATCACCCAGGCTAATGGTGTACAGGTTATTTTTGCCTCGCTCACTGGCGATATTATGCTCGATGCGCTGATTGGCGCCATGTTTGCGATTATCAGTTACTCCAGCCTGGCGGCGGTGCTGCTGACGGCCACGCTGACCGCGGCAGGTATTATCTCGTTCCCGGTGGCGTTGTGTCTGGTGATTGGTGCTAACCTCGGGTCCGGTCTGCTGGCGATGTTGAATAACAGCGCCGCTAACGCCGCAGCACGCCGTGTGGCGCTCGGTAGCCTGCTGTTTAAGCTGGTGGGCAGCCTGATTATCCTGCCGTTTGTTCATCCGCTGGCCAATCTGATGGATGAACTGCCGCTGCCGAAATCTGAACTGGTTATCTATTTCCACGTCTTCTACAACCTGGTGCGCTGCGTGGCGATGGTGCCGTTCGCCGAACCGATGGCGCGTTTTTGTAAGCGTATCATCCGCGATGAGCCGGAGCTGGATGCACATCTGAAACCCAAACATCTGGACGTCAGCGCGCTGGATACGCCGACGCTCGCTCTGGCCAATGCCGCCCGTGAAGCCCTGCGTATCGGTGACGCGATGGAGCAGATGATGGACGGGCTGAAGAAAGTAATGCACGGCGAACCGCGTGAAGAGAAAGAGCTGCGCAGGATGGCGGACGACATTAACGTGCTGTACACGGCAATTAAGCTCTATCTGGCGCGGATGCCAAAGGATGAGCTGGCGGAAGAGGAATCGCGCCGTTGGGCGGAGATTATCGAAATGTCGCTCAACCTTGAGCAGGCTTCCGATATTGTCGAACGTATGGGCAGCGAGATAGCCGATAAGTCGCTGGCCGCTCGCCGGGCATTCTCTGTCGAAGGGCTGAAAGAACTGGATGCGCTCTACGATCAGTTGCTCAGCAATCTGCAGCTGGCGATGTCGGTGTTCTTCTCAGGAGATGTGACCAGTGCCCGTCGTCTGCGCCGCAGCAAGCACCGCTTCCGTATTCTCAATCGTCGTTATTCGCATGCGCACGTTGACCGTTTGCATCAGCAGAATGTGCAGAGCATCGAAACCAGCTCCTTGCACCTGGCGCTGTTGGGCGATATGCAGCGTCTGAACTCGCTGTTTTGCTCCGTGGCTTACAGCGTGCTGGAACAGCCGGATGAAGACGATGGGCGGGATGATTTTTGAGTGAGGTAAAGCAGTAGGCCGGATAAGGCATTTATGCCACCATCCGGCATCAGACAACAAATCAACTAAAAGCAGTGTCCCGCTTCAACGGCAACCGCTTCTTCACCCGCTTTAAAGATATACGTGGTGTTCGGGCCGCCGAGCACGGATTGACCGTTACTTACCTTAATCCAGTTCCCTTCCGGCAGGCCAATCACCGTCAGCTCCGGTGCCACAACCAGCAGCTCGCGGATACGCTGTTCACGCGTTTCGCCTTTATGGCCTTCCGGCAGCGCGTTGGTGAAGTGTGGGTTAATCTGCAGCGGGAACAGACCCAGCGCATCAAAACCTTTTGGATCGACAATCGGCATGTCGTTGGTAGTGCGGATGGTCTGGCAGGCAAGGTTGGAACCTGCGCTCCAGCCGATGTACAGCGCACCGCGTTTGACGACATCCACAATCGGGGCCAACAGACCGCGCTCGCGGCTTTCTTTCAGTAACTGGAAGGTATTACCCCCGCCGACAATCACCAGCTCTGCGTTTTCAATAGCGGCAATCGGATCGGCAACGGTATGAATACCCGTAACGTTGACGCCCATTGGCGCAAAGATGGCTGCCGTTTTCGCCGTGTACTCATCCCAGGTTTGCGTCACGCCAGCGAACGGAATAAACACCGCCGTACGGCGACCATTCAGTTGTTCAGCAATCAGCGGCAGCGCATGTTCCATCCAGCCTTTGCCCGGCAGCGTCGAGTTACTCAATAAAAGCAGTTCCATCATTTCTCCATGTAATCAGAAAATTACAAACCGCGCTAATGCTACCACTATCAGGCTAACGCCTTACTGATATGGCTCACGATGTTGGAAGGGGGAGATAGAAGCTGAGGCTATTTTTTAAGTGTCAATTCAATGCCGAGTACCTTCATCACTGCAAGGGTGGTTTTCAGCGTCGGGTTACCTTTCTCACTAAAAGAGCGATAAAGCTGCTCGCGGGATAATCCCGTTTCTGCCGCAATGTTCGCCATTCCCTTAGCGCGAGCTACCACGCCCAGTGCTTTTGCAATGTATGCTGCATCGCCTGTTTCGAGGGCATCGGCCATAAACACGGCAATTTCTTCATCATCAACCAGCGCAGTCGCGGGATCGTAGTGAGTAAGTTTATTCATGGCAGAAGATCTCCTGTGAATCCAGTGTACGGGCGAGCATTTTTGCAAGAGTAATATCGTTGGCTTGTGAGCTTTTATCGCCCCCACATAACAAAATGATGATGCGGCAACCTTGCTGTTTAAAGTAAATCCTGTAGCCAGGACTGTAAGAAATGCGCATTTCGCTGACGCCTTCCCCAACAGGTTTAACATCACCAGCTAAACCATTAGCCAGACGAAAAAGGCGTGTGGCAATGAGCGTTTTAGCTCTCCTGTCCCGTAGGTTTTGCTCCCAAGCCGGAAAACCATTGTCTGAAGAATTTCCATGATGACGTTCCATGTATTTTATAAACTACATTATGAATTGACAAGTTGAGACTAGAGAGTAAAAAATGGGGAGTAAGGGGAAATGCTTGCTGGAGGAAACAGGAAAGTGTCTCGCAATGATACGTAGTTTTTCAGGATGCTGCGGTTGATACGAGAATCGATGATAGGGGATTGGGAGGGCTTTGTGCCAGGAGCGGAAGCTATATGTCCACTAGAATATGACAGATTCAAGCATGGTGATTCACCACTACACGTAGTTGCCGTCTTAGCAGGGTTTTATCCTGGAAAGAATAAAATCCACTCGCTCTTCTACAGAAACACATGGTAATTCAATCAACTGATAGTCATACATACGGTATGTTTTTACCATTGCGTGATATGTCGCGATGGCAACATCGAAAGATTGTTTGCGCTCTGTGTCCTGTACATATATTTCACGCCAGGGTGGTGCAATAAATACGATTCGGTTATAGCGAAATTTCTCGATGGCGTTTTCCAGATGCCTCGGTATGGTAAGTTCAGAAAGACGTAAATAACCTACAACATCAGGAACACCACGATCAAAGAAGCAGGGTTGTGTATGCCCTTCCGCTTCATGCCACGAACGCATTTCCCAGGATAGCATCAGCTCTGCAAATGCAGTCTGGTTGGCCCACGGTAATGCATCGCCGCCGATGTTAACCTGGTCTTGGATCACACCTCTTCCAGCTTCTTTAGAACACCAAAACCCTCGTTTTATAATCGTATCAATTATCGTGCTTTTGCCTGACCCTGGGCCACCAGTCAGAATGAATCGATGCTGAAACGCTGAAGACATTGAACTCTCCCAAACCTTCTTAGACGCGATGATTTAGCAATTGATGGCGTACTTTTTGCGTATCGTCATATTACCTGCTGATGGCATGACTAACTACGTTTTATCCCCATTTTAATGTCCGCTATTCTCTCATTTCACAGGCCGATCTACTTTATTTCTCACTCGCCGAGGCGTTCCGCCATCTTGATTGTAGCCATCTCACTACTGAAGAAAATCTGGCGCTATCGTTTGGCTGTGAAGAGGCGCTGGCAGGGTTGTACCAGACGCTGAATTTTATGGGCGAAAGCCTGCTGACCATGGCGGGTGAAGGTCAGGAACATTTTGCGTATGAGAGCATATGCCAGTTAGGACACAGTCTGGTCAACATCAGCCAATTGATTCCCGCGCTGGCGCAGTTGGAAGCGAAAGCTGACCAGCAACTGTTCGCTGTTGCATAGTACCTAAAATAGACAGAGCGCCCATCCCTGGCGCTCTGTTCCTGCTTCTTTACCCCGCCCGCGCAAATTCTGCCGCTTCGGCGATTAGCGCGTCATCCGGGCGTACGCCGGTGTACATGGCGAACTGCTCTACGGCCTGTAAGGCAATCACCTCTGCACCGCTGATGGTCTTTTTACCTAATTGCTGTGCCAGTTTGATTACCGGTGTTTCCGGCGGCAGGGCGACGACGTCAAACACCACGCTGGCGGCAGCGACCATCGCTTCGCTGTAGGCCAGTTCATCGCTCTCTTTACCGCCAGCCATGCCGACGGGCGTCACGTTGACCAGAATATCGCAGGTAATCCCTTCCGGCTGCGGTTGCCACTGGAAACCGTACTGTTTTGCCAGCGTCGGGCCGCTCTCCCGGTTACGGGCGGCGACGATCACATCGCGAAAACCGGCATCGCGAAATGCAGCAATGACCGCTTTACCCATTCCACCGCTGCCGCGGATCATGACGCGCGCGTGGTTATCAAGCTGGTGGCTGGTAATCAGGCTTTTTACCGCAATGTAGTCGGTGTTAAATCCTGTCAGCGTACCGTTGTCATTGACGATGGTGTTAACGGAGTCAATGACTTTTGCGGAAGGATCGATGGCATCCAGAAACGGCATGCAGCTCTCTTTAAACGGCATAGAGACCGCACAGCCGCGAATCCCGAGTGCGCGAACGCCTTTGACTGCGGCCTCAATATCCTGCGTAGTAAAGGCTTTGTAGATAAAATTTAACCCTAATTTTTCATACAGATAGTTATGAAAGCGTGTGCCAAAGTTGCCGGGACGACCGGCAAGCGACATGCACAACTGGGTGTCGCGGTTAATCATGTTAAATTTCCTCGGCGTGAGACAATATGTACTGTTCGGCTTCCTGCGACCAGATCCCCTGATGACGCTCCAGGATAGCGCGCAAGGCCGGATCGTCAATCTGGGTGAGCGCAGTTAACGGCAATGATTTTCCGGTGTAAACCAGTTTTTTACCTCCACCGACCTGCGGCAGTTCCAGCGTTGTTTCACCTGCCGCATTCAATCCCAGAATGTGCGTCACCACTTTTGCCGCCTGAACTTTCTTCTCTTCGATCAGTTTTACCGCCGTGCGCATGTCGTCGGTATTGCCGCCAGATGTCCCAACATAATGGGTGAAGGCATAGTGCACGTCGTAGAAGTTAATCGGCGCGCTAAACTGCTTATCCTGCGGACCGGCAAAGAAGTTCATGCAACCATCGGCAGCCAGCAAAGAAGAGGCCAGCGTAACCAACTGTTCGTTGGGCACAAACACAAAGATGTCATCAAACCCGTGCCCGCCGCTCAGCGCCATCAAGGTGTCATAACCTGCATCCTGGGCGTGGAGATAATGGATCAACGTTTGTGGTTCTGATGGATAGTGCTTGCGGGCGTAGTTCAACTTGTCGTGATTGGTGTCGGTTACCACCAGCAGCGCCGGGTTAACCGGACCATGCAGCGCGTAGTCGATTGCCAGCAGTCCCATTGGCCCGGTGCCGCCGAGTATCAGTGTACGCCCCTGCGGACGAATGCCCATCTTGTGGTTATACGTGCCTTCCTGTAGGTGATAGTTGGCGTTGAATGCGCCAATCACGCAGGACAGCGGCTCAACCAACGAGCCTTCAAAATAGGTTTCACCTTCGTAGGCTAACAGGCAGTCCTGCTCCATGACTTCATCTGGAATGATGACGTGCGTGGCTTCACCACCTACCCACGGGAAGGAGTAGCCGGGGCAGTCCGGGCGATCCGGCAGTTGCAGGTTAGCCTGAATGACATAGCGCTGGCCGGGCTGAAACTTATGCTGCCATTTTTTGCCTACGGCAATAATATCGCCGCAAAACTCGTGACCGATGATGATCGGGTTGGTAGCCACATCGTCCGGCACCTTTTTGTGGTTCTCGCCCTGGTTAGCCTCTTTCCAGGAAGAAAGGCACAGGCTGTCGGTTACGACTGAGGCCAGAATTTCATCGTCCTGCATTTCAGGAAGATCGAAGGTTTCCAGGCGCAGATCGCGTTTACCATAAAGGCGTAAAGCTGTTGTTGTTTGCATTGTTACCACCTCTTCCTCTTTCGAGGGCTATTTGTTGAAGTAGCCCCGGCATCGCCGGGGCGAAAAAATCAGGACAGGAAGCCCAGCGCGTTACCGATAATTCCCAGCGCAAACAGGGCGAAGATCAGCCATACCGGATTAATTTTCTTGTTGAGCAGACGCACCATCAGCAGCGTCAGACCCAGCGCCAGCAGGCCGGGGCAGAGTTGGTCGAGAATGTTCTGCACGGTCATGGTGACGGTGGTGCCGTCTACGCCAGGCGTTTGCGATACCACCAGCGGCACGTTGATGCTGGTCCATTTAGTGACCAACACCCCCATGACAAACAGGCCGAGAATCGATGCGCCTTCGGTCAGTTTCTGCAGCAGGTTGCCGCCCATGTCGCTGACGATATTGACCCCTTTACGAAAGCCAAGCTGTAAGCCGTACCACTTCATGGCAAGACGTACTGCATTGAAAATAAAGAAGAACAATAGTGGGCCGAGAATGTTTCCGGACAGCGCCAGCGATGCGCCGAGCGCGGCGGTAATCGGGCGCAATGTTCCCCAGACCAACGGGTCGCCAACACCGGCCAGCGGGCCCATCAGCCCAACTTTGATGCCGTTGATGGCGCCGTCGTCAATTTCCGCACCATTGGCGCGAGCTTCTTCCATCGCGGCGGTCACGCCAATCACCGGGCCGCACACGGCAGGCGTGGTGTTGAAAAACACCAGGTGGCGTTTGAGTGCCGCAACCTGGTCCTCTTTCAGCGGATACAGGCGCTTGATGGCAGGGATCATGTCGTAGCAAAAGCCCAGCCCATGAATGCGTTCAAAGTTAAATGACGCCTGTTGCAGGTTGGAGCGAACAAACATGCTAAACAGGTCGGATTTGGTCAGTTTTTTCTGTTCCATGGCTGGCTCCATTAGTCATCAAGCTGATCGAGAGCTTGAGAAGAGGCGGGTTGCGCCTGCGGTTCGGCTTTACGCCACTGTGGGTTCAACTGGATGTAGACCAGCGCGATAATCACGCCAACCCCACCGAAAGCCAGCAGGCTCAAATCGAGATAACCCCCAGCGATAAACCCGAGGAAGAAGAAGGGCATCAGGTACTTCACGCCCATCATGCGCAGCACCATGGCGTAGCCGACCACCACGATAAAGCCACCGGCAATCTGCAATCCGCGGGTGACGAATTCCGGAATGGCGTTGAGCATATTGCTGACCATATCGGCGCTGACAAACAGCGAGACGATTAATGCAGGGATGGCAACGCGCAGCGCCTGTACGCCGAGAGCGGAAACGTGCAGCATGTCGATGGTGCGAAAGCGAGCGTCTTCGGCTGCTTTATCTGCCGCGTGCTGGAACACCACGGTGATGGTACGGGCAAAGACAGTTAGTACCTGACCTGCCGCCGCGACTGGCAGGGCGATGGCGATACCGGTAGCAATGCTTTGCTGACCGACGATAACCAGAATGGCGGAGATAATACTGGCGAGCGCCGAATCGGGAGACTGCGCTGCGCCGACGTTCATCCAGCCAAGAGCGATTAACTCAAGCGTGCCGCCGAGCATAATCCCGGTTTTTAAATCACCAAGGATTAGGCCGATAACGGTACAAGCAATTAGCGGACGGTGGGTCTGGAACTCATCCAGCACGCTGCCCATTCCGGCAATACAGGAAAATAGGAATATGGCGATAATTTGTAGGGTACTTATTTCCATAATATGTCACCTTGTGAATGTGATCATCCCTGCCTGTTAAAGCATAAGTACACAGGCATTTTTATTTATTCAGCGAACGATTGTTCTTCTATTTTTTCGAGAATATTAATAGATGGATCGGATGCGACAACGCGTAAATCCAGCGTGACACCTAGTTTATCTAACTCACGAAACGCATTAATGTCGTCGCTGTCTAAAGAAACGGCTTTGGTTAATTGTTTTTTACCTGGTCGCCAGGCCATGCCGCCAATATTTAACGTGGCAATTTTTACCCCTTGTTTTACCATTGCTAATGCATCCTGTGGGCGGGTAAACAAATAAAAAACGGTTTCGCTCTGATATTGCGGGTTATGGTAAACTGCGACCGCCTTTTCGATATTAACGACGTTCACTTTCATTCCCGGTGGGGCAGCCTGACGTAATAATGTGCGGCGTACTTCATCGTTATAAACGTCGTCATTACAGATAATAATCCGTTGGGCATTCGCCACCTTCGACCAGACGGTGGTGACCTGACCGTGGATCAGGCGGTCATCAATACGAGCAAGGGTAATGTTCATCAGAAATCCTCTTCGGCCGTTTCCAGATGCTTCCAGACGACACAGGTTTGTTGAGCAATGGTCGTCAGGTGTTCGCACAGTTCATCTACATTCATACTGCTTTGGTTGTCTACCAGCTCCAGCGCCAACGGCAGTGATAACCCGCTAATGACCCGTATCGCCGGATTGTGCATCGCCAGCGTCGCGGCAGCATTCCAGGGACTGCCACACTGTAAATCGACGGCAATCAGCCATTCATCGCCAGTGTGAATACTTACTAACTTTTTTAGCTTTTCCACAATGTCGCTGGCGTTCTCTCCGGGGACAAATGCCACGGCTTCAACGTTGGCATCACCGTAGACCATTTGTACCGATTCCAGCATGGCGCAGGCCAGTTTGCCGTGAGCACAGAAGATTGCATTGACCATAAAACCTCCTTAGCCGCGCGTTTTTCCGCCCGCAATGTTAGTGGTTACTCCGGTGATGTAACTGGCGCGCTCAGATAAAAGATAACAAACAAAATCAGCAACTTCGCTTAAGCGCCCTGAACGACCAATCGGGATCGCGTTCTTGGTGTAGCCCTCGCGCAGTTGTTCGACGGTGATGTTGCGGGTCCAGGCCAGCGCTTCTTCATACTCGGGGGTCCGCAGTCCGGTTTTTTCCAGAATGCCAGGTGCAATGCCAACTACACGGATGCCGTGTTTGCCCAACTCTTTCGACCAGGAACGGGTGAAACTATTCAATGCGGCTTTGGTCGCGGCGTAACAGCTTTGACCTTCAGAACCTTCCAGTCCGCTTTCGGAAGAGACATTCACAATCACGCCGTTACGCTGTTTTACCATTTGGCGTGCCGCTGCCTGCGACATTAAGAACACACCTTTCTGGTTGATATTAACCATTTTTTCGAAAGCAGCTTCGTTGAGTTCGTATTGCCCGGCGGGTGCTTTTTCATCGACCAGCAGACGCGGAAAATTAACGCCAGCATTATTTACCAGCCCATCAATACGTCCGTAGCGTTGGATAATTTCAGCGACAGTATGATTAACCTCTTTGGCACTGGAAATATCCGTTGGCCAGAAATGATACCCGTCATGGCTATCGTATTTACCTTCTCCGCCATGAATATCTGCCATTTGTACATTAGCGCCTTGCGCTAATAACTCTTCGACAATCGCCAGACCAATTCCGGATGCACCACCGGTAACAATAATGACTTTGCCCTGCAAGTTTAACCACGTTTGCATAATAAACTCCCGATTCAGATAAGGGGATCCCACATAAAATTAATTATGGCAGGACCAATTAGAATTTATTTACTTCAACAATAATTCAGCGGTATGGCTGTTGGTAACTAAACAGTTAATATAATTCCCACGTAATGCGCCTAATATCCCACTGTATTTTTCTTCACCCATTGCAATGCCAATGGAGTAACGCGCCTGTTTTAATTTATTGGTTTCGATGGAGAGCGTCTTTTCACTCATATTGGTCTCTACGGTTACACCGTTGATATCGTAAAAGCGCGAGCAAATGTCTCCGGCAACCTGGCGGGCATGCAGGTCATCACTCTCTTCACTGCCGTAAAAAGCGTGCCAGTTGGCGCCATCACGTATCGCCGGAGATCCAATCCCGACCAGCGCGATGTCCAGATTATCCCAGTACGCAGAAATCGATTTAAAATGTCGTGACTGCATGATCCCGTTACGGATCAGCGGGTTTTCCAGCAGTGCCGGGAAATCTGCCAGGTGTGATTCCCCTTTGAGCTTTGCCGCAGCGCCGTAGGTCAGCGTATTGACATGGTAGCGGCTTTCAAGTTTGCCGGATGGTCCGCCGATAATCGGTACGCAGATCAGCTGGCGCGACTGGCTGGCAGGAGATAATCCTTCCACCAGTCCCCGTACCGCGCGGCCCCATGAGAACCCGATAATGTCCCCAGGTTCCAGTAAGCGTTCCAGCAACTGTGCGCCATGTACGCCCATCATATTAAGTTGTTCATCTTCCTGCTCGCTATCGCAGGAGACTACGACCGCCTCTTTCAGGCCAAATTTCTGTTTTAGCTGCTGTTCCAGCCACAGATTTTCGTTGTAGTCGTAATTAATGGCGATGGTGACGATACCCTGCTCGCGTCCACGTTTTAGTAACCGGCTGATCGTGGTGCGATAAATACCCAGCTCGCGGGCGATTTGCGCTTGTGTCATATCCTGTTCGTAATACAGCTGCGCTATTTTTACGATCAGGCGGATATCATCGCTGTTTTCCGTCGCCATTTTTGGACTCCTGCACATTTGTGCAAATCACGAAATTGCCTTCTTGATCTGATATAACCCCATCTGTTCTCCATCTCAAAGCTATTTTCACTTATTTCAGCGCCCTGAAATGACCGATTGTGTTGCACATTTGATGTGGTGATGGCGCGTTGTCGGCACAGATGTGCATGCCTCTCTAATGTATTGATTCTGCTTGTTTTCACTCAACAAAATTGCAGGGATGGATCGCTGACACTTTTGTGTCAAAAGGTGTGACGGATCACAAATAGCGCGTGGACAGTCGAACACGATTATTTTTTATCGTCCGCAAGGTAGGGTATATTTCGCTTTTAATACACAAAGTCATTCAAGTTGTATCAAGGCGGCAAGGGAGCGAATCCCCGGGAGCATAGATTGCTATGTGACCTGGGTGAGTGAGGGCAGCCAACGCAGAGACAGCTTGAAGGATGAAGTGTATACAGGAGAAACTATGCTGCCCGACTCATCTATCCGATTAAATAAATACATCAGTGAAAGCGGAATCTGCTCGCGCCGCGAGGCGGATCGCTTTATCGAACAAGGGAATGTCTTCCTGAATGGTAAACGCGCCACCATCGGCGATCAGGTGATGCCTGGCGACGTCGTAAAAGTAAATGGTCGGTTGATTGAGCCGCGTGAAGCGGAAGATCTGGTTTTTATCGCGCTGAATAAGCCGGTAGGGATTGTCAGCACCACCGAAGACAGCGAACGCGACAACATTGTTGATTTCGTGAATCACAGCAAGCGCGTGTTTCCAATTGGTCGTCTGGACAAAGATTCTCAGGGACTTATCTTTCTGACCAACCACGGCGACCTGGTGAATAAAATCCTGCGTGCCGGTAACGATCACGAAAAAGAGTATCTGGTGACGGTCGATAAGCCGGTCACTGATGACTTTATCCGTGGGATGGGGGCCGGTGTGCCCATTCTCGGTACCGTCACCAAAAAATGTAAGGTGAAGAAAGAAGCGCCGTTTGTGTTTCGTATTACGCTGATTCAGGGGCTTAACCGTCAGATCCGTCGTATGTGCGAACACTTTGGCTATGAAGTTACCAAGCTTGAGCGTACGCGTATCATGAACGTTGGTTTGTCTGGTCTGCCGCTTGGTGAATGGCGCGACCTGACAGATGACGAACTGATCGATCTGTTCAAGCTGATTGAGAACTCGTCCTCAGAAGCCAAACCGAAGGCGAAAGCGAAGCCAAAAACCGCAGGCATTAAGCGTCCGGTGGTGAAAATCGAAAAATCAGCGGAGAAAGAGAAATCGCGCCCGGCGGCAAACGGTAAGCGTTTTACTTCGCCGGGACGTAAGAAGAAGGGACGTTAACGTCTGCCGCGCGTCGGCGTATTTGCTGACCAGGAAAACGATGCTTCAGCATCCGGTTTATAGGCCTGCTTTTTCTTCAACTGGCGGGCTTTTTTAGCTTCTGCTTCGCGCAAGGCCATCAGTTTATCGATGTACTCTTTCTTGATGCTGTTGGTCTCTGCGTTGGTCAGCAGACGACCATGTGCAATGCGCGCGCGGTCGAGCAGCGTTTTCAGTTCACGCTGTTCGCGCTCGGTCATCTCTTTTTGGGTAATGCGGGGGAGTGCCATAAGGGTGCCCTCTGTTAGCCGATATCCTCAGTGTACGGTAATCCAGAACCTGCTGATAGCGTCATGTATTGTATTATTCAGCAATACGTAATTTTCCGGCGAAGTCCTGCTGTGTATAGCCCGTTGTTCTGAATCGTTTGTCTGTGATGATGTTATCGATCTCTTTTAATGTGGCGATACACATCACTCCGTCCTGGCCAAATTTTGTATGGTCGGCAAGAATTACCGACTTTTTACTCATAGCAATCATTGATTTGGCAACATAGGCTTCATCGAAGCTTTTCACCAGGACACCATGTTGAGGTGAAATACCACCCGCGCCGATGAAGCAGATATCTGCGTGAATAGTGTTTATTTGCTGACAAACGGAGACGCCGAGATTGGCACGGAAATGGAAGTCATATTCACCACCTAATACATAAACGCGCGCTTTAAGATTATGTTCTTTTATTTTATCGGCAATTAAGGCTGAGTTAGTAATAACGGAGTAGGCCAGAGGAGGTAATTGTTCGGCCAGAATAAGATTTGTTGTACAGGAGTCAATGAATAGAGTGTCGTGCTCGCTGACCATCCCGGCGGCAAGTTTACCAATTGCCATTTTTTCTTCGCGGTGTATATCAATCCGCGCGCCAAATTCATCTTCCTGAACAACCTGCTTTTTGACGGCTCCGCCGTGAATCTTGGTAATTTGCCCTTCAGACTCCAGGATGGAGAGATCGCGGCGAATGGTCTCTGATGTGACTTTTAGCGTTTCCGATAATTTGATAACCGTCACTTCACCGAATTTATTTAATTCATCGAGGATATGTTTTCTTCTTTTAATCGGGTTCATTATTTTCCGCCAACGTCGTGCTTTGGCGCATGGTAACTGGATGTGCAGAGCAACGCAACCACTCCAGCGCACAGACAATACCCTCATCATCATTAGAGGCCGTCACATAGCTGGCTTGTCGTTTTACTACCTCAGGCGCATTCCCCATTGCAATACCAATGCCGGCGGCGGAAAACATACTGATATCGTTTTGCTGGTCGCCAATCGCCGCAACTTTATCGGCTGTTATATTTAGCTGGTGCATTAACATGCTAATAGCATAACCTTTATTTATTTCGCTACGTTGGATATCAATGTAATTCTCCCCAGTGATAGTCGCTGTATAACCATAAGGCAATTTATTATTCACGTCTGTACACAGCGCATTTATTTTTAACTGCTCAGTAACGAGTGTGATTTTATAAATATCTTGTCGGTTTAAAATATTACCGGGTGCTGCAGGAATAAGTGGTAATTCAAATAAACGGGCTTCATAAGTTGTCCATGGCGCTACCTGTAGGTCGCAACGATGATAAATAGCATCGGCGCTAAAAAAGTGATGAGGGCAGAGGGAAAGTGCAATATGTCGGTCAATATCCCGAAGATTCATACAGGAGAGCGCTGCAGTATGAATATTGCGCTGCTGCGCCATCTCGAGGATCTGACCTCCGTTAAAGCCTGCGCACCAGCCAAACAGCGCATTAACCTGCTGCTGCTGTAGCAGGCGCATCATAGAGGAGACCGGTCTGGCGGAACAGGCGGCCAACAGGCCACCGCGCTGGTGGAATTCTACGAGTGCTTGACGAGTGCGTGGACTGATTGTCTTTTGCGAAGTCAGTAGTGTTCCATCCAGATCGGTGACCAGTAACATGCTTTTTTTCCCTTAATATCAATGCGCAATAAACGGTGTGACAGCCTCTTTGGCGGCGTTGCAGACCATATTGTCGATTGCCGTACCGACGACCAGAATATTGACCCCGGTATCCTTAAACGCTTTGGCATTGGCGAGGTTAATTCCGCCTTCCGCCAGCGTCGGCACGCTTACCGCGCCGACCAGCGCCCACAGGCGATCTTTAATGGCTTGCGGAATATCACCTGCGGCTACGCCTTCGTAGCTCATACCGGTCATTAAACCAATCATGTCGACGCCAATCTCCTGCATCCGTTTTGCTACGCTGGCGACCTCTTCTGGAGTGCGCGCAGGAATACCGAAGGTATGCAGGTCATCCGGGTGACCAATATAAGCATCAACGGTCAGGCCATACTGATGGGCGAGATTAACGATGTCCTGTAGATCGTCCCAGTCGGATTTATGAGTGTGTAAGCCATCGGCACCAGCACGAGCAATCTCCAGTATCTCTGTTTCCGTGAGCGGGACCGGTAACGTTTCGGTAAAGCCACCTGCGATACCGACGGTAATGAAGATATCGTCAGGAACCACATTACGTACGCCATGTACTGCTTCGGCCATCTGGCTGTTGGTGATTTCGTGGCGGATTTGTTCTGCCGCGTGCATGTTACTCACCCCCTTATGCCCACGCGCCAGCGCCAGTGCGGGATGGTTCGGTTCGAGCAGCTTAACGCCCGCCTCACATACTGCTTTTGCCAGACGCGCATCGTCGCCGGTTATCCCTGTACTGAGGATGGTCTGCCCGCCGTGCAGCGTGATGGCATCTTTCACTTTCTGTAACGCTTTAGCGCGTTTTTTATTCATATCGCCTTTAAACATGGTGTACCTCTGGTGTTGGTGCATTAATTAATGGGCTGACGCGGTAGATTCTTTCTGTGCGACAGCCTTAAAACGGTTGGCAATAATGGTGGAAATACAGGTCAGGCCCATGACGGTAACCATCACAATCGCCATTTGCAGCGCATTGCTGGATAAGAACGGAGAGGCAAATGCGGGGACATAAGCCACGCCTTTGACGTTAAAGAAACCCAGCATCATGCCGCCCAGACCGGCCCAAACGATCGCTGAACCAAAGACAATTTTGTTGGCAAACATGAACGGATAGGCCGATTCAACGAAGGTCCCAAAGCCGAGGTTGATAAGCAGGCCGGGCGTCGCGACGGCTGCTTCGCTTTTTTCTCGTGGTGCGATGACGTTAGCCAGGTTGATTCCTGCAGCAACCATCACCAGGCCTACCATATCGACAGCGCCGAGGAAGCTGACTCCGGATTTTTCCATTTCCAGGAGCACCAGCGGCAGAATGACTGCGTGATAGACTCCCCCCAGAATAGCTGGCCAGATAACCAACCCAGCCAGCAGGCCAGCAAGAATAGGGCTGAAGGCCAGCGTGCTTTCGATAGCCAGTTTGATGTAATTACCTGCTGACAGCGCCAGCGGACTCAGCAGATAGTGCATGATTAACCCAGCGGCCAGGCCTGAGATCCCACCCGCTACAATGTTGACGGTGGTCATCGGAAAGCGCCAATTCAGGCATAATTCGAACAGCCAACGAACGAAAATCCCGGCCATCAAACCACCGATGATCCCTCCAATCAGACCGCCTTCGACGGAAAGTACTCCGGCGACCACCCCGGCAACAATTGAGACTTCATCCAGTTCCGAAATCTGTTTTGCTGCGAGAACCGCAACTAAAACCGGTAGGCCCTTCAGTAGAATTTCAAAGATATCGTTGAGTTTTTCCAGGCCCGGAATGTGACTGAGTGCGAGCACGATTGCCATGGCAATAAAGCCCGGCAGCGCAGGGATCATTATGCTGCGAATATTGAAGCGCTTAAGCAGACTTTTTCCAGAACCGCCCTGTGAAGGAGAGGCACTGCCCAACTGTGGTTTGTATTTAACGCCCCAGTACTTACACAGTGATGCGATGAAGGAGACTGCGCGGGTTCGGCTGGTGGTACCCGTCGTGCCCGAGGTTGCGACGACATTTGCCCCTTTTGCCGCCACTAGCGCCATTGAGGTTCCGCCGGTGCCAACAATCGGTGTTTTCATTTCAACAGCTGCGGCAAAGACCGCCTGGTTGGCCTTCACCGGATCGGCGCTCATCACGATGATCCCGTCGATCTCACCGTTACGGATCATTTCAGCAATCCTGCAATCGCTCTCAACTACCGAGTCGTTCACATCTGAAAGTTTGCCCTGAAATATCCTTTGTGGTTTTTGTTGGTTTTCTGTGGTTAGTGCAAATACCGACGCTGGCGTGTGAGCTTTGGCAACGTCCATTGAGGCTTCTGCCGCAATGAACTGCACAGCGGCAACTTCCACTCCTGCGGCTTCGCACTGCTGGTAAATTTCCTGGAGTAGCTTTTCTGGTTCAGCACCACCCAGGTTGTAGAGGTTGCCTCCACTGCTTCCAATAATCGCAATTTTTTTCATAGCGGCCTCGAAGATAGGGTAAGGGTTTATCTGTGTTGTAGTGAAATCATATTCCCAATTAAAACAAACTAAATCAACATTAGAAAAATGATTAAATTTGAATTAAAAACAGGTTTGTTTGTGTATTTTTTTGAAAAATAACAATTAAATAATTATTTTGTTTTATGTTGATGTTTGTTGTTTTGTGATGGGGTTCAAATGCGGGTAGGGAGAAATGGAGGATGCCTCCTCCATTTATGAAGATTAGTGTTGTTTTACTGAGTGTGGTTTCTCTTCAATCGACTTACCGGACCAGTAGCCTGCCAACAGCGAACCGGAAAGGTTGTGCCAGACGGAGAATAACGCGCCAGGCAGGGCGGCAAGCGGGCCAAAGTAGATCTTGCCCAGCGCAGCGGCAAGTCCTGAATTCTGCATGCCCACTTCAATTGCCAACGTACGGCAGGTTGACTCGTCGAAACCAAACAATTTTCCGCCCCAGTAGCCGCTGAGCAGGCCAATGGTGTTATGTAGGATTACGGCGATAATCACCACAAAGCCGACGGATGCAATGTGCGAGGCAGAACCCGCCACGACGGCGCTGATGATTGCCAGAATACACACCATTGAAAATGCGGGCAGATACGGTTCCACGACTTTTACGACGCGTGGGAACAGGTGGTGAATGACCAACCCCAACGCAATTGGAATGACCACGATCTGCAGGATACTCAGCAGCATACCCATCACATCCACCTGGATATGCGCGTCGACATACAGCCGTGTCAGCAGCGGTGTGGCGACAACGCCGACCAACGTTGAAACCGATGAAATAGTCACAGAGAGCGCCACATCGCCTTTTGCCAGATAGATCATTACGTTTGATGCTGTTCCGCTGGCGACGCTACCGACCAGCACCATCCCTGCGGACAATTCCGGCGGCATATTAAATGCCAGCGCTAAAATCCATGCGGCGAGCGGCATTACCAGATAGTGCAGGAAAATACCCGCCGCGACTGGTGCAGGACGTGAGAGTACGCGTTTAAAGTCGTCTACCTTCAGGTGAACGCCCATACCGAACATGATCAGCATCAGTAACGACGGCACGAATGGCCCTACAGGCGTAAAGGTGGTGGGCGTGTAATACGCAACAACAGAGAGCAGCAGTGCCCATAACGGGAACAGCCGCGTGAGAGTAGCGAGCATGTTATATTCCTTGCGATTGAAATGTGTTGTTATAAAAAAGCCGGGTTCGAGCCCGGCTATCGTTATTGTTTATTGCGTGATGAAATTTTATTCAAACAAATTATGGTGCAGCTTCTGTACCACCTGTTCGGCTTCAGTACCGGGCACCAGGAAGCACAGGTTATGGCTGGACGCGCCGTAGCAAATCATGCGGATGTTGAATGGCTCCAGTACGCCGAACACCTCTTTACCCACGCCACAGGCTTTGGACAGGTCGTTGCCAATCAGTGCCACCAGCGCCAGGCCTTCTTCCACTTCAACCCGACACAGGGCAGACAGTTCCATCAGCAGAGACTGTGTTAACAGTGTATCGCCGGTGGAGGTCGAACCGGTGGTATCCAGCGTCAGCGCCACGCTGACTTCGGATGTGGTAATTAAATCGACCGAAATGTTATGGCGTGCGAGGATGCCGAACACTTCCGCCAAAAAGCCGCGAGAGTGCAGCATATTCAGGCTATGCAGCGTCAGCAGCGTTTGCTTACGACGCAGTGCCAGCGCCCGGAACAGCGGTGGATTCGCGGTTTTATTGCATACCAGCGTACCGCCTGCTTTTGGATCCTTACTGGAGCCAACAAACACCGGGATATCGCTACGTACGGCAGGTAACAACGTTGCCGGGTGTAGCACTTTCGCGCCAAAGGTCGCCATTTCTGCGGCCTCTTCAAAGGCGATTTCATCAATACGCTGCGCCGCCGGAACAACGCGCGGATCGGTCGTGTAAATGCCAGGAACATCGGTCCAGATATCGACGCGCGTGGCGTGCAGCGCTTCGGCCAGCAGGGCAGCCGTATAATCGCTCCCGCCGCGCCCCAACGTGGTGGTGCGGCCTTTACCTTCACTGCCGATAAAGCCCTGAGTAATCACCAGACCTTCGCTCAGACGCGGGGCCAACTGGAGCGTTGCCAGTTCGGCCAGCGCCGCGACGTCAGGTTCTGCGCGGCCAAAACGATCGTTGGTGCGCATCACTTTACGTACGTCAAACCACTGCGCCTGCACGTTGCGCTCACGCAGGATCTCGACGAACAGCAAGGTAGACATCAGTTCGCCGTGGCTGACCAGTTCGTCGGTCAGCGCAGTTGAGGTCGCCAGTGACGCCGCTTCAGCCAGCGTGGTGATGTTTTCCAGCAGACGGTCGATCTCTTCACGGATCACGTTTGGATAACGCAGGCGTTCCAGAATATTGAACTGAATTTGACGAATGGCATCGAGTTTTTCGAAGCGCGCGGTTGGCTCCAGCCCTTCAGCCAGTGCGACCAGCAGGTTGGTGATTCCCGCAGAAGCGGAAAGTACCACTACACGGACGTTAGCATCAGAAAGTACTACATCAGCGCTGCGATTCATGGCATCAAAATCCGCCACGCTGGTACCGCCAAATTTGGAGACAACTACATCAGTCATAACTACCTCGTGTCAGGGAATGAATAGAGCGACCATGGCACATAAGGCAGAACAGAAACCGGTGCAGGCGCAAATGCAAATACCGTATTTATAAATAAAATGTGTAGCTTGCACTGTCAACGCTGGGATTATGCGGATTTTTCATGCTGCAACTGCGTTGAGTAACGGTACTAATAACAACGCTGATAACCGCTATACTTTTTAGCCACGTTTGGCGGATGCCCTGGCAATGGCATTAAAACAATCACACTTTTCTGTGACTGGCGTTACAATCGATCTCAGTCACAATTCTCAAAATCAGAAGAGTATTGCTAATGAAAAACATCAATCCAACGCAGACCTCAGCCTGGCAGGCACTACAAAAACACTTTGAAGAAATGAAAGACGTTACTATCGCGGATCTTTTCGCGAAAGATAGCGATCGTTTCACTAAGTTTTCCGCGACGTTTGACGATTTGATGCTGGTGGATTTCTCCAAAAACCGCATCACTGAAGAGACGCTGGCTAAACTGCAGGATCTGGCGAAAGAAACCGATTTGGCGGGTGCCATCAAGTCCATGTTCTCCGGTGAGAAAATCAACCGCACTGAAGACCGTGCCGTGCTCCACGTGGCGCTACGCAACCGTAGCAATACGCCTATCATCGTTGACGGCAAAGATGTCATGCCGGAAGTGAATGCTGTGCTGGAGAAGATGAAATCCTTCTCTGAAGCGATCATCTCCGGAAGCTGGAAAGGCTATACCGATAAAGCCATCACTGATGTAGTAAACATCGGTATCGGCGGTTCTGACCTCGGCCCGTTCATGGTGACTGAAGCGCTGCGTCCTTACAAAAATCACCTGAACATGCACTTTGTGTCTAACGTCGATGGTACGCACATTGCCGAAGTGCTGAAGAAAGTGAACCCGGAAACCACGCTGTTCCTGGTCGCTTCCAAAACCTTCACCACCCAGGAAACCATGACCAACGCCCACAGCGCGCGCGACTGGTTCCTGGCGACCGCAGGCGACAACAAGCACGTTGCCAAACACTTCGCAGCGCTCTCCACTAACGGTAAAGCGGTTGGCGAGTTTGGTATTGATACTGCCAATATGTTCGAGTTCTGGGACTGGGTTGGCGGTCGTTACTCCCTGTGGTCTGCAATCGGTCTGTCCATCATCCTGTCCGTAGGCTTCGACAACTTTGTTGAGCTGCTCTCCGGCGCGCATGCGATGGACAAACACTTCTCCACCACTCCGGCTGAGAAAAACCTGCCGGTGCTGCTGGCGCTGATCGGTATCTGGTACAACAACTTCTTCGGTGCCGAAACCGAAGCAATTCTGCCGTATGACCAGTATATGCACCGTTTCGCGGCTTACTTCCAGCAGGGCAACATGGAATCCAACGGTAAATACGTTGACCGTAACGGCAATGCGGTGGATTACCAGACTGGCCCAATCATCTGGGGTGAGCCGGGTACTAACGGCCAGCATGCGTTCTACCAACTGATCCACCAGGGCACCAAAATGGTTCCATGCGATTTCATCGCGCCGGCCATCACCCACAACCCGCTGTCGGATCACCATCCGAAACTGCTGTCTAACTTCTTCGCGCAAACCGAAGCACTGGCATTCGGTAAATCTCGTGAAGTGGTTGAGCAGGAATACCGCGACCAGGGTAAAGATCCGGCAACGTTGGACCACGTTGTGCCGTTCAAAGTGTTCGAAGGTAACCGCCCAACGAACTCCATCCTGCTGCGCGAAATCACGCCGTTCAGCCTGGGTGCGCTGATTGCACTGTACGAACACAAAATCTTCACTCAGGGCGCTATCCTGAACATCTTCACCTTTGACCAGTGGGGCGTTGAGCTGGGCAAACAGCTGGCGAACCGCATTCTGCCAGAGCTGAAAGATGGTTCCGAAGTGAGCAGCCACGACAGTTCTACCAACGGTTTGATTAACCGTTATAAGTCCTGGCGTGCTTGATAGCACACACTTGTAGGCCGGATAAGGCGTTTAGCCGCATCCGGCATTAATGAAATAAAAAGCCGATATTAATATCGGCTTTTTTATAAGAATGCTCCAGGATATCTACGTTCTAACTTCATACCTTAATTGAGCTTAATCCTAAAATAATTTTATTAATGTTATTCAATTTCTGATGTTTTCGGATTTACCGGATATTGCATTTTAATTTTTATATTTTAATTTATTGATTTGATTGTCTTTGTTGTATTTTTTAATCATTTTTCATTTCGTTATCTAATTATCCTAAATTCCCGCGTGGCGTAATTTGCACACTTTGGCTTGTGTATACTCGATCTCGCCCGAAATTCTTTTGGGTAAATCTCCATTCATACAATGAAGGGAATTTGTGATGAAAAAAGTTCTGTATGGCCTGTGGGCTATATCTGCGCTTGCGGCGACTTCTGTCTATGCCGCCCCCGTTCAGGTGGGTGAGGCAGCAGGGTCGGCTGCCGCGTCGGTTTCGGCAGGAAGTTCCTCCGCAACCAGCGTGAGCACCGTAAGTTCTGCAGTGGGGGTCGCCCTGGCGGCGACCGGTGGCGGCGATGGTTCTAATACCGGAACCACAACCACTACAACCACCAGTACCCAGTAATAAAGGTACGTTTAATTCTAACCACACTTCGGTGTGGTTATTTTGAATTGCCAAAAGTATGTGGGATTTGTAGGCCGGATAAGCGTCGCGCCACCCGGCAATAATGCGGAGAAACGTCGTGAAGCGACCAGCGCTCATAATGGTTTGCCTGTTACTGCAGGCGTGCTCAGCCACCACCGAAGGGCTGGGGCATTCGCTGTGGGATAGCGTGTTTGGTACTCCCGGCGTACAGATGACGGACGATGAAATCCAAAATATGCCCTACGCCAGCCAGTATATGCAGCTAAACGGCGGTCCCCAGTTGTTTGTGGTACTCGCGTTTGCGGAAAACGGACAGCAGAAATGGGTGACTCAGGATCGGGCTATTCTCGTCACGCAGCATGGGCGCATTGTGAAAACACATCTCGGCGGGGACAACCTAATTGAGGTGAATAATCTGGCGGCAGACCCACTCATCAAACCCAATCAGATAGTCGATGGCGCAACGTGGACCCGCACAATGGGCTGGACTGAACATCAGCAGGTACGCTATGCCACTGCGCGATCGGTTTTCAAATGGGATGGCGCAGACACCATCAAGATCGGCAGCGATGACACGCCGGTACGGATCCTCGATGAAGAGATATCGACCGATCAAACGCGCTGGCATAACCGCTACTGGATCGATAGTGAAGGGCAGATTCGCCAGTCGGAACAGTATCTTGGCGCGCATTACTTCCCGGTGAAAACCACGCTGATTAAGGCGGCAAAATCATGATCAAACGAACCGTTATGGCGCTGCTGATGGGCCTGAGCGCAGCGTCTGTTTTTGCTGCGGGCAGCGTTAAGGTCTTTACCTCCGCTAGCGAAGAGCCAAAAACGCTGACCGGGGCCGAACATCTGCTCGACCTGGTTGGACAGCCGCGGTTGAGCAATAGCTGGTGGCCAGGCGCGGTTATCAGCGAAGAGCGGGCAACGACGGAGGCGGAACGTCAGCAGCAGGCATTACTGGCTCGCCTGGCGACGCTGGGCGCTGAAGAAAGCGGTGACGATGCTGCCGCTATCAACACATTACGCCAGCGGATTCAGGCGCTGAAGGTGACCGGCAGGCAGATGATTAATCTTGACCCGGATGTTGTGCGCGTCAGCGAGCGAGGCAACCCGCCGTTGCAGGGCAGTTACACGCTGTGGGTCGGAGCACAGCCAACGCATATCACGCTGTTTGGTCTGCTAAGCCATCCGGGTAAACAACCGTTTATGCCCGGGCGCGATGTTGCCAGTTATCTCGATGGGCAAAGTCGGCTCAGCGGCGCGGATCGTAGCTTCGCCTGGGTTATCTATCCTGACGGGCGCACGCAAAAAGTACCGGTCGCTTACTGGAACCAACGTCACGTTGAGCCGATGCCCGGCAGCATCATTTATGTCGGACTCTCTGATGCTGTCTGGAGCAGCACCCCGGATGAAATTAATGCCGACATTCTTCGCACCCTGACCCAGCGGATACCCGAATAATGAGAAAAACTTACCTGCTCAGCTTACTGGCGCTGGGCGTAAGCGTTGCCTGCCACGGTGAAACCTGGCCCGCGCCCATTGGACCTTCGCAGTCCGATTTTGGCGGCGTGGGGCTGCTGCAAACCCCAACCGCACGCATGGCGCGCGAGGGCGAAATGAGCCTCAATTACCGTGATAACGATCAGTACCGCTACTACTCTGCGTCGGTGCAGCTCTTCCCGTGGCTGGAAACCACGCTGCGCTACACCGATGTGCGTACCAAAAAATACAGTAGCGTGGAGTCGTTTTCTGGCGATCAGACTTACAAGGATAAAGCTTTTGATCTCAAACTGCGGCTGTGGGAAGAGAGCTACTGGATGCCGCAGGTGGCGGTTGGCGCGCGAGATATTGGCGGAACTGGTCTGTTCGATGCGGAGTATATTGTGGCGAATAAAGCCTGGGGGCCGTTTGATTTCTCGCTTGGCCTGGGCTGGGGTTATCTCGGGACCAGTGGCAACGTCAGCAATCCGTTTTGCTCATACAGCGATAAATTCTGCTATCGCGATAACAGTTATAAGCAGGCCGGTTCTATTGACGGCAGCCAGATGTTCCACGGCCCGGCATCGCTGTTTGGCGGCGTCGAGTATCAGACGCCCTGGCAGCCGTTGCGTCTGAAACTGGAGTATGAGGGAAACAATTACCAGCAGGATTTTGCGGGCAAGCTGGATCAGAAGAGCAAGTTTAACGTCGGCGCTATTTATCGCGTCACCGATTGGGCCGACGTTAACCTCAGCTATGAGCGCGGGAACACCTTTATGTTTGGGGTCACGCTGCGGACAAACTTCAACGATCTGCGGCCAAACTATAACGACAACGACCGCCCGAAATATCAGCCACAGCCGCAGGATGCCATCCTGCAACACTCGGTGGTGGCGAATCAGCTAACGCTGCTGAAATATAACGCCGGACTCGCCGATCCTAAAATTCAGGTGCAGGGCGATACGCTGTATGTGACCGGTGAACAGGTGAAATATCGTGATTCGCGCGAAGGGATCGAACGTGCCAACCGGATCGTGATGAACGATCTTCCCGACGGGATCCGCACGATCCGTATTACGGAAAATCGTCTTAACTTGCCGCAGGTGACGACCGAAACGGAGGTTTCCAGCCTCAAGCGTCATCTGGAAGGCGAACCGTTGGGCCATGAAACCCAGCTGGCGCAAAAACGCGTTGAGCCCGTGGTGCCGAAAACGACCGAGCAGGGCTGGTATATCGATAAGTCACGCTTCGATTTCCACATCGATCCGGTGCTTAACCAGTCGGTGGGCGGCCCGGAAAACTTCTATATGTATCAGTTGGGCGTGATGGGAACGGCGGATTGGTGGGTTACCGATCACCTGCTGACCACCGGGAGTTTGTTCGCCAACCTCGCCAATAACTATGACAAATTTAACTACACCAACCCGCCGCAGGATTCGCATTTGCCACGAGTGCGTACCCATGTGCGCGAGTATGTGCAAAACGATGTCTACGTGAATAACCTACAGGCCAACTACTTCCAGTCACTCGGAAACGGGTTCTACGGACAGGTTTACGGTGGCTATCTGGAAACCATGTACGGCGGAGCGGGGGCAGAAGTGCTGTATCGTCCGCTGGACAGCAACTGGGCGTTTGGTGTTGATGCCAACTACGTGAAACAGCGTGACTGGCGTAGCGCGCAGGACATGATGAAATTCACCGACTACAGCGTGAAGACCGGGCATTTGACGGCGTACTGGAATCCGTCATTCGCTCAGGATGTACTGGTGAAAGCCAGCGTGGGTCAGTATCTGGCGGGAGATAAGGGCGGAACGCTGGAAGTGGCGAAGCGCTTTGACAGTGGCGTTGTGGTAGGCGGCTATGCGACCATCACCGACGCCTCGCCGGATGAGTACGGAGAGGGTGATTTTACCAAAGGGGTGTACGTATCCGTGCCGCTGGATCTGTTCTCGTCAGGCCCGACCCGCAGCCGTGCGGCGATTGGCTGGACGCCGTTAACGCGTGATGGCGGCCAGCAGCTTGGACGTAAGTTTGGTCTGTACGACATGACCAGCGACAGAAGTGAGAACTTCCGGTAATCGAGCCGTTTGCCAGCCGAATGGCGCTACGCTTATCCGGCCTACAAACTGCCTGTACTGCAGGCCGGATAAGGCATTTGCGCCGTCAGCAGGCAAGTTACAGGCGACGCAATAATTTTGCCGGGTTTCCTGCATACACGCCTTTCTCGGTGATCGATTTGGTCACCACGCTCCCCGCACCGATGACCGCGCCATCGCAGATGGTGACCGCCAGAATGGTCGCTCCACTGCCGATTGAGACATCGTTGCCAATCGAAATTCTTCCCCAACTGTTGCGGTCGGCGTTGGGTTTTCCTTCGCGAAACATATCGTTGGCGAACATCACGCCATGACCGATAAAACAGCGGGCGCCCAGGGTGACATATTCGCAGATGAAAGTGTGCGACTGAATTTTGCTGTCTGCGCCAATTTGCGTATTACCCTGGATTTCAACAAATGGCCCGACAAAAACGTTGTCACCCAATGTGCAGTTGTAGAGATTTGCGGGTTCATAAATCACCACGTTTTCACCGCAGGTAACGTTGCGTACAGCGGATTGTCTTAGCTGCATACTTCATCCTGTGAAATGTGTCGTGACATTCATCATTCCCCGCTGACCTTTCTTGCACAAAACATAAACAAAAAATGTAGATCTCTGTCACATTTTTGCGTTATACAGGAACCTCGCCACTGAGTAAGAGGTGCTGTTATGACGTCGCTATCTCGTCCGCGCGTGGAGTTTATCTCCACCATCTTACAGACCGTGTTGAATCTGGGACTGCTGAGTCTGGGCCTGATCCTGGTTGTATTCCTCGGGAAAGAAACGCTGCATCTGGCGGATGTGCTGTTCGCGCCGGAACAAACCAGCAAGTATGAGCTGGTGGAAGGGCTGGTGGTTTACTTCCTCTATTTTGAATTTATCGCGCTGATTGTGAAGTACTTTCAGTCGGGGTTTCACTTTCCGTTGCGCTATTTTGTTTATATCGGGATCACCGCGATTGTGCGGTTGATCATTGTCGATCATAAAGCACCGATGGATGTGCTGATCTATTCCGCGGCGATCCTGCTGCTGGTGATCACCTTGTGGCTGTGTAATTCAAAACGGCTGAAGCGAGAGTAAAAGACAACACGCCGCAATCGGGCTGCGGCGTGTTGCAGGTCAGGATTACTGCGCAGACGCAGGCTGGGTTTTCTCTGCGGCGGGTTCCCACAGTTCTTCAAGTTCTTCCAGCGTTTTGCCTTTGGTTTCCGGTACAAACTTCCACATAAACAGCGCCGCCAGAATCCCCATACAACCGTAAATCCAGTAGGAGAAACCGTTGTGGAAATGGGAAACCAGCCACGAATTTTTGTCCATCATCGGGAAGGTCCAGGAGACGAAATAGTTCGCCAGCCATTGTGCGGCCACCGCAATGGCGAGCGCTTTGCCGCGAATCGCATTGGGGAAGATTTCTGCCAGCAGCACCCAGCAAACCGGTCCCCAGGACATGGCGAATGCGGCGACGTAAAACAGCATCGACAGCAGTGCAACCAGCCCGGAAGCCTGGGTATAAAACGCGGTACCGAGGCTGAACATACCAATGGCCATGCCCAGAGCGCCAATAATCTGCAGCGGTTTGCGACCAAATTTATCCACCGTCATGATTGCCAGCACGGTAAAGCTCAGGTTGATCACGCCAACAATGATGGTCTGTAACAGTGCCACATCGGCGCTGGCTCCCAGCGTTTTAAACACCTCTGGGGCGTAGTAGAGTACGACGTTAATACCGACGAATTGCTGGAAGATAGACAGCATTACGCCGATGACGATAACGCCTGCGCCAAACATCAGCAGGCGACCACCGGTTTTACGACCATGGTCCAGAGACTGATTGATCTCCTGCATGGCCTGGGTGGCGAGGGTGCTGCCCATAATTTTGCGCAGAATACCTTCCGCCTGCTCGTGTCTGCCACGCGCCATCAGCCAGCGCGGGCTTTCTGGCACGGTGTACAGCAGCAGTAAAAACAGTAGGGCGGGAATACTTTCGGACGCAAACATATAGCGCCAGCCATCGGTATTCAACCAGTTAGCGTCGCCAGAACGGGCGATAAAATAGTTAACGCAATACACCAACAGTTGACCAAAAATAATGGCGAATTGGTTAAATGACACCAGTTTGCCACGAATATGTGCGGGTGCCAGTTCAGCAATATACATTGGTGAGAGCATTGAGGCTAAACCTACGCCAATACCACCAATGATACGATAAATAACAAATTCGGGAACGTATCCGGCCAAATAAACAGGTACGGAATTATCAGGATTAATCGTCGTAAAGCCTAATTCCGGCCAGGCGGAACCAATACCGGAAATAAAGAACAGCAGAGCCGCGATTTTCAGCGAGTCCCGGCGGCCAAACCGGTTACTGCAATAGCCGCCCAGTGCACCGCCGATGATGCAGCCTATCAACGCACTGGCGACGCAAAAGCCCAACAGCGAGTTGGCGGCGGATTCACTTAAATGTTGTGGCGCGACAAACACGGTATTCAGGGATTCTACCGTTCCGGATATGACCGCAGTGTCGTAGCCGAATAATAGCCCTCCTAACGTTGCCACTAATGTAATCGAAAAAATATAACTGGAATTATATTGAGAGTTCATTCAGACCTGCCTTAGAGGATACAGCTCTTTTGATCAGTGCCGTGATGTTGAATTTAACAGGCAGGGAAGACAATTATCATTTTTTACATTGCAATTACGTTTTGTCTTTTCTGTGATCTTAATTCTGTTTAATTTATCTATATTCAGACAGGAAATAGAATTGCAGTGATGGAGAGCACGAAAGGAAATAATCGTAACAGTGATGCAAAATAACATAAAAAAAGGGCGCTCCGTAGAGCGCCGAATAACAGTCACAGGTTGGGATAACATAAGTTGAGGGTTGCAGTGGCATTGCCCGTTGCCGGGCAGGTACTTCGGTAAAACTTAACCTTTCACACCACCCGCGGTCAGACCGTTGACTAGCCAGCGCTGCGCCAGCAAGAACACCAGAGTGATCGGAATGGCTGAAAGTACAGCCGCGGCGGCAAAGTCGCCCCACAAATAGTTCTGTGGGTTGAGGTACTGCTGCATACCTACCGCAAGGGTATAGCTGTTCACATCACGCAGCAGCAGTGACGCGACCGGTACTTCGGTAATAGCGGCAATGAAAGACAGAATAAACACGACCGCCAGAATCGGAACGGAAAGCGGCAACAGCACCAGGCGGAATGCCTGCCACGGCGTAGCGCCATCCAGCGCGGCCGCTTCTTCCAGTGAGCCGTCGATAGTTTCGAAATAGCCCTTAATCGTCCATACATGCAGCGCAATACCGCCGAGGTAGGCGAAGATCACGCCGCCGTGCGTGTTCAGGCCGATAAACGGAATGTACTGGCCCAGGCGATCAAACAAAGCATACAACGCGACCAGAGACAGCACCGCCGGGAACATCTGGAAAATCAGCATCCCTTTCAGCAGGGTTGCTTTGCCCGGGAAACGCATACGGGCAAAGGCGTAAGCACAGGTAGTGGAAAGCGTCACGATACCGATCGCGGTAATGCTGGCCACTTTCACCGAGTTCCACAGCCATAACAGTACCGGGAACGGCGGTGGCGTCACACGGCCATCCGCGTGTTCAACGCTAAAGCCCAGCGCCAGTTTCCAGTGTTCCCAGGAGATGTTTTCCGGGATCAGGCTGCCGGTGGCAAAGTTACCTTCGCGCAGCGAGATAGCGATAACCATCAGCAGCGGGAACATGATCGCCGCGATAAAAATCAGCAGCCCTAAGTGCGTTGCGAATAAACGTAACTTTTGTGATTTCGGTTGGACCATTGCCATTGTCGTTATCTCCCTTAATCAAACTTCATACGTGTGGCTTTCAGGTTCACAATCGCCAGCGCACCAACCAGCAGGAAGATCAGCGTGGCAATCGCCGCCGCCAGACCGAAGTCCTGACCACCGCCGCCTTCAAAGGCGATACGGTAGGTGTAGCTTACGAGCAGGTCGGTATAACCGGCTGGTGTGGTGGTACCAAGACGGTCCGGACCACCGTTGGTCAACAACTGAATCAGCACGAAGTTGTTAAAGTTAAAGGCGAAGCTGGCGATCATCAGCGGCGTCAGCGGCTTAATCAACAGCGGTAGCGTTATCTTAAAGAAGTTCTGGAACGGACCTGCGCCATCCATCGCCGAGGCTTCATACAGGTCGTCAGGAATCGCTTTCAGCAGACCCATGCACAGGATCATCATGTATGGATAACCGAGCCAGGTGTTGACGATAATAATCATCGAACGCGCGGTGGTTGGGTCGCTGAACCAGGCCGGTTTGATGCCAAACAGCGCGCTCAGCATCATGTTGATTTCACCAAAGCTCTGGTTGAATAAGCCCTTGAAAATCAGAATCGAGATAAACGACGGTACGGCATACGGAAGAATCAGCAGGACGCGGTAAATCGCTTTGCCTTTGAGAGACTCCCACTGTACGAGGCAGGCCAGCACCATGCCCACGGCAACGGTCAAAATAACGGTCAGTACCGAGAAGACCACCGTCCAGACGAAGATGGCGAAGAACGGTTTCTGGATGCCTTCGTCGGTAAACACGCGGGTGAAGTTATCCCAGCCGATGGCAACGGTGTAGCCCGGGCTGAGTTTTTCGCTACCCCAGCTACCGTCAGCGTTAATCGCCTGATAATAACCAATATCGTTGTTGGCGCGGTATTTTACGCCGCTCTGGCTGTTGGTGAGCGTACCGTCTTCAGCGAGCGTATAGAGTGGCTGCGTGCCGGAAAACTGGCGCAGCGAACTCATGGTAACTTTGCTTTCATCCGGCAGGATGGCGGTCAATTGGGTAAGCGCCTGGCGATTCTGCGTGATGATACGCAGCGTTGCACGTTCGCCTGCCGGTAGCGCCTCGGCTTCTTTCAGTTGCAGTTTCTGCTCGCCGCCAAATTTAAAGGCGTCAGAAAGGTAATTCTTGCCGGTTTCACCGTCGGTGAGGGCCAGTTGCCACTCATCACCCGCCGGATATAGGCCAAAGTTGTAGGTTTTCCCAGCCTGGTACGAACGATCCATCAGGACTTCCTGAGCACGTTCAAATGTCAGCTGGTTGGTACTGCTGTAGTTGGTAAAAGCAATGGCGATCGTACAAACCAGCGGAAACAGGACAAACAGCCCCATACCGGCAACGCCCGGGTAAACATAGCGCCAGGCATAGGCTTTACGGTTAGCGAAAATATACAGGCCAGCAGAGCTTAAAATCAGCGTCATGATGGCAAACAGGTACTCCCCCTGAGCGTACATCAAAACAACAAGGTAACCGACCAGCAGACCAAGCAGACCCATCACTGACCATTTCAGCGTGTCGCTTTGCCACCAGTGTTTCTTTTTAATGACATCCATGGGGTTCAATCCTCAACAACAATGAAAACCTGTTGGTCAGCGTGCCTGATGACGCTGCGCTTATCAGGCCTACATACCCTGTAGGCCTGATAAGGCATTTATGCCGCCATCCGGCACGTTCACAACTGCATTACTTGGTGATACGACCCTGTGCGTCCTTCAGTGCGGCATCGACGGTCTGACGGCCGCTGGCTGCGTTGATCACTGCGGTACGAACGGCATACCAGAATGCGGACATCTGTGGGATGTTCGGCATGATTTCGCCTTTCTGGGCGTTATCCATGGTGGCGGCGATACGTGGGTCTTTCGCTAACTGATCCTGGAAGGATTTCAGCGCAACGGCACCCAGCGGTTTGTCCTTGTTCACTTCATCCAGACCTTGATCGGTCAGCAGGTAGTTTTCGAGGAACTCTTTCGCCAGTTCTTTGTTCGGGCTGGCGGCGTTGATACCGGCGCTCAGAACGCCAACAAACGGTTTAGACGCTTTGCCTTTGAAGGTTGGCAGTAGCGTGACGCCGTAGTTGATTTTGCTCTTATCGATGTTGGACCACGCCCACGGACCGTTGATGGTCATCGCGGTATCGCCTTTGTTAAAGGCCGCTTCGGCGATGGAGTAATCGGTATCCGCGTTCATGTGTTTGTTCTTGATCAGATCAACCAGGAAGGTCAGACCCGCTTTCGCGCCAGCGTTATCCACGCCCACGTCTTTCACATCGTACTTACCGTTCTCAAACTTGAACGCGTAACCACCGTCGGCGGCAACCAGCGGCCAGGTGAAGTACGGTTCTTGCAGGTTAAACATCAGCGCGGATTTACCTTTCGCCTTCAGCTCTTTATCCAGTGCAGGAATTTCTTCCCAGGTTTTTGGTGGATTTGGAACGAGGTCTTTGTTGTAAATCAGCGACAGCGCTTCAACCGCGATCGGGTAGGCAATCAGTTTGCCGTTATAGCGTACGGCATCCCAGGTGAACGGATAGAGCTTGTCCTGGAACGCTTTGTCAGGCGTGATTTCAGCCAGCAGGCCAGACTGAGCGTAGCCGCCAAAACGGTCATGCGCCCAGAAGATGATGTCCGGGCCGTCGCCGGTCGCGGCAACCTGCGGGAACTTCTCTTCCAGTTTGTCCGGGTGCTCAATGGTGACTTTGATCCCGGTGTCTTTCTCGAATTTTTTGCCCACTTCAGCGAGGCCGTTATAGCCTTTGTCGCCGTTAATCCAGATAACCAGCTTACCTTCTTCAATCTTGGCGAGAGCCGAGGCGGAAAACATCATCGTCGTTAATGCAGACAATGCGAGGATGCGTGCGCCAGTTTTGATTTTCATAGTTCCCATCCTGTTTGGTGATTTTGCAGAGGTGGCTTAACGGTTACTAGTTTCTTTATACGACAACCTCTTTCCATCCTCCTTACCCCTACGCCCCACCCGCTCTTTATGTGATCTGTGTTACATAAATGTGAGTATTGCGTACTGGCGCACATAAAAACCCACCGATTTTTGCAGGCTGCATCACGAAATTCCTCTGAGGCTGGTGGCCCGGGTCTCAGACGCTGCTCTCTCATCCTCCCGCCTCCTCCCCCATAAAAAAGCCGGGGGGTGGAGGATTCACGCAGTCAAGGGATCGCGCATAGTCAGCCCATCATGAATGTTGCTGTCGATGACAGGTTGTAACGAAGGGAGAAGGGCATGGCGAGCGTACAGCTACGAAATGTAACGAAAGCCTGGGGTGACGTGGTGGTATCGAAAGATATCAATCTCGACATTCACGAAGGGGAATTCGTGGTGTTTGTCGGACCGTCAGGCTGCGGTAAGTCGACCTTGCTGCGTATGATCGCCGGACTTGAAACCATCACCAGTGGTGACCTGTTTATCGGGGAGACCCGGATGAACGACATTCCGCCCGCCGAACGCGGTGTGGGCATGGTCTTTCAGTCCTACGCGTTGTATCCCCATTTGTCTGTCGCGGAGAACATGTCGTTCGGCCTCAAACTGGCCGGGGCGAAAAAAGAGGTGATGAACCAGCGCGTGAATCAGGTTGCGGAAGTTCTGCAACTGGCACACCTGCTGGAGCGTAAACCGAAAGCGCTTTCCGGTGGACAACGTCAGCGTGTGGCGATTGGCCGTACGCTGGTCGCCGAACCGCGCGTATTCCTGCTGGACGAACCACTGTCGAACCTCGACGCCGCTCTGCGCGTGCAGATGCGTATTGAAATCTCCCGCCTGCATAAACGTCTTGGCCGCACGATGATTTACGTCACCCACGATCAGGTCGAAGCGATGACGCTGGCCGACAAAATTGTGGTGCTGGATGCCGGTCGCGTAGCGCAGGTTGGCAAGCCTCTGGAACTGTATCACTACCCGGCTGACCGCTTTGTGGCGGGCTTCATTGGTTCCCCGAAGATGAACTTCCTGCCGGTGAAAGTCACGGCAACGGCCATCGATCAGGTGCAGGTTGAACTGCCCAACCGCCAGCAAATATGGCTCCCGGTAGACAGCCATGCGGTACAGGTTGGCGCCAACATGTCTTTAGGTATCCGCCCGGAACATCTGCTGCCCAGCGATATCGCCGATGTCACCCTCGAAGGTGAAGTGCAGGTGGTCGAGCAGCTTGGTCACGAAACACAAATTCATATCCAGATCCCCGCCATCCGTCAAAACCTGGTTTACCGCCAGAACGACGTGGTGTTGGTAGAAGAGGGTGCCACATTCGCTATCGGCCTGCCGCCAGAGCGTTGCCATCTGTTCCGTGAGGATGGCACTGCATGTCGTCGGTTGCACCAAGAGCCGGGCGTTTAAGGCCCCCATAAAAAAACGAAACGCAAAACCATTCGCAGTTTTAGAAGGTGGCAGCGTTTAAAGAAAAGCAATGATCTCAGGAGATAGAACGATGATTACTCTGCGCAAACTCCCTCTGGCGGTTGCTGTAGCAGCAGGCATTATGTCTGTTCAGGCAATGGCTGTGGATTTCCATGGTTATGCTCGTTCCGGCATTGGCTGGACAGGTAGCGGCGGTGAACAACAATGTTTCCAGGCAACAGGTGCACAAAGTAAATACCGTCTTGGTAACGAATGTGAAACCTATGCGGAAATTAAATTAGGTCAGGAAGTGTGGAAAGAGGGCGATAAGAGCTTCTACTTCGACACTAACGTTGCCTACTCCGTTGCACAGCAAAATGACTGGGAAGGGACTGACCCGGCCTTCCGTGAAGCCAACGTGCAGGGTAAAAACCTGATTGAATGGCTGCCAGGCTCCACTATCTGGGCCGGTAAGCGCTTCTATCAGCGTCATGACGTCCACATGATCGACTTCTACTACTGGGATATTTCAGGTCCTGGTGCTGGTATTGAAAACATCGATCTGGGCTTCGGTAAACTATCTCTGGCAGCAACCCGTTCTCAGGAAGCGGGCGGTTCATACGCGTTCAGCAGCCAGAATATCTATGACCGTACCAAAGACACCGCGAACGATGTATTTGACGTTCGTTTAGCGCAGATGGCTACTAACCCGGATGGTATGTTGGAGCTGGGCGTCGACTACGGTCGTGCTAACACCACCGACGACTACAGCCTGGCAGACGGCGCATCTAAAGACGGTTGGATGTTCACCGCTGAACATACCCAGAGCATGCTGAAGGGCTACAACAAGTTTGTGGTTCAGTACGCGACAGATTCCATGACCACTCAGGGCAAAGGCCTGTCTCAAGGTTCCTACGGCTCATCTAGCATTACTATTGATGGCGTGAACTATGCCAACAATGTTGTGAATAACAACGGTAGCCTGTTCCGCGTGCTTGACCACGGTGCAATTTCCCTTGGCGACAAATGGGACCTGATGTACGTCGGTATGTACCAGAACCTCGATATGGATAACGACCTGGGGACCGAATGGTACACCGTCGGTATTCGCCCGATGTATAAATGGACGCCAATCATGAGCACCCTGCTGGAAGTCGGCTACGACAACGTCAAATCTCAGCAGACCAGCGATCGCAACAGCCAGTACAAAATCACCCTGGCGCAACAATGGCAGGCTGGCGACAGCATCTGGTCTCGTCCGGCAATCCGTGTTTTCGCAACCTATGCAAAATGGGATGAAGAGTGGGGTTACATCAAAAATGGTAACAACGTATCTAAATACGCAGCTGCAACGAACTCTGGTATCAGCACAACCAGCCGTGGCGACAGCGATGAGTGGTCCTTCGGTGCTCAGATGGAAATCTGGTGGTAATTCAGCACTAACCTGACGTAAAGACCGAAAGAGGGGCGCAAGCCCCTCTTGATTACGGTTTAGCGCGCTATTGCCTGGCCACCGCTGAACCCATGCTATCTGAGGTGATAACAATGAAAATGAAGAAAAGTCTCGTTGCCCTTTGTTTATCTGCAGGGTTATTTGCCAGCGCGCCTGGCATCAGCCTGGCCGATGTAAATATTGTTCCGCAGAATACTACCGCGGCCCCAACCATTCCCACTGCGGCGCTGCAACAGTTAACCTGGACGCCCGTTGATCAATCTAAAACTCAGTCCACGCAGCTTGCCAATGCAGGTCAGCGTTTAGATGTTGCTGGTATTACTGGCCCGGTCGCGGCCTATAGCGTACCGGCGAATATTGGCGAGTTGACGCTGACGCTGGCCAGTGAAGTGAACAAACAAACCAGCGTATTTGCGCCAAACGTCTTAATTCTTGACCAAAACATGACGCCATCTGCGTTCTTTCCCAGCAGCTACTTCACCTACCAGGAACCCGGCGTGATGAGTGCCGATCGTCTGGAAGGCGTAATGCGTTTGACGCCAGCGCTGGGCCAGCAAAAACTGTATGTTCTGGTCTTTACCACAGATAAAGATCTCCAGCAGACCACGACCCTGCTCGACCCGGCAAAAGCCTATGCCAAGGGGGTAGGTAACGCTGTTCCTGATATCCCTGACCCGATCGCGCGTCATACCACCGATGGTCTGCTGAAACTGAAAGTCAAAACCAGCTCCTCCTCCAGCGTGCTGGTCGGGCCGCTGTTCGGTTCTTCCGGCCCTGGCCCTGTCACTGTCGGCAATACCGCAGCGCCTGCAGTGACTTATGCGGCTCCGGCGGCAGCCGTTGCCGCTCCAGCGCCGCAGCCGGTGAAGAAAAGCGAGCCAATGCTGAACGACACGGAAAGCTATTTTAATCAGGCGATTAAGGATGCAGTTGCAAAAGGCGATGTTGATAAAGCGCTGAAGCTGCTTGATGAAGCGGAACGTCTGGGATCCAAATCTGCCCGATCCACCTTTATCAGCAGTGTAAAAGGCAAGGGGTAAACATCTCCCCACATTGTTGATTTTGCAACAACTGGTGCGTCTCCTGGCGCACCTTTTTTTATCCTTCGGTGCGAATTGTTACACTTATGTTGCCCTACCGATCACTTAATCGTGTTTGCTCACCCCGTAATGCCTTTTCTGCGATACAATGCCTTTAGGTTATAAATCGGAGAGTAAGGCATGCCACACCCTGCGTTAACGCAACTGCGTGCGCTGCGTTATTTTGATGCGATCCCGGCGCTGGACGCCCAACTGCTCGACTGGTTGTTACTGGAAGATTCCATGACCAAACGTTTTGAGCAGCAGGGGAAAAAGGTCACCGTAACGTTGATTCGCGAAGAATTCGTTGGGCAAAATGAGGTGGCTGAAGAACTGACGCTGCTGCCTAAAGAGTCTCGTTATTGGTTACGTGAAATCCTGTTATGCGCGGATGGTGAACCCTGGCTTGCCGGACGGACTGTGGTGCCTGAATCAACCTTGTGCGGCCCTGAACTGGCCTTACAGAACCTGGGGAAAACCCCGCTCGGACGCTACCTGTTTACGTCATCGACATTGACCCGAGATTTTATTGAGATTGGCCGCGATGCAGCGCTGTGGGGGCGTCGTTCCCGCCTGCGGCTGAGCGGTAAGCCACTGATGCTTACCGAGCTTTTTCTGCCTGCGTCGCCGTTGTACTGAGAGGAAGATAAAGATGGAGTGGAGTCTGACGCAGAATAAGCTGCTGGCGTTTCACCGCTTGATGCGTACGGATAAGCCAATCGGCGCCTTACTGCTGCTCTGGCCTACGCTGTGGGCTCTGTGGGTGGCGACCCCAGGCATGCCGCAACTGTGGATCCTGGCGGTTTTTGTCGCTGGCGTTTGGTTAATGCGCGCCGCCGGATGCGTGGTGAATGATTATGCCGACAGGAAATTTGACGGGCACGTCAAACGCACCGCGAATCGACCGCTGCCGAGTGGGGCTGTCACCGAGAAAGAAGCCCGAACGCTGTTTGTGGTACTGGTGCTGCTGGCCTTCCTGCTGGTTTTGACCCTCAACACGATGACCATTTTGTTGTCCGTTGCGGCATTAGCATTAGCGTGGGTTTACCCGTTTATGAAGCGCTATACGCATCTGCCGCAGGTGGTGCTGGGGGCGGCGTTTGGCTGGTCGATCCCGATGGCGTTCGCCGCCGTGAGTGAATCCGTACCGCTGAGCTGCTGGCTGATGTTCCTTGCGAATATTCTCTGGGCGGTGGCTTATGATACGCAGTATGCCATGGTTGACCGGGATGATGACCTGAAGATCGGCATTAAATCGACCGCGATCCTGTTCGGTCAGAACGACAAGCTGATTATTGGTATTTTGCAGGTAGGCGTGCTGGTGCTGATGGCGCTGGTGGGCTGGTTAAACGGGTTGGGACTGGGCTATTACTGGTCTCTGCTGGTGGCGGGCGCGCTGTTTGTCTATCAGCAGAAACTGATCGTCAACCGTGAACGTGATGCCTGCTTTAAAGCGTTTATGAACAATAACTACGTCGGTCTGGTGCTGTTCTTAGGCCTGGCAATGAGCTACTGGCATTTTTGATTTTGGCTTCGCCTGCAAAATAAAAAACCGGTCATTCCGACCGGTTTTTTTATGCTTACTCGCCCTGAGTGGCGCTCTCGATGGTCAGACGCACATCTGACGTGACCAGTTCGGCCAGCATCTGATAGATCTTCATCGTCTCTTCCGGTTCGGCATCTCCGGTATCGCTGATGAATCCCTCGTCACGCAGCGTCAGCACCAGAGAGCTGAACACGGCTTTATCGAAGAATTCCGGCGCGTTAATGCCGTGCAACACTGAGAGGCGTTGCGCCACGGTGCGGCTTTCTTTCTCCAGCGTGCCACGGTTGATGGACGGGTTCGCGCTCAGCAGCCAGAAGGTAATGGCGTAGCGCTGCAACGTCTCGCGAGCACCTGCCGCCAACAGCTGTAGCGTGCGGGAGCGGGCTGGATTGATATGCAGTTCGTCATCGGTCAGGGTGATGAGTCCCTGGCGCTGCATTTCGCTGGCCAGTTCGTCAATCACTCCGGCAAGCTCATCACGCTCCCAGCGTAAGAACAGCTCCGCTTTTAACATCGGGTACAGCGCATCAATATGCTGCTGCAACGCGGCGCGTGAAATACGACGATGCTGAGTCACAATGGCTGCCATCAACGAAGGCAGAACCAGCATATGCGCAATGTTATTGCGGTAGTAAGTCATCAAGACCGCCTGCTCGCGCGGCAGAATAATGATGTCACCGATGGTGTCTTTCTCGACCTCAAACTTGTTCATCTGCAAGGCGTGGTCGATCAGTTCACTGGCGCTCTGCGCCGGCACAGTCGAATCCGCAGCATACGGCACGTTGCGCAGCAGGCTCAGGTAGCAGTCGAGTTGTTCGGTCAGCTGTTCACGGGTCAGAGAGCGCTGGCGGGAGGCCAGTAAAGCAGTACAGCACAGGTTCATGGCGTTGGCCGCGCCTGCGTTGTTAATGCGCACCATCAAATCGGCGGCAATGTTATTCACCGTCGGCGTCAGCCAGGCCGGGCGGATAGACTCGATAGGGTCAATAGATTCACGCCACTCCGGCACATGCTGGTTGAGGTAAGTCATCAATGGCATTGGTTCACCAAAGTTGACGTAGCCCTGACCCAGGTTACGCAGCTTGCTTAAGCCACGCAGCATTTGCGGCAGACTTTCTTTCTCTTTCGTCGCGCCACGCAGCTCTTTTGCGTAGGTGCCCACTTCCATTACGTGCTCATAGCCGATGTAAATAGGAACGAGGGTAATCGGGCGCGTACCGCCGCGCAGCATCGCCTGAATAGTCATCGACAGCGTGCCGGTTTTCGGGTCGAGCAGACGACCGGTACGTGAACGGCCCCCTTCGACAAAGTACTCAACCGAGTAACCACGGCTGAACAGCTCGCCCAGGTATTCACGGAATACGGTGGAATAGAGCTTGTTGCCCTTGAAGGTACGACGAATAAAGAACGCGCCCAGACGGCGGAAAATCGGACCCGCGGGCCAGAAGTTCAGGTTGATACCGGCTGCGATGTGCGGCGGCACCAGACCCTGGTGGTACAGAACGTACGACAGCAGCATATAGTCCATATGGCTGCGGTGGCACGGAACGTACACGATTTCATGCCCATCGTGCGCCAACTGGCGTACACGTTCAGCATTGTGAACGTTAATCCCCTGATACAGACGGTTCCAGGTAAAGCCCAGAATACGGTCCGTCAAGCGAATCATTTCGTAGGAGAAGTTGGCGGCAATCTCTTCCATCAGCGCAATGGCATTTTGCTGCGCTTTTTCGTGGGAGATTTTTTTACTGCGCGCTTCATCTTCTACTGCACGAGCGATCGCTTTTGAAGCTAACAGCTTATTAAACAGATCCTGGCGGGCAGGGAGGCGCGGGCCGACAGCGGCCAGACGCTGGCGAGCAAAGTGCATACGCGCCACGCGTGCCAGCTTCTGAGCAATGATCTTATCCGTACCATGTTCATCCGCCATACGGCGCAGAGAGACCGACGGAGAGAAGCGGACAAAACTGTCGCGACCCAGCCAGGACACCGCAAAAAATTTCTGTACGCCGTTTAGCATACGTAACGGCGGATTGACCTCGCCTTTTTCACGCCCTGGCGCACGGCCAAACATCACCGAAACTGGCACCATCTGCACATCCAGATCCGGATTGCTGCGATGCAAGTCGAGATAGTTGTGGAACAGCTTGATGGACTCTTCTTTCGGCGTGTAATAGGTGAATACACGCGGACCGCCGTGAATAAACACGTAGCGCGGTAACAGCGTTCCGTCTATCTCTAGTGGTTCCAGGGGATCGGGGAGGTCGTGCACCAGACATTGGGCACGCAGCGTCAGCAAGTCTGCTTTCGAATTGTACGGTAGGACGTACATAATGGGACGCGAAGTATCGAGTCCCAATTCCGGAGCAGGTTCTGCTGGAATAGACTTGCTTTTTACCAGGACGCTTAATGGTAAATTCAGTAATTTGTAGTAAATTCGTGGCCAGCCGGACATAAACGATGTAAAGCCTCTGGTTAATAATGCAAATGCGCTGCAAGGATATCAGAAAGTTTAGTGAATTTCTGTGGTATCCGGTCATACTTCGCGCTGCTTTGCCACACCCTGAACAAACGGGGTAACGTTACAATGACATTGACGCTAATAATGTAAAAAGGTTCTTTTTGATGGCCAATAATACCACTGGATTCACCCGAATTATCAAAGCTGCAGGTTATTCCTGGAAAGGTTTTCGCGCCGCATGGATTAATGAGGCGGCATTCCGTCAGGAAAGTGTTGCCGTCCTGCTGGGCGTCGCCATCGCCTGCTGGCTGGATGTTGATGCAATTACCCGCGTGTTGTTGATCGGTTCTGTGATGCTGGTGATGATCGTTGAAATCCTCAACAGTGCGATTGAAGCGGTAGTTGATCGTATTGGTTCTGAGTACCACGAACTTTCCGGTCGGGCGAAAGATATGGGGTCGGCTGCGGTATTGCTGTCTATTTTTGTCGCTCTAATCACCTGGGGCATCCTGTTGTGGTCGCATTTGCGATAAGGCTTCCACAACTGCATAAATCTCCTGTTTTTTGTGCAGTTTGCGGTTCCAAAATCGCCTTTAGCTGTATATACTCACAGCATAACTGTATATACACCCAGGGGGCGGAATGAAAGCGTTAACGGCCAGGCAACAAGAGGTGTTTGATCTCATTAGAGATCACATCAGCCAGACAGGTATGCCACCGACGCGTGCGGAGATCGCGCAGCGTTTGGGGTTCCGTTCCCCAAACGCAGCTGAAGAACACCTGAAAGCGCTGGCGCGTAAAGGTGTGCTGGAAATTGTATCCGGCGCATCGCGCGGTATTCGACTGTTGCAGGAAGAAGAAGAAGGGTTACCGCTTGTTGGTCGCGTGGCAGCCGGTGAGCCACTTTTGGCGCAGCAGCACATTGAAGGCCACTATCAGGTCGATCCTTCACTGTTCAAACCGAACGCCGATTTTCTGCTGCGCGTTAGCGGTATGTCGATGAGAGATATCGGGATTATGGACGGTGATTTACTCGCTGTGCATAAAACCCAGGACGTGCGTAACGGCCAGGTTGTTGTTGCCCGTATTGATGATGAAGTCACGGTTAAGCGCCTGAAAAAGCAGGGAAACAAGGTTGAACTCCTGCCAGAAAACAGCGAATTCAAACCTATCGTTGTCGACCTGCGCGAACAAAACTTCACTATTGAAGGGCTGGCAGTAGGCGTCATCCGTAACGGTGAATGGCTGTAATTTTCTGTTGAATCCCTGTAGGCCGGATAAGACGATGACGTCGCCATCCGGCAACGTGCCCGGTAGCGCTGCGCTTGCCGGGCCTGCATCACATTATCCAGTACGTCTAACTTCTTCTCAGGCCCTCCTGTATGCCTTTCTTTACCTCTTCTGATAAAGCACTCTGGCACCTCGCCTTACCGATGATCTTCTCCAATATCACTGTTCCCCTGCTGGGACTGGTGGATACCGCGGTGATTGGTCATCTGGATAGTCCGGTCTATCTTGGCGGTGTTGCGGTTGGTGCTACGGCAACCAGTTTTCTTTTTATGCTGCTGCTTTTTTTGCGCATGAGCACCACCGGTCTTACCGCCCAGGCATTTGGTGCGAAAAATCCGCAGGCGCTGGCGCGCGCACTGGTGCAGCCGCTCATGCTGGCGCTGGGAGCAGGGTTGCTTATCGCACTTTTTCGTACGCCGATTATCGATCTGGCTCTGCACATTGTTGGCGGAAGTGAAGCGGTACTGGAGCAGGCCCGACGTTTCCTCGAAATTCGCTGGTTAAGCGCACCCGCCTCGCTGGCGAATCTGGTGCTGCTCGGCTGGCTGCTTGGCGTTCAGTATGCGCGTGCGCCGGTTATCTTGTTGATTGTCGGTAATATTCTCAACATTGTGCTCGATATATGGCTGGTGATGGGCCTGCATATGAACGTGCAAGGTGCGGCACTGGCAACGGTGATTGCTGAATATGCCACCTTGCTGATCGGCCTGATGATGGTGCGCAAAGTCCTGCATATGCGCGGAATTTCGCTGGCAATGCTGAAGCAGGCGTGGCGTGGCAACTTCCGCCGTTTGTTGGCACTTAACCGTGACATCATGTTGCGCTCGCTGCTGCTGCAGCTCTGTTTTGGCGCTATCACGGTGCTGGGTGCGCGTCTGGGAGGCGATATCATTGCGGTTAATGCCGTTCTGATGACCCTGCTAACCTTTACCGCCTACGCGCTGGATGGATTTGCCTATGCCGTGGAAGCGCATTCGGGCCAGGCCTATGGGGCGCGAGATGGTAGCCAGTTGCTGGACGTCTGGCGGGCGGCCTGCCGACAGTCCGGTATTGTGGCTATTTTGTTTTCGTTTGTTTATGCCCTGTTTGGCGAGCAGATTGTTGCGCTGCTGACCTCGCTGCCGCAGATCCAACAGCTGGCCGATCGCTATCTTTTCTGGCAGGTGGTGTTACCGCTGGTGGGTGTCTGGTGTTATCTGCTCGACGGAATGTTTATTGGCGCGACGCGCGCGGCAGAAATGCGCAACAGTATGGCCGTTGCCGCCACAGGATTCGCATTAACGCTGCTGACTTTGCCGTGGCTGGGAAATCATGGCTTGTGGTTGGCGTTAACCGTTTTCCTGGCGTTGCGCGGGCTTTCACTGGCCTTTATCTGGCGACGTCACTGGCGTAATGGAACCTGGTTTGCCTGAGCGGGATGGTTAAAAATTCCGAATAGTAAATAAAACCCAGAATCACTGACTACACTTATTCTCACGTCCAGCAAAAACAGCATGTGTCTGGACATGGCACTCTCGCTATTCACAACCTAACGATGAGGACTTGATGATGAATAAAGACGAAGTCGGCGGCAACTGGAAGCAGTTTAAAGGTAAAGTGAAAGAGCAATGGGGCAAACTGACCGATGATGATATGACGGTCATTGAAGGTAAACGTGACCAACTGGTCGGTAAAGTCCAGGAGCGTTACGGTTACGCGAAAGATCAGGCGGAGAAAGAAGTTAACGATTGGGAAAAACGTAATGATTACCGCTGGTAATTAACCCTTCCCTCCTGAGAGTACAAGGATGTACGCTCTTCCCGCTTACCTAGCGCCCAACTTTCTTCTTCACCTGAATCGTATGGTCATGCTGGCACTCGCCAGGATGGCGGCAAGATTCAACTTCCACACAGGCCGGACACAGCCCGTGGGCTTCAATAACGTTATGCCGCAGTGCAAAGCCCATTTTTGCTGCTAGTGTATGCATGATGTCTTCCACGCCTTCCGCACACTCTTCTTTTACCACGCCACAGCGGTCGCAAATGAACATTGCTGAACTGTGGGTTGGCTGATCGAACAGATGACAAAGCACATAGCTGTTGGTGGATTCCACCTTGTGCACGAAACCTTGTTCCAGCAGAAAATCGAGCGCACGATATACGGTAGGTGGCTTAGCCTGCGGCTCAGTTTCCCGCAACAGGTCGAGCAGGTCATAGGCGCTGATCGCACCTTCCTGCAGGCTCATCAGGCGCAGTACTTCGAGGCGTTGTGGCGTAAGCCGCACGTTGCGTTGCGCGCAGAGTTTTTCAGCTTGAGCCAATAACTCTTGCGTAGTGGTTTTGTCCATTTGGCGCCTCGATTTGCGTGGAAGGTTAATCCCTTACTTTAACATGTTCTGCTTAAAACACCGAGATCCACCGCGGTGTGCTATACCTGACGCATCGCAATACTGGAAAAAAACCATGAAAAGACCCGATTGTATTCGCCACTGGCGTGAGGTTGAGGGGGCTGATGACTCCACTTATCCTGACAGCGATGAGCTATTTGCTATTGGCGCGCCGCTTGCCCGCAAGTTGGGGTTAGGACGACTCGGCATTCATCATGAACGCCTGCCGCCGGGTCGGCGTACCTCGTACCCGCACGCCGAAAGCGATGAGGAAGAATTTATCTACGTGCTGGAAGGTTATCCTGAGGCCTGGATTAACGGGTATTTATGGAAGCTGGAACCGGGTGACAGCGTCGGTTTCCCGGCAGGTACAGGCGTGTGCCATACCTTTATCAATAACACCAGTGAAGAGGTGCGCCTGTTAGTCGTGGGTGAGGCGAACAAAAAATACAACCGCATTTATTATCCGCTTAACCCGGTCTATGCCGCTACACGTGAGGATCGCTGGGTCGACCATCCGCCGCAGTTTTTTGGATCTCACGACGGAAAACCGGGGCGTAAATAGCTTTTGTTTAGGGTCAGGGGGAGTGAGCCGCGAGGATGTGGCTCACTATCGTAACGGTCTATGCTATAGTAGCGCCCCTTTTTTAACCGGATGCTTGAATATTCGCCATGCTGCCTGAATCTCAGTCTACCGCTTTTCCCGCTCATCGTTTTTCTATCGCGCCGATGCTCGACTGGACGGACAGACACTGCCGCTACTTTTTGCGCTTACTGTCCAGCCAGACGCTGCTCTATACGGAGATGGTAACCACTGGGGCAATCATTCATGGTAAAGGCGATTATCTGGCGTATAGCGAAGAAGAACATCCGGTCGCGTTGCAACTGGGCGGGAGCGATCCGGCTGCGCTGGCGCAGTGTGCTAAGCTCGCTGAACAGCGGGGCTATGACGAAATCAATCTCAACGTGGGTTGTCCTTCCGACCGCGTACAGAATGGTATGTTTGGCGCCTGCCTGATGGGGAATGCGCAACTGGTCGCCGATTGCATCAAAGCAATGCGCGACGTGGTGTCGATTCCGGTAACGGTGAAAACTCGTATCGGCATTGATGACCAGGACAGCTACGAATTCCTCTGCGATTTCATCAACACGGTATCTGGCAAAGGCGAATGTGAGATGTTTATCATTCACGCCCGCAAGGCCTGGCTGTCCGGGTTAAGCCCGAAAGAAAACCGCGAAATTCCACCGCTGGATTATGACCGTGTTTATCAGTTAAAGCGTGATTTTCCGCATCTGACGATGTCGATCAACGGCGGCATTAAATCGTTGGAAGAAGCGAAAATTCATCTGCAACATATGGATGGCGTGATGGTGGGGCGTGAGGCGTATCAAAACCCAGGCATTCTGGCGTCCGTTGACCGCGAGATTTTTGCAGCTACCACCGAAGATACCGATCCAGTCGCCGTGGTGCGTGCCATGTACCCGTATATTGAGCGTGAACTGAGTAAGGGAACCTATTTGGGACATGTGACACGCCATATGTTGGGGCTGTTTCAGGGTATTCCCGGTGCGCGCCAGTGGCGTCGCTATCTGAGCGAGAATGCACATAAAGCCGGGGCAGATATTAACGTTCTGGAGCACGCGCTGAAGCTGGTGGCAGACAAGCGTTAAGTTTTCACCAAAAGTTAGTTAATTTCACCACGCCCTGCGCTTTGTCGCGGGGCGTTTTCTTTATAAATCAACGCATTAATTTTGGCATGTTTCTTGTAAAGCAATGGAGAGAATTTCATTTCGGGAGAGAGCCATGCTGGAACTACTTTTTGTGATTGGATTTTTTATCATGCTGATGGTCACCGGCGTATCTTTGCTGGGCGTTCTGGCTGCATTGGTCGTAGCCACCGCCGTGATGTTTCTGGGCGGACTATTTGCCTTGATGATTAAACTGTTGCCCTGGCTGCTACTGGCTGTTGCCGTGGTGTGGGTGATCAAGGCGATAAAAGCGCCAAAAGTCCCACAGTATCAGCGCAATAACCGCCGGTTTTACTAAGGTATTGAGCGGTACGTCACAACCTGCAACATTGCCTTTAGAACCAAATAGGAATTGATTATCAAATCTGTCACTATTGCCAGGTTAACGAATTCATCGAGCTGTACCCTACATACAGCCGAACTAAAAAAAGAAAGGGCTTCCTGCGGGAAGCCCTAATTCTTTCTTTCCCCGTCATCTTAAGGAATTAGCAAACTCGATCCCTGCGTGGCACGGCTTTCCAGTACTTCATGAGCACGCTGTGCATCGTGCAGTGCGAACGTTTGACCAGGCGCGACATCCACTTTGATCACTCCGCTGGCAATCAGCGAGAAAAGCTCATTGCTGGCTTCGGTTAATTCGCTGTGATTGGTGATGTAACCCTGTAGAGAAGGACGGGTCACGTATAGCGAACCTTTCTGGTTCAGAATGCCTAAGTTCACGCCAGTAACCGGCCCGGAAGCATTACCAAAGCTGACCATTAGTCCCCGGCGCTGCAAACAATCCAGCGAGGCTTCCCAGGTATCTTTCCCCACCGAGTCATACACCACCCGCACTTTTTTACCGCCAGTTACCTCTTTCACTCGCTCAACAATGCTCTCTTCACGATAGTTAATGACCTGCCATGCGCCAGCCTGCAGCGCAATTTGCGCTTTTTGCGCACTGCCGACGGTACCTATCAGCTTCGCACCCAATGCTTTTGCCCACTGGCAGGCAATCATGCCGACGCCGCCCGCAGCCGCATGGAACAAAAACGGCTCATCAGGTTGAATTTCATAGGTTTTACGTAACAGATAAAAAACGGTTAGCCCTTTAAGAAACGAGGCGGCAGCTTGTTCAAACGAGATAGCGTTAGGCAGGATGGCGGCTTTATCGGCCGGAACGTTATGCACTGAGCTGTAGGCGCCAAGAGCAGACTGGGCGTACACCACGCGATCGCCAGCTTTAATGTGTGTCACTTTGCTGCCAACTTTGCTGACTACGCCGGCGGCTTCGGTACCCAGCCCGCTGGGCAGGGAAGGCGGTGGATAAAGACCACTGCGGATGTAGGTGTCGATATAGTTGATCCCAATCGCTTTGTTCTCGACCTGGATTTCGTTTTCCGCCGGGTCTACGGGCGTAAACTCCACCGCCTTGAGTACATCAGGGCCACCATGCTTGTGAAATTCAATACGTGTTGCCATGCTTCCTCCAAAAGAAATGTGGTAATCTTTCGACCCAATCATTATCTCGGTAACTCCATTCACTATGGCAGGAAATAAACCCTTCAACAAACAACAGACTGATGCTCGTGAGCGCGATCCCCAGGTCGCCGGGCTGAAAGTACCGCCGCACTCGATTGAAGCGGAACAGTCGGTGTTGGGCGGTTTAATGCTGGATAACGAACGCTGGGACGATGTCGCCGAGCGTGTGGTGGCGGAAGATTTTTATACCCGTCCGCACCGGCATATCTTCACGGAAATGCATCGCCTGCAGGAGATGGGAAAACCCATCGATCTGATCACACTGGCAGAGTCGCTGGAAGTTCAGGGACAACTGGACAGCGTCGGCGGTTTTGCTTACCTGGCTGAGTTGTCTAAAAACACGCCAAGTGCGGCGAACATTAGCGCTTATGCGGATATCGTCCGCGAACGCGCCGTTGTTCGTGACATGATTTCAGTTGCAAACGAAATCGCGGAAGCCGGTTTTGATCCGCAAGGACGCTCCAGTGAAGATCTGTTGGACCTTGCAGAATCCCGTGTCTTTAAAATCGCGGAAAGCCGCGCTAATAAAGACGAAGGCCCGAAAAATATTACTGACGTGCTCGACGCCACCGTCGCGCGTATCGAGCAGTTGTTCCAGCAACCGCACGACGGCGTCACCGGGGTGAACACCGGTTATGACGACCTCAATAAAAAGACTGCTGGTTTGCAGCCGTCAGACTTAATTATTGTCGCCGCGCGTCCGTCGATGGGTAAAACGACATTTGCAATGAACCTCGTGGAAAACGCGGCGATGCTGCAGGATAAGCCGGTTCTTATCTTTAGTCTTGAAATGCCCTCAGAACAGATCATGATGCGTTCCCTGGCCTCGCTCTCACGCGTAGACCAAACTAAAATCCGTACCGGTCAACTGGATGATGAGGACTGGGCGCGAATTTCCGGAACAATGGGTATTTTGCTGGAGAAACGAAACATCTATATTGATGACTCTTCCGGCCTGACGCCAACGGAAGTGCGTTCGCGTGCCCGTCGTATCGCCCGTGAACACGGCGGTATCGGACTTATCATGATCGACTACCTGCAGCTGATGCGCGTGCCGTCGCTTTCCGACAACCGTACGCTGGAAATTGCTGAAATTTCCCGCTCGCTGAAAGCGTTAGCGAAAGAACTGCATGTACCGGTGGTGGCGCTGTCGCAGCTTAACCGCTCTCTGGAACAACGTGCCGACAAGCGTCCGGTCAACTCGGATCTGCGTGAGTCCGGCTCCATCGAGCAGGATGCCGACTTAATCATGTTTATCTATCGTGATGAGGTTTATCACGAAAACAGCGACCTGAAAGGGATCGCAGAAATCATTATTGGTAAGCAACGTAACGGCCCGATCGGTACGGTGCGCCTGACGTTTAACGGTCAGTGGTCGCGCTTCGATAACTATGCGGGTCCACAATACGACGACGAATAAATCTCCGTCATCCTTCATGCTGCAGATGCGTTGACTACGCCCGTTCACCCCAGTCACTTAGTTTACTAAGCTCCCGGGGATTCTCTGGCTTGTCGCGTGACTTGGACTGCGTCCTCGCCCCTTCGGGGCCAGCGCAGGCGCTGTTCAAAAACGCCAAAGCGTTTTTGTCCTGCAACACGAATGATTTAGGAAATTCTTTTATTAAGGAATACAAATGCAAGCGGCAACTGTAGTTATTAACCGCCGCGCTCTGCGACACAACCTGCAACGTCTGCGTGAACTGGCTCCAGCCAGCAAACTGGTTGCGGTCGTGAAAGCGAACGCCTACGGCCATGGTCTGTTAGAGACCGCGCGAACGCTCCCCGATGCGGACGCTTTTGGTGTTGCTCGTCTTGAAGAAGCCCTGCGCTTGCGAGCGGGAGGGATCACGCAGCCCATCCTGCTGCTGGAGGGATTTTTTGATGCCTCCGATCTGCCGACTATTTCCGCGCAGCGCCTGCATACTGCCGTCCACAACCAGGAGCAGCTCGAAGCTCTGGAAGCCGCTAAACTGGCTGAACCCGTTACCGTCTGGATGAAGCTCGATACCGGTATGCATCGCCTGGGCGTACGCCCTGAGCAGGCCGAGGCGTTTTATCAGCGCTTAACACAGTGTGAAAACGTGCGCCAGCCGGTCAATATCGTCAGCCACTTTGCTCGTGCGGACGAGCCTGAGTGTGGCGCGACCGAAAAACAGCTCGATATCTTCAACAGTTTTTGTGAAGGCAAACCGGGGCAGCGTTCGATTGCCGCGTCGGGTGGTATTTTGCTGTGGCCGCAGTCTCACTTCGACTGGGCGCGTCCGGGGCTGATTCTGTATGGCGTATCGCCACTGGAAAATCACTCCATCGGCGCTGATTTTGGCTGCCAGCCGGTAATGTCGCTGACCTCAAGCCTGATTGCGGTGCGTGAGCACAAAGCGGGCGAGCCGGTTGGTTATGGTGGAACCTGGCTGAGTGAGCGCGACACGCGTCTTGGCGTGGTAGCGATGGGCTATGGCGATGGTTACCCGCGCGCAGCGCCTTCGGGGACGCCGGTACTGGTCAATGGCCGTGAAGTGCCGATCGTCGGTCGCGTCGCGATGGATATGATCTGCGTCGATTTAGGCCCCGAAGCGCAGGATAAAGCCGGCGATTCGGTGATTCTGTGGGGCGAGGGCTTGCCCGTTGAACACATTGCTGAAATGACGAAAGTAAGTGCTTACGAACTTATTACGCGCCTGACCTCAAGGGTAGCGATGAAGTATATCGATTAGCAGCATGATGTGCCGGACAGGTGGTTACGCCGCCTTCCGGCAATATTCCTCTCAACATCCTCTCGATCTTCTCCCACTTCCGGTTTATTGTGTTCTTAACCCCTGCCTGTAAACCCGGAGAACCACACGTGTTTCAAAAAGTTGACGCCTACGCCGGCGACCCGATTTTATCGCTCATGGAGCGCTTCAAAGAAGATTCACGTAGCGACAAGGTGAATCTCAGCATCGGCCTGTATTACAACGAAGACGGCATTATTCCTCAGCTTAAAGCTGTGGCGGAAGCGGAAGCCCGCCTCAATGCCAAACCGCATGGCGCTTCGCTGTATCTGCCGATGGAAGGTCTGAACACGTATCGCCATACTATTGCGCCGCTGCTGTTTGGCGCAGAACATCCGGTTCTCCAGCAGCAGCGCGTCGCAACCATTCAGACGCTGGGCGGCTCCGGTGCGTTAAAGGTTGGCGCAGACTTCCTGAAACGTTATTTCCCTGATTCTGGCGTGTGGGTCAGCGATCCGACCTGGGAAAACCATATAGCGATTTTTGAAGGTGCCGGATTTGAAGTAAGCACTTACCCATGGTATGACGACACGACCAACGGCGTGCGTTTTAACGACCTGCTGGCAACGCTGAATACCCTACCGGCGCGCAGCATCGTGCTGCTACATCCGTGCTGCCATAACCCGACAGGGGCGGATTTAAGGCCTACGCAGTGGGATAGCGTTATTGAGATCCTGAAAGCACGCGATCTGATCCCGTTCCTGGATATTGCTTACCAGGGCTTTGGTGGTGGAATGGAAGACGACGCCTATGCGATTCGCGCCATTGCCAGCGCCGGATTGCCCGCTCTTGTCAGCAACTCATTCTCGAAGATTTTCTCCTTGTACGGCGAGCGTGTCGGCGGACTGTCAGTGGTATGTGAAGACGCTGATACCGCCAGCCGCGTGCTGGGGCAGCTAAAAGCGACGGTGCGTCGAAACTACTCCAGCCCGCCAAACTTTGGTGCGCAGGTAGTTGCCGCGGTACTGGGTGATGACGCGCTGAAAGCCAATTGGCTGGCGGAAGTTGAAGAGATGCGTACCCGCATTCTGGCGATGCGCCAGGAGTTGGTTAACGTATTGAATACGGAGATCCCAGGCCGTAACTTTGACTACCTGCTGCAACAGCGCGGGATGTTCAGCTATACCGGGCTTAGCGCAGCCCAGGTTGATCGTCTGCGCGATGAGTTCGGTGTATACCTGATCGCCAGCGGTCGCATGTGCGTGGCCGGGTTGAATCACGGTAACGTGCAGCGCGTGGCGAAGGCATTTGCCGCCGTCATGTAACCGACTTTGCAGGCCTGATAAGCGTCGCGCCATCAGGCCTGTTTTCCAATGTGATCGTGCTCCTTTTCCAGGACAAAACCAGAGAAAATCCTTCCTTTCCCTCCCCCTAAGGGGTAAGGTCAGATAGTTTTTTGACCAGTTGTTAATAAAAAAATGATAACTAACTGACTACTTAGGGAAAAATATGCGCAAGTTTACGTTGGCACTGAGTGCCGTTTGTTTATTATTCACGCTAAATCAGCCAGCCCAGGCACTCGTTTCTTCTCCCTCTCAGCTCAATCCAGGCACTAACGTTGCAAAGCTCGCTGAGCAGGCTCCCATTCACTGGGTCTCCGTGGCACAAATTGAAAACAGCCTGACCGGACGTCCGCCGATGGCCGTCGGGTTTGATATCGATGACACTGTCCTCTTTTCCAGCCCAGGCTTCTGGCGCGGTAAAAAAACGTATTCTCCGGACAGTGAGGATTACCTGAAGAATCCGGCCTTCTGGGAAAAAATGAACAATGGCTGGGACGAGTTCAGTATTCCAAAAGAAGTCGCGCGCCAACTGATTGATATGCACGTGCGTCGCGGTGACAGCATCTTTTTCGTGACCGGGCGTAGCCAGACGAAGACTGAAACGGTGTCGAAAACGTTGTCTGATAACTTTCACATCCCAGCTGGAAATATGAATCCGGTCATTTTTGCCGGCGACAAGCCGGGTCAGAACACCAAAACGCAGTGGCTGCAGGATAAAAATATCCGCATGTTCTACGGTGACTCCGATAATGACATCACTGCCGCTCGCGACGTGGGTATTCGCGGTATTCGCATTTTGCGCGCCTCTAACTCCACTTATAAGCCGCTGCCACAGGCCGGTGCGTTTGGTGAAGAGGTGATCGTCAACTCGGAATATTGAGGACGCTGGCTGCGGATTGCTGTTTTTTTAAACAAATTTACATTGCTGGCTTTTACCTTTTGCGGACTTGCTGCACACTGAATAAAAGATGTTCTCATGAGGCAATATGCTGGTAAGGGGAATAAAGATGACGAATTCGGAGTTGCTGCAATACTGCATGGCAAAAACGGGCGCGGAGCAGAGCGTTCACAGTGACTGGAAGGCCACGCAAATCAAAGTCGAAGATGTGCTTTTTGCCATGGTAAAAGAGGTGGAAGAACGCCCGGCGGTGTCTCTGAAAACCAGCCCTGATCCGTTTCGCCGGATGCGGCGCAAGCGCCTTATCCGGCCTACAAGCTTTATACCTAGTCTGTAGTTTCGTAGGCCTGATAAGCGTAGCGCCATCAGGCACAACGGTTGCCGGATGCGGCGCAAGCGCCTTATCCGGCCTACAGGCTTTATGCGTATTCTGTAGTTTCGTAGTTGCTGATAAGTGCAGTGCCATCAGGCACAACGGTTGCCGGATGCGGCGCAAGCGCCTTATCCGGCCTACAGGCTTTATGCATATTCTGTAGTTTCGTAGGCCTGATAAGCGTAGCGCCATCAGGCACAACTGTTGCCGGATGCGGCGCAAGCACCTTATCCGGCCTACAAGCTTTATGCATATTCTGTAGGCCAGACAAGTGTTGCGTAATTACAACAGCGGTTTGAGGAAGCGGGCCGTGTGTGAGGCTTCACACTCAGCGACAGTTTCTGGTGTGCCGGAGACAAGGATTTCGCCGCCGCCGCTACCGCCTTCCGGACCGAGATCGACAATCCAGTCTGCGGTCTTAATCACGTCCAGATTGTGCTCAATCACCACGATGGTGTTGCCCTGATCCCGGAGTTGATGCAGCACGTCCAACAGTTGCTGAATATCCGCAAAATGCAGACCGGTGGTCGGCTCATCGAGAATATACAGCGTTTGCCCGGTACCGCGTTTGGACAGCTCGCGCGCCAGCTTCACGCGCTGTGCTTCACCGCCTGAGAGCGTGGTAGCGGACTGACCCAGCCGAATGTACGTCAGGCCAACGTCCATCAGCGTTTGCAGCTTACGTGCCAGCGCCGGAACGGCATCGAAGAACTCACGTGCTTCTTCAATCGTCATATCCAGCACTTCGTGGATAGTCTTGCCTTTGTACTTAATTTCTAACGTTTCGCGGTTATAGCGCTTGCCTTTGCACTGATCGCACGGCACGTAGATATCCGGCAGGAAGTGCATTTCGACTTTGATCACGCCGTCGCCCTGACAGGCTTCACAGCGTCCGCCACGGACGTTAAAGCTGAAACGCCCCGGCGTGTAACCGCGTGCTCGTGACTCCGGTACACCGGCAAACAGTTCGCGCACTGGCGTAAACACCCCGGTGTAGGTTGCCGGGTTAGAGCGCGGCGTACGGCCAATCGGGCTTTGGTCAATGTCGATCACTTTGTCGAAATGCTCCAGGCCTTGAACGTCGCGATACGGCGCAGGTTCAGCCAGCGTCGCACCGTTTAGCGCCGTCTGTGCAATCGGGAACAGTGTGTCGTTAATCAGCGTCGATTTACCCGAACCGGAAACACCGGTAATGCAGGTAAATAAACCTACCGGCAGCGTCAGGGTGACATCTTTCAGGTTGTTACCGCGTGCGCCGGTGAGCTTCAGTACTTTCTCTGGGTCAGCCGCAACGCGCTGTTTAGGCACTTCAATCTTGCGTTTACCGCTCATGTACTGGCCGGTCAGCGACTCAGGCACTGCCATGATGTCGTCGAGCGTCCCTTCGGCGACGACCTGACCGCCGTGAACACCCGCGCCCGGGCCGATATCGATAACGTGGTCAGCGGCGCGAATCGCATCTTCATCGTGCTCGACCACAATGACGGTATTTCCCAGATTACGCAGGTGGATAAGCGTACCCAGCAGACGCTCGTTATCGCGTTGATGCAAACCGATAGACGGTTCATCCAGTACGTACATTACACCGACCAGACCCGCGCCGATCTGGCTTGCCAGGCGAATACGCTGGGCCTCACCACCGGAGAGTGTTTCTGCTGAACGCGATAGCGTCAGGTAGTTGAGGCCGACGTTGACCAGGAACTTCAGACGATCGCCAATCTCTTTAAGAATTTTCTCGGCAATCTTCGCCCGCTGACCCGCAAGCTTCAGATTGTTGAAGAAATCCATTGCATGACCGATGCTCATGTCAGAAATCGCAGGCAGCGGCGTATTTTCAACAAATACGTGACGGGCTTCCCGGCGTAAACGCGTCCCTTCACAGCTGGCGCAAGGACGGTTACTGATGAACTTGGCTAATTCTTCACGTACAGCGCTGGATTCCGTCTCTTTATAGCGGCGCTCCATATTGTGCAATACGCCTTCGAACGGATGGCGACGTACGGACGTATCACCGCGATCGTTCATGTATTTAAATTCGATATTCTCTTTACCGGAACCGTACAGTACCACTTTATGCACAGCAGGGTTCAGGCTGGCCCACGGGGCTTCAACGTCGAATTTATAGTGTTCCGCCAGAGACTTAAGCATCTGGAAGTAATAGAAGTTACGGCGATCCCAACCGCGGATAGCACCACCGGCCAGCGACAGTTCCGGGTTTTGGATCACCCGATCAGGATCGAAATATTGCTGCACGCCGAGACCGTCACAGGTTGGACACGCGCCCGCCGGGTTGTTAAACGAGAACAGCCGCGGTTCCAGTTCGCGCATGCTATAGCCGCAGATAGGGCAGGCGAAGTTGGCGGAGAACAGCAGCTCCTCCGCTTTCGGGTCGTCCATATCGGCAACGACCGCCGTACCGCCGGACAGTTCCAGCGCGGTTTCAAAGGATTCCGCCAGTCGTTGGGTGAGATCGTCACGGACTTTAAAGCGGTCAATCACCACTTCAATGGTGTGTTTCTTTTGCAGCTCAAGCTTGGGCGGATCGGAAAGGTCACAGACTTCACCGTCGATACGGGCGCGGATATAGCCCTGGCCTGCCAGGTTTTCCAGCGTTTTGGTGTGCTCGCCTTTACGCTCTTTGATCACCGGCGCCAGCAGCATCAGACGCTTACCTTCCGGCTGCGACAGGACGTTATCCACCATCTGGCTTACGGTCTGCGCTGCCAGGGGGACGTCGTGATCCGGACAGCGCGGCTCGCCAACGCGGGCAAACAGCAGACGCAGATAGTCGTGAATTTCGGTAATTGTACCTACCGTGGATCGCGGGTTATGGGACGTCGATTTTTGTTCAATTGAGATGGCAGGAGAGAGCCCCTCAATGTGGTCGACGTCCGGTTTTTCCATCAGCGACAGAAATTGACGCGCGTACGCGGAAAGGGATTCAACGTAACGACGCTGCCCTTCGGCATATAAGGTGTCGAAAGCGAGCGAAGATTTGCCTGAGCCCGAAAGCCCGGTGACGACAATCAGCTTGTCGCGCGGGATGACGAGGTTGATGTTTTTGAGATTATGGGTGCGGGCGCCCCGAACTTCGATCTTATCCATTCATCTTTCCCGGATTAAACGCTTTTTTGCCTGGCTGCATGGTGCTACCGGCGATCACAAACGGTTAATTATGACACAACCTGACCTGAATGGATATACAGTATTGGAATGCAAAACGCAGACGTCTGTGCAACAATGTCTGGCTGGGGTTGTTTACTGGAATCAACTTCGCAACGTAGTAAAAGCGCTATTGGAAATGCTACAATCCCGCGCTTACACTTATTCAGTAACGTTTTTCAGGAGACACGATCATGGCCAGCAGAGGCGTAAACAAGGTGATTCTCGTCGGTAATCTGGGCCAGGACCCGGAAGTACGCTATATGCCGAATGGTGGCGCAGTTGCCAACATTACGCTGGCTACTTCCGAATCCTGGCGTGATAAAGCGACCGGTGAAATGAAAGAGCAGACTGAATGGCACCGTGTTGTGCTGTTTGGCAAACTGGCGGAAGTGGCCAGCGAATATCTGCGTAAAGGTTCTCAGGTCTATATCGAAGGTCAGCTGCGTACCCGCAAATGGACCGATCAGTCCGGTGTAGAAAAGTACACCACAGAAGTTGTGGTTAACGTTGGCGGCACCATGCAAATGCTGGGTGGTCGTCAGGGTGGTGGTGCTCCGGCAGGTGGCGGTCAGCAGCAGGGCGGTTGGGGTCAACCTCAGCAGCCGCAGGGTGGCAACCAGTTCAGCGGCGGCGCACAGTCTCGCCCGCAACAGTCAGCGCCGGCAGCGCCGTCTAACGAGCCGCCGATGGATTTCGACGACGATATTCCGTTCTAATCCCACTGCGTTACGCTGAAAATAATGGCTACCTCAAGACTGGGGTAGCCATATGCAATTTTGTTATCAGTTCAACACCATCGGCCAATCTGGCGGTGTGTGGCTCATCACGTCAACCATTACGGTTTCAATGTTCTTCCAGATAGCGGACATATCCACCAGGGTTATGCCGAGCAATCCAGTCGCAAACCAGCAGGCAAAAACCAGCCCTAAACCGCTGCTAATGACGGCCAGGCCAATATAATCTGATTTACGAAAACGGATATTGAGCGTACTGGCTAAAAACATCAGCACCGCGCTGAGTAGTTGCCACCGCAGAAGAACCACGCCAGTTGTTATTGTCGCCATGAAAAACGTCCTCAGAAAGTCTGGATGCCCAGGACAGCGCGGGGGTGTTCACCGAGGGTGTGATACTCTGGCTATCGACGGGCAATAACATGAATGAAACATTGTTTCTGTTACATGATTTTTGTGAACTATATCACATCTGGTCGTTTGTTCACCAGTATTGGCCGTTATTTTTGTAGGCTTATAACCACTCCAAGTGTGTGGTTTTGTTTAATGAAGAGTTGATAATAAATAACCATGTTTTAAACATGTATTTAGTCTACTTGTTATATTTATCCTAAATTAAACGTTAAAAAAAATTAATGAATTTCTTAAATGCAGCCAGGATAATGCTCATAAAAAATTACTCCGTGGGGATAATAACGTTATGAAATAAGCATAACTTTAAGTTTGCCTTACGGAAAAATAATATCATCATCAACTATTATCAGACTTTTACATAGAGAAGTCTGTTGCTAATACTGATAGATTCATGCAACTTAATCAGTCGGTGTTTATAGCATCCTGCCTTGATGGGTTCTGGCATATACGAAACAGGGAAATAGGGCTGACATGAATCACAGTGTGCGACGCAAGATGCTGAAGTTCCTGGGAACATTCATGGTGGTATTGTTCCCCGTGGTGCTGGCGATATGGTTTGCGCACATCCGGGCGATGACCGAAACCCATAGCCAACTCCGCTCTTTTGCTCAACTGGTGTTAAATAAAACAGAATTGGTGATCCTACAAGCTGATTTGGCGCGTGATATGGCCCAGTTGTATCAGGGTAAGATGTGTACCCCGGCACATCAGAAAAGTATGCTAAATATTATTCGCGGTCGTTTATATATCAGTGAGCTAATTTATGCGCAGGGCGATCATTTTTTGTGCTCTACGTCTATGGCGCCGCCTGTTACTTATATTATGCCGACACCTGACTATAAACGTACGCCGGATATCGCCATCTATTACTACCGCGATACCCCTTTTTTCGCTGGCTACAGAATGACGTACATGCAACGCGGGAACTACGTCGCAGTCATCAATCCATTGTCCTACAGCGAAGTCATGTCAGATGATCCGGATCTCTCCTGGGGCGTGTATGACACAGTAACAGATACGTTTTTCTCTGCCAGCGAAGCGGCAAATATTGCGCAATTCGCGCCGCTCATACGCGGTGAAGCCTCGACCTTTCAACAAGACGATCGCTTCTACACCATCGTGCATTCAGAAAAACGTCCAATTGCGATTATTGTGTCGACCTCAGACAACCGCGTAAGTCAGATTTTCTATCACGAGGCGGCATTAACCATTCCCTTCGGGATTATCTGCAGCATCCTGATACTGCTAATGTGGTGGCGCACGCGCCAGGAATACTTATCTCCCCGGCGCTTATTAAAACGCGCGATCAAAAAACGTCAGCTTTGCCTGCATTACCAGCCGATCATTGATATTAAGAATGGGCAATGTGTTGGTGCTGAAGCTCTGCTGCGCTGGCCGGGCTGTAAAGGTGAGGTGATGAGCCCGACGGAGTTTATTCCACTGGCTGAAAAAGAGGGAATGATTGAGCGGATCACGGATTATGTCGTTGAAGAGGTGTTCAACGATTTGGGGTATTTTCTTTCGGCGCATCCTCAGCTTTCTATCTCGATTAACCTTTCCGCTTCTGACTTTCATTCATCCCGATTGATTGCTCTGATTAACGACAAAAATCGTGAGTACTCCGTGGCGGCCCAGCAAATTAAAGTCGAAGTGACCGAGCGTGGGTTCATAGATGTACATAAAATGACCCCCGTAATCCAAGCGTTCCGCAAAGCGGGTTATGAAGTGGCATTTGATGATTTTGGCACGGGATATTCCAATCTGCATAATTTGTCAGCGCTGAATGTCGATATCCTGAAGATCGACAAATCGTTTATTAGCACGTTGTCCACTAACAGCACCAGTCACTTGATTGCCGAACATATTATTGAGATGGCACAAAGCTTACACCTGAAGACGATTGCGGAAGGGGTGGAAACGAAGGAGCAAATCGAATGGCTGCTTGAACGCGGCGTACAGTATTGTCAGGGCTGGTATTTTGCGAAGGCGCTGCCGCCGCAGGAGTTCATGCACTGGATACAACGGTCGCCCGCCATACTGACGCAGAGCGGGCAATAATCTTACAGACGATGGCGGTAGTCGCTGGGAGTACGATCAAATTCGCGGCGAAACACACGCGAGAAGGTTTGTTGCGACACATAACCAAGATCCATCGCGATATCAAAAATAGGTCGCTCAGTTGTCCGTAGTTCAACGGCGGCCAGCAAAAGTCGACGCTGGCGGATGTAGTCACCCAAGGTCTGGCGCGTCACCGTGCGGAACATTCTTTGTAAATACCACTTCGAGTAACCTGATTTTTTCGCCACCGCCTCAATGTTCAGCGGTTGATCGATATGTTCATCAATCCATTCAATAAGGGTCTGAATAATCTGCTGATGGGACATAGGGCTGCCTCTTTCTCAGTATTCGATTCGTCGTTTTGTCTGTGGGCGAGTATAATTCCTCAAGTTAACTTGAGGTAAAGCGATTTATGGAAAAGAAATTACCCCGGATAAAAGCGCTGCTCACACCAGGTGAAGTCGCCAAACGTAGCGGCGTGGCGGTATCGACCCTGCATTTCTATGAAAGCAAAGGGTTAATCAGTAGCATGCGCAACAGCGGCAATCAGCGGCGATACAAACGTGATGTGTTGCGTTACGTCGCGATAATCAAGATTGCTCAACGCATCGGGATCCCGCTGGCCACGATCGGTGACGCGTTAGGTGTATTACCTGAGGGGCATTCGCTTAGTGCCAAAGAGTGGAAGCAGCTCTCTTCGCAATGGCGTGAAGAACTGGACCGACGCATCCATACTTTGGTGGCGCTACGCGATGAGCTGGATGGGTGTATTGGTTGCGGATGCTTGTCACGTAGCGATTGCCCGTTGCGTAACCCTGGCGATCAGCTTGGCGAGCAGGGGACCGGAGCGCGCCTGCTGGAAGATGATTAATTGGTTTAAAATATGTGACGGGTATGAAGGATATAAAACTAAAGCGCCACAGAGGGCGCTTTAGTTTGGTTCCGGTCTTTGTCTTTCACTCTATCCCGCTGGTTCACGGGAGGGTTTCCCCCGACATCAACACCCCTCAGTCGAGCACATTAGGGGAGGTTCCGGCCTGTGTTGATAATGTAAGTGTAAGCCACCTCCCTCCATTTGCCAGTGAAATGGTGATTTTTTAGCCAAAAAATTTTACGCATCTTCACCTGTTTTCTTGCGCGAGTTGCGCGAAATAAACACGCCGATGATGTAATAACTCCGCGAAATTTGTTGCCAAATTGCGCATTGACGATAACGTTTGCGCATCGACTGGTTATTTCTTGCGCGTTATAAGAAGAAATGAGTAAAAAGCGGCAAAGTTCAGTTGAAAACCAGCGTATGATCGCTAGATAATCGTTTGCTTTTTTTTACCACCCGTTTTTTATGCGCGGAGCTAAACGTTTGCTTTTTTGCGACACCCCTATTGACGCAAACCTGGCACATGGAGAAAACGTTTAGCAGGCAGTGGATTGTCCAGCACGCATAATGACGAAAAAATAAACTCTCAGGGGATGTTTTCTATGTCTACGCCTTCAGCGCGTACCGGCGGTTCACTCGACGCCTGGTTTAAAATTTCGCTCCGCGGCAGTACCGTTCGTCAGGAAGTCGTTGCCGGATTAACGACCTTCCTGGCCATGGTCTACTCCGTTATCGTGGTTCCGGGGATGCTGGGTAAAGCCGGGTTCCCACCTGCTGCTGTATTTGTGGCGACCTGTCTGGTCGCGGGCGTCGGTTCTATTGTGATGGGCCTGTGGGCAAACCTGCCGCTGGCAATTGGTTGCGCCATTTCTCTGACCGCATTTACCGCATTCAGCCTGGTGCTGGGCCAACATATTAGCGTGCCCGTTGCGCTGGGTGCGGTGTTCCTGATGGGTGTCCTGTTTACCATCATTTCCGCGACCGGTATCCGTAGCTGGATCCTGCGCAATCTGCCGCAGGGCGTTGCGCATGGTACGGGGATTGGTATCGGCCTGTTCCTGCTGCTGATTGCGGCAAACGGTGTCGGTCTGGTAATTAAGAACCCGCTGGACGGCCTGCCGGTTGCGCTGGGTGACTTCGATACCTTCCCGGTCATTATGTCGTTAATTGGTCTGGCGGTGATTATTGGCCTCGAAAAACTGAAAGTACCGGGTGGCATTCTGCTGACCATTATCGGTATTTCAGTGGTTGGTCTGATTTTCGACCCGGCAGTGCATTTCTCCGGCATTTTTGCCATGCCGTCTCTGAGTGATGAAAACGGCAACTCGCTGATCGGCAGCCTGGATATCATGGGGGCACTGAACCCGATTGTCCTGCCGAGCGTGCTGGCGCTGGTCATGACCGCTGTCTTCGATGCAACCGGAACCATCCGCGCGGTAGCCGGACAGGCGAATCTGCTGGATAAAGACGGACAGATTATCGACGGTGGCAAGGCGCTGACCACTGACTCCCTGAGCAGTGTGTTCTCTGGTCTGGTGGGTGCAGCTCCGGCGGCGGTTTACATTGAATCCGCAGCGGGTACGGCGGCAGGCGGTAAAACTGGCCTGACAGCGATCACCGTTGGCGTGTTGTTCCTGCTGATTCTGTTCCTCTCTCCGCTCTCTTATCTTGTACCTGTGTACGCAACGGCACCTGCGCTGATGTATGTGGGTCTGTTGATGCTGAGCAATGTTGCGAAAATCGATTTCGCTGACTTTGTCGACGCAATGGCAGGACTGGTTACGGCCGTATTTATCGTGCTGACCTGTAACATCGTTACCGGCATCATGATTGGCTTTGCTACCCTGGTAATTGGCCGCATCGTTTCTGGTGAATGGCGCAAACTGAACATCGGCACCGTGGTGATCGCCATCGCGCTGGTGGCCTTCTACGCCGGCGGTTGGGCTATCTGATTCTGATTTCCTGACAATCCTAAAAACGGGTGGCTTTGGCCGCCCGTTTTCATTTTCAGAACACACTCGTTGTCTTTTGCGTTACTCTCAATTAGATAGAATTGAGGCACGACGCCTCTCATTAGCAATCATAAGAAACATCGCAAACAGGGAACGCATGGAAATCTTTTTCACCATACTCATCATGACCCTTGTGGTCTCGCTGTCGGGGGTATTTACTCGCGTATTGCCCTTCCAACTTCCTTTACCCCTTATGCAGATCGCCATCGGCGCCTTGCTGGCGTGGCCGACGTTTGGTTTGCATGTGGAATTCGATCCTGAGCTGTTCCTGGTTCTGTTCATCCCACCGCTGCTCTTTGCCGATGGCTGGAAGACGCCAACGCGTGAGTTTCTCGAGCACGGGCGAGAGATTTTCGGCCTGGCACTGGCGCTGGTGCTGGTCACGGTGGTCGGCATTGGATTTATGATTTACTGGCTGGTGCCGGGGATCCCTCTCATCCCAGCCTTTGCGCTGGCTGCTGTGCTATCGCCAACCGATGCCGTCGCACTTTCCGGCATTGTGGGAGAGGGACGTATACCGAAGAAAATCATGGGTATCCTGCAGGGCGAAGCGTTGATGAACGACGCCTCCGGTCTGGTCTCTCTGAAGTTTGCCGTCGCCGTGGCGATGGGCACAATGGTATTCACCGTTGGTGGCGCAACGCTTGAGTTCTTCAAAGTGGCGATTGGCGGCATCCTGGCTGGTTTTGTCGTCAGTTGGCTGTACGGCCGCTCCCTGCGCTTCCTCAGCCGCTGGGGCGGTGACGAGCCGGCAACGCAAATCGTCCTGCTGTTCCTGCTGCCGTTTGCGTCTTACCTGATTGCGGAACATATCGGCGTTTCCGGTATCCTCGCAGCGGTCGCTGCCGGGATGACGATCACCCGTTCCGGGGTGATGCGCCGCGCGCCGCTGGCGATGCGTTTACGTGCTAACAGTACCTGGGCGATGCTGGAGTTTGTGTTTAACGGCATGGTCTTCTTGCTGTTAGGGCTACAGTTACCGGGAATTCTGGAGTCTTCTTTGGCGGCGGCCGAGGCCGATCCGAATGTTGAAATCTGGATGCTGTTTACCGATGTCGTGCTGATTTACGTGGCGCTAATGCTGGTGCGTTTTGGCTGGCTGTGGACCATGAAAAAGTTCAGTCTGCGCTTCCTGAAGAAAAAACCGATGGAGTTTGGATCCTGGACGACGCGTGAAATCATGATCGCCTCTTTTGCCGGTGTACGCGGGGCCATTACCCTCGCCGGTGTGCTCTCCATTCCACTGTTGTTACCGGACGGTAGCGGCTTCCCGGCGCGATATGAGCTGATCTTCCTTGCCGCAGGCGTGATCCTGTTCTCGCTGTTTGTTGGCGTGGTGATGCTGCCGATTCTGCTACAACATCTGGAAGTGGCAGACCACTCGCAGCAGCAGAAAGAGGAACGTATTGCCCGCGCCGCCACGGCAGAAGTGGCGATTGTCGCGATCCAGAAAATGGAGGAGCGACTGGCCGCGGACACCGAAGAGAACATCGATAACCAGTTGCTCACCGAGGTGAGTTCACGCGTGATTGGTAACCTGCGCCGACGCGCCGACGGGCGCAACGATGTGGAAAGCTCGATGCAGGAAGAAAACCTCGAGCGACGTTTCCGCCTGGCAGCGCTGCGTTCAGAACGCGCAGAGCTTTATCACCTGCGCGCCACGCGTGAAATCAGCAATGAAACGCTGCAAAAACTACTGCACGACCTGGATTTGCTGGAAGCGCTGTTGATTGAGAATCAGTAAACGATAGCGCCTGATGCGCTACGCTTATCAGGCCTACAAGACCGGCAACAGCGATGTAGGCCAGATAAGGCGCTAGCCGCATCCGGCGAAGGGTGTGCCAAATGCCGCGCAACTGGCTGCAAGAAATTATTCATCGTGTAATTTGCGAGCGGCTTTCCTGAACGAATCCATCCCTCTTGTCGATTCCCTCTTTTCTCCATACGGTTGAGGAAAGGGGGAAACATGTCCAACTATCGACGAAATTACATCAATGGGGGAACCTGGTTTTTTACGGTAAATCTGCAGGACCGTCGAAGCCATCTTCTGACAGACAACATTCACGCGCTTCGGTGTGCAATCGCTGCGGTCAAAAAGGTTAGGCCTTTTCGCATCAATGCGTGGGGCGTTTTACCCGAGCATATGCATTGTATATGGACGTTACCTGGCAATGATGCGGATTATTCCTCTCGCTGGCGGGAAATTAAGAAGCATTTCACCCACTCATTGTCTTCCCGACATATCTGGCAATCTCGCTTTTGGGAGCACACCATCCGTGATGAACATGATTATCGCCAGCATGTTGATTATATTTACATTAACCCTGTGAAGCACGGCTGGGTAAAACAGGTACAGGACTGGCCTTTTTCAACATTTCATCGTGATGTGAGGCACGGTTTGTACCCGCAAGATTGGGCAGGTGAAATCATGGATTTTAATGCGGGTGAACGTGCCTGATGCGCTATGCTTATCAGGCCTACAACACCGGCATACCGATGTAGGCCGGATAAGGCGTTAGCCGCATCCGGCATTTTACGACGCTTGCGGTAGCCAAAACCCTTCACAGCATTTGAGCCACGCCTGAGCGCTGTGCGACAGATACACGCCTTCGCGCCAAATCATGCCCAACTGCCAGCGTAAGTCACTCTCCAGAGGGATCCAGCGCAACGTTTGCTTATCCAGCCGCTGGCAAATCGGCTCCGGTAAAATGGCAATCCCGACTCCGGCTTGTACCATTGCCGCCAGAAAATCCCACTGCCCGCTGCGCACCGCGATGCGGGGTTTGACGTTGTGTTGGCTAAACAGCTCAAGCAATTGGCGGCTCAACGCGAAATCTTCGTTGTAGATAAGCAGCGGATGTTCCGCCAGCGCCTCGGGGGGAATGGATTCGCACGTTGTCCACTGGCCGGAGCGAGGAACCAACACGCAGAGTGGATGGCTAAAAAGCGGTAAGGTTGCCAGACCGCTCTCTTCTTCAACCGGCAGCGCGGTCATCGCGACATCCAGGTCACCGTTCATTACCGCCTGCTGAACGGTTAAGCCGCCAAATTCAGAGACCTTCAGCTCAACGCCGGGATAGCGCTGGCGAAACAGGCCGATCGGCCCGGCCATCAACATCCCCACCATGGGCGGGATACCGAGGCGCAGCACGCCCTTGTTGAGGTGATTTATGTCACTGAGTTCCGCTTCAAGCTGGCGAAACTCGGCAAGGATCGCCAGGCCGCGTTCGAAAACGACCTGCCCGGTATCGGTTAACAGCAGTCGCCGACCGTCGCGGATTAACAGCGTGCAGTTAAGCTCGTCTTCAAGGTTCTTCAACATCTTGCTGATGGTGGGCTGGGTGACAAAAAGCTTCTCCGCTGCGCGGGTAAAGCTCTGCTGACGAACCACCTCAACAAAATATCGCAGCGTTCTGATATCCATGATTATTCCTTAAGACTATGCCTGCAATGAGTTTAATTCATTTCAGTCCTGGACGGGGGCTCTCTATACTGGCGCTCTCTATTTTTTAAGGACATACCCTCATGGCTGTGGCGATAAGCCGCGTGACGCCTGCCGTTATTCATCGACTCCAGATTCCTGTTCAGGTTCTGTTGTACGCAGGTCTTTTTGTATTTGCTCAATATCTTGTCTCCTGGCTGCATCTGCCGCTTCCTGCCAACCTGGTCGGGATGGTGCTGATGCTGGCGTTAATTGTCTGTCGGGTTATCCCGCTGAACTGGATTCGCGCAGGTGCTCGCTGGTTACTGGCTGAAATGCTGCTGTTTTTTGTCCCGGCGGTGGTCGCCGTTGTGAACTACACGCAGCTGTTGCTGGTTGATGGCTGGCGTATATTTGCCGTGATTGCGATCAGTACGCTGATGGTGCTCGGCGCAACGGCGTGGGTGGTGGATAAAGTGTATCGCTATGAAATGCGCAGGCTAAACCGTGAGTAATTTCCAGTTAAGCGTGTTGTGTCTGGTGATTACGCTGGGTATCTACTTTGCCAATAAGCGCCTGTATCGCCGTTTTCGTAAATTACCCCTAATGCCATTAGTTCTCACCCCGGCCCTGCTGGTGCTGATGCTGGTTTTCGGCCATATCTCCTGGCAAAACTATATTGGTGAATCGCACTGGTTGCTGTGGCTGTTAGGCCCGGCGACCATCGCCTTTGCCGTTCCGGTGTATGACAACCTTGCCGTGATTAAGCGTCACTGGATGTCGCTGACGGCGGGCGTGGTAACGGCAACGCTAGTGGCCGTCACCAGTTCCGTATGGCTGGCGCGCCTGTTTATGTTGCCTGATGAGATCCAACGTAGTCTGGCGGTGCGCTCCGTCACCACACCGTTTGCGCTGGCGGCGGCAGAACCGTTGGGGGGGCAGCCGGACCTGGTGGCATTGTTCGTGGTGGTGACTGGCGTATTTGGTATGGCGGTCGGCGATGTGCTGTTTTTACGGCTTTCTATTCGTGAAGGGATGGCGAAAGGCGCAGGATTTGGTGCAGCATCGCACGGTGCGGGCACGGCACGCTCTTATGAACTCGGTCAGCAGGAGGGTGTCGTTGCCAGCCTGGTGATGATGCTTTCCGGCGTGGTGATGGTGCTGGTGGCACCGCTGGTGGCGAGGCTGATGTTCTGAGGAAAGATATATTCCTCCGGCCCGAAAGCCGGAGGAGAAGGGAAGTTAGTGCGCGCGACCTTGTTCTACGCCGTACCCGGTCTGGGAACGGATGAACTGAGCACGGAACTGCTCGCGTTCGCGGTTGCCTTCTTCTGAGTTGTCGGTGGCAGAGAAGAACCAGATCCCGAGGAATGCTACGCTGATGGAGAACAGCGCCGGATACTCATACGGGAAAATGGCTTTTTCGTGACCCAGGATCTGGACCCAAATCGTTGGACCAAGAATCATCAGCACCACTGCCGTCAGCAGGCCTAACCAGCCACCCAACATTGCGCCACGCGTGGTCAGTTTCGACCAGTACATAGAGAGCAGAATGATGGGGAAGTTACAGCTCGCCGCGATGGCGAACGCCAGGCCGACCATGAAGGCGATGTTCTGGTTTTCGAACAGCACGCCGAGCACGATGGCAATCACGCCCAGCACCAGCACGGTGATTTTCGAAACCCGCAGCTCTTCACGTTCGGTGGCGCCTTTGCGGAACACGTTGGCGTACAGGTCGTGAGACACTGCCGATGCGCCCGCCAGCGTCAGACCGGCAACCACCGCCAGAATGGTGGCAAACGCCACGGCTGAGATGAAGCCGAGGAACAGGTTACCGCCCACCGCATTCGCCAGGTGAACCGCCGCCATGTTATTACCGCCAATCAGCGCACCCGCAGCATCTTTGTACGCCGGATTTGCACCTACCAGCATGATTGCGCCAAAGCCGATGATAAAGGTCAGGATATAGAAATAACCCATAAAACCGGTGGCGTAGAACACGCTCTTACGTGCTTCACGGGCATCGCTAACCGTGAAGAAGCGCATCAGGATGTGCGGCAAGCCCGCCGTACCAAACATCAGGCCGAGACCTAACGACAGTGCGGAGATTGGGTCTTTTACCAACCCGCCCGGGCTCATAATGGCTGAACCTTTCGGGTGTACCGCCATCGCTTCGGTGAACAGATTATTGAAGCTAAAGCCGACGTGCTTCATCACCATAAAGGCCATAAAGCTGGCACCGAACAGCAACAGTACGGCTTTGATGATCTGTACCCAGGTGGTCGCCAACATGCCGCCAAACAAAACGTACATCATCATCAGCACGCCAACCAGTACGACAGCGATGTGATAGTTCAGACCAAACAGCAGCTCAATCAGCTTACCTGCACCAACCATCTGCGCGATCAGATACAGCGCAACCACCACCAGGGAACCACAGGCGGACAGAATACGGATTGGCCCTTGCTTCAGACGATAAGACGCAACGTCTGCAAAGGTGTAACGACCCAGGTTACGCAAACGCTCAGCAATCAGGAACAGAATAATTGGCCAGCCGACCAGGAAGCCGAGTGAATAGATCAGCCCGTCATAACCGGAGGTAAAGACCAGCGCGGAAATCCCGAGGAACGATGCCGCCGACATATAGTCGCCTGCAATCGCCAGCCCGTTCTGGAAACCGGTGATGTTACCGCCGGCGGTGTAGTAGTCATTACGCGAACGTACGCGCTTAGATGCCCAGTAGGTAATGCCGAGCGTAAAGATGACGAAAATCAGGAACATGATAATCGCCTGCCAGTTGGTTGGCTGGCGTTGGACTGCACCGCTAATAGCATCCGCCGCGTTTGCGGCGAAGGGCAGCGTGGCGGCAAGCGCCGTCAGGACTCTCTTCATGATGCTTTAACCTCGTGCAGAACCGCATTGTTCAGGCGATCGAATTCACCGTTTGCCCGCCAGATGTAGATCCCGGTCAGGATGAAGGAGATGAGGATCACTCCGACTCCAATCGGAATACCGCGGGTGACGCTGGTTCCAGCGTGTAGCGGAGTACCCAGCCAGCCCGGCGCAAAGGCAATCAATAAAATAAAGCTGATATAAACTGCCAGCATGATGATGGACAGAATGGTGGCAAACCGTTGCCGTTTTTCTACTAACTCCCTGAAACGCGCACTGTCTTCTATCCGCTGATAAATTTGGTCATTCATCACAGAGCTCTCCAGAGGTCCCCCTGCGTCTTTCGTGCTACAGGTTCGTTGGCCGCACTCGCCCACCCCAGTCACATAGTGAACTATGCTCCTGGGGATGTGCTCGCTTGCCGCCTTCCTGTAACACGAAATCCTTTGGGGGAGGTTTTTTATATTTCCCTCCCGGTGAAGAGAGGGTAGGGTCAGATTTGTAGGCCGGATAAGATGCTTTCGCGTCGCCATCCGGCATTTTCAGGACTTTGTTATGATGGCATCGCGATGGCCTGCTTCTCTTCGAGCAGTTTCTCCACGACGCCAGGATCGGCGAGGGTCGAGGTATCGCCCAGATTGCTGGTATCGCCCGCCGCGATTTTGCGCAGGATGCGGCGCATGATTTTGCCGGAGCGGGTTTTCGGCAGTGAGTCGGTCCAGTGCAGCACGTCTGGCGTTGCCAGCGGGCCAATTTCTTTACGCACCCAGTTGCGAACTTCGGCGTACAACTCAGGTGACGGCTCTTCACCGTGATTCAGCGTGACGTAGGCGTAGATCGCCTGGCCTTTAATATTATGCGGAATTCCCACCACCGCGGCTTCGGCAATCTTCGGATGCGACACCAGCGCTGATTCGATTTCAGCCGTTCCCAGACGGTGGCCAGAGACGTTCAGCACATCGTCCACACGTCCGGTGATCCAGTAATAGCCATCTTCGTCACGGCGCGCGCCGTCGCCGCTGAAGTACATATTCTTGAAGGTAGAGAAGTAGGTTTGCTCAAAGCGTTCGTGATCGCCAAACAGCGTTCTCGCCTGGCCTGGCCATGAGTCGGTAATCACCAGGTTACCTTCCGTCGCGCCTTCCAGTGGATTACCTTCGTTATCGACAATCGCAGGCTGTACGCCAAAGAATGGACGGGTTGCAGAACCAGCTTTCAGCTCGGTAGCGCCCGGCAGTGGGGTGATCATGAATCCCCCGGTTTCGGTCTGCCACCAGGTATCGACGACCGGGCATTTTTCGTTGCCGATCTTCTTCCAGTACCACTCCCACGCTTCCGGGTTGATCGGCTCGCCAACGGAACCCAGGATACGCAGCGACGAACGGTCAGTACCTTCAATCGCTTTGTCGCCTTCTGCCATCAGTGCGCGAATGGCGGTCGGTGCGGTATACAGAATATTGACCTGGTGCTTGTCCACAACCTGCGACATACGCGCAGGCGTTGGCCAGTTTGGTACGCCTTCGAACATCAGCGTGGTTGCGCCGCAGGCCAGCGGACCGTACAGCAGGTAGCTGTGTCCGGTTACCCAACCCACGTCAGCGGTGCACCAATAGATATCGCCTTGATGGTAATCAAACACGTACTTAAAGGTGGTTGCAGCGTAGACCAGATACCCGCCGGTAGTGTGCAGCACGCCTTTCGGCTTGCCGGTTGAACCGGAGGTATACAGGATAAACAGCGGATCTTCCGCGTTCATCTCTTCCGGTTGGTGTTCTGAGCTGGCTTTCTCGATAAGATCGGACCACCACAGGTCACGGCCTTCCTGCCACTCCGTTTTACCACCGGTACGTTTGAGGACGACCACATGTTCAACGGTTTTCACGTTCGGGTTTTTCAGCGCATCATCGACGTTCTTTTTCAACGGGATAGCGCGCCCGGCGCGTACGCCTTCATCGGCGGTGATCACCAGGCGTGAATTAGAGTCGATGATACGTCCGGCGACGGCTTCCGGTGAGAAACCACCGAAGATGACAGAATGCACGGCCCCTATGCGGGCACAGGCCAGCATGGCAACCGCAGCCTCTGGCACCATCGGCATATAAATGGCCACCACGTCACCTTTTTTAATGCCTAAATCCAGTAGCGTATTGGCGAAACGGCAGACATCGCGATGCAACTCGCGATAGGTAATGTTTTTGCTTTGGGTAGCGTCATCGCCTTCCCAGATAATGGCGGTACGATCGCCGTTTACCTGCAGATGGCGGTCAAGGCAGTTTGCGGCCAGGTTCAGGGTGCCGTCTTCGTACCATTTAATAGACACGTTGCCTGGTGCGAAGGAGGTGTTCTTCACCTGGCTGTACGGCTTGATCCAATCAAGAATCTTTCCCTGCTCGCCCCAAAATGTGTCGGGTTCGTTAACGGATTGCTGGTATTTCTCTGCGTACTGCTCCGGATTTATCAGGCAACGATCCGCAATGTTTGCGGGAATAGCGTGTTTATGTATTTGGCTCATGGCTTTTGTTCTCCTTGTAGGATGTTAATAATATGTCTCATAAACGTTAAATGTAGGGGCTTTGAGAGTTTTGTTTAGTATTTGCGCGGCAGATCACGCAATAAACGAATTGTGCAAATTAGCGACAAACTGAATTTTGAAGGGAACTAGCAAAAATTGATTAAATCTCGCGATAACATGCAGTTATCTAAAGGATTGTTGAAAAGGTGATCTGTCTCTGAATTAGACAAAAGAGTGAGAGATTAGAGGGGTGTTATAACTCTAAAGTGGTATTTTACATACACTTACAATTGATTAAAAACAACATTTTCAGTGTGGTTTCTTGTTACAAATAGGGTGGAGCAATGTCATGACAGTATTCGTGTGGTTGCTGTTGTGGAAAACAATAAAAGAACCGCCATTGCAGATAATGGCGTCATCTGGATGAGACCCCTATGGCAAGGATAAAATCACGCGTACGCCGTTTCTTCAGCCTGTTATTACCTTTATTATTTATTTCTGCTGTTCACGCTGAACAAACTTCTGTACCTGCAAAAACCGTCACCGTTGAAGCGAAGAATGAAACCTTCGCACCTCAGCATCCCGATCAATATCTCTCCTGGAAAGCCACGTCTGAGCAATCAGCCCGTGAAGATGCACTGGCAGAAGATCCGCGTCTGGTGATCCTGTGGGCGGGATACCCATTCTCGCGCGATTACAACAAACCGCGGGGACACGCGTATGCCGTGACCGATGTCCGTGAAACCTTACGTACCGGCGCACCAAAAACGGCAGAAGATGGTCCGTTGCCGATGGCCTGCTGGAGCTGTAAAAGCCCGGACGTAGCGCGTCTTATCCAGAAAGACGGTGAAGATGGCTACTTCCACGGTAAATGGGCGCGCGGCGGTCCGGAAATTGTTAACAACCTCGGTTGTGCGGATTGCCATAATACCGCGTCACCAGACTTCGCCAAAGGCAAGCCAGAACTGACCCTGTCGCGTCCTTATGCAGAACGCGCGATGGAAGCGATCGGCAAACCGTTTGAGAAAGCCGGTCGCTTTGACCAGCAATCCATGGTCTGCGGCCAGTGTCACGTGGAATACTACTTCGACGGTAAAAACAAAGCCGTTAAGTTCCCGTGGGACGACGGCATGAAAGTCGAGAACATGGAGAAATACTACGACAACATTGCTTTCTCTGACTGGACCAACTCCCTGTCTAAAACGCCGATGCTGAAAGCGCAGCACCCGGAGTATGAAACCTGGAGCGCGGGCATTCACGGCAAGAACAACGTGACCTGTATCGACTGTCACATGCCGAAAGTGCAAAACGCGGAAGGCAAGATCTATACCGACCATAAGATTGGTAACCCGTTCGACAACTTCCCTCAGACCTGCGCGAACTGCCACACCCAGGACAAAGCGTCCCTGCAAAAAGTGGTCGCCGAGCGTAAACAGGCTATTCATGACCTGAAAATCAAAGTTGAAGATCAGCTGGTTCGTGCGCACTTCGAAGCGAAAGCCGCATGGGATGCGGGCGCGACTGAAGCGGAAATGAAGCCGATTCTGGAAGATATCCGTCACGCACAATGGCGCTGGGACCTGTCTATCGCCTCACACGGCATTCATATGCACGCCCCGGAAGAAGGCCTGCGGATGCTGGGTAGCGCAATGGATAAAGCCGCCGACGCGCGTACCAAACTGGTCCGTCTGCTGGCGACCAAAGGCATCACGCATGAAATTCCGTTGCCGGATATCTCGACCAAAGAGAAAGCCCAGGCGGCGATTGGTCTGAACATGCAGCAAATCAATGCTGAGAAGCAGGACTTCATCAAAACGGTGATTCCGCAGTGGGAAGATCAGGCGCGTAAAAACGGTCTGTTAAGCCAATAACCCCATTTCGCCCCGCAAGGGGCGGATAACTCAACGGAGTGAATATGAGCGTATTACGTTCGTTATTAACTGCTGGGGTGCTGGCGTCAGGCTTGTTATGGAGCCTGAGTGGAATCACTGCCACGCCAACGCCGCAGGAGTCGGATCAACGCTGGACGGTTACCCAACAGCGTAATCCGGATGCCGCCTGTCTGGACTGTCACAAGCCGGATACCGAAGGCATGCATGGTAAGCATGCGGAAGTCATCAACCCGAATAACAAACTGCCGGTCACCTGCACCAACTGTCACGGCCAGCCGTCACCGAACCACCGTGAAGGGGTGAAAGATGTGATGCGCTTTAATGAGCCAATGTACAACGTGGAGCAGCAGAACAGCGTCTGTATGTCCTGTCACCTGCCTGAGCAGCTGCAAAAAGCGTTCTGGCCGCACGATGTCCACGTAACCAAAGTGGCGTGTGCCAGCTGTCACTCACTGCATCCGAAGCAAGACACGATGCAAACGCTGAGCGATAAAGGACGGATCAAGATTTGCGTCGATTGCCATAGCGATCAGCGTAACAATCCGAACTTTAACCCGGCGTCGATTCCGTTGCTTAAGGAGCATCCATGAGTTGCTCTCGTCGCCAGTTTATCACCGGCGTCGGCGCGCTGGTGGCAGTGAGCGGGACGGCGGGGCGCGTTGTGGCGAAGACGCTGAACATCAACGGCGTGCGTTACGGTATGGTACATGATGAGTCATTATGCATCGGCTGTACGGCCTGTATGGATGCTTGTCGCGAAGTCAACAACGTGCCGGAAGGCGTATCGCGTCTGACGATTATTCGCAGTGAGCCGCAAGGAACGTTTCCTGATGTGAAGTATCGCTTCTTCCGTCACTCGTGCCAGCACTGCGACCACGCTCCCTGCGTTGACGTCTGCCCGACGGGGGCATCGTATCGCGATGCCGCCAGCGGCATTGTGGATGTGAACCCGGACCTTTGCGTTGGCTGCCAGTACTGCATTGCCGCGTGTCCTTATCGCGTGCGCTTTATCCATCCGGTGAGCAAAACGGCGGATAAATGCGATTTCTGCCGGAAAACCAACCTGAAAGCGGGCAAACAGCCCGCCTGCGTTGAGTCATGTCCGACGAAGGCGCTGACGTTTGGTAATCTGGACGATCCCAACAGCGATGTATCCCGTTTGTTGCAGCAGAAAACGACCTACCGTTACAAGCTGGCGTTGGGTACAAAACCGAAGGTCTACCGCGTTCCCTTTAAATTTGGGGAGGTGAGCCAATGACATCCGCTTCTGCATTTCATTTTGAATCACTGGTGTGGGACTGGCCCATTGCCATCTATCTGTTCCTGATAGGTATCTCTGCCGGACTGGTCACGCTGGCGATTCTGCTGCGTCGCTTCCATCCGGAGGCGGGCGGTTCGGACAGCACGCTGCTGCGCACTACGCTGGTGTTAGGGCCGGGGGCGATTATCCTCGGTCTGTTAATTCTGGTGTTCCACCTGACGCGTCCATGGACCTTCTGGAAACTGATGTTCCACTACAGCTTCACTTCGGTGATGTCGATGGGGGTCATGCTGTTCCAGTTGTACATGGTGGTGTTAGTGCTGTGGCTGGCAAAAATCTTTGAAAAAGAGGTAATTGCTCTGCAACAGCGCTGGCTGCCGCGGTTAGGTATCGTGCAGAAAGTATTGACGCTGGTCGCGCCGTTTCATCGCGCGCTTGAGACGTTAATGCTGGTGCTGGCGGTCCTGCTCGGGGCGTACACCGGTTTTCTGCTGTCGGCGCTGAAATCTTACCCGTTCCTGAATAACCCGATCCTGCCGGTGCTGTTCCTGTTCTCTGGGATCTCCTCCGGCGCCGCGGTGGCGCTGATCGCCATGGCGTTACGCCATCGTAGCAACCCGCACAGTACCGAAGCGCACTTTGTGCATCGTATGGAAGTCCCGGTGGTATGGCTGGAGATCTTCCTGCTGGCGGCGTTCTTCGTCGGTCTGGCGCTGGGCGATGACGGCAAAATGCGCGCGCTGGCGGCGGCACTGGGCGGTGGATTCTGGACCTGGTGGTTCTGGCTTGGCGTGGCTGGGCTTGGGCTGATACTGCCGATGCTGCTAAAACCCTGGGCCAACCGCAGTTCGACGTTTCATGGCGTGCTGGCAGTCTGCGGCGCCAGCCTGACCGGCGTACTGCTGCTGCGTTTTTTTATACTCTATGCGGGTCAGCTAACCGTTGCGTAAGGTGATATCTGGACGTTCTCCTTCCTGAAGCCGGTTTTCTGGCGCTGTTATTAAGCCTTGGGGTCAACGTGTTGACCCCGCTTGCCGTGTTGGTGGGTGTCCGCCAGCGCTGGCAAGGGGTGATGCGCCTTGCAACGGTGGGCGTGTGGGCGCAATTTACCCTGCTACTGCTGGCTTTTGCCATTCTGGTATTCTGCTTTTTGACCAGCGACTTTTCGGTGGTCTACGTTGCTCAGCACAGCTACAGTCTACTGCCGTGGGGATTAAAACTGGCGGCGGTGTGGGGCGGTCATGAAGGATCGCTGCTGCTGTGGGTGCTGTTTCTTTCCGGCTGGAGCGCGCTGTTCGCTTTACGCTATCGGCGTGATACCGACGCGCTGTTTCCGCTGACGCTCAGCGTCCTCTCAATGATTACGGCCCTGCTGCTACTGTTTGTGGTGGTATGGTCCGATCCGTTTGTGCGTATCTTCCCGCCAGCCATTGAAGGGCGCGACCTTAACCCGATGCTGCAACATCTCGGGTTAATCCTCCATCCACCTCTGCTGTACCTGGGTTACGGTGGTTTGATGGTGGCGGCAGGCGTGGCGCTGGCCTCGCTGCTACGTGGTGACTTTAATGCGCAGAGCGCCTGGGTGTGCTGGCGCTGGGCGCTGCCCGGCTGGTGCGCGCTGACGCTGGGGATTATCCTCGGCTCCTGGTGGGCCTATTGCGAGCTGGGCTGGGGCGGCTGGTGGTTCTGGGACCCGGTTGAAAATGCCTCCTTATTACCCTGGCTTTCCGCCAGCGCGCTGCTGCATAGCCTGTATATCACGCGCCAGCGCGGAATCTTCCGCCACTGGTCGCTGCTACTGGCGATCGTCACGCTGATTTTATCGCTGCTTGGGACGCTGATTGTACGTTCCGGTATTCTCGTTTCGGTGCATGCTTTCGCGTTGGATAACGTCCGCGCCGCGCCGCTGTTTGCGCTGTTTACCGTGTTGAGTCTGGCGTCGCTCGGGCTGTACGCCTGGCGGGGCCAGCAAGTCCGGCAGAATGCGCGTTTTGGCGGTTGGTCACGCGAGATGCTGATTCTGGTTGCGCTGCTGCTCTTTAGTGCGGTGCTACTGATTGTGTTGATTGGCACGCTCTACCCGATGATTTACGGGCTGTTCGGCTGGGGACGGCTCTCCGTAGGCGCACCGTACTTTAACCGCGCTACGCTGCCCTTTGGCCTGCTGATGCTGCTGGTTATCGTGCTGGCAACGGTAAGAAGCCGCAACGTGTCTTTCCGCATCCAGCTTCCGGCACTGCTGGCGCATGCTGGGGTGCTGGTGTTTGCGGCGGGGATCGTCTTTTCCAGCGGTAGCCGTCAGGAGATAAGCCTGAACCTGAGCCCTGGGCAGCAGGTTGAACTGGCGGGTTACATTTTCCGTTTTGAGCGTCTCGACCTGGAAGCCAAAGGTAACTACACCAGTGAAAAAGCGCAGATCACGCTGTGGCACAATGAGAAACGTATTGGCAGCCTGCAACCCGAAAGGCGCTTCTATGCCGCGCGCCGTCAACAGATGATGGAGCCGGGGATCCGCTGGAATCTGATGCATGACTGGTACGCGGTAATGGGTGAAAAAACCGGACCTGACCGCTATGCCATGCGTTTGTACGTGCAGACCGGCGTGCGCTGGATTTGGGGTGGGGGACTATTAATGGTCTTTGGCGCGCTGCTGAGCGCATGGCGAGGAAGGAAGCATCCAGAGTTATTGCCTGATGGCGCTGCGCTTATCAGGCCTACGAGTGAAAAGCATGGTAGGCCGGATAAGGCGTTCACGCCGCCATCCGGCAAAACGATGTTACTTGTGGCTTTACTGATTTTTCTACCTTTTACCACCCATGCCCAGGTTGTGGATACCTGGCGCTTTGAAAATCCGCAACAGCAGGAACAAGCGCTGTCCATTGCCAGCCAGCTTCGCTGCCCGCAGTGTCAAAACCAAAACTTGCTGGAATCCAATGCGCCGGTAGCGGTCAGTATGCGCCATCAGGTTTATAGCATGGTGGCGGAAGGGAAAAGTGAAGCCGAGATCACGACATGGATGACCGAGCGTTACGGTGACTTCGTTCGTTATAATCCGCCGCTGAATGAGCAAACGCTGCTGCTGTGGGCGTTACCGTGCCTGTTGTTATTGCTGGTAGGTGTGGTGGTCTGGCGAGTGAGAAGACGTCAGCATACGGAGGAAGGTGAACAATGAACCAGTCCGAACCGCTGTTACGCCCACTGCCTGTGAAGCGGCTGACCGCTGCGGCGGTGCTGATGGTTGTGGCCTGCATTGGAGGCTACTTGTTGACGCCAAAATGGCAGGCGGTTCGTCAGGAGCAGACGAGACTGGCGGACCCTTTACATGCTTTCTCCGATGAGAATGTTCAGGAAAAACAGTTGCTTTTGCTGCAATCGCAGATTCGCGCTAATCCCCAGAACGGCGTGAAATGGGCGCAACTCGGGGAGTACTATCTTTGGCAAAACGCGTATCATAATGCGCTGCTGGCCTACGAGCAGGCGCTGCGTGTCGGCGGTGAAAATGCTGAGATCTATTCCGCGATGGCAACGGTATTGTATTACCAGGCCGGACAACATATGACGCCACCCACTCGCGAGATGATTGATAAGGCTCTGGCGCTGGATCCGGCAGAGGTCACAGCGCTGATGCTGTTAGCCTCAGATGCGTTTATGCAGGCAGACTACGCCCAGGCTATTTCAGTGTGGCAAAAGGTTATGGATTTAAACTCGCCTAGGGTGAACCGGGCACAGCTCGTTGACTCTATTAATATGGCGAAGTTATTGCAGAATCGGCAAAAATAAATTTGTTTTTTTTGTGATTTGTATCATTTGGCCTGTTTAAAAAACAGGCAAACGAACAAATTGGCGAAAAAAACTCACACCATGACTTCTTCATTTTTGAACATATTAAAATTCTTTTATAACAAAAAGTTATTCATCAATACCGCGATAAAATTGCATTTTTATGCATAAAATCAGCCAAAAGCCCTGTTCTTAGAGGGTTGCGCGGAATGCCATGCAGATGATAATGATAATAAGCGTTAAAAAACTCCATAAACGAACGCAACACAATTCATACCCTTTCAGTATGTACTATTCCCACACACCGCATGTGGAATAGCGCTCCATCGAGGAAGTCCGTTGTTATGAAAAATTTGAAAGTCAGCCTGGCATGGCAGATTCTAATCGCCATGGTGCTGGGCATTCTGCTAGGGAGTTACCTGCATTACCATAGTGACAGCCGTGAATGGCTGGTTGTAAACCTGCTGTCACCGGCGGGCGATATCTTTATCCATCTGATCAAAATGATCGTTGTGCCCATTGTCATCTCTACGCTGGTTGTCGGTATCGCCGGAGTCGGTGATGCAAAACAGCTGGGCCGCATTGGCGCCAAAACTATTCTCTATTTCGAAGTGATCACCACCGTGGCGATTATCCTTGGGATCACGCTGGCTAATGTGTTCCAGCCGGGTTCCGGGATTGATATGTCGCAACTGGCGACCGTGGATATTTCGAAATATCAAAGCACGACTGCAGAAGTACAGAGCCACGCGCATGGTTTGATGGGGACAATTTTGTCACTGGTGCCGACCAATATCGTCGCCTCGATGGCAAAAGGCGATATGCTGCCGATTATCTTCTTCTCGGTGCTGTTCGGTTTAGGTTTGTCTTCCCTGCCAGCCACTCACCGCGAGCCGCTGGTTACCGTGTTCCGCTCTATTTCCGAAACCATGTTTAAAGTGACCCACATGGTTATGCGTTATGCGCCAGTCGGCGTTTTCGCGCTGATTGCCGTTACCGTCGCAAACTTCGGTTTTGCCTCCCTGTGGCCGCTGGCGAAGCTGGTGCTGTTGGTGCACTTTGCCATCCTGTTCTTCGCGCTGGTGGTGCTGGGGATTGTCGCGCGTATCTGCGGTTTGAGCATTTGGATCCTGATCCGCATTCTGAAAGACGAGTTGATTCTGGCTTACTCTACCGCCAGCTCCGAGAGCGTACTGCCGCGTATTATCGAGAAGATGGAAGCCTATGGCGCACCGGCTTCAATCACCAGCTTTGTGGTGCCGACCGGCTACTCATTCAACCTTGATGGTTCAACGCTGTACCAGAGTATTGCCGCGATCTTTATTGCGCAGCTGTATGGTATCGACCTGTCGCTGTGGCAGGAAATCGTGCTGGTGTTGACGTTGATGGTGACCTCGAAAGGGATTGCGGGCGTGCCGGGCGTATCATTCGTGGTGCTGCTGGCTACGCTTGGCAGCGTGGGGATCCCGCTGGAAGGCCTGGCGTTTATTGCCGGTGTTGACCGTATCCTCGACATGGCGCGTACCGCGCTGAACGTGGTGGGTAACGCACTGGCGGTGCTGGTTATCTCCAAGTGGGAACACAAATTTGACCGCAAAAAAGCGCTGGCCTATGAGCGCGAAGTATTAGGTAAGTTTGATAAGACCGCCTTGTAGGCCGGATAAGGCAACGCCGCCATCAGGCAACCTGCTCCGGGTTGCCTGATGGCGCTACGCTTATCAGGCCTACAACGACTACCCGTTGGTTAACTTATCAAACTCTTCGCAGCCGGTATCGAATCCTTCCGTACAGCTCAGATTCAGCCAGTGCAGTGCCTTCTGTTTATTCTTCACGATAAAACCCTGCTCACCGTTTAAGAACATCATCCCGGCCCAGTATTCGGAATAGCCGGTGCGGGAAATGGCAGAGCTACGTTTGAAATACCACGTCGCTTTCTCATCGTCTGCGGGAATACCCACGCCGTTGGCGTAAATCAGCCCAAGCAGCATTTGCGCGTCGACGGCGGAGTCGTTTTCCAGGTCCTCGGAGGCGTTTTGCAGCAAGGTAATGGCTTTGGGGTAATCGGTGTGTCCAGCCTGAGTATTGACCAGAATACGCGCCAGCGTAATTTCCCCGGTTTTACTGCCTGCCTGGGTCGCTTTTTCCGCCAGCGTTTTGGCCTGGGGGTAATCCAGACTGACCGGATTGGTAATCTTAATCTGTGCCAGCAATGCGTAAGCATCGGCATCACCATTGTCGGCGGCTTTTTGCGCCCAATATTCCGCTTTACCCAAATCGCCTGAGCTAAACCAGGTATCAGCGAGGAAATATTGTGCACGTCGGTCTCCGGACTCGGCGGCTTTCAAAAACTGACTACCGGGCTCTTCGGCATGGACAAAGCATGTCATTAACACCATCAAGGCGAAAAGTCGTTTCATCTTATATTTAGATTTAGTGTAGGGAATGAACAGTATAGAGAGATTATGTGCATAAAAAAACGGCCTCCGAATGGAGGCCGTCAGGGGAAGCTTAACCCATCGCGCTTTCGCGCAGGCTGGCTTTCAGCTTGGTGTACTCATCAATGACATACTGCTCGGCAGCGCGCTGATCGGCAATGCGTTCAACGTTTACAGCACAGTACTTGTACTCCGGCGTTTTGGTAATCGGGCTTAAGTTCTCGGTTACCAGTTCATTACATGCGCCAATCCACCACTGGTAGGTCATGTAAATCGCGCCTTTGTTTGGACGATCGCTGACTGCCGCACGGGTAATGACCCGGCCTTTACGCGAGTTCACCCACACCAGCTCTTCATCCTGGATGCCCAGGCGTTCTGCGTCGGCGGTGTTGATCTGGGCATAGCCCGGTTCATCCGCCAGCGCGGCCAACGCCGCACAGTTACCGGTCATCGAACGGCAAGAGTAGTGGCCGACTTCACGCACTGTAGACAGTACCATCGGGTACTCCTCAGTGAGTTTGTCGATTGGCGCTACCCAGTCGCAGGTGAAGAACTGCGCCAGGCCGTTCGGGGTGTCGAACTTCTCTTTGAAGAGATAAGACGTACCCTGGTCGGCTTCTGAGGTGTCGCGGCAAGGCCACTGGATATAACCCAGTTCGCCCATTTTCTCGTAAGTGGCACCGTAGAAATCCGGGCACAGATGACGCAACTCGTCCCAGATTTCCTGGGTGTTGTTGTAGTGCATCGGGTAGCCCATACGGGTGGCGATTTCACTGATAATCTGCCAGTCCGTTTTCAGATCCCACTTCGGCTCAACGGCTTTAAAGAAGCGCTGGAAGCCACGGTCAGCTGCGGAGAATACGCCTTCATGTTCACCCCATGACGTAGACGGTAAAATAACGTCTGCGGCAGCGGCAGTTTTGGTCATGAAGATATCCTGCACGATGACCAGTTCCAGATCCTCAAAGCCTTTGCGCACTGCGGAGAGTTCAGCATCGGTTTGTAATGGATCTTCACCCATGATGTACGCCGCGCGTACTTCGCCATGCGCTGCACGGTGCGGCAGTTCGCTGATGCGATAGCCGGTATGAGCAGGCAGACTTTCCACGCCCCAGGCTTTAGCGAACTTCTCGCGGTTAGCCGGATCTTTCACATACTGATAGCCCGGATAAGTATCCGGCAGCGCGCCCATGTCACATGCGCCCTGAACGTTGTTCTGCCCACGAACCGGGTTAACGCCCACGCTCGGCTTACCGAGGTTGCCGGTCAGCATTGCGAGGCTGGTCAGTGAACGCACGGTTTCCACGCCCTGATAGAACTGGGTAACACCCATGCCCCACAGGATGGCCGCGCTTTTCGCCGTGGCATACATACGTGCAGCCTGACGAATATCCTGCGCGCTAACGCCAGTGATATCTTCGACGGACTCCGGCGTGTAGCCTTCGACGATCTTGCTGTACTCTTCGAATCCTTCCGTACGGGAGGCGACGAACGCCTGGTCATACAGTTTTTCTTCGATGATGACATGACCCATAGCGTTGAGCAGCGCGATGTTCGAGCCGTTTTTCAACGCGATGTGCATGTCGGCAATACGCGCGGTTTCAATTTTGCGCGGATCGCAGACGATGATTTTCGCCCCGTTACGTTTAGCATTAATCACGTGATTCGCCACGATCGGGTGGGAATCCGCCGGGTTGTACCCGAAGATGAACACTAAATCTGTGTTATCAATTTCATTGATAGCATTACTCATTGCGCCGTTACCGACCGATTGGTGCAGACCTGCAACCGATGGGCCGTGTCAGACGCGAGCGCAGCAGTCAACGTTATTGGTACCAATAACGGCGCGCGCGAATTTTTGCATTACATAGTTGGTTTCGTTACCTGTACCGCGAGATGAACCGGTCGTCTGAATAGCGTCCGGGCCGTACTTCGCTTTGATGGCGCTCAGGCGATCGGCGACGTAATTCAGCGCTTCATCCCAGGAAACAGATTCCAGTTTGCCGCCACGCTGGCGACGGATCATAGGGGTTTTCAGACGAGGGGTCAGGATCTGGGTATCATTGATAAAATCCCAGCCATAGTAGCCCTTCAGACACAGGGTACCCTGGTTGGTTTTCCCCTGCGCCGCTTCAGCCCGGACGATTTTGCCGTTATCGACCACCAGGTTGATTTTGCAACCTGATGCGCAATATGGGCAAACCGTGACGACTTTTTTCATCGGTCTCGCTCCAGTTAATCAAATCGCGCATACGCGCTTGTCGTTTTTGTTATGCATCTTTTATGCCATGTTTTTATCAGGGGCATTAGTCGATATTACGGGCGAATTTTGCGCAAAACCCTGACGAAAAACAGGCTGTCGTCATATTTGACGTGACGAATCTCCAATACGTGACGCCCCGGCAGTGTGACCGAGGTTATGTTTCCCGCACATCCTTGTGCCTTATCGCTGTCACTCTGTGCAGAATCAATCACACTCATTTAAGTTGGCCAGAAATGGGGAAAAACAATGAAGCCAGCCATACTGGTTGTGGATGATGACATCGCTGTCTGCACGCTTTTACAGGATGTGCTGAGCGAACACGTCTTTACGGTGACCGCCTGTCACACCGGGCAGGAGGCGCTGCGCTGCATTGAGACTCAGCCGGATATCGCTCTGGTATTACTGGATATGATGTTGCCCGATACTAACGGCCTGATGGTGCTACAACAGGTGCAGAAGTTGAGGCCCGGATTACCGGTGGTGATGCTGACCGGGCTTGGCAGCGAGTCGGATGTAGTTGTTGGGTTGGAAATGGGGGCTGACGACTATATCGGTAAGCCGTTCAATGCGCGGGTGCTGGTGGCGCGGGTAAAGGCGGTGCTCAGACGCGTTGGCGTGTTAACGGCAGAAAGCGGCGGCCCACAGACCACGGGGCTTTCTTTCAATGGCTGGCATCTGGATACCGCCGGTTGCCAGCTGCATAATCCCCAGCAGTTGAAGGTGGAGTTGACGCAGGGGGAATACAGCCTGCTGTTGGCGCTGGCCCAAAATGCCCGGCGGGTGCTGAGCCGGGAACAGCTGCTGGAGCTGACGCGCAGCGACAGCGTTGAGGTGTTTGACCGCACTATTGACGTGTTAATCATGCGGCTGCGGCGAAAAATAGAGAACAACCCGCACCAGCCAATGTTGATCAAAACCCTGCGCGGGCTGGGTTATGTGTTTGCCGCCGACGTGCAGCATCACGATAAGGCGGCGTGATCGTGTGCAGTTGCCGGATGCGGCGTAAACGCCTTATCCGGCCTACAAAAACGATAACGACCCCGTAGGCCTGATAAGCGTAGCGCATCAGGCGTCAGCCATTTCTGCTTTCAACTCTGCCAGCGTCTTCGCGCCATCTATCGCATTCGCGCACAGCAAGCTTGCCCGCGCACAGGCGTGTGCCAACCTGACGCTGTCCGTCAGCGACCAGCGCTCATGACAGCCATACAAAAATCCAGCGCAAAACGCATCTCCCGCTCCGACGCTGCCAACGATCTCCTCCTGCGCCAGGTACTGCGACGGGATCCAGACGCCCGGCAGATCCGGCGCTTCACCCCAGGCCCCTTCCGGACAGTGGATCACCACCCGCTGGCGTACACCTGCATTCAATAATTCGCGTGCGGCGGTGGCGATGTGCGCAATATGCAGTTCGCCGTTTGGCTGGCGGATCTCCAGCCCGCTGAACTCCCCGGCTTCCAGCTCGTTAATCACCAGATAGTCGAGATGGCGCAGGGCTGGCATCACCAGCGGTTGATAGCGCGGGTCGCCCTTGCGTGAGACCAGATCCAGCGACGTTTCAAAGCCGTTGTCGCGCATTTGCGCCAGCAGGCGTGCGCTACGCGTCCCGTACTCCTCATCCGGCATGTCCAGACTGTCGAGCAGCAGCAGATATCCCAGATGGAAGATTTTCATCGAGGTATCCAGTTGCTCAAACGCAGGCAGATCGAGTAGCCGATTGGCACCGGGCGAGTGGAAAAAGGTGCGCTGACCGCTGGGATCGGTCATCACCTGCGACATCGACGTGGGGGCGAATGTGGTGCGCTGCACGTGTTGGCGATTAACGTGATACTGCTCCAGCATCGCCATAATGTAGTCGCCGTCGCTGTCCTGACCGATTAACCCCACCGCCTGCAACGGCAGCCCAGTGTGCATTTTTGCCAGCGTCAGCAGCACATTAAGCGGCGCACCGCCCGTGGCGCGTTCGCTACGGGTGATTTCCGCCAGCCAGCCACGTTCCGGCCACTGCACAATTTGATGCACGTGATCGACCAGCATGTTGCCTGCGGCGATAACGCCTTTGCGTTCCATCAGACCCGTCCCGCGCTGCCAAAAATGCGCATCTGTTCCGAAACGGTATCGGTAATGGCCTCTTCAATGCCGAGCAGCAGTTCGGCGAATTCGTCGTACAGCGGCTGGCGATTCGCCATCCGTGTTTCTACCGCCGACAGCGCCGCCTGCGACATGCCGGTATAGAAGTTGATTTTGTGAATGCCGAGTTCAATCGCGCGCTTGAAATCGTCGTCGCTGATACCGGAGCCGCCATGCAGTACCAGCGGGATTGCCGCCTGCTGGCGAATGGCGTCCAGACGCGGGAAGTCGAGCAGCGGTTCGCCTTCGTATTTGCCGTGGGCATTGCCAATGGCGACCGCCAGCGCGTCAATCCCGGTTCTGTCGACGAAATCACGCGCCATCATTGGGTCGGTAAATAGCGACTCGTCGGCATGGCCGTACAGCGCGCCGCCCTCATCGCCGCCGACTGCACCCAGTTCGGCTTCCACCGACACGCCGACGGCGTGGCACATCTTCACCACTTCGCGGGTCTGGCGGATATTTTCTTCATACTCCAGCGTGGAGCCATCGAACATCACTGAACTGAACCCTAAGCGTAGTGCCCGAACTACCGACTCAAAGTGCAGGCCGTGGTCAAGGTTTAGCACCACCGGAATGTCATGCCGCGCGGCTTCGAACTTGACCGCTTCGACCAGAGAATCCAGCGAGATATATTTAAAATGTACTTCGGCGATATTGATGATAAACGGCGAACGTTCCTGCTTTGCCGCGGCAAACAGCGCGCGCAGGAAGTGTGAATCCAGAACATTAAATGCCCCTAAGGCATAGTGATGCTCACGGGCATGGGCAAGGCCATCAGCGAGAGATATCAACGGCATAATGCGCTCCTTGGTTAGCGGAACAGGCGATATTCGTTACACAGCACCAGCTGCGCCGGCTCGTCTTCTTCAATGTCGTTATAGCGGGCGATCGGTTGCAAAAAGTGATTATCGTGGTCGTCGTCATTAACAGAAGAAACCTCGCCGACCAGCACGTCGCCAAAACCTTCTTCCGCCCAGAAGCTGTGATACAGGCCCGGCGGCAGGCAGATGCTTTCACCCGGCGTCAGGCGTAACTGACTGCCCGCTGCATGGGTTTGCCGACAGCCGTCAATTACCACGCTGACGTCGGTCTCCTCCGTTTGTTCCCGGATCCCCGCATTCCACAGTTCCACAATTAAATTGCCGCCGCCGCGATTGATAATGTCTTCGCGTTTGCGCCAGTGAAAATGCATCGGCGTGACCTGCGCATCGCGAACATGCATGATTTTCTCGGCGTAGCATTTCTCGTAAGGCATGCCTTTCGGCGAGCCATTACGCAGAGTGAACAGCGTTAACCCTTGCGCGGCGAAATTGTTGCCGCCAAATGCGGTGACATCCCAACCGAGCTTAAGGTCGAACACTTCGCTCCAGGCTGCAGCATCAAGCTTGCGCCATTGGGTCGGGGGGAAGCTGGCAAAAGGGGGGAGATGCACGTCGTGCTGAGAGAAAAACTGGCGCGTGTGGCCAAGGATCTCGTTTATTGCGGAGCGTTTCATCGGCTGAATCCTCCTTAATATAATGCCGGATGGCACCGCGCTTATCCGGCCTACAAATTCATAGCGATCTTGTAGGCCGGATAGGGCATTTTTGCCGCCATCCGGCGTTGTTGTGGCGGGCTATTTAACCGTCCAACCCTTATAACTGCCGACGTTGTTTTTATCGATCATCGTCACCGGGATCAGCACGGGTTCTTTCGGGGCGGGTTTCCCCTGCAATATGTCATAGCCGATTTCGACCGCTTTGGCAGCCATCACCTGCGGATCTTGTGCCGGAGTCGCCACAAATAGTGAGTTTTCGCGCTTCAGCGCTTCTTCACCGTCCGGGGATCCATCTACGCCGACAATAAAGAATTCACTACGCTGCGCCTGTTTTGCCGCCAGATCGGCACCGATCGCCGTCGGATCGTTAATGGCGAATACGCCGTCGATCTTCGGATTCGCCGCCAGCAGCGCGGTCATGATCTCTAGCCCGCCTTCACGACTGCCTTTGGCGTTTTGGTTATGCGACAGCACCTTGATGTCAGGGTGGCGTTTAAACTCAGTCTGGCAGCCTTCCACGCGGTTCTGGACGGCGGAAACCGGCGGCCCGTTGATGATGACGACGTTGCCTTTGCCTTTCAGGCGGTCGGTAATGTATTTACAGGCCATTTCACCTGCCTGGGTGTTATCGGAGGTAATGGTCGCGTCTGCGCCTTCCGCTGCCACGTCAACGGCAACCACCACGATCCCGGCGTCTTTCGCGCGTTTTACCGCCGGGCCGATGCCTTTAGAGTCGGCGGCGTTAAGGATAATCATGTCGACTTTGGCGGCAATAAAGTTGTCGATCTGCGACACCTGTTGCCCCAGATCGTAGCCGCTGGAAACCAGCGTTACTTTAACGCTATCACCTGCCAGCTTGCGTGCTTCCAGCTCCGCGCCTTTGGTGATCTGCACGAAGAACGGGTTGGCCAGATCGCCCACCGTAACGCCGATCGATTTCAGTTCTTTTGCCTGCACAAACGGAGCTGCAGCAAGCAGGGCGCCAGCACAGAGCGCGGTTACTAATGGCTTCAAACGCATACTCGTTTCCTCACGTAGGGTATTGTTGTTATACGCCTGATGGCGCTGCGCTTATCAGGCCTACGAATGAGTAGGCCAGTAAGCTTGTCTATGCACTTTGATGGTGTCGGGTACGGTATTTGTCGATCAGCACCGCTATGATGATCACCGCCCCTTTGATCACCAGTTGCCAGAAATAGGAGACGCCCATCAGCGTCATGCCGTTATTGAGCGTGGCGATTATCAATGCCCCCACCAGCGTGCCGGTGATGGTGCCGATCCCGCCAACAAAGCTGGTGCCGCCGAGGATCACCGCCGCGATGGCGTCCAGCTCGTAACCCATGCCTAAGTTGCCGTTGGCGCTATACAGCCGCGAGGCGCTCATCACCCCGCCAAGACCTGAGAGCAAACCGCTCATGCCGTAGACGAACAGCAGCACCAGCCACACTTTGATCCCGGTTAAACGTGCGGCCTGCATATTGCCGCCGACCGCGTAGATATGAACGCCGAGCGTGGTGCGGCGCAGAATGAACCAGCACACCACCACCACCGCCAGCGCAATGACCACCAGCCACGGAACCGGGCCGAGATAGTTGTTACCGATCCACTCAAAGCTGATATTGGAGTTAATCACCGTTGTACCGTCGGCCAGCAGATAGGCCGCACCGCGCAGCGCCGTATAGGTTCCAAGCGTGACGATAAACGGCGGTAGTCCGGCAAAAGCGACCAGCGCGCCGTTAAACAATCCCAGCACCAGACCGAGCATCAGCGCCGCCGGAATCGATAGCATGGCAAGCTCAGGAATAAGAGAAACGACCATGGCTGCGACAGCGGTGGTACCGAGAATCGAGCCAACCGAGAGGTCGATCCCGCCGGTCAAAATAATGAAGGTCATGCCAGCCGCCAGCACGATGTTGATCGAGGCCTGACGGGTAATATTCAGCAGGTTACTTTCGGTAAAAAAGTTAGGCGCGATAAAGCCAAATACCGCCACAATCAGGATGAGAATCGGTAAGATGCCGACCGTTTGCATCAGATCGCTCATCAGCATTTTTTTTGCGGAGGCGGATTTCGCCACCTGCTGGGGAGTGGTTGGATTATTCATGGGGCACCGCCTGATGGTGGGAGTCGTTCACGCCGGTTGCCAGCGTCATAATATTTTCCTGGGTAATGCTTTGTCCGTTCAGCTCGCCGGCAATACTGCCTTCCCGCATGACATAAACGCGATCGCTCATACCGACGACTTCCGGCAGCTCGCTGGAGATCATCAGGATCGCTACGCCTTTGCGCGCCATATCGTTCATGATCCGGTAGATCTCGCTTTTGGCACCGACGTCCACGCCGCGCGTGGGTTCATCGAGGATCAAAATACGTGGGCCGATCGCGACCCAGCGTGAAATCAGCAGTTTTTGCTGATTTCCGCCGGACAGCCCGCCCGCGCGTACCTGTGCGTGCGGCACGCGGATGTTGAGCAGCTTGATGGCGTCATCGGAAATAGCCTGCGCCTTTTTGCGATCGAGCATGCCCCAGTTGGCGTCACGCTCCAGCGTTGCCATGGTGATGTTTTCTGCCGCTGCCAGCTCTAAAAATAATCCCTGTTCTTTGCGGTTTTCCGTCAGAAAGCCAATGCCGTGGTCAATCGCCTCGCGGGGGGAGTGGATCACTACCGGTTCACCGTCTACTTCAATCATGCCGCCGATGGCTTTACGCACGCCAAAAATAAGCTGAGCCAGTTCAGAACGCCCGGCACCGACTAGCCCGGCCAGGCCGACGATCTCCCCGGAGCGCACCAGCAAGCTGCACGGCTGGACTTTATGGCCGTCGGTCAGGTGATGAACATTGAGGCGTGCTTTACCTAAGGGAATGTCGCGCTCTTTGTTGAACAGATCGCTCAACGGACGGCCCACCATCATGCGTACCAGCTCCGAGGCGTTGAGCTTGTCGCGGGTCAGACTGCCAACATATTGCCCGTCGCGCAGGACGCTGACGCGGTCCGAGAGTTCGTACACTTCCGCCATGCGGTGGCTGATGTAGATAATCGCCATCCCCTCATCGCGCAGGCGCATGATCAGTTCAAACAGGCGGTGGGTTTCACGTGAAGAGAGGGCGGCGGTGGGTTCATCCATTACCAGAATGCGGCTGTTACGGTGCAGGGCGCGGGCAATTTCCACCTGCTGCTGTTCGGCGATGGTCAACGTCATCACACGGTCGCTAGCCTTAAACTGGGCGCCGAGTCGGTCGATGACTTTCTGCGACTGCATGACCATCTCTTTACGCTGGACCAGCCCGCCGCGCGACAGCTCGCTGCCAAGAAAGATATTTTCCGCTACCGTCAGGTTCGGCGCGAGCTGCATCTCCTGATAAATCAGCGTGATGCCTGCGCTAAGCGCATCTTTAGGACCGCGAATATGGAACGGCTGACCGTCAATCAGGATCTCACCGCTGGTGGCGGTATAGGCGCCCGCGAGGATCTTCATCAGGGTGCTCTTCCCCGCGCCATTCTCGCCCATCAGGGCATGAATCTCGCCCGGCCAGACCGTTAAATCGACCCCTTTCAGCGCGTAAAATTTGCCAAACGCTTTAGCAATGTTGCGCATCTCCAGAACCGGTGTCCTGCTCATGGCGGATCTCCTGTGGGGTGGCCGATATCAGCAGTCCATCACAGGAATGTAAATGCAAAATGTCAGAAGCCGTTCATATTTGTCATATTGCGATTTTTCTTCACGGAGCGTGATATGCCGCAACCGGGACGTCACTTTCTCGCCAGTGCGCGCGGACGATTGCTGTTCTTCAATCTGCTGGTGGTGGCTGTCACGCTGATGGTGAGCGGCGTGGCGGTGCTGGGTTTTCAGCATGCCAGTCAGATTCAGGAGCAGGTGCAGCAGCAAACCGTTGACGACATGACCGGCAGCATGAACCTGGCGCGGGATACGGCGAACGTGGCGACGGCGGCGGTGCGGTTGTCGCAGGTGGTCGGGGCGCTGGAATACAAAGGGGAAGCGGAGCGGCTGCAGGAGACGCAAAGGGCGCTGAAGCAGTCGCTGGAACAACTGGCTACCGCGCCGCTGGCACAGCAAGAGCCGGTGCTGGTCGAGCGTATTATCCAGCGCAGTAATGAACTACAAAACAGCGTAGAAGGGATGTTGCAGCGCGGGCAGCGGCGACACCTGGAGCGTAACGCGTTGCTCAGTTCGCTGTATCAAAATCAAAGCTATTTACGTCATCTGCAAAAGTTGACCGGCGCGCAGGATGATGCGCTGCTGGGGCAGATGGACCGCTTAATTGTTGCCGCCATCGACACGCCCACGCCGCGTTCGGTGGTGAAACAACTGGATGCGGTGATGCCTGCGCTTCCCTTGCGCCATGCTAGTCCGCTGATTAGCGGTATCCTCAACGACTTCAACCAGGAGCTGCATAAGCTGGAGCCGCTCTCTTCCGCGCTGGAGCAGAGCGATTTGGCCATCAACTGGTATATGTTTCATATCAAAGCGCTGGTGGCGATCCTCAACAGCGATATCAATCAGTATGCCTCGCAGGTGGCGCTGATCTCAGAGCAGCGGGTGGCGCAAAGCCATCAGGAACTGCAATCCGGCGCGTTGTTTATTTTAGTGTTTGCGCTGCTGGCGGTGGTGATCACCGGTTTTGCCGGGTGGTATATCTACCGTAATCTCGGTTCCAACCTGACGGCCATTTCACGGGCGATGACCCGGCTGGCGCACGGTGAATCAGACGTCAGCGTCCCGGCCCTGCAGCGTCGTGATGAGTTAGGCGAGCTGGCCCGCGCCTTTAGCGTCTTTGCCCGGAATACGGCGTCGCTGGAGCACACCACCCGACTGCTAAAAGAAAAAACCAGCCAGATGGAAATCGATCGCACCGAACGTCAGGGGCTGGAAGAGGCGCTGTTGCACAGCCAAAAGCTGAAGGCGGTGGGGCAATTGACGGGCGGATTAGCACATGATTTCAATAACCTGCTGGCGGTTATTATTGGCAGTCTGGATCTGGTGAATCCGGATTCTCCCGACGCGCCGCGGGTCAATCGGGCGCTAAAAGCCGCCGAGCGTGGGGCGCTGCTTACCCAGCGACTGCTGGCCTTTTCGCGCAAACAGTCGCTGCACCCTCATGCGGTGGAGCTGAAAACTCTGCTGGAAAATCTGGGCGAACTGATGCGCCACTCTCTTCCGGCCACGTTGACGCTGGAGATTGAAGCCCAGTCTCCCGCCTGGCCCGCGTGGATTGACGTCAGCCAACTGGAAAACGCCATTATCAATCTGGTGATGAACGCCCGTGACGCTATGGACGGGCAGGCGGGCACGATTAAAATCCGTACCTGGAATCAGCGGGTCACGCGCAGCGATGGACGCAAGCAGGATATGGTGATGCTGGAGGTGGCCGACCAGGGTAGCGGGATGTCACAGGAGGTGAAAGCCCAGGTCTTCGAGCCGTTTTTCACCACCAAACAGACCGGTAGCGGCAGCGGACTGGGGCTGTCGATGGTTTACGGTTTTGTGCGCCAGTCCGGTGGTCGGGTGGAGATTGAAAGCGCTCCCGGACAGGGAACGACGGTCAGGCTACAACTGCCTCGCGCCGTTGTGCCAGTGCAGGCTCAGGCAGAACCGGTGGCGGTACATGCGGCGAACAGCGGTGAAAAACTGGTGTTGGTGCTTGAGGATGAGGACGATGTACGCCAGACGTTGTGCGAGCAATTACACCTGCTGGGCTACCTGACGTTAGAGGCCGCAAACGGGGAACAGGCGATGCATATGCTGGCGGCTTCATCCGAGATTGATATTTTTATCAGCGACTTAATGCTGCCAGGTGGTTTAAGCGGCGTGGATGTGGTTAACCATGCCCAGGCACATTATCCGCAGTTGTCCATCCTGCTGATAAGCGGTCAGGATTTACGTCCGGCGCATAACCCGGCGTTGCCGGATGTGGCGCTATTGCGTAAGCCTTTTACTCGGGGAGAACTGGCGCAGGCGCTGCGGCATTCGCGTAATTGAGATTCCTCCGCTACCCGCGCAAATACGCTTTGATTACCGTGGGGCGAGTTTCTTGATGAGGCTGGTTTTATGCAACGCTCCGCGACATTCCTTCTTTTTAGTTTGCTAATGCTGACCACCGTATCGGCACAGGCGGATATTATCGATGACGCCATTGGTAATATTCAGCAGGCGATTAACGACGCATACAAACCGGACAACGGGCGGGATTATGATGACTCCCGTGATGAAAGCTGGCAGCGCCAGATGAGTGACGACCGGCGCAGGCAATATGACAATCGCCGCCGCCAGTTTGAAGATCGACGTCGCCAACTGGATGACCGTCAGCGCCAGCTCGATCAAGAACGGCGTCAGTTAGAAGACGAAGAGCGCAGAATGGAAGAGGATTACGATCGTTAGCGGTAACGATTAAATTTATGGGTATTTTATCTTTCTGGCAGGGATTTACCTGCTCGCCCAACAGCTCACCATTTTATGTTAATGAATGCACTTGAGCACAGTGCGTGTGTGCACTACAATCTCTCTATGCTTATGGAAAAGGTGCTGGCAATGGAATGTCTAAATCATTAAATATCAGAAATTTTCGGGATACATGGCTTGAAGATTTTTTTGAACGGGCGACATAGCACAGAAAAATACCTGCGGATATTCACACTGCATTAGCCAGAAAGCTGGATATCATTAATGCGGCTGTTTCGCATCGGGATTTGCGCTCGCCACCCGGTAACAGATATGAAGAGTTAACCGGAAAATTACAGGAATATTCTTCAATCAGAGTAAACAAGCAGTACCGATTAATATTTAAATGGATTAATGGTAAGGCCGAAGATGTGTACTTAGATCCACACATCTATTAGAGAAAACGTAAGGTAACGATATGAAACAGGCATCCAGAAAACCAACGACTGTGGGTGATATCCTGCAATATGAATACCTGGAACCGCTTGATCTGAAAATCAACGATCTGGCTGAAATTCTGCATGTTCACCGCAATACAGTGAGCGCACTGGTCAACAATAATCGCAAATTAACAACGGATATGGCGTTTCGTTTGGCAAAAGCGTTCGATACCTCCGTTGATTTCTGGCGTAACCTACAGGCGGCGGTTGACCTGTGGGAAGTTGAAAATGACATGCGGGCGCAAGAAGAACTGAACCGGATTGTTTCAGTTAAAGATTTTATTGCGCAGCGAGATGTCGGCGCAAAAAAAGTCGCTTAATCATCTGTTTGTAGGCCGGATAAGATGTTTTCATCGCATCCGGCAAATTTCCTTACTCCAGCACAATCTCCATTCCGTCATATCCTGCCTCAAACCCTACTGGTAGCGGATGTTCCATCATCCACAGGTCGAACTGGTGGCTGATGTGCGTCAGGATCACTCGTGGGCAGCGGATAACGTCGTTCAACGCGATAACGGTGTTTAAATCACAATGATTGCGCGGTGGCTCGGCGCGCGGGGCATGGCTGCAGTCAATGATAATCACCTGAGGCTGGTTATTGTGGAGAAACTTCAACGTCTTGTCGGGAAGTCCGGCGGTATCGGAGAGCCACGCCACGCGGCTATGTGCGGTCTCCAGCAGATAACCAAACGTCAGCTTTGAATGGTTGAGCGGTAGCGGCGTTACCTGCAATCCTTGCAGGTCGAACACCACGAACGGTGCCACGGTATGGCTAAAATCGAGGATGCCGGGATGCTTAAACAGATCGTCGCAACCCTGTTCATCCGGCGGACCGTACACCGGGATGGTCGCCCCCACACCCCAGCGCAACGGAAACAGCCCTTGCACATGATCCATATGATAGTGGGTCAGCAGAAACTGCTGGAAGCTGCCCGCCGGCCAGTCGTCCATCAGATGCGGGATCCCCGCGTCCAGCAGCGTCACCGCATTATTGAACCTGACCACCCCGCTACAAGGGCGTCGACGGTATTGCGCCTGTAAGCGTGCTCGTTGGCAGGCCGCACAGTCGCAGCCAAATGTCGGCACCAGCTGCGCGCCGCCCGTTCCCGTCAGCGTAATGGTCAGACTCATGGCTCCCCCTACAACGGTTTAGTGAAGCGAAAATGGCTCTGGGTATAGCCTTCGCGCTGATAAAAACGGTGAGCGTTAAGGCGTTGAGTGCTGGTGGAAAGCTCGGTCATCTCTGCACCCGCTTCGCGCGCGGTGGCTTCGGCCCAGGCCAGTAACTGACTGCCCACCGTTAATCCTCGCGCCTGCGGCATCACCACCAGTTCCTGTATTTCGCCAATCCAGTTAGCGTGGTGCAGATGAAACTGCAGGTGCAGACCGATCAAGCCGACGACCTGTCCGTCGAGCAGCGCCAGTTGGTAGTGCATATTGGGATCTTGCAGATTTGCGGCGTATCCGGCACTAAAGGCCTGCAGGTCGAATTGACCCTGTTTCAACTCACAGATGAGCGCATAAACCGCATCGGTATCGTATAGCGTAGCGCGGCGTAATTCACAGACAGACATGTTTCTTCTCCTTGCGTCCCATCAGTGTGAGTAGTGTATCGACAGACTGTAGCAAACTTCCATCGTTGTTCAGGACGTGGCAGTCATACGGGGCGTAGCGGGCTGCGCGCTCAAGACGGGCGGCGATTTCCGTTTCGCTCTCCCGTCCACGAGCCTGCAAGCGCTGGCGTAAAATCGCCGGAGAAACCTGTAAGCAAATGGGGAGTAAAGATGTGCCGTAACGGGCCTGCGCCTGGGGCAGATGCGCCCGTGAGCCGTTGACCACCACATCAAAACCGGCGTGTAGCCAGAGGTCAATCTCCACGCCAACGCCGTAGTAGAAGCCATTGGCGTGCCAGCTCAGCGCCAGCAGGTTCTGCCCGGCGCGGGTAAAAAATTCTTGTTCGCTCAGCGCAATATGATTTTCATTCCCGGCGTTGGCGGCGCGGGTGATGTAACGGTGCGCCACCAGCAGTTGCGCCGGTTCCTGCTGGCGGAGTTCGGCCAGCAGACTGTCCTTACCGGAGCCGGATGGCCCCATCAGCCAGATCAGTTTACCCATAGTCAGAATACCCTTTTGCCCTGACGCCAGACGTGGTCGATATGGATGTTGCCGCCTTTGCGGTGTGCCAGCACCAGATCCGCGCGTTTGCCTTCGGCAACAACGCCACGATCGTCGAGATTTAATGCCCGCGCCGGATTGCGGGTCACCAGACGAATGGCCTGTGGCAGCGTAAAGCGGTTGGCGTCGTCGTCCGCTACGCGAAACGCCGCATCGAGCAGGCTGGCGGGGTAGTAGTCGGAAGAGAGAATATCCAAAAGCCCCAGCTCAGCCAGCTTATGCGCGGCCACGTTGCCGGAGTGAGAACCGCCGCGCACGATGTTGGGCGCCCCCATCAGCACGTTCATACCATGCTGGCGCGAGGCTTCAGCCGCTTCGAAGGTAGTGGGGAATTCGGCGATCACGCTGCCAAGCTGGTGCGATTCCAGCACATGATCATGGGTGGCATCATCATGGCTCGCCAGCGCAATCTGGCGCTCACGACACATCTGGGCAATCGCCGTGCGATTGGGCTGTGACCAACGCGCCGCCAGCGCTAACTGTTCTTCTTCATAGCGGGCCATCTGCTCGTCGGTGAGCGAATACTTGCCTTGATAATACTCGCGGTACTTCTCGCGATTGGCGAACTGACGCTGGCCTGGCGAGTGATCCATCAGTGACACCAGCGTTACCGGCTCGCGGCCGACCAGCTTTTCAAACAGCGGCAGGGTAGTGTGATGCGGCAGCTCACAGCGCAGGTGCAGGCGATGCTCGGCGCGATTGACCCCGCGCTTTTGCGTCTCTTCGACCGCATTGATCATCTTCTCCAGATTTTCCAGACGGTCGCCGCCGTCGCGCACATCGCCAATTGCCACCGCGTCCAGCACGGTGGTAATGCCGCTGGCGACCATTAGCGCGTCGTGGCTGCTCATCGCCGAGTGGGCAGGCCAGTCTACCTTCGGGCGCGGGGTGAAAAATTTGTCGAGATTATCGGTATGCAGCTCGATAAGCCCTGGTAGCAGCCAGCCGCCTTCGCCGTCCAGCGCCTCAGGTAGGCTGCTCGGACTTTCTGCAAAGGTGCGAATGACCCCGCCCTCGATTTCCAGCGATCCTTGCACCACTTCATCTTCCAGTACCAGCTTTACATTATTGATAATCATGCTGTTGTTCCCATCAGATGCAGACGATCCGCTACGCGGTCGCGCACGGTTTGATCGTGAAAAATGCCGACAATTGCTGCGCCGCGGGCTTTCGCCTCTTCAATTAATGCGACGACGGCGGCGCTGTTTTTGGCGTCCAGCGAGGCGGTAGGCTCATCGAGCAGAAGAATTGGGTAATCGACGATAAACCCGCGAGCGATGTTGACGCGCTGCTGTTCGCCGCCGGAAAAGGTCGACGGCGCCAGGTGCCACAACCGCTCCGGCACGTTCAGGCGGGTAAGCAGGTTAGCTGCTTTGGCTGCACACTCCTCACGGGAGACCCCCAGATCCAGCAGCGGTTGCATCACCACATCCAGCGCGGAAATCCTCGGGATCACGCGCAGGAACTGGCTCACCCAGCCGATGGTTGAACGGCGAACTTCCAGTACTTTGCGCGCCGGGGCCTGCACCAGATCGACCCATTCATCGCTGTGACGGATGTGGATGTGTCCTTCATCCGGCAGGTAGTTGGCGTACAGCGAACGCAGCAATGTGGATTTGCCGCTGCCCGAGTGACCGTGCAGCACCACGCATTCGCCGCTTTTAACGTCCAGAGTGGCGTTTTGCAGCACTGGCAGACGCACGCCGTTTTGCTGATGCAGGACAAAGGTTTTACTGACATTTTCAACGCGGATCGCGTTCATTTTTAGCCTCTTTAGACATTTTTGCGTTCGATTGCCGGATGGCGCTTCGCTTATCAGGCCTACAACCAATGCCGCTCCGTAGGCCGGATAAGGCGTAGCCGCCATCCGGCACAAGCGATGCCGCTCCGTAGGCCGGATAAGGCATAGCCGCCATCCGGCACAAGCGATGCCACTCCGTAGGCCGGATAAGGCGCAGCCGCCATCCGGCACAACAAAAAATCAGTTCTGCAACACCGACGACACCAGCAGCTGGGTATACGGATGATGCGGATCGTCGAGCACGCGGTCGGTTAACCCACTTTCCACCACCTGACCTTGCTTCATCACCAGCAAGCGGTCGGCCAACAGGCGCGCGACGCCCAAATCGTGGGTGACAATCACTACCGCCAGATCCAGTTCCACCACCAGGCCGCGCAGCAGGTCCAGCAGTTTGGCCTGTACGGAAACGTCCAGCCCGCCGGTAGGTTCGTCCATAAACACCAGTTTGGGATGGGTGACGAGGTTGCGGGCAATCTGCAGGCGTTGCTGCATGCCGCCAGAAAAGGTGGTGGGTAGATCGTCGATACGCGAGGCAGGGATCTCTACCTCCTCCAGCCAGCGCTGCGCGGTGGCGCGGATGTCGCCGTAGTGACGCGCGCCGGTGGCCATCAGACGTTCGCCGATATTGCCGCCTGCGGAGACCTGACGGCGCAGGCCATCCAGCGGATGCTGATGCACTACGCCCCATTCGGTGCGCAGCAGACGGCGACGGTCGGCCTCGTTCATGCCGTACAGCGAACGGTTCTGATACAAAATCTCACCGCTCTGCGGCGTCAGCCGTGAAGAGATCGATTTCAGCAGCGTGGTTTTGCCGGAACCGGACTCGCCGACGATGCCCAGCACTTCGCCTGGCCACAGGTCAAAAGAGACATCGCTGAAGCCCTTGCCCGGCGCGTAGAGATGGGTCAGGTTGTTGACTGAAAGCAGCGGTTGCGTCATTTGCTGAGGGCCTCGCTCTGTTGGCGGCAGTAGTCGGTGTCGGAGCAGACAAACATGCGTTTGCCGGTGTCATCGAGCACCACTTCATCGAGATAGCTGTGGGTTGAGCCGCAGATGGCGCAAGGCTCATCCCAGCTCTGCACGGTAAACGGGTGATCGTCGAAATCGAGGCTTTCCACGCGGGTGTAAGGTGGAACGGCATAGATACGCTTTTCGCGGCCAGCGCCAAACAGTTGCAGGGCTGGCATCATGTCCATCTTTGGATTGTCGAATTTCGGGATGGGCGACGGGTCCATGACGTAGCGGTTATTGACCTTCACCGGATAGGCGTAAGTGGTGGCGATATGGCCGAAGCGGGCGATATCTTCATACAGTTTCACCTGCATGATGCCGTACTCTTCCAGCGCGTGCATGGTGCGAGTTTCCGTTTCACGCGGTTCGATAAAGCGCAGCGGCTCAGGGATCGGTACCTGGAAGATGATTATCTGATCTTCCACCAGCGGCGTTTCCGGGATGCGGTGGCGGGTCTGGATCAGCGTCGCATCTTCCGTACGCTCAGTGGTATTCACCCCGGTCACACGCTTGAAGAAATTACGAATCGACACGGCGTTAGTGGTGTCGTCTGCGCCCTGGTCAATCACCTTCAGTACGTCCGGCTCGCCAATCACGCTGGCGGTAAGCTGAATACCGCCGGTTCCCCAGCCGTAGGGCATCGGCATCTCACGTCCGCCAAACGGGACCTGGTAACCCGGGATTGCCACCGCTTTCAGAATGGCGCGGCGGATCATGCGCTTGGTCTGCTCATCAAGATACGCAAAGTTGTAGCCGGAGAGGTTAGTGGTCACGGGTGGCCTCCTGTTGCAGGCGTTTGAGCAGTTCCAGTTCGGCCTGGAAATCGACGTAATGGGGAAGTTTGAGGTGCGAAACAAAACCCGCCGCCTCGACGTTATCCGCATGCGCCAGCACGAACTCTTCGTCCTGCGCCGGTCCTGTGACCGTTTCATCGTATTCGGCTGCCTGTAGGGCGCGGTCCACCAGCGCCATCGCCATCGCTTTACGTTCGCTCATACCGAACACCAGCCCGTAGCCGCGGGTAAAATGGGGGGATTCGTTTTCTGGTGCGACAAACCCGTTCACCATTTCACATTCGGTCATCAGCAGTTCGCCGACGTTAACCGCAAATCCCAGCTCTTCCGGCACCGTTTCCAGTTCCACATAGCCGCTGCGGATTTCGGCGGCAAACGGGTGATTGCGCCCGTAGCCGCGCTGGGTGGAGTAGGCCAGCGCCAGCAGATAGCCTTCGTCGCCGCGCATCAGCTGTTGCAGGCGTGAAGCACGTGAACAGGGATAAACCGGCGGTGTGCGGGTGATGTCGTCGGGTGTCGCGCCATCATCCTCTTCACGCTTTGCCAGTCCCTGGTTGGCCAGCAGGGAAAAGACGTGCGGGGAGGCATCCTGTACGGCGTCTGCGCTGCGCAGGGGCGGCGTTTCGCCATTGGCCAGCAGGGTAAAATCCAGTAAGCGATGGGTGTAGTCATAGGTTGGACCCAACAGTTGCCCGCCGGGAATATCTTTGTAGACCGCCGAGATTCGGCGCTCAAGGCGCATTTCTGCGCTGTTAACCGGTTCACTGACCGCCACTTTTGCCAGCGTAGTGCGGTAGGCGCGGAGCAAAAAGATGGCTTCGACGTTATCGCCGCTGGCCTGCTTCAGCGCCAGTGCCGCCAGTTCACGGTCGGCAATACCGCCTTCGGTCATCACCCGGTCAACGGCCAGGTTCATCTGCTGTTCGATTTGTGCCACGCTCAGTTCAGCAATGGTTTCATCGCCCCGGCGTCGGTTTTCCTGCAGGGCGTGGGCGTTGGCTATCGCCTTTTCGCCCCCTTTGACGGCGACGTACATCAGCACACCTCCACATGGGTGGTTCGCGGAATAGCCAGCAGGCGTTCGCCGCAGGTGAGGATCAGATCGACCCCCAGTGGGAACGGGTGCGGGCGTTCGGTGAGTTCGTGAATCAGACATTCCGGCAGCTGTGGCGCGATCATGCGCTCTTCGGCAATGCCCGCTCCGGTCAGACGCAGCATGCGTCCGCCGCTTAAGCCAGAGACCTGCACAATCAGCGTGGCGCTGGTCTCTGGCGCGACGGCTGAACCGGCGGAGAGGGCGTTAAGCTGTTCGCTGCTGATGCGCTCGTCGGCGACGGCAAAGGCCGCCAGCTGCGGCTGATCCACCAGCGGCGCGTTGGTATGAAAACGCAGGTTCTGGCGGGCAATATCGTTATCCATCGACGGCGCCAGCCAGACCGGCGTGTCGCCATCGACCAGGGTCAGCAGCACGCTGGTGGTTGCCAGGCCCAGCGGCTGCCAGCCGTGTTTCAGTTGATGCAGGGCGACGATTACGCCCGGCTCGCTCATGGCCTTCAGCAGGCGACGAAAGCTCTGCTGAGCATCCTGAACGGGTAAATTAAAAGCGGTCAGAAGTGCTGTAGATCGTGTCATGCGTTATCTCCGCGTACCAGCGTGAAGAAGTCGACCCGGCTGGCGTTGACTTCGGCACGGCGTGCGTTAATCAGCGCATCGCGTTCCGCTTCCAGCGGGGCAATTAAGGTTTCCATTAGGTTCTGGAAATGCGTTTGTTCCTGCAGCAGTGCGTCAATCACCGCGCACTGCTCGGCATGTTGTTTATTGCGTCCCAGCAGGTAGCTGTAACCCAGCGTGCCGCTCTTCAGGCGTACCACTGCGCGAGTTAGCGTGGTGTCACCGGCAAAGAAGCGGTTGCCGGTACCGCCCATACGGGCCTGGATCTGCATCAGTCCGCTTTCCGGGGCGCGGATAAGTTCATAGTCCGGCGTCAGTTTGAGCGCGGTGATGCGGGCGTTCAGGGCATCGGCATTGCTGTAAGCCAGCGCGCGCATCCAGCGCTGGCGAGTGGCGGTATCGAAATGCATTCAGTGCTCCATAGTGAATTCGATCATGTCGGCGCGGGTCAGGCTGACGGAGTATTCCGCCGCGTGTTCTTCGCCTTCACGGTGGTTCAGGGTGCGCACGCACAGCAGCGGCGCCATATTGGGGATTTCCAGCACCTTGCTCTCTTTGGCCTGCGCACGGCGGGCGCTGATGCGCGTTTGCGTGCGTAGCAGCGTCAGACCGGACTGTTCGCGCAGGTAGTCATGCAGCGAACCGCTGTTGAAGCCTTGCAGCAGCGGCCACAGCGAGAGGTCGGAAAAATAGTGGTCGATCTGGCACAGTGCGATGCCGTTAACCCGGCGCAGGGTGCGCAGGTGAATCACGTTATCGCCCTCGTTTATGCTGAGCGCATCGGCAATGTGGCTGGAGGCCGGACGCAGCACCGCCAGCAGTTTTTCGCTGGTGGGATGGCTGCCCTGGTCCAGCAGATTCTGACTAAAGCGCGCCTGGGCATTAAGCGGGTAATCGAACGGGCGCATCAGCACCAGCACGCCGACGCCCTGACGACGCTGAACCCAACCGCGTTCAACCAACTGGTCAATGGCGCGGCGCAGGGTGTGGCGGTTTACCTCGTAGCGCGCGGCAAGCTGATGCTCGGCGGGCAGATAGTCACCGCAGCGATAATGTTGACGTAGCTCCTGCTCAAGTCTCGCGGCAATTTCCTGATAACGCGTTGGATAACTGGTCGGATGTGTAGACAAGTGCATAGCAATCAATGCCTCGCTAATCAGATAAAGTGCTTACGCAAACGCTGGGAAAGGAAATCCAACAGGCTGACGGTGACGATGATTAACACCATCAAGGCGCAGGTTTGCTGGAACTGAAAGCCGCGAATCGCTTCCCATAAGGTCACGCCAATACCGCCTGCACCCACCATTCCGACCACCGTGGCCGAGCGAACGTTGGATTCAAAGCGATACAGCGAGTAGGAAATAAGCAGCGGCATGACCTGTGGCAGAACGCCGTACAGAATCTCTTCAATTTTGTTGGCACCGGTGGCGCGAATGCCTTCTACCGGACCTGGCTCAATAGCTTCTACCGCTTCGGAAAGCAGCTTGGAGAGCACCCCGGTAGTGTGGATAAACAGCGCCATCACCCCGGCGAATGGGCCTAACCCGACGGCGACCACGAACAGCATGGCGAAGACCATTTCATTGATGGCGCGGCAGGCGTCCATCAGGCGACGCATCGGCTGGTAAATCCACCACGGCACGAGGTTATCGGCGCACATCAGGCCGAAGGGAATCGACAGCACAACGGCGAGGGCAGTCCCCCAGACGGCAATTTGCAGGGTGACGGCCATTTCACCGAGATAGTCCTGCCACTGGCTGAAGTCCGGCGGGAAGAAGTCGGCGGCGAAGGTCGCCATATTGCCGGAATCCTGGATCAGCGTGAGCGGGGCCATTTCGGCACCTTTCCACGAGACCACCAGCACGGCGAGAAGAATGGCCCAGCTCAGCAGCGAGAACCAGCTACGTTTGGGCGGGGCGACGGTGATGGTTTGCATGTTTAGCTCCTGGGTGTCGATGTTTCGGGTCTGTTGTAGGCCGGATAAGGTGCTGGCACCGCCATCCGGCATGGAATCCCTTGCATTGCCTGATGGCGCTGCGCTTATCAGGCCTACAATTTGGTCACCAGGTTTACTGCACCGCTTTGGTGACGCTGGTCATAGCGCCCAGTGCGGCGGTCAGACGGTCAAGGTCATCGAGCTGCGCTTTCAATGCCGAGGTTTTGCTGGTTTTCTCTTCCTCGTTCAGCCCTTTGTTGTCCTTCACACCCTGCATCTCTTTAAACAGTGCCAACTGGCGAATCGGCACCAGTTGCAGATCGCTGGAGGCGCGGAACGGTGCCCATCCCAGGCGTTCCAGTACGGTTTTCTGTTCCGGCGTTTTGCCGTAATTCATAAAGAAGTCGTACACCTTGTCCTTGGTGGTTTCGGAGAGGTTTTTACGCCAAACGATCGGATCGCCCGGGATCAGCGGCGACTTCCAGATCACCTTCAGCTCTTTCAGTTTTTCCGGTGCGGAAGTTTTCAGCTTGTCGAGGTTTTCGGTGTTGTTGGTGGCGACATCGACCTGCTTGTTGGCGACGGCCAGCGCGTTGGTTTCGTGTCCGGCGTTAACGGTGCGTTTGAAGTCGCTGGCGGAGATGTTGTTTTTGGCGAAGACGTAGTAGCCGGGGACGAGGAAGCCTGACGTTGAGTTGGGATCGCCGTTGCCGAAGGTCAGATCCTTACGTTTGGCGATCAGATCGTTCAGGTTATTGATCGGACTGTCTTTGTTAACGATCAACACGCTCCAGTAACCTGGGGATCCGTCGGCGGCGACGGTCTGGGCAAACACTTGCCCGTTAGCGCGATCCACCGCTTCCATTGCCGAGAGGTTGCCGTACCAGGCGATATCAACTTTGTTAAAGCGCATTCCCTGGATGATCCCGGCGTAGTCCGGGGCGAAGAAGGCGTTCACTTTCACGCCCAGTGATTTTTCCATGTCCTTCAGGAACGGTTCCCACTGCGGTTTCAGATTTTGCTGTGATTCGGTCGAAATAATGCCAAAGTTCAGCGCTTTTTCTTGCTCTTCGGCATGGGCCGGGGTGAGCAGTGTGCTGAGACTAAACATGCTGGTGAAAGCCAGCGCGGCAACGGTCTTATAGCTCATTTCCATTCCTCATTGTGGGGATGTCAGGCAGCCTGCGCGTTCTGTTCGACGCGGTTCATGCTGCGGTAGAGATGGTCAAAACGATCGTTATCAAAATGCTGGCTGCTGCCATCAAAGAAGACGTTGCCCTGGCGCAGCGCGACGATGCGTTCGCAGTAGCGCAGGGCGTAATCCACCTGATGCAGCGTGACGACCACGGTGATGCCGTCGGTCTGGTTTATATCGCGTAGGGTGTCCATCACGATGCGTGCGGATTCCGGGTCCAGCGAAGCAATCGGCTCATCGGCGAGGATCACTTTGGCCTGCTGCATCAGCGCGCGGGCGATTGCGACACGCTGCTGCTGACCGCCCGAAAGCGTGGAAACGCGCTGGTATGCAAAGTGCGCCATGCCCACACGGGTCAGCGCCTGTAATGCACGCTGTTTTTGTTCCTGGCTAAACCAGCTAAAACAGGTACGCCAGAACGGCGTGCTGCCGAGCGCACCAATCAGGACGTTCTCCAGCACTGTCAGGCGGTTCACCAGATTGAACTGCTGGAAGATGTAGCCGGTGTGGGCGCGGCTTTTGCGGATATCGCGCGCCAGGCGGCCTTCATGTTGAACGGTGCGGCCCAGCAGCTCGACGCGGCTGCCGGGGGATTTATCACCGGTGATCAAACCGCTTAAATGACGTAAAAGGGTGGATTTGCCGGAGCCAGACGGCCCAAGCAGAGCCACCATCTCACCGGAACAGATGTTCAGATCAACCGCATTGAGCGCCTGATGTTGATTGAAGGACTTGGAGAGTTTCTCGACGCGAATAATCGTTTGCATGATGCGGCCTCCCTAAAAAAGTGGCCCCATCGTGGCGGATCAATGTGACGTTTTCGTTAAGGGATGGTTACTCGACGATGAAGAGTTGAGCGCTATTTGATGACAGTACGGGAGGGCTGGCCTCCCGTTGGATTACTCTGTAGGGGGTTGCTGTTGTTTGACAACGTTGATCATCCACGGCACGCCATACTGGTCGCTCACTTTACCGAAACCGTGGGCCCAGAAGGTTTCCTGCCAGTCCATTTCGATTTTTCCGTTTGCTGTCAGATTATCAAACCAGCGTTTGCCTTCATCGACGTTTTGCGTGTCGAGCACCAGCGTGAAGCCAGAGTAGTGAGCATTTCCGTCCGGGGCGCTATCGCTCATCATGATGTCACTGCCCGCAACGCGCAGGTTGGCGTGGGCGATGGCAGTGTCGGGGAATTTCAAGCCTGAAGGGCAACCATCTTCGCTATCCTGCGCCGATTTGGGCATTTCACCGAAGTTGATTTTGTAGAGTAGCTCAGCGCCTAACGTTTTTTGATAGTAGGCGATAGCGTCAGCGCAGTTGCCTGCAAAGGAGATATAGGGACTTAACGGCATAATCTTTACCTCAGGTAAAAGAAGCCAATTAAGTGTAGTTAGCGTCTGCAAAAATAAACCAGGCGGGAAGTATGAGCTTCCCGCCTGGCAGATGAGCTGGTGTTGGCCTGATTAGCGTCGCGCTATCAGGCAATTTGCATCAGTTCTTTTTCACAAACTCAGATTTCAGCTTCATTGGGCCAAAGCCATCGATTTTGCAATCGATGTTGTGGTCACCTTCAACCAAACGAATGTTTTTCACTTTGGTACCAATCTTCAGCATGGAAGAGCTACCTTTTACCTTCAGGTCTTTCACGACGGTAACGCTGTCGCCGTCAGCCAGCAGGTTGCCGTTGGCATCTTTAACGATCAGTTCGTCGCTGTCCTGCGCCGGTTCAGCATCGTTCCATTCGTGAGCGCATTCCGGGCAGATGAACATGCCGTTATCTTCGTAAGTGTATTCGGAGTTGCATTGCGGGCAGTGTGGTAATGACATGTGGATTTCCTCAAAAGTCAGCAGGGGCAAATGCGCCCAAAAAATGGCAGATTGCCGAAAAAGGCCGCAATTATACATAAAATCCCTGCATTTGTCGGGACTACTGCGCGATTACGCAAAATGATCTGCTGTAAAGACCCTTTGCTTTCACCTCAATGAAAGTATGGCGGAATATTTTTTAAGGGAAATTGCTACGCTTAGATATTTAAGATAAGGTGAGGCGAAATATCTGATATTCATAGGTAACATTGCTTAGAAATGCCTAAGTCATTGTGATTGAATATCATTGACCCCCTTAAATTTAGTAGGGGGATTCCGCTGGCATTTTTTAAAACTGAACTACGCTGTCTATCTTTCTTACTTATTTTCATAAGTGAGAGGCATCAGGCCAGCGGTTATACACCAAATTTATTTTAATAATATCAATTGGTTGTTTTGATTTTAATTATTTCTATACGTAATTATAAAAGCCAAAAAATCTATAAATAAAACGATTGGGCTAAATAAAAGCAATGCCATTTGCGTTAAGGAAAAATTTTCCATGCACACACAGACAATATATGAATTAAGTCAGGAAGCGGAACGCTTGCTGATGCTCTCGCTTGAACATCTCAGGCAATTGCAAAAATTGCCTATGACGTCGTTGGATGATGTCGCGCTAAAACAAGGAGAGCATAGCAGTCAGGTTGTTCAGCCCCTGCATTTCAGCGCGCGTGGCATGGATGTCCAGCAAGCAACGCTCAATAATGAGCTGCGCAAGATTACGCGTCTGGAAATGGTGCTGGCGATTGTTGGCACGATGAAAGCGGGAAAATCGACGACGATTAACGCGATTGTGGGGACAGAGGTGTTACCTAATCGTAATCGCCCCATGACGGCGTTACCAACGCTAATACGCCATACGCCGGGGCAGAAAGAGCCGGTGCTGCATTTTTCACATGTCGCGCCGATCGATGCCTTAATGAAGGTTTTGCAGCAGCGCGTGCGCGAGTGCGATCGCCTGCGTCTTACGCAGACCCTGGAAATTGACAAGGATATGAATGTCCTGCTGCAACATATTGAAAATGGTGTGGCATTTGAACGGTATTATCTTGGCGCACAGCCTATTTTCCATTGCCTTAAAAGCCTGAACGACCTGGTGCGCCTGTCAAAAGCATTGGACGTTGATTTTCCTTTTGCCGCCTATGCCGCGATTGAGCATATTCCGGTTATTGAAGTTGAGTTTGTCCATTTGGCCGGACAGGCAAGCTACCCAGGGCAATTAACGCTGCTGGATACGCCGGGGCCGAACGAGGCAGGACAACCGCACTTACAAAAAATGCTCAATGAACAGCTGGTGCGGGCCTCTGCGGTGCTGGCGGTGTTGGATTACACCCAACTGAAATCGATTTCCGATGAGGAAGTGCGTCAGGCGATTATGGCGGTCGGCAAGTCAGTACCGCTGTATGCGCTGGTGAACAAGTTCGATCAGAAAGACCGCAACAGTGATGATGAAGAACAGGTGCGGGCGTTGATTTCCGGCACGTTGATGCAAGGCGGAATTGCCCCTGAAAGAATTTATCCGGTCTCCTCAATGTGGGGCTATCTGGCGAACAGGGCGCGTCATGAGCTGACGACGCGCGGGCGACTGCCGGATCATCAGGAGCAACGTTGGGTGCAGGATTTTGCCGAAGCGGCGCTTGGCAGACGCTGGCGCACCACCGATCTTGACGATACAGAACACATCCGCCATGCCGCCGACCTGTTGTGGGAAGACTCGCTGTTTGAACAGCCAATTCAGAAAGTGATCCACGCCGCTTATGCTAATGCTTCGTTGTATGCGCTTCGCTCAGCGTCACATAAGTTATTGAACTATGCACAAAGCGTGCACGAATATCTGGAATTTCGCGCCCACGGGTTAACGGTCGCCTATGACAAACTGCGGCTGAACATCACGCATATTGAAGAGGATATGCAGCAGTTAGAAGTGAGCCAGGGGCGGGTGAGCGATGAAGTCAGCCATGAAGTAGAACTGGCGCTGGAGGCTGCTGCTGCCTATCTCAGTGAGCAACAGACTGAGATTCTTTGCGGTATCAACACGTTCTTTGTCAAAGAAAACGTCCTGATGATGTCACAACACGGTCTGGGGAATGCTGTGAATACGGCAGAAATGGCCGGAGAGATGTTGGTGTTGCATGATGAAGGGCAGGCGAAAATTGTGTTAGATAAAATTCGCTCGTCCTGTGAGGGGGTATTGCTGGCGGCGCAGGAAAGCATCAGCCGGGACTTAGCCCTGCGTTTTGAACAGCTTGAGTCGACGCTCTCCCGGGCGCTAAATGACGCGATGCGGCCAATTGAGCAAAGGGTGAAAGAGGAGCTAAACCACGCCGGTTTTCGTGCGCGGATCCGTTTTCCAGCGTTCCATACGGCGATGTTTAATTTCAATACCCGCCAATTGTTTAACGAGGCCATTGAGCAGGATATTCCGGCAGAAAATGCGCCGTCTACTGGCGGTGTGGTGCGTGACACTTTCTCTCGTTGGCTAAATCAACCCAACTGGGGATGGAATGATTACGTCGAAACAAAAACGCGTTATCTCATTGATATGGGCGCATTGCATAAAAACCTTGTGCAGTACGTTTCCCAGTTTTGCCAACAAATTCGTAAAGCTTTAGCTGCTCAGGTCGATATCTCCGTTACGGCTGGCATGGCCACATTTTTTGCTGATTTCTCTCTGTGCCTGGCGCAATTGCAGGCGAGTCTGAGTGAGAGTCTGACGCTACGCCAACAAAATGAATCCGCGGTGAATGCAATGAATGAGCAATTGCAGCAGCGCATTACGATTGCGGCATGGCTTTATGAAGATTCCCGATTGCTGCGTGACGATATCAATACCCTTTTTGCAACCGAGCACACATGACTAACGTTTTACTGGAAGGCCCCGGGAGGACGCTGGAGTGTGTCTACCCGAAGTTTATGGTCGATCTGGTTCAGGGAGATGAAACCAAACGTTCCGGCGGTTTTCTGCAACAGCAGCAGCGGCTGCGTGCGCGTCTGACGCAGGAAGTGTTATCCCAGACGCAACTGCGTGCGTGGGTGATGGCGGGAGTGTCCAGCGAGCATCTGGTGATGCGCCTTAAGCTGGTGGAGAAGCTGGCAGGCATGATTGATCCGGGTCATCTGGCGCTAGTACGGATCGCCGAAGGGCTGATGTTTTTGCAACAAACAGAACACCCGCGTGGGCTTTCAACCCCCGGTCTTTTACAGCAAATAAATTCACTGACTGACTGGTTTACCCAACGCGCGGCGTATAAAGAGAAGGCGCTGACCCAGCGCGGCCTCACGGTTCAGGCGGGCGAGCATAGCGAACAAATTTTTACCCGCTGGCGGGCTGGCGCGTATGACGGCTGGTCGTTACCAGGACGCTGTTTTGTCGCGCTGGAGGAGCTACGTTGGGGAGCTTTTGGTGATGCCTGCCGGTTAGCGAATGCCGATGTGGTGTTAATGCTAAAAGATAACCTGCGAACCATGGCGGCTCAGGCATTGGCGGACAGCGTGAATGCAGCGCCCGCTACGCGTCATTATTATCATCATTGGCTCAGCACGCCAGCTGTCGGCGGATCGGGCGAGTATAACGATATGCTGAGCTGGCTGGGGAGCTGGTGCGATGCGCAACGTCATCCGGTAAGCTGGTCGGTGACGCAGCGTTGGCAAAATGTGGCGCTGGGAATGCCGCGATTGTGTTCGGCAAAGCGGCTGGTCGATGCGATGGTTGAGGAGATTTTTGCACCGACCCTGCTCGTCAATTGAGCAGGGCTGGTGAGTAGGATAAAGGCAGGTTTAGTGGTGCAGAGAGTCTGCCGGGGTGGCCACCGCTTCGTTGGCGACCAGGTTTTTATTAAAACGTTTGGCGTACAGCGCGGTGATAATCGGCACCAGAATGGCGGTGACAATTACGCTGGCGGCAACCAGCGCCGTAGCGGATGCGGCAACCGGTTCGAACGCCGGGTTAATCTGGGCGATAATCACCGGGTTTGCTACCGCAGCACCTGCTGCTGAAGAGGCTGCGACGCCTGCTGTACCGTTCCCGCCACCAATAACACGGTCAGCAATAATCAGCGGGATACCGGTGATGACGATAACCGCGACACCCAGCAGGATACCCAGCAGACCGGTATCAACGATCACGCTCAGGTTAATAGTGTTACCCAACGCGAAGCCGAAGAACGGGATCAACACCGGTGTGGCTTTGCTGAAGAAAGAACGCAGGTCGTGATCCAGGTTGCCCAACGTAAAGCCAATCAGGAACGGTAATACCGCGCCGATGAAATGGTGTGGCTCGAAGGAGGCCAGACCCGCAGAGCCGAGGATCACCATGGTCATTAACGGACCGGATTCCAGAGACATCAACACAAATGCGCCGGACTCTTCTTTGGTACCGTACTGGTTCATCAGGCTGGCGTACAAACCACCGTTGGTCATGTCCATTGCGGAGACAATTGCCAAAACTGAGAGGCCTGCAAAGAACCCGGTTTGAATACCGGTATCAGGAATAAATGAAGCAGCAATCATTGCCACTACCCACGCCACGGCTATTTTGGTTATTACCAGCGTACCGGACTTGCGTAATACCGTACCGGTTGCTCGCAAATCGATAGATGCGCCGATACAAAAAAACCACACTGCCAGAATCGGTACCGTTCCGCTGATCATTCCTTTGGTAAACGAACCGAAATACGCACCGGTATCCGGAGCTAACGTATTTAACACTGCGCCTAATAACAGAGGAATCAACATCATTCCGCCGGGGATGCGTTCAATCGTGGCTTTAATTTTCATAAACGTCCTCATGTCTTGTCGCTGCTAAAACTCGCGCAAGAGGGTAAAAATTAATAAATTCAAATAGTTACTGGTGTTTCTTAACAAAGAAAATCGCTATCTCTTTGTTTTATAAAATCTAACGCGGCATACGTTGAGCGTGTTGCTGCTCCCAGGGATATTGCGTCTGGAATTAGTTTGCATTCACAGGAACATTGATTCAATCAAAATAAAACGATGTTTTAGTTATCTTCATCACATATTCCGCGCAAAAGTTCTTAAGCACCATGATTATTAAAAAAGCTGTGATCTTTTTGTGAAGGGATTAGGTGGTTTTTTTGCTAGCAGAATAATAGTGACTGCTGTGATTGTTGGTGCAATAAAGCGATTTATTCTTGTATTTAATTGTCATTAAATCGCAAGCATTACATGTAAAAAAGCTGACTAAGAATGACCTAATTTACGCATGTTGACGAAATGAAAAACTATATGTGAAGTTGATCACAAATTTAAACGCTGTTAGGGTAAAGAGGTCATTAACCGCCCAATCAGGCGTCAACAGGTTCGGTTGTACTGCGCGTTTCTCGTCAGTGTAAGTAAACCTGCTACGCTTGTTACAGGGAATGCGCCTGTGCATTCCCCGCTCGGTGATGACCCTGACGCATGCGGCGTTGGGGGACTCGAACTGGAGCGTGACAGGGCTAAGTCTATGAGGACGAGTATGCTAAAAAGGAAAAAAATAAAACCGATAACGCTGCGCGACGTTACCATCATTGATGACGGTAAATTGCGAAAAGCCATTACCGCAGCGTCATTAGGTAATGCGATGGAGTGGTTCGATTTTGGTGTTTATGGATTTGTTGCTTACGCATTAGGTAAAGTGTTCTTCCCGGGGGCTGACCCCAGCGTGCAGATGGTTGCCGCACTCGCCACCTTCTCTGTTCCCTTTCTGATTCGACCGCTTGGCGGATTGTTCTTCGGTATGCTCGGCGATAAATACGGTCGTCAGAAGATACTCGCTATCACCATCGTGATTATGTCGATCAGTACCTTCTGTATCGGTCTTATTCCCTCGTATGCCTCAATTGGTATCTGGGCACCGATTCTGCTGCTGCTGTGTAAGATGGCGCAGGGGTTCTCGGTCGGCGGAGAGTATACCGGGGCATCGATTTTTGTCGCAGAGTACTCGCCAGACCGTAAGCGCGGATTTATGGGCAGTTGGCTGGACTTCGGCTCGATTGCCGGGTTTGTGCTGGGCGCGGGCGTGGTGGTCCTGATCTCAACTATCGTCGGCGAGGATAACTTCCTTGAGTGGGGCTGGCGTATTCCGTTCTTCCTGGCTCTACCGTTAGGGCTGATTGGTCTGTACCTGCGCCATGCGCTGGAAGAGACGCCGGCGTTCCAGCAGCACGTGGATAAACTGGAGCAGGGTGATCGTCAGGGTCTGCAGGAAGGTCCTAAGGTCTCGTTTAAAGAGATTGCAACTAAGCACTGGCGCAGCCTGTTGGCATGTGTTGGTCTGGTGATTGCCACCAACGTCACCTACTACATGCTGCTCACCTATATGCCGAGCTATCTGTCGCATAACCTGCATTACTCTGAAGACCACGGCGTGTTGATTATTATCGCCATCATGATTGGTATGCTGTTTGTGCAGCCGATTATGGGGTTGCTCAGCGACCGTTTCGGGCGTCGTCCGTTTGTGATAATGGGCAGTGTTGCGCTGTTTGTGCTGGCGATTCCGGCATTTATTCTGATTAACAGTAATGTTATCGGCCTGATTTTCGCCGGGTTGCTGATGTTGGCGGTGATCCTCAACTGCTTTACCGGGGTGATGGCGTCAACGTTACCGGCGATGTTCCCGACGCATATTCGCTACAGTGCGCTGGCCGCCGCGTTTAATATCTCGGTATTGATCGCCGGTCTGACTCCGACATTGGCCGCATGGCTGGTGGAAAGCTCGCAGAATCTGATGATGCCTGCTTATTATCTGATGGTGATTGCGGTAGTAGGTTTAATTACCGGCGTGACCATGAAAGAGACGGCTAATCAGCCGCTGAAAGGAGCGACACCTGCTGCTTCGGATATTCAGGAAGCGAAAGAGATCCTCGGCGAACACTACGATAACATTGAACAGAAAATCGAAGATATCGATCAGGAAATTGCTGAGCTACAGGTTAAGCGCACGCGTCTGGTGCAGCAGCATCCGCGTATTGAAGAGTAACGGTGTTATTGCCTGATGGCACTACGTTTATCAGGCCTACGGGCAGCATTGTACTCAGTCGGCCGGATAAGGTGTCTTATGATATCAACTTAAGGTTGGCTTAATCTGTGTCAGGCAAACTCTCCTCCATAGTTTCGGAGGAGAGTGTCATGAAAACCCGTATTTATGAAAGTTTGACCACCGTGTGCAGCGTGCTGATCGTCAGCAGCTTTTTGTATGTGTGGGTGAGCTCTTACTGATCTTTCGCCAATTCCACCCATGCGCGAGTGCCGGTGGCTCCCTGGCGATTTTGCAGATAGAAATGCCCCTGATGTAACTGGGTGATACGACTGACAATGCTCAGCCCCAGCCCAATCCCACCAAAACGGCTGTCCATTCGGACGAATGCTTTACTTAACTCCCCGCATTTACTTTCATCAATGCCCGGCCCTTCATCTTCGACGGCCAGGACGGCATCATGCTCGGTGTTCAGGCTAATCGTAATATGGGTGCCTTCCGGGCTGTAACGATGCGCGTTTTCCACCAGATTTCGTAGCAGCATCCGCAACAGCGTAGCATCGCCACGCACGACAACGTCCGCCGCGCTTTGTGGCAGGAGCAGCGTCTGTTTACGTTGGTCCAGCATGGTGCTGAGTTCATCGTAGGAGGGCAGAATAACGTCCTCCAGCAGTTTGACATGCTGGTAGTTCCCGGCTGAAAACGACTGCCCGACGCGGGCGAGTTGCAGCAGTTGCGATACGCTGTCCATCATTTGATCAAGGCGGGCAATCAACGGCGTAACGTCGACCCTATGGGTTTTGGATAATAATTCCAGATGCAGGCGAACGCCTGACAGCGGTGTGCGCAGTTCGTGGGCGACATCGGCGGTAAATAAACGTTCGTTTTCAATAGTGCTGGTCAGCCGCGTTACCAGGTCATTGAGCGCTGAGACAACGGCCTGGATCTCAACGGTTGAGCTGTGAATTTCAATCGGGGCCAGGTTATCGGCTGCTCGTGCCTCTAACTCTTTTTGCAGATCTGCCAGCGGGCGGGTTATTCGTCGCACCGCCTGATAGCAAATCAGCAGCGCCAGGCTGACCATAAAGATGCCGGGGACGATCAGGCTGGCGATGGCCTCGCGGATCTCATGCATGATGTGGCGATCGTTATTACGATTTTCGCGTAACGCCTGTTCGAATAACTGTATTTGTTCGGTACTTTCGTGCCACAACCAGAAGGTGCTAATCAACTGAAAGACAAGCAGAATAAGACCAATCGTCAGCATTAAACGATGACGAAGCGGGAGTGGTTGTTTGAGATATTGCAGCAGCTTCACTTAGCTTTCCTCAGTGGCGACCAGCATATAGCCAAATCCCCTGACCGTGCGGATGCGTGATTTTCCGACTTTATCGCGCAGATTGTGAATGTGCACTTCCAGCGTGTTGGTAGACGGTTCGTTATCCCAGCTGTAGATGTCGTTATACAAAATTTCCCGGTGTACCGGGCTGCCCGCTTTGAGCATCAGGCGTGACAGGAGCGCGTATTCTTTCGGCGTTAAGATAACCTCTTGTCCGTCCATCCACACCTGGCGACGACCGATATTCAGCGTCAGATTGCTGACAATTAATTCACTTTCACCCTGATTGTTGTGGCGACGCAGAAGTGCCCGGATGCGGGCGTGCAGTTCTTCCAGAGCGAACGGTTTGACCAGATAGTCATCGGCACCCACATCCAGCCCGCTGACCCGGTCTTTGAGCGTGTCACGGGCGGTGAGGATCAGCACGGGGAGAGAGTATTTCTTCTGTCTGATGCGGGTCAGGAAGTGCAAACCGTCTTCATCCGGCAAGCCCAGGTCCAGAACAACCAGACTGTAATGTCCGGTCTCCAGACACTGCTCGGCTGCACGGGCGGTTGACACGCCATCACAGGCGTAGCCTTCTGTTTGTGCAGCGAGTATCAGTCCCTGTAGTAACAACGTGTCGTCTTCAACAATCAGAATTTTCATTCGTTTAGCCTCCCCGGCAGGGTTGCAGAATATCATCTGCCGCCTGATATTTCTGTGTTTGCACGCCCGTTAATCCCAGCAGAGTTGAGAAGAGATTATCCTGCGAGAAGTCTTCTGAGCTTGCCCGTTTTTGCAAACATGTCTGAGAGACCTGATAGCGTTGCTGATAATCCTCGGAGAGCCACAGCAGCATCGGCACATGTTTTTGCGTATCTGGTGCAATCGAATACGGCAGGCCGTGCAAATAGACGCCATTTTCCCCTAAGGATTCGCCGTGATCGGAAAGATAGACCAGGCTGGTGGTGAAATTATCCTGATGCTCTTTCAGTATATTGATCGCTTTATCAACAATATAGTCAACGTAAAGAATGGTGTTGTCGTAAGTATTGACCAACTGTTGCTGCGAACAGGTCTGGATTTCGTTGGTATCGCAGGTTGGCGTAAATTTCTTAAACTGCGCAGGATAGCGGTTGTAATAGGTCGGACCGTGGCTGCCGATGGTGTGCAGCACAATCACCCCGTCGCCTTGCAGGTTATTAATGTACTCTTCCAGCCCGTGGAACAGGACTTCATCGTAGCATTCACCGTCAATACACTGCCCTGGCAGGTTCAGCTTAGTCATATTCTGGTGTGGAACCCGATCACAGGCTCCTTTGCAGCCGCCGTCGTTATCGTTCCACAGAACGTTAATTCCCGCCCGCTGAATGATGTCGAGTACGCCTTCCTGATGCTGTGCCAGTTCTTCGTCGTAGTGCGCGCGTGGCATATCCGAGAACATGCAGGGTACTGATACTGCCGTTGCCGTTCCGCAGGATGTGGTGCGGGGGAAATAGACCACATCATCTTTTTCCAGCAGCGGGTTGGTCTGGCGCGAGTAGCCTGACAGCGAGAAGTTATCGCCGCGCGAGGTCTCGCCGAGAACCACAATCGTCAGGTTCTTACTCTTTTCTTTCACCATCAACGGATTGCGATGGGCATCTTCGCCAATGCGCACCAGCGGCAGGTGGGCCAGTCGCTGGTGTGAATACCAGGATGACGTCGCCACAATGCTGTTGGATGGACTGAGGGATTTCACCAGTTCTTTGTTGTTGCGAAACAGTGAGGCGTAATCTTTATAGAAGAATGCAGCAACCAGCACGATCAGCAGCGCGGAGATCAGAATGTTCGCGCCACGAAACAGTATGCTGCGCATGACTGGCGTGATCGGTTTAATTTTTACCCAGCAGGCAATGAGCGCGGCCAGAATGCCGCTCACCCCGAGCGTGATGAGCATTTGCGGCGTCAGCAAAGCAAAGGTTTCGGCGGGCGTAGTGTCCATCATATTGGCGATCATCGAGCGGTCGATGATGATGCCGTAAGTCATGATGAAATATTGGGCCGATGCGCCAACCAGAATGAAAATGCACGCCACCAGGCGATTAAGCCACAGGAATGAGGCCAGCGTCAGCACGATGTTCATGACGCTGAACGCGACCACCGGCATTGATAAAAACACCAGCACGTTACGCACAGAGTCCAGAGGCAGGTCTTGCAGCACTTGTTTATAGAACGCAATGTTCAGGAAGGTCGCAAGATAAAATGAGATCAGCAGGAGCCAGCTGATTAGCCCGAGAGTGGGCCTTTTAAACAAGAGCTTTAACATTAAGGGGGTTCCATCGACTAAGTGGCGCAAATCCTCTCAAAGTAAAGTTAAGCCAACCTTAAGTTCTTAATGTTGATTTCTCGAATATCAGCGAGGCAGCGGAGGCCCGATGAACTGACGCCATCGGGCAATGACGATTGCTTAAGTTAGTTATTGTTCACTGGTGCATCCAATGGATACGGGTTTTTATGGATCCGGTTGTAGTTCAGTGCGTACAGCGCGGTGATGATCATCAGCGTGACGAACGACCACATCACTTCTTTGGCGCCGGAACCGACAACCGCCCAGATGCAGTAGACAAAGGCGATAAAGGTCACCAGTAAGTACATCGGGCGTGCTTTACCAAAGTGGCCATGGCCGAGCAGCAGCAGCGCGGCGCAGGTATACAGATACGGCACCAGGGTGAAGATAACGGAGACCGAAGAGACCAGACCAAACTCTTTTGCTGCGTTCGGCGACATGCTGCTGAACTGGAAGATGGTCATCAGGATGCCGACGATAATTAACCCGGCCACTGGCGTACCGGCTTTGTTCACGCGGGCAAAAATCGGTGGGAACAGACCGTCATCGGCTGCGGCTTTGGCGGTTTGCCCGGCAAGCAGCGTCCAGCCGCCCAGAGAACCAAGACACCCGGCAGCAGCACAGAAGGAAACTATCGCCCCAGCGGTGTCACCCAGCGCCATACGTGCGGCATCACCGAACGGAGAGGCTGATACACGCAGCGCCGCGTTAGGGATCATACCCATGATTGCGGTGGTGGAGAGCACGTAGCAAACAGCGGCAATCAGCACGCCGCCCATGGTGGCGATAGGTACGTTACGTTTGGGATTTTTAACCACGCCAGCCGCAACGGAGGCGCTTTCCACCCCGATAAATGACCACAAGGTGACGTTCAGAGTGCTTTGAATCGCGCCGAAGGTGTTCATGCCGCTGACGTTCCAGGCTGCCATATAGGTTTCACCGCGGAACCAGAACCAGCCGAAGACGGCAATCCCGACAATTGGCACCAGTGCCAGTACCGTTGCGACGGCCTGCACGCGGGTGATCATTTTCGGTCCGACAATGTTCAGTAATACGAAGATCCACAGCACTACGACGCAGGTCAGCGTCAGGACCAGCGGATCTTTTAAGATGGGGAAGAAGTAGCTCAGGTAACCGACGCCAATGACCACCATGGCGATGTTACCAATCCAGCAGGCCAGCCAGTACAGCACGTTGGTCTGGTAGCCCAAAAAAGGACCGAAGCAGCGGCGGGCGTAAGCATAAGAACCACCGGGACTGGAGTCTAAGGACGACATTTTGGCGTACACCATCGACAGTGCCAGAGCACCGATAATCGTGACCAACCATCCGTAGATTGCAATCCCGCCAGTTGACGCAAGGTTTGCGGGTAGCAGGAATACACCGGAACCCATAATATTCCCCGACACCATAAGGGTGACGGGGATTAAGCCCACTTTGTGAGCATCAGCATCCGTCGACATATTTTTTAACTCCTGATAAGGATAAATGACGCCTTATCATACCTCGTCAAAAGTCTATTTAATGATGACGGAGCTGGGGTATCGCTAATGCTGATATTATTATGGCTTATCGCTAACTGATTAAAAATCAGGCGGCGGATGGCTCCCTATGTTGACTCACATAATGCAGAGGCGTCATCCCATAGAACTCTTTGAATACGGAGATAAAGTATGAGGTACTGTTATATCCACACAGTTGAGAGACCTGAGAAATGTTTTTGCCGTCCATCAGTAATTGATTGACGGCATATCGCATGCGACATGTGGTAATTATTTGGCTGTAACTTGTATTTTCACTTTTGAGCTTTTTCTTTAACAAACTGGGACTCAGGCATAAGCAACTGGCAACCATGCTTAAATTCCAGTCTTTATGTATATCGCTCTCAATAATGTGATAAACGCTATCGCTGATACAGTTGCGCAGCATATACATGAGCAAAGAAATAAACTTTTTGCTGTCGAGAAAGCGTGATAACACCGTGAACAGTAGCGAGCGCGTACGCTCTCTTTCAGCTTCGTTCACTGTGTCCATTACGCTGTGTTGGGCTGCCACCCTGAAGACATCCGGCGTCAGACACGCGGCGGTCATCACTGGGCTGGCACTGCGTTGCCAGAGTGGGATCTGTGAAAGGTCTTTATTTAAAAAGCGCAGATAATCTTTAATGATATCGCGGCTGATATGTACGACCAATGCGTTATTAAGTGATGAGAAATCGATAATATTATTATCGCATGCCACCAGCGCCATATGATTAGCTTTTAAACTGATGGCTTCTTTACCGTTAATCCTTAACCAAACATCCTTCTCCGTTAATACAACAACACAAGCTTCTTTGCTGCAAAGCCTCATACCCAACTCCAGGAATATGAACATAAAACACCGTAGCTCAACATCAGATGAGCCAAATCGGCTAAATTGAAATTGTATGATGAAACCAGGACTGCAATAAAATAACGTGTCTGAAATTAATTACAATGTTTGGCGGGATTTTTCTTATGTACACATTTTTGTACGCAAGTGGAAAGGCGCTATTTGCGTATAAAAAAAGCGCGGGGTGGTCCCGCGCAAAAAGGTATGACAATGTTATTGTTTTGCAGCAATACTCAGGAATTACTCAAGCATGACATGTCTACCTTAAACATCGGACTATCTATAAAACGACATTATGCTTTCACGCACATAACGTGGTACACACCGTCAATAATTTCCGTTCCTTCGGTTTCATGTTCAAATCCAGGGAAGTGGTGGTCCCAGGACTGCAACGAACGTAGATAACTAATCTGCGGGCTATTGGCGTCGCCAAAGTTTTCCCCGGACAGCAGCATCGGAATTCCTGGTGGGTAAGGAATAACGGAATTCGCGGCTATACGACCCGGCAGATTTTCAATGGCCACCATCTCAACGTTATCGCTGACTATCGCGTTATAGGCTTCACGCGGGGTGATTTCAGCAACAGGCAGGCCGGAGTAGGCCGCGTTAAGACGTGCGCCTGGGTTGTTCTCTTTCAGCCAGGCGAACATGGTGTCGCCCAGATCGTGAATGCCCATGTTGGCGTAAGTGTCTGGATGTTCCTCAACCAGTTCTGGCATCACCTGTGCCAGCGGGGTATTGGCATCGTAATGGTGTTTGAAAGAGCACAACGTGTTGATCAGTGTGCCCCATTTCCCGCGGGTAATCCCCATGGAGAACAGGAACATAATCTGGAAATCGGTGGTACGGGTCGGCACGATGCCGTGACGGCCAAGCCAGGCGGTGACCAGTGCAGCCGGTACGCCGTTCTCTTCCAGTTCACCATCGTCGCCCATCCCCGGAGCCAGAATGCTGACTTTGATCGGGTCCAGCATGCTCCAGTTATCCGGCAGGTCTTTAAATCCGTGCCAGGATTCACCCGGGCGCATTACCCAGCAGTTCTGGTCGGTGGTCAGGAGTTGGGTTGGCGCATCGGCAAAGTCATAGGTTTTGCCGGTCTGCGGATCGGTCACAATCTCTTTGTTCCACGGTTTGAAGAACCAGTCGCCTTCGGCGGTGAATTCTTTGTACAACCGTGCCATGGCCTGACGGAAATCGACCGCTTCGTCGATCACTTCCTGGGTGAGCGACAGGCCGCTGTTACCGTCCATCATGGAGACCGCCACGTCGTTTGAAGCACAGATGGCATACAGCGGAGAGGTAGTGGCGTGCATCATGTACGCCTGGTTAAAGCGGGAGAAGTTCACGGCCCCACGACCTTCACGAACGTGAATGTAAGATGCCTGAGAAAGCGCATTCAGCAGTTTGTGGGTCGAGTGGGTGGCAAAAACGGTAGGACCGTTATGATCGCCCGGCGCGCCACGCATGGCGTAGTGATCGGCGTAAATTGGGTTGAAGCGAGCATAGCCATACCAGGCCTCATCGAAGTGGATGCGATCGCTGGTTTGCGCGAGCAGGTCCTGGGCCTCTTTGGCGTTGTAGCAAACACCGTCGTAGGTACAGTTGGTCACAACGCTGTAAGACGGTTTTTGCCCGGCTTTACCTTTGGTTAGCGGGCTTTCGCTGATCTTTTTCTGCAATGTTTCAGGCTGCATTTCCTGCGGGTAGATAGGCCCGATAATGCCGTACCGGTTGCGGCTTGGCACCATGTACACCGGTTTTGCCCCGGTGAGGATAAGCCCCTGCTCGATGGATTTATGGCAGTTACGATCCAGCACCACGACGTCATCATCGGTCATACAAGCCTGCATGATAGTGCGGTTAGAGCCGGAAGTCCCGACCACTACGGACCAGGAGCGGTCAGCGCCAAATACGCGGGCGGCATATTTTTCGCTCTCGCCAAACGCGCCGGTATGATCCAGCAGCGAGCCGAGCGATGCGCGTTCAATACCCATGTCGCTACGGAATAAGTTTTCACCATAGTAATCATGGTAGAAACGACCGGCCGGCGTTTTGGTGAATCCGACGCCGCCCTGGTGACCCGGAGCTGCCCAGGAGTATTCATGGATGTCGCCGTACTTCATCAGTGCGCTGAACAGCGGTGGCAGAAGTTGTTGGCGGTAGCGGGTCATCGCCGCAACGGCGCGACCGGCGATAAAGTCTGCGGTATCTTCCAGAATCCAGGCGAATTCATCGACAAGCTCCAGCAGGTCGCGATCCAGCGATGCGGTGGCTTTTTCGCGATCGCCCAGCAGGAAAACAGGTACGTTTTGCTGGCGCTCGTGGAGCTTGCCGATCAATTGCCTGACGTTCAGGTGCTCGTCTTGTTGTTCCATTTGATAGCTGAACATCAGGCAATCAATGGCTTCATTGGCGGCGAGGATTGCGTAACCATCGTCGAATGAGGTGGACTTAATGACGGTAACATTTTGGCGGCTTAATGCGTCAGCCAGACGTTCGACAGCGCTACCGACCCAGGTGTCCTGATGCAGAAACTCACTTTCAACAATTAATACTTTCATCATCTTTTACCCGGTTGTGGAAAGGTTGCAATCTATGAATTGCAGACACACCGTATGAATGTGACGCAGGCAAGTATTATCCTGTCAAAATGGGCTGTAAAGCGGGTAAAAAATAGTCTGATTTGTTTTTAATTTGTTTTTAAACAGTAGGTTATGTTTGCTTGTTGACGGTTTTTCACCGCCGTTTATCGACAGGGGGAATATTTTTTTGGCTGATACTGATATTGCCGAATGATATCAACCAGCGATTGTTTGCCGATGCTGCTGGCTTAGTTTGCGGTACTGCTGCGGCGACATGCCGACAAACTTGCTGAAGGTGTCATAAAAACGGCTGCTGGATCGGAATCCGGCGGTCAACGCAACGTCGAGAATGGTTTTATCGGTATCGCTAAGCAATGCGCGGACGTGATTAATCCGCATTGCCGTGATGTACTGCTTCAGGGTGAGTTGCATTACGCGTTGGAAAATCCCCATCGCATAGTTGGCGTTGAGCTTCACGTGTTCCGCGACGTCGTTGATGGTGAGCGCCTGATCGTAGTTGTCAGCAATAAAGCTCAGCATTTGGCTGACGTAGAACTGGGCGTGCCGCGACACGCTGTTTTTGTGGGTCCGCGAGGTTTTATTGACCAGGATAGGCTGCCAACCGGAAAGGCTAAACCGTTTGAGCATCAGACCAATTTCATCAATGGCGAGCTGGCGAATTTGTTCGTTCGGGTTGCTCAGTTCCTGTTGCCAGCGCTGAACCTCAAAGGTGCTCAACTGCTGCGACGCCAGCGATTTGATGACCATTCCATGGGTAACATGGTTGATCAGCTCGCGATCCAGCGGCCAGGAGAGGAAAAGGTGCATCGGTAAATTGAAGATAGCCATACTTTGGCAGCTGCCCGGACGCGTGAGCTGATGCGGTGTACAGGCCCAGAATAGCGTGATGTGTCCCTGTTTTATCTGCACGACTTCGTTGTTGATAAGGTACTCGACGTCACCATCAAACGGGACATTGATCTCCACTTGCCCATGCCAGTGGCTGGCAGGCATAGCATGCGGTGAGCGCAACTCGATATCCATCCGTTGATATTCTGAGTACAGCGATAGCGGGCTGCGGGTTTGTTCTTCATCGCTACTGCACATGTGCGGATCGGGAGGGAGAGGCGATGTCGGTAATGTACTCATGGTTGCTCCATTTCCTGAATTATCAGAATCATGTCATTTAACACGTATTAAGGCTGAGAATCAGGACACAAATTGGACCGTTACCATTGAGCATAGCGACATTTTGCGGTCGCATACTCTGCTTTTTGGGTAATTTTGTCCCATAAACTCAGATCCAATAGGGCGCAGAGTGATGATCTGAGTTTATGGGAATGCTCAGCAGGGAAGTCGGAGGTTTTCATCTATGGGCTGTGCCACCATGACTGTGTTCACTAATGTTCTGGAGAGTCATGATGTCTGCACCCAAAATTACCTTTATCGGCGCCGGTTCCACGATTTTCGTCAAAAATATTCTTGGGGACGTCTTTCACCGCGATGCGCTTAAATCTGCGCATATCGCCTTGATGGATCTCGATCCTACGCGTCTGGAAGAATCACACGTTGTTGTGCGCAAGTTGATGGATTCTGCGGGCGCGTCTGGACGAATCACCTGCTATACCGATCAAAAAGCAGCATTACAGGATGCTGATTTTGTGGTGGTCGCTTTCCAGATCGGCGGCTATGAACCTTGTACCGTCACCGATTTTACGGTGTGTAAACGCCATGGCCTGGAGCAGACGATTGCCGACACGCTGGGGCCGGGCGGGATCATGCGCGCGCTGCGCACCATCCCGCATTTATGGCAGATTTGTGAGGATATGACCGAAGTCTGTCCGCAGGCCACGATGCTTAACTACGTTAACCCGATGGCAATGAACACCTGGGCAATGTATGCGCGCTATCCGCATATTAAGCAGGTTGGGTTGTGTCATTCGGTGCAGGGGACGGCGGAGGAGTTGGCCCGCGATCTGAACATCGACCCTGCTTCTTTGCGCTATCGCAGTGCCGGGATCAACCATATGGCATTTTATCTGGAGCTGGAGCGCAAAACGGCGGACGGTGCCTATGTGAATCTCTACCCGGAGCTGCTGGCGGCCTATGAATCCGGTCAGGCGCCGAAACCAAATATTCACGGAAATACCCGTTGCCAGAACATTGTGCGTTATGAAATGTTCAAAAAACTGGGGTATTTCGTCACCGAATCGTCGGAGCACTTCGCCGAATATACGCCGTGGTTTATCAAACCGGGGCGTGAAGATCTGATTGAGCGCTATAAGGTGCCATTGGATGAATATCCGAAACGTTGTGTGGAACAGTTGGCGAACTGGAAAAAAGAGCTGGAAGAGTACAAAACGGCTGAGCGGATCGACATTAAACCGTCGCGCGAATATGCCAGCACTATCATGAACGCTATCTGGACCGGTGAACCGAGCGTCGTGTATGGCAACGTTCGCAATGACAATCTGATCGATAACCTGCCGCAAGGCTGCTGCGTTGAAGTCGCTTGTCTGGTCGATGCAAATGGTATTCAGCCAACGAAAGTCGGGACTCTCCCGTCACATTTGGCGGCCATGATGCAAACCAATATCAATGTTCAGACCCTGCTAACGGAAGCCATCCTGACGGAGAATCGCGATCGCGTTTATCACGCGGCGATGATGGATCCGCATACCGCCGCGGTACTGGGGATTGAAGAGATTTATGCGCTGGTGGACGACCTGATCGCGTCTCACGGCGACTGGCTGCCGGCCTGGCTGCACCGTTAATACACAATCACGCCGGGCATTGTATCCGGCGTTTAACCTCTGACGTTTCCTCTTACAGAAGGCGGGCGCTGGTAACAGCGACCCGATACCCTATGAGCATATCTCTGACAACAAAACTCAGTTATGGATTTGGAGCGTTTGGTAAGGATTTCGCCATCGGTATTGTGTACATGTATCTGATGTATTACTACACCGACGTGGTGGGATTATCGGTGGGGCTGGTCGGAACGTTGTTCCTGGCGGCAAGGATTTGGGATGCGGTAAACGATCCCATCATGGGCTGGATTGTGAACGCCACCCGATCGCGCTGGGGAAAATTTAAACCCTGGATTTTACTCGGTACGCTGGCGAACTCATTGGTGCTGTTTTTGCTTTTTAGCGCACATCTTTTTGAGGGTACTGCGCAGGTCGTATTTGTTTGCGTGACGTATATATTATGGGGAATGACCTACACCATTATGGATATTCCATTTTGGTCACTGGTGCCAACCATTACGCTGGATAAACGCGAGCGTGAACAACTGGTGCCGTACCCCCGTTTCTTCGCCAGCCTTTCTGGGTTTGTTACCGCAGGCGTGACGCTGCCTTTTGTGAGCTATGTTGGCGGAGCAGATCGTGGTTTTGGCTTTCAGATGTTTACGCTAATTCTCATCGCGTTCTTTATCGTTTCCACCGTTGTGACGCTACGGAATGTGCATGAGGTTTATTCGTCAGGCAGTGAGGCCACGGCAGACAGCAGTCGTCTTGGGTTGAAAGCGATCGTTGGGCTTATCTATAAAAATGACCAGCTATCCTGCCTGTTAGGTATGGCACTGGCTTACAATATTGCATCCAATATCATTGCTGGCTTTGCCATTTACTATTTTACCTACGTCATTGGCGATGCAAGTCTCTTCCCGTACTACATGTCTTACGCAGGTGCGGCAAACCTGTTGACGTTGATTTTCTTTCCTCGGCTGGTAAACGCGTTGTCACGACGGATCTTGTGGGCTGGGGCATCGGTGTTGCCGGTGCTTAGCTGTAGCGTACTACTGGTGATGGCGCTGGCAGATTTCCATAATATCTTACTGATTGTTATAGCGGGTGTTTTACTGAATATTGGTTCGGCGCTTTTCTGGGTGTTGCAGGTCATTATGGTGGCAGATACCGTTGATTACGGCGAATACAAACTTAATGTTCGTTGTGAAAGTATCGCTTATTCGGTGCAGACAATGGTGGTAAAAGGTGGGTCAGCATTTGCCGCTTTCTTTATCGCGTTGATACTCGGGGTGATTAATTACGCGCCAAATGTCGCGCAGTCTGCCGAAACCATCGTTGGCATGCAGTTTATTATGATAGCGCTACCCGCACTCTTTTTTGTGGTGACCTTAGTCCTGTATTTCCGCTTTTATCGACTGAATGGTGACACCCTGCGCAGGATCCAGATCCATTTACTGGATAAGTATCGCAAGGTGCCGCAGCACCATGAGCAACCGGATATCCCGGCTATTGCGGTAGTGGCTCCAGGCGATGTGAAGGCATAGCGATGGAATGGCATTCGTTGATTGGGTATTTGGCGGCCAGCCTGACGACGCTCTCTTTCTTACCGCAAGCCATTAAGGTTATTACCACCCGCAACACACAAGGCATCTCCGGTTTGATGTATGTGATGTTTGTGTGCGGGCTGGTTTTGTGGCTGATTTACGGATTATTGATTGAAGATACAGCCGTCAGCATGGCGAACTTTCTGACACTGTTGTTCGCCTTGCCGATTCTGGTTATCAAGTATCGCAGTAGGTAATGTAGATTGCTGGAGAAGCGTTAGCGCTCTCCGGCCGTTTTCAACTGCCGATTGTGCCAGCCCGCCAGTGCAAGGACCGTTGTTAACGCACCGAGCAGGGCGCAGAACATGTCCGACTGGGTATCCCACGGGTCACCCTGCGTGCCAAGGAAGTCATCCGCACCTTGTCCCATTGCCAGCGCGGCCCACCATTCGATGAGTTCATACATTGCGCTAATCGCCAGTGCTACGCAGCAGACCAAAAATGCCAGCATCTTACGACCACGGACAATATTGCCGCGCACTAAAATCTCTCTTGCCGTCAGGGCTGGTACCAGCCCCTGGAAGAAGTGGCCCAGCTTGTCATAGGGGTTTCGACTGAGATCCAGCCATTCCTGAACCTGAAAACCGACGGGGACTTTGGCGTAGGTATACATCCCGCCTACCATCAGAATGATGGCGTGCAAGAAAATCAACGTATAAAGCAGCGGCGTCAATGGGTACTGCTTCATGGTAGCCAGCAACAGCGGGACGACAATAATGACTGGCGTGACTTCCATCAGCCAGGTGATTTTCTCAGAGGCAGAGATACCGGTGTAGATAAGAATCAGCGCCAGGATCAATGCACCGGTGCGCAAGATTGTGGGGTTCAGAGTACGGAGCATTGCGAATTCACACGTAATGGAAAAGATCACTATTCCCTGTGAACGGCAAAAATTCAATACCAGTAAATGGGGGGATAAAGTTGGCCCGGGGGGATCGCTGGACTGACGCCAAAAATTTAGTGCCAGTCCAGTGCCGGGCCGAATGGGTTACTTCGCGCAGTTAGCGCATTGTTTGCTGACGATTTGCTGGAAGAAATCGTTGCCTTTGTCATCGACCAGAATGAAAGCCGGGAAATCTTCTACTTCGATTTTCCAGATAGCTTCCATACCCAGCTCCGGGTATTCCACGCATTCCAGATGCTTAATGCTCTGCTGCGCCAGTACCGCTGCTGGTCCGCCGATGCTGCCCAAGTAGAAGCCGCCGTGTTTGTGGCAGGCGTCAGTCACCTGCTGGCTACGGTTACCTTTTGCCAGCATGATCATGCTGCCGCCGTGAGACTGCAACAGGTCAACGTAGGAGTCCATACGACCCGCGGTGGTTGGACCTAAAGAACCGGACGGGTAGCCTGCAGGGGTTTTGGCCGGACCCGCGTAGTAGATCGGATGATCTTTCACGTACTGCGGCAGACCTTCGCCGGACTCAATACGTTCTTTTAACTTCGCGTGGGCAATGTCACGACCAACAATGATAGTACCGCTCAGTGACAGACGAGTAGAAACCGGGTACTGAGAGAGCTGGGCGAGGATCTCTTTCATTGGGCGGTTAAGGTCAACTTTAACCACTTCGCCTTCGCCCGCCTGGCGCAGAGATTCCGGAATGTACTGACCTGGGTTATGTTCCAGTTTTTCAATCCAGATCCCTTCGCGGTTGATCTTGGCCTTGATGTTACGGTCTGCGGAGCAAGAAACACCCATACCAACCGGGCAGGACGCGCCGTGGCGAGGAAGGCGGATCACGCGGATATCATGTGCGAAGTATTTCCCGCCGAACTGAGCACCAAGGCCGAGTTTCTGCGCTTCTTCCAGCAGTTCTTGTTCCAGTTGCAGATCGCGGAATGCCTGGCCGTGAGCATTGCCTTCAGTCGGCAGCGCGTCATAGTAGTGTGTGCTGGCCAGCTTCACCGTTTTGAGGGTGCTTTCCGCTGACGTACCACCAATAACGAATGCGATGTGATACGGCGGGCAAGCTGCGGTACCCAGCGTGCGCATTTTCTCAACCAGGAAGTTTTTCAGTTTGCCGGGAGTCAGCAGCGCTTTGGTTTCCTGATACAGATAGGTTTTGTTGGCTGAGCCGCCGCCTTTGGCCACGCACAGGAATTTGTATTCGTCACCGTCCACGCTGTACAGATCGATCTGTGCGGGCAGGTTGGTGCCGGTATTCACTTCTTTGTACATATCCAGCGCCGCATTTTGTGAGTAGCGCAGGTTATCTTCGATATAGGTATTAAATACGCCTTTGGAGAGCGCCGCTTCATCGCCGCCGCCGGTCCAAACACGCTGACCTTTTTTACCCATGATGATTGCCGTACCGGTGTCCTGGCAGGTTGGCAACACGCCTTTGGCGGCGATTTCGGAGTTTCTCAGGAACTGCAGCGCCACGTACTTATCGTTTTCGCTGGCTTCGGGATCATGGAGAATTGAGGCGACTTGCTGTTGGTGTTCTGGGCGGAGCATGAAGGAGGCATCGTGGAAGGCTTGCTGGGCCAGTAGTGTAAGTGCTTCAGGGGCTACTTTCAGGATTGTTTCGCCTTCAAACTCGCCGACGCTGACGTGATCGGATGTCAGCAGGTAGTACTCAGTTTTGTCTTCCCCCAGTGGGAAAGCCGCCTGGTAAGTGAATTCAACTTTTGACATTTGCTTCCAGCCTTTTCATTTTTCTCAGGAATTTTAAAATTCTCTGTGTCTTCATGGTGGCGTGCCGTACCAACGTGGACGGCACGCGAACTGTGATTACAGGAAACCGTACATTGCGGCGAAGATCCAACCAAAGACACAGGATACGCTTACGCCGATCAAGCCAGGCAGAATGAAGCTGTGGTTGATAACGAAGCGGCCGATGTGGGTGGTGCCGGAACGGTCAAACTGGATAGCAGCCAGATCGCTCGGGTAGGTCGGCAGAATGTAGTAACCGTAACATGCCGGAGCAGAAGCCACGATGTACGCGGGATCAACCCCGATTGCCAGCGCGACCGGAACAATCGCTGCCAGCGCCGCTGCCTGGGAGTTTACAAATTTGGATACCAGCAGCAGAACAATTGCATAGGCCCACGGATACTCTTTCACCATATTGCCCAGCACACCTTCGATTTCTGTCATGTGCGCGCCGAACATTGTTTCGGCCATCCAGGCAATACCGTACACCGCCACAATCGCGATCATACCGGAACGGAAGACTTCGTTTTTAGATATTGAAGCGGGATTGGTCTTCGTCAAGATAATAATCAGCGCACCGGTCAGCAGCATGAACATCTGGATAACCAGCACCATTGACAGCGGTTTGCCGCTAAAGGTAGGACGCAGCTCGGAGAACGCGCCAAGCACGGCAACAACGGCGATAGCAGCCAGGAAGATCCACATGGCCAGCCAGTTGCTTTTCGGCAGCTTTTTGTCTAACAGCGTGGCGGTATCGCCATACACATAGTTGTGGTTTTCAGGTACGGAAATGAACTTCTGGAACTCTTCATCTTTATCCAGATCCTTACCACGGAACCAGCTGAAGATACCGATCGCCAGGATACCCAACAGGGTAGACGGGATGGTGATGCTGAGCAGGTCGAGGAATTCGAGATGCTTGCCTTCAAACGTTACGTTACCCAGCATTGCCACCAGTGACACCACGGCTACAGAAACCGGGCTGGCGATAATCCCCATCTGCGCGCCGATAGAACTCGCCGCCATCGGACGTTCCGGGCGAATATTGTTCTTAATGGCAACGTCATAAATGATTGGCAGGATGGTGTATACCACGTGCCCTGTACCGCAGAGAATCGTCAGGGTGCAGGTAACGAAAGGTGCGACGATGGAAACGTATTTTGGGTTACGGCGCAGCAGCTTTTCAGCGATTTGCAGCATAACGTCAAGGCCGCCGGAGGCTTGCAAGGTTGCCGATGCGGCCACCACGGCAATAATAACCAGCATTACATCTACAGGTGGTTTACCCGGCTGGAGATGGAAAACGAAAACCAGAATGACCAGGCCGATACCGCCTAATAAACCCAGCGCGATACCGCCCTTTCTGGCACCATAAAACAAACATATTAATATTATGAGAAGTTGTATACTAAATAACATTTTATTTACCCTCGCGAAAAACCCAGTCAATTTTTTGAAAAATGGATCTGTGCCACATTCTTTTTTGCCAGAATAAGCATCAAAAAATGGTCAGTATTCGATATGTCCGTATTTGCGATTAATGTTCAAATGTCTTGCTAGAATGTTTTTTCAAATTTATGGAAATATTTAGCTTTTTTCTGTGGCTTTGATCAGAGGAGAAAATCCTCAGGCGATGGGAAGCAGAGCTGGGCATGGAAAGCTGCGGTTGACGCTGTAATTTATCTGTTTTGCGTTTTCCGCTATTACGTGAACCACCGACAGAATGGGTGAGTAGATTATTTATGTGATCACGGTCACGCCATCTCATAATGTGATGAGGTCGGCGTGCGGATACTTTTATTTGCTCACAAAAATGTACGGTGTCCATGGTACGTAGCATGGTCTCCATTGCTACCAGTCTAGATTTTGTATGTCTGGTTAATTTCAGACTAATCCTTTATGGGTAAAAATACACACTCTGCGAGTTAGATAATACTTAATTAACTTTTGTTAGCGATTTTGAAATTAAAAACAGTGTGATGGTTGTCAATATTAAAATAATACATTTAACATGCCGGATACAAATATATTTGATCTAACGCAAATTTATAATTTTACAGTGCCAGCTGGTGAAATTGGGATTTTTCATTATTTTAATAATTGTTACTTTCAAATAACAAATAATCCCAAGTGTATTTATTGGCAATATTGTTTAAGCAATGAGTAGTGTTCAGCCTGCACACGATAACGATAAACAGGTCTGCCGGTCACGCCATAATGGATGCTGGTAAATAAGATGTGACAATTGACGAGCCAGATAAGGTATTTACGGCAAGAGACGCGCGAGATATTGACCTCGTTGGCCAGCTCATCCGTGGAGAACTCCTGATCCTGGTGCTCATCAATCCACTGACACAGCGTGCGTAACGTTTGTGGCGTTAACCCTTTAGGTAAGCGCCGTGCTTCCTGTTCATTGGAAGAGCTGCCGTGAATCAGCTGGTCAAGCTCAGACTGTTCATAGTACTGATGCTTGTCCATTTCATTTTTCTTGTGCAGCCAGCCGGTGAGCGCCTCTTCAAACCGGGAAGCCTGGAAAGGTTTGATCAGGTAGTCAACAACACCGTAGTGAAGTGAATCTTTGATGGTGGTGGCATCAGCGGCGGAAGAGATGACGATGACATCACACTTGCAACCTTCGCTGTGCAGAACCGGTAGCAGGTCCAGACCGTTTTCTTTTTGCATATAAATATCTAGCAAAATCAGATCGATATGATGACCGCTATGAAAGATTATCTCTTTTGCTTTCTCCAGCGTGGAGGCTGTGCCGCAGCAGTGAAAACCGGAGAGTTGCGCGACATAACGGCGGTTTAATTCCGCTACCATTGCATCGTCATCGACAATTAAGACATTGATCATCTGCTGGCCCTCTCACCATTCCACGGTAACTGTACAAAAAATTGGGTGAAGATCCCAGGTTCAGACTCGACGGAAATATTACCGCCAACGTTTTCAACCTGTTGTTTAACAAGCGCTAAACCAACGCCCCGTTCGGTTCCTTTTGACGAAACTCCCTTCTCAAAGATGTGCTCAATGTTTTCGGGGGCAATCCCCGGACCATCGTCATTCACTTCGCAATGCAACCAGCCGTGTCGATAATGCAAGGATACGCTGATCTCACCACCAGGTTCTTGACCTAGCGCCTCCAGGGCGTTTTCAATCAGATTCCCCAGAACGGTAATCAGTACCGCCACCTGATCTTCGTTGCTATTTTCCGGTAACTGGCTTTCATTGCTAATGACCAGACTATGGCCTAAATCAGATGTGCGATTAATCTTACTGAGTAAAAATCCTGCGATCACCGGTGATTTTATTTTTCCTAACAGTGAGCCAATTTCTTCCTGATAATTGTTTGCGGTCTTCAGGATGTAATTTTCAAGCTGCTTATAACTTTTCAGATGCAATAATCCCAGAATCACGTGCAATTTATTCATGAATTCGTGGGATCGTTCACGAAGTGCGTCGGCATAGTTGACCATACCATCCAGACGTTGCATGAGTTTTCGGACTTCAGTTTTATCTCTGAAGGTTGAAATGGCACCGATGATTTTACCGTTGCTGAGTACCGGGACCGTGTTAATTAAGAGTAGCCGATCCTTCACCATGATCTCTTCATCGCGGCGCGGCGTTCCGTCATGTAGTACCTGTGAAAAATCGACCACCTGTGACCACGCATGGCTGAGTGTGGAGAGCTGGGCATCATCTTGTGATTTGTGATAATCCAGCAGCTCCTGCGCCGCCTGGTTAATCAGGGTCACCTCACCGCACTCGTCAACGGCAATAACACCTTCCTTTATAGAGTGCAGCATCGCCTGGCGTTGTTCGAACAGATTGGAGATCTCATAAGGTTCCAGGCCAAACAGAATGCGCTTGAGGACTTTGACAAATACCCATGTGCCGAGCAGTCCAACCAGCACGCCAAATAAGATTGACCAGATGATGCTGCCGCGGCTGTTATTGATCTGCTCAGTCACCCGGCTTAGCTCAAGGCCGATCGACACCACGCCAATCTGCCGGTGATGTTCGTCATAGATAGGAGTAAATACACGTAGAGCTTTAGCCAGGAATCCGCGATTAATGGCGACATTCTCTTTACCCTGCAGGGCCAGCAATATGTCATCACCTTTAAATGGCTGACCGATTCGCTGTGCTTCGGGATGGGAGTAACGAATGCTTTGCATATCAGTGACGACGATAAACAAAAAGTCGTTGCTCTTATTCACCGCCTGGGCAATCGCCTGAATGCCGCTTTCCTCGGGCTTTTTCATTAGTCCCTGGCGGATCTCCGGAGAGTTGGCTAGCGTTCGCGCGACTGCAAGAGCTTTACTCGCTAATGCATCGCGCGTCATGTTGCTGATCTGCGAGAAATAAATCAGATGAACGACAAGCAGCACGGAGAAGAGTACTGCACTAACCATGAGGATCACGGTGGTGCCAAGCTTCATCGGGCGTTTACGTATAGCAGTACGTTGCAGGGAGTATCTCATCACGGTCCTGAAATCACGGTTTGTGCGGGTATTATTGCCTGATGGGGTGCGTAATTCAAAGGTGGTAGGGATTATGGCGCTTAAGTTGTCAGTCCTTCTTCTTTATATAGCGTAGAGTGAATTTCTTTCTATATAGAGGTTTTCATACCGATTCCCTCCCTTTTCAGGGACGCTTACAGATAATTTCCTTACGATTGTGGATAACTCTGTGCGTAAATGGGTATAAGGCGGGGTTTTGCTGTGGAATGCAGCAGTCAGTCATTTTTCTGTCATTTAAGGGTTGCGGGCCGCAGGAAACTCCCTATAATGCGCCTCCA
>NZ_JAOWHM010000010.1:0-265 GCF_030332595.1 Citrobacter sp. Cpo100 | reverse complement strand
GCTTGTAGCTCAGGTGGTTAGAGCGCACCCCTGATAAGGGTGAGGTCGGTGGTTCAAGTCCACTCAGGCCTACCAAATTCTTTCTGATACCGCGTTGTGAAACGACTCGCATACTTCAGTATGCTTCGCCGCTCCACGCCTTGTCTCAGCAAGAATTAAGGTGAATGAGATAACTACGATGGGGCTATAGCTCAGCTGGGAGAGCGCCTGCCTTGCACGCAGGAGGTCTGCGGTTCGATCCCGCATAGCTCCACCATCCTTACTG
>NZ_JAOWHM010000009.1:0-216 GCF_030332595.1 Citrobacter sp. Cpo100 | reverse complement strand
TGGTGCATCCGGGAGGATTCGAACCTCCGACCGCTCGGTTCGTAGCCGAGTACTCTATCCAGCTGAGCTACGGATGCATCAGGGAAACTTACTTTACTGCAGATTTGATGTCGCTGCTAAAGCGCTATCAAGTAATATGGTGCATCCGGGAGGATTCGAACCTCCGACCGCTCGGTTCGTAGCCGAGTACTCTATCCAGCTGAGCTACGGATGCAA